>CANMCD010000012.1 GCA_947496185.1 uncultured Tenacibaculum sp.
TTTTTGACTCAAACTTCTATTAAACCTGTTTAAAACACAAGGTTTTACGACATATTAGCTAATAATTCTGAGATTGTATTCTGGATATCGATTATTAAATGGAAAAGATGCCAAAGGAACTAAGTTAGGATTAGATGTTGGAATATTCGATATGAGTCATAGGATAGGGGGGAGGTTAGAGTCTGTGAAGTTACCAGGGATGAATGTAGTAGGAGAATTAGGCGGGATGCGTTATATGACAGAACAAAAGATTGTTACCGCTTTAATTGAAGACGTTTTTTCGACACAATACGGATTGACCCCTATTGATTTTCCTATGGGAGATGCAAATCATCATTTGTACTACCTAAGAAAGCAACGTTTTTTTGCAGATCGTTTTTCTAAAGCCAAAATAACAGGGGAAAAGTTTGAAACTAGGTATTATGTTGAAGATAGATTTAAGGGGGAAAGTTCGGATGAAATATTTACAGCAATTATACGAGAAGTATTAGAAGCAGATGGCTATAGTTTAGAGGAAATACAAAAGAGTTCAAATCCAAGAGAAAGATGGAATGAAGTAAAAAAGAATTTGAAATACAGATCTGATGGGCCGTATAAAGATATGTTTGTATACCAAATAGGTTTCTGGAACTTATTAAAAGATCGCTCCTCACAAGAGTGTTACACTTTTTTAGCACAAGCAGGAGGGTATTATTCTAATACAATTAATTGGAATGCTGCTGAAGCATTTCCGTATATGGTTGGAGATTTTGCAAGTACAGAAGTAACATATAAAACAATTGAAGGAGGGTATGATCAGATATTAACTTGTTTGGGTGATGATTTCATACAACAAGGAGGAAATATTTATACAAGAAATAGGTTAGAAACTTTTTGTAAGAATCCAGACTCGACTAGTGAGTATAAGTACATATTAACTTTCTATAATTTGGAGACCGAACAAATTTGGGATGTAGAAGCCAAGGATATTATTTTGGGAATGCCTAAACGTTCTTTAGAACTCATAGATCAAGATAATTTCTTTTTTAATAGAGATACAAAAGAGAAATTACAAGAAAATATAGCCACTGTAATACCTGAGCCTTCTTTTAAGATATTGTTAGGTTTTGAACAACCTTGGTGGAGAAAAACACTAGGAGCAATGGCAGGAGAATCTATTACAGATTTGCCAATGCGTCAATGCTATTATTTTGGTGTAGATCCTAAAAATTCACATTCTTTGTTTTTAGCTAGTTATAACGATATGAGAACGGTGACCTTTTGGAAAGCGCTCGAAAAAGGGGAAAAATACCAAACTAAGGAAACAAGATTGGTAAAAGCTCAAAACAGCCTTTATCCAGATTATGATCATGGTACAAAGGTAATGGTAGAAGAAGTGATGAAACAAGTAAGAGAACTTCACGGAGAAGCCATAGAAGTACCTGCCCCGTATACTTCAGCCTACAAAGATTGGTCTAAAGATCCTTATGGAGGTGGTTATCATGCTTGGAAAAGCGATTGTAAAGTTTGGGAAGTAATGCCGTATATCAGACAACCCTACGAAGATGAACGAATTTTTATTGCAGGAGAAGCTTATTCAGACCAACAAGGGTGGGTAGAAGGTGCTTTTTGTGTTACAGAGCATATTATGAGAGAAAAATACGGACTGGAGTGTCCAGACTGGTTAGATCAGGATTATTACTTAGGGTGGTAGTATCTTAAAAAAGACACTATCCTAAAAAATGTGTAAGGTCTAAACGCTATTTGGTTTAGGCCTTACATTACTTATCAAGTAACCTTCTTGCTGCGTTAAATGGGGTAGTACTACCTTTTTCAAGATTTGTAATTTCTTCTTCTAAAAGTTTTTGAATGCCCGATTGATTATAAAATCTATTTTTTATTTCTTGATTAATAGTTTCTAATAACCAAAATTTGTTTTGCTTGTTTCTTTTATCCGTAAAATGGGAATCTTGCTTCGTTTTTTGAATATAATTGGTGATCATTTCAAAAATAGAAGAGATACCATCCTTATTAAGAGCACTAGCAGTAAGTACTTTGGGTGTCCAACCGTTATCTTTAGGAGGATATAAATGTAAGGCACGTTGAAAAGCAAGTTTAGCCATCTGTGCTTTTTTTGAATTGTCTCCATCTGCTTTATTGATAACAATAGCATCTGCCATTTCTATGATACCACGTTTAATACCTTGAAGTTCATCTCCTGCTCCTGCGAGTTTTAGTAATAAGAAAAAATCTACCATAGAGTGTACCGCAGTTTCGGATTGGCCTACACCTACGGTTTCAATAATAATGGTATCAAAACCTGCTGCTTCACAAAGAATAATGCTTTCACGTGTTTTTTGTGCTACTCCTCCTAAGGAAGTTCCGGAAGGAGAAGGGCGAATAAAAGCGTTTTTATCAACAACGAGTTGCTCCATTCGGGTTTTGTCACCTAGTATACTGCCTTTGTTGACTGAACTACTTGGGTCTACAGCAAGAACTGCTACTTTTTTTCCCAAAGAAGTAAGGTGTTTTCCAAAAGCTTCAATAAAAGTACTTTTACCGACACCTGGTACTCCTGTAATTCCAATTCGAATAGAATTATTGGCATATGGCATACATCCTTCTAATATTTGATTGGCTTTTTGCTGGTGTTGAGGATTTGTGCTTTCTATTAAGGTGATAGCCCTACTTAAATGTGTAATATTTCCTGCAGTTATTTTTTCTATAAATTCATTGACACTAGGTTGTTTCTTTCTGTTAAGCCGTATCTTTTCCGCTGATTTTTTATAGGTGGTTTCAGGTTTAGAAACCCCATCTTTTTCAGATAATGCAGACTTATTTTTCTTTGCCATTTAGGTTGAAATGATATAATAATGTAAATTTAGAGATAAAAATTTACAACAAAATGCAACACGTCTAAAAAAGTGTCGTCTTTTAAGATAAGAAGTCAATAATGAAAGCGACCAAACAGTTACATCAATCAATTATTAAGGCCTGTAAGAAGAATGATGCAAGGGCTCAAATGAAGCTATATGATTTGTATTGTCATGGGATGTATACAGTTACGAAACGATATATAAAAGACCCATGTGACGCACAAGATGTAATGCAAGATGCTTTTATAAAAGCGTTTAAAAAGATTACATTTTATAAAGAAGAAGTAGCATTTGGTGCATGGTTAAAGAAAATTGTCATCAATCAAAGTATCGATTGGTTGCGAAAGAAAAGATTAGACATGGTTTCAATGGAGGAAGAATTGGTTAAAGAAATAGAAGGGACGATGGAGGAAACGGAAGATTGGGAGGTGACCCCTTCTATAACTTATGAAGAAATAGTAAGTTCTATAGATAAATTAAAAGAAAAATACCGAGTAGTATTAACATTGTATTTATTGGAAGGATATGATCATAAAGAAATAGCTCAAATTTTAGGAATTACAGAAGTAGCTTCTAGAACCCATTTGAGAAGAGGGAAACAACAAGTAAAGCAGTATTTAAACCCGACAATATTATGAGTAGCGATATTAGAGAAATACTAAAAAATCAAAAAGATTCACCACCAGCTTTACCTCAAAATCACCGTATTCGGTTTGAAGAGAAGCTGATGAAAGAGTTACATGCCGAGCAGCCTAAAAGAAAAATAAACTATCAAAAACTGTATATAGCAGCGTCGATAATTTTAATGGTTGGAATGGGAGCCTTCTTTTATAACGGGTCGAGGTTACAGGGAGGGGAAGAAATTTTGTTAGATACTAAAGAAATACGTTTAGGAACTATTTCACCAGAGTTAGAAACCATAGAATCTTATTATATAAATACGATTAATTATGAACTAAGCCAACTCGAAGTTACTGAGTCAAACAAAGAACTTTTTGAAGGCTATTTAAAACAGTTAGAATCGTTAACAAAAGAATATAAAACGTTGACCCTAGAGCTCAATAATAAAGGGGTTAATGATAATACTATCAATGCATTGATTGGAAATTTGAAATTGCGTTTACAATTACTGAAACGCATGCAACAACAATTACAAAAATTTAAAAATCCAAATCAAAATGAGGTACAGACAATTTAGTGTACAGTTTATACTCCTGCTTTTAATTGGGCAAACGCTTTTTGCACAAGAACATAAAAAAGAATATGCAGAAAAGTTTTATACCAATAAAGATGTGTCCATCGATATTGATGCAAGCAACACGGAAATAGAAGTAATTTCTTGGGATAAGAATGAGGTGTCCATTAAAAACCTTATAAAGGTTGAAGGTGTTGATAAAAAAGAAGCTGAAAAGTATTTTGAAAATTCAAAATTGAAAGCCACAGGAAATAAATCGAATATTCGAATTGAAGCTGTGAATAATGGTTCGTTAGGTAATGACCGCAGCAAAGTTTTTGTTTATAATTCCAGTAGTAATGATCCGAATGTGATTTTTCTTGAAGGAGATGTTGCTTTTGAAATTCCAGAGATTCCAGAAATCCCAGAAATTCATATTCCAGAAATTAACATTGATGATATTGTAACTGGTTTAGAAGATATAACATTTGATTTTGAAAAATATACTGCTGATGGAGACACTTATTTTTTCAAATGGAAAGACGGAGTTAATGACATTACTATCAAATCGAAGAAAGAATGGGAAGCATTTAAAAAAACTCCGAAGTACAAAAAGCTTAAAAAGGAAGAAAAAAAGCGTATAGAAGAATTAAAACGTGTCAGAGAGAAGTTAAGAGCGGAAAGAGAGAAGCGAAGTGTGGAGAAGAAAAAGCAAATAGTGGAAAGAAAGAAACAAATAGCTTTGAAAAGAGAAAAGCGTATGAAAGCGATTAAAGAGCGAAAAGAATTAAGGGAGAAAAAAATAGCAAAGGAAAGGGAAGAACGTAGGGAAGAAATTCAAAGAATGCGCGATGAGTTAAGAAATGTAAGGGAGTCTTTAAGAGAAACGCATAGAATACATATAGGCAATCATGGGAGGGTTTATCACTTTTCAACGAACGGAAAAACACCAGAAGCCACCAATGGTAAAAAGGTTAAAATAACCAATAAAATAATTATAAAAGTACCTAAAGAAGCCCAATTAAACCTTAATACACGTCATTGTAAGGTGAAATTACCAAAAACCAAAGTTAATGGGAAAGTAAGCTATGGAGCTTTTAAGGCAGAAAATTTAGAGGGAGGTAAATTAGAAGTTTCGTTCTCACCCGTCACTATCCAATCATTAAACAATGGAGTTCTTTTTTTAAACAATGTAGCCGATGCAAAAATTGCATCGGTTACCAATACTTTATTAGACACGAAATCCTCGGAGGTTTTAATCAGTAATTTAAAAGGAAATGTGGAGTTAATTAATAGTTATGGGGGGGTGCAAATTAAAGAAATAGAAAAAAATGCTTCAAAAATAAAGGTATATCTAAATTATGCTACAGCGACTGTTAATACGGCAGCTATTGACGATGATATGGTGTTTTCTTGGGAAGATAGTTCGGGTAGTATTCGTGACGGATCTGACTTTGAAATGTCAATAGAAGGAGAGGGGAAGAAAAAAATTAAGGGGAGCTTTATTTTAAAAACGAAAGATAAAAAAGTTCAGATTAAAGGAAAATATACTCAGTTAACACTACATAAATAAATCATATTTTAAGATTTTTTTATAATAAACTTCACTATAATTCTATTTCGTTATTCTTTGGAAAGTGCCTATATTTAGCCCTTGTAAATAGTCACTTTTTTTATGGAACTATATAAAGAAAACCAATTAAAAATATATAACTCATTATCAAAAAGCAAAGAGCTGTTCGAGCCAGTAGTAGCAGGAAGAGTAGGAATGTATGTTTGTGGGCCAACAGTTTATAGTAATGTACATTTAGGAAATATAAGAACCTTTATGTCTTTTGATATGGTTTTCCGCTATTTATTACATTTAGGATACAAGGTAAGGTATGTTCGTAACATAACGGATGCAGGTCATTTAGAAAATGATGCGGATGAAGGAGAGGATAGAATTGCTAAAAAAGCTCGACTAGAAGAGATTGAACCAATGGAAGTGGTACAGCGTTATACCGTAGATTTTCATACAGTAGCAGCCAAATATAACTTTTTACCACCTAGTATCGAACCAACAGCAACCGGACATATTGTTGAGCAAATTGAAATGGTAAAAAAAATCATGGATAAAGGGTTTGCTTATGAAGTAAATGGTTCTGTGTACTTTGATGTGTTAAAATACAATGAAGAAAATAATTATGGTATCTTATCAGGAAGAACTATTGAAGATGCCATTCATAATACTAGGGTTTTAGACGGACAATCCGATAAAAAGAACCCACAAGATTTTGCTTTGTGGAAAAAAGCAGACGATCGTCATATCATGCGGTGGCCATCTCCTTGGAGTGATGGTTTTCCTGGATGGCATCTAGAGTGTTCTGTGATGAGTTCAAAATATTTAGGAGATACCTTTGATATACATGGGGGAGGAATGGATTTGAAGTTTCCACATCACGAATGTGAAATTGCACAATCTCACACGTGTCATGATACAGCTCCTGTAAACTATTGGATGCATGCTAATATGTTGTTGCTTAACGGGCAAAAAATGGCAAAATCAACAGGTAACTATATTTTACCTGAAGAAATATTGACAGGAGAAAACGCTATTTTACCAAAAGCATTTAATGCAGGAGTAGTTCGTTTTTTTATCATGCAAGCACATTATCGTAGTATTTTAGATTTTTCAAATGAGGCATTATTAGCTTCTGAAAAGGGATATAATAAACTGATGGAAGCGTTCAAACATCTTAGTACAGTCATAGCAAGTGATAAAACTAGTGGTTTTGATGTACAAGCATGGAGGCAGAAGTGTTATGACGCAATGAATGATGATTTTAATACACCCATTTTGATTGCTCATTTATTTGAAGCAGTAAAATTTATCAATGGGTTGAGAGATCAGAAGGTTAGTATTTCTGCGGAAGACTTAAAAACGTTAAAACTGACGCTCGATGGGTTTATTTTTGATATTTTAGGTTTGTCAAATGAAGATACGCAGCAAGATTCTAATAAAATTGAAGGTGTGGTTGAGTTATTAATAAAGTTACGTAAAGAGGCACGCGATAATAAAGATTGGGCATTGTCAGATAAAATTCGAGATGAATTGTTGGCTTTAGGAATTCAGTTAAAAGATGGAAGAGAAGGAACGACATTTACAATTAATTGAAAAAAATACTAACATACCCGTTTATACTAATGGTTCGTTTTTATCAGACTGCCATATCACCATTTACCCCTGCTACTTGTAGGTATTCACCTACTTGTTCTCAGTATACCATTGAGGCACTTAAAAAACACGGGTTATTCTATGGTGGATGGTTATCGTTTAAGAGGATTTTTAGTTGTCATCCATGGGGAGGAAGTGGTTATGATCCAGTTCCTGAAGTAACACATAAAAAGAACAAAAAATAATGAGTTTTTTATCAATTGTATGGGATTTAGATCCAGAGATATTTAAGATCGGTAGTTTTGGTGTAAGATGGTATAGCTTAATGTTTGTTATTGCCTTTGTACTAGGATTACATTTCATGAAAAAAATTTATATAGAAGATCGTATTCCTGTAGAAAAGTTAGATCCGTTATTTATGTATGTGTTTGTATCTATGTTGGTCGGTATGCGATTAGGAGATGTATTTTTTTATAGTTGGGACTATTATCAAAATCATTTGTTAGAAATTTTCTTGCCGATCAAGGAAAAAGAGGGGGCAACGGCATTTTTTGGACTGTTAAAAGGATGGAAGTTTTCAGGATTTACTGGGTTTGCAAGTCATGGAGCAGCTATAGCGATTCCGATTTCGTTGTATTTTTATGCTAAAAAACATTTGCAAAAATCTTGGTTATTTATCTTAGATCGTTTAGGAATTATGGTAGCACTAGCAGGATTTTTTATCCGTTTTGGTAATTTTTTTAATTCTGAAATCTATGGTAAAGAAACGGGGTCAATTTTTGGGGTGATTTTTAAAAGAGCGGGAGAAACGGCACCACGTTATCCGACTCAGTTATTTGAAGCTTTCAGTTACCTGGCATTGTTTTTTGGGCTTTGGTACTTTTATTGGAAAACGGATAAAAAACAGAAAACAGGCTTTTTATTTGGTGTCTTTACTGTTGTTTTATGGTCTTTGCGATTTTTTATAGAGTTTTTGAAAGAACCACAAGTTGAAGGAAGAGAAGATTGGGTGTTTAACCTTCTTAATACAGGACAAGTGCTTAGTATTCCTTTGGTACTTCTGGGGAGCTGGTTAATATTCAGAAAACAGCCTTCTTCTATAAATTAAAATATATTAGCCGTTATTATTAGTCAGTTTTGATAAATAATAAATAATACGTGTTCATCATTTATTTTGATTTTCTTTGTATGTAAACGAAGTACATAGGAAAAGATAAGCCTAATTGCTTTTTAAAAGATTATTAAGTGCTTCTTGTAATGTTGGAAATATAAAAGTATGGTGTTTTTCTGTTTTTTTAGAAGAGATTCTACTGCCATTTAATACTAAGGTAGAAAGTTCTCCTAGCATTAATTTTAGAAATATTTTGGGTATCCCGATCGGTAATAAAGGTTTATTAGTAATTTTAGAAATGGCTTTAGTAAAGGAATTATTGGTGTGGTGTTCTGGAGCAACAGCATTGTATACCCCTGTTAGACCGTTTTCAAGAATGGCTTTGGTAAATAAAAGACAAAGATCGTTTAAGTGAATCCAAGGGATGTATTGGTTTCCTATCCCCAAAGGGGTTAAAAATATAGGAGTATTCATTTTAGATAAAGCGCCTCCTTTTTTGCTTAGTACAACGCCAGTTCTAAAAATAGTTACAGGAACATTAAGCTTTTTGAATTGCTGTGCACTTTCTTCCCATTCAATACAAACTTTTGAGATAAAGTCAGAGAAGGGCTGGTCGTTTTCTGTATATATCTTATTTGTGGTAATACTTCCATAATATCCAATTCCTCCAGCTGAAATAAATCCTTTTAATTTTGTTCTTGTTTTTTTTGTATACTTATAGAGTAGATTGGCAGTGTGTACTCTACTTTTACTAATTTCATTTTTTCTTTGTTGTGACCATCTTTTATCCGCAATACCAGCACCAGCTAAATGGACAATATGAGTGATTTTTTCGAAAGCTTTAATATCGATATAGTCATTTTCTATATTCCAATAAAACTCATTATCCTTTTCAGGGGTTCTAGTTAAAATCCGGACTTCACAATTATGTTCTTTTAATGTTTTTTGTAATTCTTTACCAATTACTCCATTGCCCCCAGTAATTAATACTTTATACATAACGATGCACTAGTTTTAGGATATTATAAAAATAATAAAATAACTAACGAAGCTACCTTATAAATCTAACAATATCTATTTTATTATTATTAATTTCATATATGGCAACTGCTTTAAATTTTTGTTTGTTAGCAGTTACAAACTCTTCGTCAATAACGATATTTTTTCGAACGATTCTACTTATTAATTGACAGTGTAAATCGGGTGTGTTCTTAAATTTTGAACAATATATACTTCTCATGTTGTCAATTCCTTCATATTCTAATTGGTTGGGGTAAGTATATACCTTAACGTTCTTAGAAAAGGGGTGTAAGAATTGGTCAATATTCCTATTATTATAGGCAAGTAATTGCTCTTCAACTAATTTTTTAGAAAGGGATTCAATAGGGTTTACTACCTCTTTTTTATCGCTCATTGTTTTAATGATCAGGTTAAAAAAAGAGCCGAAAAGTACAAAAAATTAAGAATACTATAATGTTTTATAGTGTTAAACCTTCTTAATTTGTGATTTTAATTATTAAAGTTAAAAATAATTCTTTTTTAATGAAAAAAAGACCTGTATTTTGTTAAATATTTATTAATAAGGGATTTGGTTTTGATTTTGTAGGGGTGTTTAAAAAGGTGCCTCTCTTTTTTATTTTTAGTAAAAGTGAAATGTTTATTATAAATTTAAACTAAAAACCTTATTAATGGTTGGACTCTATTTTTGAGTTTATCCATGCTGTTATTTTCTTTTCTAATAAAGAAAGAGGAGGTATTGAACCAGTTTCTAGAAGGCTCTAAGGAATATTTAGGTATTTATGAGTTTGTAAGGAGATACGCCATTTAGGATCTTTCATTACATAATCAACAATTAAAGGTGTCATTGTATCTTTTTTACTCCATTCGGGTTGCAAGAATAATTGGCAGTTTGAATTTACTTTTGCCGCTTGTTCTTCAGCAAAACGAAAATCATGTTTGTTATGAATGATCATTTTTAATTCGTCAGCTTCTTCATAGGAACGGTCTAATGGGAGCTTTGTTTTTTTGGGAGACAAACAAAACCAGTCCCATGTACCTGAAAAAGAATAGGCGCCAGAAGTTTCTATATGTGTTTTAATTCCTTCACTTTGTAGTTTTGAAGTAATATAATTTAAGTCCCACATAAGGGGTTCACCCCCAGTAATTACTACGGTATTAGCATATTTTTTAGCATTATTGACAATGACGTTCGACAAAGTAGGGGGGTGTAAGTCTGCATTCCAGCTTTCTTTGACGTCACACCAATGGCATCCCACATCACATCCACCTATACGAATAAAATAAGCAGCAGTACCTGTATGAGCTCCTTCTCCTTGAATGGTGTAAAATTCTTCCATTAACGGAAGCATTTCACCTTTATTTACTAGTTCTTGCGTTTTTAAATCCATCTACATCACTTCAATGAAAACATTTTTCGATGTAATTAAAATAATTATTTGGTGTTTTATGTCAACTGAGTCATCGAATAAATGGATTGCAAAGGTAGTTTATACCTAGAAAATTTTAAGGTATATTGTCATAAAATTATATAACTTATTTTTATAATTAAGGTTAATAAAAATAGGTTAATACTTTGTAGTTGATTTATAAATAGAAGTTTAAAATGTAAAATTGTCAATAAAAAAACACCTAGCATTTTTTTAAAGAGAATATAATATAGTATTTTTATCCCAAATTATGTATTTAAAATTAGTCTTAATATATCTTCTATTGATATGGTAGTAGTGTGTTTTAGGCAATTTAAATCGTAAACAGTAAAAAGCATTGGGACTTCGTAATGGGGGTTTGAACAGTGACAATAAGTCGAAATATTTTTAATTTACGTATATAGGAAGTGTGTATTATTTCCTGAGCTTATACGTGTTTCTTTGTCTATTGATGAAAATTTCATAGAAGGGGTTTTCTTCACCAATGCATCAATATTTTAATATGTAACTAATAAATTATTCGTAGATGGATAACAAGGCACTTTTTTTTGACCATATAACAAAAGGGTATACATGTAAAAAAGATTATATGGTGTTAGGGGCAGGAATGTTGGGTGAGGAAACGATTACAGATGCCTTGGTGAAAATTCCACTAAAAACATTAAACCGTCATGGTCTAATTGCAGGAGCAACGGGAACGGGGAAAACGAAGACGTTACAAGTATTAGCAGAAAACATGTCGGAAAAAGGTATACCTGTATTGTTAATGGATGTAAAGGGAGACTTGAGTGGTTTGGCGCAAGCAAGTGGAGGACATCCAAAAATAACTGCACGGCATGAAAAGATTGGCATTCCTTTTGATGCTAAAAAATTTCCTGTAGAAGTTTTGACTATTTCAGAACAAGATGGTGTTCGGTTACGAGCAACGGTTTCAGAATTTGGTCCTGTGTTGTTGTCACGAATTTTAGATTTAACGGAAACTCAAACAGGTATTGTGGCTATTATATTTAAGTATTGTGACGATCAGCAATTACCCTTGCTTGATTTGAAAGATTTTAAAAAAATGCTACAATTTATTACGAATGAAGGTAAAGAAGAGATACAAAGTGAGTACGGTCGAATATCGTCGTCTAGTACTGGTGCCATATTAAGAAAAATAGTTGAAATTGAACAACAAGGAGGTGATTTGTTTTTTGGAGAACAGTCTTTTGATGTAGCAGATTTAACGCGGGTAGATAAAGAAGGGAGAGGGGTAATCTCTGTTCTTAGACTAACAGATATTCAAGACAAACCGAAGCTTTTTTCGACATTTATGTTGCAAATGTTAGCGGAAGTATATGAAACGTTTCCGGAGCAAGGAGACCAAGATAAACCGTCTTTGATTATTTTCATAGATGAGGCACATTTGGTATTTGATGAAGCTTCAAAGGCTTTGTTGAGTCAAATTGAAAGTATCGTTAAGTTAATTCGTTCTAAAGGAGTTGGGTTGTATTTTGTGACACAAAACCCTAAAGATGTGCCAGAAGATGTACTTGCTCAGTTAGGAATGAAAGTGCAACACGCCTTGCGAGCGTTTACAGCAAAAGATAGAAAAGCACTGAAGCTGGCAGCAGAAAACTATCCAGATTCGGATTATTATAATACGAGTGAAGTATTGACACAGTTGGGGATAGGGGAAGCATTTGTGTCTGTTTTGAATGAAAAGGGAATCCCTACTCCATTGGTAAGAACAATGTTAAGAGCCCCTATGAGTAGGATGGATGTATTGACGAAGAAAGAGATTCAAGAGGTACTGGATGGGTCTGAAATTATAGATAAATATAATAAGACGATAGATAGAGAAAGTGCCTATGAACTATTAAACGAGAAAATTAAAAGGATAAATGCCGAACAATTAAAAGAAGAAAAAACACCAAAAAAACGAAAAACTACTTCAAATTCAAGTAGTCGAAGAATGGATCCTATAGTTAAAGTATTGACTAGTGCCACCTTTATAAGAAGTGTGTTTGGGATTCTTAAAAAAATGATTTAAAGTTGAAATTTTATTGATTAAATAAGACAAACAAAGCAAAGTACATGAGGAAATTTTTTAAGCCATTGGCTATAGCAGTAGTTTCATTTGTTTTTGCACAATGTGCCAATGACAAATTCAAAATTGAAAAGGGTAAGGTGGGGCAACTAACAGCAAATACAACCGTTACACAACTTGATGAAATCTTTAAAGGTGATTCAATTGTTAAAGTGTTGAGTGAAGGAAGTAAGGGTAGTTCTGTTTTTCAAGATGAAGACAAGTACCTAATTTATGAAAAAGGAGGAAAACACTTGTTGACTATAATACCAACAGAGCAATTAGATTCGAGTTCTACAATAAAAAGTGTAGAGGTATTCGATAGTAGGTATAAAACGAAGACAGGTTTAAATGTGAATTCTGTTTTTAGTGAGATTAACGGGCAAAATAGTATTAGTAAAGTAGAGACTTCGATTTCTTCTGCTACCTTGTTTATCGATGATTTAAATGCAACGATAGCAATTGATAAAGAAGAGTTAGGGGTGGAAGAATTCAGTTTTCAAAAAGTGACTTTAGAACAAATTCCAGATATAGCAAAAATAAAATCTTTTACTATCTGGTTTGAGTAATATTGTTGACATAAGCAATTACCAGTAGTAATATGAAGTCCTAAAGAATACTACAGTTTTCAGTAGGATTAAAATTATAAAAATCTTAAGGCACTTTTTCAAAAAGTGTAAAAGTTAAAAAAAGAGGATTAGGTTTATGGAAGCTTAATCCTCTTTTCTTTATATTCTAAAAATAATTGATTTTTAAATTGTATGAAAAAAAGGGAAGCCTTCAAGTCACAATTTTTTAACCAACTGTAGCAATCGTAACAAGAATTCCAAGGAGGATAGCTCCAAATTTTTTAAAATTAAAGGAATGATCTTCTGAACTTTCAAATAGAATAACTGTTGAAATGTGTAAGAATATTCCGATGGTAAAAGCAATGATTTCTGTATGGAATTGACTGATCAGTGTAAACTTTTCAGATATTATCATGCCTAGTGGAGTCATTAATGAAAAAATACCTAAAAATAGGATAATATTTTTTTTAGAATATTTAGTTTTAATCAAAAATGTAGTTAAAATAATGGCAATCGGAATTTTATGAATAAAAATAGCCCAGAGTAAATTGTCTTGATGTCCGTGATGGTGATCATGAATAGGCAACCCTTCACTAAAAGCATGAATGCTTAAGCTAATAAATAACAACCAAGGGAATGTGTTTTTTTCTCCATCAATATGCACATGGCCATGTTCAGCCCCTTTAGAAAAAGACTCTAATATCGACTGAATTAAGATACCAACTAAGATTAAAATTCCTGTTTTTTTGGTGCTATCGGTATGTTCAAAAACATCGGGTAATAGATGTAGTATCGTTACCGATAGTAAATAAGCACCACTAAAAGCAAGTAATAGCCTTACAATTTTGTTATTGGGCTTAAGTATTAAAACACTTAAAGAGCCTAATAGAACAGATGATATTAGTATTAATTGACTCATTCAGCTACGAAAATTAATCTATCAGATGTTTGTTCTTGAAAGGGCTGTAAGGAATAGTCTCCGAACGTATGTTTTATTTGCAATCCAGCACTTTCAAAATAAAACCTGAGTTTCTCTAAAGTTAAAAATTTTACTTTTTCTGTATAATGATGATTCTCGTTTTCTGCAATAAATGAAATATGTTTGAGGATAAACCCATCTTTTATTTCTTTCTCGATATGAAATTCAATACCATCAATTTCTTTTATTTCCTTCTTAACCATAGTGTTTTTGACTTTTTCAACATTTAAAAAATCAAAAACAAGTACTCCATTGGGCGCTAATCCATTTTTGAAATTTTTTAGCACCAAAATATCTTCTTCATCTTTGTCAAAATAGCCAAAACTTGTAAATAGGTTGAAAATAGCGTCGTAACTATTGTTGATAGGGGAACGCATGTCCCAAACCTTAAATTTTAGGGTTTCATTTTCAAACTGTTTGGCATGTGCTATGCTGTTAGGACTCAAATCACCTCCATTAACCTTATAGCCTAAAGAGTTTAGGTATGAGGCATGCCTTCCTTTTCCACAAGGGACATCTGCAATAAAACTATTTTTTTTGAGCTGAAGAAAAGAGGTGATATTACGCATGAAAAATTGCGCGTCGGTGTCATTTCTGTGTTTGTATAATACGTGGTAATATGGAGTGTTAAACCAAGATGTAAACCAGTCTTCTTTTTTATTCATAATGTTATAGAGCCCACAAAAGTAATGAAATATAGCTTATTTTGTTGGGTGAGTACGGGAAAAAATATTCTATATTTTCTATAGACTTCTATACAAGATATTGCAGTGTATATATAAAAATTGCCCTACTTTTGCAATGAAATTTTATCGGTGAATATGGACAAAGATTTTAAGATGACTGCTATTACCATGGCAGGACTTGAAGGTGTATTAGCAGAAGAGCTTCGACTTTTAGGAGCCAAGGAAGTAAAAGAAGGAGTTCGGAATGTTAGTTTTAGAGGAGATAAAGGTTTTATGTATAAAGCCAATATTGCTTTGCGTACGGCTATCAGGATACTAAAACCTATAAAGCGAAGTAAAATTTTTGACGAGGAGGACTTATATGAAGCGATTCAGCGAGTTAAATGGGAGCGTTTTATAAAGATTGATCAAACTTTTGCTATTGCTGCTGCTGTCCATTCAAAAAACCTGACATCCAATTCACATTACATAAGTTTAAAGTCAAAGGATGCCATTGCCGATTATTTTGTTCGTAAGTATGATAAACGACCTGATGTAGATGTAAAGCATCCGGATATTAAGATTCATATTCATATTGATAAAGACTGGTTAACGGTTTCGTTAGATTCGTCAGGAGATTCTCTACATAAAAGAGGATACCGAAGTGCTACCAATATTGCGCCAATTAATGAAGTATTAGCGGCTGGACTTTTAATGCTTTCAGGATATAGAGGGGAAGAGAATTTTATAGATCCGATGTGCGGATCAGGAACTATTCTTATTGAGGCAGCAATGATTGCTAATAAAATACCTGCAAATATAAATCGTAAGTATTTTGGTTTTGAAAGTTGGAATGACTACGACGAAGATTTGTATTTTGTTATTCAAGATTCACTTTTAAAGAAAATTACAAGTTCTCATTTTAAAATTATGGGATTTGATAAGGCTCCTTCTGCCGTTAAAAAAGCAAAACAAAATATCATAAATGCCAATTTAGATGAATTTGTAGGGGTACACCACGTTAACTTTTTTAATTCTAAAAAGGAAGTATTCGGAAAAACAACGATTCTTTTTAATCCTCCCTATGGTGAGCGATTAAATATTGATGCGGCAGAATTTTATAGAAAAATAGGCGATACACTTAAGCATAATTATCCGAATTCAACCGCTTGGCTGATTACCTCAGATATCAAAGCGTTAAAATCAGTTGGCTTACGAACTTCAAGGCGTATTCCAGTGAAGAATGGTGATTTAGATTGTCGTTTTGTAAAATATGAATTGTATGAAGGCAGTAAAAAAAATAAAAGTAACGAAGAAGATAATACCGAGCTACGGTAGCTTTAAATAGTAGTCAAAGGACTGCAATAATAATTATTTTACAGATAAAAAAACATCAAGGTATCTTATGTGTTACCTTGATGTTTTTTTAGGTTATTTTGGAGCTTTTAGTAAAAACTTATTGAAGCTTTTACCATTAATGCTTGTATATTTTGCTATTATATCGAAGGTAACATCCATGTTAATGATATCAAAATCTCCTTTAATATTCGTATACTTAATATCAAGATCTTCCTGAAATTTTACATTGTTGAAGGATAATCCTTTTTTAAAATTTGTGTATTTGAAAGTTGCTTGTTCTTCGAAAACACTGTTTTTAAAACTTACAAATTTTTTAAAGTTAGCATATTTAAAGGTTGCTGGTTCTGAAAAATTAGTGTTTGTAAAAGAAGCGTTTCCAAGAAATCTAGCATATTTAAAAGTAGTGTCGTCTTCGAATTTCGACCCAGAGAAGTCACACGTCTTATGGAAGTCTGTATACTTAAACATTGCTTTTTTTTCGAAGGTACAGTTTTTGAAAGCTATATCGTCTTCAAAATGCGCTATAAAAGTGAATCCACTTTTTTTATGAGGGATATAGCCTAGTACGTTACCTTTAAAGGTACAGTTTTCAAAAGTGATAGTATTTTCAATATCCTTAACAACAGAATTGTCTTTATACAGTTTAATCCATTTGTTTTTTTTGGGGAGTGTGGGTAAGGTTTCTTCTAAAAAAGTAAAATCAAGGTCTCCTTTAATAATTGTGTTTGCGTAATGGATACTTTCATTGGCTTTTACTTTTTTCATAATTTCAGAAGCTTCTATTTGATTTTGTGCTTGTAGTATAGTGATACTACAAATAAGAAATAACGAGGTAATAATATTTTTCATCGTGTACTAATGGTTTTACAAATAAAAGACATTATAAGTAGCGGATTGTGACACATGTCAATAAAAAAACAGCATTTAGGTTTGCCTAAATGCTGTTTGCAGATATAATTAAAACACTATTAGTTTACAGAATCGCTTAAACCAGCTCCCGCCTTGAACTTAACAACGTTTTTGGCTGCAATTTTAATTTCCGCACCAGTCTGAGGATTTCTTCCCGTTCTTGCGGCTCTTTTTGATACAGACCAAGTTCCCCATCCAACCAAAGCAACCTTATCACCTTTTTTCAAAGTGTTTGTTACGCTATTAGTCAATGACTCTAATGCGGCTTTTGCTGCAGCTTTCGAAATTCCTGCGTCAGCAGCCATAGCATCGATTAAATCTGATTTGTTCATAATTTTAATGGATTTAAAAAAATTAATTAATATTTTTTGCTAAATAACTTTAACAAATATAGATGGAATGCGGTACTGTGCAATAGTTGATGTAAAAAAAATGTTTTTTTGTTGATAAAAACATCTTAATTGTTAATAACCATTCTTGTTTTTTTGTTTTTAAACTTAAGACCTTAGTGTTTAGGGGTTATTTGACGTAGGTGTTCGCTGAAAAATGGTATCCATTTAACAAACTTTTAACGTCCATTAATTTTTTTCCAGAGATTTTAATTTTTTCAATGACTAAAAAACCGTCTAAAACTGCAATTTTCATCGATTTTTTAGATAAAATTACCGTTCCGACCTTATAAGAATGGGCTTCAAGTTCTTTATATACGTCTAGTATTTTAGCGTTAACCTCTTCCGTTCCGTTGACGATTGTAGTCCATGCTGCAGGATATGGATTTAATCCTCGTATATGATTATATATTTCATGTAACGGTTTAGACCAATCGATATTACAATTATGTGGATATAATTTTGGAGCAGATTTTTCTTCTTCTTCGGGTTGTTTATTAGTTATAACACTGCCTTTAGCGATAAGGTCTACTGTTTCTCCGACCAAATCTGCCCCCAAGTACATTAATTTGTCATGCAGGGTTCCTACAATTTCGTCTTCTTCTATGGCAATTTCTCTTTGAAGAATGATTTCCCCAGTGTCAATTTTATCATCGATAAAGAATGTCGTCACTCCTGTTTTGGTTTCTCCATTAATAATTGCCCAGTTAATAGGAGCTGCTCCACGATAAGCAGGTAGTAGAGAAGCGTGCAAGTTAAAAGTTCCGTATTTAGGTAGTGCCCATACAGATTTGGGTAACATGCGAAAAGCGACTACAATTTGTAAGGTTGGATTCCATTTTTTTAGTGCTTCCTGAAAAGTTTCGCTTTTTAAGTTAGTGGGTTGTAAAACAGGTAAGTCTTGTGCTAAGGCATATTTTTTTACCGCGGATTGATTTAGTTTTCTACCTCTTCCAGCGGGCTTGTCTGCAGCGGTAATAACGCCTACGACAGGATAATTATGTTCTATTAGATGTTTTAGTATGGTTACCGCAAAATCAGGTGTTCCCATAAAAACGATACGTATATCTTTCATTTTCGAATAAAGTATTTTTGATAGTCCGTTAGACCAATGATTTCGTTCGCTAATAATTGTCGCAAATGTATTAAAATGTCTTGTTCCTCTTCATGGAGAACCAAGCAGATTTCTTTAGAAGACATTTCGTGGTGTTTTTGAAGAATGCCTAAAATCTGCATCGCTGTATTGTTTCTCTTTTTTTTCTTTTTGGCCACACATACATCACACATACCACAGGCTTTTTTTTCTTTTTCCTCAAAATAAGTGAGTAATTGTACACTTCTACAAACTTGGTTGTTTTCGATAAACGAAATAGTGTCTGTTATTTTTTTTTGTTTTTGCTGAAAATAGGAGGTGATGTGTTTTGAAATACGATTTATAGTGTAATCATCTTCTCTAGGGAATAAAAAGTGTAGTGTGCTGTTTTTTGAAGGTTTTTTGTATACCAATATATTTTGTTCAGATAACTCGTTTAGATATTTAATAACTTGGTTAGAAGTAGTTTTTGCTTTTTTTGCTATGACGTATTCGTTTATGGTAACGTACTCTCCAAAAACACCTCCATAAAGGCGTAACATTACCTGAATTATTTTGTGAATTTCGGGTTGTTTTTGACAGTGATTGATAAGGAAAGCACTAGAAACTAAAAACCGTACTGTAGATTTTTTATTAAAATTTGCTTGAAGATTGATGATTCCATTCGAAAGTAAAACTTGTAATGCTTGTGATGTTTTATTGGTCGGTAGATTGTATGCGCGACAAAAACTTGCTAAATCAAAATCAAAAGGTTTCTGTGGGTGTTCCCCTAATGCAATTTGATAGGTTAAGTATAATCTTTGATGGATTTTTTTTATTTCTCCTATAGAGGGGGTGTTTTTGACTTGTCTTTCTTGAAGCTTTTGGATATCGGCTTTGTTGGTTAAGGTAATAGCATATGAATTTTTGCCGTCTCTTCCAGCTCTTCCAGCTTCTTGTACATAGTTTTCTATAGAAGGCGGAAGGGTCAGGTGTAGTACAATTCGTACATTGGGTTTGTCTATCCCCATGCCAAAAGCATTGGTAGCAACCATGATAGGGGTTCTTTCAATCATCCAATGCTCAAATGCGGTTTGCTTTTCTATTTTACTTAATCCGCCGTGATAAAAGCTACTCTTAAATCCTTGATTATTTAAAAAAAGGCTAATTTCTTTCGTGTTTTTTCTTGTAGCAACATATATAATACTAGGGGCTGAATTCTTTTTTAGAATTCGAATGGTAGTATGTAGTTTATCGTCACAGTAATGTATTTGGTAGGCAAGGTTTGGTTTGAAAAAGCTGTTTTTAAAAAGTACTGGGGTATCTAATTGTAAGTGTTTTGTGATGTCTTCAATTACTTTTGTCGTTGCTGTTGCAGTTAAAGCTATGGTTGTAGCTTCGGGTTTGAGTTCTTTTAGTTTGCTAATTTGCAAATAAGAAGGTCTAAAATCGTGTCCCCATTCAGAGATACAATGTGCTTCGTCAATAGCAATAATTCGAACAGGTAGCTGTTTGATTTTATCTTGAATAAATTTCGATTGTAATCTTTCTGGAGAGAGGTAAAGAAATTTGTATTTGCCAAAAAGCATATTGTCAAAAAGACGAATCATATCTTCTTGACTACTTCCTGAGGGGATTGCCATGGCTTTTATTCCTTTATTGATTAGACTTTCTACTTGGTCCTGTATCAAGGCTATTAAAGGGGAAATAACAATACATATACCATCTTGTGCTAAGGTTGGTACTTGAAAGCATATAGATTTGCCTCCTCCTGTAGGTAATAAGGCGATGGTATCATTGCCCCTCATTACCGAATCTATAACTTCTTGTTGTGATGTTCTAAAAGAAGGGTAGCCCCAATATTGCTTGAGTATTTCTAAGCTTTTATTGTACATTTATTTCTAACGATTGTAAAATGAAATCACATCGTTCTTCAATAGTTCCAAAAGGCACATTGATCATCGTATAGCCTATTTCTTCATAAGCATTTCTTAGAAAACTATCTATTTTAATTGCTTGTTCGAAAGTCTCATAACGTTCATTATCTGATATGTATATTTCTTTCCAAGGCGCTAAAATAAAAGCTTTATCGTAGCGGTATTTTTTACTTTTATCAAGGTAGTCATCAGGGTAATCTGTACCTAAATAGTTCATATAAGCATGAATGTCAGGAATGCCTCTGTCAAAAAAAATCAATGATTTATTGGAAGATACGGCGTCTAAAAATTGTTTTTCTCTTCCTTCTAATAATAGTTTACTAAAAAGTAGGGGATCTTCTAAAAAAAGTTGATCGATACCGCTTTTTTGTGCTTGTAGGGTTACCTCTCTAGAAATTTCGGGCATACACTGATAGCCTCTCTTGATAAATTCTTTAAGAATAGATGATTTCCCCGTACCCGGTCCTCCTACTAAAACTATTTTCTGCTGCATCATACAAAAATAATAGATTCAACTTATTAATTTAATAATATAATGTAATTTTGTCCTTTGTCAGTTTTACATATTTACTGTAATCAAAAATATGCAATTGAATTAATTATGACAGACAGAGAAGCGTTTTATAAAAAGCTTAAAGAACAATTAGAAAAAACAACAGGTTTTCCTACAAAATATTTATACAAATTTATCGTTCCTAGTGACGGTAACCAAGTAAAAGAAGTTCAGGCTTTATTTGATAAAGGAGGAGCTGTAATAAATACTAAAAAATCAAGAACGGGAAAATATGTGAGTGTTTCCATTCATTTAACCGTTAAAAACGCAGACGAAGTAATATCATACTATAGAAAAGCAGAAGTCATTAAAGGAATAATCTCCCTCTAAAAATGTCTTTTTTTATGAGAAAACTAATTTTTTACACTGTTTTATGTAATTTTTTTCTGGTACAATCAATAACTGTAGCACAATCAGATAAGGTTTTGTTTCGAATTGATGATAAACCTATTCGGGTATCAGAGTTTAAAAAAGTTTATGAGAAAAATTTGAATTTGGTGGTAGATGAAGAAGCCAAGGACGTAGCGAAGTATTTGGATTTATACATCAACTACAAATTAAAAGTAAACGAAGCCTATGCCATAGGACTAGATACTTTAGATAGCTATAAAAGAGAATTGAATAGCTATAAAAATCAATTAATTATTCCGTATCTTCAGGATAATGAACTCATTGATCGTATGGTAAAAGAAGCATATGAGAAAATGACACAAGAGGTTAAGGTTAGTCATATTTTGATTCGATTTCCTGAAAATGCCACTCCAAAAGATACCTTAAGCGCTTATCATAAAATTGTTGGGATAAGGGATAAAATTGTTGCAGGAGCCTCTTTTGATAAAGTGGCGAGAGAAGTGTCGCAAGACCCTTCTGTTAAAATTAACGGGGGCGATTTAGGATATTTTTCTGTGTTTAGAATGGTATACCCTTTTGAGGAAAAATCATATGCAACTAGTGTAGGTCAAATGTCAGCACCTTTTAAAACCCAATTTGGGTACCATATTATCAAGGTAACAGGAAAAAGAAAGGCAAGAGGAGCGTTTGAAGTAGCCCATATTTTGATAAAAGATAGGTCGATCGAAGGAAAAGTTAAAATTGATTCACTTTATACGAAGCTTACAAATGGAGCATCGTTTGACAAAATTGCACAAAGGTATTCCCAAGATACTAGCACTTCTTATAAAGGAGGGAAATTACCTCGATTTGAAGCAGGAAGCACTGTAGAAGAATTTGAAGATACAGTGCATAAGATGATACGTGCTAATGATATAAGTAAGCCGTTTCAAACCCGATACGGATGGCATATCGTAAAGCTAATCAAGAAGTATCCAATAAAGACTTTTGAAGAAGAGAAAGCAGAGATCGAACACAAAATTAAAAATTCGGATCGAATAAAATTGTCGCAAGCTGCGGTGATCGATAAATTGAAAAAGAAGTATGAGATTAAGGAAAATAAAGAACAACTAGCTCTTTTTGCTACAGAAACAATCGCTACATTATCTAAAAAAGGTAATGAAGATTGGATAGTATCCATTGAAGGAGAAAAAATTCCAAAGCAAAAATTTATAAACTTTATAAGATTTAGAAAAAATAAGGATATAAAAAAGTCTTTTGAGGCTTTTATAGATAACGAGGTAGTTCAATATTTTAAAAATAATTTGGTACATACCAATCCAACCTACAGAAGTACCTTATTAGAATATAAGGAAGGGTTGCTTTTATTTGAGCTAATGCAACGAAAAGTTTGGCAAAAAGCAACCAATGATACTGAAGGCTTACAACAGTATTTTGAAAAAAATAAAGAAAAGTATAAACAAAAAGAATTAGAAGAAGTTAAGGGAGATGTAATTAGTGATTATCAGAAAGATTTAGAAAATAATTTGATTAATAGACTAAAAAAGAACAGTACTATTGAAGTAGAAAAAAGAGTACTTAAAAAACTTAAGAGAATATATAATAATTAAGAGAGCGGTGAAAAACATTTGTTTGTTTCTGGGGGTGTTAGTTTTTGGTTCGTGTGATTTAATAAAGTTTAAAAAAGAAATCACACATGAAGAGAAACCAATAGCAACTGTTTATAATAAACATCTTTACAAAAAAAATATAAAAAACTTTTTGCCTAAGAATGTAGTGAAAGAAGATAGCTTGGTTATTGTCAAGGGGTTGATAAATTCTTGGGCAAAACAACAGTTATTTCTTACAAAAGCAGAAGAAAATATTTCAGAAGTTAATAGTATTGAAATCGAAAGACTTGTAAACGATTATCGCGCTAGTTTGTACATTAATGAGTATAAAGAAAAAATCATTAAACAAAAACTAGACACGATTGTTCCTAATGAAGAAATAGCTACTTATTTTGAACAAAATAAAGAGAATTTTAAACTTAAGAACGATTTGTTACAGTTTGATTATGTGAATTTTGCTAAAAATCACCTCGAAAGAGATGAGATAGTGGTAAAATTCAAATCTAATAAGGGAGAGGTGCAAGAAAAACTAGATAAATATCTATTAAGTATGAAGTCTTATCGCTTAGGAGATACTACTTGGGTAACGACAAATTACTTGAAAGATAAAATTCCACTTTTAAGAAATGATTCGAAGGAAAAATTGTTAAAAATATCCAAATTCATACAGAAAGAAGATAGTTTAGGGGTATATTTGGTTTCGGTAAAGAATGTATTACGTAAAAATCAGATTGCACCACTCAGTTATGTTAGGAGTAGAATTAAGCAAGTTATTTTACATAAGCGAAAAATAGAATTAATTAGAGAGATTGAAAAAACATTGATAAATGATGCCATCAAAAATAAAAACTTTAAAGAGTACTAGCCTGTTACTAACTTTTCTTTTAAGCACTGTACTATCTACAGCGCAAGAGAATAAGATTGACGGAGTAGCGGTAGTGGTAGGTAAGAATATAGTTTTAGACTCTGACATCGATAAGTTTAAAAAAGAGGTAGAGCTGAAGAGTGAAGGAAAAATAACGTTTACGGATTGTGAAATGTTAGAAGAGTTGATGAAACAGAAACTATTGGCACATCATGCTATTGTAGATAGTGTTACTGTAGCTCAGTCAGAAATTGATAGTCGTGTGGATCGTAGTATTGCTTTTTTTACCAATGAATATGGAAGCCAAGAAAAGGTTGTAAAGGCTTATGGGTTTAACGATATAGAAGATCTTAAAAAAGAGCTTGGTAGAGTTCAAAAAGAAAATGTTCTTATAGAAAAGGAACAGCAGAAAATAACTAGTAAAATTGATATTACCCCTGAGGAGGTTCGTGTCTATTATAAAGGGCTTAAAGAGAAGAATGAATTGCCAGAAATTCCTGCCGAAGTAGAGTTAGCTCAGATTGTACTGTATGCAGAAGCAACCGAAGAAGAAAATAAGAGAGTTATTGAGAAATTAAAATCTGTTAAAAAAGAAATAGAGAATGGTTCTAGTTTTGAATTGAAAGCGATTATTAATTCTGAAGATCCGTCTGTATCTCAAAACAAAGGAAATATGGGAGCTATCACCAAAGATTCTCCTTTTATTAAAGAATTTAAGGAAGCTGCATTCTCTTTAGAAGAAGGTGAAATCTCTGAGCCGATAAAAACATTGTTTGGATATCATATTATCAAGCTCCATAAAATTAAAGGTAAAGAAAGGCTTGTTTCGCATATTTTGATGCAGCCTGAGATTGCTGATAAAAAATTGGAAGAGACTAAAAAGGAACTTACAGATTTGGTAAAAGAAATCAACAATAAAAAACTTTCTTTTGAAGAAGCAGCCAGAAAATATTCAGAAGATAAAGAAACAAAGCTTAGTGGAGGATTACTTTTAAATCCATATACAGGTGAGCATACCTTTGAATTGACAAGGATGCCACCAGACTTATTTGGAAGAATTAGTGAATTGAAGGAAGGAGAGCTGTCTAAAATTTTCTATGATGAAACGCGTACAGGTGAAAAAATGTACAAAGTGATGTATATAAAAAGACGTACAGACAATCACACTGCCGATTTAACAAAAGACTATGTGCGAATGCAGCAATTGGCTTTAGTAAAAAAGAAAGAAGAAACCATAGCCAATTGGTCTAAAGAAAAAATAGAAGAAACCTATATTAAACTAGGTAATGAGTTCAAAAAATGCGACTTTGAAAAAGATTGGAAAAAAGAGAATAAATAATTCAAAATAAAGATTCCGTTCTGT
This sequence comes from uncultured Tenacibaculum sp., assembly GCA_947496185.1. GTDB lineage: Bacteria > Bacteroidota > Bacteroidia > Flavobacteriales > Flavobacteriaceae > Polaribacter. The sequence continues at coordinate 25,434 of CANMCD010000012.1, forward strand.
GTTTTAGATTTTTATCGTAACATTTGAACGGTTTTTTTTTATGATTTCATCGTAACTTTCTATTTTAGAGTTTTAAATAATTGAAGTTTTCACCTTAAAAAATATATACAATGTCAGATGTAACCGCTGTTAATAATTTAGTAGAAAAATACACACTGCTTAAAAAGGAAATAGGTAAGGTAATCGTTGGTCAAGAGGAGGCTGTTAATTTTACGTTACTGTCTATTTTTTGTGGTGGACACTCATTATTAATTGGGGTTCCAGGTTTGGCTAAAACATTATTAGTAAATACTATTTCTAGTGTTTTAGGGCTCGATTTTAAAAGAATTCAGTTTACACCAGATCTAATGCCTTCAGATATTTTAGGAAGTGAAATATTAGATGAAAAACGACAATTTACCTTTGTGAAAGGGCCTATTTTTTCTAATATAATTCTTGCTGATGAGATCAATAGAACGCCGCCTAAGACTCAAGCAGCTTTATTAGAGGCAATGCAAGAAAAATCGGTGACTATTGCAGGAAAACACTACAAATTAGATTTGCCATTTTTTGTACTTGCTACACAAAATCCAATAGAACAAGAAGGAACCTATCCTTTACCCGAAGCACAGCTAGATAGATTTATGTTTTCTATAAATTTAGAATATCCATCTTTTGAAGAAGAAGTAATGGTAGTGAAAAATACAACTTCAACTGTGGCTCAAACGGCAAGTGCTATTTTTTCAGATAAAGAAATACTCGATATTCAACAATTAATAAGGAAAATACCAGTGGCTGATAATGTGATTGAGTATGCAGTTCGATTGGTTGGTAAAACAAGACCTAAATCAACTGAAGCGACAGATTTTATTAAACAATATATCGATTGGGGAGCAGGGCCAAGAGCTTCTCAAAATTTAATATTAGCTGCCAAAGCACATGCAGCCGTTACGGGAAAATATTCACCAGATATTGAAGATGTACAAGCGGTAGCCGTACCAATACTGTCACATAGGGTTGTAAAAAACTATAAAGCAGAAGCAGAAGGTATTACGATTAAAGAGATAATTACTTCTTTATTTTAATTGAAATCAATGTAATAATTAATCATTCTTACCTTATAATGTATCTTTTTATATAAGGATAACTATACGTACTAACGTTGACAGATAATATTTGTTCTTTGACAGATATTATCTGTCAACGTTTTGTCTTATAAATACTTTTGGTTGCGTAAGAAGAGGGTGAAATCTTTTTTATAGTCAATTTTAAGTTGAAGAATATGGGTAAAAAGATAGTTATTATTGGAATGTTATTGTTGTCTATATCAAATTATGGACAGTCTTTACAAGGTATTGTTACTGATAAAAAAACGGGAGTGTTTATCCCGTATGCAACCGTTGTTTTAAAAGATCAAAAAGGAAAGTTCCTAAAAGGGGAAATTACCGATGAAAAAGGAAGGTTTATGTTAAAAGAAAAAGCAGGGCCTTATAAAGTAGAGGTAAGTTTTATTGGGTATAAAACGTATTTTTCTGATGTTGAGATAAAAAATAATACTTCTTTGGATATTCCCTTATTAGAAGATGCAAATACACTTAATGAAGTAGTGGTATCAGCAGAAAAAACAACAGTAAAACAACTGATTGATAAAAAAGTGATTACGGTAGGAAATGATTTATTAGCGAATGGAGGAGATGCTACTACGGTTTTAGGGCAATTGTCAGAAATACAGATTGATCAGCATGGAGGTATAAGCTTACGTGGTAATTCGAATGTGAATGTATTGATTGATGGAAAACCATCACCGATGAGTGTTTCAGAATTGTTGCAAGAAATACCTGCGGAAGATATTCATAAGGTAGAAGTAATAACATCTCCTTCTGTTAAGTACAGTGCTAATGGACTTACAGGGATTATCAATATCATTACAAAAAGGAAAGTAAGGGAAGGGGTTTCTGTTAATGTGCGTACGAATCTGAATAGTATAGGCACAAGTGGTGTTGGAGGAAGCGTAACTTATGGAGTCTCAAAAATGAACTACCATTTTGGTAGTTCGTACCGACGTGCTATTTATAAAGGAAACAATCTACAACAACGTTTTGATGCGAATCCGTTTACTCAAGAGGGGATTTTTCGTTTTGATGGAAATATTTACAGAGCAAATACAGGGATTGATTGGTTTGTGGATAAGTTTAATGAATTTTCATTACATGCAAATTATACAGATAATGGTCATGATATTCGAAATGGGAATACCGTTTATCAAAATAATGAAATTTTTCGTCAAGATAATTTAGAAGTACATTCTCATAGAACATTTAAGATAAATGGGAATTATAGACATGTATTTGAAAATGAGCAGGACTTTTTAGAAATAGACATTGATGTATCTAATAATAAAAATAAGCTTCAAAGTTATTTTAAACCCTATGTTAATGTTTTTGATAATCTTACCAATAATAATGTAGAAATTTTAAATATTTCAGCAGATTATTCAGGAACATTAAGTGAACGTATAAAAGTAGAAGCAGGAGCTTTGTGGTTACAACATAATCTAATAAATAATAGGAATTTTTTTAATGCAGATGCTGAGGTCATAGCACAAGATAATTTTGAGAACTTACAGTCAACCTATGCTACGTATCTTTTGTCAAAATTTTCTTTTGAAAAATTAAAAATACAAACAGGGCTTCGTTATGAATATTTTACGAGGCAAGCTAATTTGTTATCTGATAACAGTGCGTTGACAGTTGATTATACTAATTTATTTCCTTCGATACATACAAGCTATCATTTGAATGATCATCATATATTTACATTAGGATACAATAGACGTACTTCACGTCCGAGTTTATGGCAATTAAATCCAGTTACCTTACAGACTAGTGAGTTTTCATTCAGACAAGGTAATCCAAATTTGCAACCTGAGTTTTCTGATAACTTAGATGTATCCTATCAATTTACCAAAAAAGGACTTAGTATTATTCCCTCTTTTTCTTATATTAGGACAGTAGATGTTATTACAGGATATAATTTTATAAAGGATAATACGATAAGAGTAAATAGCTTTATAAATAGTCTTTTTCCAGAAAATGCTTTTGGTGCTCAGTTGTCAGTTTCTGTTAAACCTGTACGGTGGTTGACTACAGACGCGAGTCTTTTTTGGAATTATGCATCCCTACCAGAAAGGTTAGAAGGATTGAAGAGGAATTATAAGAAAAGTAATTCATTGACATTAAGAAATCAATTCAAATTACATCAGAAAGCAAACCTGCTTGTTTCCTTTGATTATAGGGGGGAAAATATAAGCTATAATAACCAAACGGAAGCAATACTAGGGATGTCAATGGCATTTAGGTATAAAATAATGAAAAACAAAGGGAAGTTAAACCTAAGAATCGATGATATTTTCGATAGTAGAAGGTTTCGAGGTGAAAGTCATGGAGTCGGATTTAGTCAGGCGTACGATAATAAATATGTTACTAGGTTGGCTTCAGTGTCATTTGTTTATAATTTTAGTGGTGGCGGGATTAAGAAAAGAAGTAAGAAAAGTAGAAAATATCAAAGTGGACTAGTACATTAAAATAGTAATAGGTGGAAAAATTAGTAGAAAAAAAATATTTTGAAGTCATTTTACACGTTCTTTTTTGGGTTGTTTATTTTACTTACCCAATAATACAGTATGGTGATCAAGTAAATTTTGTGTTTTATTGGAAACATGGACTCTTGAATACAATATTATTGGCTACATCTGTATATATTACTTATTTTCTTTTACACAATAGCTTGTGGGAAAAAGGGAAGTTTATGTTTTTAGTATTGCTGTTTATCGCTTTTTTTAGCTGCTATTTGAATGCTAAAAATTGTAATTGTAATGTTGTAATTTGTTATGTAAACAAGTTTGTAAAGTATTTAACCGTAAATATTTTTTTTATAGCACTATTTTATATAAAAAGTAATGTGATTAAACAGCAAAAAATTACAGAAATAGAGAAAGAAAGTGTAAAGGCAGAACTTAAAAATTTAAAAGCTCAAATGAATCCTCATTTTTTGTTTAACACGTTGAATATGTTGTATGCTTCAGCGATTGAAAAAGACGAAGTATTGGCCAGTAAAATACTAATCTTATCGGATAGTTTGCATTATTTGATACACGAAGGTAATAAGGATTTGGTAGCATTATCCGAAGAATTAGCGTTTATCAATGGCTATATTGATTTGCAAGAGGCTCGAATAGGAGGTAAAATTAATACTGAGGTGACGATATCGATAGATGATTCAACACAATTAATTCCTTCTTTTTTATTGATTCCTTTTGTAGAAAACGCCTACAAGTATTCTAGTATGACAGAGGGGAAGAACATTCCTCTTCGCATACATATTTCTTTATTGAATAAAAAGTTTCAATTATTGATTGAAAACGAGTTTGATGATAAAGATGTGAAAAATCAATCTCATATATGGAAAAATAGTGGTATAGGTATTTCAAACGTACGGAAAAGACTTTTGCTTTTGTTTCCTAAAAATCATACCTTAACTATTCAGACAAAAGAGGAGCTTTTTATCGTACATCTTACCATTGATTTAGCGTAGTTGTATCTGGTAAAAGAGACTAAAAATAATAAAAAAGTAGATAGATGAAGTGTTTAGTTATTGAAGACGAACTTCCTGCACAAAAATTAATAACAAAATATATTGAACAAACTTCAGATTTGGTTTGTGTAGGTGTTTTTGGTTCTGTTGCTGAAACACCGATTCATTATTTTGGAGAAGTAGACATGATATTTCTAGATATTCAACTTCCTAATGTAAATGGAATTGAATTTTTAAAAAGCGTTAATATTACCACCAAAGTTATTATAACTACTGCTTACAGAGATTATGCTATAGAAGCATTCGAGGAAGCTGTAGTTGACTATTTGTTAAAACCGTATTCTTACCAACGGTTTCTAAAAGCTATCATGAGGGCACAGGAAGGAATGATCAAAATGGGTAAAGAGGAAGGAAATCAACTTTTTATTTATGCTAATAAATCGTTTTATAAAATAGACAAGAATGATATCCTCTATATAAAAGCTGAGGTGGATTACATATGTGTTTTTTATGCAGATAAAAAGTTATTAGTTCAAGAAAGTATGAATAAATGGGAGTTGAAATTAAAAGGAAGTAATTTTATACGAGTTCATAGGTCGTATATAGTGAATCTTGATAAAGTTGATCGGGTAGAAAGTAGTGGTATTGTCTATATTGATGAAAATAGAATTCCGATTGGTAAAACCTATAAAAAGACTTTTTTAGAACGCTTTAGAAATAACCATTAAACCTAAATTTTGTATCCGTATTTTGTAGTCAGCTATAATTGTCATATAATTTCTTTCTTAGCATCAGTGATTTATGATTATTTTTAAATACCACTAAACGTTTTCTTTTTTGAAGTTAAATTGCGTTTTAATTGCTTTTTTAACATATAATAAAGTGTAATATTATTTCTTTTTCAATACTTTGGAAATGAGATAGGGTGTTATCTTTGGAAAAAACTTATAAGTAGGGATAAGATGGGGTATACTAATATACGAGTTTCTAAAGCAGTAGCAGAAACGGTTTTATATGAGCAGTTTGCTATTAAGGGAATTGCCTTTGAATTGCCAGGAGAAATAGATTTTAATTTTAGAATTCAAGTGGAAGGAGAAGATCGTTATATTCTGAAAATTTCTCGACCAGAAGAAGCTCTTTCTTATTTGGAGTACCAACAGCAGTTATTACATTTTGCTCATAGAGAAAATGATATGAGTCCGAAGGTACTTACAGATTTTCAAGGAAATGATATTACGTGTATTAAAGATAAAAATGGAGAGGATCGTTATGTTCGTTTGCTAACATGGGTTCCTGGAAGATTGTGGCATAATGTAAACCCCAAAAAGGCACCTTTGCGTTATAGTCTGGGAGAAAAAGCAGGGCAATTGACCCGCTCTTTACGTAATTTTATGCATCCAGAAGCAAAAAGGCCTTTTCAATGGGATATAGCTCAAGGACTTTGGACAGAAGAGTATCTTCATTTGTTTTCTGAGCAAGAAAAAATATATATTACCTATTTTCAAAAAAGGTTTAAGGAAAATCAATCGTTTTATGGAGGCTTAAGAAAATCAGTAGTTCACAACGATGTAAATGATTTTAATACGGTTGTTAGTGATGATTTAGTTTCACCAAAAGTTAAGGCAATTATTGATTTTGGTGATGCGGTATATACACAAATCATTAATGATGTAGCAGTCACTTGTACCTATGCAATTATGGAGACTGAAAATCCATTAGCAGCGGCATTACCTATAGTAAAAGGGTATCAGAATCAATTTGAATTAAAAACGGAAGAGTTGTCTTGTTTGTACGACGCCATTGCTATGCGATTGGTAATATCCGTAACAAAGTCAGCTATAAATAAGCAAAAAGAGCCGGATAATACTTACCTTTTAATTTCTGAAAAACCAGCATGGAGGTTATTGAAGAAATGGTACGAAGTATCTTTTGAATATGCATATTATTCTTTTAGAAACGTTTGTGGGTATTCAACACATCCCAATGCGGATAAGTTTACGGAATGGGCAAAAAAACAACAATTATCTTTACAAGACCTTTTTCCTACACTTACCAAGGAAGGGGTTCATACACTTGATTTGAGTGTTGGAAGTTTATGGTTGGGTAATTATGCAGAATTTGATAATGTAAACTTATTTGATTATAAATTCAAAACTTTACAAGCTGCGTATCCAGATAAAATACTCGCAGGAGGATACTTAGAAGCGAGAACCGTATATACTTCCGAAGACTATAAGGTGTTTAGTGATCAAGGGAGGGCTTATAGAACGATTCATTTAGGGATTGATTTTTGGATTCCAGAAGAAACGCCCGTTTATTCGGTGTTTGACGGTAGGATAGTGACGATAGTTAATAATAACCAAGAAAAAGGTTATGGCGGACTTATCATCGTAACACATCAAGTAGAAGATGTTACCTTTTATATGCTTTATGGACACTTATCTTTAGCAAGTATAAAGCAGTTTAAAAAAGGGGATATAGTACAGAAAGGAACTTGTATTGGGTATATAGGAAATAAAGAAGAAAATGGAGGGTGGATTCCCCATTTACATTTTCAATTGATGTTGTCTTTATTAGATTATGAAGATGATTTTCCAGGAGTTGCAGATTATACAGAAATCTCAGTCTGGAAAGACCTTTGTCCGAGTCCAAACGTACTATTTAATATAAAGGAATTAGAAACTTCTTTTAAGGTTTCAAACCAGTCTCTTATTCGGTATAGAAAAAATCATATAGGAGAAAATTTGAGTTTACAATACGATGTTCCAATACAGATGGTACGAGGTGAAGATGTGTATTTGATTGATCAGTTTGGAAATAAGTATTTAGATACGGTTAATAATGTCGCACATGTTGGGCACGAACATCCTGAAGTGGTACGAGCTGCTCAAAGACAACTTGCTGTTTTGAATACTAATACACGTTATTTGCATGAAAACTTACAGCGATTTTCCCAAGAATTACTTGAAACAATGCCTTCGGAATTGTCAGTGGTATATCTTGTGAATTCAGGTTCGGAAGCAAATGAGTTAGCCATGCGTATGATAAAAGCCAATACTGGGTCGCAAACGATGATTGCATCTGAAGTAGGTTATCATGGTAATACCAATGCCTGTATTGATATATCTTCTTATAAGTTTGATGGGAAAGGGGGGACGGGAATTCCAGAGCACACCCATATTATTCCATTGCCGGATACTTTTCGAGGGAAATATACAGGAGAAAATGCAGGGGAACAATATGCGAATGAAGTATTGGATCAAATTACCAAAATTAAAGAGAAAGGGGGGCGTTTAGGAGGTTTTATCATTGAGCCTATTATTTCTTGTGGGGGACAGATTGAACTTCCTGAAGGGTTTTTGAAAAAGGCGTATCAATATGTCAGAGAAGCAGGAGGTTTGTGTATTTCAGATGAAGTTCAAACAGGATGTGGTAGGTTAGGAACACATTTTTGGGGATTTCAGTTACATGGTGTACTGCCCGATATAGTTACTATAGGTAAACCTCTTGGTAATGGACATCCCGTTGCTGCCGTAGTTTGTACACCTAAAGTAGCAGAAAAATTTGTTAATGGTATGGAGTATTTCAATACTTTCGGTGGGAATCCTGTATCTTGTGCGGTAGGTACTACCGTATTACAGTTGATCAAAAAGGAACAATTACAGGAAAATGCACGAAAAGTAGGAGGGTATTTAAAAGAACAATTACAATTATTGGCAAGTGACTTTCCGATTATAGGAGATGTGAGAGGTAAGGGACTTTTTGTTGGTTTTGAACTTGTAAATAGCAGTAAAGAACCATTACAAGTGCATGCTTCTTACCTAGTGAATCGTATGAGAGCATATAAAATTTTAATGAGTACAGAAGGGCTAGATAATAATGTTATAAAAATAAAACCTTCGTTAACTTTTTCTACCCAAAATGTAGATGAATTGTTGTTTTATTTGCGTAAAATTTTGAAGGAAGATTTCATGCAAGTGAACTGATAGTACGTACTATATAGTATTTAAGATTAAAAGTATAATTTAAAAACACACACAAAATGAAGATTACTACTAAATTACTATTTCTTTTGCTAGGAATAGTAATTAATTTTTCATGTTGCAAAAACACCTCATTTAAGGAACAGGAAGAAAAAGATAAGCAAGAGATCATAGCTGTCATGAAAACACAAGAAAAGGCATGGTCATCTCACGATTTAGAAGGTTTTATGGAAGGGTATTGGAAGAGTGATTCCCTTACTTTTTATGGTAGAAGTGGGGTTACTTATGGATGGGATAAAACGTTGCGTAATTATAAGGAAGGATATCCAACAAAAGAAGATACAGGTATTTTACGGTTTACGATAAAAGAAGTATCAAAAATTGGTGAAGGAATGTATTATGTGATGGGTGCCTATCATTTAATAAGAGATAAAGGTAATGCTGACGGTGTTTTTATGATAATCTTTAAAAAGATACATGGAAAATGGAAGATTATAGCAGATACTTCCTGTTAATAGTAGAGCTTTCTGAAAAGAAAATAAACTCGCTGAAAATAGCGTATTTGAGAATAGCTCTCTGGTACCTACCCGAATAAAAAAGAGGCTGTCTTGACTTTTCAGACAGCCTCTATAAGTGTTTAATTTTTGATAAGTCTTCCTTTTTTTTCAAAGTTATTAGCCCTAATTAAGTAAATATAATTTCCAATTGATAGGTGGTTTACATCTAAATTAAAAGCGTTGTTTTCTAAAGTAACAACTTTATTAATTACTATTTTTCCTTGTAAATCCATCATCAATAAAGATACTTCTTTGATATCAGCGTTGCCTTTAAATTCAAAAGTAATGTTCTCCGTAAACGGATTAGGATAGCACTTTATGATTTGATCAACATGAGATTGCTTTTCTAATTTTTTATTCTCAGTTCTATTTTTAAAGAAACAAAACAATGATTGATTGCTTTTTCTTGAAGTGCCAGCTGCATGTAAGATATCATCGGTAGCTTTTTCACTGATAAGATAAATAGGTACAGAAATAAAAAACCCAGGTATTTTAGGGAAGACTGAAGCGTCTACAACTCTTAAATTTTGAATACCTCGAACTCTGAATTTACTGTCTAAAACGGCAAATTTATCATTATTAGCCCCTATTTTATTAGTACATGATGCATGATGTCCCCAAGCTTCCTTTTTTACAAAATCTCTGATTTGATAATCGGATCTAATATTATTTCCTGGCCAAACTTCCTTCTTGATATGCCATCTAATATTCCAATTCCTCATTAAGTTTCGAATATTTTTAACTGCATGAACCATAGCATTCATATCCTGTGAGTAAAGGTTTGAGCCATTGTGGAAATTTTTGAAATTAATAATTGGTGTATCCCTCGGATTATTACTCGAAAGTTTCACTGTTCCATAATTACTATCCGTATGTCCTTTTAAAATTGCCCAGGTTAAAATAGATTTATCTCTTCTGATATCTTTACTGTAATTAGGGTAATATCCTTTGAATGAACCAAGAAGAGCAAAGTTGAAAATATCTGGGTCTTTTAAATGATTACTTGATTTTATAATATTAGCTGCCGCAATACCATTACTAGTATAAGGACCTGTTCCATCCCTGTAAAATTGTCTGAAATAAGGATCGTTAGGCTGTAAAGAGGCATGTCTTATAATATCTCTTTTAAACTTATAAGTGATTCCTATTTCATATCGATCTTGTAAGTTTCTTCCTACCCCAGGAAGATGATGTACTAAAGGGATTCCTTTTTTATTTAGTTCTCTTTTTGCACCAATACCCGATAATTTTAGAAGCTGAGGACTATTAAATGCCCCAGCAGCTACTATTATTTCTCTTTTGGCATAGATAGACTTCAAATTAAATTTATTACTACTTTTATAATGAGGATCAGCTCCGTATAAATTCTCTCCACTATAGTATTCTACACCAATAGCTTTTTTATCTTTAATGATTATTTTTGAAGCTAAAGCATTGGTTTCAATAAATAAATTGTTAGAGTAATTCCGTTGAGTCTCTAATAAATATTCTCTTACCGCATGTCTTTTTCCACTAACTGGATGGGTATTTTGAGGAACTAAAATAGGACCTGTTCCACCTGAAGCAAAATACCTACTACTTGGGTTAAATAAATGTTTTTTAAAAATAGCATCCCAAAGACTTTTTTTATTATGAAATATATTTGCAAGAATAATTTTAATTAGATATGGATCTTGTGATCCAGTACCTAAAAGGTCTGGGTATCTGGTTGGCAACCAGCCGTTAGTTCCATGTCCTTCCGCCTTAGCATGATAATAATTTAAATAGTAGCTCTTTTCAAGAATTGCCAAGTATTTTCTCATGTTTTTTGAATTCCAGCTATTATCTCCTGTGATTCTAGCTATATATTCAAAATCACTATCATGAGGATATACAGTAATCATGGCATTGTTAATTGTGGAACCACCTATCGTTGCTCCTCTAGGGTAAAATATTCCTTTTCCAGGAACATATTTAGAATCTGCTTCATTACCGTTAGTAAAGTGTTTGACAAAATAATGCCAAGAAAAATTTGGGTCTTCAGAGCACTGAGCACTAAATGCTGGCACTTCATTTACATAATTTGAAGTGTCTTTTTGTCCCGCTTCTAATACAAGTACTTTAAACCCATGTATTGCTAGATTACAGGCAAGAGGGCCACCACCTGCTCCAGAGCCTACGATTACATAATCTATGTCTGATCGATTTGCTGAAGAAGCAGTTTTACTTCTAGAGAACGCTTGTGTTCCGAGCAGTGAAGTTGCTGCAGCAAGCGTTGCGGCCTTTTTTGAAAAAGACCTTCTGTTTAATTTTTTCATTTGTTCCGATTGTTATGCCTAACCTTAATTTTAGACGAATCAAAACGAATGGGCTAAAGAGTGACAATATTCAAGAAAATGAAGTGTTTTTTTAGGGTATTGATAAATATAGGTAAAAAAAATGAATATGCCAAAAAAAGCAATTTTAAGAAGCTATTTGTCAAGTTGAGAAAAACTGTATGTTTTTCTCAACTTGATATGAATTACACATAGGTAATAGTGTTGTGTCTTATTTTAAGAATTGTTTTGAAACGGTGCTAGCTTTTTTACTTTCAGAATAATCATAAAAACCTTCTCCTGATTTTACACCTAATTTACCTGCAGTTACCATGTTTACCAACAAAGGACAAGGGGCATATTTTGGGTTTTTAAATCCATCATACATCACTTGAAGAATAGACAAGCATACATCCAATCCAATAAAGTCGGCAAGCTGAAGAGGCCCCATCGGGTGTGCCATACCTAATTTCATTACAGTATCAATTTCAGCGACACCTGCAACGCCATTATATAAGGTTTCAATAGATTCGTTGATCATTGGCATTAGAATGCGGTTTGCAACAAAACCGGGGTAATCATTTACCGCTACAGGTACTTTTTGAATGTCTTTGGTTAATTGAACAATAGTATTCATTACAGCGTCAGAAGTATTATAACCTCTAATGATTTCAACCAATTTCATAATCGGTACAGGATTCATGAAGTGCATTCCGATTACTTTTTCTGGTTTACTTGTCGCTGCTGCTATTTGTGTAATAGAGATAGAAGAAGTGTTCGTCGCTAATATGGTGTCTTCCGTACATACTTCGTCTAAATCTTTAAATATTTTTAGTTTTAAATCTATATTTTCTGTGGCAGCTTCTACGACAAGCTCAACGTTTTGAACACCTTCTTTTAAATTGGTGTAAGTGGTGATGTTTTGTAGTGTATTGTTCTTGGTTTCTTCTGTTATTTTTTCTTTAGAAACCATTCTGTCTAAATTCTTAGTAATGGTTGCTAATCCTTTGTCAAGTGCTGCTTGAGAAATGTCAATTAACTGAACATGGTATCCGTATTGAGCGAATGTATGAGCAATACCATTTCCCATAGTACCTGCTCCAATGACAGCTATTTTTTTCATACTTGAATTATGTTTTAATTAATCAATGTTTTATTTGTTGGTGTACCAAACATTGGCAATTGTTTGATGTTTATTAAGTTTCTGTCTAGAAACAGTCAATTATTTGTTGTGCAACTCGTAAGGCTTCTGTTCCTTCTCTTAAAGAGACAACAGGTGTTTTGTCTTGAATAATCGCATCGGCAAACGACTCTAATTCGTCTAAAATTGCGTTATTAGATTCAATTTTAGGATTGTCAAAATAAATTTGACGTTTTACACCTTCTGCATTTTGCAAAATCATCGCAAATTCATCAGGTTTTTCAGGAACATCTTTCATGCGTACCACTTCTGACTTTTTTGTAAGAAAGTTTATAGATATGTATGCATCTTTTTGGAAGAAACGAGATTTACGCATATTTTTCATAGAGATGCGACTAGCGGTTAGGTTTGCAACACACCCATTTTCAAACTCAATTCTAGCGTTGGCTATATCGGGGGTTTCCGAAATAACTGACACACCACTAGCTTGTACATTCTTTACTTTAGAATTTACAACAGATAAAATAATATCAATATCATGAATCATTAAATCGAGAACAACAGGTACATCTGTACCTCTTGGATTAAATTCTGCTAATCGATGTGTTTCGATAAACATGGGGGCGTTTATCATGTCTTTGGTGGCTAGGAATGCTGGGTTGAATCGTTCTACATGTCCTACTTGTCCTCGAACATGGTATTGACTAGCAAGTGTACGTATGGCTTCTGCTTCTTGTAGTGAGTTGGCTATAGGTTTCTCTACAAATATATGTTTACCTTTTTCAATGGCCTGTTTTGCACAATCAAAATGAGAAAGCGTAGGAGTTACAATATCAACAACATCAACCGCATCAATAAGCGCTTCAACAGAATTGAATAAGGTGTATCCAAACTCATCTGCTAATTTTTGTGCTCTTTCCGTAAAAGGATCATAAAACCCTACAAGTTTATATTTTTCAGATTGTTGCAATAATCGCAGGTGAATTTTACCTAGGTGCCCTGCTCCTAAAACTCCAGCTTTTAACATGTTTGTGTTTTTAGTTTTTTGTTTCGGGGAAACATTAAAAAATCAATTTCTATTATTTTGTATTCTTGTAATGAAAGTTTTGATATGAATGTAGAAAGCTTCATTAAAAAATAAATGCTAACAAAGATACACTTTTAAACCCAATTTTAACGATTAACTTTTAGCCCTTTTTTGTCATTGATAGTTGCTAAAATAGTTTGCTATTAGCATGAGCGAAGTCAATATTTTATTGCTAATTTTGACACGCAGAAATATGAGAAACAGTGAGAGATACTATCAAACATCAAGGACTTAGAAATCAGTTAGCAAAGGCGTTGAAAATGAAAGGAATTAGTGATGAAAACGTGTTGAATGCTATCAGAAAAATTCCTCGTCATTTATTTATAGATAGTAGTTTTGAAGCACATGCTTATCAAGACAAGGCATTTCCTATTGCTGCTGAGCAGACCATCTCTCATCCTTATACGGTGGCTTTTCAGTCACAAGTTTTATCTGTAAAAAAAGGTGATAAAGTGTTAGAGATAGGTACAGGATCTGGGTATCAAACAGCCGTATTATTGGAATTGAAAGCGGAGGTGTATTCCATAGAGCGTCAACATGAGTTGTTTAAAAAAACAGCCATGTTTTTACCTAAATTAGGATATCGCCCGAAACGATTTATTTTTGGTGATGGTTATAAAGGATTGCCAGAAGAAGCCCCTTTCGACAGTATTATAGTAACCGCAGGAGCTCCTTTTGTTCCGAAAGCGTTATTGGCTCAGATAAAAGTAGGAGGGAAGTTATTGATTCCTGTTGGAGATAAAAATCAAATAATGACTTTATTTCTTCGTAAATCTCCGTTAGAGTTTGAGAAAAAAGAATTAGGAGACTTTAAGTTTGTACCTATGTTGAAAAAAAAGAATTAGAACAGGATAAGATATTATTGTATAAAAAAAAACTTTTAGGTTTCCCCCTAAAAGTTTTTTGTTTTCCCCTTAAATTATCCGCTCAAATGTTAATGAGTGATGATACAAAGATATATTGGTTTTAGTAGGGTAGGAAGGGGTTTCCCGCAGAAAAAGATGTCATTTTCCGTAGTTGAAATTTATACCTGAATAGCTATAGTATAAAAATTTATAACGGCTTGATTTTGTTCCTAATCAGAGTATAAAAGATGACTATGGAAGTGTTATTTCGAAATTAAGAAAATACTGATTTTGTTTATATACGTGTCTTCAAGATAAAGTTATCGTCAAGTATTTGGAGTAGATTTATATTGACTTATGTTAAATGAATAACAAATAACAACAAAAAATCCGCCAAAAAGCGGATTTATTGTATTTGGATAAGACATCAACCTACTCAGCTGTTGCTTCAGCAACTATAATGTCTGGTTGATGCGAAACTTGTTTTGTTTGCTTAGTTTTAGCTAAACCACAAGGGCTAGTACTACCACAAGAAGAGAAACCTATTAAACTAATTACACAAATTACAATAAATGCTGCTTTTTTCATTTCTAATATTTTAAGGTTCAAATATACATATTTCTGATGAAACCATCAGAATCTTCTGCTTGTTCTATAACGTTGAATTTAAGCATTTTATTTTGTATATCGGCGATTAATTTTTCATTAATTGGTTTGCCTACGTTCCAATCTGTGATCGAAAGCCATTTTTGTATGTCTTCAGACTTTTGTTCGTATCTTACTGCCAGTGTTTTATCTATGTCTTTGATTTCCTTAAATCCAGTGGTATAGTTGTTTATAATTTCGTGAATTTTTTGTATTTCTTCAAAATTATTTTCTAAAACTTCATTTCGTACGGCTATGACAAAGCAAGGCCAAGGAGTAGGGCAGTCACCAAGATGTCGAAACGTACCATTTTCAACCAAAGGTTTGGTCGTAAAATGTTCCCACATAAAATAGTCTGCTTCTTGGTTTGTTAGGGCTTTGATACCTCCTTGTAGGTCACCTATTACTTTGAATTTTAGTTTGTTGATGTCCCAATTATGATTGTATGCATTTACAATTGCCATCAGGTGTGATCCTGAACCGTAGCGGCTAATAGCGATTGTAGCATCGGCTAATTCTTCAATTTTTTCAAATTTAGAGGCTGCTCCAACATGAATTCCCCAAATTAGAGGAGATTCTACATAAGTTTGTGTGATTGTTGCAGGGTTTCCTGCGATGATGTCTTTAATAATTCCTTCAGTAAGTACTATAGCGATATCAATATCACCTTCTCTCAAGGCTTTACACATTGCTCCAGTACCTCCCGGGAAGTCTTGCCATCTAAGATTAATATTGTGTTTGGTGTATTCTTTATTCTTAAGGCTTAAGTACCAAGGGTAGTTAAAGTGTTCGGGTACGCCACCTATTTTTAGGTTCAACATTTATTCAGCAAGTTTGTTTAAGGTATATGTAATTAAGTTTTCAATAACTTCTTCTGGATTTTTACTAAAACTGCCTTTGGCCCTGTTAGCAATAATAGCATTTAAAGAAAGCGCTTCGTGGCCGAGTAATTTAGATAAACCATAAATAGCCGCGGTTTCCATTTCTAAGTTTGTGACCCTATGTCCTTGATGATTAAAGGTGTCTAAATTTTTATTAACCAAAGGGTCTTGCAAATTTAACCGAAGCACTCTTCCTTGTGGGCCGTAAAATCCATTTGCAGTAGCTGTAATACCTTGATGTATATTTTTTGATAACACTTTATTGGCTAAACGATTGCTATTTTCTATAACCAAAGGTTCTATATTATTTATGGTAAGACCAATTTCTTTTTTAAAAGCATTTGTTAATTCTTTCTGAACAATCTTTTCAGTTTGATAGGCAAACAACATACCAGTTGTATCTAAGGCATGAGAACTCAGTAAGAAGCTGTCTACAGGAATGTCTTCATGTAATGATCCTGAAGTTCCTATTCTTATAATTTGAAGGGATGTATGTGTTTTTTTTACTTCACGCTTTTCTAAGTCAATGTTTACCAAAGCGTCCAGTTCATTTAAAACGATATCAATATTCCCTGCACCTATACCTGTAGAGATTACCGACAACCTTTTGTTTTTGTAGGTTCCAGTGGTTGTTTTAAACTCACGTTTTTGTGTGGTAAACTCTATAGTGTCAAAGTGTTTTGTGATTTTATCCACACGATCAGGATCTCCTACGAAAATAATTTCGGTAGCAATATCTTCAGGCTTCAAGTTTAAGTGATAGATACTTCCGTCTGGATTTAAGATAAGTTCAGCATGTTGTATACTCATTTATGATGTTATTTTCAACAATCTGCCTGTATCATTAATATACAGGTAGCTGTATTTCTTTGAACCGCCAAGATACGAAAAATCAGAACGTATCTGACCGTAGTAATTCAGCTCGTGGTTTAAAACTTTTTTTCCCACCTTTGTTAGTTTAATGGGGGAGAATGAAGAGAAAAGCTTTTTTAGGAACTGAAGCTTATGAACATATTGAATATCACCAAACCCATAGATATCTTGGTTTGATAACAAGGATTTTACAAGTTGGTCTTGGTTTTGAAATACATGTTCATTAGTAGCTTTTAAAATGTCATTTTCCACTTTATTAAGTCCATTTTTAATAGAAGGAAATCTTTCAAGATGGGCTTTAATGGCATCTTCTAGGTATATAAAAGGAGATGATGGGTTGAATTTGTATACAGTTTCCAAACGTAATGGGCTATCAGCACAATAAAGTTGCCAGATATAATCTGCATACTCGATATCATCTTGATTTAAAACCTTTCTGTTTTCATAGTGTGCTAATAGTTCTTCTTTTGATAGCTCACTAATACTATATAATCCAGGTTTGTTTTCGATTTTACCACTACAGATTAGCGATATTTTTTTTCCTTTTCTATAACGCTTTAACCAACTAATTACTGCAAGCATATTTATTTGGCAGAATAAGTCATATTCAAACCATAAAACTATCTCGTCTTGCTTTTTTTGATTACATAGATTTCGATATTCTTTGAGTGTAAAATCAATAAACGTCTTTTTAGTTACTTTATAGGCATTACTAAAGAATTCGAAACGATTTTTCCAAAAATCTTCACTACCAACATCAATGGTTGTTTTACCTTCACAAAGCATTTCACGCCAAGTGATAATTTCGTCATTAAACTGTAATTTTTTTACTACTTCAGTAGTACTATCTCCGTTTGTAATGTGCAATATTGAAGATCCCATATGGAGCCAATTGATAAATTATACTTCTTAATAAATATTTTTAACTTTCCAATACCACTCGACTAATTCGCTAATAACATAACGTAATATTAGTATAAAAATTACACATAGAAAAATAAGTGTTGGTTTTTCTTTACAAATATATTAGCCGCCCACTCGTTTTACCTTAAATCCTTTTTCTTGTAAGAGTTTCATTATTTTATCTCTATAATCCCCTTGTATGATTATTTTTTCGTCTTTAAAACTACCGCCTACACTGAGTGTTTTTTTTATTTCTTTGGCGAGTTTTTTAAAGTCACTAGTCGCCCCATTGTAGCCGTCGATGATCGTAATGGGTTTGCCTTTTCGTTTTTCATATTTACATAAAATGGGATCATCTTGTAACCAGATGTCACTTTTTTCTTCTTTTTTCTCTTCTTGAAATTGGTGATCTGGGAAGAGGTTTTTTAGTTGGTCTTGTAAGTCCATATTATTTGATTAGTCCAAGTTCACGAAGTCGTTCCGTTAAAAATTCCCCTGCAGTAATGTCTTCGAATTGTTTTGGATTGTTTTCATCTATACAGTTATCCAATACATTCAATTTCATATCTGCTATTGGGTGCATAAAAAAAGGAATAGAATATCTAGAGGTACCCCATAATTCCTTAGGAGGGTTTACGACTCTGTGGATGGTTGATTTTAAGCGATTATTACTATGACGTGACAGCATATCTCCTACATTAATCATCAGTTCATCGGGGGCTGCAATAGCATCAATCCATTCACCGTCATGGTTTTGTACTTGCAGTCCTTTACCTTGTGCTCCCATCAATAGTGTAATTAGGTTGATGTCTCCATGTGCAGCGGCTCTTACCGCTCCCTTCGGTTCTTCTTGGATAGGAGGGTAGTGGATAGGTCTTAAAATACTGTTACCGTTTTTGATATATTGATCAAAATACGTTTCTTCTAGCCCTAAATGAATTGCCAAAGACCGTAACACATATTTTGCTGTTTTTTCTAACATTTTGTAGACTGTTTTTCCTACTTCGTTAAAATTAGGAAGTTCATTTACCCTTACATTATCTGGATATTTGGCTTCTAATATAGGGTTGTCTTCTACATATTGACCAAAATGCCAGAACTCTTTGAGGTCACCTTCTTTTTTTCCTTTTGCAGATTCTTTCCCAAAAGAAACATAACCTCTCTGTCCTCCAATACCCGGTATTTCGTATTGTTGTTTGGTTTCTACAGGCAGGTCGAAAAAGTTTTTAATTTCAGTATATAAACTATCGACTAGTTGATCGTCTAAAAAATGACCTTTTAAAGCAACAAAACCAATAGTTTCATACGCATGACCTATTTCATCTACAAATTTCTGTTTCCGAATTTTGTCTCCCGACAAAAAATCTTCTAAATTGATACTAGGAATCTTATTCATTGTTATGAGTTTGTTTGATTACAAAGTTAGTAAAAACCGAACGATCCCCATAACGTAGTGCCTTAGCCTACTTATGTGTAAAAGGAATTAGGTATGATATTCCATAGAAAAAACCAAAACCTGTGTTGTTTTCAAACACTCTATTGAATCCGGGGGCATATAATGTTTTGAAGTTTGCTTGATTGGTTACACTTAGCATTCTTTTGAAAGAAGCGCCTGCTGTAATAAAAATATTGTTTAGGGCTTCTACCTTTAATCCTAATTGTACTTCGATCCAATGCGCTGTTAGCCCTGAAGCGGTATCATTTAATTCAATTGCTGGTGGTGTGAAATAAGGAGGAGTGTTTGGGACTCCTGTAGTTACATTGACGGTATAGCTATCTAAAGAATGATCAAATAGGGCCAAACCATAACGCATTCCTACAAATATTTCATTATTCATGTCAAGCCAGTTTTGGTAGGCATTATAATTGGCGCCCAATCGAATATAGCTTCCTTTGGCAGTTGAAGTGGTAAAGTCTTCGAAAGTGGTTTCTTTTTCATACCCCAATTCGGTAGCAACATACCAATTTTTTGAAATTCGATAATCGCCCATAAGTTCCAAACCACTATAACTCTTATCAATGAATGTAAGGGTGGGCTTGCTTAGGTCAATTCCCACTCTTAGTCCATAAGCTGTTTTGTAGGTAGTGGTATCTTTTTTACGGTTAACATTTTTTTCTTTTTGACCGTATGTATATGAAAAAATAAAGAGGAAACAACAACTAATAAAAAACTTGTACATGTGCTTGTGCTTGATTAATGATAGAATCTTGTAGTATAGTAAAACGGTCAATCCAAGAGTTTGTACTATTTTCAATGGTTATTTGTTTAAAAATAAAACGATAACCACAGGATCTAGAAATATATTCCTCTTCAGGAGTATACCGTATGGTTATTTCTGAGGTTATATTTTCGATTTGCCCACTTGCTAAGGTATCGTGTTTTTTTAATGTATAGACTGTTTCAAAAGCAAATCCATTAAGCGGAATGGCAATAGAATCGGTTGCTATACCTGTAAAAAGACTGTCTGTTTTTCCTTGAGCAATAATTGATAACGGATTTACTATTTTGGTTTTAGTAGTATCTGTTTTATCATAAAAACGTAAGACTAAATTAGGAGTTACCGGTGTTAGTGTACAAAAGTCATCTTTTTCACAGGCGAATAGACCTACAAATAATAAAGCAATGACAAATTGAAAGCGTTTCTTCATAAATCTTTATTTTTCAAACAATACTACAGTTTCAACGTGTGATGTATGTGGAAACTGATCTACCAAACTTATTTTTTTTAATTGATAACCAGCTTTGATTAGCTCTTCGGTATCTCTGGCTTGTGTTGCTGGGTTACAAGATACATAAACCAATCTATCTGCGTTAAGTTTTATTATTTTTTTTAAGGTTTTAGGAGCGATTCCCGCTCGTGAAGGGTCTAAGATAATCGTACGTATTTTATTCTTATATTCTGGATGTTGAAGTAAAAATTTTCCTACATCCGAAGCATAAAAACGAACTCCTTCTATATTGTTTCTCTTAGCATTTTTTCGAGCATCTTTGATAGCAGACTCAATTAAATCTACGCCTATAATCTGTGTATTGTTGGCTTTTGATGCAATAATTTGCCCAATAGTACCTGTACCACAAAACAAATCCATTACAATAGAATTATCGACTGCTTCTTTATTCTCTAAGGCATAGTCTACTACTTTTTGATAGAGTTTTTCTGCTGATTTCGGGTTGGTTTGGAAAAAGCTTTGGGTGCTTATTTCGAAGTTAAGTGTGAGTAGTTGTTCGACTATTTTTTCACTACCATATACCAGTTTTATGCTTCCATCGGTTGGTATACTTCGGTCTCCAATATCATCGTTAATCGTGTGTAAAAGACCGGCTACTCTTTCGCCAAACAATGATACTAGGTATTCAGAAAATTTGGTAAGATCGAATTGAGAAAGGTGTACTGAGGTTGTTACCAAATTAAATAAGAGTTGATTCGTTTTATAGGATTTTCGAACCATTAAGTAACGGAAAAAACCTTCCTTTCTGGGGGCGTGCCAAGGCGGTAATCCGCTTTTTTCGCAGTAAGATTTTATTTTGTGTAAGTTGTTTTCGAGTTGTTCGTCAAAAATTCCACTATCTTTATCTAGGTTTTCACCAATCCACCAAGTACCCCTTCTTTTTGACCCTAATGTGAATTCATCTACATCGGTTTTTTGCGCTTTATCGTACCCAATAGCTGAAAAGGCATATACCATTTTATTTCGATAATGAAATAGGTTAGGAGAAGTAACAAACTCATCAAAAAAATCTTCAATAGTAGCTATTTTACCAATTTTTTTAAACAAACTCATGGTACTTTCGTACTTATAGTGATGTTGTTTTTCAATTGGGAGATTGATGTACGGGGCTCCTGGTATTTGTTGGTAAGGAGATACTATTTCGTCTTTAGAAGGTTCGATAACGTCTATAAGTTTACATTCGGCGTACGATTTTTTAGACTTTACAACTCTAGCTTTTACCGTTTGTCCGGGTAGTGTATCTGGAACAAATACGACAAATTCACCTAAATCTGATCTAATTTTTCCGATACCTTTTCCACCAAAAGCGTAATCTTCTATTAATAGTTCAATAACTTCACCTCTTTTGACAAATTTATTTCGTTCTCTTCTTGGCATTTCACATTATAATTTGCAGACCGCAAAATTAGAAAAAGAAGTTTAAACCCGAATCATGCATTAAAAAATATATTGTGATTGGTATAGTTGTGTGACATTATGCCAATAGAAAAGCACCTACGATCATTATGTTGCTTATTTGACCTCAGGTGCTTTCGGTAAAAAAAAAGTGTACGTTGTTTATTTAGTTTTTTGTAAACTTATTAAGAATTCTTTCCATGTGTTTTCCTGCAGCTTCTCTACCTCCCAAACCAAAGGATAATACTACGGTAAGTGCTATGGCACCTAGGGTAATACCAAAGGCAAGGTTGATAATGTCATCTGCAATTCCCATTTTTTTAAGTCCAATAGCTAAAAAGATAGCGATGATAGCTACTTTAATAATATTGGCAACAAATGGATTGTCATCAGTTTTAGTAAAGTTTTTTGAAGCAACATTGGCAATCCAATTTCCTACAATCAAAATTACTAAACCAAACAGAATGTTCCCTCCTAATACAACAATGGTATTGATGATTTCAGAAAGCTTAGAAAATTCAAGTTTTTCGATAGCAGTTATAAATCCAAATAGAATTATAAAAGCATACACGATATTACTGATTAATTTTTCAACGTTATAGGTTCCTACAATATTTGTTATGTTCGCCTTATGCAATACTTGATTAATGTGTAGACTGCGTAACAAGTCTTTTAAAAGTTCGCATAAAAACTTTCCTCCTACGACAAAAACAATCATAATTAAAGAGGCTACTAAAACCTTTGGAATCGCTGCAAAGAATGACTGCAACATGCTTGTGGCAGGTTTTGAAACAGCGTCTAGGTTTAAAATATTTAATGCAGAGATCAATAGTGGAATAAAGATGAAAATAAACACTACTTTTTTTAATATCACTACGAAGTTGATATTTTCAGGTAAGTGTAATTTAGGGACAAACTTTTGAATGGTTTCTCCAGAAATTTCTACCAATTCAGCAACTACCGTTGCTAACATATAGCCGATATAGCCAACAAGACCTGCTCCGATAATATTCGGAATAAAATCTGTAAAGCCATTTAGTAGGTTTTTAACGGGTTCTAATACACTCGTCATTCCGAGGTTTTCTAGTGCCAGTAAGAACACAAAGATCATGATCAGAAAGTATACTAGCTTTGCAACTAACTTTCCTATATTTACTTTATTGTTGCTAAGACGTTTGTTTAATCCACTTTTGTTTATAAGTCTAGCAACTAATTTTTTAAATAAAATAGCAATAAACCATCCGATGATAACAATTAGTAAAGAACTGATTGGTGCTCCAAGTGTATCTGTGATACGATGGTAAGTTTGTAATATTTGTTCCATTTTAACGTGTTGATTTTTTAACTGTATATAATTTTGACACTTTTTAAAGAAAAAGTCACTAACTGTTTGTATTTAAATGGGTTAATATGTTTTATTTTGCAAGGTTAAGAGGAGGTAGCAACGTTTTTTTATTCCACATCCTAACAAAATAACGAAGTTCTAATGCAGGATATAGATTAAAAGTATAATTTATAGGGTTGCTATTTCAAAATTCGAATGGTATTTAGTAATTTTGTATTGCTTAATAGGGATGATTTCTCTCCCACGCTGCTTTTCCAACTTTCGGAAAAATAAAGGTACAGTAGGAATGGTTATTTTATAAATTTTAAAGATTAGAGAAATGGCTGTTTTAGAACATTTAACTTCACAGCAAGCAATTGATTTAGAGAATAAATACGGAGCACACAATTATCATCCATTACCCGTGGTTTTGAGTAAAGGTGAAGGCGTATATGTATGGGATGTTGAAGGGAAGAAGTATTATGATTTTCTTTCGGCGTATTCTGCGGTTAATCAAGGACATTGCCATCCTAAAATTGTAGGAGCAATGACTAAGCAAGCACAAACATTAACCCTAACGTCACGTGCTTTTTACAACGACAAATTAGGGAGTTATGAAAAGTTTGCTTCGGAATATTTCGGTTTTGATAAGTTGTTGCCTATGAATACTGGGGCAGAAGCGGTGGAGACTGCTTTAAAGCTGTGTAGAAAATGGGGATATGAAGTGAAAGGAATTGCTGAAAATGAAGTCGAAATTGTTGTGTGTAAAAATAACTTCCACGGAAGGACTACCACGATTATTTCTTTTTCGAATGATCCTGTTGCACGTGAAAATTTTGGGCCTTATACAAACGGATTTATCAAAATAGAGTATGATAACCTCCAAGCATTAGAAGAAGTATTAAAGAGTAATGATAAGGTGGCAGGCTTTATGGTAGAGCCGATTCAAGGGGAAGCAGGAGTATACGTGCCATCTGAAGGATATCTATCTGCTGCAAAAGCATTGTGTGAAAAATATAATGTACTATTTATAGCTGATGAGGTACAAACAGGTGTTGCTCGTACAGGTAAATTATTAGCTGTAAATCACGAAAATGTACAACCTGATATTTTAATTTTAGGAAAAGCATTAAGTGGTGGCGTGTATCCAGTATCTGCGGTTTTGGCGAATGATAGTATTATGAATGTAATTAAACCAGGAAATCACGGTTCTACTTTTGGAGGTAATCCAATTGCAGCGGCTGTAGCTGTTGCTGCTTTAGAAGTGGTTACTGATGAAAAGCTTGCTGAAAATGCTGAGCGTTTAGGAACTATTTTCCGTGAGGAACTTGCTAAGTTTGCTGAAGAAAATGATTTGGTAACGCTTGTTCGTGGTAAGGGATTGTTAAATGCAATTGTGATTAATGATAGTGAAGAAAGTGATACCGCATGGAATATCTGTTTGAAGTTACGTGATAACGGATTATTAGCAAAACCAACGCACGGTAATATTATTCGTTTCGCACCACCTTTGGTGATGAATGAAACGGAGTTAAGAGATTGTATTTCGATTATCAAGAAAACAATAGCTGAGTTTTAATAAAAAATATGAGTTAATAATTGTGGTTGGGATTTATCTA
Organism: uncultured Tenacibaculum sp.; assembly: GCA_947496185.1. Classification (GTDB taxonomy): domain Bacteria; phylum Bacteroidota; class Bacteroidia; order Flavobacteriales; family Flavobacteriaceae; genus Polaribacter. The sequence goes on from CANMCD010000012.1 coordinate 50,283, forward strand.
ACCCAAAATACATTATGACAAAACAAAAAACAGCGTATAAATTTATACGCTGTTTTTTTTGTTTCTTTAATAGTTTACTTTAGGGGTAGAAATGTTATTAAACTTCAACCAAAGTATCTTGTACGTTAATATGTTTCTTTAACAAACCAGAAGGGGTGTTTTTAGTTACATCAAATACACGTGTATCTCCAAACAAAATAAAACTATCTTTTGCTCTTGAAACGGCTACATTTAGCATGTTTGGTTTGTTGTCGCGGTCAAAAAACATCGTACCTTCATCTTTAATCGTATATACTGAGCTAAATAATATAATATTTCGTTCTGCCCCTTGCAAAGCGTGTACAGTACCAAGTTTGATTTCATTAATATTATAACCTGCTTCAGATAAAGCTTTAGAAAGCTCCGATTTTTGACTCGCAAAAGGGGTGATAATTCCGATAGTGTTTTCAATGGTATGTACCCCATAAGCTTTTTGAATGGCGTCTTTGTTTTGTTGTAGCCACTGAATAATGGCTTTTACTTCATTAGCATTGTAACGACTGTTGTATTTTCGTTCACTGATGCCTTCGACATGAAAAGCGAGCATCGAGGGAAAAAGTTGGTCTTCGGGGGCTGTACCTTTCATGGGTTTTAAAATGCCGTTATAAGCCAGTTCATTACAAAAACCAATAATTTCATCGTTACACCTTCGGTGCTCCAGTAAAGTAAGTCCATCTTCGGTTTGCCCTTTTAAGGTAGTCTGAAATTCACAAGCATATTGAGCTACTTTCATAATACTTCCGTTAGATGTTAAAAAGCCTGTATTGGAAAGTTCTTTATACTCTGATGGGCTATCAATAAGTGCGGATAAAAGTAAATTACCAATATCAATCTTAGCAGGTACTGTCCAAATGGGTTCAATTTGTTTTAAGTCTCCCACAACAAAGGCATTTTTTGCTAATGAGAATAATGGAATACTTACTTCGGGGGTCACTTGACCTGCTTCATCTATAATAAGAATATCAAGGAAGTTGTAGAGAGGAAAGTATTCAAATATGGGTTTGTTTTCTTCACTTTCACCCGTAAACTGACTGTATACAAAATGTGCGGGTGCGGTATAAAAAGTTGCTACAAAACAGGGGGTAAGCATGGCCCTACGTTTCCATTTGGTTTGAACTGCAAAATCGCCTGTTCCTTTTTCGGAGTTATCTGTAAAGCTGTTGTGAGTTTCCATGATCCATCTTGCTTCCCAATAATGAATGGCAAATAAAAAGGCTTTATGCCGTAGGGTAACGTCTATCTCATCAAAAAAATAATGGTGGGTTTTGTCTTTATTTCTAAGCTTTTCGTATTCATAATTCCACATGACTTCCTCCGAAACAAAAGGTTGTCCTTTGATGTTGTTCTTTTGCTTCCATTCATTGAGTTTTAGGTTTGACTGAAGTAATACATTCAGACTTGCTAAACATTTTTTGATAAAAGAAAAGGCAGCGGCGTTGTCCTTAGCAACTTCCGAATCAATTAAAAATAATTGTTGGCCCGATAAAGAAGTACTTTCAGTTTTAAAATAAAGCGCAATTTGTGATAAAAATTCGTTTGTTTTATAACTCGATTTTAATGTGGTAAATATTTTTCGCCATTCGTATAGTTTGGTAATATCAACACGACGCTTATTGAGGTAATTTTTTTCTTCTATTAAAATGGAATTAAACCAATCGATAGAATTAATATAGTCGGTTGAAAAGCGTACACTGTCTATAAGTTGGGTTTCTATATAGGTGATTTCTTCTTGTAGGTGAATGCAAGCCTCTTCAAGGGAATTTTCTTCAAGATTAAAATAATCATTGTATTTATCCAAAAAATATTGTTCTGCTTGATAGAGGTATTGTTCATTTTCCAAATCACATAAGGTACCTTCATAACCAAATAAATTCCCTTTTAAGTAATTAATGTCTTTTAGTTGTTTTTCTCCTTTTGAATTGGAAGGAAGGTACGTGGCGTAGCCGTTAAAATCAGGTATCCATCGTTCTGATAACGATTCGTAAGAACTCTTGGCATTGAGAAAACTGTCCATGATGTTCGTTACTGCTTGATTGTTATTAGAGCAGGCTAATATAATGGGGGCGTCTTCTCCTTGGATGGCAGCTTTTACAACTTCCGTTGCTACCAAACTCTGTAATAGGGTGGTTTTTCCTGTGCCGGGAGGGCCGTTTACAGCCATTACAGAATTTTCTTCAGCACTTACATACGATAATAAAGTTTTGCGTTGACTGATGGACAAGGAAAATTCGTTTGACATTTGTCCTAAATGCAGATGGTTGTAATGTAAAAAGCCTTCATCGGTAATGGGCGGTCTTTTTTCCCTTTGAATAGGATTGAGGGTTTGGGATAATAACGGGGTGTCTGGGGTGTCGTTTAGTAAGTTTTCGTATAAAAATAAAACACTTTTTGCGGTGGATATTTTTGAACTTAGTGGGAAGTAGGTCAGCTTATGACGTGTCGTGTAGCCTTTTGTTTTGTAATTTTTTAGGTTACTGTGTGTTATTTCTGAAAAAACAGTGTTAAGGTAGTTCCAATAACTTGCCCAATCGATACGTTCATTTTCCTCATTCGGAAAGGGCATTTCAATTTCCCTTGCTTGCACTACATTTTCTACGGATGAAAAAATAAATTCATTTTTAGTATCAGCCATCGGGGCTAAATAGTTTCGTACAATTATGGGAAAAATATCTTTGGGAGCACCTAGTTGTCCTTCGCTGTTTACGGTAGCACGAATCCAAAAAGGGTGAATGATACGTTGTTTAAAGGGGGTTTCACTGGATGCATGTTCGAGGTAAAATGGGGCTATTAGGATGTTGGCTTCCACTATTTTTTTCCATGAAGCGCTATCGGGTTTGGTAATTCCTCGTAAACGATTGATTCTTTTTTCTTCGTGATCGACGAGTTCACTGGCTTGCTTTGGGTAGAGTAATGGACTGCCTAAATCCGAATTGTTTTGATAGTACAATTGTTTGATTCTTGTGATGTCTATGGCTAAGTTTTCACTGTCTAACAAGCTGTTTTTATAGTATAATAACCAGTTTTGTTCGTCGTTCATTTGTTGCTTTTCGATTCGTAGAAATGTTCCTAAAGAGGAGCGCGAAAATAAGGAATAAATGTCAGTGAATGTAATTGATGTCAAATCTAAAAAGTTAATAAAGGGTGTAAGTGTTAATTGTCGTATATTCAGTTAGGTAGCTCTTTTTTTATGATGTATTGCAGTATTTGCCCTATTTTTTTGTTTTTTAAAAACTTATTTTTGAGTTAATTTTCCAAAAAAAATCAAACCCGATAATCCCATGTTTACAGGTTCTCCTAGATATAAACTGTTTGTTTTTCTATTTTTTGTGTTATCAAAGGCAGTTGCCCAAGATGTAGATATAGTTAAGTTGTATAACAAAGAATTTTATTCACTGAATAATCAATTTTATTTAATGGACAGTGTGCAAAAAGATGCTTTTTGTAAGCAATACCTAGCGAAAGCTAAAAGAGAAAAGGATACTGTAAAAATAGCGAATGGATATTACTTTTTTTCAGAATTGACCCAACGTAAAGATGAAAGTTTTTATTACGCAGATAGCATCATTTATATGACAAAAAAGCTTATTGATTATAGATATCCTTCTTTGGGGTACATTCAAAAAGGAATTCAACAATACTATACTAAGAAAGAAAAAGAGGCTTTAGAGAGTTTTTTAGTTGCGAATCAATATGCTTTGAAAAACAAGAACATTGTTCAAAAAGTAATTGTTAAGCATTATATCGGAGTACTAAAAAGTAGATCAAATAAATTAAAAGAATCGTTAATTGTATTTAAAGAAAATTTCGATTTTATAAAAAAAATAAAGTTGGATACTATTCATAAAAAACAATATTTTAAATCCTTATTTGCTTTGTCAAATACCTTAGCTAAAAATAGGTGTTTTGAACAAGCAGAAAAATACTATACGAAAGGATTAAAAGAATCTAATGGTGTCTTAGATTATTTTTATGCCTATTTTTTAACAGGGTATGGTATTTGTAATTATGAAAATAAAAGATATGATGTAGCCATTGATAGCCTTAAAAAAGGTTGTAGATTACTTGGGTTGGATAAGGAGAATATTGTAGCGATGTATTTGTATATTTATAAGTCCTATAATAGTAAGGGGAGAACTGATTTGGGGGTTAAATATCTTTTAAGTATAGATTCTATTTATAAAAAAAATAAATTGGTTCGTTTATATGCTAGAGGTGCCTACAGTTTTTTAAATACATATTATAAACAAATTGGAGATGAGAAGCGGCAACTAAAATACTTAACTAAATTAATTACGCTTAATAGTATAATTAAAAAAAATGAAAATGAATTGTATTCAGCGGTCGTTCAGAAATATGATATTCCGACATTGCTAAGAGATAAAGAATTATTGATTGCATCCTTAGAAGAAAAAAACAAAACAAAGCAAAACCATCGGTTGTATTTGTTTTTTGTAAGTATAACCTTTTTCTGTTTGTTTGTTTATTTTTTTAGACGAAATTATGTTTTAAATAAGAGATTTAAACTACTTATGGAGCAAACAAAAGAGAAGCAAGTAGCGAAAGAAGTTCAGAAAAATCAAATTAATTTTTCGAAAACAGTATCCATAGGTATTGCTCAAGATTTGGTGGAAAATATTCTTAAAAAACTAGACCAATTTGAAAAGTCACAAGCTTTTATTAAAAAAAAATATACCTTACATTCCTTGGCAAAAGAATTAGGTACCAATAGCTCCTATCTTTCTAAGGTAATTAATTTTGAGAAAAAAACCAATTTTGCAAATTATCTAAATACGTTAAAGATTGAGTATGTCATAGACCGATTAAATAAGGATAAAATATTTAGATCTTATACCATAAAAGCCATCGCAGAAGAGTGTGGTTTTTCCAGCCAACAGACCTTTTCTTCGGCATTTTATAAAAGAACTCAGCTAAACCCCTCTTTTTTTATAAAAAAAATAAATTCATTGTAAGGTTTTGAAGGCTTCCCTTTTTTTATATAGTTTGTACTTTTTAAAAAAAATATAACATAATAAAATGCGGGTGTGAAGTTAGATGTTTATTGGGAATATGGTGTTTTTACATTAAAAATAATTTTCTGTTTTTTCGGAAATTTAAACTCATTTGAAGACTTACCCTTTTTGAAGGTGAAGGCTTCCCTGTTTTTAAAATATAGTAATTTTGATCAGCTCTTATTGTTACTAGTTTTTGAAGCTAATATCCATTTTGGGTTAGTAGGCTAGGAGGAGCAGGGGAAAAGCTTAACATTGTATGAAAACAGGTAAGTTTTCATTGCGTTAGCACTTAAACCTGTTAATTTATAAATGATGTTGATCAGCAAACAAAAAAACCTGCCAAACGAAACGTCTAACAGGTTGTTTTATATTTGCTTTAGCAGCTTTTTCATTGTAAGCTACCGTAAAATGTATTCCTATTTTGTGATTATTTACCGCTGGTTACTACACTTTTTACTTTAGATGGTGCAGCTTCTTTTACGATAAAACCTTTTATTTTTAATACTTTTCTTTGGTTTTTAGCATTCGAAATAATAGTAATTGCTTTTGAGAAACCTCCTAACCTTTTAGTGTCATAAGAAACTTCAATTTCTCCTTTTTCACCAGGCATGATTGGCTTCTCTGGTTTTTTAGGAACAGTACAACCACACGTTGAAGAAATGTTCTTAATAACGATAGGTTCGTCACCTACATTGGTAAACTCAAATACACGTTTACCTTCTGATCCTACATTTATTTTTCCGTAATCGATAACTTCTTTTTCAAATTTGAACTCCTGAGCGTTTAACGTAACAGAAACAAATAATAGGGCTACAAATGATAAAATTGCTTTCATAATGTTTATTTAATTTAGGGTTATTACATGCTAACCATCTTACAAATTTATAATTATTTTTCTGGTTATAAAAAAATACCAACTATTTTTCTACAGCTAACAGATAGTTGTATTTTTGCTAATTAGATTTCAAAAATAATGCCAAAAAAAAATGGTAATCTAAATATAGTAAAAACATAATGAATATTCCAACAAAATATAATACTCAAGAAATAGAAGGGAAATGGTATGACTATTGGATGAAGCATAACTTTTTCCATTCAGAAGTAGATGATAGAGAGCCTTACACGATTGTAATACCACCGCCTAACGTCACAGGAGTGTTACATATGGGACATATGTTGAATAATACTATACAAGATGTATTAATCAGAAGAGCACGTTTGTTAGGTAAAAATGCTTGTTGGGTGCCCGGAACTGATCATGCTTCGATAGCTACTGAAGCAAAAGTAGTAGCCAAGTTAAAAGCACAAGGAATCGAAAAAAATGATCTTACTAGGGAAGAGTTTTTAAAGCATGCTTGGGAGTGGAAGCACGAATACGGAGGTATTATTTTAGAGCAATTAAAAAAATTAGGTGCTTCTTGTGATTGGGATCGTACCGCTTTTACCATGGATGATAGCTTATCGGAATCTGTAATAAAGGTATTTGTAGATTTATACAACAAGGGCTATATATATCGTGGTTATCGAATGGTAAATTGGGATCCTGAAGCTAAGACAACGTTGTCTGATGAAGAAGTGATCTATGAAGAACGTCAAGGTAATCTTTATTATATACAATATTCGGTAGTTGGGTCAGATGAAAAAATTACGATAGCAACGACACGTCCTGAAACCGTTATAGGAGATACTGCTATTTGTATCAATCCAACGGATGAAAGGTATGCACATTTGCGAGGAAAAAAAGCGATCGTGCCTATTTGTAATAGAGAAATTCCAATAATAGAAGATACGTATGTGGATGTTGAATTTGGAACAGGTTGCTTGAAAGTAACCCCAGCCCATGATGAAAATGATAAAAACCTTGGAGATAAACATAATTTAGCGGTAATTGATATCTTCAATGAAGATGCTACTTTAAATTCTTTTGGGTTGCATTATGAAGGAAAAGACCGTTTTGTAGTACGTAAAGAAATCGCTAAAGAATTAGAGGAAAAAGGCTACTTAGTTAAAATAGAACAGCATACTAACAAGGTAGGAACCTCTGAGAGAACCAAAGCCGTTATTGAACCAAGATTATCAGATCAATGGTTCTTAAAGATGGAAGAATTAGCAAAACCTGCTATCAAGGCAGTATTGAGTGAAGAAAATAAAGAAGTAAAACTATTTCCAAAGAAATTTGAAAATACCTACCGCCATTGGATGGAAAATATCCGAGATTGGAATATATCTAGACAGTTGTGGTGGGGACAACAAATACCAGCTTACTATTTTGGCGATGGTAAAGAAGATTTTGTTGTTGCAGAGAATCGTGAAGATGCGGTTAGATTGGCGCAAGAGAAAACAGGAAATAAAGACTTAACAGCGGCTGATCTAAGACAGGATTCAGATGCTTTAGATACTTGGTTTTCTTCATGGTTGTGGCCAATGAGTGTTTTTGACGGTATCCGTAATCCTGAAAATGAAGAAATAAATTATTATTACCCAACGAATGATTTGGTTACTGGTCCTGATATTTTATTTTTCTGGGTAGCGCGTATGATCATAGCAGGGTATGAATATAAGGATAAGCGACCTTTTGAAAACGTATATTTGACAGGTTTGGTTCGTGACAAACAACGAAGAAAAATGTCAAAGTCATTAGGGAATTCTCCTGATGCCTTAAAGCTTATTGAGACTTATGGAGCAGATGGAGTACGTGTTGGGTTGTTATTAAGTTCCGCTGCTGGAAATGATCTATTGTTTGATGAATCGTTATGCCAACAGGGAAAAGGTCTAGGGAACAAGGTGTGGAGTGCTTTTTATTTGACATCTCTTTGGGAGGTTTCAACCGAATTGCCACAACCTGAGTCTAGTAAGGTCGCGATTGAATGGTACAAGGCAAAATTTCAAAAAACCTTGGCAGAGATTGAAGATCATTACAGTAAATATCGTTTAAGTGATGTAATCATGTCAATTTATAAATTGATTTACGATGATTTTTGTGGTTGGTTCTTAGAAGTTGTTAAACCAAACTACCAACAGCCAATTGATGCAACAACTTATCGAGAAGTAATAAAAACTTTTGAAGATAATTTAAAAATCTTGCATCCTTTTATGCCATTCATCACAGAAGAAATTTGGCAACTTATAGCAAAGAGGTCACCAGAAGAAGCATTAATCATAGCAAAGTATCCAGAAGGCGAAGAAACTAATGAGACGTTGATTGCTGCATTCGACTTTGCAACAGATGTTGTTTCTGGAGTGAGAACCATTCGAAAAGAAAATAATATTTCATTTAAAGAGACGATCGATTTATCTGTTATTAATAAGGAAAATACAAGCACTGATTTTGATACGATTATCAAAAAGCTGTGTAATATTGAAAACTTAAGTTATACGGATAATCAAATAGAGGGTTCAAAGAGTTTTAGGGTGAAATCAAATGAATATTTTGTGCCTATTTCTGCTGATAATATTAATGTAGAAGAAGAGCTTAAGAAAATAAGTGAAGAATTAAAATATACGGAAGGATTCTTAAAGAGTGTACAGAAGAAGCTTTCAAATGAACGTTTTGTAAATAATGCTCCTGAAAAGGTGGTAGCAATAGAAAAAAAGAAAGAAGCAGATGCGTTGGCTAAAATAGAAACTTTAAAAAATAGCCTAGCAAGTTTGCAATAAAAGTCAGATTAGTTGTAATACTATGTACTAAAAACGCGGTTGAAATTTCAACCGCGTTTTTATATTTTTAGTCGTTATACCATTTGTATACTTTAGAAGTAACAATCAACATTAATTATTTTCGTTTTGTCTATAGAACGCCAATAAAGTATTCTTTAAAAGCATGGCAATGGTCATAGGGCCAACGCCTCCAGGTACTGGAGTAATATGAGAAGCCTTTTCTTTAACTTCATCAAATGCGACATCTCCTACCAACCTAAAACCGTTCTTTTTAGAAGAATCAGCAACTCTAGTGATTCCTACATCAATAATAACAGCACCGTCTTTTACCATATCTCCTTTTAAGAATTCTGGAATTCCTAAGGCAGCTACAATAATATCTGCTTTTTGTGTGATTTCAGACAAGTTTTTGGTCCTACTATGTGTTAGGGTAACCGTAGCATTTCCAACCTTTCTTTTTTGAGATAAAAGAATACTCATAGGGCTTCCTACGATATGACTTCTTCCGATAACCACCACATCTTTCCCTGAAGTTTCAACCTGATATCTTTCGAGTAATTCTAAAATTCCGAAAGGCGTCGCAGAGATAAAAGTAGGAAGGTTTAAAGTTAATTTACCTACATTGGTAGGGTGGAAGCCGTCAACATCCTTGTCAGGATCTACTGCCATCAATACTTTTTGCTCGTCAATATGTTTTGGTAAAGGCAATTGTACGATAAAACCGTTGATGTCTTTGTCTACATTTAGTACGGCAATTTCGTTTAATAATTCTTCTTCAGTGGTTTCTTCTGGTAATCGGATTAATGTTGATTCAAAACCAACACGTTCACAAGCCTTTACTTTTGCATTCACATACGTCAAACTTGCTCCATCATTACCTACTATAATGGCTGCTAAATGCGGTGCTTTATGATCTTGTTTTTTCAGTTCAGCTACTTCTAAAGCTATCTCTTCTTTTATGTCTGCTGATGTTTTTTTACCGTCAAGTAATATCATCTGTAGTTATATTGTTTTAATTGTTTTTTTATATGTTAAAAAGAAAAGAGAAGTGTTGATACTTCTCTTTATTATTTCATTGTTATACAGTTACCTCATTCCTCGCATCATCTGCATCATTTTTCTTCCGCCACCACCTTGCATCATTTTCATCATTTTGCTCATTTGATTGAATTGCTTCATTAGTTGGTTTATCTCTTGTACAGAAGTTCCAGATCCTTTCGCGATTCTTTTTTTACGACTTGCATTAATAATAGAAGGCGTTGTTCTTTCAGAAGGTGTCATAGAATGAATAATAGCTTCTATACCTTTAAAAGCATCGTCATCAATATCGATATCCTTTAAGGCTTTTCCAGCTCCTGGAATCATTCCTACAAGGTCTTTCATGCTACCCATTTTCTTGATTTGTTGAATTTGGCTTAAGAAGTCATCAAATCCGAATTGGTTTTTGGCAATTTTCTTTTGTAATTTTCTTGCTTCTTCTTCATCGTATTGTTCCTGTGCTCTTTCAACTAACGAAATCACATCTCCCATTCCTAAAATACGATCTGCCATACGATCGGGATGGAAAACATCGATAGCGTCCATTTTTTCACCTGTACTGATAAACTTAATAGGTTTGTCAACGACAGATTTGATCGTTAAAGCAGCTCCACCTCGCGTATCACCATCTAATTTGGTTAATACAACACCGTCAAAGTTTAAGACGTCGTTAAAGGCTTTTGCAGTATTAACTGCATCTTGCCCTGTCATAGCGTCAACTACAAATAAAGTTTCTTGTGGGTTTACAGCTTTGTGAATGTTTGAGATTTCGGTCATCATTTCTTCATCTACTGCCAGACGACCCGCTGTATCAATAATCACTACATTTTTGCTATTAGCTTTTGCGTGGTCAATAGCATTCAGTGAAATTTCAACAGGGTTTTGATTTCCTTCTTCGGCATATACTTCCACACCGATTTGATCAGCTACGACACGTAACTGGTTAATAGCTGCAGGACGATACACATCACATCCAACTAACAATACCTGTTTAGATTTTTTGGTTTTTAAGTAATTTGCTAACTTACCAGAAAAGGTAGTTTTACCAGAACCTTGTAGTCCAGACATTAAGATAACAGTAAAAGTACCGCCAAGATTAATACCTACTGTATCACCTCCCATCAAACTGGTTAATTCATCTTTAACCAATTTCACCATTAACTGTCCTGGATTTAGGGTAGTCAGTACGTTTTGTCCAATAGCTTTTTCTTTAACTCTTTTGGTAAAGTCTTTTGCTATTTTAAAGTTAACATCCGCATCTAATAAAGCCCTACGAACTTCTTTTAGGGTTTCAGCAACATTAACTTCCGTAATTTTTCCGTGACCTTTTAGTGTATGTAGCGCTTTATCGAGCTTTTCACTTAAATTATTAAACATGTCTTGGCTTTATTTTTGAAGCACAAATATAGGAATTTCTACTGATAAGAGAATAGAAGTTTTTTTACCTTTAATAGTATTTTTAGAATAATAAAAGGGTACAGTTAATTTGTACTTGATAGTGCTGTTAGCTTGTGTGAAAATTACATGTTTTAGATTTATAATTTTGACATTTAGCATTTTACTACAATATAATGACAGTTCACTACAATTTTTTTTTCATAAAAATTATTCCTAGTTACATTTATTTTCGTTAAATTAAGAGGGGAATACTATGAGGGTTAAATTAAAACAGAAATACAACATTTTGTTGTTCTTACTTCTTTGTGATATGTCTTCTATAGGAATGACATTCGATAGGACAACTTCTACAGAAACAATTCGGGATACTTGTGGATTATTATATTCACATACTAACATACATCTGGCTAGGGTTTCACAATCAGATGAATTGGTTAATAACTTCAAAATAGGATACGATGGGGAAATTATATTATCAGATGATGATAAAGCAATAATTGATATTATTCCTGGCCCTAATGGTGGTGGTTTTTTTGAGGTTGAAAAATTAAGTTTTGGAAAATTAAGAAAAGTTGTTATCGAGTCAGAAGAGGGAAGACTGATGAAATACTATTATTTAGGCTGGGAACTTAAAAATTTTGAACCAGGTGGTCAGCAGTGGCTGGCAGATATTTTACCAAGAATTGTAAGGAACAGTACTATTGGAGCAAAATCGAGGGTTAAACGATTTTTTAAGAAAGGAGGCACCTTTGCAGTATTGGAGGAAATAAAAAACTTAAAAAAAGATTATGTAAAAACTCGGTATTTTGAATACCTGTTAGCATATAATTTTAATCATTTAGATTTAGAAAAGGTAATACAGTTTGCTTCGGAAACAATTGATTCTGACTATCATTTATCTAAAATTCTACAAGCGAATCAAAGAAGATTTCTTAGAGAAGAGTCGACTACTACGGCCTATATTGATGCTTTGGAGGGTATAGAATCAGATTTTTATTTATCAAATAGTATACGAAGTGTCGTTAAAAATAAGAAAATAACCGATGTTCAATTAATAAAACTGTTATGGCTAAGTAATAATATAAAGTCAGATTATTTTTTATCATTGGTTTTAGAAGACATAGTAGAGAGTAATAGTTTTAAAGAGTCGAATGTTCATCAAGTAATCAGTTTATCAAAAAAAATTAAAGAAAAAGAACGTAAAACCAAAATTGTACAAAAAGCACTTTCTAGGAAGAAAGTATTGTTAAAAGAACATAAAGAAAATATGGAGGCTATCGAAAAAAACAAAAAACAACACAATGAAATGTATGTCCGAATAGATAAAATGCTAATTCATGACTTAGATGATAAAGCACTTTCGGAGTTACTTACCTTAATTGGTTCTCAAAAAATGTCTGAGCTAAAAACATTTTTAGTTTACAAAAAATTATCTGGAAAAACCTTGTCAAATGAGCAATTAGTTAGAATACTACTTAGTGTTAGGAACAGTTTTAATTCGGATGACTATTTATCGTATGTTTTAATTGCTTTTGCTCCGAAAGTTAAAAAGAGCCCGCAAAAAGTAAAGAACGCTTATGTAATGGCTGCCAAATCAATAAAATCTGATATTTATTTTGGGAAGATTATGAGGACTATGATATAGGAAAGAATATAAAGTAGAAACTTTATGGCTGATTTAGTTAAAATAGTAAGGTATAATCCTGTCAAGTACTATAATATAAAAAACCATATTATTATTATTATTATTATAGGGATACTATCGTCAGTATTATTAGGATTTTATATGCTGGTTAGTGAGTATACATGGCAGAAATATTCTGCCAAACAATGGGTTATAATATGTTCGAACGGAGTATTAACAGCGTATATTAATTATTTATTAACGGAATTTTTAAATCGTACAATTCCATGGAAAACTAATATGGGTAGTAGGTTTCTAGTAGGTATCTTCTTTCACTTTTTAGCATCTTTTTTAGTGTCTTTTTTTATGTTGTATGCTTATGCTGTTTTTTACGGCTTGTCCTTTAATTTTTTATCAGTGAATAAGTGGATTTTTACCAAGCTTGCAATTATACTCTTTATTTTTATCGTTATCTTTCAAGTTATCTACTTAGTATTGTTCTCTTATTATTCGTATTCCCATTTGCAAATAGAAAAAATAAGACAAGAGCGAAAACAAGTAGAATACCAACTTAATGCTTTGAAATCTCAATTAAACCCACATTTTTTATTTAATAGCTTGAATACAATTTCTTCTTTAATTTATAAAGATAAAAGAAAAGCGATAGAGTTTATTAGAAAGTTGGCTAGTATGTGTGATTATACATTGAATAGCTATCGCAAACGATACACAACTATTAAGGAGGAATTACGTTTTTTAGAGTCGTATAATTACCTTATTGAGACTCGATTTGAAAAAAAATATAATTATGATTTGACTATTTCTAAGGAACTTTTGAGGACTAAAATTCCACCATTAACACTTCAAATGTTGGTAGAAAATGCTGTTAAACATAATATAATGAGTGATTTGATACCGTTAAAAGTTTCTATTTCATTTAATAATGAGTATATTATCGTTAGTAATAATATTACAAGTTCTCCTACAAATGTAAAATCATTAAAAATTGGTTTGAAAAACATAAATGCCAGGTATTTGTTATTGTTTGGTAAAGGGATTGTAACTGTAAAAGGAGAAGATTTTGTAGTTAAACTGCCTATTATACGATGAAAAAACAATTTATTCATAGCCCAGTTTTTTATTTTTTGAGTCCCATTTTTAATGGAATTATTGTGTACTTATTAATATTATTGGTTAATAATAATATTACACAGCTCCAAGAACAATTTTTAGGAGAAGAATTGTATTTGTGTGTGGGGATGTCTTATATCGTTCAGGAGTTGTCACGATTGATTTTTATTTTTTTTAACCGAATATCAAAAGGATCTTTTTCTGACTTTTTCTTATTTAATGTGCAAATAGTAGTTTCAATTGTTTGCTGTGTAATCGTAACTACGGCTTCTTTTAAAATTTACTATCATTATTTTTTGAATTTTCCTCCTAGTTTTGATGAGCTTAGGATATTTAATATTATTTTTTGTGTAATCATATTGATTTATAATTTATTGTATATAAGTCATCGATATTTATTTAGAATAAATACCGAAAAACTGGTTTTAGAATATCAATTTAAAGATGATATAGAGGAAGACTTTAAAGATTTTGAGCAAGGTATTAATCCAAACTTATTGTTTGAAAGTTTAGAAAGTTTGTTGGTTTTAATAAAAAAAAACGCACATCATTCTGACGAATTCTTAGACTCTTTAGCAAGGGTATATCGATATATTTTGTCGAGCAGAGAAAAACAGTTGGCTACGATAGAAGAAGAAATGGACATAATTACAGAGCTGGTTTGCTTATTTAATCATTTGCCTTGTAGGCATGTTATGATAACAAATAACCTGAAAACTTCTTTTTTAATTGTACCTAGAAGTTTGTTGTTTATTACAGAGTTAATCATTAGAACTACCATTGTTTCTCAAGGGTTACAACTAGAAATAGTTTTAGACGAAGCGAAAGATTTTTTTAAAGTTTCTTATAGAGAAATTGACAAAATAACCGATCCATTCAAGCAAGAAAAATTACAAGGAATTAAACGAATATATAAAATCTATAGTGAAAAAAATATCAATGTATTTATAGAAAAAGCATTTAGAGTTCTCGAAATACCTAAATTAACGATCAAAGGATGAAAGTAGTTATAGTTGAAAATGAATTGCTTGCCGCCGAAAAACTAGAAAGGTACCTATTGAAATATAGTCCAGAGGTAGTGGTTTTAAAGATTATTACTTCGACAAAAGATGCTATAACTTGGTTTCAAGAAAATCAAATATATGATGTTATATTTATGGATATTCAGTTAGCGGACGGACTAAGTTTTGAAATATTTACTAAAGTGACTATTGATAAGCCTATTATTTTTACTACTGCGTTTGATGAGTATGCCGTGGATGCTTTTAAGGTTAATAGCGTTGATTATATACTCAAACCGATTACTTTTACTGATATTTCAAGGGCAATGAATAAACTAAAAATGATGCAAAGTTTGTTTAATCCAAGTAACGAGGTATTGGTAAATGTTGTAGACAATTTAAAAAAGAATAAAGCAAAAGATCGATTCTTAGTTCGACTGGGGAATTATATAAATTCAATAAAATCAAAAGAAATAGCCTTGTTTTATGCAGATGGGAGGACTGTTTATTTGGTGACACATACCAATAAAAAATATATTCTAGATTATAAGTTGGGAGATTTGATTAGGGTATTGAATACTTCTACATTTTTTAGGGTTAACAGAACTTTTATACTTAGTATAGATGCTATTAAAGATGTAGTTGTGTATTCTAATAGCCGTTTAAAAATACGACCCAAAATACATTTTGATAAAGAAATTATTGTAAGTAGAGAAAGGGTATCTGATTTTAAAGAGTGGTTTGAAGGTGAATGATCGATTTACACAAATATTAATAGTATTTATATGTGAGATTTTAT
Source organism: uncultured Tenacibaculum sp. (assembly GCA_947496185.1). GTDB lineage: Bacteria > Bacteroidota > Bacteroidia > Flavobacteriales > Flavobacteriaceae > Polaribacter. The sequence continues at coordinate 65,982 of CANMCD010000012.1, forward strand.
CAGATAGGTTCGTTAAAAAAAGAACGGTAACCAAAAATAAAATATAATCCCTAAGTAAAATAAAACATTTAAAATAAGTATTGTACCATACAATAGAAAATCGACAAAAAATCTAAACTTAAACCTAGGTTTTCTTAGGTGTTGAATAAATAACCAAGCTCCTTTTTTGATATGATATAAAGGTTCAAATCCGAGCCAGTCTTTAAAAATATAAAAACCATCAGTTTTTGTTAGTAATGGGTTGATATTGAATAATGTTCTGTATACTGTTAATACAATATAATAAGGGTCAAAATTGAAAATAACCATTATTATAAACAAGATCACATCAAAAATAATACCTCCGAAAGAAAGTAGTATTTTTTGCCATTTTTTAAACGAAATTATTAAAAGGTCGTAGCAGTACATTATAGGGTAGACGTAAAAAAATAACCCCATTCCTATTTTTCCTCCAATACCTTTTAATAATTTATAGATTACCAAATGCCCCAACTCATGTATACCTGTTGAAAGAAATACAAATGGTAAAAAAAGTACAAAATAACTAATAATGAAGCTGTCACTTTCACCAACTAAATAGTTAATAAAGAATAACCCAGCGATTAAAATAAAGATAAGCGTAAAAGCAACGGATAGACTTATTTTCTCTTTTAACGTAATGCTAACAAATTGTCGAATCCTACTTTTTTTAATGTTAACGAACTTTACTAAGAAAAAAGGTCGAAACCAATACATGAGTCCGCTAAAAGTTAATTCAAGTGTATTAAGTTTATTTTCATTTTCATCTTCGATATCAGGAACTAGTAGCTCCATTTTTTTTGCTTTGGAAACAATATCAAAAATAATCTCTGAATTTTCTAGCTCATATACATCTTTAAAGAAAGAAAAGCAGCTTTGAATATTATTCAATTCAGCATACTTTTCAATCACTTTTAACTCATCGTTTGATAGGGTAACAATTTTGCTGTTTTTTTCATTGAAAACAACCACAGAATCCCCATCAGGAAGTTCTTTTATATCAATGTATTCATTATTTATTTTGTGTTTCATTCTTTTCCAATTATCATTGTTGTTACCACATTGTGATACCATGCTTTAAATTCTAATTCTTTTTCGAATAAGGCGTCATTATAGCCACCACAAGCAACACAACCGATTCCTAAGGCAGCTGAAGTTAACCATAAGTTGTTAAGAATAGCTCCCGTATCTATATAGGCCAACTTTAAGCCAAAATCATTGTATTTAAAGGATGCTTTGTTGATAATTCCAGCAAAAACAATAATTCCTGAAGCTTCTAAGTAGTCAATATCCTCTTTATAATCGGTAAAATAAGCATCTGTCATAAAGTCTTCAAGGGCTTCTTTTTCCATTTTGTTAAGTAAATCTAAGGAATTACGTGTGATATTGTAATGATACAAACCTCTAGGAAGTCCAGTAGTATTTAAGTTGAAATAAAACAACTCGATAGGGTAGGTACCTCCACCAGAAGCAATATTTCTTCTTTTTTGATTGTCTTTTGTATGTTGAAAGTAAGCCGTACTTAAGAGTGTAAATAATTCTTCTTTTGATACTTTTTTACTATAACTTCTTGTACTTTTTCTTTTAATCATTACATCTTTAAGTGTATTTAACTCTTCATTTTCTTTTGTGTTTTTTATTTGAAATGACTTTTCAATCCTTCCTACCTCAAAACTAGAATTCATGATAAGGTCTTTATAGGCTGGATTTTTATTTACAATGGCAATTTTCTCATTGTAATTATTACTCATTACTTGGAAAGGCTGCAACTTGGCACTTTCTATAAAGTTGAATGCGTGCTCTGTCAAACCTATGTCAAAAACTAAGTTTTCTAATTTGTCTCTTAATGTTTTCATTATTTTCTCGCTTTAATTGCTTCAATTACTCCTTTTACATACTCACTATTTGGGTATAACTTTTCTGCCTCCGTTTTGTATTGTTCATAATACTTATGATCGTCATTATACTTGTATAAAAGTAAAATGAATGCATAGCACCAGTCTTTACCCCATTGAATAGGGTTGTCACTGTCTAGATCACTTTGTAAAATTTCGATGGCGTCTTGAAGATATCCAATAGATTTTTTATAATCACTATTTCGATTAAGTTCCATATAAATAATGGCCAATGAGTAGTAAGCTCTTACATTATATTTGTTAAGTTTAAGAGATGCTGCGGCGAAAAGCTTAGCCTTATTTATAATATTATTATGATACGTTAGGGTTATTTGTTCTTTTAATGTTAACCCGTATAAGATAGAGAGTAACGCATAATCTTCAGAATTTTTATGTTCTTTACTTTCTACAACCTTGATAGTATCATCTACGATATGTCTATGTTTTGAAATATCACCAAATTGTATGATAACCACACCCGATAGTAAGTTAAATACCCCTTTGTAGTAATCATCCAAAGTATCTTTTCCTTCATAGTTTAACATGACGTTAGGATCTTTTTTAGCGAAAGCATCGTTAAAAAGATCGCAAATAATGGTTTCTTGATTGTTCATGATTGTAATGTTTATGGGAAAAAGTGCGGCATTTCTAAAAATAGGTTTCGCCCTTTAAATAGCTCATAATTAGTGTATGGAATTGCGTGATTTCCTGTTAATAAAATTAAATCAGGGGTTAATACTCTACATACATAATACCCCAATTCTACCGCTTGTCTTTCAGAGAAGTCAATCACTATTAGGTTTTCTACACCAGAGTGTTCTCTAAAAGAATCAAAGTCTTTAATAGGTAAATTACTGTGGTCTTTTACAGGTGTAAAATTATCATCTTTAAGTTGATTGAATATAGGAATTAACTTTCTTTGAGATGGGTATGCATGATAAAACCAAAAATGCTTGTTGAATTGATTAATGGTTTTCTTCAAATCCATTTTTTTGAGAGGTTTATATTCAGATTTAAACCTTTCTTTTAAAATATTACCATAACCAATTCCCTGATAAGCTTCCAATCCTGCTTTAATTAAAGCTTCTTTTTGACAAAATCTAGAAGCACACCCCAAGCTATATTCATATTTACCTTTGTAATGGTATTCTACAAAAACAAAATACGTAGGTACGTAGGTAAATTCTGTGAGATCAAAAATGGTATGCTTTACTCTTTTATTGTCATAAATAGCTTTGATTCTTCTACTTTCAGGATAATGATCAAGTATCATTTGAGAAGAATGTTTTTTGAACTCAATTTCTTTTTGTAAATACCAAAATTGAGAAAAACCATGTCTTTCGATAGATTCTAGAAGCGCTGTTGCTTTGGCGTGTTCTATATTAGCCCCAGCCGCCATTCCTGTGGTAGTAGAATAGAAATATCTTCCGTTTGAAAAATTAGAGAACCCAGCTACTTGTTCAGGAACTAAAATGTTTTTACCAGAGATATGGTCAAATCCTTGTACCCAATACATATCTGTATTTGGAGTCACTCTATCAATTTCGATCTTTTTATCTTCAAAAACCGATTGATCAAAGTTGTTAAACTTAGCTGGATTAATAATATTGAAGTCTTTAGACAAACCATTAAAGCTTCCGTAGTAGGTAGGATCAACAGGTATTTGTGAGCAATAACGTTCGAAAATTTCTCCAAAAGCTGCTCTTAATGCATGTTCTTTACCAAATCCAACGGCATTTCCGTCCAAGTCTCTAAAACCATAGAGTCCTATGTATGAAAAATTTTCTCCTTTAACAGAAGCGGTACTCAGTTCTTTGGGAAGAAAATATTTGTTACCAGGAAATAGAATAGCACCATTCAGCATACTCGCTGACCTATTTGTCAAATTGTAAAATTCATCAATCTTTAACATAACGTATTAATTAAATGGTGTTACTATAGGTGATTCTTCATAACTTAAATTAAATGCTCTAAGAATAATACTTTTGCTCATTTCTAATGTATGTGTGTCTAATTGAAAATTAGCCCCCATTAAATTAGAAAAACGTTCACTGAAAAATGAGTGTAGTTCTTTTTTGAACATTAAGGCAGCTGTTTTCTGTGTCATCGAAGAAATAGGCTTTCTCGATTCCTTTTTGTCTAATGAAATAATATTTAAAAATAAACCAGGTTGCTGTAGGTTTGAAACCTTTCTTTTCATAAAGGATTCTAAGCATGGGGTTTGTAGTTCCTTTTTACATAAAGGTCCTATTTCTATAATACTATGTCTATCTAATGAGAAATATGCTAAAGGAATATCTTTGTTATATAAAACAGAATTTAGAAATATTACTTTCTCACTATTTTCAATCAAATCACCATCAAAAATTACTAAGTCTTGTTTTTTTAAGACTTCGATGTCGTAATTATCATAGTTATAAATTTTGGTGAGGTTGAAATTTATTTCTGCTTCATTTTCTTCTGACTCCGCTAGTGTATTTACTAAGATATCATTTTCGTAAGCTGATATAATGCAGTAGTTTACGTCTTTTTTGGTTTCATTGACTTCTGTTAAAACAAACATTTCTTTTAGGAAAGCAATACTCTTTCTAACTTTTGATTGTGAGTATTTGCCTTTAAAATGTTTAATGATTTCCTCGTCTTCGACAGTTTTGGTTTCGATAAAGCGTAAAATGTCTAAAACAACTTTACTATCGTCACCTAACAATTCGAATAGGAATAAATCGTCAACAAAAACGTAATTTTTACCTTGACCGTTTGCACGATAAAGCTTAAATGAATTTGTTGTGTATTTTTTCATAATTCTAGGATTAAAATTTAAGTGTAAATTATTTAAGATAAGGTAGCTAGGTGCTAGCTACCTTAATCTTGGCTCAGTTTTAGAGCTCATACTGTGTATTTTCATACAAGTTTCACCAATCCATTTGTTTCTTTACGAAATAATGTTATCCAGTGTTAAGGAATGATTGGCGATGACCAAGTAGAACATGTTGTAGAGCATGATGTTGATAATGATGTTAACTGAAAAGTTTTTTCAGCTCCCATGGCAACACCGATACCTGATACAGAAGGTAAACTTCTGTTTTCTACTTCTTTGATTGTTATTTTTAGTTTGTTCATTTTAAAAATATTTAAAATTATTGATCGCTTATATACCTTCTGGTACTAAGATTTTTTAACTCTGATATTTTTAAAAAAAACTTCAGAGTACATTCTTTCTAATCGGAATATCTAATCTATTAAGGAATAATAGGAGAAGACCAAGTAGAAGTAGTTGTTGTACAAGACGTTGATAACGATGTTAACTGAAAAGTTTTTTCAGCGCCCATTGCCACTCCGATACCTGATACAGAAGGTAAGCTTCTGTTTTCTACTTCTTTGATTGTTACTTTAAGTTTATTCATTTTTAAAAAATTTAAATGTTACTAATTTTAAATTGTGTGTTTAGTACACTCTAATGGTTTTCGATATCATTTATCTTAATTCAAAACATCCGTTTTGATTAAGGAATAAGTGGAGAAGACCAAGTAGAAGTTGTTGTTGTACAAGATGTTGATAACGATGTTAACTGAAAAGTTTTTTCAGCTCCCATTGCCACCCCGATACCAGATACAGAAGGTAAGCTTCTGTTTTCTACTTCTTTGATTGTTACTTTAAGTTTATTCATTTTTAAAAAATATTTAGATTACTATATTAAAATCTATGTTATATCACTTCAAGGTCTTTACCTTATAAGTAATAAGTCAAGCTATTGTCTTACTTGACTTATTACTGCCTATACTCTTTAGTTCAAAACAGCTGTTTTGACTAAGGAATAATAGGAGAAGACCAAGTAGAAGTTGTTGTTGTACAAGATGTTGATAGTGATGTTAACTGAAAAGTTTTTTCAGCTCCCATGGCAACACCAATCCCCGATACAGAAGGTAAACTTCTGTTTTCTACTTCTTTAATTGTCACTTTTAGTTTCTTCATTTTGAAAAAAATTAAGGTTATAGTCCAAGTTAAATTTATGACACACACTATTCAGTGGTTAATATCAAAGTTGTAGAACTATGTTGTTGATTAATTGAATGTTATACTTTACTAGCTTCTATTCAAGGGGTACATAATTTCTTATACATAATTCAATGGCATACTTTTGTTATATACCATTTACAACTTAAAGCTCCTATTGTTGGATGCTTTTGTGCACTATTATCAAATAGTAGTAATACAAATTGCATCTATATTTTACAGGGATCACTTCCTGTTGTATTTCATTACTTTAAAATTTATATCATATATGCAAATAAATTTTAGTTACTATATGTTATTTAGTTTTGATATCATTGTTTCATTAATAAATATCAAAACATGAATACTACACCGAAGTACATATTGAACCGCTGGTAGTACTCGAATTCCGAATTTGTAAAATCTTCATTGAAATAAATATTTCTCTGATTTTTTGTGTTTAAAATATTGTTTAAAGCTAAAAAGCTGACAATATTCATCTTCCCTTTGATAAATGCTATATGATTCACATTTAGATTAAGGATGTTGTAAGGATCGAATTTTTTATTGTTGGGTACTCTGTTAAATGTTGGGCGGTAAGCATTAAGGTCACTCATAAAAGTAACATCATTAACGCTCGTATGATAACCACCGTCTCTGATATTGTATAATGCAGAGAAAGTAAAATCTTTAACTTTGTAAGCTAAAGACAACCTTACATTATAGTCAATATCATTTGCGCCTGTGTAACGAAGAATGGAATTGGTTAAGCTTTGAGCCGAAATGGTTGTAAAAGAAAAGTAGGCGTTTAATTTATCGTTTAAAAAACTATTTCTAATGAAATATTCTAGTCCTAGGATATTAGTATTAATATCTCTGGAACTAATGAGGTTAACGAGGTCGTTGCCTCCAAGATCTTTTTCAATATCTTTTTTGTAGAATACAGCTGACGAAATTTCGAGATTTTCTTTTTTATAGTTGTAGTCGATACTAAATTGCTTAGATTGATAAAATTTTAAATTTTGATTTAGAATGTTGGGTTCACTTATACTGTGATAAACTCCTCCAGAAACAGAAATCTGATGTTTTTTTACTTTGTATAGAGAGTTGATTTGGAAACTGGTATAGTTTTCTTTATAGGTATTGTTTAAAACGTCCCATGTTACTGGAAGGTTTTTTCGAATACCAAAGGATAAATTTAGATTGTCAAATTTCCATCGAGACCTAATGAATCCTTCGTATAGCTTAATACGCATATCATCATCAAAATCTTGTGTAGGAAATTCTTCTGAAATTGTGTAAAAAAACAATGGTTTTTCACCACTGTATTTGTGGGTTTTCATGGTAGCAGATAAGCCTGAGTACAATTTATGTTTTTCAGATTGCTTAAACTCTGCTTCGACAGAATAAGAATAATTTGTGTTTGGGTTTTCGACATCATAGCCTCCAAGTTTAGAGTTTGCTTTCGAAAAGTCATGTCCTAAATTTGCAGTTATTTTAGTGTTTTCTGTGGGTTCATAGACTAAATTTGTTACGTTAAAAAAACGTTTGTGACTCGTTTCATTTAGCGTAAAAGCATTTAATAAGTTTGTGTTCGCAGAAACATCTTCTTGAATTGCATAAGAAAAAGAATTAAGATATAGTTTGTAATTGAATTTATGATTAAAATTAATTCCTGCGTCAACACTTTTAAAATTATTGATATTTTCAAAAGCTTTATTGTTTACTTTTAAGAAAAAATCAGAGAATTGATAATTACTATAACCTTGAATAAAGGTGTTTTTTGATAATTCTCTAGAGAAAAAACCACCAACATTGGCTAATGTTAAGGATAAACTAGCCATATTTTCAACTTCTCTTACTGTTGATAAATCAATCACACCTCCTGTAGAATTACCGTAATTTAAAGGTGGATTGCTGGGATAAATAAATTCTTTATCAATAATTTCAAGATTAAAAATACTAAAACTTCCAATTCCTGTTAGTTGATTGTTTCTAACGGGGTTGTTTACTAGGAAATTGTTGAGGTATACCATGTTTTGAGAGGGGTTACTTCCTCTTAAAGCAGGATTTGCTACTTCGAGACTAGCGGTAGAATACGGGAATACGTTTAAAGCCAAAAGTGGGTCAGCGGAAGTACCAGGAATGGTGTAAATGTCCATTTTTTTCATTTTTTTAATGGCAAATGCTTCCTCGCTTCCACTAATGGGTTTTAGTTGAACTTCAAAAAGAATATTTTGATCTAATTCTAAATGAATATCAAGGCTGTTTTTTTTAACTTGTATTTGTTTTGTTTTATACCCCATATAATTAACCACTAAAATGGTCTCTGTTAATTTTTTCCCCTGAGGAACTTCAATAATATAGTTCCCTTTAGAATCCGTTATTGTTCCCTTAGATGGTTGTTCAAGAAAATGGACATCCGCATAAGGTAACGGTGTTTTGTTTTCATCATAAACAGTTCCTTTAATGCTTTGTGCATTAATAGTTACAGTCCAAGATAATATCACTAGTAAAAACTTGCTGCTTGAAAATAACTTCATATTTATGATTCTATTAAAAAACCTTCACACATATTTTATCCCAGACAACTGCTGATAATTTTATTCTATTGTTTTGTTATTTCATTTAAAAAATTACTTTTTTGTTAAACAAATAGTTTAGCAAGCATGTTAATTCTATATTCGTTTGGATATTTTTCAGTAGCTTCTCTAAAATACTTTTTAGCTACTTCCATATTTCTTTCTTCTACGTTATGTTTTATAATTAACTCGTATACGTCAATTCTTCCCCAAGATGGCATTATAGGGCTTTTAATAGTTTGATCATCACAAGCTAAAGCGTCTTCTAGTATTTTGGTAACTTCCTTTTTTCCTCCAAATTTTTTAGGAGTATAGTAATCTAGTCTAGCGAGTCCTAAGTGTGCCCTTAAGTTTTTAGCGTTTAATTCTAACGCCTTTTTAAAATACTTTTTTGTATCTCCTACAACGACCATTTTCTTCAGGTTTGTTTGGTAATCGATACTTAACGATGTTAATGTTGCTAAGAGCGCATATGATTCTGAAGATTTGGCAGTGTTTTTTAAGGTCTCAATACCTTGTTCTACATTTTCTTTTATTATCGTTTTATCATCAGATAGTACTTCTTGTTGTAATTTTACTAATCCATAAATTGCTTTTTGATAACTTATATAGGCTTTCCAGTAATTTTCTATAGGACTTTTAGCTTTCGTAAACTCTTTATAAATTCGATCAAGAGGCTTTATACTTTTTTGAATTATAGAAACTGTTAGTGAGTCAATTGCTCTTTTCTCTATATTTTCAAGGTTGATATTTTGGTTGCTTTTGTTGTCTAAAAATGACTGCGTAGAAATATCATCATAGTCTGACCTATTATAACATTTGCTAAGTGCTGAAAAAGACAAAACACCAACTAGAATGAGTACAAGCGTTAAAAACAGTTTTTTCTTCATTTTTTTCTATTTAAATTAAATTTGAATTTTGTAAAATGGCGCTTAAATCTTTATCGACAGGAATAGATTGATCACTAATTCTATCCCATGTTTTTAAATTAAACTCCCATAAATTAGGAGCATAAGGATGTAAGGACTTAAAGTTTTTAGGTAAAAAGTTTAATCCTAGTAATATCACATCCACTCCTAAGAGTCCCCAGTTATTATCGACAATGGTTCTCATCAGATTGTTTTTAAGCTCTGAACTGAGTACAGAAAAAGGTCCTTTGTTTCTGTATATATCAATTAAAAACTGGAAGTCTTCTATGTTTACTTTGCTATTACAATCACTCCAAAAAGGAGTTTTTATACGTTTGTTGTATTTGAAATGAATGGCTAAAAACCATTTTAAATAGTTCCATCGTTGATCTATGCTTTCGTTGGTTACTTTTACAATTTGGTTGGTAGTACTACCGTCAAAGGCATCTAGGTTTTCGACCATTTCTTTAATGTGGATAATGATCATGTGAATCCCAGTCGATTCTAAAGGCTCTACGAAACCATACGAGTTTCCTACGAAAAATGTATTACCAATGATGAATTTATCTCTTTTACCTGTCTTAAACTTAATGACTCTTGTATGTTCGATTGCAGGGTATACAGATTTTAATTCTTTGGTAGCCTCTTCTTCGGTACAGTATTTATCCGAAAAAACATACCCTACATGGTTTTCTTCTCGTAGTGAAATGTCCCAACACCAACCATTTTTCATTGTAAGTGCTGTTGTGTAGGGTTTTACAAAACCATTGTTGTTGTATTTGCCCACTACAGCACCGTTAGTAAACAAACTATCGTCAAAACTGGTGAATTTGTTGTCTAAGTAATCAGAAAGTAGTGATCTAAAACCAGTGCAATCAACATAAAAGTCAAAGTTTAACTTGTTTCCTTTATCATCAATAACGTATTCAACACCTTCTTTATTCGGTTTTGCTTTAACGTCTTTGACAGTTGTGTACATAATTTCAATATTACGTTCTTTAATTTTCTCTCTTAAGAAATGAACGAATAATTTATTGTCTAAGTGATAAGCATAATTAATGCTGCTAGTATTAGAGAAAGAATTAAAATTACCATCGCTATTTTTCCAAACAAAAGATTTTTCTTTATCCATTAAAATGGAAGTAAGAGACCCTTGGTTGATGTTGCCATGGATATTGGCAGCAACGGCATCATGAATTCCAAAAGGGTAATTAAAACCGTTTTCACTTTTACCCCAAAGAAATTTTATGCCAAGCTTCCAAGTAGGTTTTACTTTGTTAAAGAATTCTTCTTGATCTATTTTTAAATATTTGAATAAGAAGTCAATAATGTCGGGTGTAGTAGCTTCACCAACACCAATAATCGGAACATCTTTTGACTCTATGACTTTAATAGTGTATCTAGGAAACTTCATTTGCAATGCTAACGCGGATAAATACCCAGAGGTACCGCCACCGATAACAGCTATGCTCCTGCTTGAAGCTTTTTTTGCTACAAAATTATATTCATGTTTTCTAGTGATGGCATCTACTAAATTGAAGTTTCGTTCAAAGCTTTCAAAAATTGTACTTGGGTTTTCTAGTATTGGATAGATGCTTTGCTCTTTTGATTTGAAATTCTTTAAGTTAACAATATCTATCTTATTGCTATACTCACAAATAGTACTGCCGTTTATGGTTGTTTGAATGATTTCATTTGCTGTTTTTTGAAGCAGTTTAGGGTAATAAGAACGATAAAATTTATCACTTAATATAGTGTCAAAGTCAGGTAGCATGATTTCTTTACACATTGTTTCATTTAGGTTTCCATATTTAAATGAAAAATGATAGTATAGATAAGAATCAATACCCGAGTTCTTAGTAGGCTTATAGGTAGGGCCTACTGTTATATTGTATTTGTCTATGGCAGTAACGAATAGAATAGTCGATTGAAACTCTTTTCGTATATAATTACTTATATCGAAAACAGACTTAAGATTTTCTTTGTCAAGAAAAAATATAACGAATGAATCCTCGCAAGGCTCATCATTTTCTTCATCGCAAATTTCACATCGCAATAATTCGAGAATATCTTCTCGAAATCTTTTAGCAACATCATTATCCCCAAAAACAAAAATTCTTTTGTTTCTCCTCTCTGCTTGCATACCAGAATGAATTAATTACTTATTTTGTTCCATATGATTTTCGCTCCCCAACGAAATTTTTGTGTTTTTTCAATCTAAGTGAAACTGCTTTAGTTACTTACAAAAGTATGGTTTTATTGAAAATTAACAAAAAATTATAGGGTTTTTTTGTTAAATTATGATAAAAAAATGGTTTTGTCTTTGTTTTAGGGCGGTTTTTAGTGGTTTTTTTTGTTAAAAAAGGAATTTTGTTAGAGGTTTAGTGTTGCTATGTGTACTTTTGATAAAGAAACTTTGACTAATTTATTTACTTTTTTAGGAATGTAGTTTTGATTTCATTTATTAAAGATATTTTTTTGCACTTTTTTATGGTAAAAATAGAAATGTAAAGAATGAAGGTAATTTATTTTATAGATATGGCAGGAACTTTTGCTTTTGCGATAAGTGGAGCATTAGTAGCTATGAAAAAAGAATTTGATGTTTTTGGTGTAATTATTATCGCTTTTGTTACGGCAGTTGGTGGAGGAATGCTTAGAGATGTATTGATAAATGCGCACCCGATAAATTGGATTGGAGACATTAACTATATCTGGGTTATCTTATCGGCGGTTTTGGTTACTTTTTTATTTAGAACAAGAATCGCTCCTTTGAGAAAAACAATGTTTTTGTTTGATACTATAGGAATTAGTGTTTTTACTTTATTGGGATTGCAAAAAGGTTTAAGTTTTAACCTTCATCCATTTGTAGCATTGGTAATGGGAATGGTTTCTGCAGTTTTTGGCGGTGTTATTAGAGATGTACTTACACGTCGAGTTCCTTTAATATTTATGAAAGAAATTTATGCTTCTGCATGTTTAGCAGGAGGGTTGGTTTATTTCCTCTTACAGGAGTTTAATATCGATGGAAATATTCAATTTATTATTTCTGCAGCAGTCATTGTAGTGGTTAGAACCTTGGCTGTTGTTAGGGAATGGGAACTTCCTAAAATAAATCGTGATATTTTCTCAATTCGTTAAAATAGGTGGTTGTATTGGTGTTTAAAATCGGTGTTTAATAATATTTGTTAATGATTGTCTAAAGTTGATCTGTTTAAAATTGAATATTATCTTCAAAAACTAAGCTAAACATGCTTTTTATTAGGATTAACGGGGGGTAATGGTGCTTTTTTATAAATTATAATAACATAAATTTTAAGATAATATCAAAAGGAGTAGGGGGTTTTTAGGTCTAATTTGAGGTTACATAAAAAAAACACCTGTTTTTTTTAAAATACTACATGTTTTGATTTTTTTTTTACGTTGAAAATCTGGTTTTTTGAAAAATTTAGTGACCTAAAAAATGCATTAAGTTGTTAGTTTAATGTTGTTGGTCGATTTTTTTATATGCGGTAGGTAAATAATTTACACTTTGGAAACACAAAAACGACTAAATAATTAATATTTATGAAACCCTTCTTATTTATCCGAAAAAGGATACACATGGTGTTCTTTTTCATTACTACAATTATGTTCGCGCAGGTCAATACTGGTGGTTCTGCAACAACAAAAAATCACCAAAAACAAGTTATCGGTTATATTACCAATTGGGATGCTTGGAAAAATTCTAAAGCAGGAGTTCCTGGTGCGGGAGCACTTACCCATTTGAATATCGATTATTCAAAGTACACTATTTTGAATTACTCGTTTTTTGGAGTGGCAAGAGATGGATCATTGCATAGTGGTGATCACAGAAACAAAAAAATTTACCAATCTGGTGTTTCTCAAGAGCCAAAAGATATTTTCTTTACTGATATTTACAGTAGCTGGGATATGTATCTTTTGTTCGGAGAAATTGATCCAATTCAGTACATCAATGCTGATGCAAAGAGAAGAGCAGAAGCTCAAGGATTTCAGGTAACTATTGGAGGTTCGACTTGGACGCACCCAGTTTGGGGGTTGAGTGGTAGGCTTCCACTTCCTTTGCATAAAGAAAATGGGGCGCCCGGATTGATTGAATTAGCACATCAAAAAGGTGTGAAGGTAATGGCCTCTATTGGTGGTTGGAGTATGTGTAAGCATTTTCCAGAAATGGCTGCTGATCCAGTTAAAAGAGCAAGGTTTATTGCGGACTGTAAAAAGTTAATTGCAACTGGTTTTGACGGTATTGATTTGGATTGGGAGTATCCAGGGCCTTATGCAGGAATGAACTTTACGGGTACTCAAGCAGATTTCGCAAACTTCCTTACATTGGTTGAAGAAATTAGAGCTGCTATTGGTCCTAATAAGTTGATTACTTCAGCAATGTCAGCCGACCCAAGAAAATTAAATGATTTTGATTGGGCTAGATTGTCTAAAAGTATGGATTATTATAACATGATGAGTTATGATATGAATGGAGGATGGTCTAATATTGCTGGGCATAATGCGCCGATCTATCCGTACAAAGGAGCAGAGGTTCCTTTCTTTAACTGGAAAACTTTACTAGACAAATTAATCGAAATAGGAGTGCCTAGAAACAAGATATGTATGGGGGCACCATTTTATGGTAGAGGAGTTATTACAGATGGTCCTGCTGATTTAAATGTTAAGACAGTAAAACGTAATGAAACTATTCAGCCAGATGGTCCTATTTTAACGTGTTCAGATTATACAAATTGGCCTAAAGGCGTGTATGATGGAACACCAAATTACTTCTTTATAAAGCAAAAAGCATTGTCGCCTAATAGTGGTTGGACTAGAAAATGGGACAACGAGGCTAAAGCTCCTTACTTAGTAAAAGGTAACTATTTCTTAAGTTATGATGACGAGGAGTCTATAGGACATAAAGCTCAGTTTATCAACGATGAAAACTTAGCAGGTACTATTGTGTGGACAGTGTATGGAGATCTTGAAATTAGTGGTTCTGTAACTTCTTTTGGAAAGAAATTAAAGCGTTGGTCAAATGTGAAATCTCCGTTAGTGAATAAAATAAATGAAGTATTTGCTAAAGGAGGATCAGGAGGAAATACGCCTCCTAATGTTTCGATTACCTCTCCAGGTGATAATACAGTTTTCTCTACTGGTAAGGACATCGTTATCGAAGCAGCAGCAACTGACAGAAACGGAACGGTTACTAAGGTTGAATTTTATAATGGTAATACGAAGTTAGGTGAGGATACTACAAGCCCTTATTCTTATACTATGACCAATGTAGCAGTAGGAGCGTATACGTTAACAGCAAAGGCTACTGATAATGATAATGCTACGGCAAGTTCTACAGCAGTAACGGTAACGGTTAAAGACGGTAATGGTGGAAACACCCCACCAACAGTAGCGATTACTTCTCCTAATAATAATGATGCTTTTAAAGAAGGTAGTAATGTGCGTATTGTAGCAATTGCTTCAGATGCTGATGGAACAGTTTCTAAAGTTGCTTTTTATAACGGTACAACCTTATTAGGTGAAGATACTACAAGTCCATACGAATATACATGGAGTGGTGTAACAGCAGGAAATTATACGTTAACTGCTGTGGCGACTGATGATCAAAACGCGAGTACTACTTCGGAAGCTGTAAGTATAAAAGTAACTAAAAAATCAGGAGGAGCATGTAGTTCTTTAGCGACTTGGTCTTCTTCTAAGGTTTACTTAAAAGGAAATGAGGTAAAGTATAATGGTAATAGGTATGTTGCTGGATGGTGGAATAAAAATAGAAATCCAGAAAGAAATAGCGGACCTTATTCAGTTTGGAAAAAACTAGGTAGTTGTGATGGTTCTACTGGAGGAGGAACTAATGAGGCTCCTAAAGTAAGTATTGCTTCGCCAGGTAATAATGTAAGTTTCGATAAAGGAGCTTCTATAAAATTAACGGCAAATGCTTCAGATTCGGATGGAACTGTTACTAAAGTTGCCTTTTATAATGGCGCTACATTATTAGGAGAAGATACTACGAGTCCTTATAGTTATACAATTTCAAATGCTGCTGTAGGTAATTATGATATTACGGCTAAAGCAACTGATGATAAAGGAGCTACTACTACATCTCGCCCTGTTAGTTTTGTCGTAAAGACAGGAGGAAATGGAGGAGGAGGCTGTAACGGTGTGCCTCAATATGCTGCTGGAACTTCTTATAGTAATAGTCAAAAAGTTCAAAACCAAGGATCAGTATATTCTTGTAAGGTTGCAGGATGGTGTTCGTCAGCTGCTGCTTGGGCATATGCGCCAGGTACAGGTAATCATTGGAAAGATGCATGGTCATTGGTTGGAGCATGTTCGCCTACATCAGGTATGGTAGACGTGATGCCTAACCCAGTTGCAGATAACTTAACTTTAGTAATAAAAGATTCAAATTTAGCTAAAGAACGTAACGGAGTTTATAAGGTTCAAATTTTAGATTTAAATGGAACACTATTACAAGAAGCTTCAAATCTTAATCTTAATGTGAGTTCACTTAGACCAGGAGTATATGTTTATACACTTGAAGTTAATGGAGCTGTACATAGAGGTAAGTTTATTAAGAAATAATAGTTTTTAATTAGTAAAAACTTAGCGTAATCTAATAGCCTCGTATGATAATTTTATCATGCGAGGTTTTTGTTAGGGTAAGTTTTTGTTTTTTAAGGCTTTATTCTTAAGGTTTTGTTAAATATAGACTGTAAGTGTAACCTTAAGGGAGGTTGTGTCGTCTATAAAGTAGTAACATCCGTAGTCAACTTATTGATTGGTTGACTAAATTTTGTTAGTTTTTAATAGTTGATTTAATAAGAAGGCTACTTTTATCCAAAAAGTAGCCTTTTTTATATTGAACTCATCTGGTCAAATTTCAACTCTTTTTCGGTTAAAAACAAAAAGTCAAGATGAGTTTATTGTATATGGTCTTAATTGTATGCTACTAAACTTAATTTTTTTCTAATAAAGCCATATAAAAACCATCAAAACCGGATTGATGAGAAAGTACCTTTTGATCTTTAATAAACGTAAATTGTTTACCAGCATCAGAAGCTAGAAAAGTGTCAACCTGTTGTTGGTTTTCAGAAGGTAAAACAGAACAAGTTGCATACACCAATTTACCACCACTTTTGACCATTTTAGAATATTGTTGTAAAATTTTTTGTTGTGTTTCTTTAATTCCGTCTAAAAATTCAGGTTGTAGTTTCCATTTACTATCAGGATTACGTCGTAAAACCCCAAGTCCTGAGCAAGGAGCGTCCACTAAAACCCTATCTGCTTTGTCATGCAGTTTTTTAATGGTTTTTGTTGAGCTGATCACTCGAGTATCAATATTATGAGCTTTGTTTCTACGTGCACGTATTTTAAGTTTCTTTAATTTACTTTCATAAATATCCATGGCAATTATTTGCCCTTTATTTTCCATTAAAGAAGCTAAATGCAATGTTTTTCCTCCTGCACCTGCACAGGTATCCACTACCTTCATTCCGGGTTCAACCTCTAAGAAATTGGCAACCAGTTGGGAAGATGCATCCTGTACTTCAAAAAAGCCATTTTTAAAGGATTCAGTTTTAAAGACATTGGCCCTTTCTTTGAGTATTAAAGCATCATTATATCCTTTTATGAATTCTGTTTCAATTCCTTCAGAAGCTAACTTTTTTTGCAAGCTTATTTTAGAAGTAAGTAAGGTGTTCGTTCGAAGAATTACTGCTGCTTGTTTATTAAGAGAGGCAATTTCTTTAGTCCAAATTTCTTCCCCAAGTTCTTCAAGTCCTAAGTTGTCTATCCAATCAGGAATGGCTTCTCTAAATTTTCGGATTTTTGAAAGTTCGTCAAATTTTCCTTTAATTCTTCTGTTAGGTGTAGGTTCAATTTGATTCCAATCAGGTAATTTTATCCCTTTTAATACACACCAAACAGCAAATAAACGCCATAGGTCTGGACGAGAAAAAGGTATTTTAACATTCGCTATTTCTGCATAGAGTCTTTTCCATCGTACTATTTCATAGATGGTTTCTGCAACAAATTTTCGGTCTCGGGCACCCCATCTTTTATCTCTTCTTAAAGCCTGTTCAACAGCTTTGTCTGCATATAC
Organism: uncultured Tenacibaculum sp.; assembly: GCA_947496185.1. GTDB lineage: Bacteria > Bacteroidota > Bacteroidia > Flavobacteriales > Flavobacteriaceae > Polaribacter. Next base: position 83,500 of record CANMCD010000012.1, read on the forward strand.
TCCTCCGTTAAAGATATCACGTAAACTATCAATAACCGTAAAAACCAAATTTCTATGTAGTTTCATTCATTGAATTTAAGGTGGCAAAGATAGTTGAATTTAATCGTTTTTTGTATTTTCGTTTGACCTAAAAGAACTGCTTAGTAACAAGGCATAAGTTCGATTTTAAAAGGTTGCTATTTGAAAGTATAAAAAAATCAATGAAAAATAATATAGGAAAAGTAGCATGCTTTATGAATTTAAATCATCCAATAACTTATATAAAAGGAGTAAGTGTCGCTAGGGCGCAAGTTTTACAAGCTGAATTGGGAGTCAGAACTTGCAGAGATTTACTACACCTATTTCCGTTTCGATATATCGATAAAACTCAGTTTTATACCATCAACCAATTACATCAAAATTCAGCAGAGGTACAGGTTGTAGGGAAAATAACTGGTGTGAAAACAGTGAAACAAAAAAGAGGAAGTCGCTTGGTCGCTAGTTTTACTGATGGTACTGGTACGATTGAGTTAGTATGGTTTAAAGGAGGGAAATGGATAAAGGATAGTTTAAAAGTTAATATTCCTTATGTAATATATGGTAAGCTAAACTGGTATAATCGTATGGCTAGTATGGCTCATCCAGAAATGGAAACAGTTCAAGCATATAAAGGTAAAATACAAATGGCAATGCAGCCTGTTTACCCTTCTACAGAAAAGCTTTCAAACAAAGGAATCAGTAATAAAGTGCTGCGTGATATTATTCAAAATTTACTGCAAGAAGTTTATGGCAGTATTTCGGATACATTACCAGAGTATATACGTGAAGACCATCAATTAATAGACAAAAAAGAAGCGATCTTAAATATCCATTTTCCAAAGAGTCAAGAGTTGTTGGCAAAGGCACAATTTCGACTGAAATTTGAAGAATTGTTTTTTATTCAAATCCAGTTATTACAAAAAAAACGTATTCGGCAATCAAAACTAAAAGGGTATGTTTTTGAGAAAGTAGGGGAAGAGTTTACAAATTTCTACGAAAATCATTTGCCATTTAGTTTGACAACTGCTCAAAAAAGAGTGTTGAAAGAAATTCGTAAAGATGTAGGTAGTGGAGCACATATGAACCGTTTATTACAGGGAGATGTTGGATCAGGAAAAACTATTGTGGCATTATTGTCTATGTTATTGGCTATTGATAATGGATATCAGGCTACGATCATGGCGCCAACTGAAATTTTAGCTGCTCAACATTATAACGGTATGGTCGAATTGTTGAAGAATACAACACTTAACGTTGCATTGTTGACAGGTTCTACAAAGGCTAAGAAAAGGAGAGAAATTCACGCTGCTTTAGAAGAAGGTACTTTGCCCATTTTAATAGGTACACATGCAATACTTGAAGATAAGGTTCAATTTAAAAATTTAGGTATAGCCATAATTGATGAGCAACATAGGTTTGGGGTTGAACAAAGATCCAAGCTTTGGAGAAAGGGAAGTAAAGATGGTGTGGGAATGATTCCTCCTCATATTCTTGTAATGACTGCAACGCCAATTCCAAGAACCTTAGCAATGTCAGTTTATGGAGATTTAGACGTGTCTGTAATTGATGAGCTTCCTCCTGGGAGAAAAGAAGTAAAGACTGTTCATCGTTATGATAGTCATCGTTTAAAAGTTTTTAAGTTTTTAAAAGATGAAATAGCGAAAGGGCGTCAGGTGTATGTTGTATATCCGTTAATTCAAGAGTCCGAAGCGATGGATTATAAAGACTTAAAGGATGGATATGAAAGCATAGCACGTGAATTTCCTTTACCAAACTATAAAATAAGTATTGTTCATGGGCAGATGAAACCCGCGGATAAAGATTACGAAATGGAACGCTTTGTAAAGGGAGAGACACAAATAATGGTAGCGACAACGGTTATTGAAGTAGGGGTAAATGTTCCGAATGCCTCTGTAATGGTTATAGAAAGTTCTGAACGATTTGGGTTGAGTCAATTACATCAATTACGTGGTAGGGTAGGAAGAGGAGCTGAGCAGAGTTATTGTATTTTAATGTCAAGCTATAAGCTTTCAGCGGATGGAAAAACACGTTTGCAAACGATGGTAGAAACATCAGATGGTTTTAAAATTGCCGAAGTAGATCTCAAGCTTCGAGGTCCTGGGAACATTATGGGGACTCAGCAAAGTGGGGTTTTGAATTTAAAAATAGCAGATGTAGTTAAAGATACTTCCATTTTGTATCAAGTAAGACAAGTAGCTATTCAGGTTGTGAGAGAAGACCCTGCATTGACAGATCCTAAACATGAACGTTTGTTAAAAACCTATGAAGAGCTTCAAAAGAAAACAGGTATTTGGAGTAATATTAGTTGATGTTTTTGAAGTTGCTATTAGAAAATTAGTAACTACTTAAAATAAAAAAAGTCGCCTAAGAATAATTATTTAGACGACCTGTGTTTATTTCTATTCTCTTAGTTATTTTCGTATTGCTCCATTAGTTGTCTGCTTTGCTCCATCAATTCATCCCATCCAATGGTATAAATACTATAAATGGTATAGGTAAGATATAGTACATTTATGATTAAAACGATAAGTGCTACAATTTTTCCAATATAAATACTGTCTTGATTCGAATAAGTATCGGGATTTTGGTAATATTTTTTTAGTTCAGAATGTGCTATAAAAAAAGCAACCCCAGCAGGTATGAATCCAATACCAGCACAACAACACAAAGGAAGTCCTAAGATGGCCAGAACGTAGATAAGTGGGCCGTATTGTAACTTTTGAGTTTCCATAAAATTAAATAGTTTTTATTATGAAGTTTCCTACAATGAAAACAATATTAACGATAGCTAATACTTTAATTATTATTTGTGAGTACTTAAACTTAAATCGGATATTTAGTAGTACAAAAGCAAAGAATAAGATTAAAGTATATATGGCAGGATACATTTTGAAGGCAGCAACAAGATCACCATTAAAAAGCAACAAAAGAGCTCTTTGAAATCCACAGCCCAAGCAGTCGGCACCAAAGAGTTTTTTATTTAAACATGGTAACATAAAGTCCTCCATAGTATACTATATATTATTTAAACATATCCATTCCAGGAATATTCGGCATGCCTTGCTTAGCGGCAATAGCTAATTCCTGTTCGTTGATTGTATTTGCTCTTTCTAAAGCTTTATTAAGCGCCAAAATTAAGTAATCTTCGAGTTCTTCTTTATCTGCTAATAACGAATTATCTATGTCAATAGACTTGATTTCTCTGTTGGCTGTCACTGTTACTTTTAGCTGTCCGTTTGCGACAGATTCGTCGACTAAAACTGTGTGTAGTCTTTTTTTTGTTTCTTCAACCTTTTCTTGAGCTTCTTTTAATTTGCCCATCATATTTGATAAATCTCCAAACATTAACTTTTGTTTTACATAGTTGTTCCTACAAAAGTAGTATTTTAACCCCTAAAATGAGATAGAAAATAATATTCATCTTGAAAAGTGATATAGAATTGTATGTTTTAATTCAATTTGATTAATGCTTTTTCCCTACTGAGGTGAAGTTTTATGTAAGGACAAAATCTTAACTTATAATTTTAACAGGATGAAAAAAATGAATGAAATAATGCCCAAAGCTATAGGTTTTAGTATTATTTTTACGCTGGTAACATATCTAATAATGAAAAAAGACATTAAAGCACCAGAAGCCGCTAAAGAGTTGACGAAATTAGAAAAGCATGGAGATGTACGAGAGGATAATTATTTTTGGATGCGTTTAAGCGATGCACAAAAAAATGCAGAAACAAAAGATGCTCAAACAAAAAAAGTATATGAGTATTTAGAAGAGGAAAATGCATATTACCATCAAATGACGGCAGAAACTAAAGCGTTTCAAGAAAAGTTGTTTGAGGAAATGAAAGGAAGAATCAAAGAAGATGACGAGTCGGTGCCTTATAAAAAAAACGGTTACTTTTATCTTACTAGATTTGAAAAAGGACAGCAGTATCCGATCTATAGTCGTAAGAAACGTAGCTTGGAAGCTAAAGAAGAAATCATGTTTGATTTAAATGATGAAGCAGAGGGACATGAGTATTTTCAATTAGGTGGAATAAGTGTTTCACCAGATAATACATTAGCTACTTTCGGAGTTGATACTATTAGTAGACGTCAATACCATTTGCAAGTTAAAAATCTTGTAACAGGAAAAATATATAGTGACAAAATAGACAATACAACGGGAGGATCAGTATGGGCAAATGATAATAAAACCTTTTTTTACACGAAAAAAGATCCTGTTACATTGCGAAGCTCAAAAATATACAGGCATGTTTTAGGAACGGAAGCTTCTGAAGATGTATTAGTATATGAGGAAAAAGATGAAACGTTTGGTGTTTTTGTAACCAAGTCAAAATCAAAAAAATACCTTATTATAGGGTCGTTTAGTACCGTTTCAAATGAGTATCAGGTTCTAGAGGCAGATAATCCTGAAGGAACCTTTCGAATTATTCAACCTAGAGAACGTGATTTGGAATATGACATTGCTCATTATGAAGAAGCTTTTTATATAAGGACGAACAAAGACGATGCAATTAACTTTAAGTTAATGAAAACCCCAGAAGATAAGACAACGAAAGAGCACTGGGTTGATGTAATTCCACATAGGGAAGATACTTTTTTCGAAGATTTTTCAATCTTTAAAGAGTATTTAGTGTTAGAAGAGAGAAGTAATGGACTAAATAAAATCAGAATTAAACGATGGGATGGTAAGGAAGATTATTATTTACCTTTTGATGAAGAGACGTATTCTGTAGGAGTCTATTCTAATCCTGAGTTTGATACTGATGTGATCCGTTATTCTTATAATTCAATGACCACGCCAAATTCTGTGATTGACTTTAATATGAGAGACAAGTCAAAGGATGTTAAAAAAGAACAGGAAGTACTTGGCGGGAAGTTTGATAAGAAAAACTACCTTAGTAAGCGTTTGTGGGTTACAGCTAGGGATGGAAAAAAAATAGCACTTTCTATAGTATATCATAAAGACACCAAGATAAGTAAGGATACACCAGTTTTACAGTACGCTTATGGTTCTTATGGGTATACCATATCTGATGGTTTTTCTACGACAAGATTAAGCTTGTTGGATAGAGGTTTTGTTTATGCATTAGCACATATTAGAGGAAGTCAATATTTAGGTAGAGAATGGTATGAGGATGGAAAAATGCTCAACAAAAAGAATACATTCAATGATTTTGTAGATTGCTCTAAATATTTAATTGAAAACAACTATACTTCTCCAGCACATTTGTATGCGATGGGAGGGTCAGCAGGTGGATTGTTGATGGGAGCAGTAATTAATATGAACCCTGAGTTGTATAACGGTGTTATTGCTGCAGTTCCTTTTGTAGATGTCATTTCTACCATGTTAGACGATAGTATTCCTCTGACTACAGGAGAATATGACGAATGGGGGAATCCGAATGATAAAGAGTATTATGAGTATATTAAGTCATACTCGCCATATGATCAAGTAACAGCAAAAGATTATCCTAATATGTTGGTAACAACAGGTCTTCATGATAGTCAAGTTCAATATTGGGAACCTGCTAAGTGGGTTGCTAAGCTTAGAGAACTAAAAACAGACAATAATTTATTATTTTTACATACTAATATGGATGCTGGGCACGGAGGAGCATCTGGAAGATTTGACGCATTAAAAGAAACAGCAGAAGAATATGCCTTCTTTTTAATGTTGGAAGATAAGTTAGAAAAATAATTATATTTTTGCCCACGGAAAGAGTAAGGTGTTATTCTCGATAAGAAAATTTATCGTGTTCGATATCATGATATAGCTACTTTATAGCACCTTACATTATTACACAAGAATGAGACACGCTGGTATTACCAATACAATTTTAGATTTAGTAGGACAAACCCCGTTGGTAAAGTTACATAGAATTACAGAAGGATTACCCGGTAGATACTACGCAAAGATAGAAGCATTTAACCCAGGTCATTCAGCCAAAGATAGGATAGCACTTCATATAATTGAATCAGCAGAGAAGAAAGGTATCGTAAAAAGAGGTGATATTATTGTAGAAACAACCTCTGGAAATACTGGATTCTCTCTGGCAATGATAAGTATTGTTAAGGGGTACAGATGTATTTTGGCGGTAAGTGACAAATCATCTCAAGATAAAATTGATATGTTAAAGGCTATGGGAGCTGAAGTACATTTATGTCCTGCAAATGTTCCTGCTGATGATCCTAGATCCTATTATGAAGTAGCTAAAAGACTTCATAAAGAAACCCCAGGTTCTATTTATATTAATCAATATTTTAATGAATTAAATATAGAGGCTCACTATGTAAGTACGGGACCAGAAATTTGGGAACAAACGCAAGGAAAAGTTACACACATCGTTGTGGCTAGTGGTACAGGAGGTACAATTTCTGGAACAGCAAAGTTTTTAAAGGAACAAAATCCAAATATTCAGGTTTTAGGAGTTGATGCTATTGGTTCGGTAATTAAAAAGTATCACGAGACTGGAGAGTTTGATTCCAATGAAATTAGTCCTTATAAAATTGAAGGGTTGGGTAAAAATCTAATCCCAACGTCTACCGATTTTGATGTAGTGGATATTTACGAGAAAGTTTCTGATAAAGCTTCGGCTTTAAAAGCAAGAGAGCTTGTGAAAACTGAAGGTATTTTTGCTGGATATACCTCGGGGGCTGTTTTACAGGGAGTTCAACAGTATGCTGATAAAGGTTTTTTTGATAATGATAGCGTAGTGGTGGTTATTTTACCCGATCATGGATCAAGATATATGAATAAGATTTATTCTGATGTTTGGATGAAGCAACAAAACTTTATGTAAAAGAGTAGTATTTATTGTTTTAAATACCACCCTTTATACTATATCAAAAAATGATGCTTATTGATTACTGCTATTGACCAATTCAGATTGGTTTCTGAATACTAAGGTGTCATCAAAAGCATCTAATAATATAATGCTATCAGCCGTTATTTTTCCTGCAAGTATTTCTTTAGATAACCCGTTTAATACCTCTTTTTGAATAACTCGTTTTACTGGTCTCGCTCCAAATTCAGGTTGATATCCTTTTTTTGCTAAGTAATTAACAGCTTCGTCTGTGGCATCTAAGGTAATTTGTTGCTGTTGTACGATTTTTTTAACCTGTTGTAATTGTAGTTTCACAATACTTTTGATGTTTTTTTCAGATAAGGGTGTAAACATTATAATATCATCAATTCGATTGAGAAATTCGGGGCGTACACTTTGTTTAAGTAAGCCTAATACCTCAGATTTGGCTAATGCCATTGTCGTATCAATGTCATTCTTTAGGTTCTCAAATTTTTCTTGAATAATATGGCTTCCCATATTAGAAGTCATGATGATAATCGTATTTTTAAAATCAGCAATTCTTCCTTTGTTATCGGTAAGCCTTCCTTCATCAAGTACTTGTAATAGTATGTTAAAAGTATCAGGATGTGCTTTTTCAATTTCATCTAGAAGTACTACAGAATACGGCTTCCTTCTTACAGCTTCAGTTAACTGCCCTCCTTCATCATAACCAACATACCCAGGAGGAGCACCAACCAGCCTGCTCACGGCATGTTTTTCTTGGTATTCACTCATGTCAATACGTGTTATAGCAGTTTCATCATCAAAAAGGTATGCTGCTAAAGCCTTAGCAAGTTCTGTTTTACCAACGCCTGTTGTTCCTAAAAACAAAAACGATCCAATAGGTTTGTTAGGATTTTGTAGTCCAGCTCTAGAACGACGAACCGCATCGGATACTGCTTCAATAGCTTCTTCTTGTCCAACGACTCTTTTATGCAATTCCGTTTCTAATCGAAGTAGTTTTTCACGCTCTGACTGTATCATTTTTGTTACAGGAATTCCCGTCCATTTTGCAACAACTTCAGCAATATCATCATAGGTAACCTCTTCTTTTATCAATGAATTTTCGTTTTGACTGGAAAGTGTTTCTTGTTGTTTTGAAAGGGCTTCTTGGGCTTCTTTAATTTTACCATATCGAAGTTCAGCTACTTTACCATAATCGCCATTTCGTTCTGCTTTATCTGCTTCAATTTTAAATTGCTCGATTGAAGATTTTAATTGTTGGATACTGTCAACGATACTTTTCTCTGATTGCCATTTGGCATTGATATTGTTTCTTTCCTCTTTAAAATTAGCCAAATCTGAATATAAACTCTTTAGTTTGACGTTATCCTTTTCACGTTTGATGGCTTCAATTTCGATTTCCAGTTGCATGATTTTACGATCAAGTACATCTAGTTCTTCAGGTTTTGAATTAATTTCCATGCGTAATTTGGCAGCAGCCTCATCCATAAGGTCGATAGCTTTATCAGGTAAAAAACGATTTGTTATATAACGTTGCGATAAGGCTACAGCTCCGATAATAGCTTCGTCTTTGATTTGTACTTTGTGATGTGTTTCGTATTTTTCTTTAATTCCCCTTAAGATAGAAATGGCACTTTCGGTATCAGGTTCATCAACAGTAACTTTTTGGAAACGACGTTCGAGTGCTTTGTCTTTTTCGAAGTATTTTTGGTATTCATCAAGGGTCGTTGCTCCGATAGCTCTTAATTCACCTCTGGCCAAGGCAGGTTTTAAAATATTGGCTGCATCCATTGCTCCTTGTCCTCCACCAGCACCTACCAATGTGTGGATTTCGTCTATGAATAAAACAATATCTCCATTTGAAGTAGTTACTTCTTTTACGACAGATTTGAGGCGTTCTTCAAATTCTCCTTTGTATTTAGCTCCTGCAATTAAAGCTCCCATATCTAGGGAAAATATTTGCTTGTCTTTAAGGTTTTCTGGCACATCTCCACGAATAATTCTATGTGCAAGCCCTTCAGCAATGGCTGTTTTACCCGTTCCTGGTTCTCCTATCAAAATAGGGTTGTTTTTAGTTCTACGTGAGAGGATTTGTAACAAACGTCTGATTTCTTCATCTCTACCAATAACAGGATCTAGTTTTCCGTCGGTAGCTAACTGATTTAAATTGTTTGCGTATTTGTTTAGAGAATTGTATGTGTCTTCTGCACTTTGAGAGGTTACGCGATCTCCTTTGCGAAGCTCTTGAATGGCTGAGTTTAGGTTCTTTTCGGTAACTCCCTGGTCTTTTAAAACCTGAGCTATTTGACTTTTAGATTTAAAAATAGCTAAAATTAAATGTTCAATAGATACATATTCATCTTTCATTTTTTTAGCTAAAACAGATGCTTCCGTCATACTTTTTCCCGCTTCTCTAGATAGTGTTATTTCAACTCCAGTAACTTTTGGGAAGCTTTCTAATTGTTTGTCTACTATTTGTTGTACAACGTTATTGTTAACTTGTAATTTTTTAAAAACAAAAGGCAATACATTTTCGTCTACCATGCTTAGCCCTTTAAACAAATGTTCGTTTTCAATTTGATTATGTTCTAGGCTTTGAGCAAGCTGTTGGGCTTGCTGTATCGTTTCTTGGGATTTTATAGTAAAATGGTTAAAATTCATCTTTTGTTATTTTTTAGTAGGTACTTCTCAAAATCGATACCAATGCTTTTTTTTATTTTTTAAGAGACAAAATGTCTTGTTTCTTGGTGTTTTAAGAGACAAAATGTCTTCTTTTTGGCTAAAAAACTAAAAGCAGCGTTAAATGATCTCCTTTCATGAAAACTTATGTTATTTTTAGGATAAGACTTGAAAGGATTCCTTAGTTTAGGCGACTTTTAATAAAAAGTAAATCATGAGTGTATTGAAATCATTGTTTGGGAAAAATAATAATGCTTCAGAAAAGGCATCACACATAAACTGGGTACCCTTAACGGATATTGCTCAGTTGAAAGAAATCGAGTTACAGTCAAATGACGAACCTGTAGCCATTTTTAAACATTCAACACGTTGTGGGATTAGTACAACAGTTATAAGAAAATTTGAAAAGAAATTTGATAAAGAGTTAGAAAATTTCAAGGTGTATTATCTTGATTTATTGAATTATCGTGATATTTCAAATGAAATAAGTAGTGTCTATCAGATTAGACATGAATCACCACAATTGATTGTGTTGAAAGGAGGAAAGCCTGTGGCTAATGCTTCCCATGGAGACATTATCGGGGTAGATTTGAAAACTTTTTAAATTAAAATTCTTTTTTTAATAAGATTTACTCAAATAGATCGTATTTTTGCTCACTTCAAAATAGTACAAAATTGAGTAAAGAAACGACGAACCTTCAAAGTGTTGGTAAAAATTTATACGATTATCAAAAGGAAGCGTTGCACAAAATTTTTAAAAGTTTTGAAAATGCCCCTGAAAACTACCACCTTCTTTATCAGTTACCTACGGGTGGAGGGAAGACTGTTATATTTTCGGAAATTACAAGACAGTATTTAAAGCATTATCAGAAAAAGGTGCTTATAATGACGCATCGAATAGAACTTTGTAAGCAAACGGCGAGGATGTTAAGTGAATTTCGCGTTGATAATAAAATTATAGATAGCAAAGCTAGTTTAGACGATCAAGCTGAATACGATTGCTTTGTTGCTATGGTAGAGACGTTGAATAATCGATTAAATGATGATATGCTAGACATCTCTGATGTTGGGCTAGTGATTATTGATGAAGCACATTACAACTCCTTTACAAAGCTATTTAAGTTTTTTGATAAGTCATTTATTTTGGGAGTTACGGCAACACCGCTAAGTTCCAATATTAAACTACCTATGAAAAATAATTATGATGAACTAATTGCTGGTGAAAGTATCGCCGCATTGATTCATAATAATTATTTGGCAAAGGCAAATATTTATTCCTATAATGTTGGATTGACTTCCTTAGAGGTAGGTGCGAATGGAGATTATACGGTGAAATCATCAGAAGATCTGTATACAAATTCTGACATGCTTTCTAAATTATTGCAAGCATACGAAGAGCGTGCAAAGGGAACAAAAACATTAATTTTTAATAATGGTATTAATACATCATTACATGTGTATGATACCTTTAAAAGAGCGGGGTACCCTATTGCACATTTAGACAATACCAATACGAAAAAGGAACGTGATCTTATCTTAACATGGTTTAATAAGACTCCGAATGCGATCATAACTTCTGTTAGTATTTTAACAACTGGATTTGATGAGCCTTCGGTTCGATCAATCATTTTAAATAGAGCAACCAAATCACTTACCTTGTACTATCAGATGATTGGTAGAGGGTCAAGGGTTTTACCTGGTAAATCAGAATTTAACGTAATAGATTTAGGTAACAACTTCCATCGTTTTGGTTCATGGGGTGCAGATTTAGACTGGCAGAAAATGTTTAGAGCGCCTAATTTTTATCTTGATAATTTGTTATCTGATGAAGAGATAGAGAGTGAATTTAGGTACGAATTACCGCCAGAAATACTAGAAGAGTTTTCAAATTCGAAAGACTTGTACTTTGATGTGAAAAAAGTATATATTCAAACGATACAATCGGGGCAATCTTCAAAAAAGGTACTTGAAAAATCAATTGAACACCATGCAAAACTATGTATTGAAAACAGTGAAGATGTTTTTGATGCTTTAATCTTAGCAAAGAAACTACGTGGGGATATTGACGATCGAATCTACAGATATTCAAAATGTATTTGTAAAAGTACACATAACTTCATCGATTGGCTTCAGGATGATTATAGAAAAAAACTAAACGCTTACTTAAGAAATAATTTTGATGAGGTGTATGAACAAATTCATGGGCATCCGCCACCAGAAGAAGAATAATATTTTAATAAAAAAGGCTGTCATAAAATGTAAATGACAGCCTTTTTTTATAGGGTTATTATTGATTAACTGTTTAGCAGTCGGCTAATCCAACAGTTACAGCCAATCCACCTTCAGATGTTTCTTTATAATTTCTATGCATGTCTTTTGCTGTTTCCCACATGGTGTCGATTACCTTATCTAAAGGTACCAATGATTCGCTAGGATTTGTTTCTAATGCAAGTTCAGCTGCATTGATAGCTTTAATCGCTCCCATTGCATTTCGTTCGATACAAGGTACTTGCACCAATCCTCCAATAGGGTCGCAAGTCAATCCTAAATGGTGCTCCATGGCAATTTCGGCAGCCACTAAACATTGAGCAGGTGTACCGCCTAAAAGCTCTGTTAAGGCTCCTGCTGCCATGGCTGAAGAAACACCAATTTCAGCTTGACAACCTCCCATAGCAGCAGATATGGTCGCATTTTTCTTGAAGATACTTCCAATTTCACCAGCTACGAGTAAAAACTTTTTAATATGACTAAAGTCTGCTTTGTGATTTTCAATTACTAAATAGTACATCAAAACAGCAGGAATAACGCCTGCACTACCATTTGTAGGTGCTGTAACTACTCGGCCTAAAGAAGCATTCACTTCATTTACAGCCAAAGCAAAGCAGCTCACCCATTTTAAAATTTCTCTAAATTTTACCTCCGTACTTCTGATGGCATCAACCCATTGTTCTTTGTCATTATACGAAGCGTTTTTGATAAGTTTTTTATGTGTCTCGAAAGCCCTTCTTTTTACGTTTAAACCACCTGGTAAGGTTCCTTCCGTATGACAACCAATATACATGCATTCATACATGGTATTCCATACACGTCTAATTTCGTTGTCAATTTCTTCTTCAGTTTTAAGGACAAGTTCGTTTTCTAAAACGATTTCGGAAATTTTCTTTTGGCTTTTTTGACAATAGCTTTCGAGTTCTTTTGCTCTATTAATAGGAAAAGGAAAGTTTTGCTTATTAATTTCATTCGCATCAGAAGCTTTTGTTTCTTCTTGAATAACAAAACCTCCACCAATGGAATAGAAGGTTTCGGATGAAATTATATCTAGCTCTTTGTTATAGGCAATAAAAGTGAGTCCGTTCGAATGGAAAGGTAAAAAATCTTTATTGAAGACTACTTGCTCTAGTGAGAAGTTAATGGTTTTTTCATTATTGAAATTCAAGGTATTGGTTTCCTTTATACCGCCAATTATTTTTTTAATATCATCAACAGGTATGTATTCAGGATCTGTACCGCTTAAGCCTAGTAAAACAGCTAGATCGGTAGCATGTCCTTTACCAGTAAGCGATAATGAACCGTACAAATCTACTTTAATAGAAGAAACGAGCTCAAGAACTTCCTTTTCTTTTAGCATCTCAATCCATTTTTGAGCGGCTCTCCATGGGCCTAATGTGTGGGAGCTTGAGGGACCAATGCCAATTTTTAGCATATCAAAAACACTAATAAATTGTGACATAACTTTTAGTTTAGTTTTGTTTGTGGCGGGCTAAAATAAAAAAATCCTGCATTAATTATAGTTAAACAATGCAGGATATAAATTATTTTGAAATAAAAAAAAATTAGAATCCGTAAACGGCTTCTTTATCAAATTTTTTTGTTAGCATATAATATACCACTGCACGGTATTTATTTCTTTCAGACTTTCCAATTCTCTCGATTACTTCTTCGATAGCTTTATCAAGTTGTGGGCTGTCAGCCAAACCAAGCTTCTTTATTAGAAAATTTTTCTTAACTGTTTCTAGTTCTTTTGCATCAGAGCCCGATACAGTTTCAGCATCCCTCTTATAAATAGAAGGGCCTAATCCTTTCGTTACGGCTCTTAATAAATCTGCATTTGAACGGATGTTTCTATCGTCCATAAATTTCTTATACAGATCTACCTTTTCGTCAAATTTACTCATGATTTTTTGTTTAAAATATTCTTTATTAGATTTTTATATTAAATCAAATATAAAAAAATAATTTTTTTGTTTCAAATTTCCTTATATTGATAGTGAGTTAAAAAAAATATACGTTCATGATAATTTTGTTCAATTTTACTTGTTTTTATTCAAAATTGACACTAAAAACGTTTCTTTGTTAGAAATATTGACTTGTTATAATTGTTAATTACTTTGTTAACAACAAAAGTTTTTAATTGTGATTAAGCATTGTTGTTATTGTAAATTTATGTAAAATTCAAATATAAAGTTTATGCCCATATCCAAGTTCGAATCTATGCTGAAGACCAATAGTGTTTATTTTTTCGACGCGACAGAGTTTGAGCATATTATAGAACATTATTTAAATATCGGTAAGCATTCATTGGCAAGAAAAGCTGTCAAGTTGGGTTTAGAACAACATCCTAGTTCAATTCAATTGAAGCTGATGAAGGTAGAATTATTGGTTTTTGAAGACGAATTGGAGCGTGCTGAAAAATTACTCGCAGAAATCGAAGCTGTAGAACCGCATAATGATGAAGTTTTTATTCAAAAAGCAACGATTTTATCGAAGAAAAAGAATCATGTAGCAGCGATACAAGTTTTAAAATCTTCTTTAGAATTTGTAGAATCGCCTGAAGATATTTGGGCAATGATTGGTATGGAATATCTTTATATAGATGATTTTGAAAATGCGCGTTTGAATTTTGCCAAATGTATTGAAGTAGATTATGAAGATTATTCATCCTTATACAATATCGTATACTGCTTCGATATGGAAAAGAACAGCGAAGATGCTGTGAAGTTTTTAAATACATATTTGGATAAAAATCCATACAGTGAAGTTGCTTGGCATCAGTTAGGAAGGCAATATTATGATTTAGAAATGTATAAAGAAGCATTACAGTCATTTGATTTTGCCGTAATTATTGATGATGCATTTATAGGAGGGTATCTTGAAAAAGCAAAAACACTAGAAAAATTAGAAAGGTATCAAGAGGCAATAGATAATTATTTGATAACTCTTGAATTGGATGATCCAACAGCTTTTGCCTATATAAGGATAGGAGAGTGTTATCAACGATTGGATAACGAAGCTACAGCAATACATTTTTTTAAAAAAGCGGTGCATGAAGACCCTTTATTAGACAGAGGATGGATGTTGTTGACGAATGCTTATTATAATAAAAAAGATTTTGCTAAGGCATTATACTATGTACAGAAAGCACTTCAAATAGATGAAATAAATGCGTTTTACTGGAGAAGATACGGAGATATAAATTTGAAGTTGAACTTTTATGAAGAAGCGGTTAAGGCATTTCATAAATGTATTGATCTTGATGATAACGAGATCGAAATTTACATTGCTATTGCTGATATTATGTTGTTTTTAGGAGATTTTAGAGATGCATTGGATACATTGATAGCAGCAAAAAAAGTGTATAAGGGCTATGCTGAAATCGAATATCGTTTGTGTGGTATCTATATGATACTCGATCAAGAAGAGAAAAGTGTACTTCACCTAAAAGAAGGGTTAACTATTGATTATGAATATCATTTTATTATTAAAGAATTATATCCATCTGTATTTCAGAATAGTAAAGTTAAGCAGGTGATTGCGGATTACAAGTTACTTATGAAGTAATATTTTTAAAAATAAGGACAATTTAACTTAGTCTGAATTATTTTAAAAATAAATAATATTCCCTTGTTTCTTTTGTACTTGCTGTTTTATAAATTAGGATATTTTTATTTTTACATGCTTCTTAATTACCAAACAATTTTACAGTTTTTAGGAACTTTAAGTCTAATAAGTCCTTTTTCGTATGAGGAAAATGGATTTCCTTTAATTACTAGCTTTTTTAGTTTTCGTAAAGATTGATGATCCAGGCCATTGGATATTTGTGATAACTGGTTATTGGAGAAGTTGACATAGGTTAAGTTTTTTAAACGATTAAAAGAAGTTGGAATTAACCATAAACTATTACCTTTAAGCGTCAATTTTTTAAGACTTTTCAGAATGTTTATATTGTCTGGGAGTTTTTCGATTTTATTTCGGCTCAAATGTAAGTTTTTTAATGCTGGTAATCTTAGCCATGATTGAGGGATTTCTACAATTTGGTTGTTAATAAGCTTTAAGGTTTTGAGGTGGGATAACTTATCCATTTTTTCAGGTAAGGCTTTAATTTTATTATATGAAAGCTCTAATATCTCTAATTTTTTTAATTGAAGTAAGGAGCTATCTACATAAGAAATAGTATTATTGTTAAGCTTAAGTGTTTTTAAGTTTTTCAATTGATAAACACCTAGCGGAACCCTTGATAGTTTTTGATTGGATAAGTCTAAAGCTTCCACTTTTTCAGGGGTGGATAATGCGTCATCTAAAGAAGTGTAAATTTGATGTTCTTGTGCAATTAAAAATGAGCTTATGAAAAGAAAGAAGTATAAAAAAGTCTTCATTTTGAGATAGAAAATAAAACAGGTTTAAAACAAAAGTAATAAATAAAATAGATAAAATAACATAAAAATAGACTGCATGTTTTTTGTGTAATCCTTTGTTTTTTAAGGGTTTTTGAGAGGTTGTAACCGAAAACGATTTCGTTTTTTTTGAAAAAAGGAAGCCAAAAAATAAGTAGCTTTGAACACAGATTATGACAGAAACAGTGAAAAAAATAGCCGTCATGACTTCTGGAGGAGATGCTCCAGGGATGAACGCAGCGATAAGATCGGTAGTAAGAACCAGTGCCTATTATAGAACCGAATGTATAGGGATTTATAGAGGGTATCAAGGGTTAATAGAAGGCGATTTTACCCCTCTGACTGCAAGAAGTGTAAATAATATTATACAAAAAGGAGGGACGATGTTAAAATCGGCTCGTTCTAAAGAATTTATGACGAAGGAAGGTAGGCAGATAGCTTATGAAAACCTCAAAGAAAAAGGAATCGAAGGATTGGTAGTGATAGGAGGAGATGGTTCCTTTACTGGAGGTGTAGTTTTTAACCAAGAATATGACTTTCCTGTGATTGGTATTCCTGGGACTATTGATAATGATATTTATGGTACTTCACATACCTTAGGTTATGATACTGCTTTGAATACAGCTATGGATGCGATCGACAAAATTAGAGATACTGCTTCTTCACACAGTCGCTTGTTTTTTGTAGAAGTAATGGGTAGAGATGCTGGATTTATAGCGCTGAATGCTGGAGTCGGGGCAGGAGCTGAAGAAATTTTAATACCTGAAGAAGATTTAGGACTTGAAAGAATGTTAGAGTCTTTAAAGAAGAGTAAACGTTCTGGTAAATCGTCAAGTATTGTAGTTGTAGCAGAAGGTGATAAATCGGGTAAGAATGTATATGAATTAGCCAATTACGTTGAGGAAAACTTAGAAGAGTATGAGGTAAGAGTTTCTGTTTTAGGTCATATGCAACGTGGTGGTTCACCAACCTGTTTTGATAGAGTCTTAGCAAGTAGACTAGGAGTGAAGGCTGTTGAACTTCTGATTGATGGAAAAACCAATTTGATGGTAGGACTGCAAAATAATGAAGTGGTTGCTACTGATTTGGAAAAAGCAATTAAAGGAATAAATAATATTGATATGGATCTCTTGCGAGTTTCTGATATCATGACAACATAAACTTAAAATGAAATTATGATTAAAATTGGGATTAATGGATTTGGTAGAATTGGAAGATTAGCATTTAGATCTGCAATGAAACGACCAAGTGTTCAGGTGGTAGCTATTAATGACTTATTGGAAGTGGATTACTTAGCTTATATGTTAAAGCATGATTCGGTACATGGGGCATTCGATGGAACAGTAGAGACTGCTGATGGTAAGTTAATTGTAAATGGAAATGAGATTCGTATTACTGCTGAACGTAATCCTGAGGAAATCAAATGGGGTGATGTAGGTGCTGAATATGTAATTGAATGTACAGGACTTTTTACTTCAAAAGATAAAGCGCAAAGACATATAGATGGCGGTGCAAAAAAAGTAGTTATTTCTGCTCCTTCACCTGATGCACCAATGTTTGTAATGGGTGTAAATAACAAGGAATTAAAGAAAACAGATACTATTTTTTCAAACGCATCTTGTACAACAAACTGTTTGTCGCCAATTGCAAAAGTATTAAACGATAACTTCGGTATTGAAGAAGGTTTAATGACAACAGTGCATGCAAGTACAGCAACTCAAAAAACGGTAGACGGACCATCGCTGAAGGACTGGAGAGGAGGAAGAGCTTCTTTACATAATATTATTCCTTCGTCAACAGGTGCTGCTAAAGCAGTTGGTAAAGTAATACCAGAATTAGATGGTAAACTTACTGGTATGGCTTTTAGAGTACCAACAATGGATGTGTCTGTAGTAGACTTGACAGTAAAATTAAAGAAAGATGCTAGTTACGAAGATATTAAAAAAGCAATGTACAAGGCTTCTGAAAATGGTATGAAAGGTGTATTAGGTTATACCGAAGAATTAGTAGTTTCTCAAGATTTTGTAGGAGATACTAGAACTTCTATTTTTGATGCCAATGCAGGTATTGCGCTTTCTGATAACTTTGTAAAAGTAATTTCTTGGTACGATAACGAAATGGGGTATTCTACAAAGATTGTTGATTTGGTAGAGTATGCCGCTTCCTTATAAATATAACTTTTGTCTTAATAAAACTGGTAATGAATTTTAATTCATTACCAGTTTTTTATGAACTTAGGATTGTTTTTTCTTCTGTAACTAGATAATTTATATCGAATATAGATTATTGTGTATCGTAAGTTTGTATTCTATAAAAAAAAATACCAAAATGTTTGGTTTTATAACACTTTCGAGATGTCATCAAATTTCTGATGTACAATGTAGGTTTTAGCTTTATATTTGTAGTGCTAAAAGCATTGAAAACAAAGAAAGAATGATTAAAGTTGGAATAAACGGTTTTGGAAGAATTGGTAGGATTGCCTTACGTTCTGCAATACTTCGAAATACTATTGAAGTTGTGGCCATTAATGATTTATTAGATGTTGATTATTTGGCTTATTTATTAAAATACGATTCGGTTCACGGGCGTTTTGAAGGAAGTGTTGAGGTTGTGGACGGTAACTTGGTAATTAACGGTAAAAAAATTCGTGTTACTGCTGAAAAAAATCCAGAGAATTTAAAGTGGAATGAAGTAAACGTCGACTATGTAATTGAATCTACAGGTTTTTTTACAGATAAAGAAAAGGCCTCTTTACACCTTAAGGCTGGAGCAAAAAAAGTACTTATTTCTGCACCGTCTAAAGATGCTAACATGTATGTGATGGGGGTTAATCATACTGCATTAACCAAAGAAGAATTGGTTTTTTCTAATGCTTCTTGCACAACAAATTGTCTTGCACCTTTAACAAAAATTATTCACGATCATTTTGGGTTAAAAGAAGGTTTAATGACTACAGTTCATGCGGCTACTTCTACGCAAAATGTTGTAGATGGCCCTAATAAAAAATGGCGTAGGGGAAGAACAGTTGTTAATAATATTATTCCTACAAGTACAGGAGCTGCAAAGGCAGTCACTAAAGTTATTCCAGCTTTAGAAGGGAAATTAACAGGGATGGCTGTGAGAGTACCTGTACCTGATGTGTCGCTAGTAGATTTGACTTTTAGAACAGAGAAAGAAACTTCTTTAAAAGAAATTCTAACTGTTTTTAAAGAGGCAGCCAAGGGTGATTATAAAGGGATTATTGGGTATACAGAAGATGAAGTAGTGTCACAGGATTTTGTGTCTGAAACAAGAACCTCAGTAATTGATGCAGATGCCTGTTTAGAGCTTAATGAGCAGTTTTTTAAAATTATTTCATGGTATGATAATGAATACGGCTATGCAACAAAAATTATTGATTTGTTGGAGTATTCAGCTTCTTTATAATACAAATTAGTTTAAGTACTATATAAATATGAATCCCCGTAAGTTTTGAATATATTCTTACGGGGATTTGTATTTTAATTATAAAAAATATAGAGATTACTTTATGGCAATCATACTAATTTCTACATTAACAAATTTTGGTAAATTGGCAACTTCAACAGTCTCTCTTGCGGGAGCAGTTTGATTGTCAAAATATTGACCGTACACTTCATTTATTTTACTGAAATTATGCATGTCAGAAATAAAAATAGAAGTCTTTACTACATTTTCGAAGGTCATACCAGCAGCAGTTAAAACTTCTTTCATGTTTTCCATTACCTGTTTTGTCTCTTCTTCTATAGAACCTATAACGAGTTCTCCTGTAATTGGATCAAGTGCTATTTGTCCTGAAGTGTATAAAGTATCTCCCTTCAAAACGGCTTGGTTATAAGGGCCGATCGGTTGAGGAGCTTTGTTTGTTGTAATAATTTTTTTCATGATTAATTGATTTTGTGTTACTTAAAATAGTGTTCTATCGGGTGGTTTGTTTTTGTCCCATTTTAGATCGCTTAGCACAGATGATTTAACTCCGATAAAGAAATAATAAGCTGCATTTTGTCCAAAAGGAGTCCAATTAAAATTAAAACGCCAACTATCTAAATCTCTTGAGAAATTTAACCTAGTAAAAGTAAATGCGTTGTTTTCAATATCGTATCCAGATGAAAAACCAACTTTCCATTTAGGAGATAGTTCAACATCACCACTAAACATTAACGAATTGTTGTTAATTCCACTTGTTATTCCATTATTTTGGTATCCCATAGCATATACTAAATTTAAGGTCCAAGGAATACTAGCCCTGTAGAGTTTAGCGACTTTATCTTTGGGTTCTTCATTAGCCGTAGGAGGGCCGTTGACAAATCCGTTGGTTGAATTCATTGTTTGTCCAAAAACATCAGGCGTGTTTTGTGCACCGTTTCCTGTTGATTTTTTGTTTTTATTATCTGCATTTTTTTCAAAATCTTTACTTGAAATCGAATAATTGGCAGTAACACCTACGTTTGTAATTCTAAAAATATCGGGATTAAATTGGTTGATTCGTTGCCCTTGCTCGTTAACCTTATAGGGATCAAGTGAGGCATTGACGTTTAGCGCAAGTTTGTCTTTGAATAAGCGTGTACCCGCTGTTGCGCTAACAGGACTCCAACGTAAACTATCGGCTGTAAAGTTATAGCTAGTGCTAAAGTTTAAGTTGTTTAATATGGTGATTTTCTGATCTTCTTCGTCGCTATCAGGATCTTTAGGTGCAACTTTGGCTTCTATATTGTTTCGAAGAGAAAGACCAACGGAATTTGAAACACCACTACCTGGCGTTCCATAAATACCTCCCTGAAAAGGGGAGTATATCTCAATTTCGTTAGCCGCATTTTTTTGTACTTGTAAATTATGAGATGCTGCAAAATCAGGTCTGTAACCATAAGATACAGAAGGTATCATAGTATGTCTAAT
This sequence comes from uncultured Tenacibaculum sp., assembly GCA_947496185.1. Taxonomy (GTDB): domain Bacteria; phylum Bacteroidota; class Bacteroidia; order Flavobacteriales; family Flavobacteriaceae; genus Polaribacter. The sequence goes on from CANMCD010000012.1 coordinate 104,618, forward strand.
GGCTTTAAGGCGTCCTTTTTTGAAATTAAACATTCCATATAGTTTGGTGGTTAAAGAAGCGCCAATATTATATTCGTGAAATCGATTAAAACCGTTAATAGTATCGGTAACTACCGCACCTAAATTTCCTCTACTATCTTCTAGTGTTGGATCGTAATGTTTTTGAATTTTCTTCAAGTACCATACATCTTTGTAATTTACTGACGGAGATAAAGTAAAATACTTAAATACTTTTACATTGGTGCTAGTACTCAAATTATGTTGCATTCCTGTTTGTGCAGTTTGAAACATTTTAGGTTTAAAAAACTCTTCGTCTGTAGTCGTTATCCTATACTCGCTACTCATGCTATAATTTAGCCCCATTTTTTGAATAGGATTTGACTTGACACCTCCTTTTCCACTAAAAGGAAAAATTCTATCCATGTTTAGTTGTAACGATGGAAGTGTCATATTGATCGTCTCTGTATTGGTGTTTTGTGTATGGGTAGCGGTAACATTCATGTTAAAAGGTGTTCCGACAAACTTTTTGTAATAAGAAACCGAAGAACTTAGTGTATTATTAAGTCGTTGTGAGTTGTTAAACTCATTAAGAGATTGACTATAATACTTACTACTACCAAGATTTACCGAAGCAGAAAAACGAGAATTTGGGCTAGATTTTGAATCTTGACTGTGCGTCCAAGTGATGTTAAAGTTTGAAGATTTACTATAACCTGATAACCCTCGAACACTTTCAATAATGTTTTCAAGTCGCACGCTAAATGCACCACTAAACTTATAACGAACTCTATACTTAGAATCTCCACGGAGCCCCCAACTACCATTGGTATAGATATCACCAAGTAGTGTTAGGTCAAAATAATCACTTAAAGCGAAATAATATCCACCATTTTGCAAAAAGAATCCTCTACTATTGCTATCCCCGGGAGTAGGTACTATAAAACCAGAAGAACGTTTGTCCGTTATCGGGAAGTAAGCAAAAGGTAAATACAATGGCGTAGGTACATCAGCAATCACTAGGTTACTCCCCCCAACAATGATTTTTTTACCCGGAACCAATTTAGCCTTGTTAGTGGCGATATGATAATCAGGTTCTTTCTTTTTTGAGGTGGTAAAGCGAAGTTTACGCATATATACTGTCGAATCGTTTACTCTTTTTGTTTTTTCTCCATAGGTAATTATTCCGTTTTGATCGGTTTTTACTCCATAAACCAATGCTTTTTTTGTTTTTAAATTAAACAGAATAGAATCTTGTTCACTTTCTTGGTTTCCTTGTTTAAATTGAGGTCTTTGTATATAGTTTCCTAAGCTATCTTTGATTCCTTTTGCATAGACGGTATTGTTTTTATAATCTAGAATGATAATTCCAGCATTTAAGTCCATATTTGTGTAGGTAACCCTAGCTTTGTTATATAAGGTAACCTTTTTGTTTTTCGCGTCTTGTATTGTGTAATCTTCTGCATCGTGTGTAATAATTCCTTCAATAACCTCTTTCGGTTTAATAGAATCTTTAGCAGCTGTTTTTGAAATACTATCATTAGCGATAGAATCGTTAGGAACCAAATCTTTGGGTAGAGGATTAGGAATCCGTAAAGAATCTTTGTGAAAGACTTTTTCTTTAGCCAAGAAAGTGGTATCTTTTAATAAAGGATATTGCCTTTTTAATTTAGGAACCTCTTTTTTAAGCTCTTTTTTTGTAAGGTCTTGAGAACGAATTAACTGAGTGTAAATACAACAACAGATTAAAAGTATGTAAGTTAGATTTGTTTGCAATATTATAAATACTATTTTTGTGTTACGTTTACAGATGGTTCCATATTTGGACGACAAACAATCGAAACCAAAATTACTTAAATTTTATAGATGAAAATCTTAAAACAACGCAAATATAATACCAAAAAATTAACTTTTATTTTTTTTATGGTATTCTGTTTTCTAGGAATTTTTAACGCAGTGCATGCGCAAAGGAAATATGTAGTGGTGCTTGATGCGGGACATGGAGGTAAAGACCCTGGTAATTTAGGGAATGGCTATAGAGAAAAGAAGATCGCTTTACGTGTTGCCTTGGATGTAGGAAAAGAGTTGTCTACCACCAAAGATATAGAGGTGGTGTATACGCGTAAAAAAGATGTTTTTGTAGAATTACATAACAGAGCAAAGATAGCCAATGAAAAAAAGGCAGACTTGTTTGTATCTATTCATTGTGATTCATATTCACAATCAAGGGCTCATGGAGCTGGAACTTTTGTGTTAGGACTTAGAGGGAATAGTAAGAATCTTGAAATCGCTAAAAGGGAGAATGCCGTAATTTTATTAGAGGATAATTATAAACAGAATTACGATTATAACCCTAATTCACCAGAGTCACTAATCGGATTGTCTTTATTACAGGAAGAGAATTTAGATAATAGTCTTCTTATTGCAGGGTTAATACAAACGAATTTTTCAGGATTGAAAAGATTTGATAGAAAGGTAAAGCAGGATAACTTTTTAGTGCTTAGAGAAACTATTATGCCTAGCGTACTAGTTGAATTGGGTTTTTTGACAAATAAAAATGAAGGGAGATTTTTAAATTCGAGACAAGGACAGCTTAAGATGGCAAAAGCCATTGCACAGGCAATTAGGAGGTATATAGAACAATTAAAAATTAATACAGTTTTAGGAGGAAATACGACAGCTACAGTACCTAAAAAAGAAGTGCGAAAAGGCTCCGTAAAAATAAAAGTGGTTGCTAATAAAAAACCAGTTGCAGTTAAAAAGAAAGAGACGAAAAAAGAGGAGATAAAAAAAGGTATAGCAAAGAAAGAAGTAGTAAAGAAAAAAGAAGCGGTAAAGAAAATAACACCAGTGAAGAAAGAAGAAAAGGTTGTGGTTGAAAAGAAACCTGTACCTATTAAAAAAGAAGCTAAACCTACCGTTGTTGAAAAAACGTCTAGTAAACCTGTTAAAATAACTTACAAAGTACAGGTAGCTGCAGCGGTGACTATGTTAGATAAGAGTAATTTCAATTTTAGAGGTTTGGAAAACTTAGAAGTTATCCATGTTGATGGTTATTATAAATATTATTATGGTGATACTTCAGATTTTCAGGAGATTAAGAGGGTTCAGTCTAAGGTGAGAAATATAGGACACACCGGAGCTTTTGTTGTAGCATTTAAAAATGGAGAAAAAATATCTATAAAAGAAGCACTGAGCTATAGGTAATTTAGATTTATTATACATACTTACTCCCAAAAATAATTAGTATTTTCGCTTTATAATCTATTTGCATGTCTAAGGAGTTAAAAACAGGAATTATAGCTGTCGTAGTGATCGCATTGTTCGTTTGGGGATACAATTTTGTAAAAGGACAAGATATTTTTAATCCAGGAAAGAGGTATTTCTATATTGAATATGATAACATAAGTGGTTTGAATGAAGCAAGTTCAGTAACCATTAATGGATTAAAGGTAGGAAAAGTAAGTGAAATAAAATTTAATGCAGATCCAAGCAAGCGAGGGAAACTTTTGGTAAAAATAATAGTAGAAAATAATTTTACGTTTTCTAAGAATAGTATTGCTAAAATTTATCCAGCAAGTCTTATGGGAGGGCAAAATTTAGCGATTATTCCAAAGTATGATGATCAAGAAGCTGTTTCAGGAGATTTTCTAAAAGGAGTAGTAGAACAAGATCTGATCGCCTCAATAGGAGATAAGTTGAGTCCTAAAATTGAACATACTATTGAAGGTGTAGACTCTTTAGTATCAGGGGTAAATCAAATTTTAGATCACAAGTCAAGAAGAAGTTTAAACAGGAGTGTTATTGCTTTAGAAGCTACAATTTCAGATGTAAGAAAAACGTTAGGGGCAGTAAATTCTATATTGGACAATAGTAAAACTAATGTGGAAGTTACCTTGCTTAATGCTAAAAAGATCACGGATAATTTTTCAAGGGTTTCTGATAAGCTAGCTAAGTTAGATGTAGAAACCGCTATTCAAAAGGTACAAGCGACGCTTGAAAACGTAAACCTATTATTGGATGGGATCAAAAAAGGAAATGGAACGCTGGGTAAATTGGTCAATGATGAAAAGATGTATACCAATTTGACAAAAGCTTCCAAAGAATTAGAAGAGTTGTTACGAGAGATGAAATTGAATCCGAAACGATTTGTACACTTTTCATTGTTTGGGAAAAAACCAAAGCCTTACAGTAAAGAAAACAACGATAAAAATATTAGTAACCAATAATGAGTTGGATCAAAATTATTTCTTTTGAAGAAGCAAAAGGGAAGCTCGAAAAATTGTATAAAAAAGTCACGGGGCCAAAAAATAATGTAGATAATATCATGTTGGTACATGGTCTTAGACCTCATACAATGGAAGGGCATATGGCTTTGTATAAAAATGTATTACATCATAGTAGTAATACATTACCAAAATGGTATTTGGAAGTTATAGGAGTCTATGTTAGTCGTCTAAACAAATGTGAATATTGTGTAGCGCATCATTTTGCTGGTCTAAAAAGATTATTAAATGATGAAAAAAAAGCGTACCTTCTAAAAGAGGCTGTTGATAAAGATGCATTTAATGATTTGCTTAGTGAGGCTTATTTACAAGGATTGGATTATGCTAAAAAATTAACCTTAGAAGCAACTAAATTAACTGTCTCAGACATTGAAGCCATGCGTGACAAGGGATTGTCAGATGGTGAGGTTTTAGAAATTAATCAAGTAGTTAGTTATTTCAATTATGCCAATAGAACGGTATTAGGGCTTGGAGTATCTACACAAGGAGATATTTTAGGGTTATCACCTAATAGCTCGGAAAATGACGATTGGAATCATCAATAAAACCAATTAATTATAGATGGAAAATTATATATCAAACATATCTTTTGCAATAATTTTGATCGCTGGTGTCGGTTATTTCGTAAGAAATATTCAAAAGCTTATTAGGAATATAAAGCTAGGGAAAGATATTGATAGGAACGATAGAAAACCTGAACGATGGAAGCGAATGGCTAAGATCGCTTTAGGCCAATACAAGATGGTTCGTCGTCCTGTATCAGGAATATTACATATCATAGTTTATATAGGTTTTATTCTTATAAATATCGAAATGCTCGAAATCGTTATAGATGGTTTGTTTGGAACACACAGAGTTTTTCAACCCATTTTAGGTAATGGTTTATATGGATTCTTGATCGGTACCTTTGAAGTTTTGGCCGTTTTGGTATTGGTATCAGTTATTATTTTTTGGTTTAGAAGAAATATTGAAAAAGTTAAACGTTTTTGGAATCCTGAAATGAAAGGATGGCCAAAAAATGATGGAAATATTATTCTTTATTTTGAAATGGTATTGATGTCGCTATTTTTGGTTATGAATGCTACCGATACGCCTTTTCAAGAGGCTGGAGCAGGAAACGTTATTTCACAATTTGTAGCCCCGTGGTTTGAAGGCTTTTCAAATAATGAATTACATCTTATCGAAAAAACAGCATGGTGGTTACATATCGTAGGAATATTAATCTTTTTGAATTATTTATACTATTCGAAGCACTTGCATATACTTTTAGCTTTTCCGAATACTTTTTATGCGAATCTTGAACCAAAAGGAAAATTTACCAATTTAGCTTCAGTAACAAAAGAGGTAAAAATGATGATGGATCCTGATGCAGACCCGTATGCAATGCCAGAGGAAGGCACAGAGGAAGAAGTGCCAGAAAAGTTTGGAGCCTCTGATGCTACAGATTTAAACTGGATTCAATTAATGAATGCTTATACCTGTACAGAATGTGGAAGGTGTACTTCATCATGTCCTGCAAACTTAACGGGTAAGGCATTATCTCCGAGAGCAATTATGATGAAAACCCGTGATAGAGTAGAGGAGATAGGGCAAAATATTGATGCGAATAATGGCGAGTTTAAGCCTGACGGTAAGCAGTTGTTGGATGACTATATTACCAGAGAAGAATTATGGGCTTGTACGAGTTGTAATGCTTGTGTACAAGAGTGTCCTATAGGAATTGATCCTTTGTCAATTATTATGGATATGCGTCGTTATTTGGTAATGGAAGAGTCAGCAGCTCCTCAGGAATTAAATATGATGATGACCAATATTGAAAATAACGGTGCACCATGGCAGTATAGCCAAATGGATCGATTGAATTGGAAAGACGAGTAGAAAGGTATCTAATTAGAGTATAAAACGTAACAAAATAAAAGATAAAGAACGATGAATGTACCAACAATGGCAGATATGATGGCACAAGGTAAACAACCAGAAGTGTTGTTTTGGGTCGGGGCTGCAGGAAGTTATGATGATCGAGCAAAAAAAATAACGAGAGCTTTTGTTAAAATTTTACATCAAGCAAAAGTTGATTTTGCCGTATTAGGTACTGAAGAAAGTTCAACAGGAGATGCTGCTAAAAGAGCTGGTAATGAGTTTTTGTTTCAAATGCAAGCAATGACTAATATAGAAATATTAAACGCTTATGAAGTAAAAACTATTGTGACTTGTGATCCGCATTCTTTTAATACGTTTAAAAATGAATATCCAGAACTAGGTGGCGTGTATGAGGTATATCATCATACTCAATATATTAATAAATTGATTACAGAAGATAGGTTGACTATTGATCAAGGTAATTTGAAACAAAAAAGAGTCACTTATCATGATCCTTGTTACCTTGGTAGGGCTAATGAGGTGTATGAGACGCCAAGAGCTTTGATACGTAAGCTAGGCGTTAAAATGAAAGAAATGAAGCGCCATAAATCAACAGCATTGTGTTGTGGAGCGGGAGGAGCGCAAATGTTTAAAGAACCAGAAAAAGGAGATAAAGATGTTAACGTATTACGAACAGAAGATGCGTTAGAAACAAATCCTCAAATTATAGCTACAGGCTGCCCGTATTGTAATACTATGATGACCGATGGAGTTAAGTTCAAAGAGAAAGAACAACAAATAGCGGTAAAAGATATTGCTGAATTGATAGCAGAAGCCAATAACTTATAAAAATCGTTAATACTTGCCTAAGGAATTGTTAAACAGTTTTTTCTAGGTGTTTAGGGAATGTTTTTTGTGTTCCGTATACAAGTAATTTTAAAAGTTTTTATATGAAATATTATTACTTGTTTTTAGTTTTAACTTCTAGTCTTTTTTTGTCGTGTGATGCGGGTCATTTTCCTGGTAGTATAAGGTATAAAGTATTTACAGATAATGGAAAACTAGTGGATGCTAAAGTTGTATCTGCTTATTATCCTTTTTGTGGAGATGTACAACGAAATTCTCATATAATGACAGGTTCTTTTTTTGAAGGGGAACTTTATAACCCTAATGATAATGAAGGAACTTTTAAAGTAGTATACTACGACGTATCCAATGGACAACAATCAGGATATCCTGTTACTATTGAAATTTATCACGATGAATATTTATTAGAAGAGCAACGTTTTTTTATTTATGCAAATCAACGAGAAGTGAGCTTACATGTTAATTTCAATTTTAATAATGAAGGAGACGACCTCTTTTAAAATATACCTACTTTATTCGAATAAATAGGTTCATAATATGTACTTTTGAAACATTATTTTTTCGAATGAGATATTATATTAAAGCAGCGAGGTTGCGAACACTTCCGTTATCGGTATCAGGTATTATTGTTGGAGGTATCGTTGGTTTGCAGGATTATATGAAGTCGCTTCATGGAGCTACCTATCAATTGCAATTTTCGGATATTTTAAACAACCCAATATTTTGGTTGGCTATCTTAACCACTATTGGATTTCAAGTATTGTCTAATTTTGCTAATGATTATGGTGATGGCATAAAAGGAACTGATCAAGATAGAACAGGAGAAGCCCGTATGGTCTCGTCAGGAAAAATTAGCCCTTCTCAAATGAAGTATGTAATGGTTTTGACAGCAGTAATAACTTTTGTTATAGCCTTATTGCTTATTTATACATCTTTTGGCAAGGAGTATTTTTTGTATTCATTAGTTTTTCTATGCTTAGGAGTTGCTTCGATTGTTGCAGCGATAAAATATACGGTAGGTAATGATGCATACGGCTATAGTGGATATGGAGATGTGTTTGTTTTTATATTTTTTGGTTTATTAGCTGTCATCGGAACTTATTTTTTATTTACAAAGCAGTTGCATTTCACAATATTCTTACCTGCTTTTACTATAGGTTTATTAAGTACAGCAGTCTTAAATTTAAATAATATGAGAGATCGAGTAAATGATGCAAAATCTGGCAAGCGTACATTGGTGGTTAAAATTGGTGCTGAGTTTGCTAAGTTTTATCACTATTATTTGATCGGAGCTTCTTTTCTTTTTGCTTTATTATATACAGCCATTAAATTTACTTCAAGTTTTCAGTTTCTTTTTTTGATAGCCTATATTCCACTGATAAAGCATTTGTTTTTTGTGGTAAATAATAAAGACGAAGCTATGCTTGACGGAGAATTAAAAAAGGTTGCTTTGAGTACATTTTTATTCGCGATTCTTTTTGGACTCGGACAAGTTTTATAATTTTATAAAAAACTAATACAATAATGAAAATTACTTTTTACGGACACGCGTGCTTTGGCGTTGAAATAGACGGAACTCATTTATTAATTGATCCATTTATTACAGGGAATCCAATGGCTTCTCATATAGATATTGAGAAAATAAAAGCGGATTATATTTTAATAACGCATGCACATCAAGATCATGTGTTGGATGTAGAAAAAATTGCTGAAAAGACGAATGCGTTACTTGTCTCTAATTATGAAATCGTGATGTATTATGGTGCTAAAAACTTACAAGGACACCCTGTAAACCATGGAGGAACATTCAAAACGGAAACTTTTTCAGCTAAATATGTAAACGCTGTACATACTTCTTCTTTTGCAGATGGAGCCTATGGAGGACAGCCAGGAGGTTTTGTAATTACCGCGGGAGATAAATCATTGTATATAGCAGGGGATACTGCTGTGACGATGGATATGAAGTTAATTCCGATGACAACGAAATTAACGGCAGCTATTTTACCTATTGGTGATACCTTTACTATGGGAGTAGCGGATGCAATTATCGCAAGTGATTTGGTGGCATGTTCGAATGTTATTGGGTGTCATTATAATACTTTTCCTCCGATAGAAATTGATACTGACAATGCTAAAAAACAGTTTGATAATAAGGGGAAAAAACTAACACTTTTGGAAATAGGAGACACGTTAAGTATTTAATATATTTCAATGAAAACAGTAAAAATTATTTTAGGAATTATAGTGGTTTTATCTTTGTTGTTTTTTGGAACAGGGATTGTTATTAAAGACATAAACTACACTTCGGAAGTAGCCATTGATGCCTCCATAGAAAAGACATTTGAGTTGTTTGATAACAATGATAATTTATCGAAATGGATTCCTGAAATAAAGGCTATAAAAACGATTAAAAAAGAAGAAGAAGTAATAGGAAGTACCTTTGAAGTTAAAGTAGAGAATCAAGGTAAAGAAGTAGTGTTTGAAGAAAAGGTGTTGAAATATGAACCTTATAAGAATGTCAAATTTTTATTTAAAGGGGGAAATGTACACAAGATAGATGATTATACTTTTAGTTTAAAGGAGGGAAAGACACATGTAAGGTTAACTTCAAAGTTTCAAACCGATAGTTTCATACTAGGCTGTATGCTTCCGTTTGTGAAGGGTAAATTGTCACGTCAAGACCAACAGTATCTTGAAAACTTTAAAAATTTTGTAGAAAAGAAATAAGTATGAAAGCTACTTATAAACAATATGTATTAAAATTTAAAAGGCCTAGTGGAACCTCCAGAGGTGTGTTAAAAACCAAAGAGACTTGGTTTTTAATATTAAAAGAGGAAGGACGAATCGGTATTGGTGAATGTGGACTTTTTAGAGGCTTGAGTATTGATGATAGACCTGATTATGAAGAAAGGTTACAATGGGTGTGTAAAAATATTCATAAGGGAGTAGCAGTATTATTACGTGAATTAGAAGAGTTTCCTTCAATTCAAATAGGGTTGGAACAGGCTTTTCTATCCCTTACAGGAAATAGGTATGACCTTTTTCCTTCAAAATTCACTCGAGGAGAAGAAAATATACCCATCAATGGGTTGATTTGGATGGGAGAGGCGCCTTTTATGAAGCAACAGATAAAAGATAAATTAGCACAAGGTTTCACTACGATAAAAATGAAAATTGGTGCAATTAATTTTGATACAGAATTGCGTTTACTGAAGTCCATTCGAGAAGAATTTTCTGCTAATGAAATAGCATTACGAGTCGATGCAAATGGCGCTTTTACTCCTCAAAATGCCCTAGAAAAATTAAAACGTTTATCAGCGTTAGATTTGCACTCAATTGAACAGCCTATTAAACAAGGACAATGGCAAGAGATGGCAAACTTATGTGAGAAAACACCGTTGCCTATTGCCTTGGATGAAGAGTTAATTGGAGTTTTTACAGGAGAAAAGAAACGTAAATGTATTGAAACGATTCGACCGCAATACATAATTTTAAAGCCTAGTTTGATTGGTGGTTTTAGCGGAAGTGAAGAATGGATACGTATTGCCTGTTCTTACAATATAGGCTATTGGATTACAAGTGCTTTGGAAAGTAATATTGGATTGAATGCCATTGCGCAATGGACATATAGCTTAGGAGATAAAAGTGTTCAAGGCTTAGGTACAGGAAGTTTGTTTACCAATAATATTGAAAGCCCATTGAGAGTAGTTAACGGAGAATTACAATATTGTCAAGAGGAAAAGTGGAGTTTTAGAATATAGCGTTTTGAAAATGGATTTTATACAGCAAGGGTTTAAAGGGAAAAGAGCATGGTATTTATATGGGATAGTAACAGTGCTAGTTTTTACTGCATGGCAGTTTATAGGTATGCTTCCACTACTAGTGACTATGTATATTATGTCGGATGATACAGCAATGTTTTCAGAAGCTTTAGAAAAAGACTTTACGGTTGTAGGAATGGATAATAATACGTACTTCATCTTGGTTATTTTCTCTTTTTTTGTTGCTTTAGCTAGCCTGTTTATAGGCGTAAGAAAGTTTCATAAAAAACCGGCCAAAACAATTATTACCTCTCGTCATGATTTTGATTGGATGCGGTTCTGGTATGCGTTTAAAGTTTTCGGAATTGTATCGGTGTGTATTGTCGGTATTGGTATTTTACTAGCACCTGAACACTACATATGGAACTTTAAGCCAGGACCTTTTTTCTCGTTATTGATGATTTCTATTTGTTTTTTACCGCTGCAAACAGGCTTTGAAGAGTTGTTATTTAGAGGATATTATATGCAAGGCTTTGCGATGTTATTTAAAAATAAATGGGCAGCTTTGTTACTAACTTCTCTTATTTTTGGGTTGATGCATGGAGCGAATCCAGAGGTAGCAGAATTAGGGTATATAACGATGGTTTTTTATATCGGTACGGGGTTGTTTTTTGGGATTGTAACCTTAATGGATGATGGTACAGAATTGGCATTAGGATTGCATACTATAAATAATATAATTGCTGCAATCTTTGTGACTACTGATTGGACGGTTTTTAAAACAGATGCTTTATTTATAGATACTTCTGAACCATCTATTCTAACAGAGATGTTTATTGTTGTATTTGTTGTTTATCCATTGTTATTGGTTGTTTTTGCTAAAAAGTTCGGCTGGTCAAATTGGAAAGATAAGTTGTTTGGAAAAGTGGTAAATCCAAATATTAAGTTACCTGTTTAACCTATTGAATTTGTCATGCCAAGTCAAGAGATACATCCTAGTTTTCAGCTTAACGGAAATTCATTTTTAACCCATAAAGCGTTAATAGGCTATTCAAAAAAGCTATCTGAAGAGGTATTCCGCTTTTTTTTAGATTGGTTTGATGAAAAGGATCATATGATGGTTACCACTTCAGGTTCTACAGGTATTCCTAAAGCTATGAAGCTTAAGAAACAATTTATGATTAATTCAGCGAGGGCTACAGGGAATTATTTTTCCATAGGAAAAGAAACCAAAGCATTACTATGTTTATCAAACAATTTTATAGCAGGAAAAATGATGTTGGTGAGAGCGTTGACATTAGGTTGGCGTATAGATGTGATTGAACCAACGTCGACACCTCTAGAAAGTATAGAGGAAGAATATGATTTCTCCGCCATGGTACCGTTACAATTAAACTCTTCAATAAATAAGTTACATAAGATTAAAAAATTAATTGTTGGCGGGGGCTTTGTGTCTCGTGAATTGGAAGAAAAAATACAAGATGTTCCAACAGCTATTTATGCTACTTATGGAATGACAGAGACAGTAACACATATTGCTGTAAGGAAATTGAATCATAACAAGGAAAAAAATAGGGAAATACAAGCTTATAAGACCCTGCAAGATGTTACGATAAATCAAGATGATCGAGGTTGTTTGGTTATCAATGCACCGAGTGTAACTGATGAAGAATTGGTAACAAATGATATTGTAAAATTATTATCAGAAACGAGTTTTCAGTGGTTAGGTCGTTATGATAATGTAATTAATTCTGGAGGGGTTAAATTATACCCAGAACAAATTGAAAAAAAATTATCAACAATCATACAACAACGTTTTTTTATAACCAGTATTCCAGACGCGGTTTTAGGACAAAAACTTGTGCTAGCCATAGAAGGAATTAAGCAGGAGGCTGAATATAAAGATCTAATAAAACAGATCAACGTGTTAGACACGTTAAAACCCTATGAAAAACCTAAATCCCTGTATTATATTCCCCAGTTTTTTGAAACTCCTACACAAAAAATTCAACGAAAAAGAAACAGGGAGTATATCCTAGCTCATTTGGATTAAGATTAGAAGAAATCAAATGTGTGATGATGGTATCTGAATTGTCCATTACTTACTTTCATAATACCTAGTTTGTCTGTATAGTTGAGGCTACTATTGTTAGCGTCTGTAATCCCCATCCAAGGTTCAAAACAAATAAAGGGCGTTCCTTCTTTCTTTGTCCAAAAAGCTAAAAAGTTCCAATCGGGTATTTCTAAATGTACACCATGATTATGTTTTTCAGATTTTAAAGAGACTTTTTTAGATGCTAATCCTTCAAATATGATGGCATCGTTGATAAATAAGTCATAGGATAAAGGAAGTTTTTTTCCAAGAGCAATGCTTTTTATTTGGTTGTTTCTAAAGCCAGTTATCGGATCTAATAACAGTTGTTTAGGAGTTTCTTCTTTTTCGAATTCAATATAATAATCCGAAAAATCAGTGTTTTCAAGTAAGGGACATTTTAAAGCAGGGTGTGCACCAATCGTATAGAACATTGTCTCATCTCCTTGATTACCTACTTTATAAGTAACTGATAGTTTAGTATTGTCTAGTTGATATATGACTTGTAGTTTAAATTTAAAAGGAAAACTTACCAGTGTTTCATCAGTATATGAAAGTTCAAAAATTACTTCATTTTCAGTTTGTGAAATAATAGAAAATATCTGATCCCTAGCAAACCCATGTTTAGATAATTCATATTCTCTGTTATGAAGGATGTAACGATCACTTTTTAAACGCCCTACTATGGGGAATAAAATTGGTGTGTGACGATTCCAATGTGTTGGATCACCATGCCATATATACTGAAGTTTTGTTTTTTTTGAGTATACTTTTGTTAGTTCAGCACCAAAACTTTTTAATTCAATTTGAAGGTATTCATTTTCTAAAGTTACTATCATTTAGTAAGCGGTTTTATCGTTTTTTTGTGTCCATTTTTCAAAAGGCTCCAAAGCTATATCACGTCCAACTTGTTGAAAAGGAATGTTTCTTTCGTGATAAGGTAAAGGAATTTCTTTATAGATAAATTCATCATCAAATCCAACATTTGCTGCATCGATTTGATTGCACCCATAATAAACTTTTTTAGGACGTGCCCAATAAATCGCACCTAAACACATAGGGCAGGGTTCACATGAAGTATAAATAATGCAATCTTCCAATTGAAAAGAATCTAGGTTTTTACAAGCATCTCTTATAGCAGTCACTTCAGCATGAGCGGTAGGATCATTTGTAGAAGTAACTTTATTATTACCTCTTCCAACGATCTTTCCATCTTTGACAATAATACATCCAAACGGCCCTCCTTCGTTGTTGTCTATTCCGCCTAAAGCTGCTTTTACAGCTTCTTCCATGAATTTTAGATGTTCTGTTTTATCCATTGTTTTTGTTTCTAAAGATACTTAATTAGATCCAATAGGGTACTTTAATTCCAGTTGTTTCTAGCTAAAATGACCACTTATACTTCTAAATATAGAGATTATTACTAAAAATATGTGGTTTAATACCTTTTCTAAAAAAGCATTTTTACTTATAGTTACTTTTATAAGGTACAAAAACTAACATATAATGAAAATATATTTGAAAACCAGTGTGATGCTAGTAACTGCATTAACACTAATGGTTTCGTGTAAAAAAAATACGAATACCAAAAAGGAAGAAAATACTTTAGGTGAAAAATTACCCGAAAAAGGAACTACGCTTTGTAAAGCAATTTGGTTTCCTCATTCACAAACCCCTGCACCATTGGAAGGAAAAGGAAGTCCATTTGATGTGAAAAGTTCGACGAATCATATTTTTCACCAATGGTCTTGGCAAAAATTTTTATGGCTTACGAAACCGACTAATTCGACCAAAGGAGAAACCATCCCTTTGTTTTTAAATAGTAATGATATTTTTCAGGTAGATGCACATTTATACAAAACACAACGATACGATGAGGCTACTGTTTTTTTAAATGATACAGTGCAAGCAGGGTCAGGCGCAGCACTAAAAACAAACCCTAAATACAACCAATTAAATAAATCGCATACTGTGTTTTATTCTATTCATGTGAATGATATTTTCTTAAACGCAGCAAAATCGTTTAAAGAGGAAATTTTGGCTAAAAGAATCGGGTTAGATAATACTGCCAGTTTTCCAGTAGGAGCTTTTGAATTAAAAGTTTCTTGGGTATCTACAGAGGCTATTGCCGAAAAAGATCGTCAGAATTACTATATCACTAAAGCTGTTATAAATAAAAGTAGTGGAGACTATAAGTTAACTGAAGTTGCTTTATTGGGAATGCATGTGGTAGGAATTGTTGAAAATCATCCAGAGTTTATTTGGGCTACTTTTGAACATGCTGACTTAGGCCCTGATTACAATTGGAAGAAAGGAAATGCCTATGCCAATGATGAAAAACTGTTGTTTACTGCAGGGGAAACTTCAGGACTAGATGGTATTACTTGGGAAAAAGCTACACGACGTGCCAAGGAAGAAAATAAAGCCTATCATTTGTTTGAATACGGTGTTCCCAGATACACTCAAGGAGCGCGTTTAGGAGAGTTGATGAATTCTAGTCAATCAGAACCTAGAAATTATAATAATATTAAGGAGATTAATAGATGTGTTCGACAAAACTTACGTGATGTTTGGAAAAATTATTTTTATAATGGCTCGATTTGGATAAATACAGATGGCTTATCTCCCAAACATCAGGTTGAAAAAATAGTAGAACTTGGTGAATGCATTGCAAACGGCGGAAAAGGCTCTGCTGCTAGAGGTTCTCTTAATTGCGCAAATATTACAATGGAAACCTATACACAAACTTTTCAAAATAGTTTTTCAAAAATAAATGCTTCAGATTTGGCAAACTGTTTTAGTTGTCATAACGCATTGAATTTTCAAACGACGGATAAAAATAAGTCACCATTATACCTTAGTCATGTGTTTAATGGTTATTTGATAAGAGAGCAAGGAAAAACTTATGAAGAAGTAGAGCTATTGAAAGCAAAACATGAACTAGAAACGTTTATCAAAAAATCGTTATAGAAAATTAGTAACGATTAATAGCGCTATTATGTAGCCGTGTTATAAATCTCTTATAACGGGGTTAATAATAAATATAAAAGCCACGCTAAAACGATATTTAGCGTGGCTTTTTTGATATGTATTTATATACTATTATTTATATTGGATGGTTGTTATTATTTCAAACTTCCAATCATATCTATAGGCTGTACCCACTCATCATATTGTTCGGCAGTAACATGTCCTAAATTGATAGCTTCTTCTTTTAAGGTAGTTCCATTTGCATGAGCAGTATTGGCAATCTCAGCTGCTTTATAATAACCAATTTTGGTATTCAAAGCAGTTACTAACATTAACGAATTGTTTAATAGTTCATTAATACGCGTATGATTGGGTTCAATTCCAGCAGCACAGTTTACATCGAAAGACACACAAGCATCGCCAATTAATTGCGCTGATTGAAGTACATTCGCAGCCATCATAGGTTTAAAAACATTCAATTCATAATGTCCTTGAGTACCACCAACCGTTACAGCTACATCGTTACCCATTACTTGTGCACAAACCATTGTTATTGCTTCTGCTTGTGTTGGATTTACTTTTCCAGGCATGATAGAAGATCCTGGTTCGTTTGCAGGAATGATAAGTTCTCCAATTCCAGAACGAGGTCCTGAAGCCATTAAACGAATATCGTTGGCTATCTTGTTAAGAGAAACTGCTAGTTGTTTTAGGGCAGCATGCGTTTCTACTAAAGCGTCATGAGCAGCTAGTGCTTCAAACTTATTTTCAGCAGTTACAAAAGGTAATCCCGTGAACTCAGCAATGTATTTAGCAACCAAAGTATCATATCCTTTAGGTGTGTTTAATCCTGTACCTACAGCAGTACCACCTAAGGCAAGTTGTGATAAATGTGCCAAAGAGTTTTTTAATGCGTTTAAACCAAAATTTAATTGCGCTACATATCCAGAAAATTCTTGTCCAAGTGTTAAAGGAGTTGCATCCATAAGATGTGTTCTACCTATCTTAACAACGTCTTTAAAGGCTTCTGATTTTTTTTGTAATGTATCACGTAGTTGTTCTACTCCCGGGATGGTAACTTCCACTACTTTTTTATAAGCAGCGATATGCATTCCTGTAGGGAAGGTATCGTTAGACGATTGTGACTTATTTACATCATCATTAGGTTGAATGGTCTTTTCACCCTCTCCGATGATATTGCCAGCTATTTCATGAGCTCGGTTGGCAATTACTTCGTTAACGTTCATGTTAGATTGTGTACCAGAACCCGTTTGCCAAATAACTAAAGGAAATTGATCGTCGTGTTTACCTGCTAATATTTCGTCACAAACTTGCGCTATTAGGTCACGTTTTTTTTCCTCTAAAGCACCCAATTCACAATTTGTATAGGCAGCTGCTTTTTTTAAGTAAGCAAATCCATAAACTACTTCTAAAGGCATAGAGGAAGCAGGGCCGATCTTAAAATTATTTCTAGAACGTTCCGTTTGTGCTCCCCAATATTTATCAGCAGGAACCTCTACTTGTCCCATGGTATCTTTTTCGATTCTGTATTTCATTTCTAACTATTTAAAATGCTATAAATTATATGATCCCCAAAATTACGAATTCTCGCTGTTTTCCTTATTTATTTTTATCACATTTTATTGGTTCAAATAAAAAATAATTTTAATTTTGCCTACTGTAAGAAATTTTCAATATAAGATACAAATGTTAGATTTTTCAGAATTCTCAGGATTGGTTTTATTTATGTTTATTTTTACAGCTGGATTTTGGCTGTTAATATTCCTATTAACATTTGTTGTTCCTTATTGGATAGGAGGAACTATCTGGGAAAACTTAAAATTAAAGAAAGAAGCTAAAAAGGCTGCTGAAGGTAAGTAGTCTATTTTAAAATATATGTAAAAGCTCGTTCTATTTTATTAGAGCGAGCTTTTTAATGTTTTATATTTTACTAGGTTTAGTACAATTTAAAAACAGGAAGTCTTAAATGTACTTTTTCATAATGTGCACTTTGCTTATAAATGAAGTTTAATTGCTCATAAGGATTGCTAGCAAACTTTTTATCAGTGTTTATTTTATCGTCTAGTTGTTTTTTTATAGCTGGGTTTTCTGCTAGAATTTCGGCAGCAATATCTTCAAAAACATAGGCAGAAAAACCTTCTTTACGTTGTAAAATAGTATCAAAAAAATTCCAATTAAAAAAAGAGTCTGTGGCTGCTGCTTCTAAAGTTTCTATAATATATCGGATTCCTTTTTGTTTTGTAGGAATAATAATATCTCCTTTTTTAAACTGAATGTTTTTTGTGACTTTTTTTACTTTGGTATCATGATGTAAATAATGTCCTTCGTATGCCTGTTTTTTTGTTTTGTAGTCAGCGATATATTGAACCGTTACTTTTATAAGGGTATCTTTTTTTAAACGACTAAATTTAATATGATTATTCTCTAACCGTTCAACAACTCGATACCAGCCTTGTTTTAATAGGTAGGCTTTTGGAATTGTTACTTTTTTAGTAGCTAGAAAATTATTGTAGTAAGAAACAGGGAATGTATAGGGTTTCGTCCTGTCATAAAACAAACGTTTGCCTGAGGTTATTTTACTTTCTTTGTAAATAGCTTTATAGCCTTTAAAAGACAGGGTGCTAGGAGTGTTCTTATCTGGACTAAAAGCAATAGGGTATGATGTTGTATTTAGCCATTGTTTTAGGGCGTTGGTTCTTATTTTTTTGATGTTTATTTGTTCTTTAACAGCAAAGTCTAAAGTAGAAAATAAAAGTTCATACGTTTGTTCTACTCTTATTTTATAAGGTTTCAGCATGTGGGTTTCAACCATCAAGCCTAGTGTGTTAAAAAGAGAAGTATACCCTGTAGAGTATCTAGGGGTATCATAAAATTGTGTCCATCCTTTTTCAGGAGTACTTCCCCAAACATTAACATACGGAGTTATATCGATGCTTTTTTGGGCAAGAGATTGCTCAATATAAGGACGCATTTCTTTTTCAAGGTATACACCAAGTGTTCCTCCAAGTTTGTTATGCTGTGTAAATAAATGTGTAATCGCATACTGATAGTCAGCTCCGTTACTTACATGATTGTCTATAAAGATATCAGGATCAAGTAGATGAAATATTTTAGCAAAGGTTGCTGCGTTTTTAGTGTCTTGTTTGATGAAATCTCTGTTTAAATCATAGTTTCTAGTATTCCCACGAAACCCATATTCTTTTGGGCCATTTTGATTTGCTCGGGTATGTGAATTTCTTTGTAAGGCTCCTCCAATGTTGTAAACAGGAATAATTCCTATTAATACATTTTGGTATTTTTTTTTCAAGGAACCATTTTGTGTTATATCCCGTAATAAAAGCATAGAAGCATCGATTCCATCAGATTCGCCAGGGTGAATCCCATTATTAATTAGAATACGTGTTTTGGTAGATTCTTTTAAAGATTGTATAGAAGAGTTTCCATCACTATTAAATACTACAAGGTGTAATGGTTTGCCTATATCTGTTTCTCCAATTTCGAATATTGATATCTCTTTATGCGATGTAGAAAGTTGTTTATAGAAAGCTATGACATCTTTATATTGAGGAGTTTCTGTTCCGTTTGAAGTTTCAAATAGGGAAGTAAACTCCTTTTTTTCTCCTTTTTGTTGTGAGTAGGATACTAGTCCAATAAGAAGAAAAAATATTCCTATAATTTTTTTCATACAAATAAATTAGATTGTATATGTCTCTTTATTATTAATTAGGTGTCCTATTTAGGGTGTACTGCTTCAGGAACCAATCCTGTATAATCCCCATCATTTCGTATTACATCTCTCACAATAGATGAAGAGATGTAGCTTTTTCCTGAAGAAGTTAACAAGAAAACGGTTTCGATTTCAGATAGTTTTCTATTGGTATGAGCAATGGCTTTTTCAAATTCAAAATCAGCTGGATTTCTCAATCCTCTTAGGATAAAATCAACATTTTGATCTCGACAAAAATTTACTGTCAATCCCGAATAAGTAACCACTTTTATCTTTGGTTCGTGCTTGAAAGTCTCTTCAATAAAACGCTTTCTTTCTTCTAAAGAAAACATGTATTTTTTATCTGCATTTTTACCTATGGCAATAATTAATTCATCAAATAAAGTTACCCCACGTTCAATGATGTCAACATGGCCTAAGGTAATGGGATCAAAAGATCCTGGAAATATTGCTTTTTTCATTAGTTTTAAAATTTAAAAGTCATGGTGTTGTACTATTTATATCGTTAACGCTTGTTCGATTGCGTTTCCAAAAAGTTCTGTTAATGTGATACCGTGATGAGCGGCTTGTTGCGGTAGTATACTCGCCTCGGTCATTCCTGGTACAGTATTCATTTCTAAAAAATGAGGTTCATCATTTACCAAAATATATTCCGAACGAGAAAACCCTTTCATACCAAGAACTTTGTATACTTTTAAAGCAATTTCTTTTACTTTTGCTTCTTGTGTTTTATTAAGTCTAGCTGGGGTAATTTCTTGTGATTCTCCCATATATTTAGCTTCATAATCAAAAAAATCATTTTCAGATACAATTTCCGTTATAGGGAGTACGATAGTTTCACCTTGATAGGTAATAACACCTACAGAAACTTCAGTACCGTCTAAAAAGCGTTCGATAAGTATTTCACGATCTTCTTGAAAAGCTTTTTCAATGGCGGCGATCATATTTTCTTCTTTATAGACTTTAGAAATACCAAAACTAGATCCAGCATTATTAGGTTTTACAAAACAGGGAAGCCCAACTTTTGTAATAATATTCTTTACAGAAAAATTTTCTCCCTGGTTTATGTAAACTGAGGTTGCGGTAGCGATATTGTATTTTCGGACAATACTCAGGGTGTCTCTTTTGTTAAAGGTTAATGCCATTTGATAAAAAGGAGCAGAAGTATGTTTCAGGTTAATTAAGTCAAAATAAGCAAGTAAACTTCCATTTTCTCCAGGATCTCCATGAATGGCATTAAACACACAATCAAAAAGTATCAACTGATTATTTATTGTAAAAGAAAAGTTGTTTTTGTCAATAGGATATTCTTTGCCTTCTATTGCTACTACCCATTTTTGGGGTAGGATAAGTACTTTATAAACATGATACTTTTCTTTATCTAAATGATTATATACCACGTGACCACTTTGCAGTGAAATTTCTACTTCAGAGGAATATCCCCCCATAACAACGGCAATGTTTTTTTTCATAATTAAATGATTTCAATAATATTCTAAAGCATATTTGGATTAAACTTTCCATTACAAACTTACCAAAAATAATAAGATACTTTTTATTGGATGTTTGTCTATTTCTAATTTTATTGGTAAACATAATTAGGTTTAAATTGGTATTGATGTATAGTCGATTTTATCCATTTTAAATCAATTTAGAGAAAAAAAGGGTCTTTTTTTGGAGGGTTTAAAGACTAGCGTGTGTTTTGAGGGATATATTGTATAGCAAAATTTCAACTCATTTTCGGTTAAAAATAAAAAGTCAAGATGAGTCCTATATCTTAGACGTATCATCGAGATGAGATGAAACCAAGAGTTTTCTCAAAAAAAATATGCAACCTTTATTAGATAATTTATACCATTTGCGACATAGGTAATACCTAAAAAACAAACATTTTTTATAATGTATATTTTGATGCTTCTTTCGAGATAATTGTTTCTATTTTTTCAATTTCATTTTTTGATTTTTGCTTATTTATTTTTGCAAAATAAACAATGTCTGTCAATTCTTTATTGCATTTCCAAATAAGCTTAAGATTCTTGTTCTTTACCTCTTGTTCACATAAAAAACTAGGAATTAATGCAATGCCGTTGCTCGTCTTTAAGCATCGAATGATTGAATTCATATTAGGAACAATATAATTTGGTTTATTGTATTGTTTTCTATTAAAGTTTAAAAGCCAAAATTGTTTTATAAATCCAGTAACATTTGAGGAGCTATACCAAATTTGATTTTTAAGTTCATTTTCTAATACATTCCACTTTTTATTTACAATTGCTTTTTCTATTTCATCTGTATCCACACTATTACTAGAAACTAACCATACTTCTTGATTGAAAAAACACGTATAACTAATATTCTGATTCTTGTTTTTCTTTGGTGTAATAACTAAATCTAAAATGCCTTCTTCTAATTCCTTTAGCATTTGAGGGTATTCTCCAAAATGAGCTATAATATCAAAATCAAAACAACTCATATTGGGTTCAAATAAAGTTTGAAAAATCTCCGAGCACATTCCAACACTAACAGTTTTTCTATTTCCTGTTCCTGTTTTTTTAAAATGCTTTTCTGATTTTTCTAATTTCTGTAATGCATCTAAAATATAATCATATAGAATTATTGCTCTTTCTGTTGGTACCATAGTTCGAGGTTTTCTTTCAAAAAGTTTATATCCTACATATGACTCCAAAGAACTGATATGTAAACTAACTCCAGGTTGAGATGAAAAAAGTCTTTCAGACGCTCTTGTTAAATTCCCTTCTTCATATACCGCTTTAAAGGTTCTATACCATTCAAAATTTACCATTGCTATTATATATATAATACAAATGTATTATTTCTATTATTATTACGATATTAAAATTGAAAATATATTTGCCAAAAACAAATTCAATACTGATGAAAAATATTTTAATAATAAATGGTTGGCATGCTTTTGCAGAAGCAAAAGGTTTATTCAATAAATCACTAAATACAATAGATACTTCTTTTTTTAATGCCTCAGAAAATTATGCGGTTAAAACAACTCAAATTAATAATGGATACGATGTAGAAAATGAGGTTTTAAAGCTTATTTGGGCTGATGTTATTATTTATCACACCCCTATTTGGTGGTTTTCTATACCTTTTAAATTTAAAAAATACTTCGATGAAGTATTAACTGCTGGCTACGGAAATGGGCTTTGGATTAGTGATGGTAGAACTTCTAAAAACCCTAAAGTTAATTATGGAACAGGTGGGCTCTTAAAAGGGAAATACTACATACTAACATCAAGCTGGAATGCACCTAAGGAAGCGTTTACAATGCCTAATGAATTTTTTAATCAAACAAATGTTGATGCTGGTGTTATGTCTGGGTTTCACGCTATGAATAAATACTTAGGATTGACTTTAATAGATTCATTGCACTTTCATGATGTTGAAAAAAACGCAAATGTTCATGACGAGTTAAAAAAATACGAGCTCTTCCTTGAAAAAATATTTAGGGTTCAAGTATAAAGTATTTAGCAATATTACATAAGTGCTAGACTGTAATCTTTTAATAAAAGAATTAGTATAATTTTTAAAAAGTATCAAAACGAATTAAAGCCATAGTTTTGATACTTTTCTTTAAAAACAACAGTCCTTTCGTCTAAATATTATGTTTAAAACTAACAGATGTTTGTTTAGGATATGACTACTGAGAATACTATATATAACATGGATTAAAGCTAGAGAAAATAGAATGATAATATCTGACCCTATATTTCATTCCGAGTGAGGCGTTCAATTTGCTTCTAATAAGATGGCTATTATTAACAGAAAATATAAATATAACTCAAAGTATGAGTTGAAAAGGAAAATCATTAAATCGTAGTCCTTCTTAAAAATTTACTCGGTTAGTAGTGATTTTTAATGTAAATTTGTTTTTGTTTATCAAAAAATTAATATGAGTAATTTTTTAGAACGATTTAAAGGTATTGTAGGGTTTGTAAAGAGTAAAGTTTTTTTAAGACAAGTAATTATCGCGCTGATAGTTGTTTTAATTCTTGTTTTTTCATTAAAATGGTGGCTAGGAGTTACTACCAACAATGGGCAGAAAATTCAAGTGCCCAATTTGCATAAGTTATCGCTGACACAAGTAGAAAGTAAATTGAATACACTAAATCTTGATTTTGTAGTAGTGGATAGTGCTAGCTTTAATCCTAATTATCCGAAAAAATCAGTAATAGATCAAAATCCAGAAGAAGGAGATTTTGTAAAAGAAAAAAGAAAGATATACTTGACCTTGAATCCATCAAGATACCGTGATATTGTAATTCCAGATTTAAATGGAAAAACCAAAAGACAAGCAACTACTCATTTACGATCGATAGGTTTTATTGTTGGAAATGAAGTAACTTGGGTTTTAGATTTGGGTAAAAATGTAGTTAGAGGTTTAAAACATAAAGGAGTAAAAATTGAACCCGGAGCTAAGTTGCCCAAAAGGTCTACGCTTAATTTGATTTTAGGAGACGGTAAAGGAGGAAATTAATGGAAGTTGTAAGAAAGGAGATCGCCATGGAAAATGATGAATTATATGAGCATTATAGGTTTACTGCAACCAAAGGTCAAGAGCCGTTACGTGTAGATAAGTTTTTGATGAACTTTATCGAGAATGCTACGAGAAATAAAATTCAACAAGCAGCAAAAGCAGGGAATATATTAGTAAATGAGGTTGCGGTTAAGTCAAACTACAAAGTTAAGCCAGATGATGTTGTGAGGGTAGTACTATCATATCCACCTCATGAAAATTTATTAGTCGCTGAGGATATTCCTTTAGATATTGTTTATGAGGATAAAGATGTGATGGTGATTAATAAACCTCCAGGTTTAGTGGTGCACCCAGGACATGGTAATTATGCAGGAACTTTGGTTAATGGGTTGATTCATCATATAGAAAATTTACCTCAAAATAGTAATGAACGACCTGGCTTGGTGCATAGAATTGATAAAGATACTAGTGGATTGTTGGTAGTAGCAAAAACGGAATATGCCATGGCCCATTTATCCAAACAATTTTTTGATAGAACAACAGAACGATTGTATTATGCTTTGGTATGGGGAGATGTAGCCGAAGATTCAGGTACCATTCAAGGAAATATTGGCAGGAGTCTAAAGGATAGAATGCAAATGACCGTTTATGAAGATGGAAGCCAAGGCAAACATGCAGTAACCCATTTTAAAGTAATAGAAAGATTTACTTATGTAACATTAGTGCAATGTAAATTAGAAACAGGTAGAACACATCAAATTAGGGCGCATTTTAAACATATTGGACATACCTTATTTAACGATGAAAGGTATGGTGGAAATCAAATACTTAAAGGGACTACTTTTTCAAAGTACAAGCAATTTGTTGACAATTGTTTTAAAGCCTTGCCAAGGCAAGCGTTACATGCTAAAACGTTAGGTTTTACACATCCTACAACAGGAGAGTTTTTACAATTTGATTCGCCCATGCCAAACGATATTGTTTCTTGTTTGGAAAAATGGCGTAGGTATGCTAAAAGTGCTACGGCTAATTCTTAATTACGATAATACAATTTTCAGAGTATATTAATGTAAAAAATAAAGGTTAATGAGAATTGAATATTTGAGTTGTTGTATAATAAAAAGTCAAATATTCAATTCTCAGCCGTTTAGATTGAGTGAATATTTCTACAATGAAGTTTTGAAATTTAAAATAAAGTATTAAAGACTTTTACCTTGTTAAGAAGTATTGTTAAGAGGTAGATTGAATTGTTTTTATTTTACTTCTAATTAAACTCATTATTCGTTCAAACTGTTCGTCCATTCCCATATCTGAATTGTCTAATTCAACAGCATTATCCGCTTTCATCAAAGGCGAATCTTTTCTGCTTGAATCAATGTGATCTCTTTCTTGAACGTTTTCTAATACTTCTTCGTAACTAACGATATCCCCTCTTTTTAGGAGTTCTAAGTGACGTCTTTTAGCACGTTTTTCTGCGGACGCTGTCATAAAGAGTTTTAATTCCGCTTCAGGAAAAACTACTGTACCAATATCACGGCCGTCCATTACGATGCCCTTAAAAGTACCCATTTCTTGTTGTTCTTTTACCAATTTTTTCCTCACTTCAGAAATAGCAGCAACTTTACTTACAAGTTTAGAAACCTCAATGGTTCTAATTTCCCGTTCTACATTTATACCATTTAAAAAAACTTCAGCAAACCCAAGACTTTTATTAAACTTAAAAGAAAGAGAGATGTTGTCTAAATTTTGGATGAGTTGGTCTGCCTGAATTTCATTTTCAATAACGAAGTTATGTTGCATAGCGTATAACGTAACTGCTCTATACATTGCTCCAGTGTCAACATAAATATAGTTAAGAGCTTTGGCTATTTGCTTTGCAATAGTGCTTTTTCCTGTAGAGGAATAGCCATCAATAGCGATGATGATTTTTTTTTTCATTAATAAAAAGTATAGGTAACAAATATACGTCAGTTTTCACGATTTGTTAGTTTTTCGAAGTTAGATTTATAATTTATGAAAACTTTAACAAATAGAAGAGGGTAGGTAATGTATTGATAGTTAGTTTTTTATTTTTTCTTGTGTTTTCTTGGGGGCTGACACACATTTAGCTATGTAGTTTCGTATACAAAAAAAAATATTTTTGTATAAAAAGGTAAATAATGAGATTAGTTTCCCCTTTAACTAAACTAGAGTTCGTTTTTCTGGTAATAGGGATGTTGTCAACATCTTTGATGTTTTCTCAAATAGAGAAGAAAAAGAAAATTACACATGGCTTTACGGTAATGTGTAAAAAAGATATCGAATATGCTGTTACTATTCATGGTTTAAAAAAAAAGGATTACACAAATAGTGATGCTATTATTATTGAATTAATAAACACTTCTTTAGGTATTTCACCGATTGTTTTAAAAAAATTTACTAAAAATGATATTTTAAATAAAAAAATTGAAACTAAAGTTACCCCACAAGGTGACATTTTTGGTGCTGGATTTCAGTTACAAGTAAGGATCAATGATACAGTTTTTGCAACGTCAAATAAAACTTTTTTTATTTATAATATGACAGGATTGAATCTAGATTTTGATCAGAAGGATGAGGTGTTAAGTATTTGTAAAAGTGGAGATTCAGTAGAGCTTTCAGTAAATGTTGTAAACGTAGTAGAAGATAAATACGAGTGGTATAAGAACGGTATTAAATATAAAGATACAACGAAACCAAAACTAGAAGTAACGGAGCCAGGGGAATATCAAATGAAAATGGATTATGGTATTTGTCATTATTATCAGACAAATAGGATTACAGTGGCTGGGGCAGGAGAAATATCAATAAATGGAGGGGATAAAATCGAAATTTGTCCAGATGAATTCCATGAGTTTAAAGCTTCTACGAAAAGTGCAGGAGGTACATACCAATGGTATAAAGATGGAGAAAAAATTAAAGGAGCTACCAAGCTAACTTACAAAACAAGTCCTAATACAGATCAATTTGGTAAATACGTTGTCGAAATTACTATAGCAGGGTGTGACTCCGTTAAATCTAAAGAAGTTGAATTGGTGTCTAAAACAGGTACGGATATTTCTGTTAAAAATAATTTCGAAGGGGTAAAAATTGTGCTACCAAATGAAACACATAGGTTAGAGGTGAGTGTTACACCTGTTTCTGAAGTGTCAGGAGTTCAATGGTATAAGGACGGTCAAGCTCTACCAGGAAAAACAGCGTATGAAATCGATGTTACAACACTTGGAAGTTATTTTGCCAAGGTGCATTTTAAGGCTGCGGGTGTGTGTAACAGGTTTTATATTGATTCAGAAAAGTTCGATTTGCTAGCAGTAAAATCACTCAAACCACTAATAAAAGCAACATCTGATCCCACGGATTGTAAAAGTGAAAACACGAAATTGTTTTTAGAAGATGTAAAAGCAATAGCAAGTAATGGCGAGGAATATGAACTTACAGCAGCGCAAAAAGATAAAATAACTTATCAATGGTATAAAAATGATCAGTTATTAGTAAGTCAGACGGCCAAAGAATTAGCATTAGCTTCTTACTCAGATAATGGAATCTATCAATTGAAGGTAATGATAGCAGGTGTTGAAGATGGGTATTCCAATAGTATAGAAGCGCAATTAAGGATAGCCAACCCTACGATTACTCCCTCAGGAGACCCGCTGTATTTATGTCCAGATAAACCACTTATACTTAAGGTTTCTGAAATTATAGAAGGCTTTACTTATCGATGGTTTAAAGGTGCTGATGAAGTGATTGTTAAAGATCCACAGAAAATCACAATTGTAGAAGCGGGAGATTATAGGCTTGAAATAAGTGGGGTGGGTGCCTGTGAAGCAAAATTTCCTCCCATTCCGATACATGTAGTTGCTTTTGATGATGAGGGAATCACAGTATCACCTTCTGAAAAAGTTGTTTTAATAGAAGGAGAAACAAGGACAATTACTGCTGATGGAGCGAGTACGTATGCATGGTATAATGAAGACGAAGAATTATTGTCGGAGGCCAAAACTCTTGAGGTTGATGAGCTAGGTACTTATATTTTGATAGCAAAGGCTAATGGAGGTTGTGAAATAAGGAAAAAAATAGAGGTGGTTGCACAGGATGAACAGATAATAGTACCTAATGTTGTTTCACCAAATGGAGATAGTATAAATGATACTTGGCAATTGTCAAATAAGTATGCATTTCAACCTGAAGTTACTATTATAATTTATAATGCAAACGGAAGAGAGGTGTTTAAGACCACAGACTATAAAAATGATTGGCCGATGGGGGATATGCTAAATCAACGTATATTTTATTATAAGATTTTAAGAAAAGATAGTTTAATCAAGTCAGGAACAATTTCTATTTTGAGGTAAAAAATGATCAAAACTTTATCGTTCTTTTTTTAGTTTTTTTTTGGTCTAAATTTATTTCTAAACTAAAGGTATTCGTATTGGTAGCAGCATGAAATTTGGCATACGCGTAATTAAGTTTAATTTGTTTCATTTTCAAGCCAAAACCAA
The DNA here is from genome assembly GCA_947496185.1 of uncultured Tenacibaculum sp. Taxonomy (GTDB): domain Bacteria; phylum Bacteroidota; class Bacteroidia; order Flavobacteriales; family Flavobacteriaceae; genus Polaribacter. Next base: position 133,223 of record CANMCD010000012.1, read on the forward strand.
AAGAAAGACCTCCAAAGGAACGTACATTTTGGAGTTGTAATTCTTTTCCTCTTCTAAAGTTATAGCCAATTCTTAGATTAATAGCGCTATAGGGAAAAAGTTCAGCTCCGATAACGACATGCCTAAAAAAATTATCAAGAAATGAAATATTTTCATCAAAAGTATTGCCATTTAAGTCTGTTGTTTGGTTAGAGGGATTTGGAATGCCAATTTGCCATTTTTGTAAATTATCTATAGTTCCGTACCAGCGTAAAGGAACGTTTTCTAGTTTATAAGAAGCTCCAATGGCAATATCTAAAGGTAAAGTTTCTTTTGTATTAGTAAACGAGGTTAGTTGCGTACCTAAGTTTCGTATGACTAAAGCGATACTTAACGGTAGCTTATTGCTTAAATATAATAAACCAATGTCTATGGCGATGGCATTTGAAGAGAAAGCATCAATTGAAGAGCGTATCAGCTTTATATTGCCACCGAAGTATAGGTTGCTTTTTTTAATATGTCTCGCATAACCAATTGATAAGGCAATATCACTAGCTGCAAATGAACCCAATTCGTTTCCTTCTTCATCAGCTCTAATGAGGTTTCCGTAATTTACGTAGGTGACATTTCCGTGTAAACTACCTATACGTTTATTGATTTCATAGGCGTATGAGAAAGACCCTATATGGATGCCTGCTAAATAATTTGTGTAGTTTACGGATAATTGTTTGTTTAAATTATTGTTCAATGTAGCTGGGTTCCATGTAGGTTGATTGACATCGTCTAGTAAAGTTAGTGCTTTTCCACCCAGTGCAGTTTGACGTGCAGCTGTAGGTATATTTAAAAAAGAAAACGTGTTTTCTCCTCCCGTTTGTGTATGTAATGGATTGCTAAATAACGAGATAAATAAAATTATTAATGAAAAAGATAATGTTTTCACAAGTGAGTTTAATTGTTACTACAAGAAACGGAAATTTTAGAAAATACGCATTATAAAACAAGAATTAGTTGCAAATTTGATTTAATTTTTTTAAATTTCGAGGAGAAATATTGTTTTTTTTTGTTTTTTTAGAAAACAATTTTATAAATTTGAAGTCCCCTAAAATGATTCCTTTGATGAGTAAAATATTAGCTGGATATACCAAGATATTTCTTGTAACATATTTATTTTTTTTCAGTTTTACTTCGATTTCTCAAGTATTATTAGAGCCCCAACTAGGATTTGGTTCGGCTTGTAGTAATGCGCAGAATAAGGATTTCAACTTTACTTTTAGATATACCACACAATCTTTTGATCCTAATAACGTCTTTACTATTGAGTTGTCAGACGCAAGTGGAAGTTTTGCGAATGCTCAAAATGTAGGTTCTGTTTTTAGTCAAAACTCAAACTATGGAAATATTCCTGCAACATTTCAGTTACCAGATAGTACTTTTGGTACAGGGTATAGAGTGAGGATCGTAGCGAGTTCTCCAGCAATGACGGGTCCTGCATCCGAAGCTTTTGCTGCCTATGATATGTTATCAAATTTGGTGCTAAATAATTGGGAGGATGTTTATATATGTGGTACAGGAACTCAAGAAATGTCTTTGAATACAGATAAAACAGCTGTTTATAACTGGATTAAAGATGGGGTTCATTATATCACTACCACAGAGCCAAGGTTGAATGTTTCACAAGAAGGATTGTATAAAGTAGAAGTAGATTATGGTGTTTGTGGTTTGGAGGTTTCAACACTTTCTAGAGTTTTTATAGTGAATTCTTCGAATTCAGGAATTAAAGGTGATTCTACTGTAGAGATTTGTTCTGATGAGACACATACATTTGAAGCTGAGCAAACGGATAATAGTTTAACCTATAATTGGTATAAGGATGGAAACTTGGTTTATTCCTCTAATAATAATTCTTATACGACACCTAATAATGGTCAATTTGGTGCCTATCACCTAGTGGTGTCAAGTGGTCAATGTGCAGGAGAAGCTTCTTCTGAAGTAGTATTACAGCAAAAAACAACCGCCAGTTTTACACTTCAAAATAATATTGAAGGAAAAAATATCATGTTACCCGGAGAAACTAAGGCCTTAAGGGTTGATATTTCTCCTCCTTCAGCTACAGTTCAAATACAATGGTATAAAGACGAACAACCACTCGGAGGAAAAAATGGTAATGAAATGAATGCGACAGAACCAGGAGCCTATTTTGCTCGCGTTACAGAGCTAGGCGGAGTGTGTAATTTTACCCAAGACTCTGAAATAATAGAATTAATAGGGGTTCAGTCTATTAATTCAACAATACGTACTTCAACAGACTATGAAGAATGTAATAGTCATTTGACGAAATTATTAATAGTAGGAGTAGATGTTACAGGAACAGATGGTGAGAGTTATCAATTGACAGATGATCAATTGGATAATTCACTTAATTACCAGTGGTATAAAGATGGTGCGGAATTGACAGGACAAATACAAAAAGAATTAGATGTTACTTCGTATGTTGATAATGGTTCATATGAATTAGCAATGAATGTAGGTTTTATCAACGATAGGTCAAATACAGTAGAAGTTAAGTTAACCGTTGCAGATCCAACAATAACCTCTTCTTCTTTATCAAATTCGTTGTGTCCGGGAGGTACTATAACCTATACGTTATCTGAAATTGTTAACGGTTTTACCTATACTTGGTATAAAGATGCAGAAGTAATTACAGTAAGTGATTCACAAACCTTAGAAGTATCTGAAGTTGGAGAATATCGATTGGATATTGAAGGAGCTGGTTGCTTAAAACAATTAACCCCTATAAAAGTAGTACCTTTTGATGATTCAGCAGTGGTAATCACGCCATCAGAAAAAGTGGTTATTGTGTTGGGGGAAACAGCTACAGTTACAGCGAGTGGCGCTAATACATACGAATGGTATGATGATGAAACTAATGATTTGTTGTCTACTAACGAAACCTTAGAAGTTAACAAATTAGGCTTTTTTACTGTAGTAGCCACTGTCGACGATTGTGAAGTAAGAAAAACAATTGAAGTAGTTGAACAAGATGATCAGGTGGTAGTGCCTAACATACTTTCTCCGAATACAGTCGATGGAATTAATGATTTTTGGAAATTATCAAACAAATATGCTTTTCAGCCCTCTGTAACTGTAATAATTTATAATGCTAGTGGACAGGAGGTATATAAAACTACTGATTATAAAAATGATTGGCCTAGTGAAAATTTAGGGAATCAACGAAATTTTTATTTCAAAATTATAAGAAATGAACAGCTTGTTAAAGCAGGATCTATTTCTATTTTGGATTAGTTAAGGGTAAGAATATGATAAATAAGAACACTATTTATATAATGCTTTTTTTGGTTTGTACCAGTGTGTTTTCACAGGTTTCTACTAATGCAGAGTTATATAATAGTTTTACTTCTCGAAACTTTATTAAGTTCAACCGCTTTTTAACAGTGCCTACCTTTTCTGCACTGAGAGAAAAAAGTACTTCTATTAATGCTATAGTAAGAAATAGCTTTGTGAGTTTTGAAGATTCACCAAGGCTCTATTTACTTAGTTATTCAGGAAAAATGAGGAGTAATGTTGGTGCTGGTTTGGCGGTGTATCAACGTAATATAGGTGTGTTTAAAGATTTTGGAGCTTTGGCAAATTATGCACATAAAATCGAAATGAATAACGATCTCAGTTTAACGTTTGGATTCAATGCTTTATATAGTAGAAGAAGTGCCAATGGATTAAAAGTTAATTCGGTAGTACCAGACCCCGCAGTGAGTAATTTTCAAGATATACCGATAGTGAATGTTCAACCAGCAATAACCTTGTCTTTTGGAAAGTTCGACGCTGGAGTCTTTTTTGAAAACTTATTAGATTTCAATCTGAAAGAGAATAGTATGGCTACTTCTTTTTCAGAAAAAACATATTCAGGGCATATAATGTACTCTCACGAATTTACCTATGCAAATGGCATTTTTGAAGGGGCAGATTTGCGAATTTTAGGATTGGTAAGAAAGCCCGGTCAAGGAGAATTTGGTTATGGAGGTAATGTTATTTTTGATTTACCAAAATTAGGATGGTTAAAAGCTGGGTATGATAAGCAATTTGGAATTTCTGCTGGTGCAGGAGTTAATTTATCCGAAAAACTATCTATAGGATTTACATTTGAAAAAGGAGAGTTTGCTGATACAAATGAAGTAGGACTGATCTATAATTTTGGACAAAAATCTTTTGGAAGAAGAAGACCTGTTAGAAGAGCAGGGAATGTTAGTGTAAAACTACCAGAAAGAAAACCAAAACAAGAAGATAAAAACGAAAACTATAACGATTTATCTGGTGAAATTCAAGAAGCTTATGATTCGATTAGTAAATTGAATAAAAAGGTAGATGAGATTCTCCGAATTTTGAATGAAAGGCCTAAGCCTGTTGAAAGAGTTGAAAAAGTTATACACTTGCCTATCAATGATGCTGGTGAAGAAAAAGATCAATCTTTGAAGAGGAGTAGCGCGACACCTTGGCGAGAGAAAACTATTACGACCAGAAGAGCCGGTGGTGGAGGAACTATGTATTATGTTGCTGCTAATCAGTTTAGAAGTAAAGAAAATGTAGTGTCTTATATCGAAGAGAAGAAACGAAAGTTTGAAAAGGAAGATATAAAAGCTAAATACGTTTTTGACCCTAAAACAAAATATTATTATGTGTATTTTGACAGGTTTGCAAAAAAACAGGACGCTGAAAGAATGACAGAAGAGTTTAAAGAAAAGAAACTCTTCGAAGGAGACGATGATGATCCTTTAAACCTGAGTAAAGGAAAAACCTATAAAGAAGCCGTTTTTGTCATTAAAATCTCTTTAGGAGGTGAGGCAGAAACCTATAAAGAAGAGAAAAGCCAACCTCCAGCGAGAGTAAGAACGATGAAGAAAGTAGAAGGACTCGATGAAGGTTATTACTTAGTGGTAAATGTTTTCTCTAAAAAAGCATATGCTGATAAATTCTTAGATGAATTAATGAATGATAATATCGAAGCAGATTATTTTATTAATCCATCAACAGGTTATAGACACGTATATATTTTAAAAACAGATAGTAGAAGTGAGGCTATAAAGTTATATGAGAATAACTTAAACGGTACTTACTATAGTAAAAAATCGATTATTAATATAAGATGATATAAATCAAGAAATGAATAATAAGTAAAATAAATTTCCCCTTACTAATGAAAAGAATTATACTAACCTTAATTGCGTTAGTGTCTGTACTGGCACTATATGCTCAGAGAGATGTCGTATTCTCTGAAAGTAAAATACCCCACAAGGAAATAAGTAAGGCTGACCAACCTTTTTTGGAGCGTTTTAATGCTGCAGTAAGAGGTAATATGTCGTTTATTTCAAATAATATTTTGAATAGACCTCCAGCCAATACACCTTATAACGGAACTAATTATAACCATAATTTTTTCCTAGAATACATTGATATTGATGGCGATCCGTCAACTTTTTCGTCTTCTAGTGCAGAAATGAATTTACCTTCTTGTTCTAAGGTGATTTATGCTGGTTTGTATTGGGCAGGTATATACCCCTATGATAACTGGTCTGATGAGCCAGGAGGGGTGAATACTAGAGATGATGACTTCAATGAAATTAAGTTTAAGTTGCCTGGGGGAAATTATGTTGACTTAGTAGCTGATAAATTTGATTTGACAAAAAGAGAACTCATATATGATGATGGAATTTCTTATGAAAAACCATATGTATGTTACAAGGATGTGACAAGTATGGTTTCTGGAATGACCGATCCAAGTGGAAATTATTTTGTAGCAAATATAAAGGCCACTTTAGGTAGAGATCACTACGCACCAGCTTGGTTAGGATCCTCAGCAGGATGGGCACTTGTAGTAGTATATGAGAATGAAACTGAGTCTAGTAAAAAGTTTTATGTTTTTGATGGATTTTCTACAATTAGAAGGGCGACTAATCCTAATGTTGATGTAGGAGTTTCTGGGTTTCAGACCATTCCTACCGGACCTGTTAGGGCACAAATATTAGTAGCTGCCTTAGAAGGGGATCAACCAATACCGGGTGATAATTTTCAAATTCGAGCACCTAGTGGAGCGTATACTACTATGACAACAGGAAATGCAAACCCTGTAAATAATTTCTTTAACAGTTCTATTACGGTAAACAATAGCCATGTTACCACTAGAAATCCTGCGAGTCAAAATACCTTAGGATTTGACGCAGATATGTTTGCTTTGAACAATCCTAGTAATAGTATATTACAAAATAATCAATCGAGTACCACTTTACGATTTACGACAGCGGGAGACTCTTATTATCCATTCTTATTAGGAATGTCTGTGGAAATTATCGAACCGAAACTTCAATTAGTAAAGACGATCGATGATGGTGCAGGAAATGACTTGGCAGGAGCCACCATAGATTTCGGAGATGAATTATGGTATAATATTAGTTTTCAAAATGTCGGAACCGATAATGCGTTGAATTCGGAGATTGTTGATATACTTCCTGCAAATATAGACTTGGACGAGTCTACTCTGATATTACCTGCGGGTTTAACAGCGGCTGATTATACCTACGAACCTCCTTCAGTATCAAATAGTTTTCGAGGAAAATTGACTTTTGATATTCCCGATAATATGGTGCAAGAAAATGGAGCGAAATATGATATTCGTTTCATGGTGAAAGTAGTTGCTACGTGTAACGACTTGCGTGATGCTTGTTCTGATGAGATTAGAAATCAGGCTTTTGCTAATTATGATAGTGATCGAGGAGGAACACCAAGGGTTATCAACGAACCTAGTTTTTCAGGAATTGATAATTGTAATTTTGGAATCATTGGTGCTTCTAACTTTTTAGCAAATGTTTCAGGATGTACTTATGAAAGGGATGAGGTACTCTGTGGATCAAATATCACATTATCTGCGGGTAGTGGTTTTGTTTCGTATGAATGGAGAGACTCAAATGGAAATGTTATAGGAAATGGTCAATCAATTACTGTGAGTGCTTTAGGTACCTATACGGTTGTAAAAGTAGCCCCTGTAACGTGTATTAGTACAACAGAGATTATCAATGTAATTGCGTATAATACACAGCCTAACCCACTTATTTCATTTGCAGATAAAATGTTAACTTGTCCGAATGATGGGTCTGATTTAGCGGAAATTTATCTTTGTGGTACCGGTAACTCGAGAACCATTAATTTGCCTTTTACAACTTCATCAGGAACTACGGTTAAATGGTATAAACTGGATGAAAATTCTTGTCCAGATGAAACTACTGTAGGGTGTGCTAATTTAAATACAGGATGTACTTGGAATGAAATAGGGGCAAACTTAAGCCATAACTTTAATCAAGCAGGTGAGTATATGGTGGAAGTTTTGTATGACGGAAGGTGTCCTAAAAAATATTATTTTAACGTATTTGTATCGACATTAAACCCTGTGATCGTAGAGGAAGATATGATTTGTGGTCAGCCAGGGAAAGTTACAATAAACGGAGTACCGAGTGGGTATCAGTATAGTTTGACGGGACCCAATGGATATTTTGTTAACTTTCAGGATTCAAATGAGTTTTCAATACCTAACCCCGGAGATTATGACTTACAAATTCGTATAAGTAATGCTACGGCAGCTTCATGTACATACGATTTTGGACCGATTAATATTCAAAACAGGCTCATAGATCTTGATATTACACCAACAGATATATTATGTGCAGGAGGGCAAGGAAGTATTCGAATTCAGGTCAATAATGTACCCGGTCAATATACCTATACATTACAAGAAAATTCAACAACATTGGCAACGCATGGTCCTGTAGATGAGAATGACCATACGTTTAATGTTAGTACCAGTGGAACTTATTCCGTAACTGTAACTACAACGGAGTGTAGTATTACAGAGAATGTAACGATTAATCAAGTAGCAAACCTAACGTTAACCGCTGCAAAGACAAAAGACATTACGTGTGCAAACGGTGCTTCTGACGGTGTAATTAATTTAACTGCTGGAGGCGGTACATTGATAAGTGGTGCACAATATACTTTTGCAGTTTGGACGGATAAAGGAACAGATTTATATACTGACATTTCACAAATACCTCCGACGGCGTTTTTTACGGGTAGTACCTATAATGTTACCAATGGTAATGAAGGGACGTATAGATTCGTGGTCATTGATAGTAATAACTGTTATACCATTTCAAACCCTATAGAAGTAGTCGTAGAAACACCACTAACATTTACACATTCAGCGAATGGGATATCATGTCCCGGATTAAGCGATGGCTCAATAACAGTAAGTGTTAATGGAAATAATAACGGTTATGCTGTTGAATATAGTATAGACGGTGGTACCAATTGGAATACTACAGGTAATTTTACAGGATTGGCCGTTGGTACTTATGATGTTGATATTAGGACAACAAAAACATCTCATCAATGTACTTATAGTATTAATGATATTGAAATAGAAGACAAAACTCAGGTAGCGAGCACTGCAAGTCTAACACAAGATTATACTTGTCTTGAACAAGGAACGATTACATTTACGGCTGCTACAGGAGGTACTTCACCTTTTAGTTATGGAATTAACGGAGTATATTCTACTGATTTGGCTAAGCCAAATTTAACGGAAGGGACATATATATTGACGGTACAGGATGCTAATGGGTGTATCGGAAATTTGCCGAATATTACCATTGACCCATTACCAACCAGACCAAATTTCACACATAATATAACGTATAATTGTGATGGAAGTGGTGAGGTTACTGTGACTCCTCATGTGGCAGGATATACGTATAGTTTGAACGGAGGAAATGCAGTAACAACAAATGTATTAAGTCAGGTACCTGTCGGAACTCATACAATAACAATCGATTATGGAAGAGAGTGTACTACAAATATTTCGGTAACGGTTGTAGCAAACCAAGGTATGACAGGTTCCATTGTTAGTAGTGAAGATGCAACATGTCATTCGGCCGATAATGGGGTGATTACCATATCAGCTACTAATTATGTAGGTGGAGATTATGAATATTCTGTAGACGGAGGAACAACTTGGTCTACGTCTGCCGATAACCCTTATCGAATTGTTGGATTACCGGCTGGTAATTATGACGTGTATATTAGAGATACGATGGGGTCAACGTATTGTCCTATGAGTTTAGGACAGGTAACGATAGCACAACCACCTCAAATTGTTTTCACTACTTCGGTTACAAAACCAGCAAGTTGTAGTGGTGCACAGACTGGAGGTGATATAACAGTTACCGCAACAGGGGGTACACCGCCCTTTGAGTATAGTATTGATGGAGGTTTAAACTGGCAAACTTCAAATGTTTTTACCAATTTACCACCAGATGATTATATCATAAAAGTTAGAGATAGCCGAGGTTGTGATGAATGTGGATGTACAACAAATCCTTTCATAAATGGAAGTTTCGAATTTCCTAACCCTGGTTCGACCCAATTTAGAATGCTTCATGAAAGTGCTTTTCCAGGATGGGAAACTACAGCACCTGATAATAATATTGAGGTATGGTCAAATAATTTCTTAGGGGTACCTCCTTCTGACGGTATTTCCTTTGTAGAATTAAATGCAAATTATTCTTCATCGTTATATCAAGAATATTGTACCCGTGAAGGTGAAACCATTAATTGGTCTATTGATCATAGAGGTAGAGCTGGTGTAGATGTGGCACGAGTAAGAATTGGTGGTAGTTTGGCTACAGCAACGACACAACAGGTTATGACTGACGGGAATACGGCTTGGGGAAGTTATTCAGGAACCTATGTCGTTCCTGCAGGGCAACCCACGACAATAATATCTTTTGAAGCCGTTTCTACAGCAACAGGTAATCTTACTGTAGGAAATCTTATTGATAATGTTAATATCGAGGTAGTGAAAGATGGTTGTACACCAAATACCACAACCATATCAACACCGCAAGCAGTATTGCATAATGCTTCAATAACGAATTGTTATAATGGAAGCAATGGAGAGATTACGGTTAATGTAACACAAGGAGTACAAAATTATTTATTTAGAATTGATGGAGGAGCATGGGTAGCACCTTCTCCAGCGAATGCAACTTCACATACTTTCACCGGTTTGACACCAGGTAATTATACGGTTGAAGTGCAGGATGCTTTGGGGTGTACGTCGACGGCAAGCTCACATACCCTTGATAATACATTGACGGCAACTTCAGCAATTACGAATATTACTTGTGATCCAGGTGAAGTAACAATAACAGCTTCTGGAGGAGATGGTAATTATGTATATGGTTTTATAGCCAATGGAGGAACACCTACTTTTGGAAATACCAATACATTTAGTGTTACAACTGCTGGTAGTTACGATGTATATGTTCGAGATAATAATGGAAATGCAGGATATTGCGAGTTTACCGAAACAATTTCTGTTTCACAAATTAACAATCCTACGGTAACCTTATCAACGACACAGCCAAGTTGTAATGGAAATACAGGAAGTATAGAAGCAACAATAACTAATGGAGTAGCTCCTTTTAATGTAACGATTTCAGCAGTAAATGCAGGAACAAATAATACGGTTGGGCCAACAACAGATACTAAAGTTTTATTTGATACACTTGGAAGTGATACCTATAATATTCAAGTAACAGATGCTAATGGATGTACAAGCACAGTAGCAAGCTCAACAATCACAGTTCCAGCTACAATAACAAGTTCAGCAACAATTACACAAAATTATACTTGTGCGCAAAATGGAATTATAACTTTTGGAGCTACGGCAGGAGGAACCCCTCCTTATAGTTACGGAATTAATGGTGTGTATTCAACAAATCCTGTGAAGGATAATTTAACAGCAGGAATTTATGTATTAACTGTTAGAGATGCTAATAGTTGTATTTTGAATTTATCAAATTTAACAATAGACGCATTGCCTACAAAACCAGATTTTACGTATAATATAGCGTATAATTGTAACGGTTTAGGAGATGTGACGGTAACTCCACATGTAATTGGTTATACCTATAGTTTGAATGGAGCAACTCCTGTAACTACCAATGTATTTAGCAATTTATCAGTAGGAGATCATACAGTAGAAATAAATTATGGTAAGTCATGTACCGATACAATTACAGTATCTGTTGTGGCAGATCAAGGTTTCACAGCCAGTATCTCAGGTACGACAGATGTATCATGTAATGGATCAGATCAAGGAAGTTCTATTACCATAGATGCTGAAAACTTTGGTGCCTCTTATGAATATTCAGTTGATGGAGGAACCAACTGGACAAATACGACAACAAATCCAGTGGTCGCTACAGGAGTACCCGTAGGATCACATAATGTAAGAGTACGTATTTCGGCAGGAAATTGTGAATTAGATTTAGGAGCTGCTGTAATAGGAGAACCAACACCGGTTACAGTAACGGCGAGTGTAACAAGTCCAGCAAATTGTACTGCTAGTCCGGGAGCAACGATAACAGCAGTGGGCTCAGGTGGTACACCTCCTTATGAATATAGTATAGATGGAGGAAATAATTGGCAATCAAGCGCTGTATTTACAGGAGTTACTCCTGATGCAGATGACTATAGAATACAAATTAGAGACAGTAGTGGTTGTAATGATTGTGGTTGTTATTTAGATTCAAATGATGGTTCTGATGGTTATGGTGGAAATATGCGAGTAACCACTAATTTAGGAAGTTTTAGAAAAGTTGGTGCATTTTCGAGTTCTAGTCATGAAGGACATATGAATATTAATGGTACAAATGTGCCATTTACATTAGATATTCAACAATTAGGAAGTCATCCAAGGCATAATGATATTAATAATGGGCATGCTGTGACTGACTATAATAGTATTACTTGGGGTGGAAGTAGTGGAAGAGCAACAGTAGTACGTATGCATTTTCATGAAATGGTTTTCAATTTTGAACACCCTGTTAGTAATTTAAGAGTGGTATTCGGTTCTCTAGGAGCAGGTTCATCTGATTGTAGAGTTACTCTTTCTGCTTTTGGCGATGGAACATTTTTAAATAGTGCCAGTGCAAATGAATTGAATGGAGGCTATAATATCCCGGGTACTTATAGTACTGTTAGGTTAGTAATGAATCAAGCAGATTGCTGGCATACGCATGCTTTTTTGACGACTACTGGTAGTTCTAGCAGTGCTTGTGATCTTGATAATTGCGGAACAACGGTAAAAGTTGATCCACCTGCAAGTGTAACTCATAATGCAACTGTAACAAATTGCTATGACGGTACAAATGGGCAAATAGCCGTAAACGCCACACAAGGAGTACAGGATTATTTGTTTAGAATTAACGGTGGTGCGTGGATAGCACCAACGCCAACAAATGCTACGTCTCATACGTTTACAGGTTTGACACCAGGTAATTATACAATAGAAGTACAAGACGCGCTGGGGTGTACATCAACGGCAAGTTCTCATACGCTTGATGATACACTAACAGCGACCTCGTCTATAACGAATATAACGTGTAATCCCGGTTCTGTAACAATAACTCCTTCAGGAGGAGATGGGAATTATGTGTATAGTTTTGTAACGAATGGAGGTACGCCTACTTTTGGAAATACAAATACATTTAATGTAACTACAGCAGGTAGTTATGATGTTTATGTCCGTGATAATAACGGTAATGTTGGGTATTGTGAGTTTACAGAAACAATAGCAGTTACTCAAATTAGTAGCCCGACAATAACATTGTCTACTACGCAACCTAATTGTAATGGAGATACAGGGAGTATAGAAGCTTCCATAACCAATGGAGTAGCGCCCTTTAATGTGACTATTTCAGCAGTTAATGCAGGGACAAATAATACTGTAGGGCCAACTACGGATACCAAAGTACTGTTTGAAAACTTAAATGGAGACACGTATAATATACAAGTTACAGATGCTAATGGATGTACGAGTACACTTGAAAGTTCAACGATCACTGTACCGACAACGGTATCAAGTTCGGCAACGTTAACACAAGATTATACATGTTTACAACCTGGGGTAATTACTTTCGGAACTACCACAGGAGGTACACCGCCTTATAGTTATGGTATAGATGGTGTATATTCAACAAATGTTTCTAAAGGTAATTTAACGGAGGGAACTTATGCATTAACGGTACAAGATGCTAATGGGTGTTTGTTAACTTTAACGAGTATAACGATAGATCCATTACCAACCAAGCCTGATTTTACATATAATGTCGCTTATAATTGTGATGGGACAGGAGATGTGACGGTTACTCCTCACGTTGTAGGATATACCTATAGTTTGAATGGTGGAGGTTCTCTAACAACGAATGTATTTAGCGGTCTTTCTGTAGGAGATCACACCGTTGAAATAAATTATGGAAGGTCATGTACCGACACTATTACAGTATCTGTAGCTCCAAGTCAAGAATTTAGAGCCTCTATTACAGGAACAACAAATGGAACATGTAATGCTTCATCAGATGGAACAATAACTATCGATGGAGAAAACTTTGGGCTGTCTTATGATTATTCAGTTGATGGTGGAACTACGTGGGTAAATACAACGGTAAATCCAGTTACAGTAAGTGGTATAGCAGCAGGAATACACAATGTAAGAGTTCGTATTTCTACTGCACTTTGTGAGTTAGATTTAGGTAGTGTAACAGTGATAGAACCAGATGCTTTGATAGTGTCTGCGTTGATTTCAAGCCCTGCAAATTGTACAGTAACACCAGGGGCAGTAATTACAGCAACCGCAACAGGAGGCACAGCACCATATGAATTTAGTATAGATGGTGGTGGGACTTGGCAGTCAAGTGGAGTGTTTACAAATGTCGCGGTAAGTGGTACAGCTTATACAATTCAAGCTAGGGACTCTAGGAGCTGTGCTTCTACTAGCAATGCAAGTATTACAGTAAATCCACCAGCGACGGTAACTCATAATGCTACCGTAACAAACTGTTACGATGGTACGAATGGACAGATAGCTGTAAATGTAACACAAGGTGTACAAGATTATTTGTTTAGAATTAATGGTGGTGCATGGACTGCACCTACACCTGCAACAGCAAACTCACATACGTTTACTGGGTTGACTCCGGGTAATTATACTATTGAGGTACAAGATGCTTTAGGGTGTACATCTTCGGCAAGTTCACACACCTTAGAAGAAACATTAACAGCTACTTCGTCAATTACGAATATAACGTGTGACCCAGGAGTAGTGACGGTTACTGCATCAGGAGGAGATGGAAATTATGTCTATGGTTTTGTAGCTACGGGAGGTACACCTACTTTTGGAAGTACCAATACTTTTAATGTAACTACAGCTGGAAATTATGATGTTTATGTACGCGATACTAGTGGAAATGCTGGGTATTGTGAATTTATGGAAACCGTTACAGTTTCACAGATAACGAATCCAGCAGCCACACTAACGACAACACAACCAAATTGTAATGGTGATACAGGAAGTATAGAAGCAACGATAACTAATGGTGTTGCTCCTTATAATATAACAATTGCTGCAGTTAATGCAGGAACAACAAATACAGTAGGACCAACAACGGATACTAAGGTGTTATTTGATAATTTAGGTGGAGATACCTATAATATTCAAGTAACGGATGCGAATGGATGTACAAGTGCCTTGGTAAGTTCTACGATAACAGTACCAACAACGGTATCAAGTTCGGCAACGTTAACACAAGATTATACTTGTTTGCAACCCGGAGTTATCACGTTTGGAAGTACTTCGGGAGGTACAGCTCCTTATAGTTACGGTATAAATGGTGTATATTCTACGAATCCAGCAAAGGGTAATCTAACAGAAGGAACGTATGCACTAACGGTACAAGATGCGAATGGGTGTTTGTTAACTTTAACGAGTATCACAATAGACCCATTACCTACCAAACCTAACTTTACTTATAATGTAGCTTATAATTGTGATGGAACAGGAGACGTAACAATTACTCCACATGTAATAGGGTATACCTATAGCTTAAATGGTGCTGGAGCGGTTACTACAAATGTACTAGCAAATGTAGCTGTAGGAGATCATACTGTAGTTATTGATTATGGTAGGGATTGTACAGAAACAATTTCTGTTTCTGTAGCAGCGAATGAAGAATTTAGAGCTACCGTTACTGGTCAAACAGATGCCACGTGTAATGGTGTTTCTGATGGTACAGTAACGATTAATGCAGAAAATTTTGGGGTATCTTATGATTATTCTGTAGATGGCGGAGCTAATTGGGTTAATACCACTACAAATCCAGTGATCGTAACTGGAGTTCCTGTAGGAACACATAATGTTAGAGTGCGTATTTCCGCAGGAACTTGTGAGCGTGATCTAGGGAATACAACGATTGGGCAACCAACAGCGGTTGGTATATCTGGAGCTATTTCAAGTCCAGCTAACTGTACAACTTCCCCAGGTGCAACAATAATAGCAACAGGTTCAGGTGGAACACCACCGTATGAATATAGTATAGATGGAGGTACGACTTGGCAAACCAGTACCATATTTACAGGAGTATTGGCAAGTGCTACACCATACACGATTACAATAAGAGATTCGAACAGTTGTTCTTTGGTAAGTAATCCTATTACAGTTAATGCACCACCAACCGTAACCTATAACACCACAGTAACGAATTGTTATAATGGTAGTAATGGGCAAGTGGCTATAACGGTAACACAGGGAACAGCAGATTATATGTTTAGAATTAATGGAGGAGCATGGACAGCACCAACACCTGTTACTTCAACAACACATACATTTACAGGATTAACTCCTGGGACTTATAATTTAGAGGTAATGGATTCATTGGGTTGTACAGCAACGTCTACAGAAACCATTAGTACAGAGTTATTATTGTCTACGAATATTATAGATATACATTGTAACCCTGGACAAATTACAGCCAATGCATCAGGAGGGGTAACCACATATGTTTATGCTTTTGTAGATGAAGGAGTAACTCCAGTTCCGAGTGATTTTACTGCAACAAATACTTTTTCGATTGCAGTAGGAACACCAACTCCAAGGAGGTATGATGTATATGTAAGAGATAATGCAGGAAATACAGGATATTGTAAAACTTCAAGAACTGGAATTGAAATAAATACCACACCTACATTAGATATTACAGGAACCGCTAACCAACCAATTTGTAGTGGAGACAACGGAAGTATTGACTTGGCTATCGTTGGAGGCGAATTACCGTATACTATTAATGCAACTGGACCAGGAGGGTATTCGAATTCGGTTGCTAATTTTGCTCAAAATAGTAATACTTACTCGAATCTTGTTGCAGGAACGTATACAATAAATATAACCGATGCAAATGGTTGTACAGATACAGAAACAGTAACTTTAGTTGATCCAAATCCTTTGGTATTCGATTTAATACCGGTTTTACCACCAGGTTGTACCGTTGATCCAGCAAACACAGGGTTTGATTTTGGTACAGTTGATCCTAATGATTATTTACCATATACACTTCAATATAGTGTTGATAACGGTGTTACTTGGGTTGATTTTACGTCAACAAGTGGTCAATTAAGGAATTATAATTCAGGAGATATTGTATTTCCAGCCTTAAGAATTTTTGATTCAGGAACATCAACAACAAGATGTTTGGCTACTTATGGTAGGTATGAAATCGTTTATAATGTAGAAGGGTTAATTGTAAACCCAGTAACGAATCCTAGTGATTGTACAACAGGATTAAGTGTGACGGTAGAAGCTGTAGGTGGAGCTGGACCGTATTCATTCGCGATCGGTTCACCATCAGGTTGGTTGCCTCACGATACTACAAGTCCAACCACAATTCAACCAGATCAAACAAGAACTAGAACGTATTCAGGTTTAATACCAGGACTCTCTTACGTGTTCTATGTTAGAGATGCAAGTGGCTGTATTAAACAAAACAATGAAGATATATATGATACTTTTACACCTTCTGTACCTATAAATACCACAATTGACAGTCAAGTTTGTGCTGGATTATCAAACGGTCAACTTACATTTACCATTGATAACACTAGTGGAGATTTAATTCTTCCGTTTGATTGGACAATTTACAGAAGGGATAATGCAACAACAACAACGGCAGTTGAATCATCAGGAGCTGGTGGAGAGACTAGCTTGACGATTACTTCTTCAGTTGGATTGACAGCGGGTACTTATTTTATTGAATTATCAAACCGAGTAGGAGGTCCTCCTGTATGTCAATTTGGAAGTACGGATGTTGATTTGAATGAAGGGATACAGATTACAGGTAATGTAGTCAACGGAAGAGACATAACGTGTGGTACTCCGGGTATCGTTAACTTACAAAATGTTGTAGGAGGTTTTGGAGGCTATAGTTATGGTTTAACGATAACGAATGCTACTGGTATTACCTCACCAACGACAAGTACAAGTATTAGTATTCCATATGCTAATGTAACAGATAAAACACAACCTGTAAATGTTGCTGTCTCAGTGACAGATAGTAATGGTTGTTCGCAAAATATAGGAAATGTTTCTTTAAGTGTAAGTCAGTTGCCTAGTTTAGATAGTGCAGTAACGAGTACTTGTGGTTCTAATAAAACCATAACAGCAACTGCTTCTGGAGGATCGGCTCCTTATCAGTATTCTATTGATAACGGAACGACATATCAGTCGAATGGATTGTTTGAAAATTTAGCTCTAGGAAATTATACGGTATTAGCTATGGACGCAAATGGTTGTACAACCACTACAGCTTCAAGAACGATTCATCCATCACTTGATTTCAATGTTCTTTTGGATAGCAACCTAGAATGTGCTACGAATGCCGGTTTATCAATAAATGTTGTTTCAGGAACTTCTAATTATAGTTATGTAGTTGAAACCGAACCAGGAGGTGTAAATGTAGTGCCAGCCACAACGTTTACAACCGCAAATACGACATTTACGATAGGTACTTCAGGAGACTATAGAGTAGTTTTAACGGATGTAGATTCTGGATGTAGTGTTACGAGAGTGTTTACAGTAGACCCAGCTGTTACTCCAGACTTTACACCTACTGTAGAAAATAGTACATGTAACGGAAGTAGTACAGGTGTGATTCGTTTAACACCTGTAGATAATGGTATATTACCATTACAATATACGATAAGTCCAGATCCAAATGGCGTAGGAACGATTACTAGTAATGAGTTTACAAACTTACCACCAAATACCTATTCGGTAACGGCGACAGGGGCTAATGACTGTACAACGACTGTAAATAATATTACTGTTACAGAATTTACAACTATTACCGTTCCAGCAGCTATAGTAAGTGAGTTTGGTTGTGCCACGGCGAATATAACGACCAATGCAACCATAGAGATTCCAAATGGAACAACAGGAGGAAGTGGAACGTATGTACGCGTAGAATTTGTAGATACACAAGGAACAGGAACAACTACAGACGATGTAGTGTTACAAGACAGTTCAAGTTTCCTTTATACTTCGACAGATGAATCAGGAGGAAGTTACCAGATAAATGTATACGATGAAGAAGGATGTGTAGGCAGTACAACGGCTACAATTGCTCCTTTTGCAAAATTATTGACAGCGCCAATTGCGGTAGATAAAGCGATTGATTGTGCCACGGGAGAGGATATTACGGTTAGTTATACATCAAGTAACCCAGTAGTAGCTCCTGCCACAATTAATTATGCTATCACAGGAACCAATACAGGTTTCACAGCAAATAATGCAACAGGTGTATTTACCAACTTGGCAACAGATGTGTATA
>CANMCD010000013.1 GCA_947496185.1 uncultured Tenacibaculum sp.
ATTCAGGTACGCATGAAATTATGCTCAAATATGTATTTAATAGAAATAGAGCTTTTAGATTGAGGTGTTTTTAAAAAACAAAATGGATGATATGAGGTAATATTACTTGTAAGCTGTTTCAAAATATAACTAATAATACTAGTTATAAGGACTAAAGAACGCATATTTTTTGCTTAATGTGTACTTAATTTACCTGTATATTATAGGTATAGGAAGTATTAAAACTGTCTAATAGTTGATCTTTTAGACAGTTTTATTTTTATAGTATGTTGGTAAAGATATTTCAAGCTTATGCTATTGGTGCTTTGCAACATATTCTATGACATGTTGAGGGACAGCTGTTTTTGGAGGTAAGTCACTTTCAGATATAGGGTCCAATGCTTTTTGTTGAATAGGCACAATACCAGCCCAGATAGGAAGGTTTTCATCTTCAGGTTCATCAAGAACCCCCTCATCTCTATATTTAGCAGAAGCGGTCTGAATAACAAACTCAACGACTAGTGTTTGTTTGAGTTCTTTTTCAGACATTTCTCTTAATGTTTCCCACCTATTTGGAATCATATGATCCATAACACATTTTAATGCTTTTATTTTTTCTGTTGGATCTTCGACCTTTTTAACAGTACCAAATAAAGCTACGGATTGATAATTTACTGAATGATGAAAGCCAGATCTAGCCAAAACAAGTCCGTCTAGTTGCATGACTGTAATACTCGTTTTTTCGGCGGCTAGTATCCCTAAGAGCATTCTATTACCATTAGATCCATGAAGGTGTATTTTGTCACCAATTCTACCATAAGCCATAGGAATGGTAATAGGAGTTCCTTCATAAGTATAGCAAACATAGCCAATAAAATTTTGATCTAAGATGGTATTAATTTTTTCAATATCATAACTTGCTCTATTTGCACCTCGTTTTACACGATTTAATTTTGATCTTTCAAATTCTTTCATGATGGTTTAATTTATTGAAATGTTAGTTTTTGTATTTTTTTTATTGTTTGCTATGAAATTTGTTTTCCTAATACTTAGTTCTCATATCCTTTGTCTGCTACAACAAAATCCAAAGTACCGATTTCTATAAAGTCATTTTTCTTGTAAAAATTTATAGCCCTAGCATTGTGTATGTTTACCGTTAGCCAAATATAATTATGACGTAATGCTACTATTTTTTTAAGCGTAAAATCAAACAAATGCTGTCCTAATTTTAATGGGATAAATTCTTGAAGAATATAAATTCGTTCCAAACGACAGCTCTTTTCTGAAGTTACATGTTTAGAGGTTGCGTTAAGAACGATTTTTGCATACCCAATGGGGAATCCTTTACGATACATTATATAAAATAAGTTGTTAGGGGTTTGTAGACATGTTTCTAATGTCTCAAGCGAAAAAGCCTTATCGTTGTATGTTAATAGGTCTTCTTTATTTTCGATAAAATGCCCATGAGATTCCGTAAACGTAATTCTTCCTAACAATGCTAGCGTTGATATGTCATTTTTAGTAGCGCTTCTTATTTCAATCATTTTGCTGTAGTTTAGGTTTTTATATCGTGTATTATTTTCTATGACGGATGTCAAATTAGTTGCAAGACAAAATTACTACATTTGTGGATGAGTGTTGTAGTCCAGATTTTATATAATAAGTAGTCCAGATGTTTCCGTATAAAACAAGTTTTATTATTCAAAAGAGTGGGGGTGATCCTGTTTATTTACAATTAGCAAAACAATTTATTGCATATATCAGCGAAGGAACCTTAGTTTCAAAAACAAAACTGCCAAGTAGTAGACAACTTTCCGAATGGTTAGTAGTACATAGAAAAACCATAGTAGCATGTTATGAAGAATTGGAATTACAAGGTTGGGTTGAGACTGTACCTAAAAAGGGTGCTTATGTAAAAAATAATTTACCAATACTTCGGCAGAAAAAATATGATGTTCAAGGAGAACTTAATCAAAATGAAATAAAAGCAGGATTTTTTTTTTATAAAGATGCTTTATTAAGCGTAAAAAAAAGCGGGGTAAAGGTCAATACAATTTTTATTAATGATGGAATTTCTGATGTCAGATTGACACCAGCTTTAGAAATAGGTAGATTATACAGAAAAATAGCAGCAAAAAAGGAAGTATACCGTCATTTGTCATACGGTACTACTTATGGAAATGAGCGTTTACGAGAAGTATTGGTTGAATATCTTAACAGGACTAGAGGTTTAGGTATAACCAAGGATAATATTTTGATAACAAGAGGTAGTCAAATGGGAATTTGGTTAAGTTCTCAATTGTTGCTTAGGGAAAACGATATTATTGTTGTAGGAGAAACAAATTATGATGCTGCTGATATTACGTTTTTACAAAAAAAAGCACAGATAATGAGAATTTCCGTTGATGAAGAAGGGATTGTAGTAGATGAATTGAGATTGATTTGCGAAAGTCATGTGATTAAAGCTATTTATGTTACTTCTCATCACCATCATCCTACAACCGTAACGTTATCAGCAAAAAGAAGAATAGAACTGTTAAATCTGGCACGAAAGTATCGTTTTGCGATCATTGAAGATGATTATGATTATGATTTTAATTATAATCATGCACCTATTTTACCATTGGCTAGCTATGATGTAGGTAAAAATGTTATATATATAGGCTCTGTATGTAAATCAGTAGCTCCGGTTTTTAGAATTGGTTACTTAATAGCCGATAAACGGTTTGTAGATGAGGCTTCTAATATGAGGAGGTTTGTTGATAGGCAAGGAGATGCTATTTTAGAATTAGTTTTTGCTGAATTTATCAAATCTGGGGATCTTGATAGGCACTTACGAAAAGTGATGAAAATTTATGAAACTAGAAGAAATCTGATGTGTAAACTTTTGAAAGAAGAGTTGTCAGAAGTTTTATCTTTTACAGTACCTAAAGGAGGGATGGCCATATGGGTAACTTTGGCAAAAAAATACTCATGGGAAGCCATAGCCACAGCAGCGCTTAATAACAAGCTTTTTATAGGTAATTGGAAACAATATGATATGGCTAATAAAGGTCACAATGCAATAAGAATTGGCTTTGCGAGCTATAATGAAGAAGAAATATACAGTTTAGTAAACAAGTTAAAGCGTAGTATAGAAGCTATAAAAAAATAAAAGTACTACTTAGGTAGCACCTTTATTTTAAGAAATTATCAGAATATATCTTTCATCAAATCATTCATACTGTCGTACTCTTTAAATAGAAAACCAAAAAAGTCAGCATTTTTTTTCTTACTAGGTTTGATTATCCCTTCAGAGACTCTATATTTTCTAAAAGTCTTTAACTTGTTATTAAGGTTTTTTTTTAGAGCCTTGTCTATTTTTAAATGATTCGTATTCTTCACATTAATTTGTTTTAATATTATAATGCGTCGTTTAATTTCATCTTATACTTATTCAACAAAGCTTTAGTAATTCCTAAATTTGCTTGTGCTGAATCAACAGCTAAGTAAACAAAATAAGCACCACTAGGAGCAATATCGATAATATGTACTTGCGTAGATAAAGTAATGGTAATATCATCTATATCTTCGTCTAAACCTAAAGCTTCGATTGCTTTTAATTTTGCTTTTACTACTTCTAAATTATAAGCAGAAGCTAAGTTAGGGTCAAAATCTGATCTTGCTGTGAAAGATTCGTAAGCCTCTCCTGAGCCGATATCAGTTACAGAAACTGCTACGAAACCAGGAACGTTTACCTTAACGTTTTCGATAAAATCAGTTAAAATTTCATTCATAAGTAAATGGTATTAAAAATTAATAAATAATATTTTCTGTTTTTGAGTATAATTTTCGGTTACGAAACACTCCTTTGTAAAGTTAATTTCATAATTGCAGCATTTGCCAAATCCTTTGCAATAAGGCAAATAACATGCTCTTCGCTGAATCTGTTCATCACAACCATACCGTGTTTTGCTTTTAATACTAACTGTTTAAAATCTGTTGAGTCAAGCGCATCTTGAAAAAATTCTTCAGACATTGTCATAATAACCGCCGCCATTGCCGAAACATTATTTTCGTTAGGTAAATTGTATGAGTCCAGTATGTGTCCTTCAGTATCAAATACCATTGCACTATCAGCTTTTGCCTCATCAACGAGCATTTTTAAATTTACTTTTCCCATATGTGATTTAACGTGTATTTATATTTAACTTCTATTTTTATTTTAAGCACATAAATCCATGGTTGGATAAATATCCAACACGAATAATCTTAAAAAAGATATTATAATAAATGTAGTTTGCGTAGAGGTTTTTTTTGTTCTGTAAATTAGTATACTAAAGATACATTTTTTTTTATTACAAAAAGTTTTTTTTTAAAAAAAATGTTAAAAAAAATAATTCACTAAATATTTGGCAAGGAAGACTTTATCATCCTGGGGTTCTTTCTAAAGTCTTTACGTAAAATAATATCGTTGTACCCAAGCGCTTTCAACATTAAAAAATTTTCATTTGCTAGGTATTGGTTGATTTCAAAAAATAAGAGCCCTTTTCTATTTAGATGTTTGGCTGCTAGTTTCGCAATTTTCGAATAAAAAATAAGTGGATCATTATCGTCAACAAATAGCGCTAAATGTGGCTCATTTAATAATACATTATTTTTAATTTCTTCTTTTTCTATGTTTCTGACATAAGGAGGGTTTGAAACAATGATATCGTAGTGTTTTGATAAAGAATTTGTAGTGAGTATGTTTTGTTGAATAAACGTAACCTCAACTTCGTTTTCTAGGGCATTTTTTTCTGCGATTTTTAGCGCTTTATCAGAAACATCAATGGCAGTAACAGAAGCATTTGGTAGCTGTTTTTTTAAACTAATAGCAATACATCCAGAACCCGTACCAATATCTAATATATGTAGGGGTGAAGAGCTATCGATACTGTCTACAATCCACGAAACAAGTTCTTCGGTTTCTGGTCTAGGAATTAAAGTATTTTGATTTACTTTAAAAGGTAGTCCATAAAATTCAGTCTTACCAAGAATGTATTGAATGGGCTCTTCTTTTTTGAGTTTGTCAATTGCTTTATTAAAGCATTGTAGTTTTTCTGGTTGAACCTTAAAAGTAGGATTTAAAAGAAGGTCAATTTTTTGTATACCTAAATATTCCTCGATTAGATAAGAGAAAAAGGTATCAAGCTCCTGTTTTTCATAAATGTTTTTTAGCTGTTCCGTAAACAACGACTTTAATTCTTTAACAATCATTGAAAATAGGTGTTAGAGATTTTTTACCATCCATACATTACAAGAATAATGACCTGTATTTCCCATAGGTTTTTCTAATTTTTTAAAACCGAATTCCTTATACAAATATCTGGCAGTTTGCATATTGGGCATGGTTTCTAAATAACATTTATCAAAACCAAGTTTTTTAGCTTCTGTCAAACAAAATTTTAAAAGTTTTTTTCCGATTCCTTTTCCTCTAATAGCAGGTAAGAAATACATCTTTTGAAGTTCACAAATGTTTTTGTCATTACCTTCGAGAGGGGAAATTCCTGCACCGCCAAATACCAAGCCATCCTGTTCAACTACATAATAGGCAGTACGATCATTTTGATAGGTTTCATACATATGATCTGTTGCATGATCTTCATATGCAGTACCTTTTTGAGGGATTTTATATTCCGTTAATACCGCTCTAATGATACTCGACAAGGCGTCATTGTCTTCGGGTTGAATTTCTCGAATAATAAAATCAAAAGGTGTCATTGGAATGTACTATTTTTGCAAGTGCAAGTTACCTAAAACAAGAGGGAAAATGAAAAGATATATTTGTTTTTTATGTATTATGTTGACTATTAGTTGTTCTGTTAAGGGAAAACCTGTTTTTACTAAGGTTGATAATGTTAATGTACTGTCTATTAAAAGAGATACTTTAGAGTTAGGAGCAACGTTGTTTTTCAAAAACCCTAATATTGTGGGGGGCGAAATACAAATCAATGATGTTAAGGTAAGTATTGATAAAAAGGAGGTAGCTCAGGTGATATCAAATAAAGTACCTGTACCAGCGAATGAAGCGTTTCAGATACCAATAAAAGCCCGAATTCCATTAAGTGAAATTTTTGGAGAAGGAAAAGATAATATCATTAAGGGAATGTTAGGGGCACTGTTTACGAAAAAAATTAAAGTTCAATTTGAAGGAAGTGTAACCTATGAATTAATAGGTTTTTCTCATACCTATTTTATTAATCAAATTGAAGAAATCGATATAAAATAACAAACTAGATTATTGAATCACGAGAAATATATTAGACGCTGTATACAGTTGGCAGAAAATGGAATAGGAATAACAAGACCTAATCCATCGGTAGGAGCTGTTGTTGTTTATGAAGATAAAATAATAGGAGAGGGGTATACGAGTGCTTACGGGGGGCCACATGCCGAGGTAAATGCGATTCGTTCTGTTAAAGACAAGAAACTACTTACCAGAGCTACTATGTATGTAACATTAGAACCTTGTTCTCACTACGGGAAAACACCTCCTTGTGCCGATTTGATAATTAAACATCGAATACCGAAGGTAGTAATTGGTTGTATTGATACCAGTAGTGAGGTTGCGGGTAGAGGAATAAAGAGACTTCAAGCGTCGGGTTGTGAAGTTATCGTTGGTGTTCTTGAGGCAGCATGTCTTGAACAACATAAAAGATTTTTTACCTATCACAATGAGAACAGACCGTATATCATATTAAAATGGGCTGAAACAAAAGATGGTTTTATTGCTCCTTTAACAAAAATAAGACAAGCTCCTGTTTGGATTTCAAATACGTATTCACAACAATTGGTTCATAAATGGAGAAGTCAGGAACATGCCATTTTGGTAGGAACAAATACAGTAGCATTGGATAACCCCAAATTAAATGTGCGAAAATGGGGGGGGAACGATCCCGTACGTATTGTTTTGGATAGAAATTTACGTCTGTCTTCTGGGATGGCAGTATTGGACGGTTCGATCAAAACCATTGTTTTTACAGAAAAACCGTCTACGAAAAACAATACTATCATATATGAAACGATTGATTTTTCTAAAAATATCGCACAACAAATTAGTCAAGTATTGCATCAATACCGTATTCAGTCTGTAATTATTGAAGGAGGAACAAAGACTTTGGAAACCTTTATAAAGGAAGGATTATGGGATGAGGCTAGGGTATTTATAGGAAATAATGAATTCAAAGAAGGAGTGAATGCTCCAAATATTAATGGTATATTGTCCTCAGAAGAAACTATTGGAAACGATATATTAAGAACTTACATTAATGATTAAAAATATCATATTTGACTTTGGCGATGTTTTTATAAACCTCGATAAACCTGCAACGCAAAAAAAACTCTCTGAACTCGGTCTTAATGAGGTGTCGGAGGAACAAATAAGGATATATTATCAATACGAAAAGGGAGAGATTACGACTCAGGAATTTGTTCGCTTTTTTGAAGAATCTAAGGGGGTCAGCGAGGAAGATTTAATCCAAGCATGGAATGCGATTTTATTAGATTTTCCAGAGCATCGATTAGCTTTTTTAAAAAAATTGTCTGAGAATTCTGATTACCGTTTGTTTTTACTGAGCAATACCAATGACCTTCACATTTCTTGGATTATAGAGGATTGGGGAGAGAAACGATATAATACCTTTAGAGGATGTTTTGAAAAGTTTTATCTGTCACATGAAATAGGACTACGGAAACCGAATACAAATATTTATGAGTTTGTATTAGAAGAAAATAGTTTACAAGCAGAAGAAACTTACTTTATTGACGATACCCAAGAAAATACTGATGCCGCTAACAAATTAGGTATTAAAGTATGGAATATTAACCCCGAAACAGATGATATTACAAATTTAATGCATAGAAAAAATTTCTTATAAGATGATATATTTGTTGCTGAGTATTTTATTGACCTCTTCTTTGTTTGTGATTTTTAAATATTTTGAAATTTTTAAAATCAATACTTTACAGGCTATTGTTGTTAATTACTTTGTAGCTTTTATTTTAGGAATATATTTTGCAAATGCATTTGGAAAGTTATCTAACGTATATTTAGAGCCTTGGTGGTATGGAACACTTGTTTTAGGATTCTTGTTTGTCACTGTATTTTTAATTTTAGGGATTGCTATTCAAAAAAATGGACTATCAGTTGCTTCTTTAGTAGGTAAGATGTCAGTGGTTATTCCGATTTTAGTAGGATTTATATATTACAAGGAGCAGGTAACTTTTATGAAAGTAATAGGTATTTTACTGGCATTATTAGCTGTGTATTTGGCAACTCAAAAGAACGCGGTAAAACTAAAAAAGAAGGAAAGTATCTTATTTTTAGTTTTATTGTTTTTGGGGGCTGGTATCAATGATACACTTATAAAGTATATAGAAACTAACTATGTGTCCGAAAATCAGGTAAGTTTTTTTTCGGGTATTTTATTTGGTGTGTCTGGAGTTTTTGGGGTGATCATTCTTCTGGCTAAGAATATGCTTAATAATGAAAAATTTGAAGCTAAAAGCATTTTAGCAGGTCTTGTTTTGGGTGTACCTAATTACTTTTGTATTTATTTTATGGTGAAAGCATTACAGTATAAAGGAATGGATAGTTCCACCATCTTTACGATTAACAATGTAGGGGTAGTAGTGCTATCTACTTTATTGGGAGTATGGATGTTTCGAGAAAAGCTCAATAAAAAAAATAAACTAGGGGTGCTATTAGCAATAACAAGTATTATTCTAGTAACTTTAGCCTAATGGAAAATATAAAAGATACCTATAAAACTTTGGTAAGCTCTTCAGAAGAAACATTATTTAAAGATCGTAATAGTAAGTTTTTTGGATATGCTTTTCCTGTATCTTCAGAGGAAGAAATTAAAAAAAAGTTGGAAGAACTCAGAAAAATACACCATACAGCAAGACATCATTGCTATGCATGGCAATTAGGTACAGAAAATATACGATTTCGAGCTAATGACGATGGGGAACCTAGTAACTCAGCAGGACAACCTATATATGGCCAAATACAAGCCTTCGATGTGACAAATGTATTGATCGTTTCTGTTAGATATTTTGGCGGTGTTAAACTGGGAGTGGGAGGATTGATAAATGCTTATCGTACTTCCGCTAAGCTAGCCTTAGAAGCTGTTCAAATCATAGAAAAAACTATCGATGTGCAATACCAACTCAATTTTGGCTATGATATGATGAATAAGGTTCAAAGAATTATTAAAGAGCGAGCTATTACCATTATTGTTCAAAAGTTGGAGATTGACTGTGAATATGTTATATCTGTTAGGAAAAAAGAATCACAACAGGTTTTTGAAATTTTTGAAGGATTATTTAAAGTAGAAATAAAAGAAATTTAATTTGTTTTTTTTATTTTTTGAATTACTTTGGCAGCTCTTTAAAAACAGAAAATAATTAATTCATGAAACCCCTTGAAAATCAAATAAATAAATCGTATTTAATTCTTGCTTTTTTAATAAAACACCCGACATAGTATTTTCTTTGTGTACTGTGTTAATACTGCTTAATTTTAAATAATGGACGTATAACCATTATTATTTGGAGTTATGAGGTTATTTGGTGTGCTTATTACGTTGTTTTTGAGTATTCCTGCTATCCCTCTGTTCAAAACATTCCGTTACTTAATCAAATCTGATGTTAGCTTGGTTTGGTTTGAAGCAGTTTTTATTGCAATATTTTATCCTTATGTGTTATATAACGAGATTGTTATTGGTAGGGTAAGATTGTTGCTATTTCATAGTACTCCATACATACTTGTTTTTAAAATTTTAAAAAAACATAAAGCGAATTCTTAGTATACGTTTTACTATATTCTTTATAGTATATAATGGCTCTTTTTTACTTTTTACTTAAGGTGAAAAGTAAAAGATGTGGAGAGTTATTGCCTCACTTATTATTTCCCCCCTCTCGTTTATTTCTTTATAGTTTAGGTACTAATGGATGCTTAGTGTCAAAAAATGAAGTAAATAAAATTGAATATTCCTGTTTTAATATTCAGGTAATCAGATGTATGTAACTTAAAAAACCTCTTATAAAATGAAAATTACAAAAAAAAGTAATCGATCAAAAAAACTATTTTTTACTGTCCTTCTTGGCTTACTGTTTAATAGTTTACTAATTATTGGACAAACAGACTTAACGAGACCCGGTGGACCTATATACGAATCAAATAACAATAGCCCTTCTTTTGAAAGAGTTCATAACCTTATTGATGACAAAAATCATACCAAGTATTTAACTTTTTCATCCAGTACGACGGTGGGGTATAATTTTAAGAACTCCTATGTTTTTAATGGGTATAGTTTAACTTCGGGTAACGATTCTCCAAACAGAGATCCTCTGAGTTGGACGGTTGAGGGAAGTAATGACGGTGTTAACTGGACTCCAATTGATGGACGTTCTGGTGATCGTTTTACACGAAGAAAGCAAAGAAAAGAGTTCCGTTTCTCTAATAACCAAATGTTTAATAAAATACGATTCAAATTTAAAAACGTTTCAGGGAGAACTTTTCAATTAGCAGAACTGGAAGTTTTTGGAGCTAAAAAAGTGACAGAAATACCCAGAGCTGATTTTTCAGCCAATACTACAAATGTATTGAAAGGAGGAGCCGTAACATTTATAAATAAATCAAAACATGGACAACAATACGAATGGAATTTTGAGGGAGGAATACCAGCAACGAGTACTTTGAAAAACCCACAAGTAGTTTATCCTTCCATAGGAGTTTATAATGTTAGTTTGAGAGTAACTAATACTTTAGGGTCTGAAATAATAGAAAAGAAAGGCTTTATTAGTGTTACTAAAACAGGAGGTGGTAACAACTGTAATTGGGGACACCAGTTTTTAGTTCCAAGGATTGTATTTAAAGATCATGATAGGGTTAGTCATGGGGCGCGTTTATTTCGTCAAATTGTTCCTAATCCTCAAGCTTACATGAAAGAACGCTGTTTGGATGTTGCTAAGATCTTATATCGTAAGTCATCAGAAGCACCAAGATTTAGACAGTTAACATTTGAATTGAAAAATGAAGATTTCGTTGCCTATAAGTACGGTCACGGAGATGCTATAGGAATTGCTATAAGTACCCAATACTTATCGAAAGTATATAGAAAATATAATAATAATTTAAAAAAGGTGAAAGATGAAATTGATGGGATACTATTTCACGAAGTAACACACGGATATAATAACTCTCCGATTACGGGAGGGAAGTATGACGGATCATCGCCATTTTGGGCATATACGGAAGGTATTGCGGATGCAGTTAGAATTCATGCAGGTTGTCATAAGAGTAGAAAACCTAATATTCATGGTAGAAAAAAATGGTTAGGAGGGTATACTACAACAGGCTTTTTCTTACACTATGTATCTCAGATGTACGATAAAAACTTTATCTATAAATTTAATAAAGCTGCCAAAACATTAAAAAGATCTTGGTCTTTTGATAAAGCATTCAGGTCGATATTAGGTAAAGGAGTACAAACTGTTTGGGATGACTATGTACGTTATGTTAGAAGGTCTGGTGTTTTAGATTATGACGGAGATTATCCATGGCTGTTAGATTGTAGTGAAAATAATGGAGTTGGGGAGACAGATGTTACAGATATACCGACACCACCAACGCCAACGCCAGACCCACATCCAACGCCAGACCCACATCCAACGCCTAATACTTCAACTTTTAAACTTTATCCAAATCCAGTAGGAAACTGGATAAACATCCGACTTTCAGAATCAAAAATAGCAAACATTGTAATTAAGAATTTACAAGGAAATTTGGTTAAAATAATTAGGAATGTAAGGTTTTATAAAAACAGAATCTACAAATCATATCTTTATATCCCTTCTGGGACATATATATTAGAAATAGATGGAAAACGAAAGATTTTTGTAAAAGAATAGTAAAGAGTTATATGAAAAGAGACGGCTTAATTAAACCGTCTCTTTTTTTAATTAGTTTTTGATATAGACTAACTTCTTTTACTGGATACCCCTTCTAGTTTATGCTTTAACCCAGAGGATATTATAGGTAAAATTTTCGACATATAATCAGCTTTATCAGGATTGTCTAAAATACACTTTATAATAGGATATTTCTCAACATCAAACCCTTGTTTTAGAAGTGATTGTTTGATATGAGTTATCGCTTTAGCTTTGTTAGAGAAATGTTTATTATGTGAATTGGTTTTACTTGGGTGTGATATAGCTACGGTATAGTCCATAGATTGTTTTTGAAAGCCTTCTCTATCAATAATATATTCTTGAGTTTCATAACTTGAGTCAAGTTTAACTAACGTTTTTTGAATATGATTTAATGTAACTTGCATTTGTGAGAGCATTCTCCCTGTATCATTATGATTAATACCAACGGCCACATTAATAGTGTTAAATAAAGAAGAACTATCAGCTTCTTGCCAAGCAACACCTACAATTCGCTGATAATCTTTGCTTAACATTTCTTTAGGGTTCACAGCAATGGCCATTCCATCTCCATTACCTGAGGGTAGAATATAATCGCCGATATTAGCTCCTCCTATGATCTTTACAGGAACTTGCCCCATGAAAGCTACTTTTTCCCATTTATGATTTTCTTCTGGGTTATTAGGCATATTTCCTAAAACAATAGGAGCTGTAGAAACTACCATAAATTTATCAGCATGGTTAAAAGTTTTTGAAACTTTACCTCCGATGACACCTACGACGTCACCCGCTGTTATTAGTTCATTTTGATTGGCACGTATTAACCATTCCGCATAATCACCAGCACCCGATTCGAATGCACATCCTATATTTTGTTTGGTATAATGTTCATATAAAGAAAGGTTACCCATACTAGTTCCCAAACTCCATAAGGCTTTTGGGATACTTGATACGTCAAGCGTACTAGCTTTCATCGATATTACGATATTGGCAATTTTATCAACTATGTCAATAGCAAATGAAATTTCATTTAAAAAATGATTTGAGTAGACAATACTTTTGAATTCAGGGTCAGAAGACTTACCTGTAAGGGGGAATATTACATTGTTTAAAGCGGTTTCTAATTGACTATCTATTGTTTCTCTTAAATTCTCTTCGATTTTTTCGACTAAAGTAAATGTCTTTGAAAATACTGATTTTGGATCTGAAAAATCTGGAATTTCAGGTAGGTTAAAGCTAATTTTGGGTAATTTACCATAGTCATTAATTTTAGGTAAATTATTATCATTAAAACTTAAAGACGGAAGACTACCACTGTCTTCAACTTTAAACTTACTAACATTGACTTTTATAAGACTACCTTTATTAAATTTTATAAGCCCTTTAATATCTCCAAGATCAATATTAGGAAGTCTACCACCATCAAATGTTATAAACTTTTTAAATATACTTAAAGTCTGATTAGCTATTATATCTTTATCAAAAACTTTATTAAACTCTCCTTTGTAAGATTTTAAAATTATATCATAAATTCCATTAATTAACTCTTGATGTTTAAGAGAAAATTCTCGATCATATTTTCCCATACCTTCAATACGGCCAGTTTGCGTATTACCATTCCAAAAAGAAATATAATTATTTCCTCTGTCAGATGAGTTTTCTGTTTTTTTGGCAGGTTTAACCTTAATAGCCAAACCTTGTTTACTTCCTTCAATCAATACAGGATAGTTATTAATATTTTCATCCCCTTTCCCTGTTCCTGTTTCAGAATTATCTTTGTTTTCAAAGGTTTCGGAATTAAATACAGTTCTACCTTTTATTACAACATTACGTTCGAAACTACTTTGTTTTTCAAAAGTAACATCGTCTTTAAAAGTACTTTTTTTATCTACTTGAAGGTTTTCATTAATAGTAACATTTTTTTTAAAAGTTGCATCATCTTTAAAGGTACTGTTTTTATCTACTTGTAATTTTTCATTGATAGTAACATTTTTGTTAAGAGTAGCATCATCTTTAAAAGTACTATTTTTATCTACTTGAAGATTTTCATTAATAGTGACATTTTTTTTAAAAGTAGCGTCATCTTTAAAAGTACTATTTTTATCTACTTGAAGATTTTCATTAATAGTGACATTTTTATTGAAAGTAGCGTCATCTTTAAAAGTACTATTTTTATCTACTTGAAGATTTTCATTAATAGTGACATTTTTTTTAAAAGTAGCGTCATCTTTAAAAGTACTATTTTTATCTACTTGAAGATTTTCATTAATAGTGACATTTTTATTGAAAGTAGCGTCATCTTTGAAAGTACTATTTTTATCTACTTGAAGATTTTCATTAATAGTAACATTTTTATTGAAGGTTGCATCGTCTTTGAAAGTACTATTTTTATCTACTTGAAGATTTTCATTAATAGTAACATTTTTATTGAAGGTTGCATCATCTTTGAAAGTACTGTTTTTGTCTACTCGGAAATTTTCATTAATAGTGACATTTTTATTGAAGGTTGCATCGTCTTTAAAAGTACTTTGTTTATCTACTTCTAAAAAACCTTTAGCATAGATGTCTCTATGATAGGCAAAAGGAGTAAATAATAATTCTTGATTACTGAGTTCTTTGAAGCCTTTATGAGAAATATTAACTTCTACTTTCAGTTTTTTACTTTCTCCATACCATTTTATATCGGTAAATATTCCCTGTATAGCATTTCCTTTACCGATGGTAAGGTTAATAATTCCGTGATTATCAGTAGTGGTACTTTGTATTTCTTGATATTCAACACTGTTGTTTTCGTCAGTAATGGTAAATCGTACCTCTACGACTTTGTTACTAAGTGCAGTACCTATGATATCAGGACCAGGTACTTCTTGGATAACAGGGTTAGCAATAAACGCTTGGTAACTTATACCATCTGATTGAGCCTTTAATAACAAAGAGGTAATTAATAAGAATAGGCATGTAAATGTTTTTTTCATTATTTATGATTTAATTAATCTTAATGAGATGTCTTATTGGATATATTGATTTAACTTAGAAGAAATATGTTGTAGAGCAGAATAGATACGATCCGTTTTATCAGGGTTGTCTAATATCAATTTGATTAAAGGGTATTGGTCTACGTCTAATCCTTGTATTAAAAGATCTTGTTTTATTTGTTTAATATTTTTATCAGAAAAATTATTGTTTTTATACTGTCTACCCAATTGACTTGAATGTGAGATGGCAACAGAATAATTTTTAGTTTGCTTTTTAAATTTATTATTCTTTACAAAGTATTCATGTGTTTCATAGTTAGGATCCAATTTTACCAATGTTTTTTGAA
The DNA here is from genome assembly GCA_947496185.1 of uncultured Tenacibaculum sp. GTDB lineage: Bacteria > Bacteroidota > Bacteroidia > Flavobacteriales > Flavobacteriaceae > Polaribacter. The sequence continues at coordinate 15,257 of CANMCD010000013.1, forward strand.
TATGATTTAATGTAATTTGCATCTGTTCAATCATTTTACTAGTATTATTTCGATGTATACCTACAGCTACATTAATCATATTGAATAATGAAGGTGTATTTGTGTTTTCCCAAGCAACACCAATGATTCTTTTATAATCACTTGCTGTCATTTTTTCAGGGTTGATGGCGATAGCCATACCATCTCCATTACCAGAAGGTAAAATATAATCTCCGATGTTTGCTCTTCCGATAATTTTAACTGGAACTTGTCCCATAAAAGCTACTTTTTCCCATTTATGGGTTTGATCAGGATTGTTTGGCATATTTCCTAAAATTATTGGTGCCGTAGATACGACCATAAACCTATCTGCATGATTAAATGATTTAGAAATTTTACCTCCAATGACACCAACTACATCTCCGGCTGTAATTAATTCGTTTTCTTTAGCACGTATTAACCATTCTGCATAATCTCCAGATCCTGATTCAAATGAAGATCCAATATTTTTTACTACATAATGTTGATATAAATTAAAACTACTAAGAGTACAGCCTAACGTCCAAAGTTTTTTGGGAATTTCTCCTGGGTTTAATTTACTTGCTTTTATAGATTTAACTAGACTAACCATTTGTTTTACAATGTCAAAAACAAATGAGATTTGATCAGAATAGTGGTTAGAACTGATAACACTATTATATTCTGGCTCACTGCTTAATAAAGGATTACCTTTCGAGTATACATTGGATTTTAGTTCGGATTCTATGCGATTATCGATATTTTGTTTTAAACTTTTTTGTGTTCGATTTGCAATACTAAATTGAATAGGACAAATGGCGAAAGGGTCAGTAAAGTCTGGAAGGTTTGGTGCTTTAAAATTAAATTTCGGAAGTTCACCAAAACTTTCTATTCTGGGAAAATGAGCATTATTAAAATATAAACTAGGTAAAGAAACACCACTAAAATCAATTTTCATTTCTGTCTTAATTTTAAATTCAATTTTTGGAGGAATTCCTACTTCAACTCTTATTTTTATTTTAGGAAATGTTATTACAGGTAGTTTTCCAGCATCAAAATCAATGACTCGTCTTATGTCTCCAAGATTGAATCTAGGAAGTTTGCCAATTTCAAAAAGCATAAAACTCTTATAATGATTTAATGATAGTTCAGCTAACTTTAGAGGGTTGAATACCCTTGGAACTTCAGTTTTAAATGCTTCTAACATAATATCATAAATAGTATTAATTAATTTGGTGGGCTTAAGAAGTAAATCGCCTTTACCCATTCCTTCAATACGACCTGTTTGAATATTATCGTTCCAAAAAGAAATATAGTTATTCCCTCGATTAGATTTTATTGGGTTTGTATTTAAGGGGGTTACTTTTATAGCCAGTCCTTGCTTACTTCCCTCAATGAGAACAGGATAGTTTTTTATATCTTCGTCTCCTTTCCCTGAACCTGTTTCTGAGTTATCTTTGTTTTTAAAAGCTTTAGAGTTAAAAACAGTTTTACCTTTTATGGAGATATTACGCTCAAATTTACTTTGTTTTTCAAAGGTGACACTATCTTTATAAGTACTGTTCTTATTTACAAACAGATTTTTGTTAATCGTAATATCTTTATTAAATATAGCGTGGTTTTTAAAAGTACTATTTTTATCTACTTGGAGGCTTCCATTAATAGTCACATTTTTATTGAAGGTAGTATTATCCTTAAATGTACTTTTTTTATCTACTTGTAGGTTTTCATTAATGGTAACGTTTTTATTAAAGGTTGCATCATCTTTAAAAGTACTATTTTTACCTACTTGGAGGCTTCCATTAATAGTAATATTTTTATTGAAAGTTGCATCGTCTTTAAAAGTACTATTTTTATCTACTTGTAGGTTTTCATTAATGGTAACGTTTTTATTAAAGGTTGCATCATCTTTAAAAGTACTTTTTTTATCTACTTGTAGGTTTTCATTAATGGTAACGTTTTTATTAAAGGTTGCATCATCTTTAAAGGTACTATTTTTATCTACTTGTAGATTTTCATTGATGGTAGCATTTTTATAAAGTGTTGCATTATCCCTAAAGGTACTTTTTTGGTTTACTTGTAGATCTTCATTAATGGTAACATTTTTATTGAAAGTAGCATCGTCTTTAAAAGTACTATTTTTATCTACTTGCAGGTTTTCATTGATGGTAACATTTTTATTAAAGGTTGCATTATCTTTAAAGGTACTTTTTTTATCTACTTCTAAAAAACCTTTAGCATATATATCTCTATGATATGCAAAAGGGGTAAATAATAATTCTTGTTTACTAAGTTCTTTGAAGCCTTGGTGAGAAATATTTACCGCTACTTTCAGTGTTTTACTTTTTCCATACCATTTGATTTCAGTAAAGACACCTTGTATAGTACTTCCTTTACCAATAATAAGATCAATCATTCCTTTATTATCAGTGACAGTAGTTTGTGTTTCTTGATATTCAATATTATTACTTTTGTCAGTGATAGTAAAACGTATTTCTACAATTTCGTTACTAAGAGCTGCTCCAACGATATTAGGGCCAGGTACTTCTTTGATATTAGGATCTTCAATAAATGCATGGTATCTTATACCATCTGATTGTGCCAGCAACAGGGTTGTTGTAATTAAAAGGAAAAGGCATGTAAGTGTTTTTTTCATTTTTTACGGATTTGGTTGCTTTTTTTTTGTACACTAAGATTTATAATGGCACCAAAACCAAGGTTGTCAGTCTGGATGGTTAAGACTTCTTTCTTATTTTCTGAAATTTCATTTATGGGGAGTTTTATTCCATACATATATTGCGCGTATAATTCTAAGCTCTTTGATACTGGGTGTGAAAATCCAACCCCTGTTTTAAATCCAAATAAAGGTTTTATAAAGTCCTTATTGTGGCGTAAATTATAAGTGTTATTATCTAAGGTTTGTGTACCTTGTATTAATAGCTCAGTGGTAAAAACACCTCTCATATAGATTGACGTTTTATTTTTTATTTTAAATAAAGTAGCGTCAACACCCGTGAAAAATTCTAGGTAATTAAGGTCGTATTCTAGATACAACACGTTTGTTTTGTCAATATCCGTATATATGTTGGCAGAGGCTCCATAACTGTTAAATCCAGTTCCTATTAGGATACTAAAATTATCGGAAATCTTCTTCACGGGAAGTTTCACTCCCATTGACATATAGGTGTTTGTACTAAGCGGATATAGATTGTCAATCCCGTTTCTATTAGAATCTTTATAGTCAAAAGTAGAGATGCTTTTTCCCCCCTCAAAAATAATTTCTTGACTGTAAGAGTATAAAGAAGATAGTACTATTGTAATAAGTAATAATTGTCTGATAATCATTTTTCTTTAATTATATTGGTTGTAAATCTCTTGTTACCACTATGAATACTTAGCATATAGTAGGCACTTGCTAGTTCGCTTAGGTCTATTGTTACTGTGGTACTAGGTTTGTGATTTTTAGTGATTAATTTTCTTCCTAAAAGATCAAAAACAAAAACACTGATTTTTGAAGTTATTTCTTCATCGAATAAAATGGTCAGTTCTCCATTAACTATAGGATTAGGAAAAACAGTTGCCTTCAAGTTGTTAATAAACAGTTTGCTTTTTGATGGTTTTATATCTGTTGTAAGCATTTGTAAAAAACCTTGTCTAATAGAAATACCATTTTTTTTAAAGGAACCAATTACACTTGCTTGTCCAATACTTTGTTGTATTAAAAGTTTATTTTTTTTTAGTAAGCGAGAACTTCCTCCCATGCTTATGGTAGAACGTTGTATGTATTGTGCAGTTATAGTGATAGATAGAAAGAATGTGCTATAAAAAATTACATAATGTTTTTTCATTCTTTAAAGTTTAAATGGTTTTGGGTATCTAAAATTCAGATAAACAGAGGAGAGGTCTATTGCTAGGTTTTTTGCCTTGAGTTGATTTGGTGGCGAGTATATTTTTATATATAGCGGTTTTGTTCTTAAAAAAACATTGATTACCACTCTTTGAGTAATGTTGAGCATAGATATTTAAATTTAGTATTGATTCCCCCTTTAATACTTATAAGAATGTGAACAGCTTATAAGCAATTATTATGTCCGATTGATACATACCTGTTTTTTAAAGCTAATAACTTGTGGAGATGTAGTTGGTCATAATTTATAATTGGCAAATGTCATAAGTATCTATTAGAAAAAATATATCATTGTATATCACTTAAGAAGTATTGTGATTAAAAGGGGGGATGTGATTAGTTGTAGTGTATTGTCAGAGTTTTTTTCAATTTTTAACTTTCTATATGAGATATGAATAATTTACTATATAATACTCTTTAAAAAAAGTAATATAAAAGATAAACACAATCAATCTATTTGGATAGGTTTTTACAAAATATAGTAACTAAGGTGTCGTTGATTTTATATCAGGTTTTTAATTTTTGCAACAGATGATTTTTTTTTTCGTTCCTACTTAAGAACCTAAAACAATATAAACAGATGAAAAATTTGAAATATTTATTTTTATTGGTATCATTTATGAAGGTAATTAATACCTTTTCTCAAGACGATAAAAGGTTAACGTTAAAAGAAACCGATCATTTAATAGATAATATTGGACAAGTACTTCAACAAGTGTATTTTGATTCCATTAAGTCAAAAAAATTGATAAAGGACTTAAATAAAAGGCTTCGTAAAAAACAATTTTATGATATGCCAAAAGATTTATTACTTAAAAAGTTAACGAATGTAATGAGAGAAAATACTAATGACGTCCATTTTTTTATTGGTAAGGATAAAAAAGAAAAGAAAGGAGGAACTTCAAAAAAGTTGAATAAAATAAACTATAATGGAGGCTTTACGGAAGTGAAAATATTAGAAAACAATATAGGTTATATTAAATGGGATAGGTGTATTGCAAATGATGAAGCTTTTAGTAAAATTAAAAATGCGCTTGAATTTGTCAAGGGGTGTGAATATTTAGTATTTGATATTAGTAATAACCCTGGGGGAGATGGAAGAAGCTCTGGGTTTATTAACCAACACTTGTATAAAGATAATTCTTACCAAAAATTATTGGTAAAACGCTGTTTTGGAGAAAAAGAATGGTATCAAAGTGAAGTCCCTTATAATTATTCTGATGGCCCCAAATTTTACGACATACCTGTATATGTTTTAGTTTCAGAAAATACAGGTTCAGCAGCTGAATATTTTGCATTTATTGCTCAAGAAATGAAAAGAGCAACCATCCTAGGAAAGAAAACAGCGGGCGCTGGAAATCCCGTAGCTAGAGCTAGTTTTGGTGAATTTTTTATGTACATTCCTACTTGTGAAATAAAAACAATTAATGAAAAGTCGATAGAGGCGAAGGGGGTAAGTCCAGACATAGTACTAACCTCAAAAGATTGGCTAAAAGAATCAGTTGGTATTATTTCAAAAACTAAGAAACAATCAATTTAATACTTACTATGTATTGAGTTTACCTTTGATTGTTAGGTCAAATAATTAAAATTCACTACATTTGCAGGCCTTTTTACGAGAACAGATTTAAAAAGGATATATCATTTTTATTAAGTTTAATTTCTCTTGGCGTTAGTATCGTTTAAAATCTGACTAACAAAAAGATACAAATTTTATTCAGACATGTCTGAAGAAACAAAAAACACAGCAACAGAAGCTGTAAATCCAGCAGAATTTTTAGCAAACTTTAATTGGCACAAATATGAAGAAGGTATTGAGGCTGTTGATGAAGCTAAATTAAAAGAATTTGAAACTGCTTTAGAAGGAACTGTAGGTTTTGTAAATGAGCGTGATGTTATCGAAGGATTAGTGGTTCGTATCACTGATAGAGATGCTATCATCGATATCAATTCTAAATCAGAAGGAGTAATTTCATTGAATGAATTCCGTTACAATCCAAATTTAGCTGTTGGTGATAAAGTAGAAGTATTAGTTGACAAAAGAGAAGATTCTTCTGGACAATTAGTATTATCTCACAAAAAAGCCCGTGTAATTAAAGCTTGGGATAGAGTAAACAACGCTCATGAAACAGGAGAAATCGTTAACGGTTTTGTGAAGTGTAGAACTCGTGGAGGTATGATTGTAGACGTATTTGGTATTGAAGCTTTCTTACCAGGTTCTCAAATTGATGTGAAACCTATACGTGACTACGATCAGTATGTAGAAAAAACTATGGAATTCAAAGTTGTTAAGATCAACCATGAATTTAAGAATGTAGTAGTTTCTCATAAAGCGTTAATCGAGGCTGACCTTGAAGATCAAAAACGAGAAATTATTGGACAATTAGAAAAAGGACAAGTATTAGAAGGGGTTGTGAAAAACGTTACTTCTTATGGAGTATTTGTTGACTTAGGTGGTGTTGATGGATTAATCCACATTACTGATTTGTCTTGGTCTCGTATTAACCATCCAAACGAGGTGGTAGAGTTAGACCAAAAATTAAACGTTGTTATCTTAGATTTCGATGATAATAAGTCTAGAATTCAATTAGGATTAAAGCAATTATCAGCGCACCCATGGGAAGCATTAAATGCTGAATTGAAAGTAGGTGATAATATCAAAGGTAAAGTAGTAGTATTAGCTGACTATGGAGCATTTGTAGAAGTAGAAGATGGTGTTGAAGGTTTAATTCACGTATCTGAAATGTCTTGGTCTACGCACTTACGTTCTGCACAAGATTTCGTACAAGTAGGAGATGAGATTGAAGCTCAAATTTTGACATTAGATCGTGAAGAGCGTAAAATGTCTTTAGGTATGAAGCAATTACATCCAGATCCTTGGACAGATATTACGACCAAATATCCTGTTAGTTCAACACACACTGGTACGGTACGTAATTACACTAACTTCGGTGTGTTTATCGAATTAGAAGAAGGTATCGATGGTTTAGTATACATCTCTGATTTATCTTGGACTAAGAAAATTAAGCACCCATCTGATTTTGTTACTGTAGGTGACAAGTTAGAGGTACAAGTATTAGAATTAGACGTAGAAAACCGTAAGTTAAACCTTGGTCATAAGCAGACGCAAGATAACCCATGGAATGCTCATGAAGTAACATATACTATCGGATCGATTCATGACGGTACTATTAGAGAGAAGAATGACAAAGGCGCTACTGTTGTATTTGCTGATGGTGTAGAGGCATTTGCACCAACTCGTTTCTTAGATAAAGAAGATGGAGGAAAATTAGCGAAAGGAGATGCTGTACAATTCCAAGTAGTTGAATTTAGTAAAGAATACCGTAGAATTGTTGTTTCTCATTCTTCAATCTTTAGAGAAGAAGAGCAAAAGAATGTAAAAGCAGCTGCTAAGAAAGCTAAAGAAGTAGAAAAAACTACTTTAGGTGATATCGGTGGATTAGCTGAATTGAAGAAAAAAATGGAAGGGAAGTAAAAAAAGCTTCACTTTTATAGTATAATAGTAATAAAACCGTTGACGATTATTGAAACGTCAACGGTTTTTTTAATTGTTTTATCCAAAGTAAATAAAACGTAAAGCTAGCCTTCAAGTGGTGCCCCCAGAATAAATCTTAATAAAATGATGCTATTATTATATAATTTTAATTGAATAAACTTAAAGTAACGTATAATGTAGGATACTTTAAAAAGCTTTACTCAGGTAGGCTTTTTTTGTTTATGTTACAGAAATTAATTGTTTAGTTAATTTATATATTATAGATTCGAAATTTTTTCCAAATAAATACCAGTCCTACCCGTATAAAATGAACTGTTAGTTTTTAGTTCCAAAGACTGTCTTCCGTATACGCTTTTAAGAATCCATTTTCGTACTTGAGATAATTCGTTGATAAAATTATCCGTGTTTGATTGGTTTTGTGTAGGAGACGAATGGATGGTATTACATTGAAAATTTCTAGTATAAAATGATATATCACCTATCAATTGGTTGCCTGAAGGATGACTAATAAATTTAGTAGTTTTTACATTTCCATAAAAATTACACCCCCTAACTCCAACAACACCATTTCTATTTATATATAATATTACGTTTGGATCACTACTAAAACTATTACCTTTTACAACTCTCCATATTCCTGATAATTCAGTGTTGTTAAACGTATTTGTAGGAGTGTAATTACTGCATACTCCCACGGTGATAAAATCATTCTTAAAAATCCCTGTATTTCTAATTTTCTTTAGAAGGTAAGTTCTATTATAATACGGGTACCTATATAAAGAATTAATTGGGTAATTTATATGAGATAATGGATATGAGTAGAGGTTAGATCTATGGAAGTAGCTACTAACGCTATTACAGTTATCCTGTGAAGTCATATTAACTGTTCTATTCTTTTTGGAAAATAAAACCGTTTCCACATCTTTAATAAAAGATTCATCTAATTCTTCTTTAGTCATTTTTTCATTAGTAACTTCAAGATTTTCATTCAATTGATCTTCAGTTGAACAAGAAAATAAAAATAACCCAGTACAAGTAACAAGGGAGAATACTGTTAATTTAAAAAGTGCTTTAATTGATTTCATGTTTGAATTAATTTGATTAAAATTAAATTGTAACAGGATGTTAAACAAATACTTGAAGGAGGTTGGACAAATATATATATAAGAAGTATTTGAAAAACTTGTTTAACAATAGTTTAACCAAAAGATTGTTTATGTGTGAAATATATTAAAAAAATAAGGTTTAATTAATAATTATTTAAGAGTTTTTGGTTTTGGTTATAATGTGTATTTTGTTGTTTTTGAAGGTTTCTATTAGTAAATGAATCAATTTTTTTTAGAGAAGAAACGAAAAAGAAAGTAAAAGAAGTAGTAAAAACTACTTTAGATAACATCGATGGCTTAGCTGAATTAAATAAAAAATTGATAGGAAACTAAAATTCATTCTTATTATATGAAAAGCCGTTAATGATTTAATCATCAACGGCTTTTTTTAATAATAACTTTCTGTAATAAGCTTTTTTAGCTTATTTACATTGAAATATACACACTGTTATATCGATATATTTATAAATTAGACATTTTTTGTAAGTATAGATCTGCTGCACCTGGAAAATACGAATCTTCCGTTGTTAGTTCTAGGTATTGTCCTTTAACTCTCCATTTTTTTACCTGAGCTAGTTCTTTGATAAATTTATTTATTTTAGTTTGTTCGTTTGATCCACAATTATTAGATGTTGCTGCACGAACTCCATTTGTATTAAAACCTACATCTCCTCTTTTGTGGTTTCTATAAGAATAATCAGAAAAACCAGAAGTTCTTATATTTCCATAGATATTGCAACTTCTAATTCCTACAATATCATTTTTATAGATATATAATATGATGTTTGAATTTCGTTCAACATTATTCCCTTCAATAACTTTCCATTTTCCTACGAGCTCAGAGTTTGCTAATGTTTTTACAGGAACAATACTGTTACTACATGTACCTATAGTCCTAAAATCGTTTCTATAATTACCTGTATTTTTCGTTTTTTTTAGGAGATAAGTTTTGTTTTGATAAACAAACTTATAAAAAGAATTTATCGGATAATTTTTATAAAACCATGAATAACTACGAATCTCTGTCATTTGTATAAACTTAGAAACATTACTACAATTGTAACGAGAAGACATGTTATTACGTTTGCTTTTTTGCGTAAACAAAACATCTTCAATGTCCACTAGAGATGATTCATCTATTTTGTCTTCAGTGATTTCTTCATTGTTAACTTCTATGTTTTCATTTAATAAGTCCTCATTACCAGTACATGAGGTGAAAATAACTCCTTGTATAACAAGCACTGTCAATACAGTTAATTTAAATAATGATTTAATTGATTTCATGTTTGAATTAATTTTGATTGTAATTAAAAAAATACAACATAATGTATAATATTTGTGGAGTTGAGGTAAATATATACATAAGTGATATTTCGAAAACTTGTTTAACTTTTATTTAACAAGAAAGCTTTTAAATGTGAATAAAGTTAAAATAGGGTTGTTTTTTACTAGTTCTTTTTTAGTGAAAATGTTTTTTTTAGCTTAGAGCTAAACTCTCAATAAATAGTAAAAGTACTTTTGTAGTATAAAAAAATTAGTTGATGAGTACTTTAATTTTCTTTTTAGAGTGTTTGTTTTCAGGATTGATAGCCAATGCTTTTTTGTAATAGTTAATTGCTTTTAGCGTATCGTTATTTTTGAGATAGGCATCTGCTAAGCTATCATAAGTGTTTGAATTATTTGGATATAATGCAATATTAATCCTAAACAATTGAATAGCCATTTCAATATTGTTATTACGTAAATATTTGTACCCTTGTCCATTAATAATCCGTCTATTAATAATTGGGTTTAAACTATCTTTTTTTTGAATTCTTAAGTATCCTTCCAACGCTTTGTCATAATTATTTTCTGATAAATATTCACTTGGGGTTTTCTCACCATCTTTTAATTTATCAAATACGTAGCTTTTCCCTTTGTGCTCTGTTTTTTCAGCTAATTGTATTTTTTCCTGTGAAGGATAAAAAATTAATTTTTCATTCATATCTTTTACGTAAAAAGTACTATCGTTTACTTTTAACGGAATTATATTTTTTTGTCGCCATTTTAAGTTCATATACCCCTCAACAAAAGAAACTTCGATTATCTCGTTTGCATTGAAGTAATATCTACCTTTGGTTTTTTCCATGAACTCTGAATCATTAATAGGCTTATTACATCCAATTGATATGAGTAAGCTTAACCAAACAATATATTTAGATTTCATAAGTGAAGTGTTGTTTGATGGTATTATACCAAAGTTAATTATAATTTTTATATCTATAAGAGTAAAGGTATAGGATTAATAAGCAATTTGCCTATTCCCTTAACAAATCAAAAAGTATGCTTATAGGTATTTATAAAGTAATTGATGTTTTACTACAGAGATAAGAATCGTTATGAATAGGAATTAATAGACTAGTTACTTTATTGAAAATGTTAACAACTAAAATGTTTTAACAAACAAGTATGGTGTTTTAACAAATGAGTTTTAATATTGGTAAAAAAGAGTTAAATATATTATATGAATTCTTCTTTTATTTAATTTTAAGCAAACCATTTATAAAAACTACTTATTATGTCTTCACTATCGAATAGGTCTTTTTTGAGTAGATTGGGGAATGCTCAAAAAATAAAAATCATCGTAAGTAATTTCAAAGGTTACAAACCTCCTGTTGAAAATGCTTCTGTAAAGTCATTAGAAGAATCAATTATAGCGATGACAAACCTACAAACTAAATATGATCAAGCAATAGCAATGTATTTAATTAAAACAAAACTACGTAAAGGGATTTTTTTAGAAAATGAGGACGGAATAGATAAGCGTATGTCATTGATTATATTATTTGTAGTCACATTGAAAGGAAAAGAAAGTTTTGAAGCCATACAAATTGGAAACCTTATAAATAAAATAAGATGTCAAGTTACATTCAACCCCATGTTAGAAGACGAATTGGCAAGAATTAGTCAGATTGAGCGAAATTATGCTAGTAGTGTGTCAGATTTTAAGCAAATTATAGCGATTCTATTTTCCTTTGAAGAAGACCATAGCCCCCCAAATACATTATTGTCTTTTGGTGCTTTAAAGAAGCTTGTTGAACAGGTAGAAAAAAGTACAGTAGAAGTGGATAAGGCATTAAATATTTTAAAACCGATTATTGAAGAAAGGAGGGAAGATTTTGCAATTTTAAAAGCTCAGGTACAAACTATTAAAAACTTTATTAAAGCTCAGTATGGACGTAAGTCCAGTGAGTATAAACAAATAAAAGGATTATCAGTCTAGTTAAATCATACTACCTTCAAGGATCATATTTTTAAAGAGCTTATCTTGACCTGCTGTTTTTTTATTAGAAATGAGTAAAAAAATGACGATATATGTTACTGTTATCTTTCCTTCGTAAGGTATTCATTTAAATTTTACTTATTAAAAATGAATGCCTTACGAAGAAAAGGGTTTATTAATGAAAGTTATATTATCTAGTTTCTTTTCTACCATCTGCATGGAGTGCAAAACGCCCAACGTTCCTATCATGAACATATTCTTGACTTGGCCATGGCCACCCTCCAAACCTAGTTTTTTGATAATCATTTAAGGCTTCAATAATCTCTGCTTGTGTATTCATAACATAAGGGCCATATTTTGCGACAGGTTCACCAATAGGTTTTCCTTGTAACAGTAATAAATATCCATCATTAGTTCCATTTTCCAATAAAATATCTTCTTTTGGATTTACCTTTACTGCATGATAGTTTTTTACATTTTGCCCATCAATGTTTATCGAATTTCCTTTATAAAAATAAAGGGTTCTATTAACACCATTAATCATAGATTTGGGTAGTTTCCAAATAGCATTAGCGTCCATTTTGATTGTTAAAACACGAACTCCGTTATCTGGATTAGACGCCCATGAATTTGGGGTAGGTGTTGGCGCTTCAATATCATTATAACTTCCTGCAATAATGTCAATAGTTGTAATATTTCCATTATTGTCTCTTTCTTTATAAGTTGGAATCATATCTTTCCATAACATTTTGAAATGTGGATCAACAAACTTACTAACCTTAGGAAGATTCAACCATATTTGAAATATCTCTAATGGGTTTTCCTTTTCCTTATAAACCATAGGAAACATTTCAGAGTGTTGAATACCTTTACCCGCCGTCATCCACTGTACATCTCCAGCACCAAACCTCCCTGCGGCTCCAAGAGAGTCTGTATGGTCAACAAATCCTTCTTTATTAATAGTAATTGTTTCAAACCCACGATGTGGATGATGTGGAAATCCAGGAATATGTGTACCATGGTACATGCGAAAACCATCCTTTACAGCAAAATCCTGCCCAAGTACCCTGTCTTTCAATGCGGCTGTAGGAATGCCCATTTTTTCATTTCCTTTAGGGTATTCGTCTCTATGATGAGCACAAAATAAAAAAGGATCTTCAGTTTCCCATGGAAACCCTAGTGGTTTTATTTGAATTATTTTATCTGAGTTCATTTTAATTGATATATAGATTAAACAATAGTTGTTTTAAACAAATGTTTAAATAAAAAATTATACTAAATTAGTCTCTCATTTTTCGTAGAATTTTAAAAAGTGTTTGTGCTTCTTTTTCAGAAATAACATCCTCAAAGTAGTTTTTTACTGAAGTTTTAGCAATAGCATGGAGTTGATAGAAGAGTTCGATACCACTTTCTGTAATTGTAATATCAATTTTTCTTCGATTTGTAACACAGGTTTTTCGGTTGACCAATCCTTTATTAACCAATCGATCAAGTAAACGAGTCAAATCAGGACTAGGAACAATTAAGCCTTCTTTTATACTCTTGGCATCCATGGGCTCAGGAGAGTTTTTAGCTAAAATAGCCAAGACATTTAATTGTGGATGGGTAATTCCATAGGGTTTTAAGGTCTTTTTGATCTCAAGTTCAATCCAACCAGCAGTTTTTAGTAAACTAAAATAGCTTCTGGCAAATTGATTTTTTGCATCCTCTTTAAAAAGAAATTTATTTTCCATTACTAAACAATAGTTGTTTATAACAACAAATATATGAAAAATAAATTAAAACCTTTATATGTTCTTTACATCATTATACTTTAATGAAATTATTAATGGATCTTCCGGCGTTGCTTTCCACTTTATAGCTTGTAAAAGTATTGAATCTTCAGTTGAAAGAATTAGTTAATTTTTAATTAAAAAATTATATATTTGCTAGCGTTGTTGGTTTTTTTTGGAGGTGTTTATGTGTTTTGTGTGCATATTTTTAACATATAATGACCTAAATACCATCCATAATAGAGCAGCATAGAACCTAACCTAACAAATACTAACTATATTACTACTTTTTTACATAAAATAGTTGACTTCAATACTAGTTTTACATTTTTTTTAAATTTCTTCAAAATTCAAATACCGAGAGTGTATATTATTGCACGTACTTGACAACTAATCTTGGTACATATATGATTATTAGTTTAGATTAATAATAGCGCATATCCATATTTCATGTAACATATTTATAATACCTGTTTAATAACATGGTGTACGGGAATTTTCGCCATAAAACAGTAGCATTATTTTTATTAAGACCTCTTGGTTGTATTTAATTAATCCCTACAAAACACATGGACAATACATTACAATATAATGAAATTCAGTATGAAATTTCTGAGGAAAAATTTCGAACGATACTTGATAATACGCTATCAGAAAAAGAAATTAGTTGGCTAAATAAAAAAATTGACGAAGTTAAGAAAGATGTTTCAGGAAGTAAATTTATGATAACCTATAGCTTAATACCTCGATTCATTTCTAATGATAAAATAGATTTTAATAAAGAAGATTTGGGTACTTTACAGCAATGGTATCCTTCCTTTTTACCTAGTACTTGGAGTAAAAAATCTTTGAGCCGAGTTTTGTTACTCATTATAACAACACAAAAAAAAGAAAAATCGCTGCTAACTAAATTGGTTTCAGCTTGTAGCATAGAGGAATTGATAGATTTTTATAAAAGTTTATTCTTTCTAAAGGCACCAGCACAATACACGTTTTTAATAGAAGAAGGTATTAGAACAAATGCCACCGATGTTTTTGATGCGATTGCATTAAACAACCCTTATGCAATGAATTTTTTAAAAGAAGCTTCGTGGAATCAATTGGTACTAAAAGCCATATTTATGGAGCGACCACTTTACAAAATATACAAACTTCAAGAAAGGAATAATTTGAAATTAGCATTAATGCTGAGTGACTATATAAAGGAAAGATGGTCTGCTGGAAGAGATATTTCACCTGAAGTATGGCAATTAATGTACGGTTATCAACAGCCACAAATTCAAAAAGTATTAGCACAAGCAATGACTTCAACCAACGCTTATCAATGTACTATTGTAAAATCGGTACTATTAGATAAAAACCATAAAAACAATCATTTCTGGAAGGAAATAGGAGAACAATACGAACTTAACTAATTAAAAAAGAATGGAATTTTACATCGACCCACACATTCACATGGTTTCACGTACTACAGACGATTATGAAGCGATGAGAGCAGCCGGTATCGTGGCTGTTATTGAACCTGCCTTTTGGTTAGGACAACCTAGAACTTCAGTAGGTTCTTTTCAAGACTACTTTAATAGTTTGATTAATTGGGAAAGGTTTAGAGCATCTCAATTTGGCATAAAACATTATTGTACCATGGGATTGAATTCTAAAGAAGCAAATAATGAGAAGCTTGCAGAACAAGTAATGGAGATACTTCCGTTGTATGCTGCAAAAGAAGGTGTGGTTGCTATTGGAGAAATAGGATATGACGATCAAACGAAAGCGGAGGATAAGTTTTTTAGATTACAAATTGAACTGGCCAAAGATTTAGCACTTCCTATCATGGTTCACACGCCTCATCGTGATAAGAAGAATGGAACCCTTAAAAGTATGGATGTTATTGAAGAGCATGGCGTATGTCCTTCAATGGTTGTCATAGATCATAATAACGAAGAAACAGCAAAGTCGGTACTAGATAGGGGGTTTTGGGCAGCGTTTACGATTTACCCCAATACAAAAATGGGTAATGAACGAATGGTAGAAGTAGTAAAAACATATGGATCAGAAAGAGTTATAGTGGATAGTTCTGCAGATTGGGGGGTAAGTGACCCTTTATCAGTACCCAAAACAGCTTTATTAATGAAAGAAAGAGGGGTTTCAGCAAAGGATATTCATCTTACCTGTTATAAAAATGCCTTGGATGTTTATGCACAAAGCGGGCAATTTAACGAAGAAGATTGGATAAAAGACATTACCATAGAAGCACATGAATTACTTCATGGTAATTCTGTTTTAAGAGGACAGGAATTTACCAAAAAAACATATACCAACATAATTAAAAATTAACATGAGACTAGGTTATTTTTTAAAAATAGCGCGTCCAGCTAATATTTTAACAGCAATTTCAGATATAATTGCAGGTTTTGCAATAGCAGGCGTTCTTGCTCCTGAAATTATTACAACACAGTATGAGCAAGCTGTAATGTTGTTAATAGCCACCATAGGTTTGTACGCAGGAGGTATCGTATTTAACGATATTTTCGATTTTGAAAGCGATACGTTGCATAGGCCCGAGAGGGTTTTGCCCATGGGGCATATTTCAGTAAAAGAAGCAGTTGTGTATGGGGTAAGTTTGTTTGTTATCGCTATTATTTCTGCATTTCTACTCTCTGTTTACAGCGGAATAGTATCGGTTATTATCTGTTTGTTAGCACTTAGTTATGATAAATATGCAAAACACCATAGGGTTTTAGGCCCTTTAAATATGGGGTTATGTAGAACCTTCAACTTATTTCTAGGAATGAGTATCGTACCGAATACAATTCAAGAAGTATGGTTTATAGGCTTTATTCCGTTGATGTTTATTGCCGCAATTACGCTGGTTGCTCAAAAAGAAGCCAAGGGGAATAATAAAAGTTCAATTGTAAAAGCAATTATTTTAGACGGCTTAGTAACTTCATTTTTTATCGTTCTAATGTTTAAGGGGTATATTGACAGTTTGGTAAGCTTTCCTTTTTTACTTTTTTGGTTTGGAATTAATTTGTTTGCCAAATTAAATGCGGTTAAAAAAAATTACCCAAAACAAATAAAGCAAGCTGTAAAAATAGGAGTATTATCATTAATTCCACTAAATGCCATATACGTTGCAGGTTTTTCGGATGGATATAACGCAATACTACTTATAGGATTACTTCCTTTGTCTATAATAATAGCCAAATATTACGCAGTAACTTAAAAATAAACATGAATAAGATTTATGAATCATACAATAAAACAAAACTTCAAAGTTCAATTTAATTATACTATTTTATTTAGTGAAAATATTTTCAGTTCAACCAAAGAGCAATTGGCTGATATTTTAATTTCATCGGATAAAAATAAGCCGTCTAAAGCTATCGTCATAATTGACGAAGAAATGTTTTCTTTTCATCCCAACCTTATTGATAGAATTAAAGCATATTTTATTGCCTATCAAGATAAAATTACCCTTGAAGGAACTCCACTATTAGTAGCAGGTGGAGAAAAAACAAAAAATAACTGGGATTCGGTTGAAAATGTACTTGATTTGATCAATACACAAAAAATAGACAGACATTCTTATGTTATCGCAATAGGAGGTGGAGCGGTTTTAGATATGGTAGGTTTTGCTTGTGCCATTGCGCATAGGGGAGTTCGGTTGATTCGAGTTCCAACAACTGTTCTTTCACAAAATGACTCTGGGGTAGGGGTTAAAAACTCCGTAAATTATTATAATAAAAAAAACTTTTTAGGCACTTTTCAACCGCCTTATGCAGTTATCAATGATCGTACGTTTCTAACGACATTGTCTGATAGAGATTGGCGCTCTGGGATTTCAGAGGCCATCAAGGTAGCACTTATTAAAGACAGGTTGTTTTTTGAATGGATTGAAAAAAATACAGGTGCATTAACGGAAAGAAACCTCGAAGTAATGAACCAGCTTATCTATAAGTGTGCTCAAATGCATGTGGAACATATAGGTAAAAATGGCGATCCCTTTGAACAAGGATCATCACGTCCTTTAGATTTTGGTCATTGGGCTGCCCACAAATTGGAATACCTTACAAATTATGAGGTAACCCACGGAGAAGCAGTAGCAATTGGTATTGCTTTGGATGCTTGTTATTCTCATATAGTTGGATATTTGGATGAAAATGATTTGTACAGAATATTACACTGTTTTGATGCTTTAGGTTTTGAGTTGTACCACCCTTTACTTTTTGATAGAAACCAAGTAAATATGATAAACCCTGAACTTATAAAGGGATTAGAAGAATTTAGAGAACATCTTGGGGGTGTTTTAACCATTATGTTATTAGACCAAATAGGTAAAGGAAAAGAAGTACACAGTATTGACGAAGAAAAATTACAGACATCAGTAGCCTATTTAGCAGCTTTTCACAAAGTAAAAAATACCGTGGCATGAGAATAGGGGAAACAGGACATTTGAGTTATTGTACCAACATTCATTCAGGGGAATCTTGGAAAGACACGTTTAAGAACTTACAAACTTATTTGCTTAGTATTAAAGATCAGATTGCTAAAAATAATTCCTTCGGAATTGGATTGAGACTTTCATGGCAAGCAGTTTCTGAACTTAGTAATAAACGTGTTTTAGATAGCTTTAAAGCATGGCTTGATAGTAATAATGTATATGTATTTACAATTAATGGTTTCCCTTATGGTAATTTTCATGGTAAGGTGATTAAAGATCAGGTACATACACCCGATTGGACATCGGTAGAAAGAAAGGAATATACAATATTATTATTTGATGTGCTTTGTCAGTTATTACCAAAAGATATAACAGGAGGGGTTTCGACTTCTCCTATATCTTATAGGTATTGGTTTACAACAAACAGTGCATTGGAAAAAGCAAAGCTTAAAAGTTGTGAATACCTAATAGATGTTGTAGACCATTTAATAAGTATAAAAGAACAAACAAATAAAAGTTTACATCTTGATATAGAACCTGAGCCAGATGGTGTGATTGAGAATTCGGACGAATTTTTAGAATTTTATACTAATTACTTAGTAGAAAAAGGGGGAATTATATTGATGGATAAAAGAAATTGTACCAAAGAGGAGGCAACAGACTATATTAAAGAACACATCCAGTTGTGTTTTGACGTATGCCACTTTTCAGTTGCTTACGAAAAACCTACAGAGGTGATTCAGAAAATGAAAGAACATGATATTAAAATAGGGAAAGTTCAATTGAGTGCAGCATTAAAGTATCATCGTTTGGAAGAGGATCGCATTTCTGATCTTAAAAAAATATTGACACCGTTTCACGAACCTAGCTATTTACATCAAACGGTAGTACACACCCATAATAATGATTACTTGAAATTTAAAGATTTAAATGATGCTATTAAGGAAATTGAACAGATAAACCTTAAAGAGGTAAGAACCCATTATCACGTTCCTGTTTTTTTAGCAACTTATGAAAATTTACAATCGACACAAGACGATCTAATAGAGACATTAGCACTTTGGAATAAAGAAGCTTTTACAAACCATTTAGAAGTTGAAACGTATACATGGGAAGTATTACCTAACCAAATGCAAGTAGCGTTAGTAACAGCCATAGTCCGAGAACTAAATTGGGTTTTTAAGGAACTAAGGGCTTCAGAAAAAACAGTCAATAACAAATTAACATACCATGACAACAACTGAAAAGAACTTAGTGTATCAAGAACAGTTAGCATTGGGAAAAGCGGCGCTTCAGAAGAATAATTTTCAAAAGTCACTTTATCACTTAGAGAACAGTCATGATATTGGACAAAAAAACATATTTAAGCATGCACGATCACATTTTTGGTTGTTGATTTTAGGGGTAAAAACAAAAAACTATAAAAAAATAATACTCCAGTTTTTTTTGATTATTGCAGCATTACTGGGCATTAGAATTAATAAGCCTAATAAATAGTTTTTCAATAGTATAAGAGAGCTTTCTTATACTATTTATTATTGATTACATTAGTTTACTTTGAAATTATTTCTTAATAGATTTTCTATGTATTAAAATCTAAAACAAATGTTTGTTTATAAAATTATATTGGAATACCGAAAAAATATCTTACGCTACCCGAAAATTAATTGAGAGGATAGTGAACCCTTTGGGTGAACCTTAATTATTCTACATAATGTAACTTTTGAAATCAGACTATAAAAAGAACCTTCTTTGGAAAAAGTGAGGAAAAATATATTGTCAATATTTGGAACTATATATGTTTTCCTGAATATTTGCATTGAATATATTGAAAAAACAAATATAATGCTTATGAACATAATTAAACTACATAAAACGGAAGTGAAATTGCGACATTTTTGGTAATTGTTCTAGGTAAAAACTTTTTATAATATAGTAAAAGCGTCCAAAACATAATTTTTGGGCGTTTTTTTTATAATTTATTTTAAATACCTATTGAGACCATCATGTCCTTTGATTTTTGATTATAATATTTATAATCAGACAGTTATTTATTTTGATCATACTCGCTAAAAGCGAATAGGAATTTTATTGTCTTTATTAGGGGTTTAATCTTTTGATTTTTAGTGGTTTGTGTTTTTTTTGTTTGTGTAATTCAGAAATATATTTCATCTTTGCAGCGCAATAATGCAATAAAACAATATTAAAAAGCGAAGTAAAATGTTCAACAACTTATTAAACATATATATACAAAGGGAACTAGGTTCTTATGTGTATGATCTTCGTGACTTTCAAAATTATAAATAGTAATTAAATCTATTATATATGAAAAGTCCGAAGTTGAAAAGTTTCGGATTTTTTTTATGACTTTTTCTTAAATATTTCCGAATTAAAAAGCTTAAAAACTATAGCGTAAATTGTAGTCATAACATGAAATTACTGTAAAATAGAATAAACTATTTTTCTTGATCTAAATAAGAAAACCAAAATATAGCCTTCACTATGGTTTTTTTATTCTAAAAAAGGAATGGATAAAAGACATTTTCTTATGGTTATTTCATATTACAAATACTACAGTATGAAAGTGAATTCTATAGAATCGTATATTTCAATTTAAAAAAGTATGGGAATTAAATTAAAAGGGAAAGACTTAATAAAGTTAGGTTTTCCAAAAAATAATAGTATAAATATTGCACTAGGGCAAATAAATAGGTATAGAAAAAAGGAAAAGAAAGAACGTATTTTGGAAGAAGCCAAAGAGGTGTTAATGTATCCAGAAAAATTTAAAGGCAATACCATTTGGGGGAAAGTAGTTGAAGGCTTAGTGAAACCCGTAACGGTAAAAATGCATCAATTAAGAAATACTCGTGTTCCATTTTCTATCTATGGAGAAAATGAAATCGATGAACAAGCTAAGTTTCAGTTGTACGATGCTTTAAAACTGCCAATTGCAGTACAAGGAGCATTAATGCCAGATGCACATTATGGTTATGGATTGCCAATTGGTGGAATACTAGCAACTTTTAATGCGGTAATTTCGTATGGAGTGGGGGTAGATATTGGATGTCGTATGTGTTTGACAGTGTATCCAATTCCTATTTCTTTTCTTAAAGGTAAAAAACATCAATATGAAAATATTTTGAAGAATCATACCAAGTTTGGAATGCGGGAGACTCATGATAAAAAACAAGACCATGAAATATTTTATAGAAATGAGTTTACAGAAATTCCATTGGTAAAACGTTTGAAGGATAAAGCATATAAACAGTTAGGAACCTCTGGAAGTGGGAATCATTTTGTAGAATTTGGTAGTGTTTCTATAATAGATACTAATAATGAATTTGGGTTAAAAGTAGGAGAGTACATAGGTGTTTTGTCACATAGTGGTTCGAGAAGTTTAGGAGCAAACATAGCGAAACATTATACCTACCTAGCTACAAAACAATGTTATTTGCCCAAAAATGTAAAACATTTAGCCTGGTTAGATTTAAATACCCACGATGGACAAGAATATTGGCAGGCAATGAATTTGGCAGGTGATTATGCAAAGGCATGTCATGATAATATTCATGAACGAATTGCAAAAAAACTAGGGGTTAAACCGATGGCAAAAATTGAAAATCATCACAATTTTGCATGGAAAGAAATGGTAAATGGTAATGAGTGTATAGTACATAGAAAGGGAGCAACACCAGCTCAAAAAGGTAAATTAGGTATTATTCCAGGATCGATGACTGCGCCAGGTTTTATTGTAAGAGGTTTGGGGAATACAGCAAGTCTACAATCAGCTTCACATGGAGCAGGTAGAAAATATTCTCGTAAAAAGTGTAAAGAAAAATTTACTAAAAGTGACATTAAAAACCAATTAAATATGAGCGATGTAATACTTATTGGAGGTGGAATAGATGAAGCTCCAATGGCATATAAGGATATTAAAAAAGTCATGGTGAACCAAAAAGAATTAGTTGAGGTTTTAGGAACATTTACACCAAAAATAGTAAGAATGGATAAGTAATTATGGAAACAAAAATAATACAGATATCAGCAGGCAATGGCCCAATAGAATGTGCATTTGTAGTAGCTAAAGTGTTAAAGATTTTTTTAGAGGAATTAAAAGAAAGAAAATTCGAATATATAATTCTTTATAAGGAAAATGGAATAGAAAATACTACATTACAATCAGTAAGTATACAATTAAAAGGAATTTGTATAAATGGTTTTTTGAAAGATTGGTTAGGAACAATTAAATGGATTGGTGTATCAACTTTTAGAAGACATCATAAGCGAAGAAACTGGTTTATTGGATGTTTTGAAATAACTGCTTCAAAAAGTATTGAAGTAAAAGAAAGGGATATTCAATTTCAGGCAATAAGAAGTCCAGGGACTGGTGGACAACATGTAAACAAAGTTAGTTCTGCTATAAGAGCAAAACATCTAAAATCGGGATTACAAGTTTTCGTTAGGGATAGTAGATCACAATACCAAAATAAAAAGATAGCCATTAAGCGATTACGAGAGAAGGTACACTTTTTAAATATTGAGGAATCTAAAAAAGAAATGGAGAATCAGTGGATGAATCATAATGCAGTAGAAAGAGGTAATCCGATAAGGGTTTTTACAGGAACAGATTTTAAACAGAAAAAAAGGGTAAAATCATTTAAAAAAAACAGAAACCAATTAAAAAATGATTTACGAAAACAATTAGAATAATTATGGATACAACTATAAATAATTATGTTTTTAGAGCATTAGAAAGTTACCCATATGACTTGGAAGAAGTGATCGAGTCTTTACATTATGCCTTATCTTACGATGATAAAAATACCATGGCATTAACATTAATGGGGCGTGTATATGCAGAGAAACTATATAAATATGAAACAGCTATTTCGTATTATAAAAAAGCATTATCTGAAAGTATATATGCCTTTGAAGTATACCCTCATTACATTAATGTATTGTTGTGGAATGAAGATTATAAACAAGTAGAGGATTTTATTGATTTTGCAATAACAGTAAAAGGTGCAGATAAATCAATTTTATATTTGAAAAAAGCGATTTTATACGAGAAATTAAAAGAATATAAAAAGGCTGTTTCGTTTATAAAATTATCTAAAGAATATACTTATAATACAGATTTCATGGAGGAAGTTAAACAACATGAAAATAGAATAAAGGAAAAATTACCAAAGAAGAAAAAATCAAAAAAAAGAACGCTAAATAAAAAATAATATTATCTCGAAAATTTACAATATAAAAGTGAGTAATATTTGTATTGCTATGATGAAAAAGACGCCGTAACCTGTGGGAAAATTGCATAAGGTAGCGTAGTGCCTCACTACAAAAAATAGCGTAGTGAGGCTAATTTTTAATAAACGAGAATGTTTTTAAAAAAAGAACTACTTTTGATTTTGTAAAGTATTATTGTTTACCACCCGTTACATATACATTAACGGTTTCTGTTTGGGTGTTGATATCAATTTTTGAAGGATTCTTTAGCAATGAAGAAATACTTTTGTCTTTTTCTAATGTTAAGTCATATCCTTTTCTATCATACTTCATTATTGAACCAGTAGCCGCATCAATTGCCCATCCTAGAATTCCTCCTAGGTTAAGAATACTAACCACATTAAATTTTTTATCTAAGGTAATGATTCTAGTTTGATAACCATTTAATTTTATTTCGGCCATTTTATCAGATAAACTTCTCTTAACTTTAACCGAACATGGAGTTGTACAAACTTCAAGTCCATCGATATAGACTTTAGCACCAGTAGGGTTTGAATTAAATCTGATCGTATCTTTTGACCCTGTAAAAATAGTTGCACAACTTGTCATTAAAAATGATGATACCAATACAGCAATAAATAGTTTACTTTTCATTTAAATAGTTTTTGAATGTTATATTTATTTTATCCCAAGAATGGGGACGTTGTTATTTCGGCAAAAGTATAGAAAGCCTATAGCTTGGCTTTTTATTAATTGTACTTTAACCTTTTGTTTGTTATATAGAGGGTTTATTGGTTTTTTTACGAAAAGTCAAAGGTTTATTTAGAAAAACTCTAGCGTAAGCTTGTTGGTGAAATTGTTTAAGCTCTTGATAAATTAAAGTTTTTTACTTATCTTACTAGGAAAATAATCCCTCCCACAATATAAAAATTCCACCTTTTCATTAGCTATAAGGTTTTATACGAAAAAACCTTGACAACAGAGTATAAATTATAAACAAGCACTTTATTATGATTAAAAAATTAGGAAGTTATTTTCTTATCATTTTTGCGTTACATACGTATGGGCAAATTGAAAAGGAAGTTCAATTAGAGTATCCTTCAAGAATAGGAAATGAGGTAGCAAAATCCAGTTTTCATGACGCAAAAGCAATTTATTATGGAAAAAAACCAGCCAATTACAATGGGAAGGTCATTGTTTTTAACCACGGATTAACAGCATTAAATGATTATTGGTTTAAAGACGACCAAGGTGAAATGTATAAAAGAGCTTTTGACGCTGGGTATTTAACAGCTTTTGTTGCAACAACGCGGTCACAAGGACTATGGGTAAACGGTAAAATTTTGGCAGATGCATTGGATAAAATAGCCAATAAATTTCAAGTAGATAAACTGAATATAGCTGCTTGGAGTAATGCAGGAATGGCAATAGATGTGGCAATGCACCTTCATGGAAAAAAGGATTTAGTAAATAAGGTGATAGCTATGGGAACACCTTTTACAGGTACTGTATTTTGGGATATTTTAACCATGCCCGGGTTTGCTATAATTTTAGCAGGTAGTAAATTGCTATCACCGCCTTATGACTTTATAGGGCCAGAATCTTTTTATTCAACTACCTATTATTGTAGAAATATTATTAGGCCACGGTTAGATAATGGAGGTAGCCACGGTTATAAGTTTAAAAGTATTGCGGCCAGTAGGTATTGTAACTGGACTGATCGCTATGTTTTTGGGGCGATTAACACGACTTTATGTACGATGGGACCGCTGGTAAAACTCTTTCAAGGTACAAATGATGGGATAACTGCTTATAATAGTGCATTAAGACCTGGAGGAGCCTATCTTAATGGAAGGTATGATGGTAGGTTTAGGATAAATCATTTTGATGTGGCAAGGGCGAAATATTCGTGGGATCTTATTCATGGAGAATTGAGTTCTTCAAGAAAGTCGAGTCCTAAAAATTATCAAAAAAAGAATACCAATGAGGAATATTTAGCAGTATCAGACTATCAAATTATCAATTCTCTTAATAAATATGATTATGTTTTGAGAGAGAAAAACAACAACAACCCATTAGAAGTGTTTTTAATTCATGAAAATGATAAAAAAGAACTAAAACTTGCAAAAGGTATACATCCAATTAATGTATCAAGAAGTAGTTTTAAGAGTGAAATGCCTTTTGAATTAACATCATTTCAATTTAAATCCAAAGATCAAATTATTCCTACATTATCAGATACGAAACACCATTTAGCTGTTATAAGACAAAAATCCAATATAAAAGCTAAGTTACTTGCATCGAAAGAAAATAAAGATGATTATTTGGTAGTCATAGAAAACAAGGGGGACTTTCATAATATAAAAGCAAATGCAATAATAACTAGAATAGCTGATCTTAATGGAGTGCAAACAGGCAATGAATTATCCAGTGTTATTGAATTACAGTTAAATGAAAAAAATCAGTTTGTAATTTCTAAAAAAAATTATCCAAAAGGAATCTACAATATGTTGATTAGTATTGAACAATCAGGAGTTTTTAAAAGAAGTATTAATTACGGTTTTGTTATTGAAAAAAACAACAGTGAATTTTCAGAAGTACCAAAATTAGTAGGAGCAAAGGTGTACCCTAATCCAATTACCAATGCTTCTCTTATTAAGTTTTCTGAAGAAATTTTACAAAAGCAAATGGATATAAAAGTCTTTACTTTAACAGGAGAATTAGTAAAACAAAGAAAAACTACAGTAGAGAAAAATAGTTACGGAATAGGAGCAGATTTTGAAGACTTATCAAATGGTATCTACATCATACAAATTAATACTGCCCAATTTCATTGGAGTAAAATGGTCTATAAGTAAAAGCTACCTTATCAAATAATGTGACTGTCTAATAAGGCAGTCTTTTTTGTTTTTAAAGGAGGTTAGTTTTCAATACTAATAGCGGTAACAGCTGTTCAAAATTACTATATTTTAAAAACTATCTCAATAAAAATATCGAGGTAGTTTATTTTTTTCTTACTCTTTATTGCCACTAGTTATAATTTAGTTGTAGTCATTAACCTTAATTTGATAATCTAGCGGCATCAAGGGCTACAGTTTTCATTCCTCCTTTTTCTAATGCCTTCCTAATGAATTTTGCACATCTACCTATAGGTTTATAATTAGCGTTTTCGTTCAAATAAGAAACTGTATCATCAATATTTAATCCTTCACCTGTAGAATTTATTTTCAAT
Organism: uncultured Tenacibaculum sp.; assembly: GCA_947496185.1. Lineage (GTDB taxonomy): Bacteria > Bacteroidota > Bacteroidia > Flavobacteriales > Flavobacteriaceae > Polaribacter. The sequence goes on from CANMCD010000013.1 coordinate 41,720, forward strand.
TGATTGACTAACTTAGGCTTAAATAAACTAGCTTTTTTATTAATAATACTATTATCAAATTCTACTTTAGGGTTTATGTTTTTTATACCTGAAGGTAATATTTTAATAGGTTTTGGAGGTATTTTAATATCGCCAGTAAAAAAATCTCGTCCATTTATTTCTGCTCTAATCCCATGAGTTATCCCACCTACTGCTGCTCCGCTCCCGCTAGTTTCCAAAATTAGTGGCGGTTATGAGTAAGAAAACACAATCATCTTTGTATAAAACCAACTTTATCTATTTCTAAAACTGTATCATCATCTTGAAAATTCCTTGCACTGGAATATTTCCAATCTTCTTCATTAATTACCAAACCACTTTGCACTGGGTTATTATGAATATAATCTATCTTTTGTTTAATCACTTCTATACTCCATAATTCTATTGGCTTATTATGATGTTGCCAAAACTGATACTGCTTAGTCGTTGCATTGTTCTTTCCTGCTCGTTCGAACATCCCTAAAAATCATTCTTTTCTACAATAATTCACACTATTGTATAATACATCAATCCAATTTACCATAGCAAAACTTACAAAATATAACCCCTCTGAATTGTAAAATTTATAAATTCTACTCATAACAATGCCAAAATACAAAAACTACAATTATCTAAAATTAAAGTAGTTCTTGTATTTATTATTATATTGTGTGGCTTACTCTTGACCGCCACTAGTTAAAAACTAGCGGTAGCCCTTACTTTTAATTTGATAATCTAGCGGCATCAAGGGGTAGCCATTACTTTTAATTTGGTAATCTAGCCAGCATCTAGGTATTAATTAATTATTTGTTTACTTCTTTGATAAGCTTATTTAATTCATGTAAAAAAAGCTCTTTATTCTCATTTATAAAACTCTGTAAATTGTTACTTAAACCTTTTGGGTTCAAAATTAAACTATACCATGCTTTATAGAAATATTCTCTTCCAATTTTATATGTATTAAAATTGGAAACTTTACTTAAAATAAACTTATTATTTTCTTTATCAAATGAATAAACTTTATGGTAATCAAAAGCTGATGATAGTTCTATTGGTAAAAAACCAGAAAATTCATCTTCAATTTTATTGATTATCTCTACAACTTCGAAAATATTATCATTATTTAAATCAGTCAGCAAATAGCTATTTGAAACTACATGATATTGTTTTGAGTTTTTTATTCTTTCTGTTTTTAAACATTCAATTAATTCCAAAGCTTCTTTCTGTTTTTTATCTTGCCCAAAAGCAAGTTTACAGCTAATTAATATTAATATTGTTAAGTATCTCATGATATTAATAATTTTAAAATCCTAATAGTTGACCTAAAGATTCAGGTGAGTGCCTTAAACCAAAATTAGTAAAAAAAGCTTTACTGTTAGGGGATAAAGATGTCCTAATTACTTCATAGTGTAGGTGTGGCCCAGTTGAAGCTGAACCAGTAGATCCTGAATTAAAAATTAAATCACCAAGATTAACAGACTGCCCTGAAGTAACATTTAAATTGTTACCGTGAGCATAAAGAGTATAAACATTACCTCCTCCATTTGGAGATATTCCATGATTTATAATAACAGTGTTCCCGTAAGTTTTAGAAAAATATGCCCTTGATACAATTCCTTTAGCAGTTGCTCTCACCTTAGTACCAACTGGAATGGAATAGTCCACTCCCTTGTGTGGACTTGAACCTACACTCCTGTCTACACCAAAGCCAGAAGAAATTTTAGAATTATCACCAACAGGACTACCTGACCAGTTTGATTTTGAAACATTATTGAGTGTTGGCTTCTTATTAATAATACTATTATCAAATTCTACCTTAGGGTTTATGTTTTTTATACCTGAAGGTAATATTTTAATAGGCTTTGGAGGTATTTTAATATCGCCAGTAAAAAAATCTCGTCCATTTATTTCTGCTCTAATCCCATGAGTTATCCCACCTACTGCTGCTCCGATTGCTGCACCTGATATTGCTCCAATAAAACCATTTTTGATACTTTCAACGAAATCCCCTCCAGTATACCATGCAGTCATCGCAGCAGCGCCAACAAATCCTGATGCAAAGCCTGAAGCCGCACCCACTTGAACTCCCATAGCAAAACCTGAAACTTTACTCAGTGCTGCTGTACTAAAAAATTTTGCTCCACCGGCAACCAAGTTTCCAACACCAGCACCAACACCAGCAGCAATCCCACCTATTAATGTGCCCATTAATATATCTCCAAAGTTACTACCTTCTCTAATTGCCGCAGAAGTTCCGCCAATGACCGCACCTATAATAACTGCAACCCATAAAACTTCCCCACTAGGGTCGGTAAACTTTAATGGGTTGTTCCAAACATACCCAAAACGATTAAAGCTTTGTGTACTAAATGGTTCTTGGATATAATTATCAGGAGATAAAAAACGCCCTAACTTTGCATCATACATACGACCGTTCATATGTATCAACGCAACATCCACAAAATGTTCATGACCTGTGTACCCTCTATTCAGTAAAGTAGTATCATAGGTAAAGGTAATCTCACTTTCCAAGCGTTTAAAACGATCCACCTCACCCCAAGCACCAAATTGACGCTGCTCAACTACATTTGCACTGCTATCGGTGATGGCTAAGATACTATTTAAGTAATCTCTGTGCAAATAATGATACCCACTAGTTTTACCTGTAGCAGATTGGCTTACATACACTACAGGAGCACTATAGGCATCTCCACCGATATAGGTTAAAAACTTAACATTTCCTTGACTATCTTCTTCAATTTCCACAGGAGAAATTGCGGAATAATGTTTTTGATACTTACGTTCTAACTTGCTTTCTTGATTTCCTCCATAGTACGCATGACTTCTATTTTGTAAAATACCGTAGTCAAAATCTACCCTTGCTTTATTTTCAACAGCTATTGAAATAGGCTTTTTGAAGGCATTATAGGTAATTTTTTGAAGCGGATTGTTCTGATAATGCAAATCCCCTCTTTTATTTAAAGAAACATCTTTAAGGTGGTACGAAGTCGCATCCTTATAATTATAATCTCCAACTTCAGAATTTACCTTTATACGTCCTCTGGTATCGTATTCCTGATTACGCGTAACCGAACCAGCAATATTGGTCAAACGATCTAAATTATCATACGTGAAGGATTCACTCCAAGCAAAATTATTGTTTTTTCTACTGTTTAGATTGCCTCTAACGGTATTAAAATCATATGCTAAATCCAGTGCAACGGTAGGGGTATCATGGGGAGTTTGATCTAAAATACTTTTTGTAAAACCAAAAGCATCATAAACTCTCTTTTTAACCATACCATTACCCAAATGAATCTCTTTAGCTTGACCACGAGCATTCACCTCTTTAATTTTCCACAACGAATTATTAGTATTAAAATCTCTTATTTCCGTTAAAACTCCAGAATTAGCATCGTATATGTTTTTAACCTTAACAATACTTTGTTTTTCTGCTGCTGTTTCAGACTTTAGTACCTTACTTGTATAGGTTTCTGAAGATACCCTACCATAAGCATCATGAGCTATTTTGTATTCAAAGCGTGCTTTTCCATTTTCTTCGATGGTCGTCTCAGGTCTATAATAACTATCATAGGTATAACTGTAAGAATAATCTTCATGAGTACGAGCATTAGAACCGTTAATAGAAGTAAGTAGTTTACTAGTAGTGTTATATTGGTAATTAAGGGTAATATCCGTATGGTCTCCTTTGATTTTCTTCGTGTTTATTTTTCCAAAATTATCATAGGTATAAGAGGTTTTTCCTTTAGGGGTAGTTTCTTCTAAAACCTCTCCAATACTATTGTATTTATAGGTATAAGTACCTGCCGAAGGATCGGTTAATTTCTTTTTTCTTCCCCAATTGTCGATTTCGGTTTCAACTTTGTGTGTACCGTAATTGGCAGCCTTCATTACCCCATTTCCATAATAGGTATAAGTAATAGTCCCCCCTGGGTCTTGCATTTTAACAATATTACCAGCCCCATCTTTGGTAGTGGTTACCGTTTTGGTACCATCATCCACAGAAGTTGTCAAGCCATTGTAAGTTATAGAAGCCACTAGTCCGTTAAAACTAGTTTTATTGTCCACACGTCCTTCTGCATCATAATAGGTCGTATTCCATTGGGTAGGCGAGCTAAAATAGGGTTCACTTTCTTTATGTAGCTTTCCTGTTACGTCGTATTCAAAGCTTTTATAAATCCACTTATTATTGACACCTAAGGCGCCACTTTTAACTACCCAACCAAATGCATTGTATTCTTCAATTTCATCAGTTCCTTGTGGATAGTCAGTGCTCTTTTTTAAACCACCTCCTGCTATATTTTCATAAGAAAAGGTAGTGGTTTTATTTAAGTAATCTTTTTCAGAAATAAGGCGATTCCAACCATTATATCCAAAAGTGGTCGTATGCCCAAAAGGGTTTGTGGTAGTTTTTGGATTTCCAAAACTATCATAGGTAAATGAGGTTTTTAAACCTTCAATATCCATAGACGTCGTTAAAAATCGTCCATCAGCAGAATAGGTGTAATTTTCCGTTCTAGCGGTCAATCCACTAGGGGTTAATTTTTTTTCGGTGACATTACCAAAAACATCGTAGGTAAATTCTTCAATGTTCCAATTGGTATTGTTTCCTTTCACTTTCTGTTGTTGAAGAAGGTTATTGGTATAATTATATACTTCTTGTGTCGTAAAGGAGTTTCCGCCTAAAGTATTTATTTGGGTTTTGTCTTTAATTCTTCCAATATGGTAATTTTCATTAGTAACGGCAGCATTACTATAATAGTTATAAGTTACTCTTTGACTCCCCCCGTTAAAAGTGGTGTATTCAGTTAAGGGGTTTTTAAAGCTATCATAAGTAATAGTTTTGGTAGTGGTTACCCCACTTAATTTATCGTGTAGTTGCGTTTTAATGGGCAGGTTTGTAAACACCTTATTACTTACCAAGGAAGTACTATAGGTATTGGTAGTTTTCGACAAATAATTATGGGTATCGTAGGCATTATAACTAACAAATTGTGCTAGGATTGCCCCTCTTTTTTTCGGATCGTGTTTAGTAATAGTCCACAATGCACTTACATCATCACCGTACCAATTGGTTCTTTTGGTTTCTAGGAACCCTTGAAAACCTAGGTAGATATTCGAAGTAGCTCCATGATATTTAAAATCTTGATAGCGCGTTTTACCTGCGCCTGTTTCGGTAAGTTTTTTAACCAGTGTAAAGGATGGTACAGCTTTAATATTAATAAATGGGTATTCTTGAGAAGACTCCCAAGAATAAGGTGAATCATCTTGTAGGTGTCCAGTAGGAATCATATTCCCATATTCTATGCTTGTAGTAATCCCATTATTGGTAATGTTTTTTAGCGTTAGGTCTGTTTTGTTGTCTTTTGCAAACTGATAGAAAAAAACGGTATTGTTACTTATATAACCATATTCTTGAATACTATTAGAGTTGACAATATCTGTAAAAAAAGGCATTCCAAAAGAAGCATTTTTTGGGTTGTTGGTTACAGAATATCCCGATTCGTATGAAAAAGTTGGTGTCAAACTATTTTTCACTTTTATTCCCTCGTTCTTATAGATACTGATATATTCTTCAGTAGTCGTTGTTTCATCTCCATACCTTCTGCACTCTCTTTTTTCCGACCCGATTAAAGGGCTTGAAGAATATCTATGTTTACACTCCTGATAAGAATTGATATTGTGCATCATAAGATCAGCCTTACCATCGCCATTAACATCTCTAGCAATATATCTGTATTCATAAATATTTAATTTCCAGTTATCAAGACCTTCTTTCTTTTCGCTTTTGTAATAATAGAGAGGTAAAGTAACAGGGCTTGTTCCTTCGTATCGTTTTCCTTTTGAAATAAAAAATTGCCAGCTTTTAGCTTTATCAGCAATGGGGATTACAAAATCGGTTTTACCGTCTCCATTAAAATCTGCTAATAAGATGGGGTGAGCTATTTTTATTTTAGAATTTGTTAGACTGTGTAATTCTTCTAGTTGATTGTTTTGGTTTAAGGTATAAATATAGAGCTGTCCTTCTTTAAAATGGTACAGATCCTGCTTACCATCTCCATTATGATCCGCAACAAATATTTGATCACTCTCACCAATTTTAGATAAATTACCTGCATCATATGAAAAATTATCGTTTAAATTTCGGTTTAAATCAATAAAATATGAAGGAGAATTACTTTTGGTACTAGAATAATAATCACATTCACAAGTAATGGTTATTTGTTCATTTCGTGGACCATGAAAATTGAATTTTTTATTACAGCGTGTACCTGTAAAATCTTTTTCAATAGCAATAACATCTGTTAATCCATCTCCATTAAAGTCCCCTGAAACATATCTCATGGGTATAATCTTTCTGTCTAATTCTCTAGGAGAAGCCCCAATTTTAGCTTCAAAATTAGCTCCTTTTTTAGCTTCGAAACCTGGCTTAAGTACGATGTTGCTGCTTGCCTTATAAACTCCAGATCCTCCAGTATGTATTTGGTTAGTTGCAGTTATAGTATTTGCTAAGGGATGAAATATATCATTAAAACCAATAGGATCTGTAATGGTGAGGTTATTGTCTTTGTAATTGTTATCTTCACACCCAGACTCATCTATATAAGTTGGTGCTTCCCAAAACTTATCGTATTGATAAATAAGAGAAGAAGATGATTCTGCAAAAGTTCTAAACCGAACGAGAGCATTTGAATTTTTTGAAGCGCCATATTTATTAACAACCGTTATTCCTTGTTGCGTTAAAATTTTGTTATTATGAGAAAGAATAACACTAGTGAAAATGTTATCAAAATCTATGGTTACGGGATAAGAAAAACTACCATTTTTACTACTTAATCCACCATGTACGTAAAAGGCATCTTTCTTTTTATTATCGTAATAAACCATATCCGTTTCACCATCTCCATTATAATCACCAGTAATTACACTTCCATTTTCAGGATTAAAATTTGGATATATACTTGTTTCGCGTCTATCCTTAATATACGAGTACGAGTCATCGTATGAAAAAGATATAGGAGAAAGTGCTTTATTTAAAGCGTTGTATTCTGTAACCGATTTTAAGCGATTATAACCTAATGAAGTTATATCGTGTGTTAATACGTATTTTCGATATTGTTTATCATTAGTACTAACTTTTATAGTTTTCAGTAAATGGGTTCTTTTAAAGTGTTGTTCTCCCATATAAATACTTTCAGGTCGATTTCTTTCGTTGTAAGTGAACTCTATTAGGTTCATAGGAGTAGTACCTCCATTTCGACCTCCATACTTGATGCTTTTGATACTAAGTAAACGATTATTTGAATAATAATTATATTCAATATAATTCCCTTGCGGGTCTTGCCATTTATAAATAGCCCATTCAAGTAAACTTTTTGAGTTCCCTTCATTTCCATACCAAGCCCGAGCACCATTTGGGTAGTATAGGACAAAATAAGAAGGCCCATAAGAACTCCCATAAGAAGAAACTCCATGTGCAATCACTTTTATATTGGAATAGTTTTCTGTTTGATATACCGATCCACTAGCTCCATAAGTTCCAGATTTTAAAATCAATCGTTGTCCGTCCAACGAAAAGCGATCGTCATTAAAATCGATATTCCCGTGTTTATTGTCATGATATTTGGTTGTAGGAAGTCTACTTATAGTAGATAAACCTGTTAAGTTCCACCCCCAGCCGACTAAACCGTTGTTTCCTTGGCTACTGTAAGTAATTCCTATGCTAGGCACTACGTCTTTTATCCCCGGAGGCACCATAATAGGTATCGCATAATTTGCGGCTCCTGTAAGGGATACCGACAAACTACCTGCGGTACTACCAGCTTCAGAACTGGTTTTTGTAGCTGAAGCACTACTCATTCTTGTTCTAGAAGTAGGTTGTAAATAGTCTAATTGTTCTGTAGGAGAATTTTCACTATTCGGTAATTCATTGGTAGTTACTTCGGTTTTGATTGTACGTCTGGTAACACTAAATACTTCTGCGTTAGGATTGTTTTTTTCTGTAGTTTCTTGTCCCCTTAAAAAATGAATTCCAGCAAATAAGAACACTAAAAGTGTCAACAAATTATTTTTCATAATGTCAATTTTCTATTTTTTGATAATTTTTTTCGTGATTGAGGTTCCTTTATTGGTATGTATATGTAAGAAATAGACTCCTGAAGCCATTTCTGAAAAATCGAATTGCAGCTCTTTTTTTAATCCAAAATCCTTAATTAAAATAGAAGCAGTATTGTAAAGCTTAACCGAAAGACTATTTTCAATAAGTTTTTCTTCAAACTCAAAAGTAACGATACCCGAAGTTGGATTCGGATATATACGAATAGCATCTAAGAAGTCATCAGACAACTCATTCGTAGTTTTTGTAGTAACACTTTGTTGCTTTCTTTTACGAGCAGTCCTTGCTCTATCTGGCGAACATGTAGCAGGGTCATCACAATAAAAAGTTTGTGTTTGGTTTGATGCGGTATCATAGGTTACTATCAACTTTGCATGCTCATTTATTTTTAGTAACGCATCAATTGACGGTTCTTTTCCATTAATAGGATCAATACGTGGTTCATAAAAATATTGCCTATCCAATGTATTGGTATCATAGTACAGATAAGAACGATGCTTTACAGAAGTTACCGTGTTTTTTAATTTAAAATCGGTAATAGACCTTACTTTTTCTCCTGTTGCTCCATCGTAAATACCACCGATATGAGTTGTTCCAGTATGGCTACTTTTATGAACATAACCAACAACCAAATACCACCTATTAAGTTTCGGCAAATCTCCGTACCAAAAATAAGGGTTACCATTGTAGGTATTGGTAAGTGTTAAGGAGCCTGTGTTGTTTGCATAAAACCCTAAATAGGACGATCCATGGTTAGAATTTGTCTTTTTCAACCAAACACTAAAACGATAGGTTGTGTTGTGGTCTATGTTATGCCAATCGGTATTCCAGCCTCCATCAGCTCCGCTTATTTCGTCGGGTTTGGCTTCCCATAAAATAACTTCTTCTCCTACATGGTTTTTCCCGTTAATTCTCGCATTTTCTGAAGCAGCACCGTTAGGTGAGTATCCAATAGCAACACTTTCTTTAGGGTTCCATGAATTCGTATTAAGAATATTTTGTGCAAATAACGTATATAAATTGGTCAATTCTATTATGACCATTAGAAGTAGTAATTTTACCTTCATAGAAATTTAACTTTTAAAAACGGGCGCGAAAGTAAACTGTTTGTTTCTTATAACCAAATAATTAGAAAACTTTAATAAAAAAGAATTGTCCTTTATGGGAGCGCCCATTTTTAGTGGGGTTACAGTAGTATTAAAGGAGTTTATGGTTGTTTTACCAGTTGTAATTATAGGCTACAAAGGGGATAAGAATTGTTTTTTTAAAGCTATTTATTGTTACAAAAACAAATGTTTTTTTTGTTTTTTAGATGTATAGTTATTAAAAACGTGAAAAATAGTTTTAAATTTAAACTGTATTTATATATATACCTTATAAAATGTATTAAAACAGATAATTTTGTAAGGGAACAAACTAAAAACACTTACAATTTAAATTTTTGATTCAATGAAAATACAAAAGGTATTGGTTGCTAACAGGGGAGAAATTGCAATAAGAGTATTCAGAGCTTGTGTGGAAGTAGGTATAAAAACGGTAGGCGTATATACCTATGAAGACAGGTATTCTTTACATCGCTATAAGGCAGATGAATGTTATCAAATAGGAGAAGATAACGAGCCTCTAAAACCCTATTTGAATATTGATGCAATTATAAAACTTGCCAAAGAAAGTAATGTAGACGCCATACATCCTGGGTATGGGTTTCTCTCAGAAAATGCCGAATTTGCTAGAAAATGTAAAGAAAATGGAATTATTTTCATTGGGCCAGAAGTATCCGTATTAGAAGCTTTAGGCGATAAGATTACGGCAAAAAAAGTAGCTGTAAATAATGGAGTACCGATCATTCAAAGTAGTAAAGAAAACCTAACATCAATAGAAGTAGCACTTTCTGAGGCAGCTAAGATCGGTTATCCAGTAATGTTAAAAGCAGCTTCAGGAGGAGGAGGAAGAGGAATGCGTGTGATTCGACAAGAGCAAGAATTAATAAAAGCCTTTCCAGAAGCCAAAAGAGAATCGTTAAATGCTTTTGGCGATGACACTGTTTTTCTTGAAAAATATGTTGAAAACCCAAAACACATAGAAATTCAGATTGTTGCTGATAATTTCGGATCGATAGTACATCTTTATGAGCGAGATTGTTCGGTACAAAGGCGTTATCAAAAAGTAGTAGAAATTGCCCCTTCTTTAGCGTTACCAGCCAAGATAAAGAGTGATCTATATAATTATGCAATAGCTATATGTAGCGCTGTAAACTATAACAATATCGGTACTGTTGAATTTTTAGTAAACCAAAACCAAGAAGTCTTTTTTATAGAGGTAAATCCACGTATACAGGTAGAACATACGGTTACCGAAATGGTAACAAATATCGACTTGGTAAAAACGCAAATTTTCATAGCAGGGGGATATAAATTAAGCGACAAACAAATAAAAATACCGAGCCAAGAAGCAATTAAGATAACAGGACATGCACTTCAATGTCGAGTGACAACTGAAGATCCTGCAAACGACTTTAAACCCGATTATGGTACAGTTACCACCTATCGTAGTGCTTCTGGATTTGGTATACGTTTGGATGCAGGAAGTATTTATCAAGGGGTAAAAATATCACCATTTTTTGATTCTATGCTGGTAAAAGTATCGGCTATTAGCAGAACTTTTGACGGAGCTTGTAGAAAGATGCTCCGTGCTTTAGCTGAATTTAGAGTGCGTGGGGTAAATACAAATATTGCCTTTTTAGAAAACATTCTTAGGCATCCAACTTTTAGGAATGGAGAAGCAACGGTTAATTTTATTCAAAATGAACCGTTACTTTTCGAATTTAAAGAACCTAAAAATAGGGCAAACAAGCTTATTAACTTTTTGGGGGAAGTTATTGTAAATGGCAATCCAGATGTAAGTAAGGTAGATAAGAGTCGTAAATTTTTAGCACCAAAAGTACCTGTATTTTCAGAACATGCCCCATACCCTAAGGGAACAAAGGATTTACTTACGGATTTAGGTCCCGAAAAATTTGCTCAGTGGTTAAAAAACGAGAAAAAAATTCATTTTACCGATACCACCATGCGCGATGCACATCAAAGTTTGTTAGCAACCCGTATGAGAACCACCGATATGTTGAAAGTAGCCGAAGGGTATGCTAAGAATCACCCAGAAATATTTAGTATGGAAGTATGGGGAGGCGCAACCTTTGACGTCTGTTTACGATTTCTGCAAGAAAATCCATGGGAACGACTGGCATTACTAAGAAAAGCAATGCCCAATGTTTTACTTCAAATGCTCATTAGAGGATCCAACGGTGTTGGATATACCGCGTATCCTGATAATTTAATTGAAAAATTTGTAGAAAAATCATGGGAAACAGGGGTAGATATATTTAGAATATTTGACTCTTTAAACTGGATGAAGTCTATAGAACCTTGTATAAAACACGTAAGAAACAAAACACAAGGCATTGCAGAAGCTTCAATTTGTTATACAGGAGATATATTAAATCCGAATAAAACAAAATACAATCTAAAGTACTATTTACAACTCGCAAAAAATGTAGAAAACGCAGGCGCGCATATTTTAGGAATAAAAGATATGGCTGGGCTATTGAAGCCACAAGCAGCTTATGAATTGATTTCCGCTTTAAAAACAGAAATAAACATTCCAATTCATTTACATACACATGATACATCTTCATTGCAGTCAGCAACCTATCTAAAAGCAATCGAAGCAGGAGTTGATGTGGTAGATGTAGCTTTAGGAGGCCTATCAGGGTTAACTTCACAACCTAACTTTAATTCACTGGTAGAAGTTTTGCAATTCAACGAAAGAGAAAATAAGATAAACACAGAACGTTTAGCAGAGTATTCTAATTATTGGGAAGCGGTACGCAGTTATTACTATCCATTTGAATCAGGACTCCGTTCAGGGACAGGTGATGTATACAAGCATGAAATTCCCGGAGGACAATACTCTAATTTAAAAAGTCAATCTAGAGCCTTAGGTTTAGAAGATAAGTTTCATAAAGTCACTCAAATGTACGGAGAGGTAAATGAAATGTTTGGAGATATAATTAAAGTAACTCCAAGTTCAAAGGTTGTTGGAGATATGGCACAGTACATGATTAGTAATGATTTGACGGTGGAAGATGTGCTGAAAAGGGGGAATACTATCTCTTTTCCGCAATCAGTGATTAGTTTCTTTAAAGGAGATTTAGGGCAACCTGTAGGAGGATTTCCGAAAGAACTGCAAAAAATTATTTTAAAAGACGAAAAACCATTTACAGATAGACCAAATGCACATTTAGAGCCTATAGATTTTGATAAAGAATTTGAAGAATTTAAAAAGAAATTCAAAAAGGGCATGGGTCGGTCTCTTGATATTACTGATTTCTTATCATATAAACTATATCCCAAGGTTTTTGTAGCTGCCTACAACAATCATTTAAAATATGGAAATGTGATGAATATTCCGACTAAAAATTTCTTTTATGGAATGGAAGTAGGAGAGGAGATCATGATTGATATAGAGCCCGGAAAGCGTGTATTGATATCGCTATTACAAAAAAGTCAACCGAATGAAGAAGGATATGTAAACGTATTCTTTAAAATTAACGGTCAAATGAGAAATGTATTAATAAAAGATAATACGGTTACCGTTGATAAAAAAGAAAACGAAAAAGCAGATGTGAACGATGAAAAACAATTAGGAGTACCATTACAAGGCTTATTATCCAATATTTTAGTTAAAAAAGGAGATAAGGTTAAAGAAAACCAACCATTATTTATTATTGAAGCCATGAAAATGGAGACAACAGTCACTGCACCTTTATCTGGAGTTATAGGTAGTGTAGCCTTAGAAGCAGGTGTATTGGTTGATACAAATGATTTGGTGATAAAACTCCAATAACTAATCAGCGAGGTGTTTTGAAATGCTCTTAAAAAAGTTTACTTTCGCATAAGAAATAACAAAAAGTAACAATGGTTAAAGATTTATTTGAAAGAATTAAAGGAGATAAAGGACCTTTGGGGAAATGGGCGGATAAAGCTGAAGGATATTATGTATTCCCTAAATTGGAAGGCCCTATCTCAAATAGAATGTCTTTCAATGGAAAAAAAGTAATTACTTGGAGTATTAATGACTATTTAGGATTGGCAAGTCATCCAGAAGTCTTAAAAGTTGATGGAGAGTCAGCGGCTAAAGACGGGATGGCATATCCAATGGGAGCAAGAATGATGTCTGGTCATACCAAATATCATGAACAATTAGAAGAAGAATGTGCTGCTTTTGTCGGTAAAGAAGCTTCTTACTTGGTAAATTATGGATATCAAGGAATGGTATCAGCTATTGATGCTTTAGTGTCTAAGGATGATATTATTGTATACGATGTAGATACACATGCTTGTATTATTGATGGTGTACGTTTGCACGCAGGAAAACGTTTTGTATACCGCCATAACGATATTGAAAGCTGTGAGAAGAACTTAATGAGAGCAACCAAAATGGCAGAAAAAACTGGCGGAGGTATCTTATTAGTTACGGAAGGCGTTTTTGGTATGCGTGGAGAGCAAGGACGTTTGGCTGAAATTGTAGCATTAAAAGAGAAATATAATTTCAGACTCTTAGTTGATGATGCGCATGGTTTTGGTACACTCGGAGAAGGAGGAAGAGGTACGGGTTATGAACAAGGAGTGCAAGACGGAATTGATGTGTATTTTGCCACATTCGCTAAATCTATGGCGGGAATTGGTGCTTTTTTTGCAGGTGATAAAGATGTTGTTCAGTTTTTACAATACAACATGCGTTCACAAATGTTTGCAAAATCATTGCCAATGCCTATGGTAAAAGGGGCATTAAAGCGTTTAGATATGATTCGCACGACGCCAGAATTAAAGGATAAGTTGTGGGAAATAACAAATACCTTACAATCAGGGTTGCGTAATGCAGGGTTTGATTTAGGTACGACTGAAACATGTATTACTCCAGTATACTTAAAAGGTGAAATTCCAGAAGCTATGGCAATGGTACATGATTTAAGGGAGAATTATGGCGTTTTTTGTTCTATCGTAGTGTATCCAGTGATCCCTAAAGGATTAATTATACTAAGACTAATACCAACAGCACGTCATACCATTGAAGATGTTAATGAAACTATAGAAGCATTTTCTTCAATTAGAGAAAAATTGGAGAATGGCTCCTACAAAGCTGCAGCAGAAGCTATTATGTCTGAATAAAAAGACAAAATTATTTATAATTAATTATAAGCGTCTTTTTTTTAGGACTATAAGTATAAAAAACAAGTGAGCCAGAGAGTTAATTCTCTGGTTTTCTGCTTTTAAGAGAGGTTTTTTACTGTGATTTTGGGTGGTAATAAAAACAATTTATCTTAAAAAGAAACAGATTGTAATCTTCGTTACAAAGAATAATACTATCTATGAATAGTATAATAATTATATTTGCTCATCGTTATGCAAAAAAACATTAATATACAGAATAAAAAAGCTCGTTTTGAGTACGAGATTTTAGATAAATATACTGCGGGTATCCAATTGACAGGTACTGAAATAAAATCTATTCGTCAAAGTAAAGCTAGGATTACGGAAAGCTTTTGCGAATTTAATGATAAAGGAGAATTGTTTGTAATTAATATGTATGTAGAGGAATATGCTTATGGAAATCATTATAATCACAAACCCAAAAGTGAGAGGCGTTTACTGTTAAATAAAAAAGAACTTAAAAAGCTAGCCAAAGAAGTGGATGTAAAAGGGAATACCATCGTTCCATTACGTCTTTACATCAATGAAAATGGATGGGCAAAGCTAGAAATAGCTTTGGCTAAAGGAAAGAAAGTACATGATAAACGTCAAACTATGAAAGACAGAGATAATAAAAAAAGTTTAGCCAGAATTAAAAAGAATTTTAATTGATAATTTTTAAATGACTCACCCCTTATTAAATATTATTAAATGGAAGAAGTTACTTTACATTGTAGCTACGCAGTTTTTATTTAAAAAATATTTTTTAACAGATCAAGGTTTCCAAACAAAACTATCGTATTTTCAGTTTTTACTCTTGTCTTTGGCTACGATAAGCGTATTAGCTTCTGGGTACTTAACTAACTATAGTGTTCGAAAACGTCATCGAAAACATCTAAAGATTCCAATAAAGAAAGCTACTTTAGGCGCTATAATTTCTGGAGTTTTTGGTGTCTTGTCTTGCGGGTTGGTTTCATACATTGTTGAAGAACCTTCTTATATTCTTATAGGAGTTGTAGTGATTGCTATTGTAACCATGTATTCCTTACAAGTGACTAAAAAATCATTCTTTAGTAATATCATCAATTCTTTTATAAAAGCATTTTCTGTGTTAATAGTCTGGTGGTATGATACCCCAGTAGGGTTGACAGATAAGCAATGGGATATCTTTTTTAAACTCCAATTAATTGCACTACTGTATATATTCTTATTTTTTATAGGGAATATAGTCAGAGAGACGATTAAGGATGTCATAAATATCGATTATGATTTGAGTCAAAACCATAAAACGATTCCAATTTTATTGGGTAGAAACAAGGCGAAATATAGTGCATTGTTTATTTCTTTTATGGGAAGTTTGATTGTGTTTGGAGCCGCTTTACTCTTTATAAGAAGTCCTTTTATATTGATTACCATTTTTATATTTGGAATCATACCACAATCGTTTTTTATCTTTCATTTGATAAAGATAAAAAGCTATGATGAGTATAAGAAAATATTAATAATGTCTGATTTAGTTTATATATCAGCATTGATAAGTATCCCAATTATGGCATATTATTATGGAAATATTATTAGCTAATTTAAAAAAATACCAAGTTATATTGGCATCTGCTTCTCCTAGAAGACAGCAGTTATTAAAGGATTTAGATATAAACTTTTCAATACAAGTAAAAGAAGTAGAAGAGGTATATCCGAAAGCCTTACAACATTCAGCAATTACAGATTTTTTAGCAGACTTAAAATCAAAGCCTTTTGAAGGCAGTATACAAGAAAATGAATTAGTCATTACCTCAGATACGATAGTTTGGGTCGATGGAGAAGCTTTAGGAAAGCCGAAAAACTATGAAGAAGGCCTCCAAATGCTTACAAAGTTGTCCAATAAAGTACATCAGGTTATAACTTCTGTATGCATCACAGGAAAGCATTATAAAAAAATCGTAAACGATACCGTCAATGTTTATTTTGATGAACTTTCTGAAGAAGAAATAGAGTACTACTTAAAAAATTATGCGCCATATGATAAAGCAGGAGCCTATGGAATCCAAGAATGGATAGGGAAAATTGGGATCAAAAAAATTGAAGGGAGTTATTTTACCGTAATGGGCTTTCCTGTTCATAAACTTTATAAAGAATTGAAAAAAATATAATGGCATATAGCTTATAAAAGACTATTTTTGAGCCGTATTTACAACACATACTAATGAAGAAATATACATATACTGAGAAAAAAGATACCCGTTCAGGTTTTGGAGATGGGTTAACAGAGTTGGGGAAGTCAAACCCTGATGTAGTTGCTTTATGCGCTGATTTAACTGGATCATTAAAAATGAATGAGTTTGCGGATAATCATCCTGAAAGATTCTATCAAGTAGGAATTGCAGAGGCAAATATGATGGGGATAGCTGCAGGGTTGACTATTGGAGGTAAAATTCCTTTTACAGGAACTTTTGCTAACTTTTCTACAGGAAGAGTATATGATCAAATACGTCAATCTATAGCCTATTCTGATAAGAATGTAAAAATTTGTGCGTCACATGCAGGATTAACATTAGGAGAAGATGGAGCAACGCATCAGATTTTAGAAGATATTGGATTGATGAAAATGTTACCTGGTATGACTGTAATTAACACTTGTGACTACAGTCAAACTAAAGCAGCAACCAAAGCTATTGCAGATCACAACGGACCTGTGTATTTACGTTTTGGAAGACCAAAAGTACCAGTGTTTATGACGGATGAACCGTTTGAAATAGGAAAAGCAATTCAACTAACAGAAGGTAAGGATGTTACCATTGTTGCTACAGGACATTTAGTATGGGAGTCGTTGCAAGCTGCCGAAAAACTAGCAGAAAAAGGGATTTCTGCAGAGGTAATTAATATACATACCATTAAACCTCTTGATGAAGAAGCAATTTTAAAGTCTGTGGCTAAAACAGGCTGTGTCGTAACAGCAGAAGAGCATAACAAATATGGCGGTTTAGGAGAAAGTGTAGCACGTAGTTTAGTGTCAAATAACCCTGTTCCACAAGAATTTATTGCTGTTAATGACAGTTTTGGTGAATCAGGTACCCCAGCTGAGCTTATGGAGAAATATGGATTAAATGATACATCGATTGTAGCAGCTGTAGAAAAAGTAATTAAGAGAAAATAAACAATTATTCATAACGTTACCCCTAATTTTATAATTTAAAAATAAAGCAAATGAGAAAAAAGTTAGCATTATTGGTTTTATTAATTTTTACAGGAATACAAACCTCTAATTCACAGATTCAGTTTGGTGTCAAAGGAGGAATTAACTACAACTCTGATTCTTTTCGTGATGTTAAAGAAGATGTTTTGCAAGGAGCAAAAAGTAAAACAGGCTTTCATGCAGGTATCTGGACTCGCGTTAAGTTACCAATAGTTGGATTTTATCTTCGTCCTGAATTGGTCTATACTAAACTTCAAAATGAATATAATTTGACAGCAATTCCAGCGGCAACAGCAACGTATAGTTTTCAAAAGATTGATATACCTGTGTTACTTGGTAAGAAGTTTTTAGGTGTTGCTAATGTATTCATTGGTCCGTCTTTCCAATATATTCTTAATGGAGATTTAGACAGTGAGACATTGGGAGAGATCATAACAGAAACCGATGGTTTTACTTTAGGAATGCAATTAGGAGCTGGAGTAGAGTTTGGTAAATTTGGTTTTGATGTTCGTTGGGAAAGAGCTTTTTCTGATACTGAATCTAAATATATAAGTAACAGTATTTCTCAGCAATTTGATACCAGAGTTAATCAAATTATACTGGGAGTCTCATACAGATTATAAAGAGATAAGCAAATAAAATAAAAAAACCGAGATTATCTCGGTTTTTTTATTTTCTGATTTCAAGCCACTCTTTATGCTTGTCTTTATGTTTAAAACGGTTATGAGACCATAAATAGTGCTGAGGTTGCGTTTTGATGGCCTCTTCTGTAATATTTATGTATTGATCTGTAATTTGAAAATCTTTCGCTCTTTTTGGTGTATCTGAAATAAGGGTAAATTCAGTTTCATAATAACCACGCTTAATTTTCTTTGTTGTAAAATTCACCACTGTGAGTTGGTATTTTTTAGCCAAAGATTCTGCACCAGTATGTACAGGAACATCAATACCCAAAAAGCTTCTCCAATATAATGTTTTTTGTATTGTAGGAGATTGGTCGCTTAATAGGATATATACACCTTTTGTATTATTTTTATGGTTATTGCTGATGGTTTTGATCGTTTCGGAAGTTTTGATTACTATACCTCCAAAACGAGCCCTACTTTTTTGGATGGCTTTATCAAAATATGGATTGGCTAATTTTGAATAAGTACCATACATATTTGTTTTAAAGTATAACGGTGCACTAAAGAACCATTCCCAATTGGCTATATGAGCTCCGACCAAAGCAATACTTTTTTCTTCTGTAATCAACTTATTCAGTACTTCTGGGTTTTTAAGTGTATAGCGCTTTTTTATTTCCTTTTCACTTATTGAGAAAGCTTTGATACTTTCCATTAGTAAGTCAACAAAATGTTTAAAAAAATGTTTAGTAATATCGTTTATCTCTTCATCTTTTTTATCAGGAAAGGCTAGTTTAACATTATTAATCACAACATTTTTACGATACCCTATGACATGATAAATTAATAAATATAGAAGATCAGAAATTACATATAAGAATCTCATAGGTAAAATCGAAAGCCCCCAAATTAAAGGATACGATAGGATATATATCACTAAATTCATAACTAAATATTTGGGATACAAATATCGAATATTCTTCCAACAACAACAGGTGTCAGTACTAATTTTTTTTTAATATATAATAATAGGTGTTTTTCTCTTTTTTATATGAGGTTAAATTGTTAAATTGTAGGATGTTAAGAGATTAATAGTCTCCCCAATTTTATTATTTTAACTGTAAGAGTACGCTTCAATTTTTTTAATTGAGGAGGAGTTGATGTGTGCGTATATGTCACGGAGGGAGAATGCACTTTTTGAATAAAAATATGTTTTTTTATGTCAATATCGTGTATAATTAAGAATAGCGGTAGTAAATAATTTATATGAACTTTACATCTATAACAAATGGTACAAAAATGTAAAAAAATGTAAGGTAACCTACTGTTTTTATTAATTTTGAATTTTAAATTAAAAACAAACAAACTATGAGATTTATTTTAGTTGTTTTATCATGTATGATAAGTGCAGCTTCTTTTTCACAAGTCACAACGTCCAAGATTAAAGGGACGGTAACAGACGACAAAGGAGAACCTTTGTTCGGAGCTTATGTAACGGCTTATCATTTACCAAGTGGTACATTATCAGGTACTGTAGTACAAGAAAGTGGAAGATACACGGTAACCAACTTACGTGTAGGAGGTCCCTACAAGGTAGTAGTGAGTTACGTGGGATTCAAGACTTTTGAGGTAAAAGATATTTTCCTTACGTTAGGAAAAACCACCGTAATAAATGCAAAGCTTTCTGAAGAAGGAGAAGCACTAGAAGAAGTAGTTATATCTAGTGCTAGAAGTAAAACATTCAATAGCGATAGAACAGGTGCACAAACGAGTGTGAGTGCTATACAATTGAAAACGCTTCCAACGATTTCTAGATCGGCTTCGGACTTTACAAGACTAGAACCAACTGCTAGCAACGGTTCTTTTGGAGGAAGAAATGATCAGTTTAACAATTTTTCATTAGATGGATCAATCTTTAACAACCCATTTGGATTAGATGCGGCAACTCCTGGAGGACAAACGGATTCTCAGCCAATTTCTTTAGATGCGATTGAACAAATTTCGGTTTCAACGGCTCCTTATGATGTTACGTTGTCCGGATTTACTGGGGCTTCGGTAAATGCGGTAACTAAAAGTGGAACAAACGAGTTTAAGGGTACAGCCTATGGTTTCTATAGAAATCAAGATTTAACAAGTGGTAGAATAAATGGTGAAGATGTAATAAAACCAAAATTATCTCAAAACCAATTTGGGATAAGTATAGGAGGCCCTATAGTTGAAGATGAACTATTTTTCTTCGTTAATGTTGAAAAAGATACAAGAGAAGATTTAGGAACGCATGGATGGATTCCTAATAATGGTGATGGTACTACAGCGGTTAACGAATCGTCAGTATTGGAGACAGATTTAATTGCTGTTCGTAATGCACTTAGCAACCTAGGATACGATACGGGTGATTATACAGGATTTACTTTCGGTGCTGAATCAACGAAAGCGATATTCAAGTTAGATTGGAATATTAACAAGAATCATAGATTAGCCTTAATTTATAATTTTTTAAGAGCTTCTAAAGAGAAACCTGCGCATCCAACAGCATTAGGATTAAGAGGTCCGAATGCAAGTACGTTACAATTTAGAAACTCTGGATATGAAATCAACAATCATTTAGATTCATTTTTATTAGAGGTAAACTCAACCTTTAATGAATCAACGACAAACAAATTCCAAGTTGGATATACCCATTTTAATGACTTTAGAAATCCATTTTCTACTCCAGCACCTGTAATTACTATTCAAAATGGTAGTGGAAGTAATTATATCGTTGCAGGACATGAGCCGTTTTCTATTCATAATAGATTGGATCAAGGAGTGTTGCAAGCGACCAATAATATGAACTTTTTTAAAGGAGATCATACGTTTACAGTAGGCTTTTCTTTCGAAAAGTTTATGTTTGAAAACTCATTTAACTTAGCAGCTTATGATAGATTTGCAGCAGGGTATAGAGGAACGTTTGCTCCTTATGCCAATGTAGCAGAGTTTTTAACAGATGCACAGACACCTAATGGGTTTTTAGCTCAAAATTTTGCACTAGCGCAGGCTAATTTTAATGCAAGAAATAGTGTAGCAGTAGGTGCCGATGGTGGATGGAAATTAGCAGAATTAAATGTTGGGCAAATGGCTTTTTATGTTCAAGATGAATGGGAAGTAAACGATGCTTTTAAAGTTACTTACGGAATTCGTTTTGATAAACCATTGTTTTTTAATACGTCATCGTTAATTCAAAAATATATTGATACCGACAACGGAGCATCAAGAAATAATAACGAATTATATTATAATCCAAATTCACAGCAAGAAGTTACGCTTAACTCTACAAAAATGCCAACTAGAGAATGGTTAATATCTCCTAGATTAGGATTTAACTGGGATGTTAACGATGAAAGTAAACTACAAATACGAGGTGGAACAGGTGTGTTTACAGGTAGGTTACCTTTTGTATGGATTGGAAATCAAGTGAGTGGAGCAGATGACGCTTTCTTTCAGTTAGTGGATCCAGACTTTAAATTTCCTCAGGTTTGGAGGTCAAATCTTGGGGCGGATTACAGGTTTGAAAATGGATTGGTGTTGACTGCTGATGTAGCGTATACCAAAGATATAAACGGTGCGCATGTACAAAACTGGGGATTACGCAATCCGACCAACAATTTAACGGGGGTAGATAATAGACAGTACTATACGAATAGAGGTAATAATGCTTATGTATTTACGAATTCAGACAAAGGAAGAGTGTTTAATACCTCTTTTAAAGTAGAAAAATCATTCGAAAATGGATTGTATGCAAATTTAGCATATAGTTATTTGAATGCTAAAGATGTAAATTCAATAGAAGCAGAGATTACAGGAGATGCATTTAACTTTAATCCAGTAGTAGGAAATGCCAACAACGATGTATTGACCTATTCTAAGTACGGAGATACACATAGAATTATAGGGGTTGCTTCTAAGAAATTCACCTATGGTAAGGGGGGAAGATTTGCAACTAGTATTGCTACTTTCTTTGAGTATGCTAAAGGTGGAAGGTTTAATTATACCTACGGTGGAGACATTAATAATGACGGTTCAGGAGTGAATGATTTATTGTATGTACCTACAGCTTCAGAATTAACACAAATGAATTTTACGACGCCAGCACAAGCAACAGCTTATGAGTCTTACATTCAACAAGATGAGTATCTAAGTTCAAGAAGAGGGCAATATGTAGAGCGATACGGAGCTTTAGCGCCTTGGAGAAGTAGGTGGGACGTTAAGTTTTTGCAAGATTATAACTTTAAGGTTGGAAGAAAGAAACATCATACAGTTCAGTTGAGTGTAGATATCTTAAATGTTGGAAACTTAATCAATTCTGAGTGGGGGGTAGTACAACAACCTAATAACCTGCAACCAGTAGGAGTTTCGTTCCCAGATGATGGCAATGGAAATGCAGATTATACACAAGCACCAACTTATAGTTTTGATACTAATTTAAAAGAAACTTTTAGTGCAGATAGTAGCTTGTTGTCTAGATGGCAAATGCAAGTAGGACTGCGCTATATTTTCTAAGAATTTATTTTTTAGACATAAAAAAGATAAATCTCAGAACGAATGTGAATTTGTTCTGAGATTTTTTATGTAGTGTAAATTAGTTTTAACCAGAATTTATGTGTCAACACTTTGTTATGACGCTTGATAGTGTAATAAAATCAATAAATAATTAGTTTTTAAGTAATATCAAGCCGTAAAAGATTTTTAAAGCATAAATCAGGTTTAACTTAAGGTTTAACAATTTTGAAAGACGTTTCGAAATTGTCTTTATCGTTTTTTAAATAAACGATATATACTCCTGACGATAGCGATTTAAAATTATCTAAGGATTCATTTTTTAGGTTTTTAAAGGTTTTATTGAATATAATTTTTCCAGATAAATCTGTAATGGTTACGTTAATGTTTTTTAATACTTCTTTGCTTACAACATTAATTTGATTATTAAAAACTGTAGGGTAAATACTAATCTCAGGTGTTGAATAAATAGGAGCTATTTCTTCTTTTGAATCAAAGTTTTTTATGTTGTTATGTATTGCTGAGTTGTTTATTTGTGTCTCTGTGATATTGTATGCTTCTTTTAGCGTGCTTATTATATCATTAGTTGATATTTCGGTTATGTCGATATCAAATTTTTCTTGAATCATAGTTACAATCTGAGGATTTGATTGCATGTTTTCAAGGTTTTTGGAAACCGTATTCTGATCAAGTAGTGCTATAGGCAATCCATTAATAACAGTCTTCTTATTCATTTGAATTGATTTTAGGTTCGGACTGTTTTTAGTACTGATATTTGTATAGATTTTTTTATCCGTTTTTAAAGAGCTACTACTATTACACTTTTCCCATATACGAATGTATTCTTCTGCACCATTAAATAAAGCTTTTAGTGCTCCTGCTGCATTAGGTTGAATCCTCATATCTTCAATAACATCGGGTAACATTCCTATATGTACCATACCATCAGTATTTTGATCGTAGGTTTTATTTCCTGAAACCTGTTTTTCAAAACGTATTGCACCGTCATAAGAAGTGAAAGGGTAGCGCATAGGAGTTCCCGAATTGGCATCACATAGCTTATACATCGGATTAAATCGAGGACCAACCCCAATTAAAGTACCTAAGAAATCACTAGAAAAAGTAGCACTTCGTAAGCCATTATGTTTTTCAGAAACATCTCCTAGGGCATTAAAAACCTCAATTAAACTTGAAGAAGTTGCAAGGCATTCTTTTCCTTCTTTGTTGATACCATCTTCTAAAGTAGGAGAAATAGTGCCTCCTTTTTCATAAATATATTCGTTTTTATTATGCAAACTTGAATGTGAGAATATAGGAGGATAGTTGTATGTATCTAAAATTTTCATAGCTTGTCTTGAAGCGGGTTGACTCATGTGTGACAAATCTATCATCATGCCTCTTTTTATCAATTCTTCAATAAGTATCGATCCTGTTTCTGTTAATCCTTTGCTATTTTCATATCCTGTAAAAAACTCCCCATTTTCATCTTTAGGCAATTTTGGTAATCCATTCGCAATATCATATCCAAAAAAACCAAGTATTAATTTTGCCAAATATGCATTGTTTTCTTGATGGTATTCAGGTATGTATTCTCCATTTTCACTGCCTTGATAATTTATCGGTTTATTTTTATCTAACATAGAAAGAAGTTCGATTCCACCTTGAAAAATATTACTTCCAGAAAATTGATTGTCATAATGATGTACAGGAAAGACAACGCGAACACCGTCTTTATATAGCAAATCCAATTGCGAAGCTATATAGGCTCTAGAACAAGGAGCTGATTTTTCAGTACAGTCGATAAAATCGGGAAGTTCTGCACCAACTATAATAGCTAAGTTTCCGTTGTTGGCTATTTTTCTTGCCTCTTCGGGTGTATATGCTATTTTTAACCATCCTTTACCTGGCCCGCCTTCTTGCGCATCAACGTAGTTAATTAGTTGATGTAGTTTATTCATAACGATGGCGTGTTCTTCCATACCAGTCAGTCCGTCGTGTATTTGTATGCCCGGACTAAAATAAGGAAGTAAAAATTTGAGTAAAGCCTGATTGGTGGCTTTACTGATAGAGGGAGAAGCCGTAGATAATAGCGTTAATATCCTTAAACCACCTAATCGAGCTCTATTTAGCCATTGGTAATATCCTTTTTGATGACTAATATCACTGTAACTAGGGTAATGATTTAAATTTGGATAGGCATAAGGGTCGTGTAATTCAATAAGCCCGAAGAAATAGCCGTTTATTAGATTTTCAAAGAGCGAAGTTTCTTCTGTGCTTTGATGTTCAAGTAATTTGGCAAGAGACAAGCCTTTTTTACCATGGTTGTCGTAACAAGAAAAAGCATCATAAACCCCGTATGGAGAATATGACTTTCCAGCAAAAATGATATTAGACATTGAGCCATCTGATAAAAAATGGTCATGAATATCTGCCATTCCGTATACTGTTCCATCTGGGTTAGGCCCTTTTTTTACTTCTCCGTTTGCGTTGACAGATATTTCGGGAAAGGATTCGCAGTTTTTTACGGTATCAAAGGTGAATTTAGTTGCTGAACTTATATTTTTTGTAGAGCCCCATTCATGTACCCAAGGTAGCCACACCCACCAACTCGTATTCCATTGTAAGTACCTACCTGTTTTTTTATTTTTCAAAATAAATTTATTCCCTATAGTCTCAGGAATCCAGATAACTACATCGTCAGTATTTCGAGTAACAGCAACAGGCTTCCATAAAAGACGTCCTTCGTATAGCGCAACAAGTCCTTTTTTGTATATCATAAACGCTCCAAGACTTGAAGGTTTGAAGTAATAGGTATCTGTTTTGATACTTCTTGATCTGTTATCATAAAAACTAACCTTTTGGCAAGTGTTGGCGAGTTCATAAACACGGCTAAGGTTGTTGGCACTCGAATAATAACTAGTGAGTATAACCACGCCATAAAGTAAAAGTCTTCTCATAAGAATTACATTTATAATGAATAATTCAAAAGAAAAGAGAAGTTATTTAGGGAGGTGTACGGTTTAATTTTGTACGTTAAGAGAGGAACGTGATTAGTGGGGTGTCTAATTTAAGTAAAATTATCTCTTTTTTCAAATGTTAGTTTTTAGAAAAGAACTTTAAACTTGAGTTATGTGTTAAAAAATCTAGTATGATTCGATAGTGAAGTTTAATTGAGTAATTTAGAGGTAGAAATAGTATATATACATAATACAGGCCTAAAAATGATAAGATTGTATAAAAAACTCCCTTTATAATTACTCAATAGTAATTATAAAGGGAGTTTTTTATAATTGATAGGTGGTTTTACGCAAATTTAGTCGTAACCTTTTCTGCAATACCAACAATAACTTCTGTTGCTTTCAGGATGCTTTCTACAGGAACGTATTCATAACGTCCGTGGAAATTATGACCTCCTGCAAATATATTAGGACAAGGTAATCCCATATAAGAAAGTTGAGAACCATCTGTTCCTCCTCTAATAGGCTTAATTAACGGTGTAATATGTAAATCTTTCATTACTTCTTCAGCAATATCAACAATATGCATTACAGGCGTTACTTTTTCTTTCATATTGAAATATTGATCTTTGATTTCAATTTCGATAGCATCATTTCCTAAATGCTTATTGATTTCATTCGCAATATTTTTCATGGTTTCTTTACGTTCTTGGAATAACTTCATATCATGATCTCTAATGATGTATTGAAGTATCGTTTTTTCAACCTTACCTTCCATGTTATGAAGATGGAAAAAACCTTCGTATCCTGAGGTTTTTTCAGGTACTTCATTGGATGGTAATGCATTTATAAATTGACTAGCAATGGTCATTGAATTGATCATTTTTCCTTTTGCATATCCAGGATGAACAATTTTACCATTGATGGTTACTTTTGCTCCTGCAGCATTAAAATTCTCATATTCTAATTCACCAATCTGACTTCCATCCATCGTGTAAGCCCATTCAGCACCAAACTTTTTTACATCAAATTTATGAGCGCCTTTTCCTACTTCTTCATCAGGTGTAAAGCAAATACGAATAGTACCGTGTTTTATTTCTGGATGCTGTAATAAGTATTCCATAGCAGAAACAATTTCCGTTACTCCAGCTTTATCATCAGCACCTAATAAGGTAGTTCCGTCAGTGGTAATGATTGTTTGTCCTTTGTATTGTAATAAGTCTTCAAAATATTTTGGAGAAAGTACGATGTTTTCTTTTTCGTTTAAAACAATATCTTCTCCGTTATAATTTTCGTGTACTTGTGGAGAAACATTAGCGCCTGTAAAATCAGGACTCGTATCGATATGAGCAACAAAACCAATGGTTGGAACTTCGTAATCAATATTACTAGGCAAAGTTGCCATTAGGTAACAATTTTGATCAAGTTCAACATCACTCATACCAATGTCTTTTAATTCTTGTTCAAGAATTCTTGCCAAATTCCATTGTTTTTCTGTACTAGGGAAAGCGGGGTTATTTGGGTCGCTCTCTGTATCTACAGTCACATACTTAATAAATCGATCAATGATATGTTGTTTGTCCATTTCTTTCTGTTTTATGAGGTTTCAAAAATAAACATACCAACTGACATGTAAAATTATGATGTCAGTTATTTAAATTGAATTTGGTGAATTAAATCTATAGATTTACAAAAGCGTTTGTTTACCAAAGAATCTCCATAAACTTCCACCTTAACATGTAAAAACCCATCGTTATTTACCTTAGAGAAAACATTTAATATATGATAGGCATATTTTCCTTTACGTCCTTTCGCTAGGCTGTAAAATGAAGGATGGTCATGGAGTTTAAAATCTTTAGACTTCATGTTTTCTAATCCCATCAATATATTGTCTTGTGCTATTTTTTCTTTAAAAGAATTATTTATTGGGTCAGGTGAATGTATTAAGGAAGCATCAAATAACGTTGTTTGGGTGAGGTTTAGTGTTGTGTCTGCAGCATAAATTGAAGTTTGTCCTTCATCATAATACAAATTAATTTTCCAGCTTTTAGGGAGTTTTACAGTGAATAATTTTTTAAAGTCTTCGATTTTAGAAAGGTTAGAGTAACCTTCGTTGTTCGAACAAGAAAATTCGTTTGTCAATTCTGATGTATGCATACAGGCGCCACAAACAATAGTAAAAATAATTAAAATAATACGTTTCATAAGTTGTTAAACGAGGTTAGTTGTTATTATACATTTATTTGTTTTTGTTATACGCTATAAGCAAATCTACAACATAACTATAAGAATTAATTCCTTTTGATTGTTTATTTGCTTTTAGATAAGAGTTATATCCTTTTTTAAGATAGGGCTCAATGGGGTTTTCGTATTGTTTCCAATGCAAGTAACTGTTATTATAATCTTTTAAAATTCCTTTATTTATAGTTTGCATTACCTTTTTAGCAAGTGATTTATCACGTTTTCTCAATTCACGTATACAATAAGTGTATGCCATTCGATAGCCCGAATAATTAAAATAAAGATCGTCGTGAAATGTAGCGGCTAAAAATCCGATGAAATTTGCATCATTTTCGGCTGCCCAACCAATTTGATGTGCTATTTCATGGCATGTAGTGGCAGCAAATCCAGTTTTGGGTATCTGATTATTAATTTGTGCTTCAATGGTAATAGGGTTGATGTATCCAGAGGTGCCATTGTAGGATTGGAAAGTACTAACCAAAGAGCTTTTTATGGAAGGAAAATGATATTGAAGCTGAGGGTAGGTACTCGCTAAATTTATGTATCCATACGGAGCTATGTCGTATATCTCTTTAGAAGAGTAGGGAACAATGACTTTTACGGTATCATTTTGAGTAATGTCACAATGAACTCTATTAAACTCTGAAGCAATATTTTTAGTGGTTTCATAAAGTTCTTCCGTAGTATATTCTCCCTGGGTTAGTTTTAGGTTTTTTGCTAAGGGAGCTCTAAAATAATTTAAGCCCCAAAAAAGGTAAAAACAAAAATGAAGGACAGAAAGAAATGCAAAAAGACCTAATAATTTTGGTATAAAATTTTTAAATTTATTAGTAAATAAAACATATATGTTTTTTAAAACAATAACCAATAAATACAGTCCTATAATGTCTCCGATAGAAAACGGAAACCATCCAAAAATTAAACGTAATGCTTTGGAAATATAAGGGTACAATCCATTACTGTAATACGTTTCGATCCAAGCCGTTTTTTGGCTCAGTATTTGAATAATAACTATTTGCAGGGGAAGTAATAGTGCTAATAAAATGTGTTTTTTAGAATACTTCATGGGAATCCAAATATACTAAAAGATACAAGGTTATTAACACGTTAGTAACAGTTTTGTTTACAAACAATGTGTAAAAGAAAAATGACAAAATATTGGATAAATATCAGTATAATAAAGTATTTTTGTATTCATGGAGAGAACGCAATCAGTTAGGGGAAAAAAAATAGACAAAGCACGTATTATTAGTCTGGAAAAGGGAAAGTTACCGCCCCAAGCACTTGATTTGGAAGAAGCCGTTTTGGGGGCAATGATGACCGATAAAAAAGGGATAGACGCCGTAATTGATATCCTCCATCCCGAAGCATTTTATGACAAACGTCATCAAGAAATTTATACGGCGGTATTTACACTTTTTCAAAATTCGGAACCTATTGATTTACTCACGGTTTCGAACCAACTTAAAAAGAGCGCAAAACTTGAAGTAGTAGGAGGAGACTTTTATCTTATTGGCTTGACGCAAAAAGTTGCTTCATCTGCCCATATAGAGTTTCACTCAAGAATTATACTTCAAAAATATATTCAAAGAAGATTAATAACTATTTCTTCTGAAATTATCGAAAATTCTTATGACGAGACGATTGATGTTTTTGATTTGTTAGATGAAGCCGAAGGAAAACTTTTTGAAGTAACGCAAGGAAATCTAAAAAAAGGAGCAGAAAGAGCTGATTCACTTGTTCAGCAGTCGATTAATAAAATTCAAGAAATATCGACTAAGGAAGGAATGAGTGGTTTGGCTACAGGTTTTACGAAGCTAGATGCCCTAACCTCTGGTTGGCAACCAACAGATTTAATTATCATTGCTGCACGTCCAGGTATGGGGAAAACCGCTTTCGTTATTTCGATGGCAAAGAATATGGCCATTGATTTTAATCATGCTGTGGCTGTATTTTCTTTAGAGATGTCATCCGTACAGTTGATTACTCGTATGATTTCATCAGAAACGGGATTGACTTCAGAAAAACTTCGTAAAGGAAGTTTAGAGCCCCATGAGTGGGAGCAGCTGAATGTAAAGGTTAAAAAACTATCAGATGCCCCAATATTTATTGATGATACACCAGCATTATCAATTTTTGATTTGCGAGCCAAGGCACGTCGTTTGGTATCGCAGCACGATGTGAAAATACTTATCATTGATTATTTGCAGTTGATGACAGCTGGAGGCTCAGGCGCAGGAAATAGAGAACAAGAAATTTCAACTATTTCTCGTAATTTAAAGGCGTTGGCAAAAGAATTGAATGTTCCTGTAATAGCCTTATCACAGCTATCACGTTCGGTGGAAACAAGAGGAGGTAGTAAAAGACCTTTATTATCTGACTTACGTGAATCAGGAGCAATTGAGCAGGATGCAGATATCGTATCGTTTATCTTTAGGCCTGAATATTATGGAATGACAGAATGGGATGATGATGATCATTCACCTTGTGAAGGTCAAGGAGAATTTATCGTAGCAAAGCATAGAAATGGTGGTTTGGATAATATTCGACTTAAGTTTACAGGGCATTTAGCTAAATTCTCCGATTTAGAAGAAGGGTTTAGTAGTGAGTTTCAGTCAAGTATGAATAATGATGGAGGGCTTTCAAGTGATGTGTCTTCAAATAATTTTACGCCACCAGAAGATCCGTTTGGAGTTGAAGGTGGTGGCAATGATGTTCCTTTTTAATATATTTGGTTCTCTGAAGCTAATTTAAAATTCAGTTGAAATTTATGCTAAAATTCAAGATAACCTTATTGTCATTATTCCTGTCAAAATCACTTTTGGCGTCTTTTATATACTTGCCTATGGGGCATGATAACCAAAAGAACCATTTAAAAGCTTACGGAATAGTTTATTATTCATTACAAAATGGTTTAAAAGCAAAGTGGTTGTTAAATTATGACGGAGGAGCATTTTTGATAGAAAATAATGAAAGTGTAGCGAAGGAGTGTAAAATAAGAGGTGTTTCTTATCAAATTATTTCCTCTGCAAAGTCACAACTGATATTAGAAGAAATTTCTTCACCATCTAAAAATCAAGAAGCTGTAACCTTAGAAAAAGCACCTAAAATAGCAGTGTATTCTCCTAAAGATAAGATGCCTTGGGATGATGCTGTTACCTTAGTGTTGACTTTTGCAGAAATACCATTTGATGTGGTATATGATGAAGAAGTACTTAATGATAAGTTATTACTTTATGAATGGTTACACTTACATCATGAAGATTTTACAGGACAATATGGACGGTTTTATGGAGCATTTAGAACCGCACCATGGTATATTCAACAAAAACAAGAATCAGAGTCTTTGGCTAAGAAGTTAGGGTATGACAAAGTTTCTATTGAAAAAGGAGCGGTTGCTAAAAAGATACGAGATTATGTGATTGGTGGGGGATTTATGTTTGCAATGTGTTCTGCGACGGATAGTTTTGATATTGCCTTAGCTGCTGATGGAGTTGATATATGCGAAAGTATGTTTGACGGTGATCCGTCGGAACCCAACTATCAATCTAAAATTGATTTTAATAAAACATTTGCCTTTAAAGAATTTGAGTTAATAAGGAATCCTGTTACGTATGAATTTTCGTCGATAGACATGACTAGAAAGCGACGTATTAATAAAGAAACGGACTATTTTACATTGAAAGAATTTTCAGCAAAATGGGACCAAGTTCCGACGATGTTAACACAAAATCATACACAGTTGGTAAAAGGTTTTATGGGGCAAACAACTTCATTTGATACCCATACGCTTAAATCAACAATTATGACTTTAGGGGAGAGTAAAGTTAATGGAGAGGCACGATATATTCACGGAACGAAAGGGAAAGGGATGTTTACCTTTTATGGAGGTCATGATCCTGAAGACTATCAGCATAGAGTGGGGGATCCAAAAACAGAATTAGATTTACACCCTACATCACCAGGTTATCGTCTTATACTGAACAATGTATTATTTCCGGCGGCAAAAAAGAAAAAACAAAAAACCTAAAAAAAGTAATTGTGTAACTAAGAATGAACAATTACTTTTGTGCCTATAAAACAAAACAGTAATGTCAACAACACAAAAACTACAAGATTTTACACAACAAGTACGTAGAGATATTGTCCGTATGGTTCATGCGGTAAATTCAGGTCATCCTGGTGGTTCATTAGGATGTGCAGAGTTTTTTACTTGTTTATACCAAGAAATCATGGATTACTCTACTGATTTTAAAATGGATGGTAAAAACGAAGATTTATTCTTTTTATCAAATGGACATATATCGCCTGTATATTACAGTGTATTAGCACGTAGTGGTTTTTTTCCAGTGTCAGAGTTGGCTACTTTTAGAAAATTAGATACTCGCTTGCAAGGGCATCCTACTACACATGAACATTTACCTGGTATTCGCATTGCTTCAGGTTCGTTAGGTCAAGGTATGAGTGTTGCTATTGGTGCAGCGGAAGCAAAAAAGTTAAACGGAGAAGATAAACTTGTATATTCTTTACACGGTGACGGAGAGTTACAAGAAGGACAGATTTGGGAAGCGGCAATGTATGCTGCTGCTAAAAAAGTCGATAATTTGATCTCAACAGTTGATGTAAATGAAAAACAAATTGATGGTACCACTGACGATGTATTGGCAATGGGAAGCTTAAAAGCAAAGTTTGAAGCTTTTGGTTGGGATGTAGTAACCATAAAAGAAGGAAATAATGTAGAAGCTATTTTAGCAGGAATGGCGGAAGCAAAATCTAGAACAGGAAAAGGAAAACCTGTATGTGTGTTACTATATACAGAAATGGGTAACGGTATTGATTATATGATGCATACACATGCTTGGCACGGAAAAGCGCCTAATGATGAGCAGTTAACTCTTGCTTTAGATCAAAACCCTGAGACTTTAGGAGATTATTAAAATCGTCTAATATTATTTAAAATATAGCATAAAAAACGCCTATTATACGGGCGTTTTTTGTTGTTTATAGGGGATTAACATGATAAGTTGGGTATAATACAAGTTTAAAGTGTACATTTACGTCATAAATTTTTTAGATTAAAAAATATATGAAAATAGGTATTGTATGCTACCCAACCTTTGGAGGTAGTGGTGTAATGGCAACAGAATTAGGAATGGCATTAGCTGATAAAGGACATGAAGTTCATTTTATTACTTATAACCAACCTGTACGTCTAGATTTTATTACGCATCGATTACATTTCCATGAAGTGGTTTTAGAGGAGTATCCGTTATTTCAATACCAACCCTATGAGTTGGCATTATCAAGTAAAATGGTAGAAGTAGTGGAAAAGTATCAATTAGAAGTCTTACATGTACACTATGCAATTCCACATGCTTATGCAGCCTATATGGCAAAACAAATGTTACAAAACAAAGGAGTGAATGTTAAAGTAGTTACGACCTTGCACGGTACAGATATTACTTTGGTAGGAAGTCATCCGACTTATAAAACAGCTGTTGAGTTTAGTATCAATATGTCTGATGAAGTAACAGCTGTATCTAAAAGTTTGAAAGAAGATACCTTACGTTTGTTTACCATTGAAAAAGAAATAGAGGTAGTTTATAATTTTATAAACAGTGAAAAATATGATTTGCAGCATGAAGATTGTAAAAGGAGTACACTAGCAGCTGATAATGAGAAGATAATTACACATATTAGTAACTTTAGACCAGTAAAGAGAGCTACTGATGTTGTGAAAATTTTTAATAAGATTCAAAAAGAAGTGCCTTCAAAACTTTTAATGGTAGGAGACGGTCCTGAGCGATTAAAGGTAGAAAATTTGGTAAAGGATTTTCAGCTAGAAGAAAAAGTGTTGTTTTTAGGGAATAGTAGTGAGGTAGAAAGAATCTTGTGCTATTCTGACATATTTATACTCCCTTCACAAACAGAAAGTTTTGGTTTAGCCGCTTTGGAGGCAATGGCAGCAGGAAATGCTATTATTTCTACCAATTCTGGTGGTTTACCAGAAGTCAATATCCACGGACAAACAGGTTATTTAAGTGAGGTAGGAGATGTCAACACGATGGCTGCAAATACCTTAGAAATACTAAAAGATAAAAAAACGTTAAGTCGTTTTAAGGAGAATGCTAAAAATCATGTAAAAGATTTTTCATTGCAAAAAATATTACCGGTATACGAAGAAATCTATAAGAGGTGCTACAAGAATAAAGATAGTAGCTGTGATAGTTTGAAATTACAGTAAAAGAAAATGAAAAGAGTAGTTTGCTGTGATCATCAAATTACAAATGATATAATTAAAAAGCCCCCACCCTAAAAAGCTAGGAGAGGAGGATTTTAAAAATGAAGAACTATAATTATTGGAATTTAAATCTTACTTGTATTGAAAGTATTTAATATTCTAAATAGAGGTTTTTCTAAAAGGTAAAATTTGTTTTAAGTATGTTCTAAGTGTCTATCGTTTTTCTATCTTAGAAAAGAGAACCTAACAAAGAAGTAGTAAATAAAAGAGTAGTTAGTTCTTATACTAATTGGTTATGGTTTTTTATTTCTCTAAAATAGAGTTTACCTGTATATAGATTAACTCTACACCACTAAATTACTTTAAATCTTGTAGTTATGCAATAATCAAAAACCCTATATTTTTAATAAGGGTTTTTACTAGTTTTTCTGGTAAAAACCCTGATAATTTATTAAGGTTTTCACGGGGATATTTAATTTGAGAAAATCAGTCGTAATTCTAACTTAGTTATATTTTTATTCTAAAAAGAAAAAGAATAAAAGACAGTCTAGTCAGGGGTGTTTCAAACAACTACTTAGGATACATTTGTTAGCTTAATACAAAATCAGCATAGAATGCTAAACTTTCCTTGATTATTTCTTTGGAAACCTTACAATTAATCTCGAAGTTTTCGTAGTCATTTAATAAGACAAAATTAATTTCTCCTTCAACATTCTTTTTATCATGTTTCATTAAATCAACGATCGCTTCGAAATCTGTTTCTAAAAGTGGTATTTTTCCATAGATAGCCGTTATAGCTTGTCTAGCTTCTTCTAGTTTATGTGTAGGGAAGTTTAATACTTTGGAAGAAATATAAGTTTCACAAACCATTCCAACTGCGATGGCTTCTCCATGGGTAAGGTTTTCTTTTTGGGGATTATCCATGAAATAAGATTCTACCCCATGGCCTATGGTATGGCCCCAATTTAATACTTTACGAATGTTTTTTTCTTTAGGGTCTTCTAAAACAACTTCGTTTTTAATCGCTACGGAACGATGAATTAGATCTATAATATTTAATTGATTATTGTCTTTTATTTGATTGAAGAGCTTGACATCATGTGTCATACCATATTTAATCACTTCGGCTGTACCTGAGCGAATTTCACGAGGAGTAACCGTATGTAAGTATTCAGGGTCTATAAGGATCATTTGAGGGTTGGCAAAAACACCTACTTGGTTTTTCAATACTCCTAGGTCAACTCCCGTTTTTCCTCCAATCGAGGCATCAACCATACTTAATAGGGTCGTAGGAACGTTAATAAAGTCAATTCCTCTTTTAAAAGTAGCTGCTACAAAACCTCCTAAATCTGTGATAACACCACCACCTAAAGCGACTAATAAACTCTGTCTATCCGCTCCTAGTTCTGTCATTACGTTCCAGACACCCACACAAGTTTCTATATTTTTATATACCTCTCCAGGGTTTATTTGGATTACCTCGATAGGTTTGGTGCTTTCTACGAACTGAATAAATCTAGGGTAGCAATGTTCAAGTGTATTGTCATCGACCAAAATAAAAATGGAAGAATAGTTTTTATTTTTGATGAATTTGTTAAGCTCTTGATAAGCATTTTCATCAAAATGAATAGGATAAGTAGCTGCCTGAATAGATGTCATTTTATGTCGTTTTAAGAAGCTACAAATTAAAAAGAAAAAAATGAAATATATAAAGCTATACGATTATATTTGCGAGGCAAATTAAACAATAATAAATTGAGGTTGATGAAATTATTTGATAATACAGAGACAGCATTTAAACTCAAATCTGATTCCGAACTAGAAAGAGCATACTTTTTGTTTAGAATGATTCAAAGTCAACCGATGGTACGCATCGGAACAGCTGTTACGAATTTTGCTTTAAAAGCACATTTACCTGTAGAAGGACTTATACGATCTACCGTGTTTGACCACTTTTGTGGTGGTGTAACCGAAGAAGACTGTTTACCAAACATAGAAAAAATGTATGATAAAGGTAATGTATATAGTGTATTAGATTATTCAGTAGAGGGAAAAGAAGATGAAGCACAGTTTGAAGATGCGTTGAATATGACCTTGAAGACAATTAATTTTGCAGAAGAAAAAAATGCAATTCCGTATGCTGTATTCAAGCCAACAGGATTTGGTAGGTTTTTGATATATCAAAAATTAACAGAAGGCGAGGAGCTAAGTGCTGATGAAAAATCAGAATGGGATCGAATAATCGCACGATTTCATAAAGTATGTAAAGCTGCAGTTGAAAAAGATGTACCTTTATTAATAGATGCAGAAGAAAGTTGGATGCAAGATGCTGCGGATCGACTTATCGATGAGTTAATGGAAACATACAATAAAGACAAAGCTATTGTATTTAATACATTACAAATGTATCGCCACGATCGAATGGATTACTTAAAAAAACTTCATGTAAAAGCTCAAGAAAAAGGCTTTCATATAGGAATGAAGGTAGTACGAGGTGCTTACATGGAAAAAGAAAGAGAAAGAGCAGCAGAAAAAGGTTACAAGTCACCAATATGTGTTGATAAACAAGCTACGGATGATAATTATAATGCAGCCATCTCTTATATGATGGAGCATAAAAACATGGCAATTTTTGCAGGAACTCATAATGAGGAAAGTTCGTACTTATTAATGGACTTGGCTAAAAAGTACAATATTGCCACTACGGATAAAAGAATGTGGTTTGGACAGTTGTACGGAATGAGTGATCATATTAGTTTTAATTTGGCCAAAGAGGGCTACAATGTAGCTAAATATGTTCCTTTTGGGCCAGTAAGAGACGTAATGCCTTATTTAATTCGTAGGGCAGAAGAAAATACCTCAGTAGCTGGGCAAACTTCAAGAGAGTTAAACTTAATAAAAACAGAAAAAGAACGTCGTAAATTATAATCGAGTATTCTTTGTGTAACCGAAAACTTATCAATAAAAACATATTTTAACGGATAAGTTTTCGGTTACATAATAATACGCTACTTTTGCGCCAAATTTAATTTAGCAAAATGCAATCAATTAGAAACATAGCTATCATAGCACACGTTGACCACGGGAAAACTACGTTAGTTGATAAAATTATAGATCAAGCTAAAATCTTAGATGAACGAAAAGAACGTACGGATTTATTGTTGGATAACAACGATTTAGAGCGAGAAAGAGGAATTACTATCTTATCTAAGAATGTATCGGTTACTTATAAAGATGTTAAAATTAACGTGATCGATACACCTGGGCACGCCGATTTTGGTGGAGAAGTTGAACGTGTATTAAAGATGGCTGATGGTGTTTTGCTATTAGTAGATGCTTTTGAAGGACCAATGCCCCAAACACGTTTTGTATTAGGTAAGGCTATTGAGTTAGGTTTAACTCCAATTGTAGTAGTAAATAAGGTTGATAAAGAAAATTGTACCCCAGATTTGGTACATGAAAAAGTATTTGATTTGATGTTTGCTTTAGAAGCAACAGAAGAGCAATTAGACTTTACGACTATCTATGGTTCTGCTAAAAATGGGTGGATGAGTACTGATTGGAACAATCCAACGAATGATATTATCCCGTTATTAGATGCAGTACTAGAAACAATTCCAGAAGCACCTTATCGTGAAGGAACTCCTCAAATGCAAATAACTTCTTTAGATTATTCTTCTTTTAAGGGAAGAATAGCGATTGGAAGAGTATTTCGTGGGGACTTAGAGAAGAATAAAGATTACACGCTTTGTAAAGCGGACGGAACAACAAAAAAAGTACGTATCAAAGAACTTCATGTATTTGAAGGGATGGGGAAAGCTGAGGCTAATAAAGTGCGTAGTGGAGATATTTGTGCGATTACTGGAATTGATGATTTTGAAATAGGAGATACGATTGCTGATTTAGAGCAACCAGAAGCCTTACCAAGAATTGAAGTAGATAAGCCAACAATGAGTATGTTGTTTACGATAAACAATTCTCCTTTTTATGGGAAAGAAGGGAAATATGTTACTTCAAGACACTTGCGTGATAGACTTTATAAAGAAACAGAAAAGAATTTAGCCCTACGTATTGAAGATACAGATTCAGAAGATAAATTTAATGTTTTCGGTAGAGGAATTTTGCACTTATCTGTTTTGATAGAAACCATGCGTCGTGAAGGATACGAATTACAAGTAGGACGCCCGAAAGTAATTTTAAAAGAAATTGACGGTGTAAAGTGTGAGCCTTATGAAACTTTAGTAATTGATGTACCAGAAGAATTAGCAAGTAAGGCAATTAATTTGGTTACGATGAGAAAGGGAGACCTTCTGGTTATGGAACCAAAAGGAGATTTACAACATTTAGAGTTTGATATTCCTTCACGTGGATTGATCGGTTTGCGTAATAAGTTGTTGACAGCTACCCAAGGTGAGGCCATCATTAATCATAGATTACGAGGATATGATGCTTATAAAGGAGAGTTTTCAGACTTAGTAAATGGGGCTATTATTTCATCGGAAGCGGGTAAAGCAACCGCTTATGCTATTGATCGTTTACAAGATAGAGGGAGATTCTTTATCGATCCTAACCAAGAAATTTATAAAGGGCAGGTTGTAGGAGAAAATGCCAAACAAGATGATTTAGCAGTAAACCTAATTAAAGGTAAAAAACTTACGAATGTTCGTGCGTCTGGATCTGATGACGGTGTAAAGATTGTGCCAAAAGTTGATATGTCATTAGAAGAATGTATGGAATATATTAAAGATGACGAATATTTGGAAGTAACTCCTGAAAGCTTACGAATTCGAAAATTTAATTTTGTGAGATAAAAATCACGAATACCTCATAAAAAAACTCATTTTGTTATTTATCTTTAAAGACCAAAATGAGTTTTTTTATTTAAAAATATGAAGAAAAAAATAGAAAAAATAATGATAATACTCATAGGAAGTATTTCATTATTAGGATGCAATGCATCAAAAGAAGTAGCGAAAGCAAGTTGTACAAATACAGTAGTAATAAATGCTGAACAATACGAGCAAATAAACACTACTAATGGCTTAGTTATTAATTCGTTGAAAATAGAAGGAGATTGTTTAAAAGTTAGTTACAGTTCTAGTGGCTGTTCAGCAGAAACATGGGAATTACAGCTTATTGATTCAGGAGCAATTTTAGAATCCTTACCACCCCAGAGAAACTTGGTGTTTTCTTTTAAGAACGAAGAAATGTGTCAGGCTTATTTCACCAAAGAAGCCACGTTTAATATTTCAAGTATTAAAGAACAGGATGGAAAAGTATGGTTGAATATAAAAAATACAGACAAACGTATACTATACGAATAGTAATAAGTTTATTGGAATATTAAAAAAGAGGGTTTCAATTTTGAAACCCTCTTTTTTAATATGTTAAGCATACATTTTATTTCGTAATTCTTTTATTTTAGGATCCTCTAAATATTCATCAAACGTTGCGTATTTATCAATGACACCATTTGGCGTTACTTCTATAATTCTATTAGCAACTGTTTGCGCAAATTCATGATCATGAGTGGTAAATAAAACAGTTCCTTTAAAGTTAATTAAAGAATTGTTTAGTGATTGGATAGACTCTAAGTCGAGGTGGTTTGTTGGTTCATCAAGTAAAAGTACATTGGCACGAGTCATCATCATTCTCGATAACATACAGCGAACTTTTTCACCTCCAGAAAGTACGTTACTCTTTTTTAAGGCCTCTTCACCTGAGAAGATCATCTTTCCTAAAAAACCTCTTAAAAATACTTCTTCTCTTTCTTCTTCTGTTTTAGCGTATTGGCGTAACCAATCTACTAAATTTAATTCTCCATTTTGGAAAAAAGAAGCATTGTCAGCAGGTAAATAAGATTGTGTTGTCGTAACACCCCAACTGCATTTTCCTGAATCAGCCTTGATATTATCACTGATAACTTGATAAAAAGCAGTACTAGCTTTCGAGTTTCTTGAAATAATAGCTACTTTATCTCCTCTATTCAGGTTAATGTCAATTTTATCAAACAAAAGTTCTCCTTCAGCATCTTTTTTAGACAAACCTTCAATATTTAAAATTTGGTCTCCTGCTTCACGTTCTCTTTCAAAAATAATGGCAGGATAACGTCTACTAGAAGGTTTAATTTCTTCCACATTCAACTTTTCGATCATTTTTTTTCGTGAAGTTGCTTGTTTAGATTTTGCAACGTTGGCAGAGAATCTACGAATGAATTCCTCTAATTCCTTCTTTTTATCTTCTGCTTTTTTATTTTGTTGTGCTCTTTGTTTTCCTGCTAACTGACTTGATTCATACCAAAAAGTATAATTTCCAGAATAATGGTTTATTTTACCAAAATCGATATCAGATATATGAGTACAAACTGCATCTAAAAAGTGTCTATCATGAGATACTACGATAACGGTATTATCATAATTTGCTAAAAAAGATTCTAACCAAGAAATAGTTTCGAAGTCCAAGTCATTGGTAGGCTCATCCATGATCAAAACATCAGGATTACCAAAAAGAGCCTGAGCAAGTAAAACACGTACCTTTTGCTTACCGTCTAAGTCTTTCATTGAAGAGTAATGAAAATCTTCTTTAATACCTAAATTTGAAAGCATAGCGGCAGCTTCTGCATCAGCATTCCAACCGTTCATTTCTTCAAATTGAACTTGTAGCTCTCCAATTTTTTCTGCATTTTCATCCGTGTAGTCAGCATACAAAGCGTCAATTTCCTTTTTTATCGAAAACAACTCTTTATTTCCCATGATAACAGTTTCTAGTACGGGAAACTCGTCAAAAACATAATGATCTTGTGATAGTACAGACATTCTCTTACCTGGTTCTAAATGCACTTGCCCTGAGGTAGGTTCATTTTTACCCGATAATATTTTTAAGAAAGTAGACTTACCAGCACCATTTGCACCAATAATTCCATAACAATTGCCCTGAGTAAACTTTGTGTTTACTTCATCAAATAAAATACGTTTTCCGAACTGAACAGATAAATTAGAAACTGATAACATTAATACAATTTTAAAAAATTTGCTGCAAAAGTAAAAAATATAAAGAGTTTGCAAGAATTTGTATAAGAATATTTAACCAATTAAATTTGATTTTTTTTATCTTTTAACAACGAATTAACAACAAGTTGTTAAATAGATGTTTAATTTTGATAAAAGGTTTAAGATGTTGATAGATAATATGATAAAATATTTATTATGTGTATTAACAATAATTTTTCTCGGGTGTGCAGAGTATAGTGAAAAAAGCTTTACTTATTTCGGAGGAAAGATAATACATCCAAAAGAAAACTTTATAGTTTTAACAGATGGCTTTGAATTTAAAGACACCATTATGTTGTCTAAGGATAATACTTTCATGGCAAAATATGAAAACTTTAAAGAAGGATTATACACATTTTATCATGGTTACGAACTTCAAGAAGTCTACATGAAACCTAAAGATAGCTTGTTATTGAGATTAAATACATGGGATTTTGATGAATCGCTAGTATATAGTGGAAGAAGTGCTGAACGAAATAACTTGCTTATTGAGATTTTTTTGCAGAATGAATTGAGGGAGAAAGAGCTACTTAATGGCGAATTTATTACTTCTGATGTCTTTATAGCAAAGTTAGATTCTTTATTTAAAATTAGAGAAGAGTATTATAACTCTTATGCTAAGGAGAATGTTAATGAATCTATTAACTTTTTAAAAACCCTAAAAATAGCATATACCTATCCGTTATATAATCTTGCAGAAAGATATTATGCTAATTCTTTGTTAAGAAATTCAAAAAAAGAAAAAGATTTTAACAAAGATGATTATTTCTTAGCGTATCTAAATAAGGTAAAGTTTACAGATGATACCTTAGCTAAATGTTTTGTTTATAAAGAATATATTTTTACAAGAACTTATAGAGAAATGTTATTCGAGGGATTTGAAAAAGGATCTGAAGATTTTGTAGTGAATTTTTTAAATAGAACAGCGGAGAATATTAAACACGAAGAGGTTAGAAATCAAGAAGTGTATAATAGCATGTTACATTTCTTTCTTCAAAGAACAAAGGATGAATCTTATGATAAGATATTTGATACTTTTTACGATATAAACACTAATAAGATAAATAAAGAGAGAATAGATAAGCTTATAAGTGATATATCTTTAGTGAAAGATAATAAGAAAATTCCAGATTTTAATTTAGAGAGCCCAACAGGTGGTTGGGTTACTATAAATAAAGTTTTGGAAGGCAAATCTACTGCGATATTTTTCTATAATGATTTGGTAGATATCGTAGCAAAAGATAGGTTGTTGTCTAGATTTAATTACCTTGTAAAGACGTATCCACACATTAATTTTAAGTTTGTACATCAAGATAAAAAGAATAATACTTCATATTTTAAAGATATTGATATTAACTATCAATATAACTTACCTGATGATAGTAAGGCAAGAGAGTTTCTTACCAGTAAAGTTCCCCGATTAGTAATATTAGATAAAGAAGGAATTGTAATTAATGGGTATTCTGGACTCTATGCTTATGATATAGACAAGGTATTCAAGGGTTTATAAAAAAAATGTTTTTTTTCTTTTTTTAGCTTATTTAGTTTACTTTTGCCACGTCCAAATTTCTTTTTCAAGAAATAATAGCAGTAATATAGTAAGAATTCATAGATGGGCATCTGTGAGTTCGTTAAATTCACAGTATGTCAACATTTTTAGAACTAGGATTGAAAGATCCTATAAACAAGGCCTTAACGGATCTTGGTTATGAAAATCCAACCGTAATTCAAGAAAAAGCAATTCCTCAAATTTTAAGTTCAACAGAAGATTTAAAAGCCTTTGCACAAACAGGTACAGGGAAGACAGCAGCTTTTAGTTTACCTATTATTGAGCAAGTAGATGAAGATGATAAGCAAACACAAGCAATTATATTGTCTCCAACTAGAGAATTAGCAGTTCAGATAGGGAATAATATTGAAAGTTTCTCAAAATATTTACCATCTTTAAAAACTGTAACGGTATATGGTGGGGCAAATATTGAACAACAAATAAAACAATT
Source organism: uncultured Tenacibaculum sp. (assembly GCA_947496185.1). GTDB lineage: Bacteria > Bacteroidota > Bacteroidia > Flavobacteriales > Flavobacteriaceae > Polaribacter. The sequence goes on from CANMCD010000013.1 coordinate 84,963, forward strand.
AAAAAGAGGGGCACAGATTGTAGTTGGTACTCCGGGTAGAACTGTTGATTTGATCCGTAGACGTGCGTTAAAGTTACAAAATGTTAAATGGCTTGTCTTAGATGAAGCTGATGAAATGCTTAACATGGGGTTCAAAGAAGAACTGGATAAAGTATTAGCAGCAACACCTAAAGAGAAGCAAACATTATTGTTTTCGGCTACATTTCCAAAAGAGGTAGAGGCTATTGCCAGAAACTACATGACAAACCCTGTAGAAGTAACTTCTGGGCAAAAAAATCAAGGATCAGACAACGTAAGTCATGAGTACTATATAGTTAATGAAAAAACACGTTATCCAGCACTAAAAAGGGTAGCAGACGTTAATCCCGATATTTATGCCATCATATTTTGTAGAACCCGAAGAGAAACACAAGAAATTGCAGATCTTTTGATGAAAGACGGGTATAGTGCTGATGCCTTACATGGTGACTTATCTCAATTACAAAGAGATAGTGTTATGGAAAAGTTTCGAAAGAAGAATATACAGATGTTAGTAGCTACGGATGTGGCTGCAAGAGGTCTGGACGTAGACAACCTTACGCATGTAATAAATCATAAATTACCTGATCAAATTGAAAACTATAACCATAGAAGTGGTCGTACAGGAAGAGCAGGAAATAAAGGAGTTTCTATTGTTTTTGTAACAAAGAAAGAAAAAAGAAGGTTGTTTTCAATTGAACGAATTTTAAAGAAAAAGTTTAAAGAAACATTAATACCTTCAGGAAAAGAGATTTGTGAAAAACAACTATTTTATTTGATTAACAAGGTAGAAAATACAGAGGTTAATCAAAATGAAATAGAAAAGTTTTTGCCAAGTATCTACGAAAAATTAGATGGCTTGAGCAGAGAAGAATTGATCCAAAAATTTGTTTCTATTGAGTTTAACTCTTTTTTATCGTATTATGAAAAAGCTCCAGATTTAAATAATTTATCATTAAGAGAAAATTCAAGAGGTAGGTCCGTTAATGAAAACATGTCTAGATTCTTTATTAATTTAGGGAGAAAAGATCGATTAAATCCTGCTAAATTAATAGGGATCATTAACGAGCAAGGTATAGGAAGTAATGTAGAGATCGGTGCAATTGATATTTTAGATACATTTTCATTTTTTGAAATTGACAAAGATTTTGAAGAGCAAACATTAACTAGTTTTGAAGATAATAAATCTGATTTCAATGGAAGAACTATTAACGTTGAAATAACAAAAACCGATAGAGGAAGCTCAGGAAGGTCTAGAAGAGGAGGTAACCGATCTAGAAATGGAGGAGGAAGAAGAAGAGGAGGAAAGCCTGATAAATTTTCTTCAAATAAAGATTTTGGAAGAAGAAAAGATGACTTCTCTTCTAAGAAGTTCCGTGAAGGGTTCGGAAGAAAACGAAAAAAGAAAATGATGTAATATCATATTTGAGAATTTTAGTTTTTTATCGCTGTTTTTTTATTAGCTATGGCGTTAAGGAATTAATATAATACATAATTACAAAAGCTAGGTTGTCATAACGTAGCTTTTGTAGTTTATACTAAAAGATATTTTTATCCGATACGACTCTTTACAAGGATGTTTTTTATTTTTTTATTTTCATAGAAAAAACTCCCAATACCTTTCCAATTTTGATCTAATGTGAGTGTTGCAGAAAATTTTTCTGTAGTATAAGAGGTATTATTCGTTGAAGTATTTTTGAAATACATTCCATAAATATGAATATCGTTGATGTTAGAATTTTTATTGTTACTTGTAATAGTACCTACAACATTTAGTTTTATGTTTTTCTTTGATTTTATAATTTCTACGATCCCTGAAACTTGTTCTTTGTGAGGGAGCACCAGTAATGAAAAATTGGCTAGAATCGTATTAGGGATGTTAATGTCTGTAATAACTCCTTTTTGAATATGTTTTTCATGAGGATTATGTATGACATTTTGGGTTGTGTTATTTTTCTTCATTGAGTTTGTCTAATAAATTAAGAGGGATTGGTACTTTTCATTAATACTATTAAACGAAATGTTCAATTAGTTTATAGTTAGTGTTAATTTATTTAAAATATAATATTTATTGTTTTTATGTCTTTAAAGGTGTTTTATTTAGGTATAAGTGTTAAATATTTAGGTATAAGCTAAAAAAAAAATCTATTAAAACATTTTTTTTAATTATTTAGAGTAAATTTGTGACAATTTAATTTAAACTAAATCTAAATAAGAATGAAAGGTATTTTTCTCTCTATGACTGCGATCTCAATGATGTCGTTAGTTTCATGTTCAAATGATGATACGGATGTGGTGGACAACGGACTTACTACTCCAACGGTTTATAAGTTTGAAAGAAACAACGAAACAAGTGTGAGTTTTTCAGGACAATCGACTAGAATTGCTATGGCGGAAGAGTTAATAAGTGCTTTAAAAGTTGACTCAAAGAAAAAAGATGAATTAGGAAATATGTTTGCACATGAGAAGGGTAGCATCGATTTTTCTGATAGTGCATTGAATGAATCTTCAAAGAGTATTAGAAGTAAAGTAGCCGCTTCAGCAGATTATTTTTTAGAAAATACTACAGAAGCAAACACTATTAGAGAAACGTTTGATGGGTATATTACCAAACAAGTAGATGAAGTATTTGAGAATTGGGATCAGGGAGCTGGAAAAGGACAAGCTGGTATGATTCAAGAAAATGGAGGGGGTGATAAAAGATATGTAAACGCAAAAGGTTTAGAATACAATCAGGCGTTTGCAAAAGGATTGATTGGTGCATTAATGGTAGATCAAATGCTAAATAATTACTTAAGTACAAAAGTATTAGATGCAGGAGATAACAGGGCCAATAACGATGCAGGAACCGTAGAAGAAGGTAAAAATTACACTACGATGGAGCATAAGTGGGATGAAGCTTATGGATATTTATATGGAGCTGAAGATAATAATGGAGAAACTCCTGTATTAGGTAAGGACAGCTTTTTAAACAAATACTTAAATAGTGTAAACAAAGACGATGATTTTAAGGATATAGCAGATAAAATATTCAATGCTTTTGCCTTAGGAAGAGCAGCGATTGTTGCAAAAAATTATGCGGTAAGAGATGCGCAAATAGCTATTTTGAAAGAAAACATATCTAAGGTAATAGCTGTTAGAGCCGTATATTATTTACAGGCAGGGAAAACTAATTTGGCAGCTGGTGATAATGGTTCAGCTTTCCATGATTTATCAGAAGGCTATGGGTTTATACAGTCTTTACGTTTTACACAAAATGCTGTAGGAGCACCATATATTACAAAAGAAAAAATTGACGGATACCTAACTACACTTCAAGAAGGTGATGGTTTTTACACAATTACTGCCCAAACTCTTGATGATATGTCAAATGAGATAGCAGCAGCTTTTAGCTTTACTGTAGAGCAAGCTAAGTAAACTAATTAAAGTAGTTAATTAATAATAAAAGTAGCTGTTAATGAATAAAATAGCTACTTTTTTTATATTTGTGCAATTTGAAAGTATACAATATTAAAGTTAATCATGATTAAAAAAATTTTAGGGGTTCTTACAATAGTGATACTGGTAAGTTCTTGTGGGTCAGACTCTAATCCTAGTGATAATTCGTCTGATGATAATTTCGATAGAAGTAAAATATTAATTAATGTTGCAGATAATATAGTAGTTCCAGCTTTTGAGGCTTTTGATGCCAAGTTGGTATCATTAGAAGAAAAAGCAAATAGCTTTGTAAATAGCCCAAGCCAACAAACCCTTACAGATTTTAGGGGAGCATGGTATCAGGCTTATAAGTCTTGGCAACAAGTGGCTGTATTTAACATAGGAAAAGCAGCGGAACTGGGTTTTGTTAATTTCATAAATATTTACCCATTAACGGTTTCTGATGTAACGGATAATATAACCAATGGTACTTATGATTTGAGTCATTCAAATAATCACGATGCACAAGGGTTTCCTGCGTTAGATTACTTGTTATACGGTGTTGGGAGTGATGATACTCAGATTTTAGAAAAATACAATGATGATGTTAATGCTAATGCGCAAGCATATAAAAAATACATTACGGATGTCGTAGGTAAAATTAGAAGTGTAATTACAGAGGTTATAAATGATTGGAAAGGTGGTTATAGAGATACTTTTGTAGCAAGCTCAGGAAATACAAATACTAGTGCTTTAAATGTGCTGGTAAATAATTATATACAGTACTATGAAAGTAGGTTGAGAAAATACAAAATAGGGCTTCCTGTAGGTAATTTTTCTGCAACTCCTTTTCCAGAGAAGGTAGAAGCTTTTTATAGAAAAGATATTTCCAAAGATTTAGCTTTAGAAGCATTAAATACAGTTAAAGATTTGTTTAATGGAACTTATTACGGAAAAAGTACCACAGGAGAAAGTTTCAAAAGCTATCTTGAGGCATTAGGAAAAAGTGACCTAGCTACCAAAATTAATGATCAATTCGAAGTTGCAAAAACTCAAATAGAGAAACTTAATGCTAATTTCTACCAACAAATTAATGAAGATAAACAATCGATGACAATGGCTTATGATGAGTTACAAAAATTAGTCGCTTTATTTAAGGTGGATATGGTTAAAGAGATGGGAATCAGTATTAATTATATAGATTCTGACGGAGATTAAAGTAGTAAGAATAAATAAAGGAAGTTGATTGATTTTACATAAAAAGTTAAGCGCAATAATTTTCTTGTTATCAGAGTTGTTTTTATGCTTTTGAGTAATAACTAAAATGAATTATACCCAGAAAAAAATAAATCAGTATTTTTCAAAAACCGAAAGCACAGCTCCTTTGGCTGTTTTTCGGTTTTTATTTGGAGCTATGATGTTTTTTAGTATCCTACGATTTTGGGAAAAAGGATGGATTGACTCGTTATATATAGCACCTAAATTTCATTTTTCATATTATGGATTTGAATGGGTGAAACCAATAGGGGGGTATACGTATCTTATATTTATAGTATGTGCGTTTACCTCCTTAATGGTTGCTATTGGTTTCAAATATAGGATCGCAATTACTACTTTCTTTTTGAGCTTTACCTATATAGAACTTATGGATAAGACTACTTATCTAAATCACTATTATTTTATTAGCCTTGTGAGTTTTTTACTCATTTTTTTACCAGCAAACAAGTATTTTTCTATTGATAGTTATATAGAAAAAAAAGAATATAAAAAAACACCTCGTTGGACAGTTGATTGTTTGAAGTTAATGATAGGAATTGTCTATGTTTATGCTGGAGTGGCAAAACTAAATTCAGATTGGCTTTTTCAGGCCATGCCACTTAAGATATGGTTAACCTCTAAATACGATTTACCATTGTTGGGAGGGCTTATGCAAAAACAATGGTTTCATTATGCGATGAGTTGGTCAGGTATGCTTTATGACTTGACGATCCCTTTTTTGTTACTTTACAAAAAAACGCGACTTATTGCTTTTTTATTAGTCATTATATTTCATGTTTTTACGGGAATATTATTTCCTATAGGAATGTTTCCATATATAATGATTGTGGGAAGCCTTTTATTTTTTGATGCTTCTTTTCACGAAAAAATACTTAAAAAAATAAAAAATAACAGAAGAAGAATAAGAGATATCGAATTGATACCAAGCTATGTGTATTCAGCTGCACAAAGAAAAGTTACTTTGGGGATAATGTTGCTCTTTTTTATGGTGCAATTAATTATTCCATGGAGGTATTTATTATACCCAGGAGAACTGTTTTGGACAGAACAAGGCTATCGTTTTTCATGGAGGGTCATGTTAATGGAAAAAGTAGGTTATACCATTTTTAAAATTGTAGATGGAAAAACAAAAAAGTTTTTTTACGTAGAGAATAATGATTTTTTAACACCTATTCAAGAGAAACAAATGAGTTTTCAACCCGATTTTATACTTGAATATGCACATTATTTAGGAAATCATTTTAAACGACAAGGACATAAGAATGTTGAAGTTTATGCAGAAAGTTATGTAGCACTGAATGGTCGTTTAAGTATGCCTTTTGTGAAAAAATCAGTAGACCTAATGAAGCAAAATGTAAGTTTTAAACATAAAGATTGGATTATACCTTTTAAACATGAAGTTAAAATTAGAGGATTATAAGTTATACCTATTACTATTTTTGATGTTATCATCATCAGTTTTTTCTCAATATAGGGTAACAGGGGTGGTTACGACAACAAATAATAAAAGCCTAAATAAAGTACAGATTTTTGACGATTCGGGAGGTTATTTAACACAATCGGATAGTAAGGGAAAATATACTTTTATTACTGATAAAAATCAATTAGTATTGATTTTTTATGTGGATAATTATCAGTTAGAAAAGAAAAAGATAAACTTTACACAACCAGAAAATACACTTGATGTAGTATTGGCACCGTTATCAGAAGAGTTGTCTGAGGTAGTTATTAAAGCTCAGAAGAAAAAAGTTTTTGAATTGACGCGTTTGAAAGATGTGGAACAAACGGCTATTTATGCAGGAAAAAAAACAGAGGTAGTATTGTTAAACCAAGCCACAGTTAATTTGGCTACAAATAATGCTCGTCAGATTTATAGCCAAGTTGCAGGGTTAAATATTTTTGAAAATGACGATGCTGGGTTGCAATTAAATATTGGAGGAAGAGGGTTAGATCCTAATAGAACTTCAAATTTCAATACACGGCAAAATGGGTATGATATAAGTGCAGATGTGTTAGGTTACCCAGAAAGTTATTATTCTCCACCAGCAGAAGCTATTGAAGAAATTCAAATTGTTAGAGGAGCTGCTTCTCTGCAATATGGTACACAATTTGGAGGCTTGGTAAATTTTAAATTCAAAAAACCAAATCCGAATAAACTAATTGAAGTTATTACAAGAAATACGCTAGGAAGTTTTGATTTGTATACTAATTATACAAGTATTAGTGGTACGAAAGATAAATTTAGTTATTTCGCGTATTATAATTATAAAAGTGGTGATGGTTTTAGAGCAAATTCTGGCTTTGAGTCCACTAACTTTTTTACCCATTTTGGGTATGATATTAGTCCTAAAACAAAAGTAGAAGCAGAGTTTACCTATCTTGGGTACTTGGCACAACAGGCAGGAGGATTAAATGACAATATGTTTAACGAAGATCCTTATCAAAGCAACCGAAAGAGAAACTGGTTTAAGGTTGCTTGGCATTTGTATAGTTTAAAGTTTATGCACGATTTTTCAGAAAAAACTAAGGTAACGTTTAATTTTTTTGGACTGGATGCTTCAAGAAAAGCTGTAGGAGTAAGGACACGTAGAGTTGATCAGGAAGATGTTGAAGGAGGAAAGAGAGAGTTACTAAAAAGTGACTTTAAAAACTTTGGTTTAGAGTCACGATTTTTAACTGAATATAAATTGTTTGGAAAAAAAATAACCTCTTTATTAGGAGTTAAATATTATAATGCAGCAAATAATTCAGTACAAGGCTCAGGTTCTTTAGGGAGTGATGCAGACTTTACTTTGGCAAATAATTTAGATCCTAAAGATCAAGTTAATTATAGTTCAGATTATGACAATCCTAATGAAAATGTAGCGATATTTGGAGAGGATATTATTTATATAAATGAAAAACTTTCGATAACTCCAGGGGTACGGTACGAATATATTGCCACAGGAAATGATGGATACTCTAGAGCGCTTGAATTTGATGCTGCAGGAAACCTTATTTCTGATGAAACACAAAGTAACAAGTCTAAAAACATAAGACAATTTCTGTTGTTTGGTGTTGGTCTAAGTTACAAGCCCACTACCGCTATAGAGTTGTATGGAAATCTTTCACAAAATTATCGTTCCATTACGTTTTCAGATGTAAATATTGTAAATCCATCAAACGCTGTAGACCCAAACCTTCAAGATGAAAAAGGGTATACGATTGATATAGGTTTTAGAGGTAATTTTAATAGAAAAATTTCCTATGATATGAGTGCCTTTGCTTTGTTTTACAATAATAAAATAGGTAACTTATTGACCCAAATACCACCAATTAACAATCTAGGTCAGTTAAGAACAAATGTTGGGGATGCTAGGGTTTTAGGAATTGAATCTATGATTGATTTTAATATTCAGAAACTATTTGATTTTTCTCCAAAATTTAGTACTAACTTATTTGTAAACACATCATTTATTAATTCTGAATATACGAGATCAATTTTAAATGGCTTTGAGGGAAATAAACTTCAATTTGTTCCTGATGTAAATTTAAAAGCAGGGCTTCGTTTCGGATATGAAAACTTTTCTTCAAGCTTACAGTATACGTATTTGTCAGAACAATTTACAGACGCTACCAATGCGCTAGGTGATAGGTTAACTTCTGTAGAAGGACACATTCCATCGTATGATATTTTGGATTTTTCGGCATCCTATCGCTATAAGTCTTTTAAGTTTGAAACTGGAATAAATAATCTATTAAATAAAGTGTATTTTACCAGAAGAGCTACAGGGTATCCTGGACCAGGAATTATTCCATCAGCGCCAAGGAGTTACTATTTTACTTTAGCTCTCACATTTTAAGTTATATTGAGCTTTTCATACATGGTGAGTACTAACATATTGATTTTGTTTGTATCTTTATATCAAATAAAATCAATATGTTTAGTCCAGTAGATATTAAGGAAAAACTTTTAAAAGTCAGAGATAATGACTTGAAAAAAGTGGAAGTTCTTACTTGGGTTGACGAGGTTTTTAAAAAATTAGATAAAGAACGAACTTTGATTCAAAAAAGATTGCAGTCAGGTAGTGAATCTAATTTCAACGTATTCCAAAAAGAACTTCTTGATGTAGATAACATATTTCATATTAGTCATATAAAAGAAATATGTATTAGTTATCGTTTACGCTTTTTAGATAGCTCTTTGTTTAAAGGAGATTATCCCGAGGAGGCAATTTCTAAAATTAGAGAAATAGAGCGAAAGCATAATATTAGTCTTAAAGGTTTTAAAATCATTGCTCCGTTGAGACTTTTTAAAGTTAAAAAAGCAGATGATCCAATGTTATTTGTTCCTATTGATGATCAGTTTTATTATTTAATACATAAGTGGGGTAATGATTTACATCCGTTAAGAAAGATGACTTATTGGGGCATTAAAAAAATTCAAAATTTAGGAATCTTGTTAGGAGGCGTTAGTGTACTTTTGGCATTTATTACTTATCCTATATTTTTTAAAAACCAACAAAACGTGATGTATGGTGTTATCTTAGCAATGTTTTACTTTAAGGGATTTATAGGTTGGATGCTACTCTTTGGAATATCATCAGGGAAAAATTTCAGTGAGTATAGTTGGAAAAGTAAATATGATAAAGTCTCTTAAATGTAAAAAATGAAATAAAACGGTACTATTTCTTGTTTAAATTCAAAAACATGGCTATATAGTTATTTTTTTTCTTAAAAATATGTTTTTTGTACTAAAAAAAACTTAAAATATTTAGGTTATGTTTAAAAAAATCTTAATTTTGTAATAAGTGTAAATGTAACAGGTGTTTTTTCCACCCTTAGTTCCTTTATCTTATAATATTTAATCAAACTTATTATTTAACTCTCTCGACTTATAGATTTCTATTTAATCATTGTCACACTTCTGGTAGTTTTCCCTTATGTCTTAATTTCCTTGTTTCAAATCAAACAAGTAAATATTAAACGCGAATAAATTATGATAAAATTAGAGAAGTACCTCTTGTTAATAGGGGTAGTTGGGGTTATGTGTTTTTCTTGTTCTAGTGATGAACAAGCTATTGAGGAACCAATGGCTGAAGATAAGCCTTGGATGAAACCCGTTTCACAAAAAATTATTGATGCGGCAAAAACACTAAAATTAAATGCAGATCATTTACGTTATGATATATTTCATTATGCAGATGGAACTGAGGAAGTACGGTTGTATCTAGAAGAAGATATAACTATAAAAGAAGAAGAGTTGTTTAGATTAGCCGAGCAAGTAAAAAAATCAAACCAGTCAGGAGCAGATGCTCGTCAGTATTCTACTCATAACCTTGTTGATCAAGGCAAAACAATTAGAGTAGTAGGTCGAACAGGTTGGTTTAGTGGCTTAGGAGGCAAAGAACAACAGGCGTTAAGAAGAGCTGTTAGTAACTATAATGCGTTAAATTTAAACTTAAAATTTGAGTTGTCTTTTGGTAATGGGAATGGTGATATCATCGTATATAATAACTTTTGGAACTTTTTCTCAGTAGGAGGACAAGCAGAGTTTCCAAGTAATGGTAATCCAGGAAAAAATGTTCAAATATTTGGAACATGGCGGATATCTGAAAATGTGACAATGGGAATATTGATTCACGAAATAGGTCATTGTTTAGGGTTACGCCATACTGATTGGTTCGATAGAGCTAGTTGTGGAGGTTATACGCTGAATGAAGGTGAAGCAGGAGTTGGTGCAAACCATATCGAAGGAACACCAACAGAAGCAGATGGCAATTCAGTGATGTTGTCATGTTTTTCAGGTAATAATTTTAATTTTTCAGAATATGATGTAGTGGCTCTCGAAACATTATATCCAGTAGAAGAATAATCTCTATTTCATCCAAAAAAAAAGGTGCTCTTTTGAAAAAAAGAGTGCCTTTTTATCTTAAAGTAATTTTAAATTACAATGAGTATATGCTTTAAGGAATATGGATAAAAAATATGTTATAAATATTTTAATTACAGGTTATTATATTTATTAATATCTATATTTGTTGCATTACTTTACCAAATTAAAAATGAATAGAATATTAGTTATAACTTTATCGGCCTTTCTATTTTTAGCATGTAAGACTAAAACAAAGGAAGAAAAGCAAGAAAAAAAACAAGAAGTAGTTAATGTATATACCCATCGTCATTATAAGGCGGATCAAGAATTGTTTGCTCAATTTGAAAAAGAAACAGGTATTAAAGTAAATGTTACGAATGCAAAAGCAGATGAGCTTATTCAAAAAATGACTGTTGAAGGATCACAATCGCCAGCAGATGTATTAATTACAGTTGATGCAGGAAGATTAGTAAGGGCTAAAGAAAAAGGCTTACTTCAATCAGTTACTTCTGAATTTCTAAACCAAACCATTCCAGTACATTTAAAAGATATTGATAATCAGTGGTTTTCGTTAACTAAAAGAGCAAGAGTTATTGTTTATAACCCAGAAAAAGTTACACCTGAGCAATTATCGACTTATGAAGACTTAACAAGTCCAGCTTGGAATAAAAAGATCTTGATACGTTCTTCAGGTAATATTTACAATCAATCATTATTAGCTTCGATGATCGCGAGTCAAGGAGAGGAAAAAGCAGCAGCTTGGGCAACAGGTATCGTTAATAATATGGCACGTTCGCCAAAAGGAAACGATAGAGACCAAATAAAAGCTTTGGTAGCAGGTGAAGGAGATGTAGCTATTGTTAATACTTATTATATTGGGAAACTTTTAAATTCTAAAGATTCAGCCGAAGTGAAAGTAGGAAAAGCCATAAGAATCTTTTTTCCTAATCAAAAAGATAGAGGAACGCATATAAACGTAAGTGGTGCAGGTATTGCTAAATATGCTCCAAATAAAGACAACGGTATTAAATTTATTGAATTTTTGTCAGGGGTAAAAGCACAAGAGGTATTTGCTAAAGCTAATTATGAATATCCCGTAAACCCAAACGTTGCTCCGTCGTTATTATTAACGTCTTGGGGTGATTTTAAAGAGGATAATGTGTCACTTTCTTTATTAGGGAAAAATAATAAAAAAGCAGTACTAACTTTTGACAAAGCGGGTTGGAAATAATTAGTTAAGAAGAGAATCATTGAAAAAGAGTTATCAAAACATTCGAAGAGATACCAATAAATGGTCAATATTGTTATTGACCATTATTTTGTTTCTTTCAATTCCAATTTTAACTGTATTTATTAATCTTTTTTATGGGCCAGGGGAAACTTGGAGTCATTTACTAGAAACATTATTACCAACCTATGTTCAAAACTCATTTCTATTGATTTTAGGAACGAGTTGCCTTACGTTGTTTTTTGGTATTACTGCAGCATGGGTCGTTTCACGGTATAAAATTCCATTTAGGAAACAAGCGGAGTGGTTGTTAATTTTACCATTGGCAATTCCTTCTTACATAACGGCGTATGCGTATGCAGGAATTGTTGATTATGGAGGATTTGTACATCAAGTTTTTGGAATTAAAATGGATGTTATGAACCCTGTAGGACTGATTTTTGTGTTGAGTGTTTCTTTATACCCATATGTATATGTTGCATCAAGAGCGTTTTTTGTAAATCAATCTAATAATATCATTGAAGCTTCAAAATTGTTAGGAGCTAATGAAAAAAAGACATTTTTTAAACTCATTTTACCATTAGCACGTCCCGCTTTTATTGGAGGACTTATTTTGGTATTAATGGAAGTTTTAAATGATTATGGGGCAGCAAAGTATTATGGAGTTAATACATTTACTACTGGAATTTTTAGGGCTTGGTTTTCTCTAGAAGAGCCAGAGACGGCTATATTTTTATCCGCTATTTTAGTATCCATAATTTTTAGTTTAATCATTCTTGAGAAAAGACAGCGAAAAAGAATAGGATATTTTAATTCTGCTAAAAACCATCAACAATTAGAGAGGTTAAAGGTTAGTAAAAGAGTTAGGGGGATTTTTTTAACGCTAGTATTCATCCCTATTTTTACAGGTTTTGTTTTTCCTGTTATTCAACTATGTTATTGGACATTTTTAACATACAAAGAGGTGTTTACTTCTGAGTTTGTGTCTATAGCAGTTCAAAGTCTTTTATTGGCATTGACTTCCGCTTTTTTTACTGTGTTTTTTGCATTAATGTTGATTAAGTTTTCACAATGGAACAGATTGAAATTGTTATTTCCAGTTACAAAAATTGGTACATTGGGTTATGCTATACCAGGAGCTGTAATTGCTGTAGGAATATTGATTCCTACTTTATCCATAGATAAATGGATGGTTACCTTTTTTAAAAACGTATTTGATTTTAAAATAGGTTTTATTATAAATGGTACTATCATGGGATTGGTGTATGCTTATATAATTCGTTATATAGCAGTTGCTTTTAACCCTATGGAAGCAGGGGTGCTAAAAATAGGGAAGTCCTTGTCAGAAGCCTCAAAAGTTTTAGGGAAAAATAATTGGTTAACGCTACTAAAGATAGAAATTCCATTACTTAAACCTGCTATATTAAGTGGTTTTATTTTGGTGTTTGTAGATGTCATGAAGGAACTTCCTTTGACCTTGATATTAAAGCCATACCATATAAATACATTAGCCGTTAAAGCTTACGAATATGCCAGTGATGAATTGATTGCAGAAGCATCACTACCTTCATTATTGATTGTTGTTACGGGTATATTTCCTATAATTTTTCTAAATAAATTAATTTCTAAATCAGAAAAATGAGCCAGAAAATTTTAGAAATCCGAGAACTTACAAAAACCTTTAATAATGGAAAGGTTGTAGCATTAAATACTATTTCTTACGATTTAGAAAAAGGAAAAATATTAGCCATTGTTGGAGAAAGTGGTAGTGGTAAAACTACGTTGATACGACTTATATCAGGACTTGAAACATTGGATTCTGGTTGTATTTTTTTAAAAGAGAAATTAATGTCTTCAGAAGCTACTTTTGTTGCTCCTGAAAATAGAAACGTAGGAATGGTTTTTCAAGATTATGCATTATTTCCTCATTTGACAGTATATAAAAATATTGCTTATGGTATTTATAAAGGTGTAGATGAAGCGGAGAGAGTTAAAGAGATGCTGGCATTAGTAGGGTTAAGCGGTATGGAAAAAAGATATCCTCATGAATTATCTGGAGGACAACAGCAACGAATTGCATTGGCAAGGGCCTTGGCTCCGAATCCCGAGTTGCTAATTTTAGACGAACCATTTAGTAATTTGGATGTAATTTTAAGAAATCAATTGCGACAAGATATTGTTAGAATACTAAAAAAAACAAATTGTACAGCTATTTTTGTAACACATGATATTAAAGATGCTATAGTAGTTTCTGATGAAATTATTGTATTAAGAAAAGGAGATGTATTACAAGCAGGAAATACTAAGGAAGTGTATAAAAACCCTTCTTCTGAATATGTGAAATTGCTTTTTGATACGGTCGAATTTTGACCTTTTTTTTAATGAAATTTATATTTAATTGTTTAAAAAATATACGTTTAAAAATAAATACAGCAAAATGTATAATTTTGTTGACAGTGGAATAAAAATATTTGTAGTATATTTGCACGTAATTAATTTTTAACAACTAAATAAACTCTAGCATAAAGAGTAAAATTGATTACGCATATGAACGCTCACCAGTCAAAGTTTGTAGGAGAAGGTTTAACATACGACGATGTTTTATTAGTGCCTGCATATTCTGAAATACTTCCAAGAGAGGTAAATATTCAAACTAAATTTACTAGAAACATAACCATTAATGTGCCTATAGTTTCCGCTGCTATGGATACTGTTACCGAATCTGCTATGGCAATTGCAATGGCTAGAGAGGGGGGTATAGGAGTATTGCACAAGAATATGACTATTGAGCAACAAGCACAAGAAGTTAGGAAGGTAAAAAGAGCTGAGAGCGGAATGATTATAGATCCTATTACATTACCATTGACAGCAAATGTTTATGATGCTAAAACAGCCATGCGCGATCATAAAATTGGAGGAATTCCTGTGGTTGATGCAGCTGATAAGCTAGTAGGAATTGTTACAAATAGAGATTTACGTTTTGAGAAAAATTTAGATAGACCGATTTTAGAGGTAATGACTTCTGAAAACTTAATTACCGTTGCAGAAGGAACGTCTTTAAAAGATGCAGAGGTAATTTTACAAAAAAATAAAATAGAAAAGTTACCTGTCATTAACAAAGAAGATAAGTTAGTTGGACTTATTACTTTTAGAGATATAACAAAATTAACACTTAAACCAATAGCTAATAAAGACCAATACGGAAGATTGCGTGTAACTGCTGCTTTAGGGGTTACGGCGGATGCGGTAGACAGAGCAGAAGCTTTAGTTACTGCGGGTGTAGATGCGGTTATTATAGATACAGCACACGGACATACACAAGGAGTTGTAAAAGTTTTAAAAGAAGTAAAAGCTAAATTTCCTGAATTAGATGTAGTCGTAGGAAATATTGCTACTCCAGAAGCTGCGAAGTATTTGGTAGAAGCAGGAGCGGATGCTGTAAAGGTAGGTATTGGTCCTGGATCAATTTGTACAACAAGAGTTGTAGCAGGGGTTGGATTTCCACAGTTTTCAGCAGTTTTGGAGGTTGCTGCGGCCATTAAAGGATCTGGTGTTCCCGTAATTGCCGATGGAGGTATACGTTATACAGGAGATATTCCTAAAGCAATTGCTGCGGGAGCGGATTGTGTTATGTTGGGTTCTTTATTGGCAGGAACAAAAGAGTCTCCCGGAGAAACCATTATTTACGAAGGAAGAAAGTTTAAATCATATCGTGGAATGGGATCTGTAGAAGCAATGAAAAAAGGGTCAAAAGATCGTTATTTTCAAGATGTGGAAGATGATATTAAAAAGTTAGTACCTGAAGGAATAGTAGGAAGAGTACCTTATAAAGGAGAATTATATGAAAGTATCCATCAATTTATTGGAGGTTTGCGAGCAGGTATGGGGTATTGTGGTTCTAAAGATATAGAAACACTTAAAAATACAGGGAAATTCGTTCGAATTACAGCATCGGGAATTAATGAAAGTCACCCACATGATGTGGCAATCACCAAAGAAGCCCCTAATTATAGTAGAAGATAATATATAGAAGATATATACAAAAACCGTCATTTTAATTTGACGGTTTTTTTTATGTGTTTTTAGAAAGTAAAATACCGTATATAGAAGTCATTTTATTTCAATCATATTGAACGATAAATGATAGAAATTTATATTTTTGAAATACGATGAAAAAAATATTAATTCTAAACGGCCCAAATTTAAACTTACTAGGTAAAAGAGAGCCAACTGTATACGGAAATACTTCTTTTGATACTTTTTTTGCCGAGTTACAAAAGAAATATAAAAACCTAACCTTACGTTATTATCAATCAAATGTAGAGGGGGAACTTATAAATAAACTCCATGAAGTTGGGTTTGAATTTGACGGAATTGTTTTTAATGCAGCAGCCTATACACATACTTCAATAGCAATAGCAGATGCTGTCAAGGCCATTTCAACACCTGTGATAGAAGTGCATATATCAAATGTATATGAAAGAGAACCATTCCGTCATAAAAGTTTTTTAGCTGCTAATGCTAAGGGGATTATAACGGGATTCGGGCTTCAAAGTTATGAATTGGCTATTCAAAGTTTTTTATAGCGTTATATATAAATACATACCGAATCAGGAGTAATATAAAAAAACTTATTAGTGATATCGGAAATAGTTGGATTTTAGCAATCCAAATGACTGGTAATGCCGTTAGTAATAAAATATTCAAAATAATATAATACGATACCCATTTTGGTGGATTTTTTTTGATTAACAAAAAGCAAATGATGAGATTGGGAGCAAAAGCCCATAGAAAATTGAAATTATTTGGTGCCGTAGAATGATTGGTAAAAAACCATAAAAAGACAATTAAAAGACCAATTAATCCTGTGAAAGAAAATAGGCAAATATCTAACCATTTTGTTCTTGATTTTTTTTGATAGTCTTTATAAGTAATATAAAAACCAAACAAAGCAACGATATAAAACACCAGTGTTGGATTGATGATATCGTTTTTTGGTTTAATTTCTGGGTAGTCCAGTAATGTGATTGTTTTTTCAACAAGTTTAAGCTTATTTTCGGTGTTGCTGTTTAGGCTAGCATTCTCTAGTGCTAAAAAAACATAATCAGGTAAAAATAAATACTCTTCAGGGGTAGCTATGGCGTCTAATCTACTTCCCAGAGCAATGTTTATACCTAAACTACCCCATGTATTGGTGTCATTTTCGTAATTCATGAGCTGTCGAAGTGTCTTATTTTTTAGGGAATAATTAGGGTCAAAAACCACTTTATCACCTAAAATCTTCTTTATAATGTTTACCGGTTTACTTGAGCAGTTATTAAAAAAAGGGTCATAAAAATAACTGGCATTTTCTGGAATAGCATTTTCTTCTAAAAAATTAAAAAAAGCATTTTTTTCTGTTAATGTAAGCTGCAAGACTTGCTCTTTTGCCCATCGCTGGTAGTTTTGATATGCTTTTAAAGAGGGAGGAAAAGAGTATCGGACTAATTTATATTTCATAAACCCTCTGATGAAATTCAAATAAAAATTTGCTTGATTAAAGTCAAAAAAACCATAATTATAGACCATGTCTAATTGCAATACAGGGTCTTTAACCCGGATAGCCGTATGTCCAAATTTTTCATATAAAACCTCACCAGGTCCATAAGTAATGATACTTATTTTAGCATGATCAGTAAGTTGTATGTTTTCAGAAATACAAGGAAAAGTAAAAAGAAATAGTGTAGTTAGTAAAAGTAATTTTTTAAGTGTTATCATGGTCTAAAAAAGCTGTAATCAAATTTAATAGAAAAAACATTCGAATATAAGGCATTTCCAACACTTCCGATGTTAGTTAATGCATAATCTATCTGTATTCCTTTATATTTGAATCCTAGACCAAAATTTGGTTGAATAGCAATATTTTTACTTCCGTCAAAAGCAGTGTTTTGTTGTATGTTTCCAATACCAACTCGTAAAAAGGCGAATTTTTCATAGGCTACTTGTACCCCTAAAGAAGGATCTATGCTCATAAATGAAGTAGCAATAAGATCGTTTGTTTGTGCGAAACGAACATTTAAATCAATTTCAGTAAGAAGAGAAAAAAAACGTCCTATAGAAAAATTTCTAGCAATACCTAGTTGCGCTTTTGGTTTGGTGATTTCTGTAGTTTCGGGTAATTCTTGATTTTGATCAGGTATGGCATTTTTGATTTTTTCAAATGCTGTTTCATTAATATTCCAACTATTGAATGTAGTGGTAATATCTCTTACCATCAAACCAAAATGCCATTGATTTCTTTTAAATTGAATTCCTGCATCAAAACCAAAGCCCCAAGAGCTTGCAAATTCACCGATAATACGTCTCACAATTTTAGTATTTATACCAAATTGTAATCCATCCAATATTACTTTTCTAGCGTATCCAAAATTTACTGCATAATCGGCGGCAGAAAATAGGCTAATTCTATCATAGTTAATATTTCCTTGATTGTCAATTAACTCTGTAGTATTTAGAATGTCATCCACACCAAAACGAATAATTGAAATCCCTATTGCACTTTTTTGATCAATAGGCATTGCAAAGGCAGCATAATTGTAATTCGCAATTCCAGCAAAATACGAGGCATGCATTAAGGATCCTTGATAATCGCTTATAGCCACCAATCCAGCAGGGTTCCAATAAAGAGAATTAACATCGTTAGTAGTAGCTACTACCGATTTACTCATGCCAAAAGCGGCCGCATCGACTCCAATATTTAAAAACTCGTTCGAATAATTACGAAATTGAGCATGAAGCGTAGTGACGATGATAAAGAAAAAAAATAAACTGTATTTTCTCAAAAGTTGATTTTCAAATAAATAGATTACTAAGTTACTAAGAAAATAACATTTTTTAGTTAGTAAACTTTTATTTTACGATTCTATTTAAAATTTGAAGTAGATTTGCATTCTAATTTTAAAGTACAAATAATTAAATCATTATGAAAATACAATTTAAAATTGCGGTTATTGCTATGATTGGAATAGTAGCTAGTGGAACGTCTCAGGAAAAAATAACTACAGAAGCTGGGGGTAAATCAGACTTTATTTATCGAAATGCCAAATTAGAGGTTTATCATAACCATATGCGTAATGTTCAAATTAACCCACAAAACCAACTGGATGTAACTGGAAGTGCGTCAATAACAGTGAAAGAATTCGTTCCAAGTATATCGCTTTTTGACTCAAGCGATTATTCTAGTTCGTCTGTAATTTTCACAAACGATAATAGTTTTTTCATAGGAAAAAACATAGGAGAGAAGATGACCAACAGTAGTCTGTTTAATATTGGACTTAATTCAGGAAAAGTAGGAATTGGTACAGCAAATCCAAATGCTAAACTTGAGGTTTATCATAACCATATGCGTAATGTTCAAATTAACCCTCAAAACCAACTGGATATAACTGGAGGAGCATCTATAACAGTGAAAGAATTTGTTCCTAGTATAGCGCTTTTTGACTCAAGTGATCATTCTAGTTCATCTGTAATTTTCACAAACGATAATAGTTTTTTTATAGGGAAAAATACTGGTGAGAAGATAACCAATAGTAGTTTGTTTAATATTGGACTTAATTCAGGGAAAGTAGGAATTGGTACAGCAAATCCAAATGCTAAATTTGAGGTTTATCATAATCACATGCGTAATATTCAAATTAATCCTCAAAACCAACTGGATGTGACTGGGGAGGCATCTATAACAGTGAAAGAATTTGTTCCTAGTATATCGCTTTTTGACTCCAGTAATGATTCTAGTTCATCTGTAATTTTCACAAACGATAATAGTTTTTTTATAGGGAAAAATACTGGAGAGAAGATAACTAATAGTAGGCTATTTAATATTGGACTTAATTCAGGTAATATTGGGATCGGTACAATAAATTCTGTTTCATGGAAGTTAGCGGTAAATGGTAAAGTGAGGGCTAAAGAAATTAAAGTAGAAACAGATTGGGCTGATTTTGTTTTTGAAGAGAGTTATAAGCTTCCAACATTAAAAGAAGTAGAAAATCATATAAAAGAAAAAGGACATTTAAAAGATATACCAAGTGCCATGGAAGTAGAAAAAAATGGAATTTTTCTGGGAGAAATGAATGCGAAACTTTTACAAAAAATAGAAGAGCTCACTTTGTATACTATCTCACAGGAGAAAAAAATAAAAGTATTAGAGAAACAAGTAAATGACATAAAGCACTTAAAAGAAGAAAATAAATCTTTGAAACGATTAAATGATAAGTTTTTAGAACTTCAAAAAAGATTAGATATAATTGAAAATAAAAAATAGGTAGTACTATATAACGTTTTTGTTGCTGAATGTTGATAAGATAGACTTCAAGAGTTCTAAATGAACTCTTGAAGTCTATTTAATATATAGCCAAAGATATTTTTGTATTATAGCATCAGTAATTATACGTTAATACCCTACAAATTTTGCTAGTTATAGAATGTATTTCTTATTTTCGTTTTAAAGTTTAAAAGTAATAATGAATTTTAAAAAACATATTCCTAATATAATAACACTAGGAAACTTATTATGTGGTACTATAGCGACTATTTATGCTGTTGAAGGTAACTTTATAGTAACCGCGCAATTTTTTATATTAGGAGTTGGTTTAGATTTTTTTGACGGATTTACTGCACGGCTTTTAAATGTTCAAGGAGAATTGGGGAAGCAACTTGATTCTTTGGCAGATATGGTGACTAGTGGTGTAGTACCAGGTATTGTAATGCTTCAACTAATAAATAAGGCTATTGATAAAGACCCAATAGGATATTTTGGACAAGAAGAATTTACGGAAGTAGCGAGTAGTTTACCTTTCTTAGGCTTATTACTTACATTGGCTGCTTGTTATCGTTTGGCGAATTTTAATATTGATGAACGGCAAGCGGATAGTTTTATTGGGTTACCAACACCAGCCATGAGCTTGTTTGTGGTTTCTTTGTCTCTTTTAAGTAATGGTGAAAATATAGTATTCCTATCAAAATTAATAAATGAACCGTATTTTCTAATAGGGGTAGTACTGATTTTTAGTTATTTGATGAATGCAGAATTACCCCTATTCTCATTGAAGTTTAAAGAATATTCTTTTAAAGGAAATTACATAAAATATTTATTTTTAATTGCCAGTGTATTGTTGCTTTTAGTGCTCAAACTTGCAGCAATTCCTTTTATTATATTGCTTTATGTGCTTATATCAGTACTGGTGAATTTGTTTTATAAAGAAAAACACTAGAAAGGTGTTTATTTATTTTTTTTTGAGTGTAATTGCCACCATTTCTCCCAATATTAAGTTTGTATTAGCTTTGAAAAAAATAATTTCTAATAATAGTAAAATAAAAAAAGACTTACTAAAACTTTTTCTTTTTAAGTTCGAAGTCTTTTCCTAGATACACTCTTCTTACAGTTTCATCATCTGCTAATTCTTCAGGAGTCCCTTCTTTTAAAATACCTCCGTTATACATAAGGTAAGTACGATCTGTAATTGCTAGGGTTGCTTGCACATCATGATCCGTGATTAGAATTCCAATATTTTTATTTTTTAATGTGGCAACTATTCTTTGAATATCCTCTACAGCAATAGGATCAACTCCTGCAAAAGGTTCGTCTAGTAAAATAAATTTAGGATCGGAAGCCAAGCAACGTGCTATTTCTGTTCGTCTTCTTTCTCCACCAGAAAGCAAGTCACCTCTGTTTTTACGAACATGATCCAAGCTAAATTCTTCAATCAATTCCTCTAAACGCTCTTTTCGTTGGGTTTTCGTTCTATCCGTAAATTCAAGAACAGACATAATATTATCCTCTACCGATAATTTTCTAAACACAGAAGCCTCTTGTGCTAAGTAACCAATACCCTTTTGTGCACGTTTATACATAGCATCTTCAGTAATTTCTTCATTATCAAGAAATATAGTACCTCCATTGGGTTTAATCATACCCACAATCATATAAAATGAAGTTGTTTTCCCAGCGCCATTAGGGCCTAAAAGCCCAATAATTTCCCCTTGCTCTACTTCAAGAGAAATTCCTTTTACTACTTTTCTTTTACCGTAAATTTTTTGAATATTATTGGCCTTTAACTTCATAAACTATGCTTAACTATTAACTTAAAAATAGAGTAGGTAAAAATAAATGACTTTTTATCTTTTTCCAACTACTTTTTATTCATTTTAAACTGTAGCGGTTAAACTCTCGGACTTTTAGTGAGGTTTTTTTCTTGTTTTTTTATCACAAACCTTGATACATGAATGCTTATTTCATAGAGAATCATGATAGGTACTGAAACAATTATTTGACTCGCAACATCAGGTGGTGTAATAATTGCTGATAGTATCAAAACTACCACCAAAGCATGTTTACGGTATTTTTTCAAAAACTGTGGAGTTATCAATCCTATTTTTGATAAGAAAAAAATGAGTACAGGTAATTCAAAAAACACAGCAACCCCCAATATAGTATTGGTAATTAAACTAGTATACGCTTCTAGTTTGAAATTATTTTGTATGGTGTCAGAGATTTGAAAATTGTAAAAAAAGTATACTGACATAGGGATAATCACAAAATAGCTAAATAAAACACCTAAAAAGAATAGGAGAGAGGCTGTAAAAATAAAACCCTTAGATTTTTTTCGTTCATTTTCATGTAAACCTGGAGCAATAAAACGCCAAATTTCCCAGATAAGGTAAGGAAAAGCAATCACAAACCCTAAAATTAAAGAAGACCAGATACCCGTCATTAATTGTTGTGTTGGGTTTAAGGCTTGCAATGTCTGTTCAAAATCGATACGGCAAAAATCAGTATCGATACCAATAGAGGAAAAAAACTTACAAAAAAAACGATATGTAGAAAAATCAGGATCTAAATGTGCTAATAAAACATGATCAAAAACCGTATTAATATTTGCAAATATTAAAATTGCTATAATAAAAATAGCTGCAAAACTTCTGACTAAATGCCATCGGAGTTCTTCCAGATGGTCAAGAAAAGACATTTCTTTTGAACTCATTAAAATATACCTTCTTTTATTAAGTCATGTAAATGAACAACGCCAGCATATTTATCTGCTTCGTCTGTAATTAATATCTGTGAAATATTATTTCCTTCAAGTATTTCAAGTGCTTCAATAGCCATGGCATTTATTTGCATAGACTTTGGGTTTTTACTCATTATACTTTCCGCTGTAAGATTATCTAGTTTTGTAGTTTCTTGTAGCATGCGTCTAATATCTCCATCAGTAATAATACCAATAATACGGTTCGTATCATCAACCACGGCAGTTACTCCTAATCTTTTTTCAGAAATTTCTACAATTACATTGCTGATAGCGTCAGTCGCTTTTACACACGGAGATTGATTGTTTTTAATTAGATCAGAAACTCGTAAATACAGGCGTTTACCCAAGGCACCACCGGGATGATATTTTGCAAAATCATTACTAGTAAACCCTTTTAACTCTAACAAACAAACCGCTAAAGCATCTCCTAAAACAAGTTGGGTTGTTGTACTTGTAGTCGGAGCTAAATTATTTGGACAAGCTTCTTTTTCTACATAAGAGTTTAACACAAAATCTGCGTTTTTTCCTAAAAAAGAATCAGGGTTTCCAGTTATTGCAATAATTTTATTATTTGAATTTTTAATTAATGGAACCAACACCTTTATTTCAGGAGTATTTCCGCTTTTGGAAATACAAATAACGGTATCATTTTTTTGGACATTTCCTAAATCACCATGGATAGCATCCGCAGCATGCATGAATACGGATGGAGTTCCAGTAGAGTTAAGGGTTGCCACAATTTTGGTAGCTATATTTGCACTTTTTCCAATACCAGTAACAACAACACGACCGTTTGATTTTAAGATAAAGTTTACTGCATCGATAAAAGAATTATCTAATAATTTTGCTAAATTAGCGACAGCATTACTTTGTAAAAGTATTGTTTCTTTAGCAATTGAAAGGATATCGCTTGGATTTCTCAAGTTTGAAAATTTAAAAAATAATTTTAAAATCGTAAAAATAGAAATATTTTAGCTAGGAAGTATAATGAATGTAAAGTTTGTGATTTTTTATTTATAATTTTACATGTATAATTTTTGATTTAATATTTAAGATGGATATAGAGCAGTCGGATTTATATGAATCGTTAAAAAAAATATTTGGTTTCAATCAGTTTAAGGGATTACAAGAAGACGTAGTTAGTAGTATTCTTAGTAATCAGAATACCTTTGTGATTATGCCAACCGGGGGTGGAAAGTCGTTGTGTTATCAGTTACCTGCTTTGATGAAAGAAGGTACTGCTATTGTTGTTTCGCCGTTAATTGCTTTAATGAAGAATCAAGTAGATGCTATAAGAGGGATTTCAGAAAATCATGGAATTGCTCATGTACTAAACTCTTCACTAAACAAAACAGAAGTAGCTCAAGTAAAATCTGATATCGAAAACGGAATTACTAAATTACTATACGTTGCCCCAGAATCTTTAATTAAAGAAGAGTATGCCTCTTTTTTAAGAACACAAAACATATCTTTTGTGGCTATTGATGAAGCGCATTGTATCTCAGAATGGGGACATGATTTTAGACCTGAATATCGTAACCTGAGAAACATTATTAAACAAATTGATAATGTTCCTATCATAGGACTTACAGCTACTGCAACGGAAAAGGTACAGGAAGATATATTGAAAACATTAGGCATGAGTGGTGCAAATGTTTTTAAAGCTTCGTTTAACCGCCCAAATTTGTTTTATGAGGTAAGGCCAAAAACAAAAGAGGTAGAAAAGGATATTATTAGGTTTGTAAAACAGAATTCTAATAAGTCGGGTATTGTCTATTGTTTGAGCCGTAAAAAGGTAGAAGAAATAGCACAAGTACTTCAGGTAAATGGTATTAATGCAGTTCCGTATCATGCTGGTTTAGATGCTAAGACAAGAGCTAAACATCAAGATATGTTTTTGATGGAAGATTGCGATGTTGTAGTTGCAACCATTGCTTTTGGTATGGGAATTGATAAGCCTGATGTACGTTTTGTAATTCACCATGATATTCCTAAGAGTTTAGAAAGTTATTATCAAGAGACAGGAAGGGCAGGAAGAGACGGAGGAGAAGGATATTGCTTAACATTCTATTCATATAAAGATATAGAAAAACTCGAAAAGTTCATGGCAAATAAACCTGTCGCTGAACAGGAAGTTGGTTATGCTTTATTACAAGAAGTTGTTGGTTATGCAGAAACTTCGATGAACAGAAGGAAGTATTTACTACATTACTTTGGAGAAGATTTTGACGAAGAAAATGGAGAAGGGGCTAACATGGATGACAACATGCGGAATCCCAAGAAGAAAAATGAGGCAAAAGATGAAGTGGTCAAGCTTTTGAAAGTGATAAAGAATACCAATGAGATGTACAAGCCTAAAGAAATAGTAAATACACTAATAGGTAAAGAAAACGCGTTATTAAAATCGCATAAAACTATTGGACAACCTTTCTTTGGTATAGGAAAAGACAAAGACAATCATTATTGGATGGCGCTAATTCGTCAAACATTGGTAGCTGATCTAATTCGTAAAGAAATAGAACAATATGGAGTCTTAAAACTAACCAGAAGAGGTAAAAAGTTTATAGAAAATCCTGCCTCTTTTATGATGACAGAAAATCATGTATATGATACCGATGATGACGGTACGATTATCACCAATACCAAATCTGCTGGTGGTGGAGTTGATGATAAGTTGGTAGGCATGCTAAAAGATTTACGTAAAAAAGTAGGTAAACAGCTAGAAGTACCTCCTTTTGCTGTTTTTCAAGATCCGTCAATAGATGACATGGCTTTGAAATATCCGATTACACTAGAAGAGCTGTCTAAAGTTCATGGAGTTGGAGAAGGAAAAGCAAAGAAATACGGTAAAGATTTTATAAAATTGATTGCCAATTATGTGCAAGAAAACGATATAACTAGACCCGATGACTTAATAGTGAAAAGTACGGGAGTAAATTCAGGATTAAAGTTATATATAATACAAAATACCGATAGAAAACTACCCTTAGAAGATATTGCTAAATCCAAAGGCTTGGAAATGCCAGAGTTGATTAAAGAAATGGAAGCTATTGTTTTTTCTGGAACAAAATTAAATATAGATTATGCAATTGATGATTTGTTAGATGAAGATCAGCAAGAAGAAATACATGACTATTTTATGGAGGCTGAAACGGATAAAATACAAGATGCAATGGATGAGTTTGATGGAGATTACGATGACGAAGAGCTGCGTTTAATGAGAATTAAATTTACTAGTGAGGTAGCAAACTAAGAATAATAATGAAAGAGTGTGTAAAAAATTTCCCCCAGAAATTAACTTATGCCCTCAAAAATAATTAGCAAGAGAAAAAACTATTTACTTCACAATATGAACTCTAAAGTAACCATATATATAGAGGAAAAAAAGCAATGGTCTTTAGAATTAAGAGTTTTACGAAAAATTTTATTAGAACTACCTTTGGTAGAGGAAATCAAATGGGGCGTGCCAGCGTATACCTTTAATAAAGAGAATATTATTGGGATAGCTGCCTTTAAAGAATATTGTGGGTTATGGTTTCATCAAGGTGTTTTTTTAGAAGATCCATATAAGGTTTTGTATAATGCACAAGAAGGAAAAACCAAAGCTTTGCGGCAATGGCGATTTAAATCATTAGCAGAAATCAATGAAAATTGGGTTAAAGAATATGCGCTAGAAGCTATTGAGAATGCTAAAAGTGGTAGGAAAATAAAAAGAAGTAAAGAAGTGAAACCTCTTAACCTACCAAAAGAATTACTAAAGGCGTTTAGTAAAGATGATGATTTGGAAAAAGCTTTTGAAACATTTACCCTAAGTAAAAAAAGGCAGTTTGTAGATTATATAAATGAAGCAAAAAGAGAAAGTACCAAGCAGAAACGATTGGAGCAAATAATTTTACTCATTAAAAAAGGCGAAGGTTTGTATGATAAGTATAAGTAACCTTTTTCTGAGATGGATATAAACCTTCCTTTTTTATAGTATTATTATAAATTTCTATGCTATAATAACCCTGAGAAGCCATGTTCAGCTTAAGAAAATTAAAAGAATTGTGTGTTTAAGTCATATCCAACTCTAAAGTAGTGGTGTTATCTGTTGAATAACACTTTTTCAATACTTGCGGTTGAGTCGCATCGTTTTACATACAAGTGAATATTTTTTAAAGAATCTTTTCCTATAACGTAGTATTCAGCACAAGGTTTTTGTCTTGGTTTACTTTTCCCAAAATCTACATCACCGTATTTTAAGATTGTTGAAATTTTTGTAGTGTCTATTTTTTTTGCAGCCAATTCTAATTGAACATTTTCAGAAAAAAGCAGTTTTTTAGTCCGAATAGACTTCAGTGTTCGTGCATCCATTCCGTAGTCAAAAGTAACATTTTTGTTTTTCCAAAAATAAATAACAGCAATAGAACCTAAAGCTACGCCCATTAAATAAAATCCAACACGTTTTAGTAATCTCATGAGTATGTTTTACTCGGCAAAAATAGAAATTTTCTTATGGGTAAGAAAAGAAAGAAGAAAGAAAGCCAAAGAAATATAATTCTTTGACTTTCTAGATATATAACGATACTATTATATACCAAGTGTAAATTATGAGTATGGATTAATAGTTATATCGGTATGAATGCCTGTATTTTATAAAATTCTTTTGAATTTAGTTCATTAGATATGTTTGGACCAGCCGCGAATCGGAACCATACACCATTATTAAGTGTTGTTTTTACGTAGCCTCCTAAAAATTCATATAAGGCTTTAGGAGTGCCGTTATCAACTCTCGATTGTCCTAAACGCTCATAAAAAGCACCAAAAGAAAACTTTTTACTTACCTTAATACCAGGGATTACCCAGTTTAATAATAAGTCTTGTGAATTTCCTTCTCCACGTAAACTTTTATAATAGGCAGTATAGGCTTCAAATTCGAACATTCCGTTATTATAAACCATAAAAATACTTGGAATCACGCTTTCGGCAAGTCTTGTTTCGGCCGCTCCTGATAAAAGTTTTCCATGTCCAAACCCTAAGCTAGGATTTAAATACAATTTTCCTTCATCGAGAACAAATCCTAAACCGGCTCCTGTTTCTAAAAACAGATCTTTTCCTTGATTCCCAAATGATGGATTTACCCAAAAAACACTATAAAACGTTAAATTAGTTTTGGGTTTAATTTGATGAGAGCCTAAGAATACATTGTTAAAACCTGCCCCACTATTATGAATAGGCATGATGACAAATGAGGTTTTGTTTTCGGTTTCTTTTTTTTCTTGCGCAAAGGATTCGATTGATATAAGCGCTACGGTTATAATTAAAGCTATAGTTTTTTTCATGATTATAATATTTACATTGATTAATTGAAATTTGCTGATCGTTTTTCTAAAAAGGCATTCATACCTTCTTTTTGATCGGAAGTATTGAAAAGTGCATGGAAAATCCTTCTTTCGAATACAATTCCGTCTTTTAAACTACATTCTAGTGATTGGTTTATAGATTCTTTTGAAGCTATTAATGCAGTTTTGGAATAATTAGATATTTTTTCGGCATAGTTTAATACCTCTTTTGAAAAGTTTTTTAAAGGAAGAATTTTAGAAACTAAACCAATATTTTCGGCTTCATTTACATCAATATTTCTTCCTGAAAGAATAATATCCATGGCTTTAGATTTACCAATTAAAGAGGTGAGTCTTTGTGTACCTCCAATACCCGGTATTACCCCTAATTTTATTTCTGGTTGTCCGAAAATCGCTGATTCAGAAGCCAAAATGATGTCGCACATCATAGCTAGTTCACAACCTCCTCCGAGTGCATACCCAGAAACAGGGGCTATAATTGGCGTTTTAATTTTTGAAAATACTTCCCAATAGCCAAAGAAATCTTCTTGAAACATTTGAGAAAAATTTTTGGTTGCCATTTCTTTTATATCGGCACCTGCACAAAATATATTTTCATTACCAGTGATAACAAAACAGCCTACGGAAGGAGATTTGTCATATTTTTTTAATGCAGTAATAAGCTCATACATAGTTTCTGTATTCAAAGCATTCAATGCATTGGGTCGGTTCAATTTGGCAATAACGACCCTGTCTATTTGTTCAAATAGTACATTCATTGTTAATCATATTTAAAATTGTTTTTAAGAATCCCAGATAGCCCCATACGCTGGAATCCCTCTAGATTCCATGTTATGGACAACTTTTTTAGTAAGTTTTTGATTTGAGATACAAATAATAGCTTCTGCTTCGTGTGCAATATAGTTTTGGTATGCAAGTGCAACAAGATCAGGTTTCCCATTTGCATCCGTATCCCATATTACGGCATGTGGTTGCACATTCTTAATCTCGTTTACCAAATCATCCCCATAGGTTTTTTCTGGGTTTCTTGTTGCCCAAACTAACACAGAAGGCGTCTCATTTAATAGTAAGTGAGGTAGGCAAGGCCCTATACCACTACCTGTTGCAACCCATATTACTTTATTAAATAATTTGTCCACATT
This sequence comes from uncultured Tenacibaculum sp., assembly GCA_947496185.1. Classification (GTDB taxonomy): domain Bacteria; phylum Bacteroidota; class Bacteroidia; order Flavobacteriales; family Flavobacteriaceae; genus Polaribacter. The sequence continues at coordinate 114,308 of CANMCD010000013.1, forward strand.
TCCAACACCTGCAGTAGGTATTCCCTTTACCCATATATGACTAGGTTTGTCAGAAATAAATTTCCCAGTCCAATCTCCAGCTCTTGAAATTGTTAATCTAAATCCTTCTTTATCAGGAGAAGGAACATTAGCAAAAGAGTGCCATTCCAGTAAAGGGTTAGTACTCAGTGCTGTTGACGATCCAGCAAATGGAGTTACTCCATAATTGAAAGATGTTAACGCAACATGATTAGAAGGTCTTTCAATATTTATATGTACCTTTTTTAATCGAAGCCAAGGTAATACAACACTAAAGGTTAATACTACTAATGTCCAAAAAGTTGTACTCTCTAGGACTGAATAATGAGGAGTCGCTTGGCTTTCAAATAAGAACATTTGTACCCAAAATAATATTAAAACCATCCATCCTCCCAACCTGTGTGTTAACTCAAATTGATTGTGATATTTAGCTCTTACTTTTGGTAATGCCATTACTATGATAGTGATTAAAAGTACTAAGATAATGTTAGTAAGTATGATGACACTTACTGTAACATCAGGAAAGACATTTATGTAATGGTAATATAATGCTCCGACAAAAATTAAATACCATAAAGTCCCCATAGTGGTACTTCCACTGTGTATACCTCCAAAATGATAAATTTTACCACAAATTCTTCGTATACTCAAAGGCCAACTTTTAGGTACACTAGTCGCTATCTTAAATAAGATATTGATGACATATTGCTGTCGAATAAGGATTCCTAAAGCAAAATTGGCTAAGATAACTTGAGAAATTTTATCTAAAGCAACACCATTTTCATCAAACCAATTCCAAGAAGTTAATGCTTGTATAAAAATAATCAAATTAATTACAGAGATTAATATAAATAATCTGTGATAAGGAATAAATAAAGGATGTTTACCAATCCTGTACAAAAATCCTTTTTTAGCAGGAAGTTTAATTTGTTCCATGATTTATTTTATTAAGCGTTTTTTTAAATCTCTTTTATCGATCTTACCTCTTGACGTTTTGGGAAGTTCATCTAAAAAGACAAACTCACTTGGTAGATAATAGTAAGGAAGTTCCTTTTTTATTGAAGTTGTAATACGTTCAAGTAAGTCAGTTACTTGGGTATTATGTAAACTTATAAAGGTAACTAGATAGTTTTGATGTTTAAGAGTGACGGCTCTTTTTACCTCTTCAAAACTTTCGATAATCTTAGTAATAGAATCCAATTCTACCCTAAATCCTTTAATTTTAACCTGATCGTCGATTCGTCCGTAATGAATAAGTTCGCCTGATTCATTCCATTTACCCAAATCTCCAGTATTAAACATGACATGATTGCCACCTAAAAAAGGATCTTTTACATACTTCACTTTGTTGAGTTTAGCATTGTTTAAATACCCTTGCGTAACACAATCACCACCTGCCCACATAACACCTATTTCACCAATTTCTGTAGGACTCATGTCTTCATTTAAAATATACACTGTATTGTTGGGAGTTGGTTTTCCGATTGAAAGCTCGCTACTACCCGAAAAACATTTTTTCATAGTGTTTACGATCGTCGTTTCCGTTGGGCCACAACAGTGATAAAAATTACTGATTTTAGACCAAGTATTTGCTAAAATTACAGGACAAGGTTCACCAGCGACAGCGACAGATTCAATGTCTTTACATTTTTTAGGGTCAATGGTCGTAAGAATTGTAGGTGTAGCAATAATTACATTAGCCTTTTGAGCTGTTTCTTCGATATCTTTATTTCGAATAAGTAGCGTTCCTCCATTACCTAGGCAACCTAAAATTTCCCAAGCAGCCATATCAAAAGAAATATTTAAGATTTGAGCTACTTTGGTTCCGGGAGTAATGCCTAAGTTACCTGGTGAAGTATACAAAATATTACAAAGATTTTTATGAGAAACCTTCACTCCATTAGGAGTACCTGTTGTACCAGAAGTGAATAATATGAAACAAGTTTGATTAGAGGAATTATTTCGGGTATTAATAAGTTTAATGTTTCCATATAAATTACGGTAAATCTTTTTCTTTAATTCTTTATCAAGAAAAACATTTTTCTTTAGCGGAAAAAATGAAGTTCTATCTTGATAATCAGATACAGAAAGGATTAATTTTAAACTACTTAAATCCGAAATCTTTTTTAGCATTTTAAAAGGAACGATTCTTGGGTCTTGTGGAACATAAACGGCTCCGAGTTTTAAACAAGCGATAATACTTGTGATCAAATCGATTGACCGATGTAAAAATACACCAACGGTGTCACCAGAAGTTATTCCTTTTTGTTTTAAAATCAGTGCTAATATAGTAGATTCATTATCTAACTCTTTGTAGGTAATACTTTGATTGTTAAAAGTAACTGCTACATTATTAGGGGTTTTTGAAACCCAATGTTCAAAAGCATTTAACACGTTTTGAAACATTGGTGTAATGTTTGGGGCAATTCCATAATTAGAAAATAGATGTTGATCTTCTAGAGAAAGATTACTAATAGTAGTGGGGTTTATTTTCCTCCTTAAATGATCGTCATCACTTTTCACTAATAGCTCTAAAGAGTTAGAGCCATTTGTTAAAGCTGTTTTTTTCATGACATTAGTTGTTGAGTTAATAATTTTTATCAAATTCAAAAAAAAGCTAGCGTAAATTTGATATTGTAAAGGAATCTTTAAAGTATCACAGAAAAATCACAAAAAAATCATTTTTATATCACGACAATTTTTTTTAAGTTAGCAACTCATACCCCTTTTTTTGGATTTATTATTCTAGTCAAATGAAAAGAGTGTTAGTAATAGAAGACGATGTCTCTATAGCAAACTTGATTGAAATTAACTTAAAAGACTTAGGTTACACTGCCAATAAAGTACATAGAGGTGATGAAGGACTTAAATTGGCTTTAGAGCAAGATTACTCATTAATTATTTTAGATATAACATTACCTGTTTTAGATGGTATAGAAATATGTAAACAAACAAGGTTAGTTAAGCAAACGCCTATAATAATGCTAACAGCAAAATCAGAAGAACTTGATAAAGTGTTGAGCTTAGAACTAGGAGCTGATGATTATATAACTAAACCTTTTAGTGTGCGAGAATTTCTAGCTAGGGTTAAAGCAGTAACAAGGCGTTTTGATAAAGCTCTGAACATTCAAAACTTTGTATCAACTACGAACGAGTTAACATTTAAAAACTTATCAATAAATATTGATAAAAGAAAAACAAAATTATACAATAAGGAGGTGTGTCTTTCCCCAAAAGAATTTGACCTATTAGTTTTAATGGCGTCAAATCCTGGAAAAGTTTTTAGTAGAAAAAAACTTTTAAGCGTAATATGGGGGTATGATTTTGAAGGTTTCGAACATACAGTAAACTCCCATATTAATAGGTTAAGAACCAAGTTAAAAGATGGGGAAAATAACATTCATTTTATTCTGACAACTTGGGGCATCGGTTACAAATTTAATGATGAACTCAAAGCAACTCTTACATGAAAAATTACAAAATAGTTTCCAATAAACTAATTGTTAAACTAGGCGTCAGTTTTTTATTAATAATATTTATCATTGGAATTGTTTATGTATTACTCACCTTTTATTTCGTCGAAAAATTTTATAGTAAAACAACACAAGTACTCAATAACAATGTTGCTAGGCATTTGGTCGAAGAGAAGTTTAAAAATATTTCTCCATTTCTTGAAGATGGCTCTGTAAACTCCTTATTATTTGATGACATCATGCACGATATGATGGCAGTTAATAGAGCTATAGAAGTATATTTATTAAATGAATCTGGAGAAGTACTATATTCTGTGGTATTAGATAAAAACCAACATGAAAAGAAGACGAATAAAGTTGATGTCAAACCCATTAAAGAATTTTTAGGGAAAGAAGCTGATTATATTTTAGGAGATGATCCAAGAGATCTTGGAGCTAAAAAAATATTTTCCGCAGCTCATTTTACTAAAGGAGAACATAAAGGGTATATATATATATTATTCTAGCCAGTGAAAAATATAAGGAAATTTACGACTCACTTTTGATGAGTTTTTTTATGAATTTAGGAAAGAGAAGCATGGTAATTACCATGCTTTTTGCGATACTAATAGGTTGGTTAAGTATATGGTTTTTAACTAAAAGTTTACGAATAATTATTTATCATGTAAATAAGTTTAAAGAAGGAAACTTAAGTAGTAGGATACCCAATGCAGAAAAATCTGATTTATCAGAATTAGCGGTAACATATAATGCCATGGCACAAACCATATCAGATAATATTCATGAGATAGAGTCTGTTAATAAGTTTAGAAAGGAATTATTAGCCCATGTTTCTCACGATTTAAGAACTCCTTTAACTGTGATAAGGGGATATGTAGAAACTTTGAAAATGAAAGGTGATAGTCTTGAAAAGTCTGATAGGAAAGAATTTATGGATATTATAGAGAAAAGTGCTTTTTACTTATCTGATATGGTAACAGACCTGTTTGAATATTCGAAATTGGAAACTAAAAAAATAGCTGTCAATAAAATTCCTTTTTCTATTACAGACTTAGTGATGTGTGTTAAAGAAAGATGTCATGTACTGGCGTTAGAGAAAAATATAAAATTAGAGGTTTCTATTGACGGAGAAATCCCGTTAGTTTATGCAGATGCGGGACTTATTGAAAGGGTTATTCAAAATATTATTGACAATGCAATGAAATTTACACCAAATGAAGGAGAAATAATTATTAATGTTTTTGAAAAACAAGATGAAGTATATATCAGGATTCAAGATAACGGTTTGGGGATTGGTAAACAAACTAAAAAAATAATCCTTAATGGAGGTAATAGAATTACCCTTTCTGGGAATAATGGGGTAGGATTAGGTTTGGCGATAGTTAAGAAAATAATGGATTTACATGATACACAAATGGAAGTTGAAAGTAATGTAAATGAAGGTAGTACCTTTCAATTTACATTACCGACCTATAATGTTAAACTTGTTTTATAAAAATAATAGATTGATATCACGATAAGGTAAATCAAACCATTCAGCTACCGTTTTATTAGTGAGAATTCCGTGGTAAAAGTACATACCGTTTCGTAAGCTCTTATCAAAACGTACTGCATTTTCAAACCCACCTTCTTCAGCGATTTCTAATAGGTAAGGCGTAAATATATTACTAATAGAAAAGGACGCAGTTCGAGCATATCTTGAAGGGATGTTAGGTACACAATAGTGAATAACTCCTTTATGTGTAAACGTAGGATTACTGTGAGTAGTTACTTTAGAAGTTTCAAAGCAACCTCCTCGATCAATACTTACATCAACAATTACAGCACCGTCTTTCATTTGTTCGATCATACCTTTGGTAACGACAATTGGTGAACGATCTTCTCCTCTTAAAGCACCAATGGCAACATCACACCTTCGCAGAGCTTTGGCGAGTGTTTTGGGTTGTATGGTTGATGTATAAATAGGCATACGAACCGCATTTTGCAACTTTCTAAGTCGTGTAATTGAATTGTCAAATACTTTTACTCTGTTTCCAATTCCTATAGCTGATTTTACAGCAAATTCACCTACAGTTCCAGCACCGATAATTACAATGTCACTAGGAGGAACACCTCCAATGTTTCCTAATAATAAACCATTACCACCATTAGAAGTGGTTAATAATTCTGCAGCGATGTGCATAGAAGCAATTCCTGCAATTTCACTTAAAGATTTGACAATAGGATAGACACCATGATCGTCTTTTATGTAATCGAAAGCAATAGCTGTTATTCTTTTTTTTGCTAAGGCTTCAAAATATTTTTTGTCTTGTGTTTTAAGCTGCAATGCAGATATTAATACTGCTTGGGGAGTGAGCATTTTAATTTCTTTCAGAGAAGGTGGCTCTACTTTTAGCACTACATTGCAAGAAAAAACCTCTTTAATGTCGTATGATATTTTCGCTCCTGCTTCTGAATATTCTTTATCACTATAATTAGCACCTTCCCCTGCGCCCGTTTCGATAACAATTCTATGGCCATGAGCTACTAATGCAGAAACCGCATCAGGAGTCAAACTGATTCTCTTTTCTTCGAAATGAGTCTCTTTTGGTATGCCAATGAATAACTCTCCTTTTTGCTTTTTAATTTCTAGCATTTCAGGCTGAGGCATTAATTGTTCTTTCGTAAAAGGAGATGATATAGAGCTCATTGGTTTTGTTAGTTTGTTTTTAATTGAATATTTCGTTTTCCATCCTCCGTTAAGGATATAGTTATAGCTACTGCGTCTAAAGGTAGTAAATTTTTAACATTTTCGGGCCATTCTATAAAGCACCATTGATTATTATATAAATAATCTTCAAACCCTATATCGTAAGCTTCATTCTCATGTTTAATTCTATAAAAGTCAAAATGGTATATTGACATTGTATCTTTTTCTGTGCGGTATTCATTGACCAATGAAAATGTAGGAGAACTTACAGTGTCTACTACTGTTAGTTCCTTACACAACTGTTTAATTAGTGTTGTTTTTCCTACACCCATTTCTCCATAAAACAACAGTACCTTTGAAGTAACATTGTTTAGAATTTCCTTAGCGATATAAGGTAATTCTTCTAATGCGTAATTTTTATCCATAAACAGCAAAAATAAACAAGTTTTGTAGTTTTTTGTTCTAGGGGCATGAATTTAATATCACGTCCTTCCCATGAGTAATATCGCGATACTATTTAGGGTTATAAACGACACAAGGAATCACCATTTCTTCCAAAGAAATACCCCCATGTTGATAGGTGTTTCTATAGTATTTTACAAAATGATTATAGTTGTTTGGATAGGCAAAAAACAAGTCTTCTTTAGCAAAAATAAAAGGGCTGTTGATGGAAACAGCAGGTAAAAAAATGTCTTTTGGATTTTTAATAGCATAGACATCTTTGTCCTCATAACTGATATTTCTTCCTGTTTTATAACGCAAATTAGAACTTATATTTTTATTACCAATAACTTTTGAAGGCGTTTTACAATTTATGGTGCCATGGTCGGTAGTAATAATCAACCGTTGTCCAAGTTTTTGGGCTTTTTTAATCATATCATATAATGGAGAGTTTTTAAACCAACTCACTGTTATTGATCGATAGGCCTTATCGTTGCCAACAAGTTCTTTTATAACTTCCATTTCAGTTTTGGCATGAGATAGCATATCTACAAAATTATAAACAACAACTGTAAGATCATTTTGCTTAGTACTGTTATAGTTTTCAGCCAGATCTTTTCCATTTTTTAAAGAAATAATTTTATGATATTCATGTTTTATGTCTAATCTTAGACGTTTTATCTGTGCTGATAACAATTCGGCTTCAAACATGTTTTTACCTCCTTCATCAGTATCGTTTTTCCAATATTCAGGATGCATTCTTTCAATTTCAGAAGGCATTAAACCTGCAAAAATTGCATTTCTAGCATACTGTGTAGCAGTAGGTAAAATACTAAAATATGAATGTTCTTCTTCTTTTTTGTAATTGGTATTAATAAGAGGTTCAAGTACTTTAAACTGATCGTACCTAAGATTATCTATAACCACCCATAAAGTTCCTTTTTCAGTATTTAAATTAGGAATGATAATGTCTTTAAATAAGGTGTGAGAAAATATTGGTTTACTATCATCAGTGAGTAAATCTTGATATTCTTTTTTGATAAATTTAAAAAATTGCGTGTTAGCTTCGTTTTTTTGAGATTCTAAAATTTCGAGCATTCCAGAATCGTTAATATGTTCTAGCTCTAGCTCCCAGTGAACTAGTTTTTTATATAATTCAACCCATTCTTCGTGGTTATTAACCATGGTCAGATCCAGAGAAATTTTTCTAAATTCTTGTTGATAACTCGAGGTAGTTTTCTCTGAGATTAAACGAGAGTTTTCTAGATTCTTTTTAAGACTGAGTAAGATTTGATTTGGGTTGACTGGTTTTATTAGATAATCGGCTATTTTTGAACCAATAGCTTCTTCCATGATATACTCTTCTTCACTTTTTGTAATCATTACTATGGGTAAATTGGCATTTACCTGCTTGATGGCTTGTAATGTTTCTAAGCCTGTTAAGCCAGGCATGTTTTCATCTAAAAAAACAATATCAAAACTTTCATCTTTTACAAGGTCTATAGCATCCGTACCATTTGTACAAGGAGTAACATGGTAATTCTTTTGTTCTAAAAACAAAATATGTGGTTTTAATAAGTCTATTTCATCATCCACCCATAGTATATCGATCTTTCGCATTTTTTACAGTATTTAATACAATAAACGTTTAAAAACAGTTTTGTTGTCTATTGAATGCTAAAAATACATTAATATTACCATTTGTATTTTAAAAATATTCTAAAAGAGAAAAAATAAGCTTTTTGACTTAAGTATGAAGACAAAAGAGGTTCTTATCATAGATTTTTTTAAACTTGTATGATACAAAATAGGAAACTAATTTGTTTTTGTAGATAAAAAGCAATTTTTTTGTTAAAAACTGGAGCAATATTTTATGTTGAATAACCAACAAACAAATAAATTAAAAATATTAAATGATCCTGTTTATGGATTTATTTCAATACCTGATACGTTAATTTTTGATATAATTGAACACCGTTATTTTCAAAGGTTGCGGAGAGTGACTCAAATGGGATTGTCGAATTTGGTTTACCCAGGGGCTAATCATACAAGATTTCATCACGCATTGGGCTGTATGCATTTGATGCAAAAAACAATTGAAATTTTACGATCTAAAAATGTTACAATTTCAGAAGAAGAAAAAAATGGGGTAATCATAGCAATTTTACTACATGATATTGGTCATGGAGCTTTCTCTCATGCATTGGAACATAGTATTGTTAATGGAATTTCTCATGAAGAAATATCTTTAAAGTTTATGAAAGCTCTCAATGAAGAGTTTGGAGGGAAGTTGAAAGTAGCTATTGAAATATTCGAAGGGAAATATCCTAGAAAATTTTTACATCAATTAATATCAAGTCAGTTAGATATTGATCGATTGGATTATTTAAAGAGAGATAGCTTTTATACAGGGGTAGCTGAAGGGAATATATCTTCTGATAGATTAATTGCCATGATGAACGTTGTAAATGATGAATTGGTAATTGAAGAGAAGGGGATTTACTCTGTAGAAAAATTTATTATTGCCAGAAGGTTGATGTATTGGCAAGTTTACCTTCACAAAACAGGTTTGGTAGCTGAGAATATATTGGTAAACCTGTTAAAGAGGGCTAAAGAATTAGCTTCAAGCAATGTAGCACTTTTCGCCAGTCATTCCCTAAAGTTTTTTCTTTACAATAATATATGTAAAGAAAACTTTTCAAAAGAAGTATTAGAAACTTTTTCAAAACTAGATGATTATGATGTGTTATCGGCAATAAAAGAATGGACAATGCACGATGATTATATCTTATCTAGTTTAGCAAAAATGATTATTCATAGAAATTTGTTGCGAATAGAGCTACAAGATATTCCTTTTAATAAGGATTATGTAAAAGAAGTTACTGAGAAAATACAACAGGATAAAGGCTTATCAGTTGAAGAATTGCAATACTTTGTTTTTTCTGGTACCATAGTAAATCAGGCATATAATTCAAAAAAACCTATTATTATTCAAACCAAGAAAAGAGAATTAAAAGATATTGCTAAGGCTTCTGATCAATTAAATGTACAAGTGCTAACAAATCCTGTGATAAAATATTATTTGTGTTATCCAAAATCTTAATAGTTAGTTTGGTATAAAAACACCTACACATAAAAAGAAGTAATTAAACAAAAAATAATTACTTTTGCTCTCAATGAAATTCAAAGCGAAACAAATAGCAGAAATTCTAGAAGGAGAGATTGTTGGTAACCCAGAAGTTGAGGTTTTTAAACTTTCTAAGATAGAGGAAGGTGAACTAGGTTCACTAACCTTTTTGTCTAATCCTAAGTATCAGCCATATTTATATAAAACTAAGGCATCAATAACCATTGTAAATAAAAGCTTTATTCCGGAAAAGGAAGTAACTACTACCATGATAAAGGTAGAAGACGCTTATAAGTCTTTTTCTCAATTATTAGAGTTTTATAACCAAGTAAAAAATAATAAAACAGGAAGAGAAGAACCTAGTTTTATAGCTTCATCTGCGACAATTGGAGAAGGAGAGTATATTGGTGCTTTCTCTTATATAGGCGAAAATGTTATTATTGGAGAAAATGTAAAAATTTATCCAAATACTTATATTGGCGATAATGTTGTAATCGGTGACAATTCCATAATATTTTCAGGAGTAAAGATTTATTCTGAAACGCAAATAGGAAGTCATTGTAAGATTCATTCGGGATGTATCATTGGCTCTGATGGTTTTGGATTTGTTCCAGATGATAAAGGGGTCTATAAAGCGGTGCCTCAAACAGGGAATGTGATCATTGAGGATCATGTCGATATAGGTTCAAATTCTACTATTGATCGAGCTACACTTGGATCAACTATTATAAGAGAAGGTGTAAAGTTGGATAATCAAATTCAAATAGCTCATAACGTAGAGATAGGGAAACATACAGTTATTGCTTCACAAACAGGTATTGCAGGTTCAACCAAAATAGGAGAACACTGTATGATAGGAGGTCAAGTTGGAATTGTAGGGCATATTACTATTGGGAATCAAGTAAAAATTCAGGCACAGTCAGGTATAGGAAGAAGTTTGAAAGATGGTGACGTGGTACAAGGGACACCTGCTTTTAACTATTCAGATTATAACAAATCGTACGTACATTTTAAAAACTTACCAAATATTACAACCAAAATTCATCAAATTGAAAAGAAGTTGAATACTCAAAAATAAAAAAATGGGTAAAAAACAGATAACCATAAAAAACGAAGTAACATTATCAGGTGTAGGATTACATACTGGAAATGATGTAACTATGACTTTTAAACCAGCCCCTGTGAATAATGGGTTTTCTTTTATTCGTGTAGACTTAGAAGGAACTCCCACTATTGAAGCAAGAGCTGAATACGTTACCAATACACAAAGAGGAACCAATCTTGAAAAAAATGGAGTTCAAATTCAAACTTCTGAACACGTGTTAGCTGCGGCAGTTGGTTTGGGTATTGATAATTTAATAATAGAAATAAACTCTTCTGAACCACCAATTATGGATGGGTCTTCAAAGTTTTTTGTTGAAGCTTTAGAGCAAGCTCAAATAACCGAACAAGATGCAGAAGTAAAAGAATATGTAGTAAAAGAAATAATTACCTACAAAGATGAAAGTACGGGTAGTGAAATTATTTTAATGCCTGCAAATGAGTATCAAGTAACTACCATGGTTGATTTTGGTACAAAAATCTTAGGTACACAAAATGCTACACTTGATAAAATATCAGATTTTAAAGAAGAAATCTCGGCAGCAAGAACTTTTAGTTTTTTACATGAGATAGAAATGCTATTAGAAAATGACCTTATTAAAGGAGGTGATTTAAATAATGCTATAGTATACGTTGATAAGGAGTTATCAGAAGGAACTATGGTGAAATTACAAAAGGCATTTAAAAAAGAAAATATAGCCGTTAAGCCTAATGGTATTCTAGATAATTTAAATTTGCGTTGGGCCAATGAGGCTGCACGTCATAAATTATTAGATGTTATTGGTGATTTAGCACTTGTAGGAACAAAAATCAGAGGAAAAGTTATCGCAAATAAGCCAGGACATTTGGTAAATACATTATTTGCTAAAAAACTATCTAAAATAATTAAAAAGGAAAAAAGGAATAATGTTCCTGATTTCGATTTGAATGAAGAGCCCTTGATGGATATCCACAAAATCATGAGTATTTTACCACATAGGCCTCCATTTTTATTAATTGATAGAATTTTAGAATTAACTGATACTAGTGTTGTAGGGATGAAAAATGTAACGATGAATGAAGATTTTTTTGTCGGACATTTCCCAGGAGCCCCCGTAATGCCCGGAGTATTACAAGTGGAAGCTATGGCACAATGTGGAGGAGTATTGGTTTTAAGTACTGTACCTGATCCTGAAAATTACTTGACATATTTTATGAAAATGGATAATGTGAAGTTTAAGCAAAAGGTATTACCAGGTGATACATTGATTTTTAAAAGTGAATTAATAACTCCTATAAGAAGAGGAATTGCTCATATGCAATCTTATGCTTATGCAAACGGAAAATTAGTTTGTGAAGCACAATTGATGGCGCAAATTTCAAAAGTAAAATAAAGAAAAGTATGAATCAACCTTTAGCTTATGTACATCCCCAAGCTAAAATAGCAAGGAATGTGGTTATTGAACCTTTTACAACCATCCATGCAAATGTAGAGATTGGCTCAGGAACATGGATCGGATCTAATGTAACCATTATGGAGGGAGCTCGAATAGGGAAAAATTGTCGTATTTTTCCAGGATCTGTGATTTCTGCGATCCCTCAAGACTTGAAATTTAATGATGAAGATACCGTAGTTGTCATTGGAGATAATGTAACTATAAGAGAATGTGTTACGATTAACAGGGGTACTAATGACAGGTTGAAAACTGTGATTGGTGATAATTGCTTAATTATGGCGTATAGTCATATAGCACATGACTGTATCGTTGGAGATAACTGTATTTTTTCAAATAATACTACCCTAGCGGGACATGTAACGGTAGGAGATAATGTAGTATTGGCAGGTATGGTTGCTGTACATCAGTTTGCTTCAGTAGGTAATCACGCATTTGTTACAGGTGGTTCATTGGTTAGAAAAGATGTACCTCCTTATGTAAAAGCAGCAAGAGAACCTTTATCGTATGTTGGAATTAATTCGGTTGGCTTACGTAGAAGAGGGTTTACTACTTTGAAAATAAGAGAGATTCAAAATATTTATAGAATATTATATCAAAATAATTATAACAATACTCAAGCCGTAGAAATAATTGAAGCGGAAATGGAGGCAACTTCTGAAAGAGATGAAATATTACAGTTCGTAAAAGATTCTCATAGAGGAATTATGAAAGGATATTTTAAAGCAAGTTAAAAACATAGTATATAATGGCAACAACTTCAGATATAAAAAAAGGATTATGTATCAAATACAATAGTGATATATTTAAAGTGATAGAGTTTCTTCATGTAAAACCAGGTAAAGGTCCTGCTTTCGTGAGAACAAAATTAAAAAGTGTTACATCAGGAAAAGTAATTGACAATACGTTTTCGGCTGGACATAAAATTGAAGACGTACGTGTAGAAACGCACAAATTTCAGTACCTATATGCAGAAGGTGAAGATTTTCATTTTATGAATACGGATGACTACAATCAAATTACTTTACAGAAGTCTGTATTAGACGCCCCAGACTTAATGAAAGAAGGAGAAGTAGTAACGATATTAATTAATACCGAAGATAGTCTTCCTTTGTCAGTTGAAATGCCTTCTCATGTAATATTAGAAGTAACGCACACGGAACCTGGAGTAAAAGGTAATACTGCTACGAACGCTACCAAACCAGCTACGGTAGAAACGGGAGCTAGAATTAATGTACCTTTATTCATTAATGAAGGAGATAAGATAAAAATAGATACAGAAAAATCTGCATATACAGAACGTATTAAAGAATAAAACATAATTCCTGCTTCTAGGCAGGAATTTTATTTTTATATGAAGTTTACAGAACAAAAAACTTTAAAAGAAATAGCAACGTTGCTTGATGTAGCATACGTAGGAGACGATAATTTCCCTATTACAGGGATAAATGAAATTCACGTAGTTGAAAGAGGAGATATTGTCTTTGTTGATCATCCAAAATATTATGATAAAGCCTTAACTTCAGAGGCAACAACAATCCTGATTAATAAAAAAGTTGATTGCCCTGAAGGAAAAACCTTGCTTATTTCTGAAGACCCTTTTAGTGATTTTAATAGGCTAACGAACCATTTTAATCCGTTTATTGCTTCCAAAGAAACCATTGCACCTACAGCTGTTATTGGTGAAAATACAATTATTCAACCGAATGCCTTTATTGGTGAACATGTTGTTATAGGTAAAAATTGTGTAATACATGCCAATGTAACGATAAATAGTAATTGTGAAATAGGAAATAATGTTATTATTCAGTCAAATACGGTTTTGGGAAGTGATGCTTTCTATTATAAAAATAGACCTGAAGGTTTTGATAGACTCCTTTCAGGAGGGAAAGTTTTAATTGAAGATGAAGTCGAGTTAGGAGCGTCATGTACTATTGATAGAGGTGTTTCTGGGAATACGATCATAGGAAAGGGAACAAAGATTGATAATCAAGTACACGTAGGACACGATACTTATATTGGTAAGAAGTGTTTAATTGCTGCTCAAACAGGAATCGCAGGGTGTAGTATTATAGAAGACGAAGTAACTATTTGGGGACAAGTAGGTATCATTAGTGATGTGAAAATTAAAAAAGGAACTGTTTTAATGGCGCAAACAGGAGTAACCAAGTCGTTAGAGAAAGGAATTTACTTTGGAACACCTCAAAGAGAATATCGCCAAACTTTGAGAGAGGTAATCTATTTAAAAAATGCTACAAACAAAGAAAAAAAGTAACCTAAAAATTAATTGTAAAAAGTCAATTAAAAACTTATTTTTGTCTGACTTTTTAAAAAATAAATAACGAGCCAATGAGTGTTTTAGTAAATAAGGAATCAAAAATCATAGTACAAGGATTTACTGGAAGTGAAGGAACTTTCCATGCTCAACAAATGATTGAATATGGTACCAATATTGTTGGAGGTGTTACTCCTGGAAAAGGAGGGCAGGAGCATTTAGGAAAGCCTGTTTTTAATACCGTAGATGAAGCGGTACAAAAAGCAGGAGCAGATACTTCTATTATTTTTGTTCCACCAGCATTTGCTGCGGATGCTATCATGGAATCAGCGGAAGCTGGAATTAAAGTGATTATTTGTATCACAGAAGGAATTCCTACTGCTGATATGGTTAAGGTAAAAGCTTATATAGATACTAAAGAAAACTGTACGTTGGTAGGGCCTAATTGTCCTGGGGTAATCACTCCTGAAGAGGCAAAAGTAGGAATTATGCCTGGATTTATCTTTAAAAAGGGTAAAGTAGGAATTGTTTCAAAATCAGGAACATTAACTTACGAAGCCGCTGACCAAGTAGTAAAACAAGGATATGGTATTACTACAGCTATTGGTATTGGAGGTGATCCTATCATCGGAACTACTACAAAAGAGGCTGTTGAATTGTTGATGAATGATGATGAAACAGAAGCTATCGTAATGATTGGAGAAATAGGAGGAAACCTTGAAGCAGAAGCTGCTCGTTGGATTAAAGCAGATGGAAACCGCAAGCCTGTAGTTGGATTTATTGCAGGACAAACAGCACCAGCAGGTAGAACTATGGGACATGCAGGGGCTATTGTAGGTGGTGCTGATGATACAGCTCAAGCTAAAATGAAAATTTTAGCAGAAAATGGAGTTCAAGTTGTAGAATCTCCAGCAAAAATAGGAGAAATGGTAGCTAAAGTATTGTCTTAAAAGCTATACTGAATTTTAACAACATAAAGGTTATTATTGTTAAGACCTTGATAATTGTCTGTTAACATGCTATAAAATTTATAGATAAATCCCCTCAAATGTTTAGGTTTGGTGGGATTTTTTAATTTAAAATTTTACATGAAAAACAGATTATTATTTTTAGGGGTGTTATTCTTGGCTTTTATAAGCTGTAAACAAGGCAATAACTCCCAATCTTCAAAAATTATTACACAACAGCATACCGATAAAAACGGTTTTAGCTATGAAACAGTCACAAACGACCCTACAGGACTTCGTTTATATACTTTAGATAACGGTTTAAAGGTATATCTCAGTCAAAATACTGATGAGCCTAAAATTCAAACTTATATTGCGGTAAGAGCAGGTTCTAGTTATGATCCAAAAAACTCTACTGGGTTGGCACATTATTTAGAGCATATGGTTTTTAAAGGAACCGATAAGATTGGTACACTAGATTGGGAAAAAGAAAAGGTGTTATTGGATAAGATTTCTGATTTATATGAAAAACATAGAAACGAGAAAGACCCAAAAAAGAAAAAAGAAATTTATAAAGAGATCGACAAAGTTTCTTTAGAAGCGTCAAATTATTCTATAGCCAATGAGTATGATAAAATGATGAGTTCATTAGGAGCTACGGGTACAAATGCTCATACATCTCATGAAGAAACAATTTACAAGAATAAAATACCTGCAAACGAGCTAAACAAATGGTTAGAATTAGAATCTGAAAGATTTAGTAAGATAGTTCTACGATTGTTTCATACTGAATTGGAGGCTGTTTATGAAGAGTTTAATCGAGGGCAAGATAGTGATGGTAGCAAATCATATTATGCAATGTTGGAGGGGTTGTTTCCTACTCATCCTTATGGACAACAAAAAACCATAGGTACTAGTCAACACCTTAAAAATCCCTCAATGATCGATATTCATAATTATTTTAATACCTATTATGTACCTAATAATATGGCAATGGTATTAGTAGGAGATTTGAATTTTGATGTCACTATAAAAAGTGTAAATAAAACCTTTGGAAAACTAAAAAAGAAAGAATTAAAACATCCAGAGTTACCAAAAGAGCAACCGATAGTTTCTCCTGTGAATCAGGAAGTTTTTGGACCCTTGTTGGAATTTATGTCCATTGCATACAGAACAAAAGGGGTAAATACAAGAGAAGAGAAATTAATTACTCTATGTGATATGATTTTATCGAATGGTACTACAGGTTTAATAGATCTTAAT
Source organism: uncultured Tenacibaculum sp. (assembly GCA_947496185.1). Lineage (GTDB taxonomy): Bacteria > Bacteroidota > Bacteroidia > Flavobacteriales > Flavobacteriaceae > Polaribacter. Next base: position 131,075 of record CANMCD010000013.1, read on the forward strand.
CTTAATCAAAAACAGTTAGTTCAATATGCAGGTGGAGGTAGTGTTTTTTTGAATGATTATGGTTTTCAGAGGTTTTTTGGATCCCCAAAGCATGGTCAATCCTTAGATGAAGTTAAAGATTTATTATTAGAACAGATTGAAAAATTAAAAAAAGGAGAATTTGATGAATGGATGTTAGAAGCTACTATTAATGATTTAAAATTAAATCAAATAAAAGATTTTGAAAATAATACCAATTTAGCAGAAATCTATTATAGTACTTTTATTAATCGTCAATCTTGGGAAAATAAAGTTCAATTCTTAGAAGATTTAAAAAAAATAACCAAAAAAGAACTAGTTGACTTTGCTAACGAATTTTATAAAGAAAATTATGTAGTTGTTTATAAAAGAAAAGGAGAAGACAAGAATATCGTTAAGGTTGAAAACCCAGGTATTACTCCCGTAAATTTAAATAGAGGTAAAAGTTCAGACTATTTAAAGTCTTTTAATAAAATAGTATCCCCACCATTACAACCTAAATATATAGATTATAAAACAGCCATAAAGAAAACTAAAACTTCGAATGGTATTGATGTTTCTTATGTAATAAATGAAAAGAATGATTTATTTGATCTGAATATCATTTTTGATATGGGAAGTGATCATAACAAAAAATTAAGTCTGGCTGCAGAGTATCTAGAGTATTTGGGAACGGATAAATATTCTGTAGAAGAAATAAAAAAAGAGTTCTATAAATTAGGAATTAGTTATTATGTACAAGCTAGAGAGGATAAAACTTATATTGGATTAAAGGGCTTAAAAGAAAATTTACCGAAAGGCTTAGCTTTATTAGAGCATCTATGGGATAATGCAAAAGCTGATTCAGAGGCATATGACAAATATGTAGACGCAATATTTAAAAGCCGTCAAAATAGTAAAACATCAAAGGGATATATTCTTAGAGAAGGGTTAAAAAATTTTTCAAAGTATGGAGAAAATTCACGTTTACGTGATATTATGCAGATTGATGAGCTAAAAGCTATTGATCCAAATGAGCTGGTTAGTATATTGAAGGATTTAAAAAATTACAAGCAACGTATTTTTTATTATGGAAAAGATATAGATGCAACAATTACTGTTCTTAATAAAGAACATAAACTATATGGAGCTTTAAAAGAATATCCAGCACCTAAGAAGTATAAAGAAAGAAAAACTGGAGGTAATGTATTTTATACCAACTTTGATATGGTACAAACTGAAATGCTTTTTTTAGCTAAAGGAAAAACGTTTGATCCTAAAGACTTAGCTGCTTCAAGAGTGTTTAATACCTATTTTGGAAGTGGTCTTTCTTCAATTGTTTTTCAGGAAATACGAGAACGTAAATCCTTGGCATATGCTGCATATTCTTTTTATAACAATGCTGGAAAAAAAGGGGAATCAAATTATGTAAGTGGGTATATTGGAACGCAAGCCAATAAACTTTCACAAGCGGTAGAGGCTATGATGAATTTAATGAATGATATGCCTGTAGCTGAAAAACAATTTAATAATGCTAAAGAGGCTGTATTGAAGAAAATTGCTGCAGAGAGAATTACCAAATCAGATATATTTTGGTCATACGAAAACCTTAAAAATAAAGGGATAGAAAATGATAACCGTGAAGAAATATATAATACGGTTAAAAATATGACTATTCAAGATTTGAAATCTTTCTTTAATAAAAATATTAAAGGTGGGAAATATGATGTGATGGTCATCGGAAATAAGAAAGATATTGATCCGAAAGCACTTCAGGAGTTAGGAAAAGTAAAGGAATTAGATTTAGACTATTTGTTTAACTATGTAGATAAGAAGAAAGTAAAACAATAATGTTTTGATTTTTGAATTGTATTTTTATATAATTTGAATTTAAGTAGTAAATAAAAAACTCATGAGGCATTCTTATGGGTTTTTTACTTCATTTAAGTTTAGTTCTTAATAATATGTTAAAATAAAGAGCATTAAGTATGAAAAAGATTGGGGTAAGTAATAAAGCCACAAAATATTTATTAATTTGTATCGTGTAAGTTTAATTAAATAGCGTTTTAATTTGATTACTTACTAAAAAAAATATTTAAATATGGTAAAGTTTAAAATTTTAATATTTAGTATGTTATTAGTTGTTGCTACAGGATGTAAAACAATGACAGATACCTCCAATGAGGTAAAAACAGTACAAAAAACAGATTCAAAAGGGTTTCAGTACGAAATAGTAACGAACGACCCAACTGGACTTCGTTTATACACGTTAGAAAACGGATTACAAGTATATTTGAGTAAAAATACAGAAGAACCTAAAATTCAAACATACATTGCTGTGAGAGCTGGGTCTAACTATGACCCAAAAAAATCAACAGGCTTGGCTCATTATTTAGAGCATATGTTATTTAAAGGAACAGAGAAAATAGGGACGCTTGATTGGGAAAAAGAAAAGGTATTATTGGATAAGATTTCAGATTTATATGAAAAGCATCGACAGGAAAATGATCCCGATAAGAAAAAAGAAATTTATAAGGAAATAGACAAAGTTTCTTTGGAAGCATCAGGGTATTCGGTAGCAAATGAATACGATAAAATGATTAATTCATTAGGGGCAACAGGAACAAATGCTCATACATGGATGGAAGAAACAGTTTATCATAATAAAATACCATCTAATGAATTAAATAAATGGATACAATTAGAAGCAGATAGATTTAGTAAGCTTGTATTACGTTTATTCCATACAGAATTAGAAGCCGTTTATGAGGAGTTTAATGGGAGTCAGGATAATGATTATAGAAAAGCACATGCAGCAAAATTAGATGGGCTGTTTCCAAACCATCCTTATGGGCAACAAACAACTATAGGAATTAGTGAGCACCTTAAAAACCCTTCCATGGTAGATATTCATGAGTACTTTGAAAAATATTATGTACCTAATAATATGGCTATCGTATTGGTAGGGGATTTAAATTTTGAAAAAACGATTAGTAAAATAAATGAGACTTTTGGAAAGTTTGAAAGGAAAGAATTGGTGCATCCAGTACTTCCAAAAGAAGCACCTATTACAAGTCCAGTGATAAAGGAAGTGTATGGGCCAACAGCAGAGAGTATATCCATAGCTTATAGATCAGCAGGTGTATCTTCTGATGATCAAAAGTTTGTTACACTTTGTGATATGATTTTATCGAATGGAAAAGCAGGCCTTTTAGATTTAAATTTAAATCAGAAACAAAAAGTACAGCGATCAAGTTCTTATCCTACATTTCAAAATGATTATGGTTTTCATTCGCTTTCGGGTAGTCCTAAACTAAATCAAACACTCGATGAAGTAAAAGATCTGTTATTAGAGCAGATTGAAATATTGAAAGAAGGAAAATTTGAAGATTGGATGATTGAAGCTGTAGTGAATGATTTAAAGCTACGTCAGACTAAAGATTATGAAAAAAGTACAAATCTAGCGGGTGCTTATTATAATGCATTTATTCATCGTCAGAAATGGGAAGATAAAGTAAAATTTTTAGACGAATTAAAAAATGTAACGAAACAAGAATTGGTAGATTTTGCAAATCGTTTTTATCAAAATAATTATGTAGTTACCTACAAAAGAAAAGGAGAAGATAAGAATATTGTAAAAGTTGAAAACCCAAAGATAACCCCGGTAGAATTAAACAGGGATAAGAGTTCGGATTATGTTAAGGCTTTTAATCAAATGAAATCAAATCCTATACAACCTCAAGTGATCGATTATAAATCATCTATTAAAAAGTCAAAAACTTCTAAGGGTATAGAAGTATCATATATCCTTAATGAAAAGAATGATTTGTTTGATCTAAATATCATTTTTGATATGGGTAGAGATCATGACAAAAAATTGAGTTTGGCAGTTGGGTATCTGGAATATTTAGGAACTGATAAATATTCTCCTGAAGAAATTAAAAAGGAGTTTTATAAATTAGGAATAAACTATTATGTAAGTACTCAAAATGATAAAACTTATGTTGGCTTACGAGGTTTAAAGGAAAATTTATCAAAAGGATTGGTATTACTAGAACATTTGTGGGACCATGCCAAACCAAACCAAGACACCTATGATAAGTATGTAGAAAAAATATATAAAGGCCGACAAGACAAAAAAATAAATAAAAGTAGTATTCTTTGGAGTGGTTTGATGAGTTATGGTAGGTATGGAGAAGATTCTAGGATGCGTGACATCTATCAAATAGATGAATTGAAAGAAATTGATCCAAAGGAGTTAGTAGGGCTTATTAAAGACATGAAAAACTACAAACAACGTGTTTTTTATTACGGAAAAGATATTGAACAGCTACTAACAGAAATAGATACGCATCATAAGGTATATGGAACATTAAAAGAGTATCCAGAGAAAAAAGAGTATAAAGAACTTGAAACTGGCGGAAATGTTTTCTTTACAAATTATGATATGGTACAAGCGGAAATGTTGTTTTTATCTAAAGGGAAAGATTTTGACGCTAAAGATCTAGCGGCTTCTACACTTTTTAATTCTTATTTTGGAGGGGGAATGTCATCTGTAGTTTTCCAAGAAATTAGAGAAAGTAAATCGTTAGCATATAGTGCCAGTGCAGGATATTCTAACGCAAGTAAAAAAGAAGCACCGAATTATGTATATGCATATATAGGTACACAGGCAAATAAGTTACCACAGGCTGTTACTGCAATGATGGAGTTAATGAATGATATGCCAGAGGCAGAAAAGCAGTTTGAAAACGCAAAAGAAGCTGTTCTAAAAAAATTAGCAGCACAAAGAATTTCAAAGTCTGATATATTCTGGGCTTATGAAAGTTTGAAAAAGAAAGGAATTGACTATGATAATCGAAAAGAAATTTATGATAATATTAAGAAAATGTCTTTACAAGATTTAAAGACGTTCTTTAATGAAAATATTAAAGGTGCGTCGTATAATGTAATGGTAATAGGTAATAAGAAAGACCTTGATGCAAATGCATTACAAAAACTTGGAAATGTAAAAGAGTTAGACGTAGATTATTTATTTAATTATTCAGATAAAACTGCACTTAAAAAATAGGATATTTTCTGTTTTTTATAAATAAAACTCACAGTAATAAAATAATATTATTGTGAGTTTTTTGATTTTTTTAATAATAAAAAATCAAATAAGAATTGTTATAACTTTCTGAAATATCTTGATTATAGTATATTTGCCACCGTCCAGAAAAACTAATTTTATGAAACTTTTAGAAAATAAAACGGCAATTATAACAGGTGCAACCAGAGGTATTGGTAGAGGAATAGCTGTTGAGTTTGCAGCACAAGGTTGTAATGTTGCTTTTACCTATAATTCATCAGTAGAAGCTGCGCAAGAACTAGAGAAGGAGTTAACCAATTTAGGCGTAAAAGCAAAAGGATATCAGTCCAATGCAGCAGAATTTGATGCTGCTCAAGATTTAGCAAAAAACGTACTAGAAGAGTTTGGTACTATTGATGTGTTAATTAACAATGCAGGAATCACTAAGGATAACTTATTAATGAGGATTTCTGAAGATGATTTTGATAAGGTTATTGAAGTTAACTTGAAATCTGTTTTTAATTTGACTAAGGCGGTAATTAGACCAATGATGAAACGAAAATCAGGTTCTATTATTAATATGAGTTCAATAATCGGACTAACAGGAAACGCTGGTCAAGCTAATTATGCGGCTTCTAAATCGGGTATTATTGGCTTTTCAAAGTCTGTAGCTTTAGAGTTAGGCTCAAGAAATATTAGAAGTAATGTGATTGCCCCTGGTTTTATAGAAACGGAAATGACAGCTAAATTAGATGAAAAAGTTATTGAGGAGTATAAAAAATCAATTCCACTTAAAAAGTTAGGAGCTCCAAAAGATATCGCTAATGCATGTGTGTATCTAGCGTCTGATTTGAGTTCTTATGTAACAGGTCAAACATTGTCTGTTGATGGAGGAATGCATACATAAAAATATTTATTTTTGATAAAAAAGGACATTCAAAAAATTTTGAATGTCCTTTTTTATTGGTATGAGTTTTATAGTAAGTTTTAATTAAGAAATAATACGATAGTTGGATAAATTATTTAGTATAATGCTATTTCGTGACGAGACCAAGGGATAATAAAAAAAGCCTCAGTAAAAAACTGAGACTTTTTATTTTGGGTGGAAGACCGGTCTCGAACCGGCGACCTTCGGAACCACAATCTCAGAATTATTAGCTAATATGTCGTAAAACCTTGTGTTTTAAACAGGTTTAATAGAAGTTTGAGTCAAAAA
>CANMCD010000014.1 GCA_947496185.1 uncultured Tenacibaculum sp.
ACTGACCTTTCTGTATCGGGTGGAAACAACTCTGTACTAGAAAATGTAACCCTGAATATTAATGACAATGCTGTAACAGTTAATAAAATAGCTGATAATGCTGTTGAAACTAATAAAATAGCTGACGATGCCGTAGAGGCTTCGAAGATTAATCCTAATGTTGCTGGACAAGGGCTTACTCAAGATTCAAACGGTGCACTTGCTGTGGACATTACAAATATTACAGGGGACGGTAGTATTACCTCTACTGACCTTTCTGTATCAGGTGGAAACAACTCAGTACTAGAAAATGTAACCCTGAATATTAAAGACGATGCAGTAACTCGTGAGAAGATCAACCCTAATGTGGCAGGTAATGGTCTTACACAAAATACTAATGGAGCATTAGAAGTAGAAGTTGCTAGTCAAAATGGTACATCTTTAACAAGCAATGCTAGTGGAGCACTGCAAATAACTGGACCAAGAATAGTTGCTGCTGGTAAAGTAGCTGGTAATGGTACTCCAGCAAAAATTTATGGAGCAAGAGTAGAAAAACTTACAACTAATAACGGTGGTGGTGGTACCGAAGGAGATTACCAAATCATATTTGTAGACCCTTCTACTGGAACTGATATTAACCTTTCTGACGCACACTACATAATACAGCTTAGTCATATGGATTGTGGTGGTGATTGCCCAGGCAATTCAGGTACAGATTATGACGACCCTGGTATTAGTTATTACGATCAAACAACTTCTGGATTTAAAATAAATATTGGAGACAGCGATAATGGTGGCGGTCAAAAAGATGATATTGATTTAGAATTTATGTTTACGGTAATTGACTTTTAATTAAATATTCTTATAAATCATAACTATGCTACGACTAACCACGTAGCATAGTTTCCACATAAAAACTCTCTACTGCTATTAATGATTATATAGACAAACATATATCAAATAGCAGAAAAATGAAATACCTTTCAATTTGTATATTATTTTACCTCCTTCCCTATTCCTTAACCGCTCAAATAGATGCAGAATCTTTAATGCTTATTCCTAGTGTTACAGATAACTCTGAAATGAATGGGGTTGTTAACCCTAACGAAGGTGCTTTCCTTTACAACCTTTCAGACAAAAATATGTACTATTACAATGGAACTGTTTGGTCTCCTTTTTCAACAAGCTCCTCAAACTTCTATGATAATGATGGAATATTATCGGGTAGTAGAACAATTGATGGTGGAAATAACAACCTAATTTTTAACAGAATTAATTCTTATCAACTTTTTACTAATAATGCAATTCAAATATTTCCTACAGGTGCATTACAAATAGGTTCTACAGGAAATATTACTCAAATTTCTGGTGCTACAGGGTTATCTTTAACAGCAACAACCAATGGGATAACACTTAATAGTAGCACTATTTTAAATAATAATCTATCCGTAACAGGAAGTTATTCTGATAGTAATGGAAATGCAGGAGCAAGTGGACAAATACTAACCTCTACAGGAAGTGGTACAGAATGGAAAAACAATTATTCAGCAACAGTTGAAAACAAAACCAATAATTATACATTAACCATTGATGACAATGGAAAAGTGTTGACCTTTGATAGTACTTCAAACCTAACCCTAACCGTTCCAAATGGACTGCCTATAGGATTCAATATAAGTATATATCAGATAAACACAGGGTCAGTAACCGTAGCGGGAAGTGGTTCAACTATACTAAATAGACTTTCTCGCTTTACTACAGCAGGACAAAATGCTGGTGCTGGTCTAGTTTCGACTAGTTCAAATAATTTTCATCTAACTGGAGATCTAAAAAGATAATACTGATGAGGAAAAAAATAGTTTTTATGATAATTCATATACTGGGAATGTTCACAGGCTATACTCAAATTAGTGTTCTTCATCACTTCCCTACCATGACTCCAAGTCATATTTTAGATGAAAAATTAACCGATATTAGTTTTGCCTTTTCGATGCGAGTTTTAGAAAGTAATTATAACGGTCCAATAATACGGCTTAGAAGAGCGAGTGATAATGCTGAACAAGATTTTGGTTGGAGTGATAATGACATTGTTGATGTTAATGCTATTGATACATGGAGAGCTGGAAGTAACGTATATGTACATACTTGGTATGATCAAAGTGGTTTAAACAGAAATGCAATACAAACCACTACCTCAAGACAGCCAAGGTTTTATCCTGACATTAATGCTCCTTATTTTCAAGGTGATGGATCAAATGATTATTTAGAAATATTTACACCTAATGGTATTCAAGATGTTACCAATGCGGGTAATCAAGGTACAGTCATTACGATTGCTAGGTCAACAAGAAAAAACCAACACTCCTTTGGGGTTCTTATAAATCGTAATCGATGGTCCTCACATATAAACTGGGGAAATTCCAATCTATACTTTGACCCAGGTATTTGTTGTAACTCAACGCGATACTTTAATAATACTGCTAACCTAAATGTATGGGACCTATATACATTCATTAAGACAAATACGAATGCCATTGCTAGATCAGGAGGTACTCAAAGATTTAACGGAGCTCATACTACAGGTAGGTGTACTATAACCGAAAATTTTGCTATTTGTTGGGCAAAAGGAAATGGTACTGGTAATTATTCTAATACTGGATTTAGAGAGTTCATTATGTATAAAACAGATATAGATCCCTCCCAATACCAAGAAATCGAGAATAATTCGATTACCTTTTGGGGGCTATAACCGACTACTTAACAAACACCTGTGTATTAAATCGATATTTATAAGCTATTCATCGAAATCCACAGGTATTGCAAGTAGATAATAAATACTTTTAATGTGTAATACAATAGAAAAAATAAGTTTTTCAAATTGTTTTAAATATTTTGATTTCACTATTATCAAAAGAGTTTTACAACAATAATTGTTTTTAATAAGTAGTTGAAAACTCTTGACTTTAACAAGAAAGAATTGATAAAAAAATCAATACATTTGTGATCATTACAAAAAAAAATACATTATTTGTATTAATCAACAAAACTAAGTATTACAACTAATATTTAAATAACTATATAATACGAGGATATTATGAAAATTTTTATTTACATATCGGCTTTTCTCGTGACTAATGCAATAAATGCACAGTCTGCTTTTCATAACTTCGGTGAAATGAAAATGCATACAAACTCAAAAGTTGGTTTCCATACAGATTTCATCAACGATGGAATACTGGATAATAATAATCAAGGAACAACTGGCTTTTATAGCGATAACGAAATCAGAAGTATTTCTGGAAACAACAGAGCTATCTTTAACAATATTGAAATTGATGTAGTAAATGATATAGAACTATATACTTCTATCGGTATTGAAAATGATTTAAACTTTATTAGCGGTAAAGTTTTTACGCCACGTAATGGAACAAATGTTTCTTTAGATTATATAAATCACAATATTTATGCTGGTGAAGGTAACCTAACCCATGTTGATGGATATACTTCTGTAATTGGTTCAAGTCAGTTTTCTTTTCCTGTTGGAGATGATAACAGAATAAGGCCTATGGTAATTACAACTGCCTCACTAGATACTGAATTTATTGGAGCTTACTATTTTATAAACCCAAACACACCTCCAAGTCACTTTACACAAGCTTTTACTACTTCAGAAAAGCATGCGTCAATTAATAACGTAAGTACTTATGAATTTTGGAATTTACACGGTACTGGTCAGACAACAGTTAATTTAACTTGGGACAATAATAGTGGTTTAACAACAATTGTTGATGATATTAATAATCTTATTGTAGTTGGATGGAGCAAACAACACAATAAATGGATTAACCTTGGTAATAGTGCTATCTACGGTAATATTACTACGGGAAGTATCACTTCAAGTCAATTCACGCCCAATGATTATGAAATAATTACTATTGGGTCGAAACATTCTGATACAAGCCTTACCAATGTAAATCTTATTTTCACTCCAAACGGTGATGAGCATAACAATACCCTGACTTTTGATAATCTTGATGATTATGAAAACAATCGTCTTACCGTATACAATAGGTGGGGAAATGTAGTGTATAATATTGAAAATTACCAAAATGATTGGAAAGGAAACTCAAATGGAAGAGCTACCTTAAGCAAAGACGAAGATTTACCAGAAGGTACATACTTTTATACGCTTGAGCTTGGCAATAACGGTAAATTAACTAAAAACAATAAAGGTTGGATCTATATTCACCGATAAAAAGTTCTGTAAGATTTAACTTTTCTGTGTAGTGGGATTGAACCCAAAATCAGTATCGGGTAAGTCTACTCCTAATTGATGTATAATGTATCCCACACTGGCATAGTGATGTATTGCATGACTGTGTGCTTGAATTAATATACCTCCCAAAGTACTTTTGGTAGTTACCTTACCCAACCCTAGATCATCTGTGATAAAAACTTCTTGATTAAAGTTATTTTGTTTTAAACTTGAAAGATTTACTAATACCTCATTAAAGTACTTTATCCCTTCATTTACTTTTTCTTCTGCTAAAGAGTTCCTTCTTCTAGAGGATAAATCAATATTATGATCATCAATCCCATCGAAAACACAAGTAAACATATCTAAAACATGTCTCATATGAGTACCTATACTAGAATGGTAAGGCGCTACTGATTTGTCTCTATAAACATGATCTGAAATATTATTCAACAATTTAACACCTCTTTTGAGGTTCATATCAATAGCGTCAATCATTACTTCATTTTTAATTCTAAACTTATTTTATAAATATAAGTTATTTTACGCCTAATCAATAATTATTTTACATTTTAACCAATAATATTCAAAATAAAAACAAATACAATAATACTTTTGGCATGCATTTTGGTTTTAATAGTGTAATGCGGAAGCTGAAAAGCATAACAGAGTAGGCATAACCCTAAAGTGAGCAATTATGAAAAAAGGGATATTTTTATTAGTAATAATTATGGCTTTTTCTCCAATAAAAGCTAACAATCAAACAAATTTAAATATTGGGGTTAATAATTATTTAGACAACTCCATTACATTTTATGAGAGAGGAGTTCGATTCCATGTGTTTTTAAATGGTGATTTTGATTTTAACACACATACTAGAAGATTGAGATATTCTAGTAATAGAGGCGTAAGAATCGATAGAGATTACCATGGAAAAATTAGACGTATCGGCAATGTATTTATAAACTATGATTATAGAGGAAATGTGGCCAGAATAGGTAATGTTTTTATGAGTTATAGAAGTGGTACATTAGTGAGAGTTGGAAACTTACGTATTAGCTACAACAGGTGGGGAGAGCCTTATTTTACAGGAAGTGTAAAAGGTTATCAATATGGTACCTGTGATTATGGTACAAATGTAAATATAGGAGTAGTATACGACTATAATGACCAGTACTTCTATAGAAGAGATTTTAGAAATAATTATCATCAATTTAAAGAAGATTCAGATTTCTATTATTATAGACTTGCTCCTAATGTCAAAAAGGGAAAGCGAAGTAATATTATCCGAAGAAGAAAAAATAGAAGAACCCAAGACAATACGTATTACTACAAAAATAATGCTGAACGAGAATATAGAAAATCTCGAAGAAGTGAATAAACAATCTCCAATAGTTATTTACTCAGAAATAGTATATAAAAAATAGAGGCTGTCCAAAAAAGACAGCCTCTATTAACAATATATGGTATATAACTAAAGTGTTATTTCGCTACGTTTACAGCTCTTGTTTCTCTTATTACCGTTACCTTAACTTGCCCCGGATATGTCATATCTGTTTGAATTTTTTGAGAAATATTAAATGATAATTCAGCTGCTTTGGTATCATTTACTTTGGCACTTTCTACCATGACACGTAATTCTCTACCCGCTTGAATAGCATATGCTTTTTGTACACCATTAAAACCAAAAGCAATATCTTCTAAATCTTTCAAACGTTGAATATAACTATCTAAAACTTGGCGTCTTGCTCCCGGGCGTGCACCAGAAATAGCATCACAAACCTGAACAATTGGTGCTAATAGAGTTTTCATTTCAATCTCATCATGGTGAGCCCCAATAGCATTACATACGTCAGCTTTTTCTCCGTATTTTTCTGCCCATTGCATTCCTAAAATAGCATGTGGAATTTCACTTTCGGTTTCTGGTACTTTTCCGATATCATGAAGTAACCCAGCTCTCTTAGCCGCCTTAGCATTAAGTCCCATTTCTGCAGCCATAATTCCACAAAGATTTGCAACTTCACGTGAATGTTGTAATAAATTTTGCCCGTATGATGAACGATATTTCATTCTTCCTACAGTTTTTATTAGTTCTGGGTGTAAACCATGAATCCCTAGATCGATGACAGTACGCTTACCTACTTCAATAATTTCTTGATTAATTTGTTTTTCGGTCTTTCTAACAATTTCTTCAATCCTTGCAGGATGTATTCTACCGTCCGTAACAAGCTTGTGCATCGAAAGTCTAGCAATTTCTCTTCTTACTGGATCAAAACAAGATAATATAATGGCTTCTGGTGTATCATCTACAATAATTTCAACGCCTGTAGCTGATTCTAATGCACGTATATTTCTTCCTTCTCTACCAATAATTCTACCTTTCACATCATCAGATTCCAAATTAAAAACTGACACACAGTTTTCAATAGCCTGCTCTACTCCTACTCGTTGAATTGTATTTAGAACTACTTTACGAGCCTCTTGTTGCGCTGTCATTTTTGCTTCTTCAATAGTATCTTGAATAAATGTCATCGCATCGGCTTTAGCATCTTCCTTCAAAGAAGCAACCAGTTCTGTTTTAGCCTCATCAGCTGAAAAACCAGAAATTTGTTCAAGCATATCTACATGACGCTTATGCACCTTATCAACTTCAGCTCTTTTCTTATCCAAAAGATCTGTTTTATGCTCATAATTTGCACTCTTTTTTTCGAGTTCTTTATTTAGTTTTTTATTTCTATCTAACTCTGAGGATACCTGACTTTCTTTATCTCTTATACGTTTTTCAACATCAGACATTTTTTTCTCTCTTGACATAATCACTTTTTCATGGTCTGATTTTAATTCAATAAACTTTTCTTTTGCTTGTAAAATTTTATCTTTCTTAATAGCTTCTGCTGTTACTTTGGCTTCTTTTACAATGTTCTTCGCCTGCTTCTGTGTTTCTTGGATTAACTTATTCGCCTTAGATTTCTCTAACATCTTAGCAATAATAAACCCTATTGCTAAACCTATAATTCCTGCTAATACAGGAAATAATACTCCTTCCATAATTTTAATTTGAATGTATAAAAAAAACCTACATCAATATGTTTTTATAAACTCCAAATAAACAGGTTTAGGACTAACTGATTGATCAAGAATCCAGAACGAAGCTGGCACACTTTACTAATCATGACTTATCCTTTTTAATTTAATAGTGTTGAGTTTATTAAACTATGTATCAATGTAGGCAGTAATATTAATATTATTGTATATTTTAAAGAACGTTATAACTGATCGTCTATTAGACTAACCAATTTTTGTATTTTATGTAATGCTTCCTCTCCCCGTTTCTCATCTTTAATAGAAGATATCTCCAATTTCGATGCGTATTGTAAAGCACACATGGCTAAAACATCTTGTTTATCAGCTACTGCATAATTTTGCTCAAAAGTAGCTATCAATTCGTTAATGTGTTTGGCAGCCCTTCTTAGTCCTTGCTCTTCATCGGTATCCCTTACACTCAAAGGATATGTTCTACCAGCTATAATTACATTAACTTTTAATTTTTCCATGTAAAAAACTTTAAACATTTAAGAGCTCGATACATTTATCAATCTCTCTTATTAAAGCATTTATTTTGAGTTTTGTTTCTCTTGTATTTTGATTACTGCCCTCAATAGTTTTAGCGATCTTTAACAAATCATATTGCTCTTGCATGGTCTTCAACTCCTGCTCTTTCTCTTCTAATAAATGACTCATCCTAACATTTTCTTCGAGCAACAACTTGTTTTCTTCCTTTAAAAACTCATAATTTGAAAGTAACTTTTCTAACTTACTTTCCATTAAATGAATTGCTTCTAGTATATTATTCATTTATTCTAGAGACTAAAACTATTAGCACAAAGTTATTAATATTGATTAATTTAACAAAATTTTTACAACTTTTTAGTAAGCAGCTGTATCTCAAAAGATCAAGGTGTTTATTATATTTTTGCTAGTTTTGTGTAAACTGTAACCATTTTGAAACTTTACCTTTTTTTCATAGCAGCTTGCTTTAGAGTGGTTGGGTATTCCCAAAATTCACTCCCGTATCCGAAGAACTATTTTAGATCTCCATTAGATATTCCTATTGTATTATCGGGAACATTTGGCGAATTACGTCCAAATCATTTTCATTCAGGTATTGACATTAAAACACAAGGAAAAGAAGGAATTCCTGTCTATGCTACTGCTGATGGATATGTATCAAGGATAAAAATAGGTCAATACGGTTATGGTAAAACTTTATATGTACAGCACCCTAATGGATATACAACGGTTTATGCTCATTTACAAAAATTTGAACCTTCTATTGAAAATCATGTAAAAAAAATCCAATATCAAAAAGAAAAATATGCTATTGGAAATTCCTTTCCGAAACCCGCTCAGTTTCCTGTAAAAAAAGGGCAAATTATTGCGTATTCCGGAGATACAGGAAGTTCTGGTGGTCCACATCTACATTATGAAATAAGAAATACTAAAACAGAAAATATAATCAACCCTCTACTTTTTGGACTAACTCCAAAAGACACTATAAAACCTATAGTTCAAAAACTTATGGTCTACCCATTAGACCCAGAAGCTAGAATTAATAATTCGGCTACCCAAACAACTTTAGACCTCAAAAAAATGGAGGATGGTATCTATACTACTTATAGAATAACAGCTAGTGGCAACATAGGTTTTGGCATCAGTACATTTGATAGACTCAATGGTGCTCGGAACAAAAATGGAATTTACAGTTTAGAAATGAAAGTAAACGGAGTAAGAGTATATTTTCATCACGTTGAAACTTTTTCTTTTTCTGAAAGTAAATACATAAACCTATTGATAGACTATGAACATTATAAAAAATTCAAAAAAAGGTTACAAAAAACACATAAAGTAAAGGCAAATAAACTCAGCCTGTATAAAAACCTTGTAAATGACGGTAAACTAGAGATTAAAGAAAATGCTGATTATATCATAGAAATTATAGCCAAAGATTTACAAGAAAACAAAACAACCGTTAGAATTCCTATAAAGGGAGTAAAAAGTAATACTGTCTTTCAACCTATAAATTGTAGCAACTTCAGTATTATAGCAAACCTATTCAATAAGTTTTCTTTAAAAAATGTTTCTGTGGCATTTCCTAAAAACACCTTTTATGAAGACCTACATATAAACTTTGAAGTAACAAATGGAATTGCAAAAATTCACACACCAACAGTTCCTTTACATAAAAAATACACACTAACTTTTGGTACTTCTCATTTATCAACCGCTCAAAAAAAACAGGGCTATATAGCCAATATTAGTAACCCCAAATATCCTAGATATTGTAACACAAGAAAAAAAGAACATAAATTTTACACCACCACTAAAATATTAGGTGACTATACCTTACTTTTTGACACTAAAAAACCACGTATTCGTCTGATAAACTTCTATAACAATCAAACTTTGGATAAGCACACCAAATTAAAGGTTAAAATAAAAGACAAAGAATCAGGAATAAAAAGCTATAGAGCGACCATTGATAACGAATGGGTTTTAATGGAATACAATCATAAAAAGGGGATTCTTACCTATGATTTCAATGATAAAAAGTTGATCGGAAATAAACACACTTTTAAAATCATTGTTTCTGATCAGGTAGGAAATACCAAAATGTTAAAAACAACGTTTTTTAAACAGTAAATAGTCTTATTTTGAAAAAGCTTTTCTTTTTACTCATATTTCCAGTTTTTGCCTTTTCACAACAAACAGTCTTTGTTGAGGGAATTATCAATGATGAAAACGGCACCCCAATTGAAGGTGTTTCTATCACCTACAATAAAAAAGGAACAACATCCAATAAAAAGGGCTATTATCAAATAACCATTCCTATCGAAAAAACTACAAAAATTACCTTTAGCCATATTTCCTATAATACAATTACAAAGAGTTTCACTCCTAACAATACTTCAAATATTAGCTTCTCTCTTAGTTTAGAAAGCTCTTCAGAAAAACTTAAAGAAATAGAAGTTAACAATAATAAAAAAGAAGCTGAGGGAATTACGACTATAAATACTGCAAAGGCAAAAAATATTGTAGGAGCAAATGCTGGTGTAGAAAATATTTTAATGACCTTACCTGGTGTTAACAACAACAATGAATTAAGTACGCAATATAATGTTAGAGGAGGTAATTTTGATGAAAACTTGGTGTATGTAAATGGTATTGAAATTTACCGACCTTTCTTAATTCGATCTGGGCAGCAAGAAGGGTTGAGTTTCATTAATCCGCATATGATCAGAAACATCAACTTTTCTGCAGGTGGTTTTCAAGCAAAATATGGTGATAGACTTTCTTCTGTGCTAGATATTACCTATAGAAAACCTAAAAATTTTGCTACACAACTTGATCTAAGTTTTTTGGGGGGAAGTTTTACTATTGAAGATACATTTTATAACAATAAGCTTTCAGCTATCATAGGGATTCGCTATCGCAATAATAATTTATTCGTTCAAAGCAAACAAACTGAGGTAAATTTCAGACCAACTTTTACAGATATCCAATCTTTCTTATCCTACGACATATCTAAAAAACTCACCGTAAATTTTTTAGGTAATTTTTCTTTAAACAATTACCACTATCAGCCCATTACTAGAAGAACACGTTTTGGTACTATTGCTAACCCGCTAGAATTGATTGTTTTTTATGATGGACAGGAGAAAGATCAATTTAAAACATCTTTTGGAGCGTTTTCAGCAGATTATCAAATTAATGAAGACATAAACCTTACAGGAACTATTGCTACTTTTCACACACAAGAAGAAGAATATTTTGATATTGCTGCTTCCTATCATTTAGGGGAGGTTGACAATAGTATTGGATCCGAAAATTTTGGTGATGTTGAATATTCTCAAGGTATAGGGTCTCAATTAAACCATGCTCGAAATGACTTAGACGCACTGATAAGTTCTGCACAAATAAGAGCTAGTATTAAAAATGACCAAAACGAATGGCGAATAGGAATAAAATACCAAAAAGAAAATATAAAAGACCGTATTAATGAGTGGGAAATAATTGATTCACTAGGCTTCTCTGTTAGGCCACCACATCATTCTGTTAATAACCAACCTTATGAGCCATATACTAGCGAAATCGAGCCTTTTCAAAACATTAAAGCAAAAAACAATGTTACACTTAACCGTTTAATGGGATTTGCTCAATTTAGCAAAAAGACAAACTGGAAGGATCATGATGTCTGGTACAATCTTGGAATTAGGTATCATTACTGGAATGTATCACCAAACAATACTGATAAAAAAAATTATTTTATTTGGAGTCCAAGAGCTCAGTTTGCCATAAAACCCGATTGGGAAACTGACATGTTATTTAGACTATCAGGTGGTTGGTATGCCCAACCTCCTTTCTATAAAGAATTTCGCAATTATAGTGGAGAAATTAATCCTGATGTCAAAGCACAGGAATCTATACATTTGGTATTGGGTAATGATTATAGTTTTACCTTATGGAATCGTCCTTTCAAATTGACAACTGAACTTTATTATAAAAACCTCAACAATGTCAATGCATATTCTATTGACAATATTAGAATTCGATATCGAGCTGACAACCTGACCAAAGCTTTTGCTCATGGTTTAGATGTTCGATTAAATGGTGAATTTGTTCCAGGAAATGATAGTTGGATAAGTTTTGGTTATCTTAAAACTCAAGAAAATATCGACAATCGTGGTTATATAGCACGTCCCACTGATCAACGTTTAAAATTTGGGATACTTTTTCAGGACTATGTACCTAATTTACCCAGTTTAAAAGCACATTTAAATATAGTTTATAATACCGGACTTCCTGGTGGTGCTCCTGCATATGCCGATGTCTATCAGTTTCAAAATAGACTTTCTGACTATAAACGAGCGGATTTAGGAATTTCCTATATAATAACAGATCAAAACAAACAAGTTTCAACAGGCTTTTTAAAGTATTTTAAAACTTTTTCTATAGGATTGGAACTTTTTAATGTTTTTGATATTCAAAATGCGATTACTAATACATGGGTACGAGATGCCTATAGTAAGCAACAATACGCTATTCCTAATTACATGACTGGAAGAGTATTAAACTTCAATCTAAGAGTAAAAATGTAATACTATTTCTACCTCTAAATTACACATTAGAAAAATGATGATTTTTTGTGTTATATGAAAAAGAAAAATCAGTCATAACCTTAGTTACGAGTTATTTTTATTTTGAAAGATAAGGCAAAAAGGCGCATTTTAATTGAATAATTTAGAGGTAGAAATATATAACCTTTACAAAAGATGTTCAATAAAAAAAGCTCAGTATTAAAACTGAGCTTTTTCATTTAAAAAAGAATTCTTTCTTAGTTCTTTTTATACGTTGCTTCAACGGAAATGGAAATATCTTGACCTTGTGCTTTTATCCCCATTGACATTTTAGATTGTTTTGGAATACCATTGCTTCTATCTAAGCTCATATTTCCTGTTATATTTCCTTCTCCTATTCCTGAAACCTTTCCAGACACCTCTAACGTAACTTCCTCTTTTGTGATCGACGCTACTTTATAGGTAATGTCCAGTTTCATCCCCTGATTACTTTTACTAGACGTCCAAGTATCACCTACTTTTACGGCATTTTCAGGATAAACCACATTTGTAGATTGATCAGCAAACTTATCTGCTCCAGGAATACTAGGTTCGATCTTTGTTTCTAGTATCTCTCCTCTTTTGTTTCCTTTTATTTTAACAGTAGCTGCCAAAATAGGATCCATAGTACTTTTAATAATTTTTCCCATCGGATCCAACTTTGCTTCTTTATCAGAAGAATCATAGTACGTACGTTGACCCCCTTGGCTTTGATCAACAACTATTTTTATAAATTTTGACTCGCTTGAATACGTTTCCCCCGAAACATCTACAATATTTTGACTCATTTGAAAATTTGTCTTAGCAGTCATTAATCCCACTCCTACTACTTGAGACATTTTCATATCGATTGTATATGAATCTCCTTTTTCATAGTTCCACCTCAACAAAACCGATTCCTGAGCCATTGCTACTACAGAAATTAGTAACAATAAAGCTGTTAATGTTTTTCTCATTATTATATATTCTTTTAATTTCAGCTAATATACATAATTCAAAAAAAAATATTTAACAACTTTGATCTTATAATTTTTTTGGTCACTTTTGAATGTAGGTCATATATATACACATTTAAAATCGTATTATACTGACCAAATCAGTAAAAATAAGCAACCATATCACAAACTATAGCGTCATGATTTTTCAAAAAAATAAACTCAGCACACCTACTTTAATCAATCTATACAAACAACTATTATTACCCAGAATGATTGAAGAAAAAATGCTGGTTTTATTACGTCAAGGAAAGATATCAAAATGGTTTAGTGGTATTGGGCAAGAAGCTATTTCTGTAGGTATTACTTGTGCCTTACATGAAGATGAATATATATTACCTATGCATCGAAACCTTGGAGTTTTTACAACTAGAAATATTCCTTTGTATAGATTATTCACACAATGGCAAGGAAAAGCCAGTGGTTTTACTAAAGGGCGTGACCGAAGTTTTCATTTTGGCAGTCAAGAATATAAAATTATTGGAATGATCTCTCATTTAGGCCCACAATTTGGTGTTGCCTCAGGAATTGCTTTAGCTAATAAACTGAAAAAAAATGCGAAAGTATGTGCTGTATTTTCTGGTGAGGGAGGTACTAGTGAGGGAGATTTCCATGAAGCTTTAAATGTTGCTTCTGTTTGGAGTTTACCCGTTCTTTTTTGTATCGAAAACAATGGCTACGGCCTTTCAACTCCGACTACTGAGCAATATAATTGTGAACATATTGCCGACAGAGGAAAGGGTTATGGTATGGAATCTTATATAATTGATGGAAACAATATTTTGGAAGTGTATTCAAAAGTTTCTGAATTAGCGGAAAGTGTAAGACGACAACCCCGTCCCATTTTAATTGAGTTTAAAACATTTAGAATGCGAGGTCATGAAGAAGCAAGTGGTACTAAATATGTCCCTTTGGAGTTAATGGACTATTGGAAGTCTAAAGATCCAATAGAAAATTATAGAACGTTTTTAATAGATGAAAAAATACTTTCAAGTTCCTTAGATGAATCTATAAAAAAAGAAATAAAAGAGACTATTCAAGAAAACCTTGAAAAAGCTTTTAAAGAAAAAGAAATAACGGCATCTACACATCTTGAACTTAGTGATGTGTTCAAAAGTAAAAAAACACATAACTATCAACTTTCAACGTATA
Organism: uncultured Tenacibaculum sp.; assembly: GCA_947496185.1. Taxonomy (GTDB): domain Bacteria; phylum Bacteroidota; class Bacteroidia; order Flavobacteriales; family Flavobacteriaceae; genus Polaribacter. Next base: position 14,556 of record CANMCD010000014.1, read on the forward strand.
ATAATAACAAAATTCGTTTAATTGATGCCATTTCAGAAGGCTTAAGACAATCAATGGAGCGTGATAATGATCTTGTTATTATGGGACAAGACATTGCTGAATATGGAGGTGTATTTAAAATTACAGAAGGTTTTGTTTCGCTATTTGGAAAACATCGTATCCGTAATACCCCTATTTGTGAATCTGTTATTATTTCTATTGCTTATGGATTGTCTATTTGTAATATTAAATCGGTTGTTGAAATGCAATTTGCTGATTTTGCATCTTCTGGATTTAATCCTATTGTAAATCTTTTAGCAAAATCTTATTACAGATGGAGACAAGAAGCTAGCGTAGTTATACGAATGCCTTGTGGTGCAGGTGTAGGTGCAGGGCCATTTCACTCTCAGACCAATGAAGCGTGGTTTACAAAAACCCCTGGTTTAAAAGTAATTTACCCCTCTTGTGCTTATGACGCTAAGGGACTATTAACAAGTGCAATAAATGATCCAAACCCTGTTTTATTTTTCGAACACAAAGGCCTATACAGGACTAATTACCAAGAGGTACCTGAAGAATATTACACTATTGATCTCGGAAAAGCAAGGATTTTGAAAGAAGGAGAAGATATTAGTATCATCACATATGGATTAGGAACACATTGGGCATTAGAAGTTTTAGAAAAACATCCTAATATTTCAGCAGATGTTATTGATTTACGATCATTACAACCTTTAGACACAGAAACCATTTTAAACACTGTTAAAAAAACAGGAAAAGCTATTATACTTCAAGAGGATTCCTTATTTGGAGGAATCGCCAGCGATATTTCTTCCTTACTTATGGAAGAATGTTTTGAATTTTTAGATGCACCTGTAAAAAGAGTAGGAAGTTTAAATACACCAATACCTTTTGCCAATAATTTAGAAAATCAATATCTACCTAAAGATCGCTTTGAACAAGCTTTGATAAATCTAGTTGCTTATTAATACAACAAATGCCTACTCTAAAGTAGGCATTTGTATTTTATATTTCGTTTAATTTCTTAAAAGTCTTGATTTACATCCCAAGCTTCAAGAATTTCTTTAAATGTCTTTATAAACATCCCTCCTAAGGCACCGTTTACCACTCTATGATCGTAAGAATGTGACACAATCATCTTATGACGAATACCGATAAAATCACCTTCTGGGGTCTCAATCACCGACGGTTTCTTTAAGATTGCTCCCAAAGCTAAAATTGCCACCTGAGGTTGATTAATAATAGGTGTACCAGCCATACTACCAAAACTCCCAACATTAGTAACAGTATAAGTACCCCCTTGTATTTCGTCTGGTTTTAATTTATTTGCTCTTGAACGTTGTGCTAAATCATTTACTTGTTTAGTCATACCTACCAAACTCAACTGATCTGCATTTTTAATAACAGGAACAATTAAATTTCCATCAGGTAATGCAGCAGCCATTCCTAAATTAATATTTCCTCTTTTGATAATTTTATCTCCATCTACTGAAATATTAATTAACGGATATTTTTTTATGGTTTGTGCAACTGCCTGCATAAATATAGGCGTAAAAGTCAATTTCTCTCCTTCTCTCTTTAAGTAGGCATCTTTAACCTTATTCCTCCATTTTACAATATTTGTTACATCAATCTCAATAAAAGACTGTACATGAGCTGAAGTTTGTAAAGAATCTATCATATGCTTGGAAATAAGTTTCCCCATACGACTCATTTCGATTACTTCATCCTCACCTGACAGAGTGGTTGTTACCTGTGTTGGTTGTTGTACTGTAGTTGTATTCGTCGCTTTTCCAGCAGTAGTATTATCAACTACTTTATTTACCGAAACAACCGATTGATTTCCTTTATTATCTATATAGGATAAAATATCATTTTTAGTAACTCTTCCTTCTTTACCTGTTCCTGCGATAGTATCAAGTTCTTCTACAGGAATCCCTTCCTTTTGAGCGATACTCTTCACTAAAGGTGAATAAAAACGGTCACTTGTAGAAGTATCTATGGCTGAGACAATCGTTTCTTTAACTTCCTCAATTGCGTTTTCTATCTTGGTTACTGATTCTGTAACAGTTTCGTTAACTGACGCCTCAGCTGGTTCAATACTTTCTCCCCCTTCTGTTTCAATAATAGCAATTGTTTGTCCTACTTGTACAACTGCATCTTTTTCGAAAAGAATTTCAACTAACTTCCCTTCAACTTCACTAGGCACCTCACTATCTACCTTATCAGTTGCTACCTCTACAATGGTATCATCAAGCTCAATAGTATCTCCTATATCTTTAGTCCAAGAAGTAATGGTTGCTTCTGCAACACTCTCGCCCATTTTAGGCAACTTTAATTCATATCTAGCCATAGTGTATGATTTTTTAACTCTTGCGAAATTAGTAAAAAACTAGTGATTTTTCCTTTCAATATACAAAAACCTTGTCTAAAAAAAGCTTTTCGATTACACTATTCACAATAAAAAAGCTAAAATCATCATTTCATTATTAAATTAATAATTTTTAAGCAATTTTATTTAAATATTCTATAAAGGTAATTTTCAAAATTCTCTTGGATAGTCATGGTTGGTTCTTAACTTAAAACTTTCTTTAAAAAATTAAATACTTTTTTTTCCAAATTATCCACCGTACCATCTGCAAAAATCACTTGTTTAATATCTATTAATAATTTTCTTTTTTCCTCTTCTGAATACTTATAGAAAGCCAAATAATCTTGAATTTTTTTACAACGTATTTTATCCGTGGCATCCATCACTATTTCTGTATGGATTTTGTTATATAAGTTTTCATTTATTTTCGATAAAATGTAGTCACTTTCTTCTTCTGATTCTATATGGTTACTATGCGCTACAAACAAAAGCACATAAGCTTTAAATTCATCTTTATTCCAATGCATGCCTATTATTTTTCAACTGGTAATTCCAACATACTCGCCCACTCAGTCCATGACCCATCATAAACAATATAGTTATCAATTCCTATTTGCTCAGAAGCCAATGCTAAAACACAAGCAGTAATGCCCGATCCACAAGTAAATATCATAGGTTTTTGATCTGGGTTCTTTTCTTCTATTAATCTTTTTAATACTGCTTTTTCTTTCATTACTTGTTTCATCATCAATTCGGCATATGGTAAACTTTTTGAAGTAGGTATATGCCCACCCCTTAAGTCTTTTCTCGGCTCTGGTTCAAGAGCAAAAAATCGATTGCTAGACCTTGCGTCAAGAATACAATAGCTATCATCTTTAATCGCTTTTACCATATCATGAACCCTAAACATCCTTTTTTCGTTATAGTTTACTTCAAAATCTCCTTTCTTAGCATTCTTAGTTATTTTCACCACCGTTTCAAAGCCTGATTTTTTCCATGAAAGTAACCCTCCGTCTAAAACAGCCACATTAGTAAAACCAAATGTTTTCAACAACCACCAAACTCGTGGAGCAGAATAAATACCTTTATCATCATAAACAACGATACAACTATCCTTAGATACCCCTAATTTTCTAATTTCTTCTTGAAAATATGTAGGAGATGGTATCGTATTTGGGTATGTTCCTTCCTTATCTAGAAATACATTTTTCAAGTCAAACAAAAGCGTATTTGGAATAAACGCTCTTTGAGGCATTTCTTTCTCTGCTGTTCCAACTTTGGGAATAGTTGCATCAAAAATCAATAAATTTTCATGGTTCAAATGCTCTTTTAACCAAAAAACATCAACTAAGTTACTATCAAGTGTAAGCATTACTTATTAATTTGCGATAAATTATTTTACATCTTCATAATGGTCATCCCAATTCTTAGGGTTAGGTTTTCCTAATTTCCCCACAGACTTGGCTACTATTGTTGATACAGTAGCATCTCCCGTTACATTAATAATCGTTCTACACATATCCAGTGGTCTATCTACAGCAAAAATCAATGCTAATCCGATAGCTAATTTATCTGAAGGAAAACCTATTGATTCAAGAACAATCACCAACATTACCATTCCTGCTCCTGGTACAGCCGCCGACCCAATAGAAGCTAATAGCGCAGTCAGTATAATCGTCAACTGATCACCAAAAGTTAAATCAAAACTTAATGCTTGGGCTATAAAAACAGCTGCCACTGCCTGATATAAGCTCGTTCCGTCCATGTTGATAGTTGCTCCTACTGGCAATACAAAACTTGATACTTCTTTATCTACCCCTACATGTTCTTCAACTCGCTCCATCGTTACTGGTAGGGTCGCTGCACTCGAACTTGTAGAAAATGCTAGTAACTGGGCTGGACTTATCTTTTGTAAAAACCAAAAAGGGTTTTTCTTTGTAAAAACACGTAATATAATCATGTAAAAAACAATCATTAGTACTAATCCTCCAACGACTGTAAGACTATATTTCAATAACGCTAATAATAAATCAGGGTCATTTGAAGACACTACAACATTTGCCAACAAAGCAAAAACTGCATAAGGTGCCGAAAGCATAATTATATCTACCATTTTAAGTACAACTTCATTTAAAGAGTCGAAAAAATCCTTTAACGGTTTTGACTTCTTTTCCCCTATTAATAACATAGATATTCCTAAAAAAATAGTAAAGAAAATTACTTGTAACATGGCTTTGTTATTCCCCATTGCTTTCACAGCGTTATCAGGTACCATATCTATTAAAAACTGTAACGGAGCTGTCGATTGTTGTTTATTTGCTTCTGCTATTTTGGCTTGTACTCCTCCACTATTTGCGTACGTTTCTGTCAATCTCGTAATCGTTTCTTCAGAAATCCCCTCTCCAGGTTGTACTACATTTACTAACAATAACCCAATAGTGATAGCTACCACAGTAGTTCCTACATAGATTACCATGGTTCGAAAACCAATATTTTTAAATTTAGAAATATCTTTCAAATCGGATATTCCTTTTACTAGAGAAGCAACTATCAATGGAACTGCTATAAGCTTTAATAACTTTACAAAAATGGTACCGAAAGGTTTTATCCAATCACCAACAAAACTCGATCCTCCGTCAATATTCGTCATCAATAAACCGAATAGAATACCAAAAACCATTCCTATAAGTATTTTCCAATGCAGTGCTAGTTTTTTCATTATATAGAAAGTATTATATTTTCGAGCTTAAAAGTATAAATAATTATTCAAAAAAGTGTGACCTAAAATTCGTAACTTGTGTCCTAATCTACAGAGAAGGGATTAATTTTACGTTATTTTCATCTTACTTGATTTGTTTCTGGTACTATAGAAATCTTTAAAACTATCCCTTTGTTATTAATTAAGTATAAGAATTTTAATTTACTACTGTGTATGATTACGATTCTTCATTATTTACTAATCTTTTAAAAATCAAAAAATGTCAGGAATTTTAGACTTATTAAACAGCGACTTAGGAAAAACAATTATCTCAGGTGTAGCAGGTTCTACAGGTCAGGATACACAAAAAACTGGAAGTGTATTGACCATGGCTTTACCGGTATTGATGAAAGCCATGCAACGAAACGCCGCTACTCAAAGTGGTGCAGAAGGCTTAATGGGTGCCTTATCAGGAAAGCATGACGGAAGTATTTTAGATAATTTAGGAGATTTGTTTAATGGTGGCGTTGATGCTAGCGTACTTCAAGACGGTGGTAATATTTTAGGGCATGTCTTAGGAAATAAACAAAATGGTGTAGAGCAAGTAATCAGTCAAAAATCAGGTATTGATTCTGGTGCAGTTGGAAATATTTTAAAAACTGCTGCTCCTATATTAATGGGTATTTTAGGAAAACAATCTCGTCAAAATGGAATTAGCAACGCAGGAGATATAAGTGGACTCTTAGGAGGACTTTTAGGAGGAAATTCTGCTCAAAAAGAACAAAGTTTTTTAGAACAAATATTGGATGCTGATGGAGATGGTAGTGTTGTTGATGATGTTGCTGGAATGGTTTTAGGTGGCGGAGGTCAGAAAAAGTCTGGTGGATTATTAGGTGGTCTCCTAGGAGGTTTGTTTGGTAAAAAATAACTAACAAAAAAGTATTTTTATATATCTAAAAGATAAAATAATAACAAAGCTCAGGTTATTCTTCTGAATAAGTCTGGGCTTTTTCATATACAATTACTCATAAAAAACTACAAAAAGACTCCATTAATCTTTAATTAAAAAAACCTGCAAATTTCTTACCCTTTTCCTAAAAGGAAACAACACATCAGGTGTAAAATCTACGAGATAAAAAACAACAATATTTTGTTAATTTTATCACAAATAAAAAAAATAACAAACAACATTATTTACATTTATTAAATATTACACCAAAACAAACAAAACATGAAAAACCTGAATATTATACTTTTTTTTCTTGGCTTTACTTTTTTCTCTACCCTAAAAGGGCAAGAATCTGATCCTTTTATATGGTTAGAAGAAGTGTCCTCTAAAAAATCAATGGACTGGGTTCAAAGTCAAAACGACATTACTTTTTCTGAATTAAAAAAGCAACCTTATTATAATGAAATTTATAATAAAACGCTAAAAATTTATAATACTAGTTATAAAGAAAAACTTCGAACTCCCTATTTTCAAAACGATTACTTCTATGACTTTCATAAAGATGAAAAATCTATAAGAGGTATCTGGAGAAGGGCTCCTAAATCCGAATTTGGTAAAGAAGAAAAAGATATACAATGGGAAATATTATTAGACTTTGATAAACTCTCTAAAAAAGACGGGAAAAAATGGGTTTATAAAGGCGCCACTGGTTTATACCCAAATTACGAACGTTTTTTAGTTTATATGTCTAACGGAGGTAGTGATGCTACTGTTATTAAAGAATTTGATACTACTACTAAGTCTTTTATCAAAAACGGTTTTAATTTTCCTGAATCAAAAGGTTCTGTAGGATGGATAAATAAAAACGAAGTATACGTAAGTAGAAGTTTTGGAGAAGGAACCCTAACAGACTCGGGATACCCTAGACAAGTAAAACACCTCAAAAGAGGACAATCCTTAAATGATGCAAAATTAATACATGAAGTTCCAAAAAAATATATGTCATGTAGTATTTGGAAAAATCTAAAAGAAAAAAACTCCTATACATATGTGAAAGAACAAATAAGTTTTTACGAATCCAAGAAATACATGCTTCAAGAAGATAACACCTTAAAAGAAATTAACATTCCTTTAAATGCATCTTTTTGGGTTAAGAATGGCCTTGCAATCATAACACTTAAAAATGATTGGAATATAAATAACAAAACCTATACACAAGGAAGTCTTGTTTCTACTTCAATAGAAGATTTAATATCTGGAAACTTTGAATTACAAGTTATATTCGAACCCATAGAAAGAGAAAGCTTCGCTGGGTTTCAAAGTACTAAAAGTAAATTTATTTTATCTACTTTAAACAATGTTACTTCAAAATCGTATTTATGTGAATTTAAAAAAGGAAAATGGGTCAAAAAAGTTTTGAACCTTCCTAAGTCTGGAATCATTTACGTAACTGTTCCAGATGACAAAAAGGACGATTTTTATTTTTACTATACAGGATTTCTTCAAAATTATACTTTATTTAAAAGTAATGTAAACACACTCAAAATAGAGAAGATAAAAGCTCGAAAAAACCATTTTAACACTAAAGACATGGTTGTAGAGCAACATGAAGCTGTTTCTAAAGATGGAACAAAAATTCCTTATTTTTTAGTAAGAAACAAAAACACGCCTTTTGATGGATCAACACCAACTTTGTTATATGCTTATGGTGGGTTTCAAGTATCAAAAAAACCTACTTATAATGAAACTACAGGCATAGCTTGGCTTGAAAAAGGAGGTGCCTTTGTACTTGCCAATATTCGTGGAGGCGGAGAATTTGGTCCAGCATGGCATCAAGCAGGACTTAAAGAAAAAAGACAAAATGTATATGATGACTTTCATTCTGTAGCTGAAGATTTAATATCCAAAAAAATTACTTCCCCACAACACTTAGGAATTAGAGGAGGAAGTAACGGTGGGCTTTTAATGGGCGTTGCTTTTACCCAACGTCCCGACCTATATAATGCTGTAGTATGTCAAGTTCCATTACTTGATATGAAAAGATATAACAAACTACTTGCTGGTGCTAGTTGGATGGGAGAGTATGGAAATCCTGACATTGTAGAAGAATGGAATTATATTAAAAAATATTCACCATATCAGAACGTACAACCAAATGTTAACTATCCATCTATTTTATTTACTACTTCAACCAAAGACGATAGAGTACACCCTGGCCATGCTAGAAAAATGATGGCTAAGATGCAAAGTATGGGGTATGATAATATCTACTATTATGAAAATATTGAAGGAGGACACGGTGGCAGCTCTACTAATGAACAAATAGCAACTCAAAATGCTTTAATTTATTCTTTTCTTCATTCAAAACTTAAATAAATTTACCGTTAATTACCACTAATAAAAGTTACGAGTAAAACAAAAACTACCATGAGAATAATTATTCTCATGGTAGTTTTATAAATATGGTAAATACATAATATTACAACTTTGATCACCAAATACACTTCTTGGTTTAAAATCAGAAAACACTTAACAACATGACTTCAAAACATCATATAAAGACATATTCACGTAAAAAAACCGCAAACTCTTATTCTATAGAAATAAAGAAGTTTGCGATTTGGACTGGACTATATTAAAATTCGTAGTAGATATTAATCCAATTTATAAGATAAAACTTTATTTAACAATCATCTTTTTAGTACCCATTACAATATCATCAGCAATTAAAGAATAAAAATACACCCCTGACTTTAAACCTTCTTTTTCTATATTTAATTGAGATTTCTGCTCTCTTTCCGTTAACTGAAATGTTTTTATGGTTGATCCCTCTGTATTATAAATTACAATACTTGCATTTTTAACTCCTTTTGCTATAAAGTAATCTATATCCGTTGAACTTTCGAATGAATTTGGATAGTTTGTAGAAAAACGTGTTCTATTTCTATCTAAAAGATTGTCATTATGCGACCTCTTGTTTACATCAGAAAGTTTATTTTGCAACAAGGTAATTTGACTTTGTTGTCTTTGAAAGGTTTTTTCCATTTGATTAAGAATGATTAACAATTGCTTATACTTAGTAACATTTCCATTAGCATCAACTCCTAAAAGAAAACTAGGATTTTGTAGCGAAGTAGGTAAATTCTCAAAACGTAATGTTCCTTTAGTATGTAACGTTGCAGAAGGACTACTAACACCAACACCTACTCTTCCATTAGTATATATATAGTCGTTTATTGAAGTTGGTTTTGTTCCATTTGTTTTTAACCAATCAGAGTCAGCACCTCCACCGCCACTAGTAGAAACAGGATATTCCCTCACATTACCACTTGCATCTGTACCAAGCATATATGTTGGTTGCTTTCCGTTGGGTAAATTTTGAAATCTTACACTACCATTTGTATGGAGTTTTGCTGTAGGACTTGTCGTACCTAACCCTAGATTACCATTTGCTCTTAATGTCATTAACTGAGTATTTCCATTTTCCCAAGCAAAAACAGGCCTATTAACCACATTTTTGGCTGAAGTTCCCCAAGGAAACGTCCCCCCACTAGGTGCATTCAAATTAACTGCATTTCTCAATTCTGCTCTAAATACCATTAATGGAATATTACCACTATCATACGTAGAGGTAGTAGAAGCAAAATGTCTTAATACATACCTATTATCTGATTGTTGATGTCCCCAGATAGAAGGAATAAATTTACCAGAATGATTTGTAGAGTTTGTAATCTCTAAAAAATCCCTAGCATCATCTTTTACTTTAAAACGAGCTACACGTTCTGCCGTTCCATTACTTGACACATTAAAATCATGTGGTACTTGTGCTACAATAGTGTTAACAGTAAAAGTACTAATAGCCAAAAAAATAATTTTAAATCTCATTATTATTATGTTTTTTTGTTGATGGGTGCAAGTTATTTTGGATCAAAAACGTTAACAAAGGGGATAGTTAGCCATATCTAAAATGCAAAAAACATAAAACATAAAACATTGAAAAACAACATATTAACTTCTAAAACATATTGTGCTTTACCTATAAAGCAAGATGAAAAACCCACAAAAACACAATATTTTACAATAATCATATCGTTTTTCTTATTTAATTCACAAATTACCGGACAAAATACTCCCAAAAAAGACCTTTCGTACTATTACTCGAAAACGATTAAATTCTCACACAACAATAACGACAGTCTAATCTATTATGCTAGAAAAATTCAACTATCAAATAATACATGTGAAAGAGTTAATGGTATCCTAAAAGAAGCAAAAGGATACTATCAAAAAACAGATTTTAAAAAAACTAGAAAACTTGTTTCAAAAGCAATCAATCAGTCAAAACAAGAACTAGGACTGTGTCATAAAAAAAACTTAATCGATGCCTATAATCGTCTTTTTTACATTGCTAAAAACGAAGATAAATACGAAGAAGCACTAAAGCACCTACTAAAGAGAAAAGAAATCGTATTAAGCCTTACATCAAAAGACCAATATTATCTAAAAAACATCATTGACGTCAAAAAGAGCTTGGCTACATTAAAACGAAAGTTGGGACTTTTTGATCAAGGGCTTGCCATCTTAAAAAATTCCTATAAAGAGATTACAGCGATCACCCTTGATAATCCGACCAAAGAAATTCGTAAAAACTTTATATTACAAAAAGCAAGTATTTTAAACGCTACAGGAGACATGTATCTTTGTCTAAATCAAAAAAAAACAAAAACCTCTCATTTAGACTCGGCTCTTACTTTTTATAAAAAAGCCTATAAAACAGCTAGTTCATTAGAAACCCCTAATACAAATACAGAAGCACTCTATCGAATGCGACAAATAAATGTGATTTTTGAAAAAAAAGACTACGAACTAACCTTATTTTATTTAAAAAGATATGATTCTCTTTTCAGAAAAAAAACACATTATTTAAGTACTTACTATTATCTAAAGGCCATTTCATTTAGGCATGAAAAAAAATATGATTCAGCTATCTACTATTCTAAAAAATATGCAAACCTTTTTAACGCTAAAAAAACACACAATAAGTATGCAATTTACATCTATGACAATCTTGCACAGACCTATAACATTAAAAATAAAAAAGACAGTGCTTTAAAATACTCCAATTTAACGTTAAATAAATTCAAAGAAACAGAAGAGAACAAAAGAAATACTTCTATAAAAGTCCATGCTGTTGAGCTAGAAGAATTCAAACAGTTAAATCAAAAATTATTAGAAAAAACAGAAACATCAAACCTTTACAAGACAATTACTATATGCTTATTAGCACTAATTATTATAATAGTTTTAATCGTTCAAAAGAAAAAACCAAAAACAATTACAAACAAGAAAAAAAGAGTCATCGATAATAAGATTGAATCTAGGATCATTGAAGGATTGATCAAATTTGAAAACTCAGATGTATTCTTAAAGACTGACTTTACAATTAATACGCTTGCCGAATTCTTAGAAACCAACTCCACCTATTTATCAACCATAATTAATAAGCATAAGAAAAAAACATTTAAACAATATCTTGCTGAATTAAGGATAAATTACACCATCCACAAACTAAAAACGGATCAAAAATTCATAAAATACTCGATTGCTGCCATTGCCAACGAAGTAGGCTATACAAACGCATCAGCATTTACCAGAATATTCAAAAAACAAATAGGAAAAACTCCTTCTGAGTTTATAAAATCTGTTGAAAAATAAAACATACTCTAAAGACATTACTTACAATTATTTAAATAGTAAAAAATCAGAAAATTGTTTATATACCCGGTGGTTTACAAAAAATGATTAGTTTTGCCATAATTAAAAAATTTATATGTATGTTAAAGAGTGTACCCCCAATATTTATACTACTACTATTCATATCAACCACAACCCTATCTCAAACTGAAATTAAATTCAATGCACTTACTTCAGCAATATTAATTCCAAATGCTGGGATAGAATTTCAATTAGGAGAAAAAAGTAGTTTTCAATTTGATGTATTAGCCTCGTTTTGGGATTCTTTTGATGGATATCCACTACATGTCACCCAGATTTTTCCTGAATACAGACAATACTTCAAACCCAACATGAGAGGTTTTTTTGTAGGAGCTCATATCGGTGTTGGAATGTTTACCCTATCTAAATTTGGGTATCAAAACCATATACACCAATCAGGCAGAAATACTTATTATGGTTTGACAATCGGATACAAAACCGATATTAGCAAACATTGGGCGATGGAATTTTTCGTTGGTGGAGGTAGTACACAAGCCAATTATAGAAGCTATAACTTTAATACTGGTGAAAGAGAAGACGATAAGACCAATCAAAGATGGTTTAATAAAAGTGGAGAATTGATTCCCTATCGTGGAGGAATTATGCTAGTGTATAAACTTGGCTCCAGAAGTAGAAAAAAGACAATGTAATAAAAAAATGTAACTATTTTCTTAGTTACATTTCTTTACCACCAGTTTGATCACAACTAAGATCAAAAAAGTGTTTATTTTATATCCAAAGTCAGTAGGTTAAGACATTTAATTATAGTACTCCATATAAAAGAAATAAACGTTTTTATTCCTCTTCTTCTATATCCTTTTTCAACATTTCTTCCTCTAATTTATCCCAACTTCTTTTGGCTCTTATTTTCTTATAGAGTTTAATACTCATCATAAGTAACACTGAGGTTAATACGATTCCAACTACCCCCCAAATCCAGTTAATAGCATTTTTTAACACTACTAAAAAAACGACCGCAAAAAGAATAATTGTGGCAACCTCATTCCAAATCCTTAGCTTAAGTGAGCTATACTTTATTTCATCTTTTTGAAGTTGTTTGAATATTTTTTGACAGGCACCATGATAAAAATATAAAGCCATCACAAAAGATAATTTTACATGCATCCAAGGCATTTCTAGATAAACTGGATTTTTATAAAGCATCCAAAAAGCAAAAAAACTAGCTAATATTGCTGATGGCCAAGTAATAATATACCAAAGTCTTTTCTCCATCAACTTATATTGCTCTTGTAGTATTTTTTTAGCTACTGGTTCTTTTTTTTCGGCTTCCACATGGTAAATAAACAAGCGAACTATATAAAATAAACCTGCAAACCAAGTAACCACAAAAATTATATGTAATGCTTTTATGTAAAGAAAATCCATGTTGAACTCATTAAAATCATTTTACTTTTCGGCTACTGCAAAATCTTCAATCCACTCTGAAAGTGCTGTTACCCAATCATCATTATCATTTATACACGGAATCATATGAAACTCCTCTCCCCCTGCTTCTAAAAACTCATGTTTACCTTCCATGGCAATTTCTTCGAGTGTTTCTAAGCAATCTGAAACAAAAGCCGGAGTCACAACAGCTAGTTTTTTAACCCCCTCTTTTTCTGCCTTACTAACAATAGTTCTATCAGTATACGGTTGTAACCATGGATCAACCCCCAGCCTAGACTGAAAAGAAGTACTTACTTTATTCTCATCCAACCCTAACTCCTTAATTACATTTTTGGTCGTTTGATAACATTGATGTCGATAACAAAACTCATGTGCAGTTGATTTTGTATTGCAACAACTACCATCAATCTTACAATGCGATTTGGTTATGTCTGATTTTCTAATATGTCGCTCTGGTACTCCGTGATAAGAAAACAACAAATGGTCGTAATCTTTATCAGCTAAAGCGTTTTGAATACTATTTGACAATGCCTTAACATATGACGGCTGATTATAGAAGGCTGGTAAACTTGTGATAGTCATATCGGTAAAAAACTGCTTTCTTAGCTCTTCTGCAAGCACTAAAATCGTCTCTGTTGTAGCCATAGCAAATTGAGGATACAGTGGTATAATTAACACTTCTTTTACTCCTTGAGCATACAACTCTTCTAATCCTTGCTTTATCGAAGGCTTTCCATAACGCATAGCCAATCCAACAGGAAGCGGTGTTTTTTCTTGCACTTTTTGTTGTAATCGTTCCGACAAAACAATTAAAGGAGATCCTTCCTCCCACCATATTTTCTGATATGCTTCCGCTGACTTTTTAGGTCGTGTATTTAAGATAATTCCTTTTACTATAAAAGTACGCAGCCATAATGGTACATCAATCACTCTTTCGTCCATTAAAAACTCCCCTAAATATCGTTTTACATCTTTTGGATCTGTACTATCAGGTGATCCTAAATTCACTAATAAAACTCCCTTCATCAAGTGTAAACTTTTTACTTTATTTATTTAAGCTTTTTCAATTGGTTTGTAACTTCATATAGCGTCACTGCTAAGCTATGAATCACATTCATAGACGAGTTCCTGCCATACATCGGAATTGCTACTGTAGTATCCGCTACATCAATATGAGTAATTCCATATCGTTCACTGCCCAAAAGTAATACAATTTTCTGATGCGCTGTAAAGTCATAATTATTAATATCAATACTTTCATCAGTAACTTCTATTCCGATGATCGTATTTCCTTCTTCTTTTAGTTTAGCTACTAAAAACAAGTAGTCCGTATAAACTCCATGATCAATTTGATTAATTGTATTTCTTGCCGTACGTTTAACAATTCTGTTATTTGTAAACGGTGAACTTTCATGTACGTATACCTTCGCAACACCAAACCCTTCAGCAACTCGAAAACACATACCTATATTCTCGGGCGTGCGTATAGGATCACAAACAATGGTAATTGGAAAAACCTCCTCATTATTTTTTACATCTTCATGCGCTAATTGCTTCATCTGCTCTTATTATTTGTTAAGACTCATCACGTATTGCTTTGGTGTATTACCAAACTTCTTTTTAAAAGCTGCTATAAAGTGACTAGAAGTACTATATCCCACCTGCAAACCTACTTCATTTACGTTGTACTGATTACTTTCTAATAGTTTCCGAGCATGTTCCATCTTGTAATCGAATAAAAAACTGTATACAGTATCACCGTATATTTGCTTAAATCCTTCTTTTAACTTTTTCAAGTTTAATCCTACTTCATTAGCTAACTCTGGTAAAGAAGGTGGATCACTCATTCTTGAAATAATCACATCTTTGGCTTTTCTAATTTTTAATACTTCACGATCATCAACCAAAAAAGGACAATATTCTTCGTTGGCACTCTCTCCACTATCAAAATGCAAACTCAACAACTCATATATCTTTCCTTTAACATATAGCTTTTTAACAGAACTATGGTTGGTTGCTGAAAATAGTTGTTGTAATACCATTAATACATTTGACTTAATGGGCGTATTATCATAATATTTTTTATTCTTATTATCTTCACTTAAAAAAGGAATATACCCAGCTTCTTCAGAAAACAACGAATGAAATTTTTCAATGGTTATTAACACTGAAATCAGATGTGTTTTGGGTAAAATTTCTAAATCTATAGGTAAACTTTGTTGAGGATTGTATAGAAAAATAGCATGTTTATCTAATACATTAAAAGTATACGTATTATTGTTAAAATTAAACTTACTATTTCCTTTGACACAATAATGTAATTGAATGTAAGAACTATCTACTTCTCTTTTATAATACGTAATGCTATCCTTATTATTTTGAAGTTTCAATACAGAAAAACCTTTTTCTATAAAAATTTCATGAAACGCACCTTCTTCGACATTTTTTAACATACGCAACAAATTTAAATATTTTTTTACTATTTAGAATCATTCTATATAAACAAAAGCTAAACTCCTGATTTTACTACAAATTTAGGGAATTTTAGACCTTAAAATAGCAATTATTTACCAAAAAACACAAAACGACATTAAAAGTTCCTCAAGCGATACTTTTAGAAAATAAAACTTTTTATTTTTGAACGATTTTAGGAAGCAGATTTTGATGTACACTAACAAAAGACCTACTAAGTTTTATAACATTGGTGTTAGCTATGTAAAAGCTGACACAAACATTCGGGGAAAATTTTCCCTCTCATCAGAGAATCAAAAAAGACTCTTACAAGAAGCCAAAGAAAAAGGATTGGGGGAGTTATTTGTTCTTTCAACTTGTAACAGAACAGAAATCACAGGCTTTGCAGAGCATCCCTATCAACTAATTAGTTTATTATGTAAGCATTCTGGCGGTTCTGTAGACGAATTTGCCAAAGTTTCTTATATTCATAAGAGTCAGCAAGCCATTCAGCATTTGTTTAGAATTGGTACTGGACTGGATAGTCAAATTTTAGGGGATTATGAAATCGTTGGACAACTGCGTCAAGCTTTTAAACAAGCCAAAGAAATTGGCACAACGAATGCCTACCTAGAACGTTTACTTAATTGTGTAATGCAAGCAAGCAAACAAGTAAAAAACGAAACCAAGTTAAGCTCAGGAACAACCTCTGTATCTTATGCTGCTGTTCAATACTTAATTGATAAATTACCTGATTACAACACTAAGAATGTGTTGATTTTTGGACTTGGGAAAATGGGAAAACACACCTGTAAAAACCTAGCCGAATACACGCAAAACAATACAGTCAGTATTATTAATAGAACACAACAAAAAGCTGCTGATTTTATAAAAACACATCCAAAAGTTCGATTGGGTGCATATGATCAATTAACAAGCGAAATTGCGAGTACAGATGTTTTAATAGTATCTACAGGTGCAGATCATCCTACTATTACAAAAGAACATATTCCTTCTAAAGAATTGTTGATATTAGATTTATCAGTTCCTGCAAATGTTTCGGAAGAAGTAGCAGCTATGGAAAATGTTACTTTAGTAAATATTGATGAATTATCTAAAATAACTGACGAAACTTTGGCTATTCGAAAGCAAGAAGTACCGATAGCTGAAAGTATTATTGAAGCTCATAAAGATGAATTCAACGAATGGTTAAACCATAGAAAGTTTACGCCTGCCATCAACGCACTAAAACAGTCATTGTTGGCCATTCAAAAAGACGAAATAAATTTCCACAAGAAAAAAATACAGGATTTTGATGAAGAACAAGCAGAAGTTATTACATCAAGATTCATACAAAAGATAACTACCCAATTTGTAAAACATTTAAAAGACAAAAACACTTCTATCAACCAAAGTATAGAGGTTATGTCTAGTGTGTTTGGTACAAACTTACAATCAATAGATGCAGAAGATAATTAGAATTGGAACTAGAGATAGTGAACTTGCTTTGTGGCAAGCAAACAAAGTAAAAAGACAACTAGAAGAACTCGATTTTAACACTCAAATTGTCCCCATAAAATCAACAGGAGATCTTATCTTAGATAAACCTCTTTATGAAATGGGAATTACGGGTATTTTTACTAAAAATCTTGATATTGCTTTACTAAATGGCGATATCGATATAGCAGTACATTCTCTGAAAGATGTTCCTACTGCTTTACCTGAAGGTATCATTCAAGCAGCCGTTTTAAAAAGAGCGAACCACAATGATATTTTAGTCCTAAAAGGAAATGAGGAGTTTCTAGGACAAAAAGACGGTGTTATTGCGACAGGAAGCCTGCGAAGAAAAGCTCAATGGCTCAATCGTTTCCCTACACATCAGGTAGAAGACTTAAGGGGTAATGTTAATACACGCCTTAAAAAACTTGACGATAATACGTGGAACGGTGCTATTTTTGCTGGTGCAGGTTTAGAACGCATTGGAAAAAGGCCCAAAGGAGCAATTTCTTTAAGTTGGATGATTCCAGCTCCAGCGCAAGGAGCTATTATGGTTACGTGTTTAGAAGAAGACGCTGAAGTGGTAGCTGCATGTCAACAAATCAACCATAAAGATACCGAGATTTGTACTGGTATCGAACGAGAATTTCTCCGTCGATTAGAAGGAGGTTGTACCGCTCCTATTGGTGCATTAGCCCTATTAGACGAAGTTAACAAACAAATAGTTTTTAAAGGAGTTTTATTAAGTAGAGACGGAAAGAAAAAAATTGAAGTTTCAAAAAAAACTTCCATAGGTGGCCATAAATATATAGCAAAAGATGCTGCCAATCAAGTTATTGAAAAGGGAGGAAAACTGATTATGATGGAAGATCAAGGTATTGAAAAAGCCTACACTATCTTTTCTACCAAAAAACTATCAGAAGCACAAAAAAAACTATTGAGCACATCTATTAAAGCAGAAGATAGTGACTTTATAAAAATCAGACCCAACAGAATTCCTCCAAAAACAGTAAAATATCCAATTGAGCATGTAATTATCACCAGTAAAAATGGTGTCGAAGCTATATTACACAACTTTAGTAAAGATGAATTACAGTTCAAAAACATATATTGTGTAGGTAGAAGAACTAAAAAATTAATTGAGGAGAAAATCGGTAAAGTTACGCATGTAGAAAAAAATGCAGAAAAACTAGCACACTACCTACTTGATACAATCAAAGAAAAAGAAGAAGTAACCTATTTTTGCAGCAATCTAAGACTAGACACAATTGCAAAAGCTCTACGAGACACAAACATTACTATTCATGAAGTGTTTGCTTACAAAACGCTTCATAACCCAATAAAAATCAACAAAAAAACAAACGCCGTATTGTTTTATAGCCCTTCTACGATACAGAGTTATTTAGAAGAAAACAATACAGATAAAATAGCATTCTGCATTGGTGATACCACAGCAAATGAAGCTAGGAAACATTTTAAGGAAGTTCATATAGCAAAAATGCCTACAGTTGAAAGTGTAATCGCATCGGTCAATCAACATTTTTCAAAACAAACAGACGTTTCCTTATAAAACTATAATGGAAATCGTACAAAACGACAACATAAAATAGATGTTACGAACAAGACGACTTAGAAAAACAGAAAACATTCGCAGATTGGTTAAAGAAACTAGTCTATCTGTAAATGATTTTGTATACCCTATATTTATTGAAGAAGGAAAAGATATCGAAGTAGAAATACCTTCTATGCCAGGTATAAAAAGATATTCTTTAGATACTGTTTCTAAGGAATTAGCTGAAGTTACCGCATTAAACATTCCTGCTGTATTATTATTTGGTGTACCAGCAAGTAAAGATGATACTGGTACGGAAACTTGGAATCCAGATGGAATTATGCAACAAGCAATAAAGTTTATCAAAAAAAACTACCCTAGTTTGTATGTAATTACAGATGTATGTTTTTGTGAATACACTTCTCATGGTCATTGTGGCGTAATTCATAACAATGATGTAGATAACGATGCTACCTTAGTGAATTTAGCGAAACAAACACTTTCTCATGCTGAGGCAGGGGCAGATATGGTCGCTCCTTCAGGAATGATGGACGGTGCTATTTCTATGATGAGAGAAACACTAGATAACGCTGGATTTCCAAACTTACCAATCATGGGATATTCTGTTAAATATGCTTCTGCTTTCTATGGGCCATTTAGAGAAGCTGTTGACTCTTCTCCTTCTTTTGGGGACAGACGTACCTATCAGATGGATCCTGCCAATAGAGACGAAGGGTTAAGAGAAGCTACTTTTGACGATCAAGAGGGAGCTGATATACTTATGGTAAAACCCGCTTTGTCTTATTTAGATATTATTAGAGATTTAAAAAATAATTTTGACCGCCCTATTGCTTGTTATAATGTAAGCGGAGAATATGCCATGGTAAAAGCTGCTGCTGAAAAAGGATGGATTGATGGTGATCGCGTAATGATGGAAAGCCTATTATCCATGAAACGAGCAGGCGCAGATATTATTATCACTTATTTCGCTAAAGAAGCAGCTAAGTTACTAGCACAATAAAATTATCTTTTTACTTAATACGATACGCAAACGATGAACTATACCAAGTCACAACAATTATACACAAAAGGATTAGAAAACCTTGTAGGTTCCGTTAACTCTCCTGTTAGGGCTTTTGCTTCAGTTGGAGGAAATCCTCTATTCATAAAAAAGGCGAAAGGAAGTAAAATTATTGATGTAGATGGAAATTCTTACATTGATATGGTCTTGTCTTATGGTCCAATGATATTGGGACACAAACATAAAAAAGTACAAAAAGCGATTGTAAAAGCTTTACAAAACGGTTATTCATTTGGAGCTTCTACAAAAAGTGAAATTACCTTAGCTAAAATTGTTTGTAATTCTTTTTCAGGAATGGATAAGGTACGTTTTGTGAATTCAGGTACCGAAGCTGTATTAAGTGCCATTCGTTTGGCGAGGGCCTATACCGGAAAAAATAAAATCATTAAATTTTCGGGGTGTTATCACGGTCATCAAGACGCATTACTTGTTGCTGCTGGTTCTGGTTTAGCAACCTTAAGTTTACCAGGAAGTAAAGGTGTACCTGAAGGAGCTGTTAAAAACACACTTATTGCCAACTATAATGATATTGACAGTGTTAAAAAACATTTTGAAAATCATGATGATATTGCTGGAATTATCATTGAACCTGTAGCTGGTAATATGGGGGTTGTAACTCCAAAAAACAACTTTTTACAACAACTAAAAGAATTAGCAAACTCACAAGGTGCATTGCTTATTCTTGACGAAGTAATGACAGGGTACAGATCTAAATTTGGTGGTGCTCAAGATTTATTTGATGTAGAAGCTGATATTACTTGCTTAGGTAAGGTAATCGGTGGTGGTTTTCCTGTGGGGGCGTATGGTGCTAGAAATGAGATTATGGAAATGGTCGCTCCTCTAGGAGGTATGTATCAAGCAGGTACCCTAAGTGGTAATCCAATTGCTATGGCGGCTGGAATTGCTACTTTGACCACTTTAAAAAAACAAAATCCATACGAGCGCTTTAATGAAATAGCGGCTAACATAGCTTCTTATCTATTAGAAGCGGCTCAAAAATTTGATGTAGCTTTATCCGTAAACAAATTTGGATCAATGATAAACCCTTTCTTTACCCAAAAAGAAATTACTAATTTTGAAGAGGCTCAAACTGCTGATACCAAAAAATTTGCTACTTTCTTTTGGGAAATGATTAAAAACGGTGTTTTTATTCCTCCTTCACAATTTGAAGCTTGGTTTTTGTCATCTGCAATAGGTGAAAAAGACCTAAATAAAATAAAAAAGGCAATATACAAATCAATGGAAGCCGTTGCCAATAATTAATAACCAAACCCAACACATTATATTAATAATGTATCATCATGATTTAGAAAAGCAGTAATGATAAAAAACGACTTATTTTTAAGAGCCTTAAAAGGAGAAACTGTAGAACGTCCTCCTGTATGGATGATGCGTCAAGCAGGTAGATATTTACCAGAATTTATGAAGCTTCGTGAAAAATACGATTTCTTTACACGTTGTAGAACTCCCGAATTGGCTTCTGAGATTACCGTACAACCTATTAGAAGATATGGCATGGATGCAGCTATATTATTTTCTGATATTTTAGTGGTACCACAGGCAATGAATGTTGAAGTTGAAATGAAACCTAACTTTGGCCCTTACCTACCCAATCCGATTAGAGATCGTAAAAGCTTGGATCAAGTAATCATTCCTGATGTCCATGAAGAATTAGGATATGTAATGGATGCCATAAAAGCTACCAAAGAATTATTAAACGATGAAATCCCATTAATAGGTTTTGCAGGATCTCCTTGGACTATTTTATGTTATATGGTACAAGGACAAGGATCGAAAAACTTTGATAAAGCCAAAGAATTTTGTTTTACACAACCAATTTTGGCACACGAATTGCTTTCTAAAATAACAGAGACCACTATCGCATATTTAAAAGCGAAGGTAAAAGCAGGTGTGAACGCAGTTCAGATTTTTGATTCGTGGGGAGGTATGTTATCTCCTGTAGACTATCAAGAGTTTTCGTGGCAATATATTCATCAAATAATTGAGGCCTTAAAAGATGAATCACCCGTCATAGCTTTTGGAAAAGGTTGTTGGTTTGCCTTACAAGAAATGGCAAAATCAAATGCCTCAGCCTTAGGTATTGACTGGACATGTTCAGCTAGAAATGCTCGATATTTAACAGGAGGAAATATTACTTTACAAGGTAATTTTGACCCTTCAAGACTGTTATCTGATCCTGCCGATATTAAAAAAAGTGTTAACCAAATGATAAATGAGTTTGGTAAAGACAAATATATTGTTAACTTGGGGCATGGAATTTTACCCAATATCCCATTAAAGAATGTGGAAGCATTTATTAATACGGTAAAAGAGTATAAAGTTTAATTACCCCTCTAATAGACTAGTATATGAAAAAAATAATAGTAGTATTAAGTTTTTTATTATCAACAGGTTTGTTTGCTCAAGAAAAAGTATATTACAATTTCAATGTAAACAATTGTGAAGAAAAAACAGCCGAAGGACTTATCAATAAATGTTTAATAGGCTCTTATCTATTAAACTATGATTTCGTTACCATTGAAGACAAAAAAGTCAGTACTGATAAGCTACAAAAGCCTATTGTACTTATCGCTGCCGCTACTCGGTACGCTCCTTGTATCGGTTATATGCCTGCTTTAAATAAAATGGTAGAAAAATACCATGATAAAATTGAGTTTATCATGTTTTTTAGAGATGATGCAGCTAGTATTAATAAAATGAAACCTAAGATAGACAACAGGATTCACCTAATTGCATCAACTAAAGAGCTTGAAAACAAAAAACATACAGAATCATATGGTTTTGTTCATAAACTAGATTATCCCACTACGTATCTGATAGGTAAAAACAAAAAATTTTTAAATATCATAAGAGGTGCTGCAACCCCTTCAAAACAATTAAAATGGGATCAAGTTAACGACCTAAATGAAAAACAACTAGAAGAATTTATAAAGCCTGTGTTATAACAGTACTTTAATTAAATTCGAAAACATATCAAGTACCTCTTTCTATAACAGAAAGAGGTTTTTTTAGTTAATTAGAAGACTCTAAATAATAAAGCAATAATGATTAAAGATATCCTAAATGGTATTAAAAGCTATACAAAAGCCTTTGCTATAATTTCAAAACTAAAACTATGGCAATATTTTATTATTCCGATATCAATAAGTCTACTTACTGCAATTGTTATTTGTTTTTTAACTTATTCATTTTCTGATAATATTGGCGATTATATTTCAGGTTTATGGCCTTGGGAATTTGGTAAGGAAACCTTTTCCTATATAAGTATTATCATAAGTATATTGGCCATACTATCAATCGGTCTAATTCTTTATAAACATACAGTCATAGCACTCTCTGCCCCTTTCATGAGTGTTATTTCTGAAAAAATAGAAAGTCACATCTACCATACCAATACTACATCAAATACAACTCCTTTTCATAATCAACTTATTCGAGGAATACGTGTTAGTGGACGAAATCTTTTGAGAGAATTAACATTCTCACTCCTTATATTACTCATAAGTCTAATTCCTATTATAGGAATATTCTCTACAGTACTACTTTTACTTGTACAAGCATACTATGCTGGATTTGGAAATATTGATTATACCTTAGAGCGTCACTTATCTTATAAAGAGAGCATCGTATTTGTGCGAAAAAATAGAGGAATGGCCATTGGCAATGGTATTCCATTTATTTTTATTTTACTAATCCCTATCCTTGGAGTACTACTTGTGTTTCCTTTATCAGTAACTGCTGCAACCTTGACTACCTGTGATAAAATTTATTTAAAAAAGTAAATCTATAAGAACAAAATTTTAAAAGAATCTACTCTTAAACCTAATAGTAAAAACTTAGAATTGATTACTTTTGCGCTATAATCAATATGTATGAGAGAGCAGTTTTACACCTATATCCAAAAGCTACAAGACACCATTACTTCTACACTTGAAAAAGTCGATGAAAAAGCCTCATTTAAAGAAGATTTATGGGAAAGAAAAGAAGGTGGTGGCGGAAGAACCAGAGTGATTGAAAATGGTGGTATTTTTGAAAAAGGCGGTGTTAATATCTCAGCGGTACATGGAGAATTACCAGAAGTTTTACAAAAGCAATTAAACGTGTCACAAGGAAGTTTTTTTGCTTGTGGATTGAGTCTCGTTCTTCATCCTAAAAATCCATTCGTCCCGACTGTTCATGCAAATTGGCGTTATTTCGAAATGTATGACGAAGAAGGAAATGTAGCTACGCAATGGTTTGGCGGTGGTCAAGATTTGACCCCCTATTATTTATTCGAAGAAGACGCAATACATTTCCATACCATATGTAAAAATGCCTGTGATCGACATCACTCCAGTTTTTATGAAACTTTTAAAAAGAACTGTGACGATTATTTTTGGAATACACACAGAAATGAAGCACGAGGTATCGGTGGTTTATTCTTCGATTATTTAAAAGAAACAGATCAATTTTCAATACAAAATCGATTTGATTTTGTTACTGAAGTTGGAAACAGTTTTTTAACATCATATGTACCCATTGTAGAAAAAAGAAAAAATACCAAATACAACGATGCACATAAAGACTGGCAAGAGGTTCGTAGAGGGCGTTATGTAGAATTTAATCTCGTTCATGATAGAGGTACCCTATTTGGCTTAAAAACAAACGGACGTATTGAAAGTATCCTTATGAGTTTACCTCCTGTTGTACAATGGAAATATGACTTTCACCCTGAAAAAAACTCTGAAGAAGCGGAATTACTTGAAGTATTAAAAAACCCTAAGAGCTGGTGTTAAAAGACCTGTTAAACCCTTGTTGAAAAAAAATGATAAAAAAATAAAAAAAAAACACATTTTATTTTGTGTATATAATTATTATTCAATAACTTAGTCTTCCAAACCAGATTTAGTATGAGAAAAATATTATTTAAATTTCGACGGAGTAACTACTAGTTTAACCTGAAAAGCAAAAAAAGTTATCCCAAAATTTTTTACGAAAGTCTAAGCTACCATTGATCAAACGTGGTTTTTATTTTCAATACATTGAATTTCATCATTATGCAATTCTTACATTACTACCTGCCAAGATTTATCTTAAATCAAAATCACGCTTACTAATACTTCATTTTTCCCTAAAAATAATACAACGTTCATTCGTTGATAATTTTACATGTCTGTTAATTCAGTTGATACCTATTAATTCAATAGGTATAACACTGAAATGAAAGAGCTCATTTCCATGGTCTAAAGCAAGCCATGATTACGAGACGTATCTTGAAATTACAAAATAATTTCAAATAACAACCATTACCCTCAAAAGGTAAGTTAATAAAATGTTTTTATAGTACTTAAAAGCTTTGGTATTCTAAAGCAAGGAAAGCTAGGCTCTAAAATCAACAAAAACATTTTTAAAAGCAAATTAAAAAAACCCAAAAACTCCTTTAAAAAAGGAATTAATTTAAATATGAATAATATGTAGCGTATAAATATAAAAACTAAGTACACATGAAATCCCCCCAATTTTTCATTGCAGTTTTACTACTGTTAGTAGGCTGTGCCAGCTCTGATTTTACACCAGAGTCAAATAATCCTGTTGTAGGAGTATGGAAACTTCATAAAATTACTAATGATGGAGTTGAATATTTCGAACAATGTATGGAACGAAATAATATAACCATCTCTAATGAAGGAGATATCGTTATTGAGACATTCAGGACTGTTAATCCTAACAGTAATTGTATGCTTATCATAAACCTTGCTAAATGGAAGCATATTGAAGATAATACTTACCAAATTATTTACGAAAATAGCGTTAATGAAGCTGAACTAACTGATGATAGCTTTGTAATACGAAGTGCTGTAGAACAGAACAAAAGTGGACAACAAGTAGTTGTTACTTCAGAAATGTTATACAGAAAAGAATCGTAATTTTTTTAAACTTGATAAGTAGTGAGAAAATTTAAAATTATAAGAATCTAAAAATCAAAGGGAATGAAATAACACACAAAACAATTAAAATATTCGAGATCGTTGTATTAACTCATAACGGTGCTAAAAACACTGAAACACACACTTTAAACCACTAGTATTCAAGCCACTACTTATTATAAATACAACGATCTCTTTTTTTGTTTTAAATACTAAGATTTAAGACTCGATTCGAAAGGTACTCGATTAAGAATACTCCTTCCGAGTGTCACTTCATCAGTAAATTGAAGTTCATCTCCCACTGAAATACCTCTGGCTATCGTCGAAGTAACAACCTCATAACTTTCAATTTGTTTAAAAATATAAAAATTTGTGGTGTCTCCTTCCATTGTTGAACTCAACGCAAATATCACTTCATTTACTTCGCCATTTTTAACCTTTTCGACCAAAGAAGCTATTTCTAGGTTTTGCGGCCCGATACCCTCTATTGGAGAAATTTTTCCACCCAAAACATGGTATAAGCCTTTGTATTGTGCTGTATTTTCTATCGCCATTACATCTCGAATATCCTCTACCACACAAACAACTTCTGTATTTCTATTAGGATTCGCACAAATATCACACAAAACAGTGTCTGAAATATTATGACACTTGGTACAAGAATTTACTGTATTTCGAAATTGTTGCAATGCCTCAGTTAAATATTTTGTATTTTCTTTAGGCTGTTTCAATAAATGTAATACCAGCCTTAACGCCGTTCTTTTCCCTATCCCTGGCAACCTACTCACCTCATTTACCGCCTTTTCCAATAATTTCGAAGAAAATTCCATTTTACAAAATTACAACTTATCTAAATTTCATCCTAAAATAACTAACTTTGATACCTTAAAATTAAAACATACTAATGAATTCAGAAATACGAAGTTTAGAACCTAAAGCTGTTTGGAATCATTTTGCGGATTTAAATGCCGTCCCTCGTCCTTCTAAAAAAGAAGAAAGAGTCATTCAGTTTATGGTGGATTTTGGTAATAAATTGAACCTTAACACAAGTGTTGATGAAGTAGGAAATGTAATCATACGAAAGCCTGCATCTAAAGGAATGGAAGACAGGAAAACGGTTGTAATGCAAAGCCATCTTGATATGGTTCATCAAAAAAACTCAGATACTGTTTTCGATTTTGATAAAGAAGGAATTAAAATGTATGTTGATAACGATTGGGTAAAAGCTGAGGGGACTACGCTTGGAGCAGATAATGGTCTTGGCGTTGCTGCTATTATGGCTGTTTTATCCTCTACAGATATTGCACACCCTCCTATTGAGGCACTTTTTACTATTGATGAAGAAACAGGTATGACGGGTGCTATGGGACTTAAAGGAGGTGTTTTGACAGGAGAAATACTTTTAAACCTTGATACTGAAGAAGATGATGAAATCGGAATGGGGTGTGCAGGGGGTATTGATATTACAGCTACAAGAACCTATACGGAAGAAGAAACGCCTGATAATGTAACGGCTTATGAAATTTCTATTACGGGACTTCAAGGCGGACATTCTGGTATGGATATTCATAAAGGACTAGGAAATGCCAACAAAATAATGAATCGTTTATTATTTGATGGTTTTACCAATTATGGACTACGAATTAATGAAATCGACGGTGGAAGTTTACGCAATGCCATTCCTCGTGAAAGTTTTGCTTTAATCACTGTAGATAATGTATCAAAAGATGCTTTTCTTTTTGAAATAAATGAGCAAATTACTACTATAAAGACTGAATTTAAAACAATTGAGACAAACCTATCAATTGATGTAAAAGAAGCTCAATTACCCAATAAAGTAATTGATTTAGGCGTTCAAGAAGGGTTTATCAAAGCCGTTTATACCGCTTTAAATGGTGTATATCGAATGAGTCCTGATATTGAAGGTTTGGTAGAAACTTCAAATAATATTGCGCGTATTATTGCAAAAGACGGTGAAATTTCAATAGGTTGTTTGACACGTTCTTCTTCTGAAACTAATAAAATGGATTTGGCAAATTCATTACGTGCCGCCTTTGAATTGGCTGGATTTACTGTTGAGTTTTCTGGTGCTTATCCAGGATGGCTTCCTAATTTAGACTCTGAAATTGTAAACTTAGCCTCAAAACTATACGAAGAATTACACCAAGAAAAACCTCATGTTGCTGCTTGTCATGCAGGTTTGGAATGCGGTATCTTAGGACAAAACTACCCTAACATGGATATGATTTCTTTTGGGCCTAATATCAAAGGAGCACACTCACCTGATGAACGTGCACAAATTTCTTCTACCAAGAAGTTTTGGAACTTTTTAGTGCAAATTTTAAAACATATTCCTATTGTAGGATAACAAATATTTGAATAAGTACAAAAACCACAGCGTAAAAGTTGTGGTTTTTTAGTTAAATTTACTAAATGAACTTTTTAGCACATCTTTATCTTTCTGGAAATGATGAAAAAATGATGATTGGTAACTTTATCGCGGATCATATTAAAGGTAATAAATTCCTTCATTACGATACAGACATCCAACATGGAATACTTTTGCATAGGGCTATTGATACCTTTACAGACAGTCATCCTATTGTTAGGATCAGTAAACGTAGGTTAGACAAAAGATATGGTCATTATGGTGGTATAATTATTGATATTTTTTACGATCATTTCTTAGCGATCGATTGGAAAAAATATTCCGAAATTCCGCTGGATGTGTATATCAATTCTGTACACGAGTTGTTACAGAGAAATTATGATATACTCCCGCAAATTACGAAAGAAGTACTACCCGATATGATTAAAAATAATTGGTTGTATAACTATCAATTCGCCAAAGGAATTCAGGCTATCCTTAATCGAACAAATGACCGAACACAAGGAAAATCTCAAATGCATTTGGCTACGGAAGATTTACTCAATCAATACGATCTTTTTCAGGAGGATTTTGAAGTGTTTTTTGAAGAACTTCGCGCTTATAGTAACAAAAAATCAAAAGAACTAAAAAACACAGGTAGGTTATGAAACGATTTTTAATTTGTTTTTTCGTATTACTACTTTCTAACTGTAAACAAACAGTAAAAAAAGAAACGATATCTGGATTAATAACAGATAAAGCTATGGTAGTATCTGCTCGAAAAGAAGCTTCAGAAATTGGGGTTGCTATTTTAAAAAAAGGTGGAAACGCTTTTGATGCAATGGTAGCTACGGAACTGGCCTTAGCGGTTTCTTATCCTTATGCAGGCAATATTGGTGGCGGTGGATTTATGATCTATCGTACAAACTCGGGTGAAATCGGTGCCTTAGATTATCGTGAAAAAGCCCCTATGACTGCGCATAGAGATATGTATTTAGATTCACTTGGCAACATTATACCTAATAAAAGTATAGAAGGAGCTACTGCAGTTGGTGTTCCCGGAACTGTTGCTGGTGTGTTTGAAGCCCATAAAAAATTTGGTTCGCTTCCGATTAAAGATATTATAGCTCCCGTTATTGAATTAGCCAACAAAGGAGTTATCGTTACTGAAAAACAAGAAAAAAGATTAAAAAAACACCGTAACAGTCTATTAAAAGTAAATAAAGACACGATATTATTAGCACACCACTGGAAAAAAGGAGACACCATCAAATACAAAGCGTTAGCAACAACATTAACACGTATTCAACAACATGGTCGTGATGAGTTTTATAAAGGAGAGACCGCTAAAAAACTGACTCGCTTTTTACAAGAAAATGGCGGATACATAACAGAAAAAGACTTAGCTAATTATGAAGCTAAATGGCGAACTCCTATTACCTTTACCTACGATGACCTACGTGTTATTTCTATGTCTCCACCCTCTAGTGGAGGAATTTGTTTGGCACAAATCATGAATGCAATTGAACCTTTTGATTTACATAAATTCAAGCATAACACTGCAAAATCAATTCAAGTAATTACAGAAGCAGAACGTAGGGCTTATGCGGATAGAAGTCATTTTTTAGGAGATCCTGACTTTGTTAAAGTCCCCATTAATAAACTAATTGATAAAAATTACAGCAAAGAACGCATGCAGGATTTCTCTTTTAATAAAGCCACGCCTTCAAAAAAGATATCTCATGGTGATATTAACTTTTCAGAAAGTAATGAAACCACCCACTACTCTATCGTAGATTCTTTCGGAAACGCTATTTCTGCAACAACGACAATTAATGCAGCTTATGGTTCTAAATTATATTGTTCGGAATTGGGCTTTTTCCTAAACAATGAAATGGATGACTTTAGTAGTAAACCTGGTACCCCAAACATGTTTGGACTCATTGGTGCTAAGGCAAATGAAATTGCTCCTCAAAAACGTATGTTAAGTTCTATGACACCAACCATTGTTGAAAAAAACGGAAAATTATGGATGTTAGTAGGAACCCCTGGTGGGTCTACTATTATTACTTCTGTTTTACAAACCATTTTAAATGTCCATGAATTTAAGATGGGTATGCAAGAAGCGGTAAACCAACCTCGATTTCATCACCAGTGGTTACCTGATGATATTAAAATGGAACCCAAGGGGTTTTCCTTGGCTGTAAAAAGGAAGCTTCAAAAGTTAGGATATCAAATTGATGAGACAAATTCACCTGTTATTGGAAAAGTAGATGCCATTTTGGTTTTAGATAGTGGAAAATTAGAAGGCGGAGCGGACAAACGTGGTGATGATACAGCCGTAGGCTATTAATGAAATAAATAAGAGTAAGCTCTTATAAATATTTAAGGGATTTTTTCAAAAGGGGAACTCATTTGAAAATATGTTGTCAATTTAAACACTAAGTGAAAAAAGGGAAGTCTTCAATAAAAAACAACAAACTCATGAATTTGTTATTTTATTTATAAACTTTAAAAGTTGATTTTCAGAAACATGTTCCATTGTGAATACATGTGTACATTTAATACCATCCTTATTATTATAAATTGGTAAATGATATTCATTTATAATTTCATTTTTTGGTGCTTCAAAATATACACAGGGAGAATATTTATTATTTAAAACTTTTTTAATCCCATTTTCAACCAATTTCTCAGCAAACCAATTTGCTTTTTGAATTACTCTTTCCGTACGGAAAACCATTCCTTCAAAGCCATATTTTTTTAGTTTAAAATAGGTAATTAAAGGAGATAGCCCATCTCTTGATCCAGGAATCGTAGAGTCGTTAGAACTGTAATCAGCAATAAAAGGAATATTTTTAATAGTGTTAAGAACTGATTTCCTAATAATAAAAATTGATCCTGGAACTGGAATCCCTAGTCTTTTGTGGAAACTTGTAGAAATACTATCTATTTGTGGAATTCTAAAATCCAAAATTAACTCATCATTGGTTATGAAAGGAGTAATTAAGCCTCCTAAAGCAGCATCCAAATGCAAATAGTAATTTTCTTTTTGAAATCCTACATGATCAATAACGTCTAAAAGTCTTTGTACATCATCATAAGCTCCTTTTGAAACTGTACCTGAGCAAAAGAAAAATATAAGTTTTTCAGTCTTACCAATACTACGTAACACATTTTCAAAACCCTCAACATCAATCTCTCCTTGTTGATTTGTTTTTACTTGTATTACGTTTTTTAAACGTACAATTTTTGCTGCCTTAATAATACTATTGTGAGCGTCTTCTGAAGTAATTAATGTAGCATTATTCGTTAGAATAGTAGCAGCAAAATGCAATGCTTGTAAATTGGAAATAGAAGATCCAGAAGTATAATACCCCCATGCATCTTCAATATTTATATTTAGCAGTTCTGACATAAGATGCACTAGCTTTTGCTCATAATTAAAAGTGTGTAGATGCCCTCCTTTTCCTGTGAATGGATCTCCTAAATTATTTAATGTATGTTTTAAAAAAGGACCAAATTCCAAGCAATCAGTCGTTTCTTGATTCATTTGAATTCCAAAACATTTATTTTTTTCTTCATCTAAGAATTTCATGAATAAATTTAACTCCTCTTTATAGTCATATTGTGTGACTGTCATTTTTTCCATTTATGTTATGTTGATTTTCTAATTATGGGACTAGACATTCAAAAAATTCCTCAAGCATATTAAAAAATATACTCAAGAAATTTTTGTCGTTAAAAAATAGAACTAAACTATTTTATATGTTATAATTAATTATTTTTCGATTAATCTTAAATTTAATCTAAATTGTGATTTAATTTTAAGGTAAGGACTACGAGCACTTACCATACTAATCCTTTTACCTATTCTTTGGTAACTTCTAATATTCGAAAGTGTATTTATGATGTTCGCAGCATAATCATCTCTTTTATCAGCGCAATAATCACTTGTTTTAGAAAAACGACTAGTATCAAATTTAATTTTAAAACCTTCTTGTTCTGTGATTTTTATATTTGAGTGTGAGTTACACCCTTGTACAATAACGTCTCCATTCTTCTTAATTCTAACCGTTAACCCTCTTTGATTTCTCGGAGTATTATCACTACTAGTAACTTGCCAAAGCCCTACTAATTCAGAATCAATAGTAGTATTGGTATTTGTTGGAGGAAAAACAACTACACTGCCACATATTCCATATACTTGATAGTCAAGTATAAAAACGCCTGTTCTATTTTTCTTTACTATTGCATAAGTTTTATTTCCAAATTTGTATTTAAATTTAGAGTTTATTACAGTAGCTCTATTATAAATATCAAAACGAGTTATAAAACGTAAATCACTACAATCTACTGTTTTAAACGGTAATCTTCTTCCTGATGCTGCCTTAGATGCTTTTTCACTATCTTCTAAAAAGCTTTCTATCATCGTTGAAAATTCTTCTTCTATGTTGCTTTCTAACGTTATATTTTCATTAAGGGATTCATCATTAGAGGAACAAGAGAAAAAAATGCAGTAACACATAACCCTACTGCTAATAATGTTTTAATCGATTTTAAAGTTTTCTTCATTTTTTATTATTTTAGTTTTTTACTTTAAATAAGTTCTATTTTTTTAACTAATAGTAGCGTTTCTACAAACTAATTTCAGTGATTAAAAAAAAACAAACTGATTTAATTATAAAATCTAGGTGTTATGAAAACACGCCAATTATTGATTATTGATTATTGATTATTGATTATTAAAATTTAAATGGACTTAAATTATAGTTGGAGGGGGAGTTGATAAGGTTACAATGCTAAATTTATTTGTAGAATCTAAACAAGAAATACTCATACATACTTAACTATAAATTATTTAGCACGGCGAAAGTATACAATATATCTTAAATGAATCAAAACATAAGTTTTAATTAACTAATATTTAACATTATTAATTTTCATATTCAAACAAACCTATAACGTTAAGATAATATGACAATTACCCTACAAAACTATAAGGTATTCCTCATTTTTAATACTAAAAAGAACCTTATACGCTAGGTTAGAATCGTGCACTGGTACTGATTTATAGTTTCTTTATAAGCATCTTGGTTAAATACTTCTCCTATGATACTGACTTACTAGGTTGAAGAAAAATTTTAGTCAATTAATTTGACTGAAAGATTATTCTAACAGCCATTGTATCTCAGCGAATTGATATAATAAGTGTTGGGCTTAATTTAATAAAAAGAACTTTTAATAACTTAAATTAAACACAACAAGTTAAGTTATAAGAGTCTTGATACGAGAAAAATCTTGATTCATTTAGGTAGCTTATTCATGAATAACAAACAATAATAAAGAAAGCCTTTTTTATAGTAAAAGAATGAGAATAAAACACCTTTTATCTAAATCAAGTTGGTATATTTTACGTATTCATATGTAGCACCAAAAATTCCTCAAGCATATCAAAAAATATACTCAAGAAATTTTTGTCGTTAAAAAAATAGAACTAAACTACTCAAAGGGGTTATATTATCTTGAAGCTTTCAATATCAATCGGTAAGTAGGGAAATTATGATCTAAAGGATTCTTATTGTCTGAAAGCACCATTTTATTTCCTACTCTAGTATAACTTTGAATTTTCGAAAGTGTTTTTATTATACTCGCTACATAGTCATCTCTTTTATCAGTACACCTTCTTATCTTTGTTACTTTATAAAAACCGCTAGTATTAAAACTAATTGCAGAACCATTTTGTTTATTAATTTTTATCCCCCAATGATCGCTACATCCTTTTACTTGAACATTTCCGTCCTTATCAATTCTAACAGTAAGCCCCCATGCATTTCGTGGAGTGTGGTTAGTATCAACAACTCGCCAAAGCCCTACTAAATTAGAATTAATGGTAGTATTTGTTTGAGGAAAAACAATACTTGTATTAGTATTCGTATTGGTATTTGTTTGAGGAAAAACGATAGCCCTACCACATATTCCATATACTTGATAGTCACGTCTAAAGTTACCTGTTCTATTTTTCTTAACTATTGCATACGTTTTATTACCGTATTTGTACTTAAACTTAGCGTTTATAATAGTAGCCCTATTATAAATATCAAAACGAGTTATAAAACGTAAATCACTACAATCAACTTGTTTATTGTATGACGCTCTTCTTCCTGATTCAGTCTTAGATGCTTTTTCATTATCTTCTAAAAAGCTTTCTATCATGGTTGAAAATTCTTCTTCTTTGTTACTTTCTGAAGTTATATTCTCATTAAGAGAGTCTTCATTAGAGGAACAAGAGAAAAAAAATGCAGTAACACATAAACCTACTGCTAATAATGTTTTAATTGATTTTAAATTTTTATTCATTTTTTACTTTATTTTTGGTTTTTTAACTTAAAAAAAAGTTCTATTTTTTTAACTATAGTAGCGTTTTTACAAACTAATTTCAGTGATTAAAAAAACAAACTGATTTACTTATAAAACCTAGGTGTGATAAAAACACGCCAATTATTGATTATTAAAATATGGATGGACTTAAATTTTAGTTAGAGGGGGGAGTGATAAAGTTAAAGTGCCTAATTTATTTATAAAACCTAACAAAAAAGGCTCTTACCTATCTAGTTATAAATTATTTAGCGCGACGAATGTATACAATATGTTTCAAAACAATCAAAACATTATTTCTAATTAACTAATATTTAACTTTTTTAACTTTTTTAACTAAAACACTTAATATCAACACAAAACACAGCAAACAACCAATAAACTATAAGGTAATCCTCCATAAAATGTTAAAAATAATCTTGTAACCTAAGTTAAAATCGCACGCTGGTTTGTAGTCCCTTTTATAAATACCCCCTCAGATAAATGCTTCTCGATGATGACGACTTTCTAAGTTGAAAAAAATTTTAGTAAACTAATTTCATTAAAAAATTATTTTAATAGCTATTTTTACCCCATGCGAATTGATATAATAACTGTTGAACCTGAATTAATAAGGAGCCCTTTTGAAAATTCAATGATGAAAAGGGCTATTGAAAAAAAACTAGCAGAAGTACATTTTCATAATTTACGTGAATACGGATTAGGAAATTACCGACAAGTAGATGATTATCAATTTGGAGGTGGTGCAGGAATGGTTTTAATGATCCAACCAATCGCAAAGTGTATCGAAAAATTACAACTTGAGCGTCAATATGACGAAATTATTTATATGACTCCTGATGCTAAAACCTTAAATCAAGCTACGGCTAATAGTTTGTCGTTAAAGAAAAATATTATCATTTTAACAGGACATTATAAAGGGGTAGATCAACGAGTAAGAGACAAGTATATCACAAAAGAAATTTCCATAGGAGATTACGTTTTAACAGGTGGTGAATTGGCTGCTGCTGTATTATGTGATGCTGTTATACGACTTATTCCTGGTGTTTTAGGTGACGAAACTTCTGCCCTAACCGATTCTTTTCAAGACAATTTATTATCACCTCCTGTTTACACCCGTCCTTCTGAATACGACAACATGAAAGTACCAGATATTCTTTTATCTGGCAACTTCCCTAAAATTGAAGAATGGAGAGCTGATAAAGCCTACGAAAGGACAAAAAAAATACGTCCAGACTTATTGGATGAATCGTAAAATTATATCAATTTAACACGCCTTACTTTCATATTTTGTAAAAAACACCTACAAAACACTTGTTTTCAAACATTTTAATAGTAAACTTCTTTGGTAAAATATAATTATTGTTACTTTTACAAAAGAACTACTTACACACTATTTAACTACCAACCTTCACTACTACTAGATAAAGGGGCATCATGCGTTCCCCCCTATTAAAACGATATAAAACAACATATGATTCATATGAGTAGTAACTATTAATCAACTTATTAAAACCTCTTACTTTGAAAACCTTACCTCTTATTATTCGTAAGTACCCTGTAATGAGTACTATATTACTATTTCAAGCCTTCAGATTATTACTCTTACCATTCATGGGACTTATGCCTCAAGATGCTTATTATCATTTTTATGGACAAAATCTATCCCTTTCTTATTTTGATCATCCGGGGATGATTGGCTACTTATTACGATTCTTTACTTCTTTATTTGGTAAGACCGTTTTTGTCATCAAACTAACTGATTTTGTGGTTACTTCTATAACTTTATATAGTTTTTACAAACTGGCACAGTTCTTTTTATCTAAAAATGGTGTAAACAAGGCCCTATTATTAATCATTTCCACATTTTTTATTTCTATTTTATCGTTCAACTCCACTCCAGATGTGCCATTACTTTTGTTTTGGACATTAAGTCTATTACTCCTGTCAAAAGCTATTTTTGAAGATAAAAAATGGGGGTGGATTTTTGGAGGTATCACTATGGGCTTAGCTTTTAACAGTAAGTATACCGCTATATTATTACCTTTAGGTTTACTTATTTTTGTTATTTTTTCCGATAAATACCGAAAACTTTTAGCATCTCCTTGGTTATGGTTGAGCCTTCTTTTTTGTGTAATAGTAACATTTCCTGTTTGGTGGTGGAATTATGAAAATAACTTTGCTTCTTTTCTCTTTCAGTCTTCAAATCGAACGAGTTCGATTGCTAAATTAACCTTAAAACCTTCTTATTTTTTTGGTGCTATTGGGCATCAACTACTTCTACTATTACCTATACTGTTCGTTGTGATCGTTATTATAACATATAAATACATCAAAAAAGTAGTTTGGAAATTCTCCTTGCCTAGTGCTAAAATATTATTCTTATTATGCTTTTTTGTTCCGACTTTTGTTGGTTTTATGGCATTAACACCAATATATTGGGTAAAGCTAAATTGGTTAATGCCTTCTTACATAACGGGAATTATTTTGGCTAGTATCTTTATTGGTAAAAAGCTATTAAAAGTACAGCTTATGTTTTCTATTGTCATACATTTTTTGGTAGCACTTCAAGTAGTTTTTTACCTTGTACGTATTAAAAGTGACGATACATGGGTGGGCTGGGAAGAGCTAGCGAACGAAACCAAAAAACTTCAACAGCAATATGATGTAAATTCTTTTATCTTTTCGGATGATAATTATAAAACATCGGCAGTGTTAAACTTTTATATGAATCAAAAGGTATATGCTCAAAATATCATTGGAAAACCTGCACTTCATTTTGATTATTTAGGAGATGAATTGACTTTACTAAATGGGAAAAATGCACTTTTTATTGATTCTGATAAACGTTTTAAAAATGAGCTTAAAAAAGGACAAATCGACGAACATCTTAAAAAGTACTTCTCTAATATAACGGAACTTGCTCCTATTATTGTTCATAAAAACACCAACCGAAAGCGAAAGTTTTGGGTGTTTTATTGTGAAAATTATGAATTCAAACCATAAAATGAAAATAACCCTACATGACAAATAAGTTCCACACAATTATTTAACATAAAAGGTAAGACATAGAACAATAAAACAACAAAACACAAATATTATTATTTTATATATAATTTTAAACACCAAAAACAATATTAAAATACATTATTCGTAAAGTATTTATTAATAAATTTCTTTCTTCTGCTTTAAATCCTTACACTTATTACTAAAATTTAATGCTTCATGGTTTTTTAACAAAAATCAAATCCATATTTCGTCATTTTCGCAAAACAATAAAAATGAACAGGTTACATCTATATTTTGAAACCAACAATAAACTCGAAATCGATGTAGCATTTTCATAATACTTATAATTTTTAAAACCCCAAAAAGATGAAAACATCTAAAATTATTTTACTACTAAGTAGTGCATTTATTATCGGTTGTTCTACTGATAATGAAATGGAGTCAGCAATAACGAATAAAGCTACTAAAAAAGAAACAATGACTCTTGAATCGAAAAGAGCGATAAACAGCTCTTTTAAAAAATTTTTACTGCAAACGGGTACAGCTTTACACGAAACTTATGATAACTTTGAATTTGTTTTGGGTGACTATAACAATGATCATGAGCCAGATTTGTTCGCTATCAAAAAAAGTAGAACAGGAACAAAATCTACCGAAATTCACGTGTTAAACGGTGCTAATAAGTTTAAAAGTTTTTTATTACATACAGGTACAGCTTTACACGAAACTTCTTCTAACTTTGAATTTTTATTAGGGGATTATAACAACGATCGAAAACCTGATTTATATGCGATCAAAAAAAGTAGAACAGGGACAAAATCTACCGAAATTCATATATTAAATGGTGCTGATAACTTTCAAAGCTTCTTATTACAAACAGGAACTGCTTTACACGAAACCTCTTCTAACTTTGAATTTGCATTAGGTCACTACAACAATGATTATAAACCTGATTTATATGCGATCAAGAAAAACAGAACAGGGACAAAATCTACGGAAATACATGTATTAAATGGCGCAAATAATTTCAAAAGCTTCTTACTACAAACAGGAACCGCTTTACACGAAACCTCTTCTAACTTTGAATTTGTTGTTGGTTATTATAATTATGATAGAAAACCTGATTTATACGCTATCAAAAAGAACAGAACGGGAACAAAGTCTACGGAAATACACATATTAAATGGCGCAAATAATTTTCAAAGTTTTTTAAAGCAAACAGGAACCGTTTTACATGAAACTTCTTCTAACTTTAAATTTTTATTAGGGCTTTATAATAGTGGTGCTAGACCTGATATCTATGCGATCAAAAAAAATAGAACGGGATCTAAGTCTACTGAAGTTCATGTTTTTGGTCAATAAAAAACTAATTTAAAAACTACTAAACCCCGAGTTATATATTTAAAAAAGCCTATTATTTCAATAACCTACAATAGTACTTATAGGTTTTCAAGTTCATTATAATAAAGATAAGATACTAGCATAAAAAATCTAGTACGTTATTTTACCTTACCCATTAACTTAAATATATAATTCGGGTGTTTAAAAAGTTGAAAATAAAAATTGGAAAATTATAGAAAAAGTGAAGGGTAAATTCCTAGAAAAGTATTATCTCCATCATCATTCAACAACTCTATACTTTTTTAAAATTTACCCTGCAACTAGATGTCCCCCGTGTGTTTGCCCTAAACTCATTCTAAATAACATATTTCACGAAACATGCATTGCATTATTGTATTCACAAAATAACAACTAAGTTATTAAGAATATATATAACAAAATAAACACTTTTATAAATAAAATTCTTTTAAATTAGTAACACCTAACAATATTATACAAAATAATATGCAACATCAGGCAAACAAAAGAAAAGTATTCTGTCTAAAAGAATTAGACTTCAAGGGTTGTTTAGACTTTGGTTATTATAACTATCATATTGCAGAGCCTGTATTAAAAACACATAGACATGATAATTCTATTGAAATCTGTTATTATCTAAAAGGAGAACAATATTACCAAATTGAAGATAGTATATTTAAACTTAAAGGAAATGACTTCCTAATTATTCCTCCAAATGTTCCGCATGGATCAGGAAATCATCCTGAAAATATAGGAGAACTCTTCTGGCTTCAAATTTCTTTATGTGAGGAAGAGACTCTTTGTTTTTTACCTAAAAAAGCCGCTGTTTTTTTGATTGAAGCATTGAGAAAAAAGGAAAAACAAATATTTGTCGGGGCTTACACACTAAAACCGATTTTAGAAAAAATACTCAAAGGGTTAGAAAATACAGAGAGTCCATTTAATAAGATTTATGTAAACAACCTTATCACAAGATTACTTATGGAAACCATACTTTTAGCGCAAAAAACACCTCATAGCTCACAAATAACACAGAAGCTTTCGATCATTGATGCTTTTATCAATAAAAATATGGACCGACAAATCTATGTAGATGAGCTTGCCGAGCTATTGTCTTTTTCTACTGCTTATTTTAAAACATGGTTTAAACAAAACTTTGGAACTCCACCGAAAACATATATTAACCGTCAAAAAATAAGTACTGCTAAAAAAATGATGGGTAATCAAACGAATGTAACACAAATTGCTTATGACCTAGGATTTAACTCTTCTCAGTACTTTGCTACAGTATTTAAAAAGCATATGGGAGTAACTCCTAAAGAGTATATAAAACTACATAAAACTAGAAAAGAAACTACCTAACGTGTTTTGTTTTCTTAAGTGTACTAAGTACAACAAAAGATGCCAGAAAAAAGATCGCAAGACATAAAACACTCCATTGCATTGAATTTGTAATTGCAAATAAAAGCCCATATACCAGAGTACCCAATACTATCGCTATTTTTTCTGTCACATCATAAAAACTAAAATACGTGGCATGATCTTCTGTCTCTGGTAACATTTTGGAATAAGTAGAACGTGTTAATGATTGGATCGCTCCTAACACAAATCCTAAAAGCGCTCCTAAACCATAAAAATAAATAGCTACATGCTCTTGGCTTTTATCCAGTAAAAATGCACAAAAACATACTACGCCCCATATAATCAAAGTTACCTTTAGCGCAAACAAATTTCCTTTTCTACCAGATAAACGAGAAAACAGATAGGCTCCAACGATAGCAACAAGTTGTATTAATAATATCGTAACTATTAAATTCACTTGCCCCAATGCCAATTCGGTTGCTCCGAATATAGACGCCATTAAAATAATTGTCTGAACACCAACACTAAGTAAAAAAAATGAAATTAAAAAACGATACAAGGTTGGATAGCCTTTAATTTCTCTAAAAACTATTTTCAACTCCTTGAAACCTTTCCAAATATAATCTTTTTCGGGTCTTTTATTATAAATATCATTGGGCAGCTTTCTAAAGGTAATTTGAGCAAAACCTAGCCACCAAATCCCTACCAAAACAAATGTAATACGTGAAGCCATAGATGTTGTTATACCAAATTTTTCAGGCTTTAAAATCAAAATAAGACTTACAATTAACAACAATACAGAACCCGAATATCCATAGATAAAACCTCTAGCGCTGGCCTTGTCTTGCTGTTCTGGTAAAGCAATTTCTGGTAAGTAAGCATTATAAAACACCAAACTTCCCCAAAAACCAATACTTGCCAAGACACTAAACACTATGCCTAGCCATACTGTTTCAACACCATCAAAAAAATACAAATTCATTACGGACAAAGACCCCAACCAACAAAAAAACTTCATGAATTTTTTCTTACTGCCCGTATAATCCGCAATACCTGACAAAATAGGAGAGATTAAAGCCACAATTAAAAAGGAAAAAGACAAAGCATAACTGTACAAACTATCAGGATGTTCCCATTCTATACCTAAAAAATATACACTTTTATTCTCTGTAACAGCTCCATAATACAAAGGAAATATAGCAGTACTTATTACTAATGAGTAAACAGAGTTAGCCCAATCGTAAAAAGACCAACTATTTATTACTTTTTGATCGCCTATTTTATACATCTGATTCTATAAAAAAAACTGCTCAAACATTGGGTTTGAACAGTATGCAATATACTATAATAATATAGTTTTTTCTCTTATTTTTTTACAGGCACGTTATATTTTGCAGCAAGTCTTTTTGCTTCAGGCAAGTACGCACGTAACGTTCGTATTCTACTCTCATTAGAAGGGTGTGTACTCAAAAATTCTGGTGGTGCTTTTTTAGACCCTGCACGTTTACTCATACGAACCCAAACTTCAGCAGCTTCCTCACCATTGTACCCTGCCATAAGCATAAAGACCAACCCTAATTTATCTGCTTCATCTTCGTGGTTTCTACTAAACTTAAGCATTCCTACCTGAGAACCTATCCCATAAGCCATATTCCATAATTGTGCATTTTGACTATTACGTGTACCATAGGCAACGCCTACAGCCAAACCTTGCTGAATCATAGCACTTGACATACGCTCTTGTCCATGTTTAGCAAAAGCATGAGCAATCTCGTGTCCCATTACTGCCGCGACACCATCTTCATTAGCACAAATAGGCATTATCCCAGTATAAAACACTACTTTACCTCCTGGTAAACACCAAGCATTTACAGTTTTATCATCTACTAAGTTAAATTCCCACTTATAAGCATTAGCCTCCGCAACCATATTATTTGATCTCATAAAACGATCAACTGCTGCTGATATTTTTTTTCCTACTCTTTTTATTTGATTACTTTTTGCGACGTCTTTAGACAATTTATTTTTTTCTAAAAATCCTTTATACTGAGCAAAACTCGCAGGTAGTACCTTTGAATCACTTACCATATTTAATCGTTTTCTACCTGTAATGGGTACCGTACTACATGCTATCAGCATCGTTATAATAAAGGTCACGGCTATTACTCTTTTCATCTTATCTTAATTTTTATATTTGGGTTTATATATTCAGACACTAACCTGATGAGATGGTCACAAAAGGCTTTGTCTTGTTTCTTATCGATACTTTTTTAAGGTCAAAGGTAAAAATAATATTATTTTTTGATCGATTCACTATGACCTAAACCACCTTGTTTTTTGTTGGTGTTACTTTTGAAATATCACCTATCTTTCATAAAACTACTAACCACTAATTAGGTTTTACCAGAAAAAACACAGCGTAACGTTATTGGGGAACCTTTATTAACTCAATTTTCACATTGATTTCTTTTTCTTTTTTTCAAAAAAACAGCATGCTCTCTATCCTTAATAATCATAAATCATTCCAAATTAAATCATTTTTTCTATTTTACTATAAATGAATGTATCTTACCTTTTTTCATTTGGAATTATAAATGGCATTACCAATCTATAAATTATGACTTTTAAAATACAAATTCTATCTTTAACTTACCTATTTATGACAAACTACTTATACCTAAGTAAAGTTTAAAATTTATTAATAATTAAGATTTATCAAAAAAGGGACCAAATGGACTTTGTAAATTTTCGAAAAAACAAAAAAAGTGTTACTATCCCCAAAGGGTTAATTACCTTTTGTAAGGTTTTACAATTTATTTCTCCAAATCTTGCTGCTAAATTTGGCGCTAAACTTTTTATTACTCCTATGAATTTCCCTCGTCCAAAACGAGAGGAGATGTTATATAAAAGTGCACAAAAAAGGCATGTAAATATTCCTTCCATTAATAAAGAAGTAGAGGTAATCGTTTATGGCTACTCCAAAAGAAAAGTATTATTTGTCCACGGATGGTCAGGAAGAAGTACACAACTTATTATTGGCGCCGACAAGTTACTTGAGAATGGCTTAATGTATATTGCTTTTGACGGCCCTGCACATGGCGGATCACCTGGAAAAACTACCTCTATGCCCGAATTTGTGGAAACCATACAGCATATAGCGAAAGAATTTGGTCCTTTTGAGGCAGCCATTGGACATTCTTTTGGAGGAATGTGTTTAATCAATGCTGTTGCAGCTGGACTTCCCCTAAAAAAGCTGATTACGATCGGTGCTGCTGATAAAATATCTGAAGTCATATTAGATTTTACTAAAACATTGCAGCTTAGGGGGCATATTTCTGAAAAAATAAAAGCTATTTATGATAAAAGATGGCAAAAAGATATTGACGAACATGCTTCAAGTAATCAAGCAAAAAACATTGATATTCCTACATTAGTTATACATGATACTTTTGATAATGACGTAGATGTAAGTTCTGCTACAAACATTCGTCAAAACCTAAAAGAAGGTGAACTTTATGTTACTCAAGGCCTTGGACACACCAAAATGCTCCTTAACAAAGAAGTTAACCAAAAGATTGTCAATTTTATAAAACGGGAATGATGAAAAATTATATGGTAGCATTCGTACTTGCTTTTTTTGTTTTTTATACAGGAAATGCACAAAAAACTAACTATAAAGTCTCAAAAACAACTAGTGAATGGAAGAAAATATTAAGCCCTGAGCAATACTATATTCTACGATTATCGGGTACGGAAAGACCTTTCTCTAGTCCACTCAATAAAGAAAAAAGAAAAGGAACCTATACCTGTGCAGGTTGTAATACCCCTTTGTATAAATCTAAACATAAATATAATTCAGGATCTGGTTGGCCTTCTTTTGACAGGGCAATCAAGGGTAATATAGCAGCTGATGTCGACTATAAAATTGGCTACGCGAGAACCGAAGTAAAATGTGCTAATTGTGGTGGACATCTAGGACATTCTTTTAATGATGGCCCTAGAGAAACTACAGGTATGAGGCATTGCATTAATGGAGATGCTTTAAAATTTATTCCTGATATACCTTAAATACAACATATCTATTAAAAAACCTCACAACAAAGTGTCAAACTACACCATGTGAATTTAGTTTATATTTTGGATAAAAAAATTCCCTAAAAGATTTATATCATCTCTCAGGGAATTTTTTTAAACTAAATATATTATTCTTCTTAAGAATTCTTTTTCTTAGTTATCCTTTTTTTTGTCTTTAGAAGCTTTGTTCCAGATTTTAATTTTATCTGCACTGGTAACTCCTTCAAGTATTTCTACATTAATACCATCAGACACTCCTAATTTAACGTCTCTTCTCTCGTATTTTTCTTCTTTATCGGATCCTACATTTACTTCAACATAAGGCGCTTCTGTTTTTTTATCAAATCGTAATAACGATTCTTTTATAGCCAAAACATCTTGTTTCTTTTCCAATACTATGTTAGCATTGGCACTATAACCAGCACGAACAAAATACTTATCGTCTAAAGTTACATCTGCCTTAATCTTGAACTGTACTGCTCCGTTTTCCTCTGTTCCTTTAGGAGCAATGAAGTTTAATTTTGCTGGAAACTTTTTATTTTCAATAGCCCCTAGCGCAACTTCTATTTCGGTATCTTTAACCAACTTTCCTACTTCTG
This sequence comes from uncultured Tenacibaculum sp., assembly GCA_947496185.1. Classification (GTDB taxonomy): domain Bacteria; phylum Bacteroidota; class Bacteroidia; order Flavobacteriales; family Flavobacteriaceae; genus Polaribacter. Next base: position 59,413 of record CANMCD010000014.1, read on the forward strand.
ACTCATCTACTTTCCCTTCAAAAATCATCTTAGTCATATCAGCAATAGTGGCAATAGTAGTTCCTTCGTTAAAGTTATTACTTTGGATTACCTGATACCCTTTCTTCACCGGAATTTCAACTAACATTCCTGATGCAGTAGCTCTAATATTTGTATTTGCGGTTTTCGCTAAACCTGCTGTAGTTCCTTTTTTTATAATATCATAATCTGATTTTGCATTTGCTAAAGTTTGCTTAGTATTCTTATAATTGAGCTCCGAATTTTCGTATTCTTGACGAGAAATCACCCCTTTATCAAAAAGTTTTTTATTTCTATCAAATTGTAGCTTAGCATTATCAAAAGAAAATTGTGCATTTTTCACTTGCCCACCTGCTGCATTAAGTGACTGAATATTAGGTACGACCCTTACAGTTGCAATTAAGTCTCCTGCTTTTACAATAGCACCTTCTTCAAGATACACTTTTTGAATAATTCCTGATATCTGAGGCTTGATATCTACCTCTTCTAACGGCACTACTTTACCTGTTGCTACAGCTTTTCTTTCTATAGTAGTTTTGAATGGGGTTTCGGTTTCATAGGTAAGAATATTTTTCTGATTTTTTTTACCTAACCATATTAGAACAGACACAAATAGTACTGCTACAATTGCTAAAATGATTTTCGCTCTTTTACTCATGATTGTTGATTATTTTATTCTTCTCTTAATGCTTCGATTGGTTTTATTACTGTTGCTTTAAAGGCTGGTATTAGCCCAATAAGCGTTCCTAAAATTATTAATATTAACAAGGCTATTAGAATGATTGGTATGTCTACCGTAGGATTTACCAAAGCAGAATCTGGGCCAGTTCCCCAAACGCTATCTAGTACCATTAATACACCTCCTCCTAAAACAATTCCTACCATTCCTGCTAAAAGCGTCAAAAACACTGATTCTAAAACTATTTGGCTTCGAATACTTTTTGGAGTAGCTCCGATTGCCCTACGTATCCCTATTTCTTTGGTTCTTTCTTTTACGGTAATAAGCAAAATATTTCCAATTGCCATAACCCCTGCAATAAGTGTTGCAATACCTACAAACCAAGTCAAAAATTGCATTCCTTTTAAAAATCCAGTTACTTTCGATAATTCATCTCCTAAATTAGCACTTCCCAAAGCCCTTGTATCCTCAGGGTGTATTTTATGTAGGTTTTTAAGGGTTAACAATACGTCTATTTCTAGCTGTTTTATATCTACTCCGTCATTTGCTGTTATGACCATCCAACCTACATTATTAGAGGTATTGTATACTTTTTGAAAAGTTGTAAATGGTATATAAGCAGTACTCCCATCTATATTTAGGGTACTCGGTTTTTTAAATACCCCTACCACTTTGTAGTTTACATTATCTATCTTTATATATTGCCCTATTGGATACTCATTTTTTTCAAATAATTGTTTATAAATAGTTTCCTCAATCACACATACTTTTGTGTGATTTTCGATATCATTTTGATTAAGAAATCTTCCATAAATCAAGTTTTTCTTTTGAATTTTATCCAATACAGGATAATCTCCACTAACCTGAAAATTTCCAGATTTAAAATCATTAACAAAGAGTATTTCTCCATGTTGAATTCTAGGTGCTAACAACTTTATTTTATCTTTATAGGCATTTTTAAGTAATGCTATATCGTTAAAATTAAAATTAAAACGTCTACCTTTTTGAAAACCTTTAAAAGGTATATCTGTACTTTCTGTCCATATAAAAACACTGTTAGTAGCCAAACTTCCAAACATCTTCTTAAACCCATTATCAATACCTTTGGCTGCTCCTAATAATCCTACCAATAATAGAATTCCCCAAAAGACCCCAATAATCGTAATGACGGTTCTAACTTTATTTTTACGGATACTACCGTAAATTTCTTGCCATGAATCTGAATCAAATAAAAATTTCATAGTTAATCGGCTCTTAATGCTACAATGGGTTTAATTTGGGCTGCTTTTTTGGCGGGTAAATACCCAGCAATAAGTCCTGATAAAATTAGTAATACTGTTGCCCCTATCACAATATCCATGCTGACACTTGGATCTTTGATAAAATATTTCTCTAAGTCATCACTAATTACTTCCAAAATATAGGTTCCTAAGGAAAGTCCTAAATACCCAGCAATAGTTGTAATTAACACAGATTCCTGTACAACCAGTCCAATAATTGCTCCTGGTTTTGCTCCTAGGGCTTTTCGAATACCAAATTCCTTAGTTCGTTCTTTAATAGAGAAAATCATAATATTACTAATCCCTATAATTCCTGCTACTAATGTTCCTAAGCCTATCACTAATACCAGAAAAAATAGTACCCCCGTAAATGTTCTTACACTTTTAGTAGCTTCGGCCATATTATCCACTGACAAGGCTCCTTGATCATCTGGATGTATATCTAATCTTTTCCTCAAATCTTTTTCCAACTTATTACCAAACGCTAAGGCTTTATCCACGCCCATCTCAGGGTTATATCCTACATTTATTTGGTGTAAGTAGTCATTGTTTCCATACAGCTTTTGTGCTGTTGAAACAGGAATATATGTCAACCGTTCTTCTCTATCTCCTCCTTTATCTGAAAAAATACCTATAACTTTATAGGATATTCCGTCTACATTAACACGTCTACCCAAAGCGGGTTTGTTTCCAAACAAATCTTTCCTTACCAGTCTTCCTATAACAACAACCTTAGCATTTTTTTGTATATCCAACTCATTAATGTATCTCCCTTCATCCATAATCGTTTTTTCTAAATATTGATGATCTGGATGTACAGCCCTCATGCTATAATTATTTTTTTTGTTTTTATACGTTATAAAAACATTTCTATAAATTCTAGCTGTGATATGCTGAATTTTACTTTCGTATTCACCTTTTATATAATCAAAGTCAGCATTTTTAAATTGAATCTTTCTTCCTGATTGTAATCCTTTATATGGTTTAGATGTTTTCCCAACCCAAATAAACATGGCATTGGTAGCATCATCAACAAATTCATTTTTGAACATATTTTGAAGTCCAGATACGATCCCAAAAAGCAAGGTAAAAAGTAAGATAGCAAACGCTACCGTAAATCCTGATAGTACAGAACGAAGCTTATTTTTACTGATACTTTGGAATATTTCTCTCCAACGATCGATATCAAACATAATTATGTGCTTTTGCTTTACCTGTTTCGGTTAATTCATCACTGATAATAACCCCATCTTTTAGTCGTACTACTCTATCGGTTTGTTCGGCAACATCTTCTTCGTGGGTAATTACAAAAACAGTCATACCTTCATCGTTAATCTGTTTGAGTAAATCCATTACAGAATCCGTGGTAGCCGAATCTAATGCTCCTGTTGGCTCATCTGCTAATACAACTTTTGGTTTGGTGGCTAATGCTCTTGCTATTGCTACACGTTGTTTTTGCCCTCCAGAAAGTTCATTTGGCAAGTGGTTTGCCCAAGGTTTCAATCCAACTTTATCCAAATATTCTAAAGCGGTTTGCAATCGTTCTTTTCGATTTACTCCTTTATAATAAAGAGGAAGTGCTACATTTTCTATCGCTGTTTTATAGGAAATTAAGTTGAATGACTGAAAAACAAAACCTAAAAATTTATTTCTTAAAATTGCTGCTTTCTTTTCATTTAAGTCTTCTATCAACTGTCCATTTAAATAATATTGTCCTTCGTCATGTTCATCTAGTAATCCTACTATATTTAGCAAAGTTGATTTTCCAGAGCCTGAAGATCCCATAATCGACACAAATTCCCCTTCCTTAATGTGTAAATTAAGTCCTTTTAGAACATGAAGTGAATCTTTTCCTATTGGGTAAGACTTATGGAGGTTTTCTATTCTTATCATACGTCAGTTAGTTTTATAAAGTACTTCCTCAATTTTTATACTTTTCTGCATTATGCAGTCTTTGGTTTCTTACTTTTCTACAAGACGTCTGACTTGAATATATGTTACAGTTAATAGCTATTTTTTTAGGCTTTTATTTTTTATTTTTTAAGAAAGGGGTTAAAATCAAATAATAATACCATTTGTATTTTGAAATAACTACAAACATTAATAAAAACAAACTTCCCAACTTGGGATGTCGGGAAGTTCTAGTACATATATAGTTTTACTAAAATGAAAGGTTATTTTTTCTTTTTAAATACAAGAATTTTTCTTTTTCTTAAAAGTTTAATCGAATTCCTAATTTAACGTTTCTTCCTAGTGATGAGTAGCCTAAATTTTCTTCAAAATCTTCATTTAAAATATTAGAAACAGCACCAAATAATACCACTTTGTTATCCAATAATCTATGATTCACCCCAAAATTCCATAAATCATAACTTGGTACCCCTCTTTCTACTTTAGGTGCTCCGAAAGATCCGTATTCATCATAAAAGCTTCTTTCTCCAACTTTGGAGTACTCAAGAGATAGAAAAGTATTTTTTAAAGTAGTAACCTCCACACGAGATACTAACTTATTGGTTGGTATATAATCATCCAAGCTTTTTTCTTTATCTTTATTTGTATAGGTATAGTTTATAAATAAAGTAACAGTAGGTATCGGTGAAATAGTTGATGACACCTCTACCCCGTCGGTTTTTATATTACCTAAAGAGTTCTCATAAACACCCCATGGTTCTTGCGGCAAACTCTTGAAAATTATTGCATCTGATACATTTCTATTGAAATAAACAGCTGATAAATGTATCTTATCTACGGTAAATTCTCCTCCCACTTCTAAAGTTTCACTTACCTCAGGGTCTAATTGTAAGCTTCCATATTGAGAGAATAACTGATAAGTACTAGGCGCTATAAATGCAGTTCCGTATGATGTTAAAAATCTCAAATTTGTTTTTTCATTCGAAAGAATCGTATATGATATATTCCCATCATATACAAAATGATTTCCATAATTACTATGGTGATTTAGTCTTCCACCCCCAGATATATTTAACCCTATTTCAGAAGTATACACTAATGTAGCATAAGGGTCGATCGTATAAAAATTCGCTTTTCCTTGATTAATTTCTGCAAATGGCGTATTTGTTTGATTTTTATGTTTTTGATAATTCACCCCTGTAATAACTTGAAGCGTATTATCTAGTAACGCATATTTATTAACCAAATCAATATTTAAACTTGTCCCTTTATAAAAAGAGTTATCTGTTTGCTTTGAAGAACTATTCCATTGTGTTAGGTCTCTTTCAATCTCATTCAATGAAGCGAGTACATAAGCCTGCCCATTGGTATATTTAATACTTGGCTTAATTCCATAACGCTTTTGTGAAAAACCCCATGTATTCTGATTATTATCTACATAAGCTTTTGCATCAAACTCGGTATCTAAAGCATCATAATTAGCAAACGCAGCCACTTTAATCTTATCTGTGAAGCTGTAGCTAAGTTTTAACATTCCGTTTCTTCCATAAAACGAATCATCTTCAAAACCTTTATTATCTCTATCCTTAGCCTCTGATACTCCTTCTGTTCCTGTAATATCAAAATAAGCTAAATAAGACAGTTTACCTATAGTCCCATTAACACTTACATTCTGATTTTTATCATTGGGACGATAACTATTCGTATTTTGTGTATTGTTTGTTCCAATACTTGTTTCAAAAGTTGCGCTAATTTGCTTCTTGGTTGATTTTTTTAATATGATATTGATAACCCCAGTTGCTGCTCCCGTACCATAGAGAGAAGAAGCTGCTCCTTTTAAAACCTCTATTCTTTCTACTTGACTTACTGGAAGTAATCTAAAATCAAACGTTTGGTTTATTCCAGTTGGATCAGAAACAGGTGTACCATCAATTAAAATTAGTACTTGTCTCCCTCTTCCACCTCTTACATAAGCCCCTACAGGTCGGGTTCTATTAGAATTTGCCCCATTTATTTCTACACCTGGTAATCTATTTAATAATTCCAGTACCGTTTTATCTGGGTTATTTTCTATTTCTTTAGCCGTAATTTTATAAATCACTTTTCCCGTCTGTTCTTCTTTTAAATCAAATTTAGTAGCAGTTACTACCACTTCATCCAATTCTTCTACTTTCTCTTTTTCCTGAGAAAATACAGGCATACTCATCAATGAACATATACCAATTCCAACAATCAATAACTGTTTCTTCATTTCTACTATTAATTTAAATTCGGAAAAAAAAGGTGTAGTACTCCTACCCCAAACTTTTATCCCGAAAGTTTGTATGTTTACAAAAAATGGCAGGTCTCCTGGCTTGCGTCTTGTAATTGGTCTTCCCATTAATAAATAACAGTGACACTTAGAATAATTACAAGCTTTATTAGCTTACAGTTGCGGGAACAGCTTCGGAATTTAACCGAATTCCCTTTTAATTTTATTCAACATTTGTCGTTTTGAATAAAAACCAAATTTTCGGCAAAATTACCTTTTAAATTTAAAGTTGCAACTATTTTTTTGTATTTAATTTGATTAGCTATAAAGTTAAACTTTACTTGTATTATCAATTTCAAGGTATATTTTACCATAAAAAAAATCGAAATTAAATGAGTTAGTTTTATTTATTTTTAAATAGTTAGCATTAATTTTCAGCAACTAATTATTCTTTATCCCTATACCTTTTCACAAACGATGGTATATCAAATTTTCACCTTCAATATTTTAACATTACTTCTTAACCAAGCTCCATATTGTTGCGTATATATCTATCGTATAAACAAATTCCTTGTATATTTTTCTTATCCAATAAATCTTTATAATCTTTGTACTGGTTAATTTTACTCTATGATACATTATATTTCTGGAGGGGAACGTTCTGGTAAAAGCAGTTATGCTCAAAAAGTTGCCGAAAGCCTCTCTGATACTCCAATTTACTTGGCTACTTCACGTATATGGGACGAAGATTTTCAAAAACGTGTTGATAGGCACATTGCAGAAAGAGATGAACGGTGGAGTACCATAGAAGAAGAAAAATGGCTCAGCAAGGTTATTAAAAATAATCAAACAGTTGTTGTTGATTGTGTAACGCTCTGGCTAACTAACTTTTTTATGGATAGTACTAATAATGTTGCACAATCTTTAACTTTAGCCAAAAAAGAAATTGACAAACTATTGTGTATAGACGCTAATATTATTATTATCTCGAATGAGATTGGTATGGGACTGCATGCTACTCATGAATCGGGAAGAAAATTTACAGAATTACAAGGGTGGACAAACCAATATATTGCTCAACGAGCTGATAAAGCAACTTTTATGGTATCAGGACTGCCTATAACGCTAAAATAAAATATATGTCAACAAACATAACGCCTCTTTCGACTGAGCTTAAAAGTCTGATTCAAGAAAAAATTGATTTTAAGACAAAACCCTTAGGCGCTTTGGGCACATTGGAGACAATTGCTTTACAAATTGGGTTAATTCAAGAAACCGCTTCACCTAAGATTTCTAAACCAACTATTATGGTATTTGCAGGTGATCATGGTATTGCTAAAACACAAAAAGTAAGTCCATATCCACAAGAAGTAACCCAACAAATGGTTCATAATTTCTTAAGTGGTGGTGCTGCGATCAATGTTTTTTGTGAACAGCATAATATTGACCTTCAAATTGTAGATGCTGGGGTAAATGCAGATTTTAAAGTACACCCTTTTTTAATCAATGCCAAAATTGATAAAGGAACTAATGACTACAGTCAAGAAAAAGCCATGTCAATGGAACTTTGTTTAAAAGCTCTTAAAGAAGGTAGAGAACTTGTAAGGGTCAGACATCAAAAAGGATGTAACACTATTGGTTTTGGAGAAATGGGTATCAGTAATACTTCCGCTGCTTCTTTACTGATGAGTTATTTTACCAAGACCCCTATAGAGGGGTGTGTAGGAAGGGGGACAGGGGTATCCGATGAAGGTTTGTTAATGAAAACTAATACCTTAAAAAAAGTATATGATTTACACAAAAATGAAATTAAAACTCCCTATGATGCTTTATGTGCTTTTGGAGGATTTGAAATCGTTATGATGTGTGGTGCAATGATTGAGGCCGCAGCATTAAAAATGACGTTGTTGATTGATGGTTTTATTGTTACCTCCGCACTATTGGCTGCTTATCATTTACATCCAAAAATTGTTGAATATTGTATTTTCTCACATAGCTCTGGGGAGCAGGGGCATCAAAAAATGTTGGATTATTTAGGTGCTACTCCTTTATTAAATTTAGGATTACGTTTAGGAGAAGGAACAGGATGTGCATTGGCTTTTCCTATCGTAGCGGCAAGTGTTAATTTTTTAAATAAAATGGCTACTTTTAAAAGTGCAAATATTACGGAAGCTTAATCATGATTAAAAGGCAGTTTTCTTATTTCTTAGCTTCCCTTTTTTTCTTCACAAGAATTCCTTGTGGTAAATGGGTAGATCATTCTTCGGAAGTTTTATTAAAGTGCCGTCGGTATTTTTCATTAGTGGGGCTAGTAATTGGCGCCATTGCTGCTTTGGTATATTATTTAGCACAGCGAATACTTCCTCTTGATTTATCTATTATACTGAGTATGGTTAGTTCTATTTGGGTCACTGGTGCTTTTCATGAAGATGGTTTCGCAGATGTATGTGATGGTTTTGGTGGAGGCTGGACGAAAGAACGTATTTTAACCATTATGAAAGACTCTAGACTCGGCACTTTTGGTGTTATTGGGTTGATTGCTATTCTTGGCACAAAATTTCTTTCGCTAATTCATTTGGAAAAACTAACAGTAAACATCCTATATGTTATTATATCAGGACATAGCATTAGTCGTTTTATAGCATCACTTTTACTTTTTAGTCATGCATATGTTAGAAAACAAGAAACAGCTAAAGTAAATCATGTTCGAGAAAAGCTTGGTGTCAAATCATTAATAATTAGTGGTATTTTTGGAATTCTTCCGTTGTTTTTATTTCAAAACTGGCGGGTGTTTTTAACCTTAATCCCTTTGTTTTTCACCTATTTATATATGGGATATTACTTTAAAAAATGGATCGGAGGGCAAACGGGAGATTGCGCTGGAGCTTTGCAACAAATCGCTGAAATTGTATTTTATATTTCTTTATTATCCTTATGGAAGTTATTTTAGTAAGACATACTGCTCCCAAAATTGCTAAGGGAATCTGCTATGGTCAAACAGACCTAGATCTATGTAATTCTTTCCCTGAAGAGTTACAAGCAATACGAAATATTGTACCTATCAATGATCCATCCATTGTATACTATACGAGTCCATTAAAAAGATGTGTATTACTAGCACAGGAACTTAATCCAAAAGTGATTTTTGATAATCGTCTAAAAGAACTTAATTTTGGGGACTGGGAGTTGAAAAATTGGAATGATATCGATAAAAAAGTACTCGATCCTTGGATGGAAGATTTTGTACATACTCCTGCCACCAATGGAGAATCCTATATAGATTTACAAAAAAGAACCGTTAATTTTCTTGAAGAACTTAGAGAAAAAAAACAAAAAACTTCCGTAGTTGTTACTCATGCAGGCGTAATTCGTAGTATGTGGGCGTATGTAAATCATATTCCCTTAGAAAAATCATTTGACTTAAAACTTAGTTATGGAGCTGTTATCAAACTTACTATTTAACCTATCGAAAAAAAATATAACATTTTTCATTTTTAGCTGTTTTCTTTTTATTCACTGTAAAAAAACAGTAAGCCCCACCTCAACTGACAATATTAAAAACAGTGCTATAAAATATGCCAAAGGCTTTAACATTATTAAAGAAGGGAATCAAAAGAAGTTAATTATAAAAAAAGTTTTTCAGGGGACCTCCCATTCTTTTACGTTCCTGCTAAATCACCAAAATAGTAATAAGAAAAACAACATTAAAATTCCAATAGAAAAAGTGGTGGTCACAAGTACCACACATATCCCGATGCTAGAATTACTAAACGTTGAAGAATCCCTGATTGGATTTCCTCATACACGTTATATCTCTTCTAAAAAGACAAGAGTAAATATCGATCGGGGAAAAATCATGGATTTGGGAATGGAACAAGATATTAATGTTGAAAAGTTATTAGATCTTCAACCTGATTTAGTTGTAGGCTTTTCTATTTATGCCAATAATAAAATATACGAAAACATTGAAAAATCTGGAATTCCAGTTATTTTTAATGGTGATTGGTTGGAAGAAACCCCCTTGGGAAGAGCTGAATGGATTAAGTTTTTTGGTGCTTTATACAATAAAGAAAAACAAGCAGATAGTATTTTTTCATCGATTGAAAAAGAATATTTAAAAGCGAAAAAAATTGCAAAAAGAAACACCAATAGTCCTACTGTATTATCAGGAAGCATGTTTAAAGATGTTTGGAATGTTCCCGCTGGTGAAAGCTATTATGCGTCCTTTTTTAAGGATGCTTATTTGAATTATTTATGGAAAGACACCAAAGGTAGCGGTAGCATTCCCCTTAGTTTTGAACAAGTATTGGAAAAGGCAAAACATGCCGATTATTGGATTAAATGTGGTTTTTTTTCTTCAAAAGAACAAATCTTAAATGCTAGTATTCATTACCAAGAACTAAATGCCCTTAAAAACGATCAAGTATATACGATTACTCATAAAAAAGGAGCAACAGGCGGACATCTCTTTTTTGAATTGTCAACGGTTCGACCTGATCTGGTTTTAAAAGATTTGATTAAGATTACACAGCCAGATCTACTCCCTGCATATGAGCTTAGTTTTTTTTCAAAGGTTAATTAAAAGCGATGAAAAAAAAGATTTTAATAGTTTCCGATATTTTAGGCTATACTATAAACACTGATAGTTTTTCTTTTTTTAAAGGAGCTGAGGTTTTATGTTTATCGGCTCCTAAAATTGCTAAAATACCCGTTGATACCTTACCTAAAGATCAAGTGCATACATTATTTCTAAAATAAGGAATTGACCGTTGTGTAAACCAACTCTCTTATTATGGTAAAGTTGATATTGCCATAGGCTTAAGCATAGGGGGATACATTTTATGGAAGGCAGCACTAAAAGGCTTACATATAAATAACTTAGTTTGTATATCTACTACTCGTTTGAGGTATGAAACGTTAAAACCTAATACACATATTTCTCTTTTCAATGGCGATAGAGACCTCTATGTACCTTCTGAAGCATGGGAAAAACAGATGAAACTATCCATCATTAGGTACAAAGAGTTAGGGCATGATTTCTATAAGAATGATAAAAGCTTAAAGGATATTTTTATTCATTTAAACTCCATTATAAATTAGAAGTCTAAACGAAAACAAGGGTGAGATTATGGTCATCTCACCCTTGTTTCTATATTGCAAAGAAGTAACGTAACTACTCTTTATATACGCCCATATTGGCATATTTATCCATACGTTTACTTATTAAATCTTCAGTATTTAAATCTTTTAACTCTTCAAAAGCACTTAATATTTGGCTTTGAACAGCCTCGAAAGCTCCCTCACGATCCGTATGAGCACCTCCAGCAGGCTCTTCTATAATTCCGTCAATTAACTCTAGGTTTTTCATATCTTCACCAGTCAACTTAAGTGCTTCAGCTGCCTGTTCTTTATATTCCCAACTACGCCATAAAATAGAAGAACATGATTCAGGAGAAATCACTGTATACCAAGTGTTTTCCATCATATATACTCTATCTCCTACTCCAATACCTATAGCACCACCTGAAGCTCCTTCTCCGATGACCACACTAATAATCGGTGTTTTAAGACGTGTCATTTCGAAAATGTTTCTAGCAATTGCTTCTCCTTGTCCTCGTTCTTCTGCTTCTAAACCGGGATATGCTCCTGGCGTATCAACAAAAGTTACTACAGGGATACCAAATTTCTCCGCCATACGCATTAAACGCAATGCTTTACGATATCCTTCAGGGTTTGCCATCCCGAAATTCCTGTACTGACGTGTCTTGGTGTTATATCCTTTTTGTTGACCAATGAACATAAAAGATTGGTCTCCAATTTTACCTAAACCACCAATCATTGCCTTATCGTCACGAACACTTCGATCTCCATGTAGCTCCATAAAGGTATCCCCACAAATAGCCTTAATATAATCTAATGTATAAGGTCTATTAGGGTGACGTGATAATTGTACTCGTTGCCAAGGCGTAAGGTTTTTATATATATCTTTTCTAGTTTTTGCTAACTTATCTTTTATTTTTTTGCACGTTTCCGTAACATCTACATCACTTTCTTTACCTATGTCATAACATTTAGCCAATTGATCTTCTAGTTCTTTTATTGGCAGTTCAAAATCTAAATATTCCATAGTATATTCTAGTTTGATTTTCGATTTATTATATCAGTTATTTGAAAGACAAACATACTAAAAATTTATACAGTTATATTGCTTCATGATTATTTTAATGTCATTTGTGCTAAAGTATTTTTCTTTCAACAAACGTTCTTCCTTCTAATTATTTGATTTAAAATATAAGTAGATCGCCAGAATACCAAAAATAATATTAGGCATCCATACATTTACTAAGGCATTTGCATCCGCTACAGCACCTAATACTTGCCCAATTTTCATAAAAAACACGTATATAAACATAATCGCTATTCCTACAGCTAAATTAACGCCTAAACCACCTCTTCGTTTTTTATGTGCTAATGCAACTGCTATAAAAGTTAATATATAAGAAGCTATCGGTAGGCTTGTTCTTTTGTAAAGTTCAACATAGTAGGCATTCAAGTTTTTTATACCTCTCTTTTTGGATATTTCTATAAAGTCAATTAACTCACCAGATCGCATTTCTTGTGCCATGATATCTTTGTAGTTAAAATCTTTCGGAGTAAAGGCAAAAGTAGTATCTAAGCTATTCCCTGAAAAAATACTATCGTATTTCCTATAAATCTTTCGTTTTTTCCAGTCGTATAGTCTAAATATACTGTCTTCCTTTCTCCAATTAATATTGTCTGCTGTTAGTTTGTATTTTAAATTAATACCGTCATAAATATCCATTGAAAAATTGTATCCTGAATTTCTTTTTAAATTAAAATTCTGTACATAGATATAGGTACTGTCATTTAATTGTAGGCTAAAATCACGTACAGTATTATCTTGATTAATTTTTCTTGACAAATATTTTTTCTCAAATGCTTTTCTTGTTTTACTACTTGATGGCACAAAGAAATGATTCATTAACAATGCTACCCCCGCAATAATAGTAGCCCCTACAAAATATGGATACAAAAACCTAGTAAAAGATACTTGTCCGTTATTAATAGCGACAATTTCAGTGTTATTAGCTAATTTGGAAGTAAACAGAATTACAGCAATAAATAATGCCAATGGCATAAAGGTATTGGCATAATAGATAATAAAGTTTTTGTAATAGTCAAAAACTACCTCATAAAAAGTAAGCGTATCCTGACGTAAAAACTTGTCTATTTTTTCGGATATATCAATAGCAACTGCTATTGGAATAAATATTAATAAGGTAAATAAAAAAGTTACCAAATAACGCTTTAGTATATATCTGTCTAGTATTTTCAATTTACAAACGTTTGTTCATTTGTTTAACCATTTTATCTTTCCATTCACTAAAATCTCCTGCCAATATATGTTTTCTTGCTTCTCTAACCAACCATAAGTAAAACCCTAAATTATGTATAGAAGCGATTTGTTTTCCTAACATTTCCCTTGCAGCAAAAAGATGTCTTAAATATGCTTTTGAATACAATGTATCTACAAAAGTAATCCCCATTTCATCTATAGGAGAAAAGTCATTTTCCCATTTTTTATTTTTTATATTAATGGTTCCATGTGCCGTAAACAACATACCATTTCTGGCATTTCTAGTCGGCATCACACAATCAAACATATCAACACCCAATGCTATATTTTCCAATATATTTATCGGTGTACCCACCCCCATTAAATATCGGGGTTTATCTGTAGGTAGAATACTACAAACTGCATCCGTCATGGCATACATTTCTTCTGCTGGTTCTCCTACTGAAAGACCACCTATTGCATTTCCTTCTGCTTCTACAGAAGCAATAAACTCTGCTGATTGTTTTCTTAAGTCTGTATAAGTACTTCCTTGTACAATTGGAAACAATGTTTGATTATAGCCGTATTTTAACGGTACTTTTTCAAGATGATTAATACATCGTTTCAGCCACCTATGAGTCATATGCATTGATTGCTTTGCATAACTATAATCACAAGGATATGGAGTACATTCATCAAATGCCATTATAATATCTGCCCCTATTGAGCGTTGAATTTCCATGACATTTTCTGGTGTAAAAAAATGTAAAGACCCGTCTATATGACTTTTAAACTTTACACCTTCTTCGTTTATTTTTCTTCTCCCAGATAAGGAATAAACCTGATAACCACCACTATCTGTCAAAATACTTCTATCCCAATTCATGAATTTATGTAATCCTCCTGCCTCTTCTAGTATTTTTGTTTGTGGACGTAAATAAAGATGGTAGGTATTCCCTAATATTATATCAGGATTAATATCATTCTTCAATTCAGATTGGTGTACTCCCTTTACAGTTGCTACGGTACCTACTGGCATAAATATAGGTGTCTCTATCGTTCCGTGATCTGTGGTAATTACTCCAGCTCTTGCCTTACTTTTGGGGTCGGTTGTTTTTAAATCAAATAGCATAGTGCGCAAAGATACACATGTAAGTTTAATGTTAAACCTTAATTATACATTAAAAAATAGATTACAGGTGGCTATAAAGTAGAAAATTAACATATTCTTATATCTTTTACACTACACATAGCGAATGTTCTGTATAAGAATAGTATTACATTTATTTCTTTCGTTTTCTTCCAAATTTCACTGATTTGTTGGGTGTAGGTGTTTTTTGGGGTGTTTTTGATGCTTCCTCTGTTTTCGAAGATGATGCTACCATCTGATTTATTTTATCAACTTCTGCAGTTGTTAACTCTCGCCATGCTCCATTTTTAAGCCCTGCCAAAGAAACGTTCATTATACGAGTACGTTTAAGTTTTTTTACTTCGTAGCCCAAATATTCACACATACGTCTTATTTGGCGATTTAACCCTTGAACTAAGGTTATTTTAAAGGTTGTTTCTGATACTCTTACTACTTTACATTTTTTTGTTACGGTTCCTAAAATAGGGATTCCGTTTGCCATTCTTCTAAGAAAACGATCATCAAAAGTTTTGTTAACTGTAACGATATATTCTTTTTCATGATTATTACCAGCTCTTAATATTTTATTAACGATATCGCCATCGTTGGTCAAAAAAATAAGACCTTCAGAGGGTTTATCTAACCTACCAATAGGAAATAATCTTTGTGGATGGTTCAAAAATTTCACAATATTTTTCTTCTCCTTACTATCTGTAGTGCAAACAATACCAACAGGTTTATTAAGCGCTATATAAAGGGGTCTTGGTTTTGGTCGCAATGGTTTTCCGTCAACAACGACCTTATCACCTTGAAAAACTCGGTTTCCTAATACAGCTACTTCCCCATTAATAGAGACTCTTTTTTCTAGAATAATTTTTTCTGCTTCCCTCCTTGAGCATATTCCAGTACTGCTAATGTATTTATTGATATTTATAGACTCCTTATTATCCATCAACAGCAAAGAAAAACAAAAACCTCAAGATATTGATACTTCTTCTTGAGGTTTTTTATTATATCGCTACAGAACTTTCTACTCACTAGCTTATCTATATAGCGTAAAATGCCCCATTATTTGTCTTTGTTTTCCTGATAACTCCTTGTACTTTATGATATACCAATAATCTCCTGATGGTAGTTTTTGTCCCTCATAGGTTCCATCCCACCCATTGGTATTGTATTTTTCTGGAACAATTACTCCTCTTGAATGTCTAGAGTTCCTCAATGTTGACGTAGTATTTTTCTGTAAACCAAATGTTTTACTACTTGCAGATTGAACTCCTGATATTTTTTTAACAACCCTCCCATATCGATCACTAATTTGAACCTGAAGGTCATGATAACCTTCTACATCTATAGGATACCAATAATCATTTTGCCCATCTCCATCAGGTGTAAATATATTAGGTATTTTTATCGAAATGTACTCTCCTAATACTGTCAATTCCAATTCACAACCTCTACTATCCATTACTTTTACTTTGTAATCTCTAGTTTCATAAATTAAAATTTCATTTTCTGTAGTAAATCCATCATCATCAACACTGTATTGATATGGTGGTACTCCAAAACTGGTATTAAAAATCAGTTTATTTTTTTCTGACTTATCGAATTCCAATACCAATTCTTTATAGTTTTCTACTGGATCAATACCCTTGGTCACTGGACATCCCTTTTCTATATGTTCAACAGTAATCTGATAATCATCTCCAGCTATTAGGTTTGTAAAAACTCCCGTATCATTTGAGTGTATTATTCCTCCTCCTTTGGTCAAAGTATAAATAACTAGACCTTTATATGTTTCTTGTACCCATGCCTTTACTGTATTTCCTCTAGGGCAGGTATACGATAATTTGGTTTTTAAATCTAAATTAACGGGGGTATCTATAACCAAAGAATCGGTATATTCAGCATCACAATCGCCATTAACTCTAAACCCAATTCTGTATGCATCTCCTGAAAGGATCCCTTCTTTTTCACCTAAAGTAATAACTCCTTCTTGATAGAGATTAGGAAGATCTTTATCATTTACACTTACAATATAGTGCGCCTTTTTTCCCGGTACTGCTCCTCCGTTTACTGAAATTTCAATAATTGGTGTCGGATCTGTAATACAAACTTGTTGCACTACCGCTGCTTGAGAAATTTGTATTTCGGTGGGTTCTTTTATTTCCACTTCGATTGCTGCTTCACATCCGTTTTTATCTCTTATTGTCACTGTATAAGTCCCAGCTCTTAAATCATCAAATTTAAAATCTTCTACAAATTGTCTGGGATGATGGTAATAACCGTCTTTCAAACTAACATTAAATCGACATTCTTCTATTTTACGCCCTTTAACAGAAAGTGTTAGTGTTCCGTCTGCTTCGTCAATACAAGTAGCATCAGTATGAGACTCTGTCAATATGATTTTTGGAACGCTTACAATTGTATACGGAACAGTTACCTTACTACAAACATCGCCTTTGTCGTTTGTACTATACACTTTTATCTTGTAGGTTCCTTCTCCTAATCCAGAAAAAGTTTTTGATTTCTGAACTGGTTGCAACATTTTATCATCAGCATCCAATAACTCATATGTATAATTGTCAAGTCCTCCTGAAGCATTCGCAGACAAACTTGCTCCACTTTCACCATGACAAGTAATGTTTGCATGAGTAGTATCCAATGTTGCTTGTAACGCTTCATATTTACTTATGAAAATTAAGGAAGATTCTTGCGTACACCCTTCTTCATCTTTTACATAAAATTTATACAACCCTTCTCCTAAGGTAAATACATTATTCGTAGAAGAAATATCTGTCTCATCATTCACACTATAAGTATACTTCCCAGTACCTCCATATCCCTGAACTTTTACTTCTGCTAGTGACTTATTACAAGTTAATGACGAGATAATTTCTGTACTTATTTCTAATTTTTGTGGATCTTTAATTTCAACTTCAATAGGAGTGCTTTTACATGCATATTTACCAAAAATAGTAACGTAGTACTTCCCTGCTCTTAATTCTTTAAACTCATTACTTTTTTGCTGAGGCCTTATCACGAACCCTGCTTCATTAGCTAATAAATAGCTATAATCATTTAAACTAGTTACCTGCCCACCTGAAACATTATTAATGGTAATCGTTGCTTCTTCTTCTCCCTTACACTTATTAATTGTCACTGCCGGCTTGTCATGTTTTATATCTTGAGGTGGCAATAATTCAAAACGTATTATTTTATCACATCCTTCACCATTTTTATCTTTTACGATACCTTGATACTTACCACTATTCAACCCTTTAACCGTTAACTTATAACCGTCATTTGTCTTTTCTATTCCTGTAGCATCGGAATAATTATGGTGTATAATATTTGTTGTCTCATTTTTTAATAAAAACACATAGTTACCCCAACCGCCAGTCACGTTTAACACCGCTTCACCACTATTAGGATTACCACAACTAATAAGAGTCGATTTATACGAAATAGCTAATACTTTGGAAGGTGACTTGATTGTTAAGGTACGTTCTTCTACACAAAACGGAGTATCTTTCATGGTAACTCTAACATCATAACTCCCTGCTTTTAAATTTTTCACATCACATTTTTCTCTTCCATCCAAAGTCAAATCTTGTACTTTAATGCCATTTTGATCAATTACCTCATAGATATAATCTCCTTTATACCCTAAGGAAGAAACATGTATTGAAAATGAACCTGTATTTCCATTATAACAGTTGACATCCCTTACATCTTTTAACACCATGAAAAGACTTGGTTTTTTGGCCACTTCATGTAACTTAATTAATGTACAGCCTGTCTTGGTATTTTTTACTTTTACTTCATAAAACCCTGTAGGTAACCCCTCAAACTGTCCTTTTATTTTATCATCTTTAAACTCTTGCTTTGTATCAATATTTACAACACTATACATTATTTTTGATGATTCAATCGATAGATTAGACTGATAACTTACTGTTATATTTTCTCCAGCGATACAATCAATCGATTTATCAACTTTAATGTTTGCTGACAACAATTTTTCGAAAGGTTTTATGGTCGCAGTAGTACTTCCTATACAACCTTTATCGTCATACACATTAATCTTATAATCTCCACCTGACTGATCTGTAAGTGTATAAATAAGCCTAGTATCATCTTGTACAATTTGATCATCTTTTTCATCTGTCGTTCCTTTAGTATCTATAAACTGAATACGAACATAGTTACCACTTCCACCAGTAATAAGATTGGTACCCGAGTTTGGAACCTCGATACTTGCACTAATCGTAACATCATTACCAACACTACAACCAAAACCTTTTTCTATCGGGATGGGGATTGTGATCTTTTTATATTCAGTAATTTCAATACCTTTTATAGTAGTAGTACATCCATTATTTCCTTTAGCAGTCAGTTCGTAGGTGTTAGGTGGCAAATTGACAAACTCATTAGTAGAAATCCATCCAACTCCATTTGGATCTGGACTAATTGTGTACTCCAATGGTAAAATTCCATTATTTTTTGCTGTTACAGAAATTACTCCTGAGTTACTTCCTTGACAGGTACTATTTGATACCGTATGAGTAATATCAGGTAAAACTTTTGAATTTACTTCAAATTCTTTTGTAAGGTTACAATTCGTCTTTTTATTAGTTAATGTGATTTCATACTTTCCTGCAACTCCAATTTCAATATTCTCTTTTGACGAATTAAAATCTCCTTTAGCCTCTTCTTTACCATTTATCTTGTTCTTGATTACATAACCATAATTGGATGGTCCCGATATAACATTCAACGACAACCTTGCTTTCTTATCACATGTTAACTCACTGATAGGTAAAATTTCAAAATCAAGTATTGGTGATATACCTTTTACAGTACGTGAAGCGGTACATCCATTGGCATCTTTGACCAGTATTTCATAATCTCCCGATAGTTCCCCCGTAAATATATTAGTGTTTTCATACGTTTGCCCGTTGTCAATAGAATATTGGTAAGGCCCTACTCCTTCACTAGCTATTATTTCTAATGTTCTTGACGTACAAACCTGTGTAAGTTTCACATCCATTATCTTGGGAGTATTCACTTTCAGTGATACCGTACCTAAGTCTTTAGAACATTCAAAATCATCTCTAATTTTGACATTTACCGTAACAGGTTTCAAAGGATCTTCTATACTTTTATAAGGAACTATAATACTAGTACTCCATGACTGTAAAGTAATTCCTTTAGCGTTTGTTACTACTAATTCGTACTTATATTGTCCCGTTCCACCAATGATATTACTTATATCAACTACTCCAGCAGTACGGCATGTGATATCCCTAACCTTAGCAATACTACCTTGAATGGGGGCTCCTTCCAATATTTCAACATCTTTACTACCAAAACTACAGCCTCCTACTTGGTTATAAACTTCAACATAATACACCCCACTAGACAAACCGTTATGGGTTATCTTTACCTGTGTTTCTCCATTAACTGAGGCAACTTCCTTATCTTTCCCTGATGGGTTTTTCTCAAATATTTTCCAGTTATATGGAATTTTTAAATCATTTTTAGTGTTTTCTATATCAAAGGTTATTGAACCATCCGATGCACCTGAACAAGTCCCTTTAACTGCCGTTGGTTTTATGAGAACTGAAGGAGTATATTTAGCATAAACATCATCACTATTGCGTTTTATACAACCCGTTGCGTCTTTAACGAAAAACTCATAAGTTCTACCGGGAACTAAATTTTTATATGTTTTCGTTCTTTTTTGGTCAGGTTGATTTTGTATTGGACTATCGTTATCATGTGGTTGCCAGTCATAAGGTGTGCCTAAAGAAAATTCAAAAGGAGCTTTTCCTTTAAGGGCTACTAACGTTACCGCAAAACCAGAAGAACAATCTGTCGGACTTACTACTGGATTCAGTATCAAACCTTCAACATGATGTGCTATTTCGTGCCTAGTATATTCATAACAAATTATTTCTCCAGTACTTTTATTAATAACTCTTAAGGCAGGATAGACTACATCACCAGAATTAAAGCCCCTAAATTTTCTATTTATTTCATTAAAATCTTTCCATTGGTTCTTATTCCAATCTGAAGTACATTGCAATGTATAAGGAGCTGGATAATCACTAGGAGAAATACCAATAAAATCAAAACCTGTTTTACTTGTATCCACTGTACAATTATCAGGCAGTGCGTCTTTTATCTTTATTTCTAATTGAATCGAAGGTTTTACGATTACTTGACCTTGTTTCATACAACCATATGCGTCGACAACCTCAATAGTGTAATTTCCAGGCAATAGATTTGGAAATGAAGCGGTAACTTTTGTAGTTATTCCGTCAATCTTTTTTCGATCTTGGTTGATACTTTTATTACTTGAATCAAAGATTTCAATATCAAAAAACATTCCTGTACTTCCTACAATATCAAAACTTACCCCTCCTTTATCCCTACATAAAGGATCAATACTCACTATATCCTTAATATCCCATGTAGGTGTGGTATCTATTGCTATTCCTTTCACGGAATGTTCACAATATTCATTTCCTCCTTTTTTATCTCTTACATATACATCATATTTTACTGGGGTTGGTGTACCAACAGGCACGGTATATGTATTTGAAATGTTAAACTCTCCGTCTTTAGGTATCACCCCTTCTTTTACAAAAGCATATACATAATCACCATCACCTCCTTTTGCGTCTACAAATATTTTTCCATCTTCACAAGAAATATCCCTTACAAACTTTGTAAAGACTTCTAATTTATCATTAATTATATGTGTAGTTTCTTGCGATTCGCAAGTAAAGGCATCTTGTACTTTAACTTTATAGGTATTAGGCTGCAAACCATTGATTGTATAAGATATTGGAGTACCTCCGATATTAGTAACATTCGTTATTACTCCATTTATATAAAATATATAATTCCCTGTACCTCCTTTAGGAGTCACCTTAATTTGCCCTTTGTTATTTTCATCATAACACCCAATCACGTTAGCCTCATGGGTTACTTTTTCTAACAAAGGAATTGAAATAATTTTATCATAAATACCTATACAAGCATTCTGATCTTTTACATGAATTTTATTTGAAACTATTTTGCCAGTTTGATTTTTAAAAACCTGACTATTTTGCCAACTTTTCCCTTCATCAATACTATACTGGTAGGGAGGTATTCCTCCTGAAGCTTTTACCGTAATATCTGCTTTTGCTTTATCTTCACAACCAGATACGATTTCCATTGATGTAGTTATTTCTATTGGCTTAGGTGCTGTTATTTCAATGACTCCTAAATCTTTTTTACACTTTTCATCTGATGTGGCGACCCATATATTATACGTTTTTGAGGGTAGGTTTTTTATCTCTATAACAGCAGCCGTAGTTGATTTCCATGTGGTTCCTCCATCAACTGAATATTTATAGGAAACATCATAATTTTCTGCATGGATGGCAATTATTCCTTGTGAAGCCCCCGCACATTTATTCATCTCTGTATTTACCACCTTTGCAGAAAATGCTTTTCCTGATACTACTAAAACTCCTTTTTTCTTTTCACAAGCTCCATCAGAAGAAATTACTGTAACGAAATACGCTCCTGTCGATATATTTTCAAATACATGATTATTTTGAGTCGTGTTTCCTCCATCTAAACTATAGGTGTACTTCGAGTCTAATATTATATCATTTTCATCAGTTACTATAATTTTTGCAATACCATTACACGCATATTTAACTGTTGCCTTTATGTTGGGGGTTATAGGTACAGGGTTTATGGTATACTCCCCTAAGCTTACTATACACCTTTGTTCATCCCTAACATATACATCATATTTTTCAGTATTTGGTATATCATCGGGTATGGTATGACTATTTGATTTTATAAAATCGTTCTCTACTGGGGTTTTTCCTGCATTGACAAAAGCAAATTCATAATCGCCAAAACCTCCTTCAGCAGTTACAGTAATTTTTCCTGAATTCCCACAAGAAGGTTGTTCCGTTTTTACTGTAGCTTTCAAATGATTTACCGTTATTTTAAGATCATTTAATGTGTATTCACATATATATTTGTCGGTTAACCCTCCTCCTAATTGATCATTTTTGAGCGTTGCACGAATATTTACTGTATAATTATCAGGCTTTAACCCTGTGAACACTCCCGTCGTATTCCAACTTTTTTTATTATCAATACTATATTCTATATTATAAGGTAGGTTATCTCCTTCCACATCTATTGTTATACTTCCTCCAAGCATTCCTACACAAGAAATCACCTTTACCTTAGGTGTAAATCTTAATTCTGGTATAATGCCTACTACCACTTCATTTGAAGTTGCTATACAATTATTACCATCATGAACTTCAAACTTATAAACTCCCTCTTCTCCTTTTTTTACTGCATATTGTGTAGCCGTAAAAAAGTTTCCACTATCTAGCAACTGTCCATCTTTCCATCCCCTGAAACTGTAGTTAGGTTTTCCTCCTGCTACTTTCAATACAATTATTCCATCAGAAGCACCATCTTTACAAGCTATATCTTTCCCCTTTATGGCATCTATTGTAAGTTTCGTTGATGATGTAATATTTACCGTTACCTTATCTTCACAGTTTTCTGTACGGACAATAACACTATACGTTCCTTCTTTAATCTTTTTAAAGGTGTGAGACATTGCGGTTTTTTTTATTTTAGACAGCTCTTTACCATCCTTATCTACCAATATATAGGTATATTGACTTGCAACAGTTTTCACACTAACATCAATCGTTGTTTCTCCTCCAAAACAAAGTATTTCATCAGGTTGTGGTACATTTATTTTAATTCTTTCATCCGTAATATTTATCTTTTTTGTATCAAAGTTACAAGATTTATCACTCGAATTTTGTGAGGTAATCTCCACATGATAATCCCCCGGTTCTTTAACAAAAAATACATTTGAATGTTGAGCAACATTTTCATACCTACTTTTCGTAATATTATATAATCGAAACATATACCCAGTATTCGGGATATTATTTACAATAATTTTACCATCATCCTTACACGTAATGTTTTCAGTAGTTACTTTAGGACTTAATGGAGCAATATTAATTTTAAAGTGATAGGTTTCAGAACAGTCCCCGTAATCTACTTGTAGTTTATACTCTCCTTCTTCAGAAAACCCCTTAGTCAACTCACTACCAACCACTTCCCAATCACAACCGGTATCTATATTGGGACAGTCTTTATTTACTGTATCCGAACAAGTTGGTCCTTTCTTTAACTTTTTCCACGAAAATTTAGTTACTGAATCGCTTTCGTAGGGTAGGGTAATGACCCTAGGTGGTTGATTACCGCACATATAAATTTTACCAAACTCCTCTCCTGTATTCGGACAAATAACTACTTCATCAAAAAAATCTTGAGTTTTTAAAGGGTTGGGTTGTTTTCCAAACGAGTCTACCTTAAAAACTTGCACCCCGTCTAGGCAATTTGCAGCTCCTGTTTTTTCAACAGTATACACGCCTTCTTTAAAAACTTTAATTTTTCGTTCTGTACCTATAATCTTTCCACTTTCGTCAGTCCATTTATAATTAGAAAATTTTTCTCCTGCCTTTAAAACTACCCCTTCCTTGGAGTTACATAATATTTCAGCGGTTACTTGACTTCTACATTCTGAAACATCTGCCAAGAAATTAGACGATCCTTTAATCCCGTTTCCACAACTATCAGTACCCGAAAAACTATAGTCTTCAACAACTTTAATTGGTGACTTATCTCCTTCATAATTAGCATAGGCTTGATTCTTTATAATGTTTGAACAAGCATCTCTTAAATTATCACAACTAGTAACTACCTGTACTTTAAATCGTATGCTATACGTTCCTCCTCTTTCTTTTACAAGGTCATCATCTTTAACATCAAAAATCAACTTCATCTTGTCTCCTTCGATTTCTTTTTTATAGGTAAGCCCCGGAGGCATTTGTATCGAGGATTCAACTAGGTCAACATTTACAGGTAAAACGTCAACTATTTGAACATTTTTAGCATTGTCTGTTCCCACATTTTTAAAATTGACTCGATACCATAACTCATTACCTAAATTAACATCCGTCCCTGCAATATCATTTCCTGCACCATCTTCTACAGATTTTATCAATTGAATTTTTGGTTCAATCACCTCAACTGACATTCCGAATAAAAACGGATAGTATGCATCTCCCGTTGTTGTAAATCTTAATTTGGTATTGCCTTGATCATTTTTTAGGTATTTTTTATTTGTATTATTCAATTTGAACATGTCAATATCAAAGCCTAACGTATTCTTACTATCAGGAAATCGTTTTGGGAACTTTCCATTGTTAGTTATAGATCCGTCAAAAAAGTTATACTGATTGTTTACATAAACGTAATTACCATACACGTATCTGGCTTGGGGAGCTTGGAGTCTATGAAAATTTGTTCCTTCAGGAGCTTTTATTTGAATTTGATCACCTGATATGCCTCTATCACCTTCTAAAGCTCCCACTAAAAACTCAGCCCTAACAGGTCCGTAGGGAACCGTTCGAAATCCATCTACCAATACATCTACATTATTTGATGTTTGCCCACTTGCTTTTCTAACTTTAGAATGTCCGTCAAATACATAAAACTTTTTGTTTGTTTCTTTCTTGTTTTTATAAACAATAACTAAAGTCCAACCCGCTGAAGATCCCAAGCCACTAGTAGTTCCTCCTGTTGTCGCTTTAACATTGGCAATCCAATAATCTCCATTAGGATCGTTTAATTCTTGAATTTCTTTAGTCAAATCTTTAAAACATACATAAGGCTTTTCTCCATCTCCTCCTTTATCAAAGACTTTTATTCCATCATCTATTGAGCTATAGGTATTGGTACGTGGATACTTAATTTTTATTTTATTAAAATCTTCATCTCTTTTGCCTTGTCGCTCCCAATTATCATAAGGATATATGGCTGACCAATACAATCCTGCAAACAAAATATCCGCTTTATTATCACATAAAGGGATACCTGACAAGGTAGCTCGGGAAGATGAAAAAGTATTACTATCATTATCTGCATTTACATACTGTAAATTTTTATACCCATTGCCTATAGTTGGGTTGTCTAAATTGTCCTTAGCATCTACACTAATAATATTATTAGCTATAAAAGTCATATTTCCTTTCGCAGTTATATTAAAACGATTACCAAAAGAATTATTTTCTTTTTTTTGCATCTCAGACATAAACATTTCTACCTCAGGTAATTGCTGCTTTTTTCGAGCTTCAATCCTAAGTTTTTCTACCTCAGATAATTGTTGTTGTTTTTGGGCGTGAGAGATTATGGCTACAAAAGCCAATACCAGCGTGAGTATGTTTTTTTTCATTAACCAGGGGAAATAAAGTTAAATGTTATTTTATTATTCTTTGTTCTCTCGAATAAAAATAGAAAAACAGCTATCAAAAGAAACAAAAGCTTTGTTAAAAAAAAGAAAATAACTCGCTTTTATTGTTTACCAAGGATCATTAATTTAACAATAAAAACATTTAACACTAAAAAAAAACATAACACATATATTATCACAAATTGTTTTTTTTTCAAACAAAAACTTATCCTTACTAAATAATAAAAACCTCCCAAGAATATTAAGTTCTTGAGAGGCTTTATATAGTCCTTTGTATTATTTATAAAATCTTATCTATATAGGGTGAAATGACCAATCATTTGTTTTGGTTGACCCGACAGTTCTTTATATTTTATAATATACCAGTAATCTCCTGATGGCATCTTTCTACCTTCATAAGTACCATCCCATCCTTCTTGACTATACTTGTCTAAGATTTTTATACCTCTTGCTCTTCTTTTATTATTACCAACAGCTCTTTTTGTACTGTTAGGATAACTAACCATAGCTTGCTTACCTCTATAGTTTTTAAGCTTTCTACCATATCTATCTCGAATCTCAAGTTCTAATTCATGATAGTCTTCTACATTTATAGGATACCATTTGTCATTTACTCCATCTCCATCAGGTGTAAATAAGGTAGGGATATCAATACTAATATACTCTCCTGATACGGTTAAAGAAACTTCACAGCCTCTTGCGTCTCTAACATTAATTACATAGTCTTTAGTTTCATAAACTATAATCTCATTATCAATATCAAAATCATTACCGTCTACACTATACTCATATGGTGGTAAACCTCCAGTTGTATTAATGATTAATTTATTTTTCTGAGAATCATCGACTTCAACCGTTAATTCTTCATAATTATGTATTTCTGGAACAATAAGGGTAACTGGACATGATACAAAAGCGTGCACTACACTTACCGAATACTTATTTCCTGGATCGACATTAGCAAACTCACCTGTAACATTAGAAGTAATAAGCACTCCATCTTCCAATAATGAATACACCACTTCATTTTCATACAACTCTTGTACCTTAGCTACAATGGTGTTTCCTGTCGGACAAATATAATTAACAACTACCTCAGGTTGTAAATCTATTACGGTATCCGTTTTTACAACAACTGTTGTAGGATCACAATCATCATTGGTTCTAAAACCAATATGATATTCCATACCCGCTTCTATACCTTCAGAAGCACCAAGCGTAATGACCCCTTCTTCATAAATTCCTTTTAAATCTACACCGTTAATACTAATTGTATATTTTACTATTTCTCCTTCTGGTGCCCCACCTTCCATTGTCAATTTAATAACAGGTGACGGATCAGTGATACAAGTCTGTTGTGTTACTTCTACTGCAGATTGTACAATCTCTGTTGGTTCTTTAACCGTAACCTCTATAGAGGTATCACAACCAACACCGTCTCTAACAGTAATAATATAATCACCTGCTAATAAGTTTTTAAACTCATTTGATTTTACATACTTCTTCTCATCAAACCCTGGGCTTATATTGTATTGATAATCTCCATTACCTCCTTTTGCCGCAACGATAATCTCTCCAGTACCATTATTAAGACATCTCACATGTATTAATTCTGAAACTTCTAAGGTTAAAGACTCAGGCTGTTCAATAGTAACCTGTTCTGTTTCTATCTGACAAACCTCATCATCTGTACTTGTACTATAAATTTTCACACTATAGACACCTGCTTCTAACCCATCAAAGAAATTTGTTTTTTGAACTCCTTGAATTGTATTTCCTGTAGCATCTAATAATTCATAAGAATAGTTTCCAAAACCACCCGAAACAGCAACTTCTATCGTACCATTACTATCATCACGACATGTTATATTTGTTTTATGTATTCCATCAAGTTTTAGTGCTACGAAACTATTAACTTTTACAGATTTCAATACTGGCGAGGTACAACCGTTACTATCTCTTACATAAAATTCATATTCACCAGGGAGCAATGAAAATAAGTTATTACTATCGAAATCTACTCCGTTTGTACTATATTCATACACTCCTGTACCTCCATTTCCAATTACCTTTACCGTCTGTTTATCACGGTTACAAGTAACAGGCGCTAACATTTCAACCATCGCCTCTACTTTCACTGGATCTTTAATAGACACATCGTAGGACTTATTTTTACAATAGTAGTTATCATAAATTTTAACCGTATAATCTCCAGCTCTTAACCCTGTAAATTCGGCGATGTTTTGTGGTTGAGACTCGACACCATTTTGAATAAGTGTATATTGGTACTCAGGAGTTTCATTTGGCGCAAACATTCCCCCCATAACATTCGTAATCTTGATAGCAGCATTACTGTCTCCAGTACAAGAATTATCAGTAACCTCTGGAGTATTTGAACTAATATCTTTATGCGTAATTAATTCAAAAGTTGTACTTGTCATACACCCTCCCATATCTCTAACTGTAGCCTTGTATTTTCCGGGTACTAATCCAGTGAAATGATCATTACGATCAAAAGATTGATGAGTAACACCTGAATCGGTATTTTCTAGCATAAACTCATAATCTCCCCAACCTCCTTCTGCCAGCATTGTTACTTCCTCTGAACAGTTCTTGATTTCTATTACTGAGACAAGTGCTAATTCTTTCTCTGGTTCTTCAATAGTGATCGTTTTCGATGTTACCTCACAAGATGGAGCGTCATTCATAGTAAGTACTACATAATATTCTCCTTTTGTTAATCCTTCAACTTCACCTACTCCTTGGTTTACTACACCTTTTTTATTTGTAGTTGTTCCATCCACATTAAACACCTCATAAACATATGACTCATTATATGAATGTGTATCACTAATGAACTCAAAAGATATTTCTCCTGTTGCTGACCCTAAACAAGCAACGTCTTTTAACTTGTTAACCTTTACTTCAAATTTAGGTTTTGAAATTATAATTTCTTCAGAAGGAGATGTACATTGAGTCGTCGTATTTGTTGCATATACTTGATAAGTACCTTCTTGTAAATTTTTAAATTCACCTAAAGAGTTTGTTTCCGTATAACTACCATCGATATTCATAATAGTATACTCTATTTGAGTGACATCAATATTTGTAGCCTCGTATGTTACTTTAATTTCCTGACCACTAGTACATGTAATCTCATTAACAACCTCAACTGTAGGAGTAATATTCAACTTAACTAATGGATCAATTTTCACTTCCAAACTAGAAGAACAACCTTGGTCATCGTAAACAGTCACTAGATAGTCTCCTCCAGTTTCATCATAAACAGTGTAATTAAATGCACTTGTCGACTGTAGTACTTCACCTGAAACAACATCCGCAAAATCCACTTTTACATAATTTCCACTTCCTCCTGTTATTTTACTCTTATCAACTATAATCGCTGCATAGTTGGTTTGATTATTAGTTTTACAAGTAAACAAAGTCTTATCCATCGCTTTTGACAAGTCTAATTCCTTATATTCTTCAACTTCTACAATTTGCTCGTAGGTACAATCATTCTTACCTGTCGCTACAATGGTATAACTACCCCCAGACAAATTACTATACAATAAAGTTCCTCCTAGGTCTGTAACTGTACCTGTATTAGGTTGAATAGCATAACTAACCTCTGAATCTTTATTTTTTGTTATTAAAATTTCTCCATCTGTCGCTCCTTTACAAAGGATCTTTAATGATTTGGCTGAAAAAACAGGTGTTATTTTAGGAGCTATATCTAATGAAAACTCTTTTGGAAGACATCCTGCTCCTTCATCATAAACTAAAACAACATAAGTATCAGGTTCAAAAACTTTAACATATTCATCTTGGTATTTACCTTGAGCGTCTTTAAAGTCTCCAGTATCATAAATTACTCCAGTATTTCCTTTTTTTACTTCGTATTTATAACTACCCGATCCTAATGTAGCTGATATTTTGATAATACCTTCTTCAGGGGTTGTTGTACAGTCTATAAGTTTATCAATAAAAACTTCAGCTTCTAAAGCAGGGAGCAATGCTATTTTTTCTGATAACGTTGCACTACAATTATTATCATCTTTAACTAAAACTGTATAATCTCCAGTTGATAAAGCGCTAAACACATTCGTTCCATCATTTAAATACTTTACTTCTACTCCGTCTTTGAATAATGTATATGAATACGTTCCTGTTCCTCCATCGGCAAGCACTGTTATTTCTCCCCCTCCTTTGGTATCACAAAAATCATCATCTTTCACTATCGAAGTAATAGTCACTGGTATAGGATCTTGTATTTTGACATCTTGAGATGCAGTACAACCTTTACTGTCTTGAACATGTAAGGTATAGTCCCCTGCCCCTAAATTATGAAAACTATTACCACTTCTAGCGGCTTGTATCTCTACAGCTCCCTTCATTAATTGATAGGTGTAACCTCCCCATCCACCAGTAGCTTCGAAGGTTATTTTACCATTATCTGCACCTACACACATAGGAGCTTCTGTAGCATGGGTTATCGCTAATTTCATATCTGGTTGTTTAACCTCAACCTCTTTAACAACCTCACAATAAGGACCATCTTCCATAATCACCTTCAGACTATAAGTATCTGCTACCAAATCTTCTATGGTAATTTCTCCATCTCCATTATCTATCTTCTGTAAAGGTCCTTTTTTATATCCAGTTGAATCATACAACTCAACCTTGTAATTACCTTTATACGAAGTAATACCTCCAATAACTTTAAAAGTAAAGCTTCCCCTAGAACTTGGGTCTAAACAAGGAACTTGTTGAACATTTTCAATAACTATTTCATAGGATAAATCTCTCTCTACTTTGTAATTTTCTGTTAATTTACATCCTGTTTCTTTATTTAAAACCTCGACTTCATACTCTCCTAAAGGTAAATCGTTAAATACTTCGGAAACCACATCTTTAGACAATCCTTTTGAAACTTTAGTATAATTTGTTCCATTTATTCCAGTAACACTAAGTTCAATAGTAGTCGTTTGCAAATTAATAGGAGTATAAGAAACCTTAATATCTTCTCCTGTTTTACAATCAACAGACTTAACTTTTTCTACATTAATTCCTGCTAACTGCAAAAATGGATTTATCAATAACTCCTTACTAACATAACAATTACTACTATCATAAACCTCAACAGCAAAATTACCTCCATTTGTATCCGTTAACGTATATTCAAAACTCGAATCACTTTCAAAAACAACTTGATTGGTTTTTACATTTTTTACAATTGCCTTTACATAATTATTAGTACCTCCTGTTACTTTACTAAAATCTACTGTAATAGTAGCGTTATTAGTGGTGTTGTTTTGTTGACAACCAAACTGATTAATGGTAATTGCATTGTCAATATTGAGTATACTGTTTTCTTCAATATCAATCTCTTTATGTGTAAAGGTACAACCATTTGATCCCGTAGCTGTTATCGTATAACTACCTACAGGTAACCCTGTAAACACATCTCCTACGAACGTTCCTTCTTTTGGACTTATTTCATAGGTAATAGGGTTTAATGAAGCATTAGCATTTGAAATCTGGATTACCCCCTCAGCACTACCATTACATATATTATTGTTAGTTGCAGTTGCTGTAAAAACAGGCTTGCTTTCAGGTAAAACCTGTATAGAAGCCTCTTTAGGCGGACAACTTACTGTGTTGTTATTGTCATAAACAGTAACAATATACGCATCTGAAGAGGGTACTTTTACCGTTTGCTCAATATTTCCTGATATATTTCCTGACTCAGAAAAACCATTACTATTACCTTTTACCTCATATCTATAATCACCTGAACCTACTAATACAGAGAATTTTATTATTGCTTCAGGAGCTGACGTACAATCTAACTCTTTAACTATACTAGGATTTGAAATCTTTAATGCTGGGTGTATAATTATATCTCCTGGATACGTAACCGTACATCCATTAGTATCTGTTACTGAAACTGTATAAGTACCTGCTTCTACATTTGAAAATGTATTATTTGGTGTTGGAGCTTCCACTTCTACCCCTGACTTTAATAGCTTATAGGTATACGTACCACTTCCTCCACTAACATTTACTGTTAGTGTACCTAAACCATCACAGCTTTCAACTACTACATTATCAATCTTCGGAGAAGGACTAACCTGTAAAACCACCTCACCTAAGTCTTTTAAACAATTCGTTTTATCTTTTACTGATACCGATATTTTAACTTCTTTTGTTGGATCTATCACTGATTGATAAGGTATTTCGAAAGTACTTTCGTTAATAGTTACTGGTGATCCGAGAAGGTTATCACTGTTTAATTCATACTCATACATTCCTGCCCCTCCTGTAACATTAAAACTAATTACTCCAGAGGTACTACAGGTTATATTACCTATATTCTTTATAATATCTCCTGTAATTTCAAGACCTTTATTAATCCTTATATCTGTACTTGCATAAATACATGTTTTCGCTGTATCGTAAACTTCGATTAAATAAGTACCCGGTGCTAAACTACCATTTGATGTAGGTAAAATTGGATCTAAATTGTTTTGGCTACCATTTTCGATCTCTATTTCTGAACCGTCTGTCATATTTTTCTTGAACAACTTCCAAGTTATTCCTGAAGTACCACCTTTTAAGATATTTTTTTGATCATTAATGGTAAACTTTAACGCCCCTGTATCCGCTGAAAAACACGACTCTTCCAATAGTTCGGGAGTAATCACTACATCAATTTTAGCAAAATACTCCTCATCATATTTAACACAATTCCCATCTCCTAAATCTTTTACATAGAAATAATACTTTCTACCTGAAACTAAATTATCAAAAGTGTAGTTTCTATCATTAGTACCACCACTCGGCTCCCAATCTTTAGGTTGCGGTATGGTATTGTATGAATACTCAAATGGCCCTACCCCTTTACTCACTTCAACATCAGCTTGCATACTACAATCTCCATTTTCTATGGAAGTATTAACCACTAATGGGCTTACTTCATAAGGCATCGTATATATGTCAAATTGTTCACGACAAAGTTCTTCTCCATTATCATCAATAATTCTTATTTGAGGGATAACTTGCCCCCCTAAACTTACTCCTTCAAAAATAGGGTCATCTTGCCAGTCTTGTTCTACAATACTTCCGTCTTCGTTTAAAATTCTAAACTGTAATTTATTAGGGAGTGAAATAGTTGGATAATCTTTAAAAATAATTTTAAATAAAGATTCATTACCAACAAATGGTGTTCCACATGTAGGTTTTTCATGCGCTATGTTGGCTGTTAGTTCTGGAAGCCCATTTAACGCTACTTCATGTGTTTTTTCACATCCATAAACATCTACAACAGTAAACGTGTACTTCCCTTCTTTTAACCCAAACGCTTGTTTTGTAATATCATCTTTATGAACAAACGTTACACTAGAATCACTACTCGTTACTGTATAAGGTGCTTTACCCCCAGCTATGTTTAATGTTATGTTTCCATTATCATATCCATGACAGGTTGGATTAACTTTATCTGAGGTAATTGTTATAGGAAGAGTTTTGTTAATTTCTACTGTTTTTGACTTGCTCTCACAGCCTCTTCCATCTCTTACATATATAAGGTACTTTCCTGAGGAAGTTATGGATGTAGTAGTGTCATTTTGAAAATCAGTATCCTCTAAACTTTTTCCTTCAGGTATCATGGCATACTTATAGTTTCCATCTCCTCCTGCAACAGAAGACAACGTTATAAATCCATCTTTACAATTTATATCTTGTTTTGTAACTTCAAAAGTGATTTCTTCTAATATCGTGATTTCTTTTTCTAGTATACATCCATAAATATCTTCTACTTTTACAAGATGTTTACCTGATGATAAATTTCCAAACGTATGATTGTTATCGTCTATTCCATTTGGATTCTTTTTATCTCCTCCATTTATACTATAGCTTTTTGGTTTTCCTTGGGTTACTTTAACTGTAATTTCTCTATTAGCTACCCCCATAAAACACCCTGTAGTTTCTAGTGTAAAGTTTAGATCTATACGCGGCTCTACTGACAAGGTAAACTCATTAGATAAACACCCATTACTATCTCTTGCAATTACAATATATGCATCATCACTAGCATCAAGCCCATTGAAGACTTCATCGGACTGCCAAGGTTTTACCTCCTTCTTTATTCCTTTTTCTATTGTTAGTAGTTGATATTCATAATCTCCAGTCCCACCTTGTGCTTCTGCTGTAATACTTCCTTTTGTAGGCGAAGCACAATCAACTTGTAAGTTTACGGTTGCTTTTACAGTAACTGGTTCTGGATTTTTAATTGTTAATTCCCCTAGATCACGTTCACATTGCCCTTCAGAAACACGTACTTTAATAGTATATGTACCTGCTGGTAAGTCGTCTATCTTTACTTCTTTGTCAGTAACTTTAGTCCAGTTGGTTTTTCCTTCGATTATATACTCATAAGAAGTACCAAAATTTTCAGCTACGATTGTTGCTCCTCCATTGGAGTCTCCCACACATGAAGTTGTTGTTTGTTGATTTATTAAATGTGCTTTAAATTCTTGATCAGGATCGATAACAATCGTCGTCTCTATTGGACAAGCGCCATTATCAGCATACACTTTGATCGTATGCTCTCCAGGAATCAGGTTATCAAAAACTGTTGTTGAACTAGGTGTACTACCATCTATACTATACGTATAACCTAAACCGTTTGGCGCTTCGACAGAAAGTGCCCCATTCCCTTCACAACTGTAAGTAACATCGGATAGTTCTATACTTGGTATTATGGATAACGGTTGAATATCAACATTATCTACATCATAAATACAGCCTTCACTATTTTTTACTGTTAACACATAATTACCAGCTGGTAAATCATAACTTTTATCCGTTTTATAATCGCCATTAACTCCATATTCATAGGTAGCATTGTCACCTAAAGGAAGTTTAAAAGTTATATTTCCTAATTTACTATTATCACAGGTAGCATCTGCTTTTACAACTTCTACAGTTACTTTTTTAGGATTGTCAATAGACTCATTATATTCTTTACTAAAACAATCGTTAGCATCTTTCACCTTTATAAGGTAATTCTTAGCCTCTAAATCAGTAAATATCTTTTCATTTCCTGCAGTCAATGTTTCTTCTTTCCCATCAAAAACAATAGTGTAAGGTGGTTTTCCTTTGGATATGGTTACAGTAATACTCCCCTTGTCATTAAAACATTTTGGCTGTACTTTGGTTATTGTAACTTGGGGATTCTCAGTTGCAATTACTTCTATTGTTTGTTGGTCTTCACAATAAGAAGCATCACCATTGTTATCTCTAACGTACACCTCATAAATCTGGGGAGTAACTACTGCATAGGGAACCATATAAATATTTTCCGTCTTAAAATCACTTGCGGTTACAACTTCTCCTTTTTTCTTAAAAGCGTATACATAATTACCTGCACCACCTTTGGCTGACACCTCAATAGTTTGGTCATTACAGTTAATATATTGTTTGTCGGCACTTTCTAAAACCAGTGTTTCATTAATTACCTGAGTACTAACCTCTGCACAACCTAATTTATCTACGACTTCAACCTCATAAGTCCCTGGTAATAAACTTTCAAATCTGACATTATCAGCATTTGTTTCTTTTTTTTGCACCAACTGTCCTCCTTTACTTATTGTATAAGTAAAATCTGGTGTTCCTTGTGTATTTTTTATTTCAATAAACCCATTATTCCCTCCATAACATTTAGTTACTTCAACATCAAAAGCTACTTTTTGAGGTGCTGCAACTTCTATGGTATTTCGAGAACAGTTTTTATTGGTAATATGTACCTTAACATCATCAATAAAATTTCCTATGGTTTTGTTTCCACTTGCCGTACTTACAGCTTGAAAAGCTATCACAGTAACTGACTGTCCTTTGGGAACAACATAAGTACCTTGGTATTGTTTCCATGCATTATTATCTGTTTCCAAGATAGTACCTGCATTTAGATTACTTAATGAACTACCCAACCTTACTTTAGCGGCATCCCTTCCTTCTCTACCTCTATGAGCAAGCGACCAATGAACTTCATCACCTTCTTGTGTACAAAAAGATTGATACAATGTTGATTCGTGACTAGAGTTTAATTCTGCAAAATAGTCTCCTTCAAAAGACTCTTTTTGATCTTCATAATCTTTGTGCCATATTTCTATGGTATTTAATCCTCCATAACCTGTATTCTCATCTCCAATTTTTACGGCATTCCAACCACTAACATCATTTTCATTAATAAACTTAAGGCCAGTAAAACTACCGGGTTCTTCAAAACCTCCATTTACAAAAGGATCAGAGCTACACCCACATTCATCACAACCATTTTTATCTCTTATATACACTGAATATTCTCCTTGAGGTACATCTTTAAAAACCCCATCATCATTCCAATTCTTACCATCAATACTATAACTATACGGAGGAGTACCCCCTGTTGCTGTTGCCTTAACAACTGCCTTACTATCTAAAGCACAAGTAATAGGGTTAATCTCTTCGGTTGTTACTATAATTTTTTCAGGTTGCGAAATTGAAATTTCATCAAATGAAATTGCACAATCCTTAGCTGTTTCATTTTTTCTTATATGAACTTTATAATCCCCAGGTGCTAATCCTAAAATTTGATAAGGATTGTCAGTTGCTTTTAACCATGTTAACTTATTGTCAAGTGAATACTCAAATTTATCATTATCACTTCCACTTGTTACTTGAACAGTTATCGATCCATTATTGGCACCATAACACTTACTATCTTGATATGAAATTTTCCCTTTTAATTCTTCTTCTTCTTTAATTGAAATTATATCAGACTGATCAGAAAAACAATTACCTGATATTACTTGAACTTTATAATCTGCTTCTTCTAGGTTATCAAATACGTTATGACTTTGAATTTTTTCTTGATTTGAATTTACGTTTATTAATTTATAACGATAATCAGCCCCTAGCGGATCTGTTATTTCTATTTTTCCTAAGCCACTACAACTATTATTGGTTTCGTAAACTAAAGATAATCGTGGTAATTCTATTTTTATAGTATCAATTACTTTTTCACATCCTTGACTATCTCTTACAGATAAAACATAAGTCCCTTCTTGCAAGTTTTCTTTACTTAATTTTCCATCAAAAACACCATTAATTCCATACTCATAAGGAGCATTCCCTCCTGTTGCCTTGGTAAAGGTTATAATCCCCTTATTTTCACAAGTTAATTGTTGCGTTAAAACCGCTGTACTGACTATGTTTTTACTTTTAACAGTGGCTGTTTTACTATATATACATTCAAAATCCTTACCGTCATTGGTATAGGTAGCTTTTATTTCGATAGTATAATCCCCTGCTTTAAGGTTTTCAAACGAACTATCTGTTTGCCAATCGTTACTTCCTTCTAAACGATATTCTAGTTTTGTATTTAATAAAATGTTTTTAGATGTTACTTCTATTTCACCGTCAGTATCTCCTTCACAAGACACATCGGTTTCTTTTACATCAAATTCTAATGGATCATCCTTTTGTATCGTAATGGGTTTCGAATACGCTTTACAATTATTACTATCAAGTACTAAAAACTCGTACACCCCTTCTTCACCTACTTTTACTTCATAAGAATCACCCGAGAAATAAACTGGAATTTGAATTTCATTACCGTCTTTTCTCCAAACAGCAAACTTATATGTTTCACTTCCTATAAGGCTCCCTCCACTAGCAATCAATTTTATTACTCCACTAGATGCCCCATCTTCACAAGAGATATTTTTTATCTTGATTGCATCTAAAATAAGTTCAGGTGCCTCATTAATTGTTACTTCTTCTGAATAGTTAAAATTACATTTAGCACTAGCTACAGCTACTGTATATTTTCCAGCAGAGATATTGGTTGAAAAAGTATAATCTGTTTGATTAATTGCCCCTGAATTTTCAATTTCATTCCCCTGATGAATAAGTTTATAAACATATTCACCAAAACCATTATTTACTTTAGCTGTGATCTTCCCTGCTTGCCCTACACATTCAATAATATCTTTATGTACTATTTCTAATTCTGCCTTTTGTTTAACAATATTAAGCGGTTCTGTTTCATAAACACATGAATTTGTAGCAATGTTTTTAGCTCGAACTTCCACTAAATAGTCTCCTGATGTTGTAATAGGAAAAATTGGAGAATCTTGATATTCTCCTACATAACTATTTGTTGTGATATTCTTTAGTCTAAATTCATATTTGGTCGGATTAGGAACTGTTACAGTAATACTTTCGTTACAATCGTTTTTGATACTGGCATCTAAAGAAGCGTTATATACATTAAAATAGAAATTATATTCACGCTTACAAATGGTCACTCTCAACTTATATTTTCCTGATTTTGAAAAATCTTTTTCAAAATCACTTCCTATTTCAGTCCAATTACATTGTGTATTGACGTTTGGACACTTTTCGTTTATTGGATTTGGACAGGATCCTTCAACTAATTCATACCAATGAATTTCTGCATCAGATGTTAAAGTAAAAGGTAGATTAATTTTTTTCGAATCATTATTTCCACATAAATATATCTCACTTAACTCCTCTCCATTATCAGGACAAACATACGTTGCGTCAACAAATCCTTTTAATGGGTTCTCTAACGTAGCCCCCCGATCTTTAACAATAAATTTATTGGTAATACTATTATTAATATTATTTGGATCCTTACACGTATCAGGTGCTTCTTTATATACAGTATATGTTCCTGCTTTACTCGTTTTATATATTCTCTGATTACTAACAATTTGCCCACTTAAATTCTTCCATTCATAAGAATCATAACCTTCACCAGCATCCAATTCAACTTCTCCGCTTGCACTAGCACAAAGGTCTAAAATTTGCACACAATCATTCAGATTTACCCAGATAGTTGAAACTCCTTCAATATCATAATTACAATTATTAACCCCTAGTATACTCGAATCTCCTAAAATATTATCATTAACCCCTGATTCTTCCCCGTCATAAAAAACTCTTGCTGAGCTCCCTATTTTATTAGAACACGCATCTTTAAAATCTTCACAACGAGGACTAACTCTAACTTTATACTTTATATATCCTTCAGCAGCATCTGTTCGAACTAAATAATCTGGAATAGAAAAAAATATCTTTTTACCATCATTACTTAATCTCCTTGTAACTCCGAAGGGTGCAATAATCGATTCAGTATCTATTACAGTATTATCATGTATATAATCTTCAATAATTGTATTCGTAGCATTATCAGTCCCTACATTTTTATATTGTAACTTCACCCATACCTCTTCCCCTAAGTCAACAGAAGTATCTGAAATAGGGGTTTCAGCACCGTCTACAAAGTTTTTTATCACCCTTACTCTTGGTTCTACAACTTCAACTGACATACCGAGTAAAAATGGAAAATAAATATCTCCTGATGTAGTAAATTTTAACGTTGTATTTGTCTGATTGTTTCTTAGTATCTGATTATTTGTATTGTCTAATTTGAACATATCAATATCAAAACCTAATGTATTTTTACTTTTAGGAACCCTATCAGAAAAATACTTGTGATCTTTTGAAATAGAACCATCAAAAAAGTTATTATAATAGTTTGATATATCCATATAATAGTAATCATTTGTCATATACCATCTCCATCCACTATAGGTATAGTAATCCCTACTATTAGATTCATTAATACTATGATACGTATTTCCATTTGGAGACCTTATAAGAAATTGATCCCCTGAAATACCACGGTCACCTTCCAATGCACCAACCAATAACTCTGCTTTTACTGGCCCTTGAGGAATTGTCTGAAAACCAGACACAGGTACTTCAACTTGAGAATTAGCTCCTTTACTTATTGTTGAAAAACCATCAAATACATAAAACTTTTTATTTGTTTCTTCATCATTCTCATAAACAACGACTAAAGTCCATCCTGCTGAAGACCCTGTTCCATTCGGATCATTCCCTAAAGTTGCTCTTACATTCGCTACATAATAGTCTCCATTTGGATTCCCTAAGCCACCTACCAAATCTGTAACATCTTTAAAATACAGATACGGTTTTTCGAATTCTTCACCTTCATCAAACACTTTAACAGCATCCTTGATTGTCCGGTAGTTTACATCACCGGGAAGCTTAAGTTTTATCTCGCCTATAGCATCTGTTTTTCTTGGCTGCCTCCAACTCCAAGTTTCATAAGGATATATTCCAGCCCAATAAAGCCCTGCAAAAAGCACTTTAGCACATTGAGGAGAAGGTAAATTCAACCTAGCCATAGAAGAAGAAAAAGTAGATGGATCATTATCGATATCAACATAAACCATGTTAAGAAATCCATTTTGCTGATCCGATTGGTTAAAATCACTTCGTGAATTAACACTCAAAATATTATTAGCAATAAAGGTCATATTCCCTTTAGCTGTTACACTTGAACGAAGAGAAAATTCCTTTTTATTTTTATTACTTGCTTTACTTCTTTTTTTAAAACTGGTCTCTAAAAATTGTTGTTTTTGTTGCGCAAGCGCAATAGTGGCAAGAAATGCCAAAACAAAAGTTAATATGTTTTTGTTCATTAATCAAGGGGCTAAAATTAACGTTTAAATCTGTATAATTTATTCAATTATAGTAGTATAACAATCATAAGCAAAAAAACCCTACCATATTTTTTTATTTAAAACAAAAAAAATGTGTTTAATATAATTAAACTAGATCTCCTTTTAGTTATTATTACTAGTATTTACAATAAATTTTATACAAAAATTTTAAAATATTTTTTTTTATAAATTTTTTAAAATTTTAGAATCGCAAATCTATATTAACCTGATTTTTAAACAATAAACTAATTAGTTAAAACTTTATTAAAAAAATACACTTTTCGCACATAAAAAAAACATTTAGTTTATTTATAAAAAGTATATAGGTTAGAAAAAACACATGTACTCCCTGAAATACCTCCATAATGAACTATTCTTAAATCAATTTAAATGCTATCCTAACCACTAAGCAAAAAGAGAGGTTGTCTAAAAATAGACAACCTCTCTTTTTTTATAATTTTCTTTAATTAAATTACGAATTCATTCATTAAAAAATTACCATCTTCTGAGTACAACGAGCTAAACTAGGTCTACGGTCATAATCAAACCCAATGGTGATCATATGTGTACCATAATTGAAATCCTGCACTTTGTTCATATTTATACTAAAACCATAAGAAGCATAAAAATTACTCTTCTTAAGTCCGAACAAAGGAGCTAAGGCATTGGGTGTAAAAAATTGATCATTTAAAAAAGTATAACTTAACCCTGCCCATACATAACCATCTCGCATACCTTTTCTTGCCTTTATGTTTAAATCAGTTCTAGAACGTTTATCAATCTCTCTGTACTCAATCAACATAGAAGGCTCTAATTCAAAACCTCTACTGATTCTCGTAAGTACATAGGAACTATATAAGACATACTTTCTATACGATTCTGGCTCTCCTGATCTTAGGTTTTCTACCTTTCTATTCAACAAATTATTCACATTTGCACTAAAACTAAACCGCTCGAAACGATAAAGCATTCCCACATCAAAATTCGAATTGGTTATATACCTATTTCCAACATCTTGCGGGGTATTATTCCCAGAAGTGTCAATTCCAAATTGGGTATATGCATAACTCAGTGCAAATGACAAAAAGCTATCATGAAAATGACTTAATGTTAAATGACTTGCCAAAGATAATTTTCCTCCTTGCTGGGTCGTAAACCCATTTTTGTCATTAAAGAGCGTTAACCCTCCTCCAAATCGTTCAGCCAATCTGGTCTCAATTGTTAAAGACTGTGTATCAGGCGCTCCTTTAACACCAATCCATTGACTAACCCCATTCAGCCTGATTTGAAATCCTGCTCCAATACCTGCAAACGTTGGAGATATTAAAAAGGGGTTATCTGCCAAATGACTTACATATTGAGGTAATTCTACCTCCTGAGCGCTCAACCGAATACTACTCAGTAGTATTATTGTTCCAATAAAAATCTTTTTCATGATTATTATCTATTATCTATATAATGTAAAATGTCCCATAATTTTCCTTTGTTGACCTGATAACTCTTTAAAATAAATTGTATACCAATAGTCACCTGATGGCATTTCTTTACCATCATAGGTACCATCCCATCCTGCTTGGAATCCTTCAAATACTCTAAGCTGTCTAGCATATCTATCATAAATATATACTTTTATCTCATGATAATCTTCTACATCAGTAGGGTACCAATTATCATTTATACCATCTCCATCAGGAGTAAACAAGTTTGGCGTTTTTATAGTAATATATTCACCTCTTTTGATCAGTTCTAGTTCACACCCTCTGCTATCCTTAACTTTTATACTATAGTCTCTTGTTTCAAGAATAGTAACCACATTATCGGTAGTAAACTCACCTCCATCAATACTAAATTCATAAGGAGGGAATCCATAGCTTGGATGTGCTATTAACTTGTTCTTTTGAGAATCATCAATCACCATCGAAAGTTCTTGGAATTGTCTCACTTCTGGTAAACTTACAGAGCTCAAACAAGAAGCTAAAGCATGTTCTACTCTTATTGAATAATTATTACCAGGAGGTACATTGGTAAATATACCAGAACTATTAGAACTTACCAAGGTTCCACTAGACATTAACGAATAAATTACTTGATTCGTATATTCATCTTGTACAGTTGCCGTAATAATATTTCCTATTGGACAAGTATACTCTAAACCTGCCTGTAATTGCAAGTCAATAGCCCTATCTGTTATGATCGTTTCTAATTGTAC
Organism: uncultured Tenacibaculum sp.; assembly: GCA_947496185.1. Taxonomy (GTDB): domain Bacteria; phylum Bacteroidota; class Bacteroidia; order Flavobacteriales; family Flavobacteriaceae; genus Polaribacter. The sequence goes on from CANMCD010000014.1 coordinate 102,221, forward strand.
TGCATCACAAAGATCACTACTAACTCTCGCAGAAATTCCATAAGTCATACCTGCTGCTATACCTTCGTTTGCTCCTAAAACTATAGTTCCTTCAGGATATGTTCCTGGTAAATCAATACCATTAATACTAACAATATAGTTTGTTGACACTCCTTGTACAGAACCTCCTGAAGCTTCAAAAGTAATTACTGGTGTTGGGTCTGTAATACACGTTTGTTGTGTTACATCTACTAAAGCTAAACTTATTGCTGTAGGTTCAGAAATAGTAACATCAATCGTATCATAACATCCCACACGATCTTTAACTGTTATGGTATATGTACCTGCTGCCAAGTTTTCAAATGTATTTTTTCTAACAAATTTGTTAGGGTCAAATATTGGACTAATATTATATTCATATCCACTATTACCACCTTGAGCGTTAATTGTAATCGTTCCGTCTGCCTCACCATTACATGTAATATGTGTATGATTTTCTGATAATGCTAACGCTGTTGGTTCTTGAATAGTATGCAACCCTGTATCTATTTGACAAATATCTCCAGCAACATTGGTACTATATATTCTTATTTTATACGTTCCAACCGTCAATCCTGAGAATGAATTTGAAGTTTGAAGTGGTCTTACAACAACATCAGAATTATCTAACAGTTCATATTCGTAATTTCCGAAACCACCTGAAACCGTAGCTGATAATACTCCGTTATCTTCGCCATTACAAGTAATAAATCCAGCGTCTACATTCAAACTTGACACAATAGCTTCATAACGAGCCACTGTTACTAATTTGAAAGGATCAGAAATACAACCATTACTATCTCTTACATAGAACTGATGTACTCCTGCGTCTACCACAAACGAAGTACTACTTACAAAGTTAACTCCATCAATACTATAAGTATATCCTCCAGAACCACCTTGACCAGTTACTTCAACTGTTGCTTGTGTTCTATTACATGTTATAGAAGACACGATAGAAGCCTGTGCTGTCACTTTGGTTGGATCCGTGATCGTTACATTAATTGGCGCACTCTGACATGAATAATCATCATAAACAGTAACTACATAATCTCCTGCTTTTAAATTGGTAAATGTATTACTCGATTGCGTTGCAGAAATAGTTCCGTCAGGATACGTTAAACTATAAGAATAGATAATTGGATTTCCTTGACCTCCTGTTGCATTCGTTACCTCAATAATCGCATTCTGCTCTTCTGCACATATGTTATCAGTCACTTGTGGTGTAGCTGTTATTGTCGTTGGTGCTAATAATTCAAAATTAGTCGTTATTTCACACCCATTCAAATCTCTCACTGTTGCTACATACTGACCAGCATCTAGGCCATCTATCACTTCGTTAAGAGCAAAGTTCTGATGCGTAACTCCTGTTGTTGTATTTACTAATGAGTATTCATAACTACCCCAACCTCCTGAGGCACTCAATGCAACTTCTCCTGAATCAGTTCCTATACAACTAATCAATGACGGTAGTGCAGAAATAGTTAGTGGTGTTGAGGGTTCTTCAATCGTCACAGTTCCTGATTGAACAGGACAGAATGGTGTATCAGTCATGGTCAATACCACATAATACGTTCCTGCTCCTAAAGTAGCTACTGTACCTGTACCTGTAATTCCTGTTCCTGTAATTCCTGTGCTAACACCACTTGATTGGAATACTTCATAGTCGTATAATCCTGTATATGGATTGCTACTACTAAATCCGAATGAAATACTTCCATTAGTATCGCCAACGCAATTTACATTACTTAATTTATCCAAATCAATTACAAAACTTGGCTCTGATTTCACCTCATGTGAGGTAATAAACACACAACCTGTTCCACTATTGGTCACTGTTATCTCATACACGTCTGTTGCCAAGTTGGTAAACACTCCTGTTGCATTATTTGCTGTGAAACCTGTATTGGCTCCTGTGATAACATAATTAATTGTGGCAGGGGCTACTACTGGGTTACTTGAAGTATAACTAACCGTAATATCCTCTCCGGTAGCACAATCAATCGCTTTATCTACCATAATTGGTGCTGTCAATAATTTTGCAAAAGGAGCAATCGTTGCTGTAGTACTTCCGATACACCCTTCTTCATCGTATACATCAATTTGATAATCACCTCCTGATTCTTCGGTTGAAGTGAAAATAAAGTTCGAACTATCTTGAACGACTTCATCATCTGTAGTTGTTGCCGTTCCTTTAGTATCAGTGAAAACCACTCTTACATACGTTCCACTTCCTCCTGTTGTTCCATTTGGAATCTCTATAGTTGCATTGGTTGTTACATTATCCGTAACACAGCCAAACTCACTTACTATAGCTGCTGGAACGGTAATAGCTGTAAACTCATTGATCACTATATTCGTTATCGCTGTTGTACAGTCATTAGCTCCTGTCGCCGTTACCGAATAGGTATTTGGTGGTAAGTTTGTAAACTCATTACTCGTGATTGTCCCTACGCCATTTGGATCTGGGCTTATCGTATATTGTAATGGTAAGATACCATTGTCTACAGGTGTCAAACGGATTAAACCTGAATTACTTCCGTTACATGTACTATGCTCTACTACATGCGTAAAGTTAGGTTCAATTCGTGCCAATATAGCTATGGTCTTCTCCTCTGAACAGTTTGGTGTAGC
>CANMCD010000015.1 GCA_947496185.1 uncultured Tenacibaculum sp.
CCATTGAATGTTTTTCCATCAACTTCTATGGTTGAAGTTAAACTAGAAGAGCTGCTGTCAGTTGCAGTTATCTGGATAGCTATAGGTGATAAATTATCTTGAGTAAATGTTTGATTATTTATTGGTCTTATAAACGTAACGATAGGTTTTTCATCAGGAGGGGTTGAATTTTCTTTAACGGTAATTTTAATAGAACTTGTTCCTTTTGAACCAGAAGGGTTTGTCGCTGTAGCTTTAATGGTAAAATCACCAAAACGAGAAGGAGTCCATGAAGCATAGGTACCATTGAATGTTTTTCCATCAACTTCTATGGTTGAAGTTAAACTAGAAGAGCTGCTGTCAGTTGCAGTTATCTGGATGGCTGTAGGTGATAAATTATCTTGAGTAATTATCTGATCATTTTTTGGAGTTATAAAATTAACAACAGGTGTTGATCCTTCTCCTATAGTAGTATTTCCACTAATTGTTCCGCTAATTCCATACCAGCCAAGAGAAGAATACCTAGAAAAACCATTAGAAGGGCTTCCTTCAGCACCACTTTCAATAACTAATTTATAGTTTCCAGCTGATAGACGAAGGTCAAAATACGCTCTTCTATTTTTTTTAGGATTACTAGTAGTTACTTTACTGCCCGAACTATCCTCTATCCAAGCATTTACATCTAGAAGGGTAATATACTCTAAAGGTTGTACAGTTAACTTTACATTTCCTCCTCCTGATCCAATACTAAAGGTAAAAATATCCGTATCTCTATTTCTTTCAATAATTCCTTTATTAGAAGAAACTGCTACAGATCCATTACTTATTTGAAGAGGTTTTCCATTCGGATTATCATCTACTTTTGTTTGAAGGTGACGACTAATTGCAACTAGATCATCTTGTCTATTATTAGCGCCACGATATTCTCCTTTACTAAATTGATAAAGAGGGTTTTCCCATGAACCAGTTCTATAATATTGCCCCATGATAGGTGCCCATTGATATTCAGGAATTCCTCCATGATACTCTCCATCAGAACCTCCTCCATCATGATTTAATCCTAATTGATGCCCTACTTCATGGGCTAGAGTTAGACCGTAGAATTTAGGATTCCGTTCTCTATAAACCATGGCAGCTGTTCTTGTTCCGAAAGAATTTATATAAGCATATGAACGTCCAGTTTGACTGCTCATTTTAGCAATACAAGAATTCTGAACTGAGGTTGCATTATATACGTTTTGATCTGTAGTCACATTTACTTGATAAGATGATAATGAAGAAGCTAAACACTGATAAACTCTCCATAGATCTTCTTTAGATGCATACCTAGGGGTAGAACCATTCATAATTTCTCTAATATCCATATAGACTACTTTAGTGGCACCAGGTAAGCTTTGAAGTTTTCTTAGGTCTGTGCCAGGGTATTGCCCTATATGATCATCTCCATTTCTTTCTTTTGTAAAGAAATGTTTGTCATTTTTATTAGGCTTTTTAAAGTTACAAACAGAAACTAACTTTTTAGCTTCAACCTTGTTAACTTGTACATTCCCTTTTTTATTAGTCGTATATTCATATCCATGACCTTTTGTTTTATCTACAACATAACCATAAATGTTTTTTAGACCTCCCTTAAGAATAAAGATGGAGTTCTTATTTCCTTTAATTTTTCCATTAATAGATATTTGATTATTTTCATAATAATAATTATCTAGTAACACTAACATATTTTTACCATTACCTACGTTCAATTTATAGGAAGAAAGACGTGGTATAAATTTTGAAGTTTTTTTGGTGAAAAGATTAATAAGCTGTTTTGTAGAACCAATTTCAGTGCCCTTTTTTTGGGAAAAAACCGTAAAAGAAGTGATTAGTAGCAGGTTAAAAATTAAAGATTTAAATAAAGAATTCATAAAAAAATTAAATTATTAATTAGTAAAAGAGGAAGAGAGTATATGTTTCTCAAAAAATCAAGTTTATAAAACTTGAAAAAAAACCTCTGTTTAAAAAAAATACCAATCGAACTTTCAAATGATGTACAGGTAAAATGAATTATTTTTAGAGTTGTTTTAGACTAAAAATACTGTTGTGAGGTTTCCTATTTTTAAATAACAACAACCCAAAAAAACAATTTATATACGTCATTTTAATGTTTAGTTGATGTAAGTATGAAAAGAAGTTTAACTTATTGAATTTTAAAGGAAAGTATAAATAAAAAGAACTCTTTCAGAGTTGTTTTAAGCTGAAAATATTCCCCATATGATTAAAACAAGAAACAAATTCAAAAAAGGTGGTTTATACTTGTTTTTTCAAAATTTAATTAGTGATTATGATAAAAAGGAACGGTCAAATGTACTAACAAGTCATTAATAATACAAGTTAAAATACTGTTTATTAGTTGTTTGTGTTTTAAGAGATACCCCAAAAGGTACATTTTAATTGAGTAACTTAGAGGTAAATATGGGTATTAGTATGTTTCAATTGTAAAAATAAAACTACGAGTAAAAACAAATTACTCGCAGTTTTTATATACCAAGTTAATTTCAAATTATAAATGGTATTACTTATTCATGATTTTTAACAAACAGTTTATTATTCTTTAATAAACTTGATACTTTTCTCTTTATTACCATGAATAACCTTTATAAAATAAATACCCGTTGGATACCTAGAAATATCTTGGGAATCATTCTTAAGTGTTTCGATAAAGTTTCCATATCGATCATAAATATGTATTTTTCCGATTCGATCTTTTACTTGTAAAGTATGCGTAATCGGATTCGCTAATAAGCGGGTATTTATAGCAGGGTTACCGCACGAACCAATCTTTTTCCAAACATTTGTATAGATATTAGGAAAACAATAAGCAGGAGACCACCAAATGGCCAAATAAAGATTGTTTTGATAGTTTACTTTATCTCCTTTACGATATGAGCTCGTTTTAACCCATTTAGGAATATTTCCACAATCGCCACCACCAGTAGAACTTTTCTTTATGGTCACTGTTATAGATTTTGTTCCTTTAGTTCCTGAAGCATTAGTAGCTGTAGCTGTAATGGTAAAATCACCGAAGCGAGAGGGAGTCCAAGAAGCACTTGTTCCAGTATATTTTTTTCCATCTACTTCTATTACGGAAGTTAGTCTAGGCGAATTGGTATCGGTAGCTTTAATTTTGATAGCTATAGACGATAATTGTTTTTGGGTGATCGTTTGGTTGTCTTTAGGGGTTAAAAAAGTAACAGTGGGTTTACTACCACCACCAGTAGAGCTTTTTTTAATGGTTACTGTTATAGATTTTGTCCCTTTTTTTCCTGAAGCATTGGTAGCGGTTGCTGTAATGGTAAAATCACCAAAACGTGAAGGAGTCCAAGAAGCACTTGTTCCAGTATATTTTTTTCCATCTACTTCAATTACAGAGGTCACCCTAGGAGAACTTGTATCAGTTGCGTTAATCTTAATACGAATGGCAGATAATTGTTTTTGCGTAATAATTTGATTGTTTTTTGGAGTTAGAAAATTAACAACGGGTTTTCCGCCACCGCCGCCAGTACCACCAGTAATTGTTCCACTAATTCCGTACCAACCAAGAGAAGAATATTTTGAAAATCCATGTGAAGGGTTTCCTTCAGCACCGCTTTCCACTAAGAGTTTATAGCTTCCTGAAGATAAACGAAGATCAAAATATGCCTTACGGTCTTTTTTAGGATTACTTGTCGCTACTTTCCTTCCATTACGATCTTCTATCCATGCATTCACATCTAAGAAAGTAATATATTCGATGGGTTGAACGGTTAATTTTACATTACCCCCATTAGCCCCTATATTAAAAGTAAAGGCGTCTTTATCGGTATTTTTTTCAATAACACCCTTATTCGAAGAAATAGCTACAGTACCATTACTAATGTTAAGTGTTTTTCCATTACTATTATCATCACTTCTAGTCGGAAGATAACGACTAATTAATGCCAAATCATTTTCTCGATTACTAGCGGTTCTGTATTCTCCTTTACTGTATTGATATAAAGGGTTTGCCCAAGAACGAGAAGCATAGTAATTTCCCATAATAGGTACCCATTGGAATTCAGGAATTCCTGTAAAATATTCTCCTCCAGGATTCCCTCTATCATGGCTTAAACCTAGTTGATGTCCAACTTCATGAGCTAGGGTAAGACCGTAATATTTAGGATTATTTTCTCGGAACATCATAGAAGGACGTCTTGTACCAAATGAATTTAAAGGCGCATAAGAACGTCCAGTTCTACTACTAAATTTAGCAATACCAGAATTGGTTACTGAAGTAGTATTATATACGCTTCGATCTGTAGTAACATTTACTTCATAGGCAGATAAAGCAGAAGCCAAGCACTGAAATACTTTCCAAATATCTTCTTTTGAAGCATATTTTGGGGTTGCTCCGTTCATAATATCTGTAATGTCCATATACATAACCTTTCTTGCACCAGGTAGACTCTGAAGTTTTCTAACATCGGTACCAGGGTATTTACCAATATGATCATCTCCTCTTTGCAGTTCATGATCATGCTCTTCAATATCCTTAGGTTTTTTAAAATCGCAAACAGACACTAATTTTTCTGCAGGAACTTTTGTTACTAGAACCTTTCCGTTTTTGTTGGTGGTATATTCATAACCAAAGTTTTGGGTTCTATCGATAGCATAACCATAAAGGTTATTTTTTGTTCCTTTAAGGATAAAAATAGAATTTTTATTTCCTTTAATTGTTCCGTTAATAGAAATTTGATTGTTTTCATGATAATAATCGTCTAGAGATATTGCAATATCTTTATCATTACCAAGACTTAAATTATAGGTGCTACTTTGAGTAGCAAATACATTTGAGTTTTTGGTAAAAACATTAATAATGTGTTGTGTGGAGCCAATTTCAATAGATTTTTTTTGTGAAAAAGTCAAAGAGACTTTAAAAAATAGCAGTGAAAACAGCAGGGGTTTAAAAAAAGTTTTCATAATTAAGATTTGGGTTATTTATTAATAAAATGAATGACATTAAAAAATGCCAATTTCTTTTTTCAAAAAACTGTTGGATTCTGCTAATGACACAAAAGATAGGGATATATTATTATATAATGAAAAAAAATTATAATATAGATTGGTTGGCTTTATTGAAGATAGTTTAAAATGAATAAAGCTGCCAAAAAATGACAGCTTTTACATATATGATGTATTCTAAATATTTGTAATTGTTTGTAATAGATGGTTTTATGTAGCTTTTGATGATTTTAACAACGCTATCAGAATTACTTTTCTTCGTAAGAATTAAAATTTACTTTATAGATTTAGAACAAAACGTTGTTTAGGTTTGGATAAAGCTCCAATATAATGATAAAAATCAATAGCATTTTGATTAGACTTAGGTGTCTGCCATTGTATTTCGTCAATCTTATTTTGTTTGGCTTTTTCTATCATGGCATTAATCAGTTTCTTTCCTAGTCCAAGTTTTCTTGCCTCTTTTTTTAGGTATAAGCAATCCATATGATAAAAGTATTTAGCGGACCATGTTGAGAATTCTTTAGAGAAGGTTATATAGCCTAGAAGTTCACCTTTTACTTCAGCAACTAAGCAAATAATTACTGGATTTTCTTCGAAAATAAAGGGGGCTAGTTTTTCAGCTTTTCCTTCACTATTGTATTCAGCACCTTCAAAGATCGCATGTGCATTGCATAATTGAATTAAATCATTTATTTCTGATTTTTTTAAAGGTCTAATATTTGTTTGATTTTTCATATGTATATTGTATTTGTAGTGAGTGTTAAAATATGTAACTACGTACTTTCAATTAATATCTTATGTATATGACTAAAAAACCTTTTTATAGGTATTATAACACAATTAAGAATGTTCTGAATAAAGAAATAATTGATTAAGCATAGTTTTACTACTGTAAATCACGTTACTATAATGAAGAGAAAATTTAATAGGAAAACATTACGGTATAATAAATGCTTAGTACGAAAATAGTAAAAATCGTAGATATAGGAGTGTAAAGTTTACTTGTATATTTAAAGAAAATAAAAAATCCAAAGTATTATTTGCTTTGGATTTTTGAGCGGGAGACCGGGTTCGAACCGGCGACATTCAGCTTGGAAGGCTGACGCTCTACCAACTGAGCTACTCCCGCGATAAAGCGGTTGCAAATATAACACACTTTATAGAATTTACAAGCTTTTCAATTGTTTTTTTAATAAAATTTTTTATCGTCTCTCATAACTTTCACAAAATGAAATCCATAGATTTCGTAGCCCTCGTTATAATAAAACTTATGTGATCTTTTGTTACCCGTGTAGGAGTTTAGTTCTGTAGCTTCACACCCTTTAGATTTTGTGTATTGGTAGATCCATTCAAAAAATTTAGCACCAATATTTTTACCTCTATACGTTTTATCGATGATAACATGATCTGGTTCAACACTTTTTCCTATATAATGTCTAGTGGAGTACCAGAGCCCAGAAACCCCTATAAGTTTGTTTCCATCAAAAGCCCCCACGCATTCATAAGTGTCATACGAAAACATTTCATGAACTCTTTTTTTAAGTATTTCTTCAGGTGTAGTTGTATTAAGTTCAGTAAGTAATGGTATAATATCCGAAATGTATTCTTTGTTAATTGGTTTGAATGATAGTTGCATATAACAATATAGTTTTATTTAATGTATTTGGCTTTAAGAAAGAGGTCATGTAAAAATAAAAAATCCAAAGCAAATAATACTTTGGATTTTTGAGCGGGAGACCGGGTTCGAACCGGCGACATTCAGCTTGGAAGGCTGACGCTCTACCAACTGAGCTACTCCCGCGATAAAGCGGTTGCAAATATAACACACTTTATAGAACTTACAAGCTTTTCAATTGTTTTTTTAATAAGTTTTTCTTTTGTTTATTATAAAGTTCAGTAAATGAGTGTTATATGTTTCGTGGCTCTGATTATAATAAATTTATGTGATCTTTTGTTATCCGTGTAGGTGTTTAGTTCTGTAGTTTCAGCCCTTAGATTTGGTATATTGATAGATACGTTAAAAAAATTAGCGTCAATATTTATTGATATATTTGGTAGTATCAAACAAACTAAATAATAAATTACTATTTTATGTTGAAAACAAAAATTTTAATAAAAGAAATTAATTCAAGTGAAACATTGCCAATAAGAAAGGAAATATTAAGACCTGATATTGATTTGCCATGTGAATTCAAAGGTGATAATGATGCTGAGACATTTCATTTGGGAGCAATACATAATGAAGAGGTAATTGGCGTGGTATCCTTTATTAGAAGTGATAATAGTATTTTTACTAAAAACCAATATCAAATGAGAGGTATGGCAATAGTTGCTGCTCATAGAAAAAGAGGTATAGGCAAAATGCTTATTCAAGAGGCGCTTGATTTATTGGAGAAAAAAGAAGTAGCGGTTTTATGGTGCAATGCTAGAGAAACTGCTGTGCAATTTTATGAGAAATTTGGTTTTAAAACGTTAGGAGAAAAATTCATGATTGATCATATTGGAACACATTATTTGATGTATTATAAACCAGCATAATAAAAATATAAAATACCATTTCTTGTTATCTCTGATGGCTTAGAAAATAAGAAATGGTATTGTTTTTTATACACCCAATATGTTAAGTAAAACTTTTAGAGGTGTGGTATAATAAGTATTAATGTTGTATTTTGGGTTTAAATAAAGGTACCTTTATTGTATAAACTTTGCGGCTTTTATTATTTAATTTGGTTTCTCTCAGCCAAGGATTCACAAGTTTTAATTCTTTGTAAGTAACACCCAAATCTTTAGCAAAAGTAGCAATATTATTTATTGCTGTATCTACTTTTATTTCATAGGTTTTAACAGGATAGTACAAGTCATCATTATCAAATACAAATCCATACTTTTTAGGATGAGACAAAATCTCTTTTAAAGCAAGAATTCTGAAAATATACCTAGAAGTTTCTTGATTTAAAAGCAAATCATAATAATCCGTTACTTGTTGTTCCTTTAATCTTTTTGAAATCCTTCCGTTTCCTGCATTATAAGCTGCTGCTGCCAGAGTCCATGATCCAAATCTATTTTTTGATCTTTTGAGATACTCTGCAGCTACTCGGGTTGATTTTTCCAAGTTATAACGTTCGTCTACATTTTTATTGACCTCAAGGCCATATTCTCTTCCAGTACTAGGTAAGAAATGCCAATACCCTGCTGCCCCTTTAGAGGAGGGAATGTTTATTAAGGCGCTTTCAGCAACACACAAGTATTTAAAATCATCAGGTAAATCATATTTTTTAAGTAAAGGTTCTATGATAGGAAAAAACTTTCTAGCTCTTTTTATCAGTAACAGACCGTTAGATTGCCAATAGGTGTTTACTAGTAGCTCTCTGTCCATTCGTTCTTTGATATCAATCCTGTCCAAAGGAACAATTTCCCCAGCTAAATCCATTTTAGCAGGCAGCTTTACCGCGCGAATTTCATATTTTTCCGAAACACTTTTTACAATAGGTTCTTTTTCTTTACCAATGATATTTAATAGGAGCAAGGCACCTAAAATAGTAAAAATACTGGCAAAAAATCTATAAGGTTTTTTCATTTACTTTTCTTTGTGTTGTTTTCCGATACTAAATTAACAAAAACATTCTTTCTCTAAAACTTTTGATATTTTTTTGGCCCTATTTAATATCATTATGTGTGTGCCATTTTCAATAGTATAGGTACTTTTAATATTTTCAATAGGAAATACCTCGTCTTTGTCTCCATGAATATGAATTACATTGGCCAACTCATTATGTTGTTTCCAGTGCAAGATATGATGGATTGCCCATTTTAAATAGTCTTTATCTCTAACCGATAGGTATATTTTATACAATGCAATTCGTTTTTTTAGATAATCATTGAAAAAAAGATATTCATATTTTTCAATATTTGCGATTATATGTGTGGGAAACAACTTGTATGCCTTCGTAAGTTGTACAACTTTGAAAAGTTTAGGGAATTCCTTATTACTTTTAATACTTGAAATGATGATTACTTTCTTACAAGAAATTTGTTTACTCATTTCTTGAACAATGACACCTCCAAAAGAAACCCCAATTAATATAGGGTTTTCATGGTTGACTAACATACACATTCTTTGTGCATAGCTTTCAATACTTTCATTAGATGTTGTAGGTAGAAACCAGTGTAAAAAATGTGTTTCAAAATTAGTATTTGATAGCGTTATATGCTCAAATATCTTCGAGCTAGCCGCTAAACCGGGCACAAAATATACTGGTTGTTTGTACATTATTCAAATAATTTTCTTTTCAGAAGTAGTTCTTCAATATATTCATGGATAACGATGAGTTCATCGGGAATATTTTTCCATAAACGAATTTTGATTTGCTTGTTTTTATGACTAATATAAGTACTAGGCAGATCCATAACTCTAGGGTTATCATAAATATTTTTAAATGTTGAAAAATCCTTTTCACTTATATAGGTATTTAATTGTTCAAATTCTTCTTCTGAAAGTTTAAACGTTCTTTCACCAAGTTCATTTACAAATTTTATACCATTATAGGTTACTTGTCCAAATTTATCAATGGAAACATCATATACAGGGCAGTCACCAAAACAGGCAGTTTTTCGTAAAGAGATTAATTTATTCTTTTCAAATTCGATGAGTTTATCTAATGATTTTTGGCTGTATTTTGTAACTAATTTGAATTCCCCTGTCCCTTGTAAACGCGGTATCCAAAAGTCTCGTTTTCCAGAGGGAACTTCAATAATTCCAATAGTATTGACAGATTCATTAGAAACACTTTTCCATGTTAAACCACTATTGGTAATCATTTCTTTTGTACGATCAATATTATGAGTATTAGTAGGTATTACAATAATTTCATTGTCATAGTTTTTTGTTGGAGTTACCGTATTTTCATTCTCATTATTGATAGATGAAGGTGTTTTTTCTGGTTGATCTTTTGTTTTTTTAGGCGCCCCACATTTCAGTGCGAATACCATAAAAGTTAATAATAAATACTTCATTATTTTTGATTTAATTGTTAGTTGTAGTAGTGATAAATGAGTTATGTTTTTACCCTTTGAAGAAGGTCAAACTGTTAATTGGGTTTTGAAACCTAATTAGGGTTTAAGGTAGGAAAAAAACTTATAAATAAATAGGTTATACTATTTATAAATTTAAAAATCGTATAGAAATAGTCTCTTAGACCATGTTTCTTAGATAAAAGAGAATCCAATTGATTTATACAAAATTTTTATTCACAAGTAGTGTTATCGTAAAAAAAGATTTACGATAATTTGTTGAAAATTGAGATGGTTTTAGGTAATAAAATCAAATCTTACGAGCCCATCTTCGTCTATTTTTGTTAGGTTCACTTTGTGTAAAGTATTTACTAATTCAGGATTCCATGGAGTTTTAACTTTAACATAATTTTCCGTAAAACCATGGATGTATCCTTCTTTATTTTCACTTTCAAATAAAACAGTCAAATTGTTGTTTAATTGACTTTCATAGAAAGCACGTCGTTTTTTTACCGACAATCCTCTTAGCATTTTACTTCTTTTTGCTCTAACATTTTTCGGTACTACACCGTCCATTTTTATAGCTTCTGTATTTGGCCTTTCAGAGTAGGTAAATACATGTAAATAAGAAATATCAAGTTCACTAAGGTAATTATAGGTTTCCAAAAACAACGCTTCTGTTTCTCCAGGAAAACCGACAATAACATCAACACCAATACAAGCATGTGGCATAACTTCTTTTATTTTTGCGACTCTGTCAGTGTAAATTCTTCGTAGATACCTTCGTTTCATTCTTTTAAGAAGAACATCGCTACCTGATTGTAATGGAATATGAAAATGAGGAACAAAAGTTTTTGAGTTAGCAACAAAATTAATGGTCTCATTTTTAAGGAGATTGGGCTCTATAGAAGAAATTCGTAATCTGTGAATTCCTACTACTTCATCTAATGCTTTTACAAGTTCAAGGAAAGTATGTTCATGCTTTTTGTTACCAAATTCACCTTTTCCGTAATCTCCTATATTAACACCTGTAAGTACGATTTCTTTGATGTTTTTTTTAGAAATTTCTCTAGCGTTATTTAGGACATTTTCAAGGGTATCACTTCGAGATATACCTCGAGCTAAAGGGATTGTACAGTAGGTACATTTGTAGTCGCACCCGTCTTGAACTTTTAAAAAAGCACGTGTTCTGTCTCCAATGGAATAAGAACCAACATAAAAATCAGCTTCCTCAATTTCACAAGAATGTACTTCACCAATTTGATTTTTAGTTAGGTCATTTATATAACTAGTGACATTAAATTTTTCGGTAGCACCTAGAACGAGATCTACGCCATCTACAGCTGCTAATTCTTTGGGTTTGAGTTGTGCATAACAACCTACACCGATGATGAAAGCTTCTTCATTTTGTTTTAAAGCAGACTTTACAATGGTTTTAAAGCGTTTGTCAGCATTATCGGTAACAGAGCATGTATTGATAACATATACATCGGCTTTTTCTTCAAAATTTACACGTTCAAACCCCTCATTTACAAAGTCTCTGGCAATGGTAGAGGTCTCCGAGAAATTTAATTTACATCCTAATGTGTAAAAGGCTACTTTTTTTTCTGCATTCATCTTTTCGCTGTCCTTAATAAAAAACTAAAACACTTGGATAAGTCCTTAGTTTTTTAGAAGTTTGTTTTTGTGTATTTTTTGGTAAAAAAATAGTTTTAGCCAGCAAAAATACTTAAATTAAAATAATTTTTGAAATAGAAAAACAGATACTTGAAGGCTCATTAAATAAAAAATAATAGAAAAATAGTATAAGTTCTAATTTTATGATTGAAGATTCTTTAAATCCCCCGTATTACGCTGTTATTTTTTCTTCGCAATTAGTTAATAATAGCGATGAATATCTTGTGGAAGCAGAAAAAATGGAAAAATTAGCTCAAAAACATGAAGGATATTTGGGTATAGAAGCTGCCAGAAAAGATATAGGAATAACCGTTTCGTATTGGAAAAATCTAGAAGCAATTGTTGCTTGGAAAAACAATCTTGAGCATGTTAAAGCTAGAGAGAAAGGAAGAGAGTTGTGGTATCAAAAATATCAAATTCGTATTTGTAAAGTAGAAAGAGAGTATGGTTTTGAACGAATGTAGTTCAAACAAAATTAATAATAATGTATGCAGGGCTTATTAAATTTTTAAAAAGATACATCAAATCATCGACCTTATTTAAATATGGATTTACGCTTTCACCAATGTATAGAAGAACTACGGGTAAAATTTTAGCTGTTTCAGAAGACTTACACCGTGTTTCATTAAAAATTCCATTAAGTCTGAAAAATAAAAATTATGTAGGGAGTATATTTGGAGGAAGTTTGTTTGCGGCTACTGATCCTATATATATGATTCAATTGATACAAATATTAGGGGAAAATTATGTAGTTTGGGATAAAGAAACCACCATAAAGTTTAAGAAACCTGCCTTTAAAGATGCTTATGCAGTTTTTATCTTTGATAGTAATGAAATTGAGGATATAAAGAGTCGAGTTCAGCTTGAAAAAGAAATCAATTTTATAAAAAAACTAAAAATTACAGATAAAGAAAAAGTAGTAACTTTTTCTGAGGTTCAAAAAACCATTTATGTTGCCGATAAAAACTTTTATAAAAGTAAAAAAAAGAAAAATTAGCTTGATAAGCCTCTTGCTTATCATTACCTTTTCTTGTACTAAAGTTAGTAGTACCTATGAAGATACCCACGTTTTCAGATATAATGAACATGCTAATATAACTTCATTAGATCCTGCATTTGCAAAAGATCAACGTAATATTTGGCCTGTAAATCAATTGTTTAATGGTTTGGTTAGGTTGGATAAAAAATTAAATGTACAAGCGGATATTGCAAAAAAATGGATTATTTCTGAAGATGGTAGGCAATATAGCTTTACGCTTAGAAAGGATGTGTTTTTTCATAAAAGTAATGTGTTTGGTATAAAGAAAACAAGAAAAGTTGTAGCGAAAGATTTTGAATATTCTTTTAAAAGGTTGTTAGATAGTAGGGTTGCATCTCCCGGGAGATGGGTTTTGAAAAATGTAAAAAACTTTAAAGCGTCTAATGATTCGGTATTTACAATTACTCTAAAGCAACCATTTCCTCCTTTTTTAGGCTTATTGGCAATGAAATATTGTTCGGTAGTTCCCAAAGAGGCTATCCAATTTTATGGGGATGATTTTCGATCAAATCCTGTAGGTACGGGTCCCTTTCAGTTTAAGCTGTGGGTGGAGAATACGAAGCTAGTTTTACGTAAAAACCCTATTTATTTTAAAAAAGATAAAGAGGGAAGGAAACTTCCTTATTTAGAAGCGATAGCGATTAGTTTTTTACCAGATAAACAAAGTGAATTTTTACAGTTTATCCAAGGTAATATAGATTTTATGAAAGGATTAGATGCATCCTATAAAGATTATATTTTAAATACGGATGGAACTTTAAAGAATACGTATTTGGACAAGATTCGCTTGCAGACAGGAGCTTATTTGAATACAGAGTATTTAGGAGTTTATCTGGGGGGGGAGAACACTCCGTTACATGCCAAAAATATAAGAAAAGCTATTAATTATGGGTTCGATAGAAGAAAAATGATGAGATTTTTACGAAACGGTATTGGTAGCCCAGCAGTACATGGGGTTATTCCTTCTGGATTGCCTTCATTTTCAAGTCAAAAAGGCTACGATTATGATCCACAACTTGCTAAAAAATTAATTAAAGAATATAAAGAAGAGACCAATAAAGAAATAATACCTATTACGATAAGTACCAATAGTAACTATCTAGATTTATGTGAATTTATCCAAAAAGAGTTACAGAAAATAGGGGTAACAGTTGCGATTGAAGTAATTCCTCCTTCAACGTTGCGCCAAGGAAAAGCTCATGGTAAGCTCGCAATTTTTAGAGCAAGCTGGATCGCTGATTATCCTGATGCAGAGAATTATTTATCTTTATTTTATAGTAAAAATTTTGCTCCCAACGGCCCTAATTATACACATTTTCAAAACAAGCATTTCGATAAGTTATATGAAGCATCGGTTAAAGAAGTAAATACAGGAATAAGACATCGTTTATATCAAAAAATGGATAGTATAATTATTGCTGAAGCCCCTATTATTCCTTTATACTATGATCAGGTAATTCGGTTTTATCAAAAAAATATTAAAGGGATTGATAATAATCCAATAGACTTATTAGACCTTACTACAGCGTATAAACGTTAATACTAATTTTTTTCAATAAAAAAAACTCAGGTTATGTCAAAGAAAGACAATAACCCGAGTTTAATTTAAAGTGTTAGAATTGATATTAATAATAATACCATTGATTATTTCTTGAATAAACCCTTCTCCAGTTTTTACCATATTGTAAATACCACCATTGATTGTTATGTCTATAAACACGTACATTGTATATGACATACCATTTTCCGTTTTTATATTTTGATGGTTCAGGGTTTGTATCTGGATCTGGATTTGGGTCGGGATCAGGATTAGTGGTTTTTCCGCCATAAATTTTGGCAACCCCCTGAATGTCTAGGGCTGATAAAGAGTTTTTTCGGCCAGATAAAAGGCTGCCATCTTTTTTTGTAATAGTTGGTCGTCTATTTGTAGAAAAAGCATACGAACCATAAAGCATTATTGAGTTATAATCAAAAGGAGTAAAACCTTCTCTTGAACGATGCTTCTGAAAATTATACCCCATACCTGATTGCATATTATTCCAATGGATGGTAATATATTTGTCTCTATCATTTCTTGTTTGTTCATGATATAAACCTATCGCATGCCCTATTTCATGTATGGCAGCTCCTGTATCACATCCTCTCCCTAAAGAGACAACTTGTCTACCACCTGTCATACCAACCCATGAACTACAGCCGTCTCCAGGATAAAATTCGAGATAGTTTCCACGTCCTCTACCTTTTACAAACTTTAGGTTTGTTTTACTTTCCCAATGTTTGATAGCGTTAGTAACTCGATATTGGTTGGATAACCTGCGGTTAATAGTGTAATAAACGGTATTATTAGGCCATTTCCCCCTTCTTTTACCTACAGATCTTTTTGCACCTCGTTTTTCTCCTGACTCTAGAATTAAATCGTCCATAGAGTCGTATACTTGATCTTTTGATAGTAAAATGTCTCCTTCCATAACATATTGCCCATCGATATCTGCATATTGAATAGCCATACCGTTTATATAGCCCTGTTTTACTTCTCCTTCTTTTCCTGGAAAAGCTATGAGTTGATTTTCTTGGGGATTTGTTAGTGAGTCAGATTAGTTAGGTAAGTTTTGATCTTCTTCGTTGCAGCCTATCATTATTGCCATGACTGTAAACGAAATTAATATGTTTTTCATATAATAAAAGTTAAATTTGGCGCGAAACTATTTTAATTCAATTCAACTAAAATTGCATTTAATGCAATTTTTTAACTTTTATTTCGTGAAGATGTTTGTGTTTGGTAAAAAAGAGTAAAGGGTGTAGTTGATTTGTAAAATAGTTTTTTTTCTGCAGCGTATTAATAAAAGAAAATAAAAAAAGCTCGGGTTATCTTAAAAAGATAGCCTGAGCTTTTTATTATATTAATAAAAAGTTTATTATTCTTCTATTATCTTATTTAGTCCATTGCCAAGTACCGTTAACTAAATACACTCTTACCCATTTTTTACCATGTTTTTTATGCCACCATGCATTGTTTTTACGTAAAACAGTCAATCCGTTAATAACATATGTTTGACCATTTATGTATGGAGGAGAAGGGTTGGTTATTATTGTAGCTGGAGGAGGTGGGGTTGTTGGAAATACAGGAGGTATGGGAGTTGGTGGGGTTGGTGGTGGAGGGGTTACAGGTGGTGTGGGTGGGGTTGGTGGTGGAGGTGGTGTAACGGGTGGGGTAGGTGGTGTGGGTGGAGTAGGAGGCGTTGGTGGTGGGGTTGGTGGTGTGGGTGGAGTAGGAGGCGTTGGTGGTGGTGTTGGTGTACTTCCTCCATAAATTCTAGCTATTCCTGCAATATCTAAACTAGAAAGTTGTCTACTCTGATTGGGTAATGTTCCTCCCCCTTTTCTAAGAATAGTAGGTTGACGGTTTTTAGAAAAGCCATAAGAACCATAAAGCATGATTGAATTATAATCCCATTCTGTTAAATCTCTCCCATCACCATACCTATATTTATTAAAATTATGTTCTTGTCCACTCTGGATATTTTGCCAAAGAATAGTTACATAATTATCCCTGTCTTGTCTTGTTTGTTCATGAAATAAGCCTATTGCATGACCAAATTCATGGATAGTAACCCCAGTATGACAACCGCCTCCAAGTCCAATTTCTTGATAACCGCCTCTCATTCCTAGAAAAGAGCTATAACATCCATTTGCTGGAATGATATGAACATAATTACCATTACCTCTGCCATATACAAAACGTAAACTAGTTCTACTTTCAATATGTCTAATTGCTTCGGTTACCCTTGATTGATTGGGTAAGTTTGAGCTTATGGTGTAGTATACTGTATTGTTAGTCCATTTTGCCCCAATTCTTCCTGCCGATCTTCTCGATTTTATTTTTTTTCCTGTACGATAAAGCGATTCTTCTTTTGTTTCAAAAACATCTTCTTTAAGAAAAGCAATATCCCCTTCCATAACATAACGACCATTGATCTCTTGATAAGTAATTGGATGACCATCAACAAATCCTTTCTTAACTTCTTCACCTCTTTGACCATGAAAAGCTTCTAGAAGAAATGAAGTATCAACTTCCGAAATTTGCCGATTAGGGTCTTCAACTAAAGTCTGATCGCCATCACTATTACAGCCAATGAGAACGCTCATTACTGTAAGTAAAGCTAATAGTTTCTTCATGTAATAAAAATTTAAATCCGCTCAAATATACTATTTTTTTAGCGGATAAAATACTATAGTACTTATAATCAACAAATTAGATATGTGTTTTTGTTTTTTTAATAAAAAAAATAAGGTTTTTTTGTGTTTTCCATAATTAAAAAAGAAACAGCGTATAGTTGAAAATGTAGACGAAGAAATTGAATATATATTAAAAAAGTATTCGATGCCTATAATTTAAAAATTGTTTTATAGTTTGACGGGTATTTTCTTTCCCCATGAAAAATAGCAGCCATAGTATCACTAAATTTTTGCCCATATTTTTTTAGAATTAAATTGCGTAGATTTTTTTTCTGATAAAATTGTTTAGAAATCCATAAGGCAGTTTTTAATTCTGGAAGTAACGTTTTTTCAAGTTTTTGTATATATAGTTTTTCAGCTTTTTCTTTGTCTAAATTACTTTGTATAATTGCTTTGGCGACCAATTTACCACTATAAATAGCATTAGAAATACCCTCTGCTGTGATAGGGTCTGCAAATCCAGCAGCATCTCCGATTAAAAATACACCATTTTTTACAAAACCATCTTTTCGTGGAGAAATCGGAATTTGAAATCCATGTTTTGAAATTTTAATTATGTGGTTTATTCCTAAGTTCATCATATATTCTTCACAAAGCTTTTTTAAATTGATTTTTGATTTTTGGGTAGTGGTTACTCCAATGGACAAATGTTTTTTCTTAGGAAAACACCAAGCATACCCATAAGGAATTACGTCCATATCAAAACGAACGTTGTTTGAGAGAAGGTCAAAATTTTCTTTTGATACTTCAATTTCATATTCAAGGGCAGGAATTAATGTTCTTGTATCTTTATCCCACCCTGCCATTTTAGCTGTTTGCCCAATAGCACCATCAGCAGCAATTACAAAATTAGCAGTTAGCGATCCTTGTGAAGTTTCTAGGTGTATAAGACCATTTTTTTGTATTAATGAAGTTAGTTTATGATTCTCAAGTAAATCAGCTCCAAATTCTTCGGATTTTTTTACGATAAGACGGTCAAACGAATCACGCATTATCATTGATATTGTTGGAGTATCTCTTTTTGTTTCAAAGTGCAGGTGTTTACCACAATATATATCAACATTAAAAAACTCTTTCTCAACAACATTTTTTATGTCAATGGGTAGATCTTTTCTTCCCCTATAGACAAATCCACCACCACATGTTTTATATCTAGGTAAGGTTTCTTTTTCGATGATTACGGTCGATATACCATTTTGAGCCAAATAAAGAGCCGTAGCTGCTCCTGAAGGGCCACTTCCAATGATTGCTACAGTATAGTGTTTCATGAGTTCTCAGTTTGATTATTGTTAAAAGTACGCTTTTTTAACAAAATAAGTGGTAATTACCAGTGCAAACGGCTCATGATAGGGAAATGATCGGAAAGTTTAATCTCGTTATAGGTTTTAAATTGGTTGATAGTAGCTTTCTGATCCGTTAAAATAAAGTCAATACGGAGTGGATAGATATACCTAAATGTTTTTCCTAATCCTAAACCACAAGTAAGAAAAGCATCTTTTTTATTTTTAGAAAGTTTTTTGTAGACCCATGAATAGGCCGTATTATTAAAATCTCCACAAATAATCTGTTTTCCTTTCCAGCTATATTCATGTTGTAAAAGACGTTCTGTTTGATAGGTTTGTTTTTCGAAACCTTTGGAGAGTCTTTTTAGTAAACGTTCTGAGTTTTTTTCTCCAAAGTTTTCTTTATTAGGATTAATTTTTAAAGATTCAAGATGAACATTGTATATCCTTATGGTGTCATTATTTTTTAGAACATCAATAAATATACTGTTATTGGAGCTAAGTTCAAAATCTAAGGAACCGCTATTTATAATGGGAAATTTAGAATAGATAGCAAGTCCAAATTTATTGGATTCAGTACTTGTTTTTATATACTTATGCGGTAGCTTAATGTCTAATAGATCAGAGTTATAAAATTCTTGAAGGCAGATAATATCAGGTGATTCATTATTGATGAATTCGTATATTTTCTGCTCGGTTGTTACATCTTCAATCCACTTGTAAAGGTTAAACATTCTTACATTATAACTCATTACCTTGAGGTCTTTTGAGAGAATAATGTCTTTTTTAGTTAATTTAAATAACGGAGGCGATACAAACCATCCTATTAATAAGACAAAAGAGGATACGAATAGGTTTTTATGAAATTTAATAAGCCAATAGATAACAAAGACAAGATTGAAAGCTATTAGAAAGGGGACAAAAAGCCCCAGTATGGTTAATGAAGGAAATGTTTTTGGAGATATATAGGGGAGTAAATAAGATAATAACAATATCGTGGCTCCAACAGAGTTGATTATAAATAAAACGGTATTTAAAATCGATTTTTTCTTCATTTATTTCTTCCCTTGCTTAAACAAAAACTCTTTTTCCTCTTTGGATAGTGTTTCATAACCAGATTTACTGATTTTATCTAGAATTAGATCAATTTCTTGTTGGGTTGGTGATTTGTATTTTTTACTACTGTAACTTTTTGTTGTGTTCTCGGACTTATATACTGTTTTTAAGGGAGATTTTTTCTTAAATAACTCTTTTAAAGGATTGTTAAAAGTTATTTCTTTATTGCTGGTATAGTTTACATAGAGATAACCAAAAATTGCTCCGCCTAAGTGGGCTAGATGTCCGCCTGCATTTCCAGCAGGAATTTGAATTATATCAAGAGATACCCATATACATGCGAGTATCCAAAGTTTTACATAACCAATTAAAGGAAACTTTATTTCATAATTTGGTATATACGTAGCTACTCCTACAAAAATAGCAGAAATACCCGCCGAGGCTCCTAATAACACACTTTCGTGAGCCACTTTTTGAAATACAGGAAAGAAGTTGTAACTTAAAATAAAGATAAGGCCTCCTACAAACGTACCGTAGAAATAAAAGTTAAGAAGCTGTTTGTCGGTAAAATATTGTTTAAATAAGTTGCCGATATAATAAAGTGCGATTAGGTTAAAAAGAATATGCAAGAAACTAGTATGTAAAAAGCCATAGGAAAACAGCGTCCAAGGTTTATACCAGAAATCATCAAAAGCAGCTGGTAGGGCAAACCATTTTACTAAAAAGTTAGCATTTAGTTGAAAAAGATAACCAAATGTATTAATAACAAAAACAGCTAAGAATACGGCTAAATTTATATAGATGAGTTTTTCAACTATATCTGCGTGTTTAAATTTATATTTTAGGGTATCTAGGATATTCATTTTAGTTGATAATAAAAGCTTTAATATACTCTAAATTGATTTTTTTTCCAATACCAAGCAATTAAAAATCCGATCGCAGCTCCACCGATATGGGCAAAGTGTGCGATATTTCCTATAGAATACTTTGTGAGGCCAAAAAATAAATCTGATAAAATAATAAATGGGACAAAGTATTTAGCACTAATAGGTACAGGGAAAAACAGTAAAGCTAACTTTACATTAGGAAATGTCAATGCAAAGGCAACTAAGATACCATATATGGCTCCTGAAGCTCCTACAGCTGGTGTGTGGTACAAACTAAAAAAGTCTGTCAAATCATTTTTATCTAGTGTTATTAGATGTGCAAATTCACCATAGCTCCCTGTATCAAGGAAGTTTTGTATGTTTTCAACGCTAACTCCCATTCCGATAAGTTGTTCAAGTACACTATTGAACTGATAATAATTTATTAAAGAGTAAATAAGTCCTGCACCAATACCTGAAGAAAAATAAAAAAATAAAAATTTATTCTTTCCCCACATCTGTTCTAGAGGTGTACCAAAAGCCCATAAACCATACATGTTAAAAATTAAGTGCATTGATCCTCCATGCATAAAGAGGTGGCTAAGGAATTGCCAAAAACCAAAGTGCTCATTTTTTGGTAAGTGTAGTGCAAAAAGGTTTGTTAAGTCCATATTTAAAAGTAATGGAGCAACAAACATAATTATGTTGATAATTATTAAATGTTTAATAGCATCAGTTAGCTTAGACATTTGCATGATATTTTTGATCTAGATTGATCGTTCAACCTAGGTAAAATTAAATAATATTTTCTGTTGGGAATGAGAATCATTTGTTAAATATTGTATCAATCTCATTTAGTGTTAATGTTTTAAAAGTAGGTCTTCCAAAGGGAGAAATACTAGGATCCTTACAAGAAAATAAATCGTCTACTAATCCTTCTTGTTCTTTAACCGACAAAACTGTTCCTGTTTTGATAGCCAATGACTTGGCAAATGATTTGGCTAGGGTATCAAAGTGACTAAATCCGACATTTGGTACTTCTACTTTCATATCGTCTAACAATTGTTCTAAGATAAGCGAAATTTGACTTTCAGTAATTGAAGTAGGTATGCCTCCAATAGTTATGGTTTCTTTACTAAATTCATTAAATACAAAACCAGTACTTTCTAAATCAGATTTTAAGTCCCTAAGCATATCAATATCTGTTGCAGGTAACGAAATTGTAACAGGAAATAAGAGTTGTTGACTACTAGATTCTTTTACCGTTATATTTTCTAGAAAATCCTCATAAAGTACACGTTGATGTGCTAAGGATTGATGAATTAATACAACTCCAGATTTTATCGAACTCAACAAGTATTTTTTTTGAATTTGAAATGTCTTCCCCGTTTCTGTTTCCTGATGGGAAACAAAGAGTTCCTCTTGTTTTGTTGTTTCTAAAGGTTCGATACTTGTATATAAGGCCTCCCAATCCTCATCATTTTTTTTAAAATTAGCATGGTATTGGTTATTAGTAAAATTCTTGGAGCTTGAAGCAGCACTAGTAGTACTTGACTTAGATGAAATAGGTGTACTTTCTGTTTCTGTTTTAAAAGGATTAAAGTCAGGATTAACAGAAATAGGCGGTATTGATATTGTCGTAGATTCTTTTTTAGTATACTCGTAGGGTGTATCTAAATTCGCATCTCTATCAAAGTCTAATACAGGAGCAACATTATATTGTCCTAACCCGTGTTTAACAGTAGCCCTTAGAATCGCGTATAAGGCTTTTTCGTTATCAAATTTAATCTCAGTTTTTGTAGGGTGAATATTGATGTCTATACTATCTGGAGGAACTTGTAAGTACAAAAAATAAGAAGGGTAGGCATTTGCTTCTAAAAGCCCTTCAAAAGCATTAATTACTGCATGGTTTAAATACGAACTTTTAATAAAACGATCATTTACAAAAAAGAATTGTTCTCCTCGCTTTTTTTTTGCAAAAGATGGTTTTGCTACAAAACCTTGAATAGAGATAATATCTGTTTGTTCATCAATCGGAACAAGTTTTTCGTTCATCTTGTTACCAAAAACAGCCACAACTCGTTTTCGTAGGTTACTTTTTTTAAGGTTGTATATTTCGTTGTTGTTATGATGTAATAAAAAACTAATATCTGGATGTGCAAGGGCTACTCGTTGAAATTCATCGACAATATGACGTGTTTCAATAGTATCAGACTTTAAAAAATTTCGTCGTGCAGGAATATTATAAAATAAATTTTTAACGGCAACACTTGTTCCTTTTGCAGTCGATATAGCTTCTTGTGAATTAACTTTACTCCCTTGTATTTTTATATGAGTGCCAAGTTCATCGTCTGCCAGCTTAGTCTTTAACTCAACATGTGCAATAGCAGCAATAGAAGCCATTGCTTCTCCTCTAAAACCTTTGGTGTTTATATTGAATAAGTCTTGTGCATTTTTAATTTTGGAAGTAGCATGACGTTCAAAACAAAGTCTAGCATCCGTAGCAGACATCCCTTTACCATCGTCAATTACTTGAATTAGGGTCTTTCCTGCATCTTTTAAAAGTAATTTTATTGAAGCTGCTCCTGCATCAATTGCATTTTCCAAAAGCTCCTTGACTACAGAGGCAGGGCGTTGTACCACTTCGCCTGCGGCGATTTGATTAGCCACATGATCGGGTAATAGTTGTATTATATCAGACATTAACTGTTTCTAGGTAAAAAAATTGATAGATCAAATTCTATTAAATACAAGAAAATTAGCACTAGAATCATGATAATGATTACTATGGTTTTGTTAATTCCACCGTACTCTGAAGTTTTGAATTCATTAAATGCGGTGCTGAATTTCTGTTTTAAGTTTTTCTTTTTACCTACAGTAGTTCGGAATTGATCAAATTTATGCGTAAACTCATAAGGATTACCCTCGCCCTTATAATATCGAGGTTTGTAATCAAATTTTTTGTTTTCTCGTTTTATAAATCCCATAAAAAACTTTTTACTTGGCGGTAGGTTATAGTAAAAGTTTTACCAATAAACTAGTGATTGATCAAATTTACTGAATTCGGTAGAAGTGATCAAAAATTGTTAATAAAAAGGTGTTTTAGAGTATAAAAACCACTTTTAACGGTTGTTTTTATACAATACCTCAAAATTAAGACAAGCTTAGTTACTAGTTAAAATCCTACAGTATTAGATTGGACGTTTTTATTTTTGATAGCTGCCATTTTTATGGCAACAATTGCACATTCAATTCCTTTATTACCTAATTTACCACCTGATCTGTCTAATGACTGTTGTTTGGTATTGTCTGTTAATACACAAAATATAACAGGAACGTCATAGTTGAGGTTTAGCTCAGTAATTCCTTGAGTAACACCATTACAAACAAAGTCAAAATGCTTGGTTTCCCCTTGAATTACATTGCCAATCGCTATGATTGCATCTAGTTTTTCTGTTTCAATCATTTTTTTACATCCGTAGACCAATTCAAAGCTACCTGGTACGTGCCAAGTAATTATGTTATCTTGAATTGCTCCATTCTCTAGTAATGCTTCGATTGCACCTTTATGTAGGTTA
Source organism: uncultured Tenacibaculum sp. (assembly GCA_947496185.1). Classification (GTDB taxonomy): domain Bacteria; phylum Bacteroidota; class Bacteroidia; order Flavobacteriales; family Flavobacteriaceae; genus Polaribacter. Next base: position 23,747 of record CANMCD010000015.1, read on the forward strand.
TCAGTGATTTCTGAATTCCATTCAGAAACAACAATCCCAAATCGAAAAGACTTCGCATTTGGGACTGATGGTTTATTGTAATTAGATAAATTCGTTGTAGCCATTTACACAGTTTTCAATATCCTAAAATTATTGCGCATATTTTGCACTAGCCAAGTATTTTTCAATATCTCTACCTTGATCTGTATCAGGATATTTTTCTTTAATAGTCGTAAATAAAGATGTCGCTTTACTATACTTTTTTAGCGTTAATGCTATTTGTCCTGCTTTTAGTAGGAATAAAGGTGTTGTAAAGTCATTGCTTTTCTTTAAGGCTGCCTTTTCGTAATATTCTAAAGCTTCTTCCGGTTGGTTGATATCAGCAAAAGCATCACCAATTGCACCTAAAGCTGTAGGGCCTAAAAGTTCATCATCCGAAGAAAAATCACTTAAATAGTTAATAGCTTCTTCGTATTTTTTCATTTTTAAATAAGAAATACCAGCATAATAGTTAGCAATATTACCTGCTTTTGTACCGCCAAATGATTCAGCGATATCAATAAAACCATATTTTCCTTCACCACCTGTTAAACCAAGATTGTAAAGTGAATCTGCTGATTTCCCTGCTGCCTTCTCAGCTTGATTGAAAAACTCTCTAGGGTACGACAATTCGTTAGAAGCTTCTCTTTCTGTTGGTTCTGATATAAATTTATTGTATGCTAAGTATACTAAAATTAAGGCAGCTACGGCAACTAGACCATAAAATAATGGCTTGCTATTTTTTTCAATCCACTCTTCCGATTTGTTAGCCGCTTCGTCTAGGTTGTTAAATACTTCAGCAGTAGTACTTTGTGTCTCGTCAAAGTTGTCTTCAACGGTTTCTACTACTTTTTCTTTCTTTGGTTTATATCCTCGTTTCTTGTATGTAGCCATAATCGCTTAAAAATTAGTGCGAGCAAAAATAACTTTTTTTAATGAATATTAAAAACCGTTTTTTCGTAAAATTTCAATAATTTGCACTATATTTTATCATATACTTTTTTTTAGATGTATTTGCAGAAAATTTCATTGGTAAATTTTAAAAATATTGACACCCAGACATTTGAATTTCATGAGAAAATCAATTGTTTTGTAGGAAATAATGGTGTAGGGAAGACAAATGTGTTGGATGCTATTTATTATTTGTCCTTCGCTAAGAGTTATTTTAATTCCATAGCAGGTCAAAATATCAAACATGGACAAGATTTTTTTATGATTGAAGGAAACTACATGTTGGAAGAAAGACTAGAGAAAATTGTTTGCTCTTTAAAAAAAGGACAGAAAAAAATGCTCAAAAGAAACGGTAAAGTGTATGATAAGTTTTCAGATCACATAGGGCAATTACCTTTGGTGATTATTTCACCAGCCGATAGAGATATTATTGTTGAAGGTAGTGATACTAGGAGAAAGTTTATTGACGGAGTTATATCACAACAAGATAAAAAATATCTTAAAAGTTTGCTTTCTTATAATAAGGTATTAGGGCAACGTAATGCTTTGTTGAAGTTTTTTGCGGCAAATAGAACTTTTGATGCACTGAATTTAAAGGTGTACGATGAACAGTTAATTCAGTATGGGGCAGAGATTTTTGAAAAAAGAAACGAATTTTTAAAAAAATTTGTTCCTATTTTTGATAAAAAATATAAAGTAATATCAAAGGGTAATGAGCAAGTAAATTTGCGTTATAAAAGTCAGCTACATGATACTTCATTTGAAGAATTATTAGAAAAGAGTTTAGAAAAAGATCGGATGATGCAATATTCCACTGCGGGTATACATAAAGATGATTTAAGTTTTGAAATTGCAGGGTACCCTATAAAAAAATTTGGTTCTCAAGGACAACAAAAATCATATTTAATTGCATTGAAATTGGCACAATTTGAGTTTATTAAATTGCAAGCAAACCTTACTCCTATATTGTTGTTAGATGATATTTTTGATAAATTGGATGAAAATAGAGTGTCTGAAATCGTTAGTTTAGTTAATAACGATGAATTTGGTCAAATTTTTATCACAGATACTCATGAGGAACGGACAGAAGACGTAGTGAAACAAAGTAATAAAGGATACCAAATATTTAAGCTGTAAACAAAAATGACAAAGAGAGAAAATGAAAGTTTTTCGATAAAAGACCTAATGAATAGTTTTATTGAAGGAGGTAAACTAAATAAAGGTTTTGAGAAAATTCGTATTGAAGAAGCCTGGGGCAAATTAATGGGAGGTGGAGTTGTTTCTTACACCGAAGAGGTAAAACTTCATAAGCAAACCTTATTCATTAAGTTGAGCTCTTCTGTTTTACGTGAAGAATTAAGTTATGGCAAAGAGAAAATCATTCAAATGATTAATGAAGAAATGGGAAAAGAAGTAGTCAAAAAAATAATGTTTGTTTAGTTTTTAATAAAGGCTAAGGTTAAAATATTAAAAAACCCTTTTAGGTATACACTTCCTAAAAGGGTTTTTATTTTCCCCTTAAATTATCCGCTCAAATGTAATGAGTGATGCAACAAAGATATATAGATGTCCTATCTGTGTTAAAAGGGATATCCGCATAATATGATGTGTTTTTCTGTTATAAGTGAAAAACAAAAAACTCGAAATCATTTTTTGATTTCGAGTTTCTTTATTTTTAATTAAGGTTTATTTTGAAGTTGTTAAAAAACTTCTCTTCCAGAAAAGTGGAAGTTACCTTCTATTTCTGCATTTTCGTCTGAGTCAGAACCGTGAACTGCATTTTCTCCTACAGAAGTAGCAAACAGTTTACGAATAGTTCCTTCAGCAGCTTCAGCTGGATTTGTAGCACCTATTAATGTTCTGAAGTCTTCAACAGCATTATCTTTTTCTAAGATAGCAGCTACTATTGGTCCTCTAGTCATGAACTCTACTAACTCTCCAAAAAATGGGCGTTCTTTATGAACAGCATAAAAAGTTTCTGCATCATTTTTTGTCATGTGCGTTTTTTTCAATGCTACAATTTTGAAACCAGCAGTATTGATTTTTTCTAAGATTGCACCAATATGCCCGTTTTCTACAGCGTCAGGCTTAATCATGGTAAATGTTCTGTTTGTTGCCATTGTTTATATCTAGTTTAAATCGGCGCAAAAATACATCTTTTAATGTTATTAACAAGTAATACTGATTTATTAATAATACATTAAATTTGTATCTTCGCGACTTATGATTTTAAAAAACATTAAAGAATTAGAGGTGTTTTTGTCAATACCTCGAAATCTTGTAGTTATAGGACACAAAAACCCCGATGGAGATGCAGTTGGAGCCACTTTAGGTTTAAAGCACTACCTTGATAAAAAAGGGCATACAGTTCAGGTATTAGTACCAAATGAATTTCCTAACTTTTTACATTGGCTTCCGGGAGTGGAAACTATGTATCGATTTGATCGTCAAAATGCACAATGTGTACGGTCTTTAAAAAAATCTGATATGGTGTTTTTATTGGATTTTAATGCCTTACATAGAGTAGGAGGAGATATGCAAAATACCCTAGAAAAGTACGATAATGATTTTACTTTAATAGACCATCATCAACAACCAGATGATTTTACGTATATGTATTCAGATACCTCAATGTCTTCTACGTGTCAAATGGTTTATAACTTTATTGAGATGATGGATGATACGAGTTTGATCGATAAAAAGATTGCTACTTGTTTATATACAGGAATTATGACAGATACTGGATCTTTTCGGTTTCGATCAACTACCAGTAAAACACATCGAATTATTGCCAACTTGATAGATAAAGGAGCTCAAAACGAAAGAATACATAGTAATGTTAATGATTCGAATTCTTATGGTAGATTACTTTTATTGGGGAAAGCTCTACAGAGTTTAAAAATTTTACCTGAATACAATACTGCTTATATAACTATTTCTGAAAAAGATAAAAAAGAAAACGAATATGAAAAAGGTGACACTGAAGGGGTAGTAAATTATGCACTTTCTTTAAAAGGGATTGTATTTGGAGTTATTTTTATAGAGGATGAAGAGCAAGGAATTATCAAGATTTCTTTTCGATCTAAAGGAAGCTTTTCAGTGAACCAATTTGCAAGAAGATATTTTGATGGTGGAGGTCATGATAATGCTGCAGGTGGTAGAAGTGGTGAATCCATGGAAGAAACTGTAGCGAGATTTAAAAAATTATTACCTAAGTATCAAGCAGAATTATTAGCATCGTATGAACTATAGAATTATACTTTTTATTGTCATGATTTTTGCATATTCTTGCAAAAATCTAAAAGCTAGAAGACCGAAACAACAGGGTACAAAAAACTTTTATGCAGAGGTAATAAAGAAAAGTAAAAAAATGAATGCGCTAGAACGTAAAAGGATTGAAAAATGGATTGAAAAAGATAGCATTCATAATATAACTTCAAGTCCACAAGGGTATTGGTATTATTATGTGAAAAAAGATTCGTTAAGTGATCAGAGACCTTTAATTGATGATACAGTCGAAATTGAATATAATGTTTTTGATTTTAATGGGAAAGAAATTTATGGGAATCAGAAAAAGAGCTATAGAGTAGATAAAGAAGATTTTATACCTGCCTTACAAGACGGTATAAAATTAATGAAAAAGGATGAAGTAGTGACTTTTATCATTCCTTCTTACAGGGCCTTTGGGGTCATGGGAGATGGACATAAAATAGGAATTAACCAATCAATTATAAGTACTGTAACATTAATAGATATTAAAACAGATAAAAAGAAATGAAAATAACTAAAATTTTTGCAACTGCCATTGTTTCATTGTCAGTTGTATCATGTAGTAAAGGACAATTAAAAAACAAAAGTTCATTAACTTCAGAAGTAGACTCAGTGAGTTATGCTATCGGTCTTGATATGGCGAAAAAAATTCAAGATAATTTTGATGAAATGGATAGGGATTTGTTTATCCAGGGCTTTTTAAATGGAGTTGATTCTACAAGTACGTTATTAGTGAAGAAAGAAAGTGTAAACAATATTATACGTGATTACTTCATGAAAAAACAAGAAGAGAAAATGAAGAAGGATCAAGAAGAAGCTACAAAGAAAGCAGAGAAAGAATTTGGAGAGTACAAAAAAGAAAATGAAAAGTTTTTAGCAGAAAACAAAACAAAAAAAGGAGTGTTGACTACAGATAGTGGACTCCAATATGTAGTTTTAAAAGAAGGAAAAGGAGAAAGCCCAAAAGCAACTTCAAGAGTAAAAGTTCATTATCATGGAACATTAATCGATGGAACTGTTTTTGATAGTTCTGTAGAAAGAAAACAGCCTCAGGAATTTGGAGTAGGTCAAGTGATTAAAGGATGGACTGAAGGATTACAGTTAATGAAGCCAGGAGGAAAATATAAATTCTTTATTCCTCAAGAATTAGCATACGGGGCAACTCCTAGACCAGGAGGGAAAATAAAACCTTTTGCTGCTTTGATTTTTGAAGTAGAATTACTAGAAGTACATTAATCTCGAATTTAATGAAAAACAATTAGGTTAGTGATATCACTAACCTAATTGTTTTTAGTACATTAGTTAAACTAAACATTATAAAATGAAAACCTTTAAAATATTAATATTAATTACTTTTTTTACAGTTGCTTGTAAATCTGTTAAGTATCCAAATTTAGAAAACGGACTTTATGCAGATGTTCAAACAAATAAAGGCGATATTTTAATCAAACTTCATAATAAAGAAGTTCCGATGACAGTAGCTAATTTTGTTTCTTTGGCAGAAGGCACAAATCCTAAGGTATTAGATTCTTTAAAAGGTAAACCTTATTTTAATGGAACTAAATTTCACCGTGTGATAAAAGATTTTATGATTCAGGGGGGGGATTATACAGGAACGGGAAGAGGTAATGCAGGCTATAAGTTTTCTGATGAATTTCCAACAAATGATAAAGGAGAACTATTATTTAAACACGATACTTTAGGGGTGTTATCTATGGCAAATTCAGGGCCAAATACAAATTCAAGTCAATTTTTTATTACGCATAAAGCTACCCCTTGGTTAGATGGAAAACACTCCGTTTTTGGTATTGTTCAAAAAGGACAAAACATTGTTGATACAATTGCTAAAGATGATCTTATCAATCAAATAGAAATCATAAGAGTTGGAAAAGAAGCGAAGAAGTTTGATGCTGCCATAGTATTTCAGACAGAATTAGCCAACGTAGTGAAGAAGGAAGAAGAAAGGAAGAAAAAACTAGCGGCACTAAAAAAAAAGTTTTTAGAAGAGAAGGGCGAAAGTGAGGCTAAAGAAACTGATTCTGGGTTGAAAATATTAAAGCTTAAAGAAGGGAAAGGGAAAAAAGTAAATCCAGCACTACCAACTACAGTACATTATACATTGTATTTAACAACGGGTAAAAAAATTGATTCGAGTATTGATAAAGGAGAACCATTTGTATTTACTATAAATGAAATGAATTTGATAGCAGGATGGAAAGAAGGTGTCAAAAGTATGCGAGAAGGTGATAAATCTCGATTTTTTATCCCCTATTATTTAGGGTATGGAGAAGGAAGTTTTGGGCCTATTCCAGCAAAATCTGATTTGGTGTTTGAAGTTGAAGTTTTAAAAGTAGGAAAATAGTTGATAGATAATTTACTACAAATAGACAGCGAGATATTAGTATATTTAAATAACTTAGGTAGCCAAGAATTTGATGGTTTGTGGTTTGCAATTACGGATCAATTTTCTTGGATACCTTTGTTTGTACTAATACTATTTTTTGTGTTTAAAAAATTAGGATTAAAACAAGGTTTGTTTACTTTGTTATTTATTGCTTTTTTGGTTGCTTTTTCTGACCAATTTACAAATTTTATAAAAAATACGACAGAAAGGCCACGTCCTTGTAATACCGCTGATTTGGATGGAATCATCAGGTCTTTTACATACAAGCCTCAAAGCTTTAGTTTTTGGTCTGGACATGCTTTTGTTTCGACAGTATTTAGTGTTTTTATCATTCTTCTACTGAAAAATTGGTCACGATTATTTTTTATTCTTTTACTCTATCCATTAGTTTTTGGGTATAGTAGGATATATCTAGGAGTTCATTATCCATTTGATGTTCTTGTAGGATATTTGTCTGGAACAATTTTTGGATTTTTAATGTATAAGGGGTATAGGTATTTATTTACCCTTGTATTCAAAAAAGAACTCGATATTTCTGAATAGTTTAATATTTGTTTTTTTTGTTAAAAAAGCTTATTATTAGTGAGTGGTAAGCAAGTTTAATGTCAGCCATAAATAATAAAAGTTAAGAGTTTATATATGGTAAAATATTCACGTATATTTCAACCACTTGATCTGGGGTTTACTACTTTGAAAAATAGGATAGTAATGGGGTCGATGCATACTGGGTTGGAAGAAGAAAAAAACGGTATTAAAAGAATAGCAAGATACTATGCAGAAAGAGCTAGAGGAGGGGTTGGTCTTATTGTGACAGGAGGAATAGCTCCAAATATCCAAGGTTGGACGGGGCCTTTTGCTGCTAGAATGAGCACTAAAAAACATGCTAAAGAACATAAAGCAATAACAGAAGCAGTTCATAAAGAAGGAGGTAAAATTTGTATGCAAATTTTACATTCAGGGCGTTATGGGTACCATCCATTAACAGTAGCACCCTCTGCATTGAAATCACCAATATCACCTTTTAAACCGTTTAAATTAAGAGAATCTGGTATAAAAAGAACCATTAAGGATTTTGTAAAGTCAGCACGGTTGGCAAAATTAGCAGGGTATGATGGTGTAGAAATAATGGGATCTGAAGGTTATTTGATTAATCAGTTTATTGTTAATAAAACCAATAAAAGAGACGATGCTTGGGGTGGTAGCTATGAGAATAGGATGAGATTTCCGATTGAAATCGTAAAAAAAATCAGAGAAGAAGTAGGTGATGATTTTATAATTATCTACCGACTATCCATGTTAGATTTAGTAGAAAACGGAAGCTCATGGAATGAAATTGTCCAATTAGGAAAGGAGATAGAAAAAGTAGGTGCTACTATTATTAATACAGGGATTGGATGGCATGAAGCTCGTATCCCTACGATAGCAACTTCAGTACCCAGAGCAGCTTTTACTTGGGTTACTCATAAAATGAAGGAAGAATTATCCATACCGCTAATTACTTCAAATAGAATTAACATGCCAGATGTTGCTGAAAATATATTAGCGGAAGGACATGCCGATATGATATCTATGGCCCGACCTTTTCTGGCAGATCCTGAATGGGTGTTGAAGGCTAAAGAAGGGCGAGTGGATGAAATTAATACATGCATAGCCTGTAATCAAGCTTGTTTGGATCATATTTTTGAAGGTAAATTGACAAGTTGTTTGGTGAATCCTCGGGCATGTCATGAGACAGAATTAAATTATGACGCGGCAATTCAGAAAAAACGTATTGCAGTGGTTGGAGCTGGGCCAGCTGGGCTAGCAGCCTCTACAGTTGCAGCAAAAAGAGGGCATCAAGTAACGCTTTTTGATGCAGCTGATAAAATTGGTGGCCAATTTAATATGGCAAAATTAATTCCAGGAAAGGAAGAATTTTATGAAACTCTCCGTTATTTTGGAAAACAAATTGAACTACACGGTGTTACATTAACTCTTAATAAAAGAGTTTCAGCTGATGACTTAATAAAAGGAAATTTTGATGAAATTATTATAGCTACAGGCATTCTTCCTAGACTCCCATCGATTGAAGGAATTGATAATGAAAAGGTGTTGAGTTATATCGATGTGTTAAAACATAAAAAAGATGTAGGGAGGAGAGTAGCTGTAATTGGTGCAGGAGGTATAGGGTTTGATATTTCAGAATATCTAGCTCATCAAGGAGAAAGTACAAGTCAAAATATAGATGCGTGGTTACGAGAATGGGGAATTGACAAAACGTTAAAAGCTAGAAGTGGTATTGAAGGTGTTACTAAAGAAGAAATATCCTCGCCTCGTGAAATTTTTATGTTTAAAAGAAGTACAGGAAAGTTTGGGGCAAATTTAGGAAAGACAACAGGGTGGATTCACAGAGCAAACTTGAAAAAAAAGAAAATTCAATTTATAAATGAAGTAATGTATAAGAAAATTGATGATGAAGGGGTGCATTATGAACAAGGCAATGAACAAAAGTTGCTAAAAGTAGATCATGTTATTATTTGTGCAGGACAAGTTTCAGAAAATAGTCTTTATACAATATTAAAAAACAAAGGAATTGAGGCACATCTTATTGGAGGAGCAGATCTAGCAGCAGAGTTAGATGCTAAAAGAGCGATTGATCAAGGAAGCAGACTTGCTGCAAAACTTTAATAAATCTTATTTTCTGTTTCCAAGAATGTAACAAAATAATGTTATAGTTTTTGTTTATATGTGCTGAGTTGTTAGGTATTATTTATTAATAGAGATGGAGCAAAAATGAAGTAAAAAATAATAGCCCTCTTAAAACTGCGAGGGTTTTGATTTGAGGGCTATGAGATAGATTTATTTGGGGGACTATCTATTATAATTTTCAATGTATTAGTAGTATGTGTCAAAGATATATGAGATAAGTTTTTTGAATTATCTTATTTACGTCAAATTATTGATATTCAAACTTTTTTATGACTTAAAAACGACACAAATTTTCTTTTTTTTGTTTTGTTTTTTGTTAATTTGCTCCTTAGATCATTTTTTTATGGTTAAAATGAATTCATATTTAAGCAAGATTAGAAAATATTCTTTCTATACTATTGTAGTAGTTTTTTTAGTTGCTACGATGGTTTCTATAGGAGCTTGTGATGATAAAACTACTTCAAAAGAAGGAGTTAATGTAGAGCTTAAAAGTTTAGATTCTATTCATAATATCATAGCTATAGAAAATAAACCCTCTGAAGTTTCTCAAGTTATACATCAGTATATTAAGGATTTACGTTATCATAAGGGATATGACGAACTTGCTAAAAAGTACTACATTATAGCGAATTATTTTATGTTGATTTTTGATTATGATAAGGCTGATGTTTACATTAATAAGTTAAGAAGACTTTTTGCAGAAAATAAAAACTGGAATAAATATGTAAGTCTTAGTAAGACAATAGCTATGTCGTATCGTATTCAAAAGCGCTATGATGATATGGAACGAGTATTGAGAGATGCAATTGAAGTGGCAAAAAAGCATAATGTTATGGTATATGATTTAATGCCTATTCACGAGCTTGCCGTTTTTTATAGTTATGATGTTGAAAAACATAAAAAAGCAATAAAATACGGGGAATTATTTTTTAATAAACTTCATAAGTACGATTCGTTAAATATTCATAGAGATGCTATGAAAAGTTTAAAGTCGATTGAGGTTTATGTAATGAATTTGGTTTTAGGAAGGTCTTATGTGGAAGAAAATTTTTTAGATAAGGCCTACGTGAACTTGTCTTTGGCAGAAAAGGAATACACAAAAAAAAATGACAAAGAAAAGTTAGAACGTGTTCATAGTAATTTTATAAATTATTATTTAAAGAAAAAAAATCTTGAAAAAATAAAGGAACATAAACAAAAGTATTTTGAATTTCAAAAACAACATAAAGACTCTTTGGTTTCAAGTTTCAAAAAAATTTCGAATGCAAATTTGAACTTGGCTGAGTCAGAAAAAAATGTTTTAACTTTAAAAGAAGAAAATAAAAGGAAAAAAATTATTTACATATCAATTGGAGCTTTGTTATTTCTTGCCGTGATGTTTCAAGGATATTTTTTGAGATTGAGATATCAAAAAAAGAAAATAAGTTTAGAGTTAGAGAAAGAATATGAATTTAATAAGTTTAGGGCTTCTTTATTTATCAATATTGCTCATGAAATACGTACACCAATATCATTAATATTAGGTTATTTGGAATTAAGTTCACAAAAGTCGGCACCAAAAGAAGAGATTTCGAGGTACTTTAATGAGATAAAGAGGAATAGTAATAAAGTAATAAATAATATTTCAGATATTATTTACTTGTTAAAAGAAAACAAAACCATAGAGGATCTACCGCTAGAAAATATTAATTTGGAACCTTTTTTGAGACAATTGTTTTTCTCATTTGAAAGTATAGCGAGAATCAAAAATATAGAATTAAGCTATAATGTTGAACTCCCTAAAAATTTTATTTTCACTACAAACCCAAATAAATTAGAAAGTTTAATTAATAACTTGGTAGGGAATGCTATAAAATTTTCACCAAAAAATACTACAGTGTGTCTTGAGTGCGCAGTCGAAAATACGCAGTTAAAGTTGTTAGTAGTAGACGAAGGTAAAGGTATAGATTTAGATAATCAGCTAAATATATTTAGTAAATTTTATCAAGAAGATAAAAAAGGAAAATCTGAAGGATTTGGGATAGGATTGGCTATCGTTAAAGATATTGTTAAAAGATTATCGGGCAATATTAATGTTTACAGCAAACTTAATAAAGGTACCACATTTGAAATATATTTACCTGTTAAAGAAAGTGATACGATAGAAGATAGTGAGGAAGTGGTTGTTAATCAGTTGTTAAGTAGTGGTAAAGAAGAAGATGAAGTGGCTGTTCAATCTTCTAAAGAACACAAACTGTTGATTGTTGAGGACAACCCTTATATGGTTGATTATTATAAGAAAATTTTAGATCCTTGGTTTGAATGTGTCTATGCATTTAATGGTGAAGAAGGATTACAAGTTTTAGATAAGGATAAGTTTGATGTCATTATTTCAGATGTTATGATGCCAAAAATGAATGGTTTAGAGTTTAGGAAGCGATTGAAAAAGCTAGATGGAAATAAAAACACACCTTTTATATTAGTGACAGCATTAGGATATGAAGAAAATAAAATAGAAGCGTTTAATATTGGTATCGATGACTACATTGTTAAGCCTTTTGGTAAAAATGAACTAATAGCTAGGATTAAGTGTTTGATTGAGAATAAAGTTGAAAGAGAAAATTGGAAAAATGATTTTGTTGTTACAGAAAAAGAGACCAATGAAAAAGTAGAAACTTTTGATCAAAAAAGTATAAAAAAACTATATGCTGTCGTATTGGATAATTTAGATAAGGAAAACTTTACTGTTGGTAGTTTGGCAACTGAATTTCAGTACAGTCAAAGACAACTTGAACGAATGATAAAAAAATTGACTGGTTTAACTCCTGTTAAATTTATTTTGGAAGTACGTTTGCAAGAAGCGTATAAAAAAATTAAAAATAGGGAAGAAGCGGATATTAATAATGTGAGATATTCTGTAGGAATTAAAAGTGCTTCATACTTTTCAGTAAAGTTTAAACAACGATTCGGTGTAAGTCCAAGAGACTTATTAAAAGAAGCTTCGTAAAAATAGCGGTGTATTTTAAAGGATTCTATACTATTATTTGACTAAATAATTACGATATTTGCTTTTCACTTTTTAAGAATAGTTTAATAAGTATTTTATACCAATTTAATCTTAAAATGATACAAGTAAATTGTTTCTTCTTAACTTGTTTACCGTCAAAAATATTGAAATAGCAAAAAAATATTACAATGTTTTCAGCTCGAAACAATTTTAGAAATAATTTATTTTACTTAGATGTATGTCAAAAATTAGGTTGGTGTTACTTTTAATATATATTAATTTATTATGGCAATGAATAAAAATACCGTTCTTGGTTGGGCTACGTTGATAATGGTCTTAATGGGGATTTTACTTGTAGCATTAGCAGTCTTTAAGTATGATGAGATAGCTGGTTATGGGTTTGGTGCAGTAGGTTTGGGTTTTTTTGCAAACGCTTGGGTTTTTAACGCATTAAAAGGAAGAGTCTAATCTAAAAAAATAATATTATGAGTGATGATAAGAAAGTCATCTTTTCGATGAATAAGGTTTCAAAAACCTATCAAAGTACAGGAAAACAAGTTTTAAAAGATATTTATTTAAGTTTTTTTTACGGAGCTAAAATCGGAATCTTAGGGTTGAATGGCTCAGGAAAGTCAACTTTATTAAAAATTATTGCAGGTGAAGAAAAAAATTATCAAGGAGATGTGGTTTTTTCTTCAGGATATAAAGTAGGATATTTAGCACAAGAGCCGAAACTTGATGAAGAAAAAACAGTTTTAGAAGTTGTAAAGGAAGGCGTAGCTGAAGTTGTTGAAGTGTTAAATGAATACAATAAAATTAACGATATGTTTGGTTTAGAAGAAGTGTATTCTGATCCAGATAAAATGCAAAAGTTAATGGATAAGCAAGCGGAGCTTCAGGATAAAATAGATGCTTCTAATGCTTGGGAATTGGACACTAAACTTGAAATAGCGATGGATGCTTTACGTACCCCTGATCCAGATAAAAAAATAGGGGTATTGTCTGGTGGAGAAAGAAGGAGGGTTGCTTTATGTCGTTTGTTGTTGCAGGAACCTGAAATTTTATTGTTAGATGAACCTACAAACCATTTAGATGCTGAATCAGTACATTGGTTAGAACAACATTTAGCACAGTATAAAGGAACAGTAATTGCAGTAACACACGATCGTTATTTCTTAGATAATGTAGCGGGATGGATATTAGAACTTGATAGGGGGGAAGGTATTCCTTGGAAAGGGAATTATTCTTCTTGGTTAGATCAAAAAGCTAAAAGACTAGCGCAAGAAAGTAAGTCGGAATCTAAAAGACAAAAAACATTAGAAAGAGAATTAGAATGGGTACGTCAAGGAGTTAAAGGACGTCAAGCAAAATCTAAAGCAAGATTAAAAAACTATGATAAGCTTCTAAACCAAGATCAAAAACAAGTTGAAGAAAAATTAGAAATATATATACCCAATGGTCCTCGTCTAGGAACAAATGTTATTGAGGCTAGTGATGTGTCTAAAGCATATGGAGATAAACTATTGTATGAAAATTTAGGTTTTAACCTTCCTCAAGCAGGTATTGTGGGAATTATAGGGCCAAATGGAGCTGGTAAAACTACAATTTTTAGGATGATTATGAATGAAGAATCTCCAGACTCAGGGAATTTTGCTGTAGGAGAAACTGCTAAGATTGCTTATGTTGATCAAAACCACGCTGATATTGATCCTGATAAGAGTATTTGGGAAAATTTTTCTGATGGTCAAGATTTGGTAATGATGGGAGGTAAGCAAGTTAACTCTAGGGCTTATTTAAGTAGGTTTAATTTTTCAGGAAACGAGCAAAATAAGAAAGTGTCAACATTGTCAGGAGGTGAAAGGAATAGGTTGCATTTAGCAATGACCTTGAAAGAAGAAGGGAATGTATTGCTTTTAGATGAGCCAACTAATGATTTGGATGTTAATACATTGAGGGCCTTAGAAGAAGGACTAGAGAATTTTGCAGGATGTGCAGTGGTGATATCACATGATAGGTGGTTTTTAGATAGGGTTTGTACCCATATTTTGGCTTTTGAAGGAGATAGTCAAGTGTATTTCTTTGAAGGGTCTTTTTCTGAGTATGAAGAAAATAAGAAGAAAAGACTCGGAGGAGATCTTATGCCCAAAAGGATAAAATATAAAAAACTGATTAGGTAAAAAAATATAGAGAAAGAAGAGGGTAATTGACTTAATTACTCTCTTTTTTTATGGTAGTATCCCACAAAGTGTGTAAGCAAAGTTATTTTGTAAATTAGTAATTTAAAACACACTTACTTATGAAACCTGAAGAATTCCACGAGACAGAGTCTCGGGGAGTTCATTGCTCTTCAAAAGAAGATAGGTTAATTGTGTTTTTTTATTCCTATAAACCTCGTTACAGAACCTATACCATTGTGATAAAGTCCTTCATTTAATTCGGCTTCGGTTTCTGTAAGTTCTAAAACTTCATAATTTTTAAAATCCGATTTTAGCTCTTCGGTAGAAAATAGTGAGTCTAGGTTTGGTGGTCCTCCAATCCTAGGGTTTCTCTTTTGATATTCAAGATGTTTTTTTCCAAATGCTTCGAATATGATAAGTCCTCCTTTTTTTAATTTTTTATTTAGTAATTTGTGGTATTCAGACTTAATTTTTGGAGGGAAATGAGCATAAATAAGTGCTATTACGTCAAATTGTTCGTTTTTATAGCCTAAGTTAGGTAGTTCTCCAACTTTATATTCAATAGAAACATTGTTTTCCTTTGCGAGTTTCAACGCTTTGTTTTTCCCTTCAATACTTATGTCAAACGCAGAGGTGTCCCATCCAATTTTAGCAGCATATATAGCATTTCTACCCTCGCCTTCAGCTCCAAAAAGAATTTTTCCTGTTTTTAACTTTTCGAGGTGTTTTTTTAAGAACTTATTTGGAGTTATTCCGTAAGCAAATTTTTTCTCTTTGTATCTTTCATTCCATTTTTTTAACCAAGTGTCAGTCATATCTATAGTTTAGTAGTGTTATTGTATTACTGTTAGTGATGATTTATAAATATACTTAATATGGATCAATCCCAAATTTGAAACTCTTAAATTTAATCAAATTACTCTTTTTTTTAAGAATCGAACTTAGATTAGTAACCTTTATTTTATACTGTTTTTTCTTATTATTTATAGTATATATCTTATAGTATCTTAATATTTTTATATATTTGTTTAATGTTTTAAGGTAAAATATGAACAAAATTAAAAATGCTTTTAGTATCAGGGACTTGGAGAATTTGACAGGTATAAAAATGCATACAATACGCATTTGGGAGAAGCGCTATAACCTTTTTCAACCTGAAAGAACTGAAAATAATATTAGATTTTATAGTTTATCTAGTCTTCAAAAAATACTAAATGTTCGGTATTTATATAACAATGGCCTAAAGATTTCAAAGATTGCTGCTTTAGATGAAGAGGAGATAAAGTTTAAGGCGTTAGATTTAGCCGATTCAAAGAAAGAGAATAGTCATGCTGTGGATGCTATAAAGGTTGCTATGTTTGATTTTGATCAGGCGCTATTTTATAATACATTAGATGATTTACTTGCTGAACTCTCTTTTAGAGATGTGTTTTATAAAGTTATTATACCATTATTTGAAGAAATTGGTATGTTGTGGCAAACCAATACCATCAGTATTGCGCACGAACATTTTATATGTGAATTGGTAAAGCATAAAATTATCTACAATACAGAAAAAATCATTAAAGAGCGTAAGGAGTTCAAAAGTAAAAGAGCGTATGTGTTATTTCTTCCAGAAAACGAATTACATGAAATAGGTCTATTGTATCTTAATTATGAACTGCTGTCTAAAGGGTATAGTACTATATATTTAGGACAAAGTATTCCTAATAATAGTATAAAAGATTTAGCAGATAAACTTCAAGAAGTTACTTTTATTTCTTGTTTTACTATTATGCCAATTAAGGATGAAGTTAATGCTTATATTCAGGATTTTAAAAATAAAAACTTATTAAATGAGAATAATAAACTCATTGTTTGGGGGCCAGCTTCACAATATATTGACTTGTCTAATTTTTCTGACTTATCGATACAGGCATATCAATCCGTAAAAGATATTATAGATATTATATAAAATGTTTTTGTGTTAAAGTGATGATTAATCTTTGGTTTATTTAATTGTTCATGCTATGAAAGAACTAATAGCTATTTTATGATCACTTTTAACGTATTATATAATAGGTATTGTATAAAAATTATGAACTTTCAAATTAGTTTATTTGTCTAAAGTAATTATTCATGAGTTTTATGGTGTTGCTAGATCAACTATTTAATAATTGTCTCATAGTGTAAGTCTATATATATTATAGTTAATCTTAAAAAAAACAAAAATATGTTGGTAATGTTTTTTTAGGTTTAAAAAAGGACTTTCAAGTTAGGGGGGAATAAATAATAGAAGCGTATATACTTAGTAATTGCTTAAAAAAATTTGAAGATGATTACTTTATTGTATAAGGATTTCTTATTAATCCATATAAAAAAACAATATTCAATTTTGTTTAACATGTTATATGTTTGGTTAAACGTTTTGTATATTTGAGTATTGACAATAAATTCCATATAAAGGCAAAAAAAAGCATAAAATATTTGTGTAGAGTGTTTTAAGGAATGATTATTGTTTATTTAATGTTGTATGGTTAGGAGGTTAATCATATCGTTATTGGTAAAACAAACCTTAACTTTTTACGATCTTTAGAAAAGGTAACGGTAAATTGTTCACGTCAAAAGCGCATAACATATAATAAGGTATCTAAACGATAATGCTTTGCTCATTTAGACAGCATTTAAAAAAGAAATATTATGGACACAGATGTAAAAATAAACGGAAAAGTTAAAAAAAGTAGTATAAAACTTACGGGTTTTTCAGTAGAAGATATAGGGGATGATCATTTATGTACAGGTTTAGAGACTCCAATGAAGCCTGATGCTTTTGAATTGTCTAATGAAGAAAAAAAAGAACGTATTGCTATTTTATTTGAAGAAATAATGGATGTTATGGGGTTAGATTTAACTGATGATTCTTTAAAAGGAACTCCTCAACGTGTTGCTAAAATGTATATAGACGAAATATTCTCAGGTTTACACCCTGATAATAAACCAAAAGTGGCGCTATTTGATAATAAATATCAATATAACCAAATGTTAGTGGAAAAGGATATTACCTTTTATTCAAACTGTGAACATCATTTTGTACCAATTATTGGAAAGGCACATGTAGCCTATGTGTCATCTGGAAAAGTAATAGGTCTGTCAAAGTTAAACCGTATAGTGCAATATTATGCGAAACGTCCGCAGGTACAAGAACGTTTGACCAATCAAATAGCTATGGAACTAAAAACTATCTTAGAAACTGAAGATGTAGCTGTTATTATAGATGCTAAGCATCTATGTGTTTCGTCAAGAGGGGTTAAAGATGATACTTCGGTTACAGTAACTTCATTTTATAGTGGTGTTTTTAAAAACGCACAAAAAGTAGCAGAATTACAAAACTATATAAAACAATAATTATGAATGCAATAGACAGAGCGTTGGCCTTCGAAAAGATAAGTTTACGTTCGCTCACAACAAGCGATAGAGTGAAATTGTCTAGAGAAGCAAAAGATATTATATTATCAGTAAATGAATTGTATAAAAAAAATAAAGATGCCAAATTAATGGATTTGATGAAGCGTATTACTTCTATTAAAAAGAAAATAGAAAAACGTTTGTTAAAAGTTCCTAGGGTATAATTATGAAAAACAAAAGCTATTTGCTGTAGGTATTATAATTATAGGGGTTGAGATCTTCTTAAATAATTAAAAAAAAGAAAAACTTGCTTTTGCAAGTTTTTTCTTTATCCCCCAAAAAAAATCCGAAGCGATGTTGCTTCGGATTTGCGGAGAAAGAGGGATTCGAACCCCCGGACCTGTTACAGTCAACGGTTTTCAAGACCGCCGCATTCGACCACTCTGCCATTTCTCCTTAGGTTTCATCAGGTGTTGCTCCCTGAACGCGGGTGCAAATATAGAACCTTTTTTTAATTCCAAAAAAGTTTTTTTTGCTTTTTTTTACTCATTATGTGTTAAAATAAATTAAGTGGTTTGTTTTCAGTTTGTTTAGGTTTTGCTTTTTTTTTGAAAAATAAATTGAGTAATGGGTATTTATGTTCTTTGACTTCATCTAAAACATTTTCGTAATAAATATTCTCATTTGATGGTGTTATTTAATAAATAATTCTACTTTCGTCTTTATTAATATATAGAAGTATGTTTAATTCATTTGGAAATATTTTAAGGGTAACTACTTTTGGTGAATCTCATGGAGTAGCTATTGGAGGAGTCATTGATGGGGTTCCTGCTGGTGTGGAAGTTGATTTAGAAGCAATACAAAATGAATTAAACAGACGGAGACCGGGACAATCAAATATTGTTACACAACGAAAAGAACCCGATCAGGTTGAGTTTTTATCAGGAATATTTGAAGGGATTACAACAGGAGCTTCAATTGGATTTATTATTAGAAATACAAATCAAAAAAGTAAGGACTATAATCATAATACAAATGTTTATCGTCCTTCACATGCAGACTATACTTACGATAAAAAATATGGTATTCGAGATCACAGAGGGGGAGGAAGAACTTCGGCTAGAGAAACAGCTAATTGGGTAGTTGCAGGAGCTTTGGCAAAACAACTTATCAATCATATTAGTATCAATGCTTATACTTCTTCAGTTGGTGATATTTTTTTGGTAAAACCTTACCAAGAACTAGACTTTTCTAAGATAGAAAACAATATAGTTAGGTGCCCTGATGAGACTGTTGCTGAGGAAATGATTTCTAAAATTAAGGAGATTCGAAAGGAAGGAGATACAATTGGTGGTACGATCACTTGTGTCGTGAAAAACTTACCAGTAGGTATTGGAGAACCTATATTTAATAAACTGCATGCTGCTTTAGGTAAGGCAATGTTGTCGATAAACGCTGTAAAAGGTTTTGAGTTTGGTAGTGGATTTTGTGGAGCCAAAATGAAAGGCTCTGAGCATAATGATATTTTTAATCCAGACGGAACTACTAAAACAAACCTTTCTGGAGGTATTCAAGGAGGAGTTTCTAATGGTATGGATGTATATTTTAGAGTAGCATTTAAACCTGTAGCTACAATTATGCAAAACCAACCCACCATAGATTCAGCAGGGACTTCTACTGAAATACAAGGTAAAGGAAGGCATGATCCGTGTGTTGTACCAAGAGCTGTTCCTATAGTAGAAGCATTGACAGCCCTTGTTTTAGCTGATTTTTGGTTATTGAATCAAACCAGAAGAAAATAATTTGTTTTTTATACATTATTTGG
The DNA here is from genome assembly GCA_947496185.1 of uncultured Tenacibaculum sp. GTDB lineage: Bacteria > Bacteroidota > Bacteroidia > Flavobacteriales > Flavobacteriaceae > Polaribacter. Next base: position 43,450 of record CANMCD010000015.1, read on the forward strand.
AAAAAACTTGGCTTTTATTTATAAATACGTAATTTTGTGTATGGTTTACTAAGAATGTATTCGTATTCATACGATATTGTATTGTGAAGTTCTATGAACTCTTTCCCAATAAAGTCATTCAGTATACGCTAGAAGTATATATTTAAATGATTTAATTATGGAGTTTATAAAGGGGAGAGGTGCACAGCACAATAGTCACAACCAGTTTTTGAAGCATAGACATGAAATACTCGATGATTTTTTAAACTATTGTCATGACCATAGTGAAAAACTAGATGATAATAAAACGTCGTATTTAGAGATTTATCCCAAAACAATTTTAAACAAGGTTAAGAGCCCAGATATTGGCTTGGTATATTCAATGAATCCCTATCAAGGCTGTGAACATGGATGTATTTATTGTTATGCGAGAAATTCTCATGAATATTGGGGGTATTCTGCTGGATTAGACTTTGAAAGAAAAATTTTATTTAAAGCTAATGCAGCCAAATTACTGGAAAAAAAGCTAAGTAGTAAGCAATGGAAACCTCAAAATATTATGCTTTCTGGTAATACTGATTGTTATCAACCCATTGAGAAAAAACTGGAAATAACAAGGGATATTCTTAAGGTTTTTCTAAAATTTAAACATCCAGTAAGTATTATTACGAAAAATTCTTTGATATTGAGAGATTTAGATTTGTTACAGGAGCTCTCGGTAAATAATTTAGTTCGTGTAAATATATCTATAACCTCGTTATCTGAAGAAACAAGACGTTTTGTAGAGCCAAGAACAACAACAATAAAAAAAAGGCTAGAAGTTGTTCGTATACTTGCTGAAAATAATATACCGGTAAACGTGATGATGGCTCCAATTATTCCTTCAATAAATAGCCATGAAATTCTTCCTTTGGTAAAAAAAGTTAGTGAATTAGGCGCTTCTTCTGTAGGGTATACCATTGTTCGGTTAAATGGAGCAATTGGTGAAATATTTTTAAAATGGGTGCACAAAACCTTTCCTGATAGGGCAGAAAAAATACTCAATCAAATAAGGGATTGTCATGGAGGAAATTTAAATGATTCTAGGTATGGTATCCGAATGAAAGGAGAAGGAAAAATAGCGGAACAAGTGAAGTTGCAGTTCGACATAGCCAAAAAGAAATTTTTAAAGAAGAAAAACATACCGTCATTAGATTTTTCGAAATTTGATAGATTACAAAGCAATCAACTATCGTTATTTTGATAAAAATAAATGAAGAAAAAATGTTGTCTATAGCTAGGAATTATGTCTTTATGGTTTGGTTTTATTATGAAAAACGTAAAATAATAGCTTTAAAAGTCTTCTTTTTTTGTTTTATTAAAAAAAGAGTGGTTAAAACTGTAAAATTGTTAAAATCAATAACTTTGTTTAGATTGAATATGGTTAATTTTATGTAGTTCATAGGTGTATTTGTGCAGTTCATCTAATTTTTTTTGATAATCATCGAACTAATAATTCTTTTAGCCCCGAATTAAGTTATTCAAACACTAAAAAAATGGAATCCGTTTGTTAACTTTTTTTAGATAAACTAATAATTTTTATAAACCCTCTAAAATCTATTTTAAGATGAAACAAAAATTGAAAGCACAAGTTCTTGTGCTGCTTTTTCTGTTCATGAGTGATTGTTTTTGCGTTTTTTCGCATAACATCCTCAACGAAATTAACTCCCCCCCAACAACAGAACATCCTCTCGTATCAAAAAAGCTTTGGAATACAATTTTTCCTTATCGGTTCGGCGCTAAAGATATAGGTGGTGGTGTTTGGGTATTAGACCCAAAAGATGACTTTTATACTTATGAGTCTTTTTTAGAAGCTTTGAATAAAATGTCAAAATTACAAGTAACTTTTGAAAGACGTTGTGGAACCAATGCTTATAAGATTACTCGTACGGATAAGACAACAGGAACTTCGAAAGTAATTAGAACAGATGCTGATTTTACTGCTCCTAGAAATATTGATAAGGAAATAGTAAAGGAACTAGTTGATTACGGCTCTTTCTTAAATGAAGGAAGTGAAGAGACTCGTAAGAGAGAATTAATGGCTTTCTTTGCTAATATCTCACACGAAACTACCGGGGGCTGGGATACGGCACCAGGTGGAAAGTTCTCTTGGGGACTGCACTTTAGAGAAGAACCAACGAATGCTTCTTATGCGTATCCAGATGTAAATTATCCTCCGACTCCAGGTAAATCTTATAAAGGAAGAGGCCCAATCCAATTATCGTATAATTATAATTACGGACCTGCTAGTGAATTTATCTTTGGTGATAAACAAATTTTATTGGACAACCCTGAGAAGGTAATTCAAGACGCTGCATTGGCATTTCAAACAGCTATTTGGTTTTGGATGACACCACAATACCCGAAACCGTCGGCTCATAATGTTATGGTTCGAAAATGGAATCCAACAGATCATGATAAAACTAAAAATAGAGTACATGGTCTTGGTATGACAGTTAATATTATCAATGGAGGAGTAGAATGTGGGCAAGGAAAAGAAAAACCACAGGTACTTAGTAGGATTGGATATTACAAAAGGTACTCAACTATTTTTAATGTAGGAACGGACATGGATGGCGTGAACGATCAATCTGATTGTGGTTGTAAAGACATGGCAAAATATGGTGCAGACTCTAAGGATTTAACCTCAGAGCCTTGCGCACAAAAGCCGGGATTAACGTTTGTTTCACCAATTAATAATCAAGTAATAGAGCAAAAAACGTTTTCATCTATTGCTGTAAAATTGGAGGTTGATAAGAAGGATACTGCTTTAAAAACTTTAGTAACAACTGTTGGAAACCAAACATTTAATGGGGAGTCTTTTTCTTGGACTCCAGATAGTTATGGTGCACATACACTTGCAGCAAAAGCAACTTTTCAAAATGGATTGACCGTAACTAATTCTATAAAAGTTGTCGTTTGGGATGGTATAAATCTTGACTGTTCATTGGTTCCAGAATGGAAAGCTACAAGGATTTATGACAAACCACACAATTATGTAAGGTATAAAAATGCTGTTTATAGAAACAAATGGTACGCAACTTTTGGGTTACACCCTGACAAAAATGGTGTATGGGAAAAAGTTGTGAGTTGTGGAACCAATACAGGGTCTGCACCAGTTGTTTCTTGGAAAACCCCAACACAAAATCAAATTTTTGAGGTGAAAACTTTACAACCAATTAGGCTGGTTGCTACAGCGACGGATAGTGATGGTTCAGTACAAAACTTTGTGTTTAAACATAAGAATACTGTTATCCAAGCAACTCAAAAAGGAAGTGAATATTCAGGAACGTTTACACCTACTGCTTTTGGGCAAGTTAATATAACAGCAGAAGCAACAGATAATAGTAATAAAACTACAAGTAAAAAAGTAGCTTTTACGATTAAAAAAGTTGGGCAAAATACAGCTCCTGTTATTAGCGAAGTAAGTCCTAAAGATTTGAGTGTAATTGAACAAAAGGTTTTATCCAGTATTGTACTTTCAGCTAAGGTAACAGATAATACTTCTGTGAGTTCAGTAGTTTTCAATATTAATGGAGTGGCAGTAACACCAGTTAGTTCAGGAACTTCCAATTCTTATACAGCAAGATGGTCTCCCAATACTTTTGGAGATTTTAATTTTGAAATTATTGCAACAGATAATGAAGGGGCAAAAACGACAAGTACTACGAAGTTTACGGTTAAGAAAAAATCAATTTCGAATGTACCTCCTGTTATTTCAGCCATTTTACCTGCAGATGGAGCTGTGATTGAACAAAGTAGTTTCTCTTTAGTTAGATTGAGCGCTAACGTACAAGATAATGTTTCTGTAAGTTCGGTCGAATTTTTTGTTAATAATACATTGATTACTAATTCAGGTACATCGGGCACTTATACAGGATCTTGGTTGCCATCAACTTTTGGTAATGTTACTTTTAAAGTAGTTGCTAAAGATAATGAAGGAGCTACTACTACGAGTAATGTATCATTTACCATAAAGAAAAAAGGTAATGGAGGAGGATCTTGTGGAGGTGTAGCCCCATGGACTGCAAAAGTATATGCAAAGCGTGGTACTCAGGTTTCCTACAAAGGTGCAATTTATGTAAATAAATGGTATGCTTCAAGTAGTGAAGTTCCTGGGAAAGCAGGAGTTTGGAATTTTGTAAAATTCTGTAGTGGAGGCAATACTACTTTCTGTGGAGCGCCAGTATGGATGTCTTCAAAAATTTATCAGTCAAAACAGAAGGTATATTTCAATCAAAAAATATATCAAGCTAGATGGTGGACACAAGGTAGTGCGCCAGATAAAAGTAATGAATGGAGATTTGTTTCAGATTGTAGACAAACACAAAATACAAGCCTAGCATACAAAATTTTCCCAAATACGGTTTCAGATGAAGTGAATTTTGATATTCAATCAGATAAAGCATCTACTTTAAGAATAGACTTACTAGACTTTTCAGGGAAATCAATGAGAATACTTGTTGATGAAAAAACCCAAAAAGGAACGAATACGTATACTAAAAATTTATCGGAACTTGACCCTGGTTTGTATTTCTATAGAATAACTATCAACGGAAAGGTTGTTACTGAAAAATTAATTAAAAACTAACTTAAATTATCTAAAATAAGTCATGAAAAAATTACTTATGCTATCTATTATGCTCTTTGTGAGTGTGATAACTTATGCTCAATATCAATTCCCAGCTTGCCACCCAGCTTGGGATGCAACAAGAAACCATTATAAACAAGGAGAAAAAGTTTCTCTAAATGGTATAAACTATACAGCAAAATATTATACTTCTGCTAAACCCGGTCATCAATCTTGGAGAAGAGAAGGAGGCTGTGGAGATGGTGGATTAGGTCCTGATTATACTGGAAGACAACGTATTATAGGATACTTACCAACTTGGATTCCTGATTATGATATTAAAAACAATTTTAATCCAGAAGTAGCAACTCACATAAATGTATCTTTTTTAATGTTTAAAGCAAACAATAAAGATTATACAAGTAATAACTTTGGGTCGATTGCTTTTGATGATTTCCAATTAAAGAAAGTAGATTCTGTATTGACAGATTGTAATGTGTTGTCTAAAGCTAAAGCCAAGAATGTAAAGGTTTCTGTAGCCTTAGGTGGGGCAACGGATTATGCTTTTTTATGGTTGATGACAAAATATTATAATAATGATCAAAAGTTAGAAGAAATAGCGAATCTTTTAGTAAACTATATTAATTCACGTAAATTAGATGGAATTGATTTAGACTTAGAGTGTTGGTGGGCTGACCCTGCCATAAAAGGTACATCAGATCAAGGAGGTAGAGTAAGAGGAAGTAAATGGGGAGATAAAGATCAAGGAGCACACCCAGCTGCAATAGGTTTGACTAATTTAAGTAGAAAGCTTAGACAAAAAATGCCTAATAAGTTGATCACTTCAGCGGTTTTCGGAACTTCTTGGTATGGTAATAACTATGATGCTAAAATGGCTGACTATATGGATTGGATAGGTTTGATGACCTATGATTTTACTGGATCTTGGGATAAGTCACCAGTAGGGCCACATGCTTCTTTACATAAGTTACCATTAGGTACTTATCCAGGGCAATCTGCTGATAATCCAATTTATTCAGCACAAGATGCTTTGGAGTATTGGTTAGGTATTGCTGCTCCAACTTGGAATCATGCTGGAGGTTTCGGTGTAAAAAAATCTAAATTAGTTATAGGGGTTCCAATGTATGGTTATGATTTTTCTGAAAAAAAGCCAAATGGAGGAAATGGAGCAAAGTTTGTTCCTTATAGAAATATCATTAAAGATTTTCCTAATGCAGCCACTAGCTATGATAAGAAAGATCCTAAAAAATTAAATGGACATATTGGGCTTAATGGGAAAAATATTTATTTCGATACACCAAAACAAGCTGCTGAAAAAATTAGATATACAAAAAAGTTTGGACATCAGGGAGTTATTATTTGGGAGCTTACACAAGATGTAGATTATAATTCATCATCAAGTATTCTTAAAGCAATTAATGAAGCAGCTGGAAATACGACACCTATAAATAGTGCTCCTGTAATTACTTGGAAGAAGCCAGTAAATAACCAAACAATAACTACAGATAAATTATCAGCAATTGAATTGAAGGCAACCGCTGTAGATAAGGATGGTACCGTTAGTTCATTTAACTTTGAATATGAAGGAAAGGTTGTAAACGCAACTAAATCAGGAAATGTATATACGGCAACTTTCACTCCAAGTGCTTTTGGTAAAGTAGCTGTTACTGCGAAAGCAGTAGATGATAAAAATGCGTCATCTACAAGTGTGGTAAACTTTGTTGTTAAGAAAAAATCAGGAAACAATTTGCCTCCTGTAATTAGTAATGTTTATCCAAAAGACTTAAGCGTTATTGAACAAGCAGCTTTATCAAGTGTTGAACTGTCGGCTAAGGTTACTGATGATAAATCGGTAAGTACAGTAGATTTTAAAATTAATGGCGTGGCTGTAACTCCAGTTAGTTCTGGAGCGTCAAATACTTATACAGTAAGATGGGCGCCTAGTGCTTTTGGCAGTTTTACTTTTGAAATTGTAGCAACAGATAATCAAGGGGTAAAAACAACTAGTACGACTAATTTTACCATTAAAGAAAAGTCAAGTACTAACGTACCACCTGTAATAAGTGGTGTTAATCCAAAAGATTTAAGTGTCATAGAACAAACTATATTAACAAGTGTAGATCTTTCAGCTAATGTTACTGATGATAAGTCAGTAAGCACTGTAGAATTCATGGTTAATGGTGTAGCTATAAAGCCAGTTTCAGGTTCTTCTAATTCTTATGTAGCAAAATGGACTCCAAGTGCTTATGGAGATGTAAGCTTTAAAATTGTAGCAACTGATAGTGAAGGAGCGAGTACAACCAGTACGACTAAGTTTACTGTTAAGAAAAAAGCTACAGGCGGAGGGTGCGGTAATATCCCTCAATGGATAGCTAAGGTTTATCCTAAGAGAGGTTTTGAAGTACAACATAATGGTAATATTTATACAAATAAATGGTATGCTTCTAAGGGAGAAGTTCCAGGGAAAAGTGATGTTTGGAAGTTTGTAAGGGCATGTAGTGGAAGTACTACTTTTTGTGGAGTAATGGCTTGGAATCCAAGTAAGTCTTATTTGAAAGATGAAAAAGCATATTACAAGCAAAAAATATACAGTGCAAAATGGTGGAATAAAAATAGTACACCTGGTACATCTACAGTATGGAGATTTACCTCAGATTGCGCAGGTAGTACAGCAAGTACAATTAATGAGGACGTAGCATTGTTGTTGATCGATAATCAATTGACTGTAAATAGTGAATTTAGTCATACATCTTCTGTAGAGGTTGAATTATACGATATTTCTGGACGTTATTTAAAAACTCTTGTAAAGGAGGATAACTTAAAAGGGACAAATTCTTTGGTAAAAGATGTTTCAGAAGTAAAAAGTGGATTGTACATCTATAAAATTCGAGTTAACGGACAAGATTATTCGAGTAAGATACTAGCTAAGTAAACCTACTTACATAGCTTTTTATAAGAGGTGGTTACTATACTAGTAACCACCTCTTTTTTTATGTGTTTTTTTAAATAAAGAAAAAGAATGCATAATATTCTTTATAATTTGAGATCACTGAAAAAGAAAAATGAAGTTTTTATATAACGGGATAAAGAATTTTAATTACAGTCATCTGTAAATTTCAAATTGAACAAATGATTCCCTCCATTTTTAGTGTAAATTTGGTATAGCTACTGTTAAAAAAATTATTTCATGAACGCATACGAGGAAATGTTGCGTATTTTGTCGAATCAATGGGAACAAAATATAGTATTGAAAAGAAATGAGTTTCTTATTCGAGCTGGACAAACAGAGAAGAATATTTATTTAGTGTCTAGTGGGAGTTTACGAATCTTTATAGAAGATGAAAAAGAAGAACATACAATCCGCTTTGGATATACCAACTCTATAATAACAGCTTTAGATAGTTTTTTAAGTAGAAAGCCAACGATTTATCAAATTCAAGGTATTAAAAAGACGGAACTAAAATCGATGTCTATCAATAGATATAATCAAATTATAAACTCTAATGAAAGTTATAAACGTGTTTGGAATGAACTTTTAAAGGGCTTTGTAAATCAAATGATGGAAAGAGAACTTGATTTACTTACCTATAGTCCTCAAAAACGATTTCAAAGGCTTATGGAAAGAAGTCCACAAGTTTTTCAAGAAATTCCTCTTAAATATATTGCTTCCTATTTAAGAATGACCCCAGAGACTTTATCAAGAGTATTAAAAAATCATGATTAGCATCAAGGATTTTATTATTTGAATTGTTCAATTTTGATAAAAATTAATACCAATGATTCATAAAACTAATGAACTTATAGAGGAGTTAATAGAGTATACAACTTCACACATTAATTATGCTCGTTCTTTAATGAATAAACAAGAAGCTGAGTTGTGTTATAAAAAAAATGAAAGATCTTGGTCAGTTTTGGAGTGCTTAGAGCATTTAAACCGTTATGCAGTATTCTATAATAATGAGATCAAAAGAAAAATAAATAACAAACCAACTGTAAAAAATAACATCTTTAAGTCAGGCTTTTGGGGTAATAAGTTTGCTTTAGATATGCTACCAAAGGAGTCGATGAAGAAAATGAAAACATTTAAGAGCAAGAACCCTATATATACAAATTTACTTAAAGGAGAGGTTTTAAATAATTTTATTAATCATCAAAAAGAATTGTTATTACTGGTAAAGATGTGTGAACATAAAGATTTGGAAAGCATAAAAACATCGTTAACAATTCCTGTTATTAAGTTTCGTTTAGGTGATACCTTACGGTTTGTGATTTACCATAATGAACGACATATAGCACAAGCAAAAAGAGCGTGTCTTTAACGAATATAAAGACATCAAAAAAGGCTGGGTTTCTATAGAAATCCAGCCTTTTTATTAAAATATTTTATGTTTACGCCAGCATGGTAACTGGGTTTTCTATATACGCTTTTAACGTCTGTAAAAATTGAGCACCTACAGCACCATCTACAGTTCTGTGATCACAAGCTAAGGTAAGTTTCATGGTATTACCAACCACAATTTCACCATTTTTTACTACGGGTTTCTGTATGATTGCACCAACAGATAAGATAGCAGAGTTAGGTTGATTTATAATAGAAGTAAAGCTTTCGATACCAAACATTCCTAGGTTAGAAACTGTAAAAGTACTTCCTTGCATTTCTTCAGGTTTAATCTTTTTAGTTCGAGCTTTACCAGCTAAATCACGAACACTAGCTCCTATTTGAGTCAGCGTCAGCGCATCCGTATGCTTAACTACTGGTACAACCAAACCTTCATCAACAGCTACTGCAACACCTACATGTATATGACTATGATACTTAGTAACATTATCTGTCCAAGTAGTATTTACTTGTGGGTGCTTTTTTAAAGCCATAGCACAAGCTTTTACAACCATATCATTAAAGGATACTTTAGTGTCAGGAATTGCATTAATTGTTTTACGAGAAGCCATAGCATTATCCATGTCCACTTCAATATTTAAGTAGAAGTGAGGTGCATTGAATTTAGAGTTACCTAAAGACTTGGCTATTGCTTTACGCATTTGCGAGTTTTTAACGTCTTCAGTTCTCTCTTCACCTGCGATAGTAAAGTTTGTTACTGGTGCTGAGGAACTAGTAGCATCTTGAGCTGTAGAAGTAACTTTTGCTACAGGAGTAAAGTTTTCTACATCTTTTTTGATAATTCTACCATTTTCTCCAGTCCCTTTAATATCAGCTAAATTATAGCCTTTTTCTTTGGCAATTCTTTTTGCTAAAGGAGAAGCTAAAATTCTTCCCTGAGTATTTGTGGTATTTGTTGAAGTTACTTGTGTATTAGCCTCCTTATTAGTGCTTGTTACTTTAGGTTCTTCTTTTTTATCCTCGGAAGTTGATGCTGTACCACTATTTAGTGTACCTGAAGCATGTGCCGTTACCAATGCAGTAACATCAGTTCCTTTGTTTCCTATAATAGCAAGTAGACTATCTACAGGAGCACTGTCACCTTCTTGGATTCCTATGTGTAATAAAGTTCCTTCATGGAAAGATTCGAACTCCATGGTAGCTTTATCAGTTTCTATTTCAGCCAAGATATCACCTTCCTCAACGTTATCGCCTACGTTTTTTAACCAAGTAGCCACTGTTCCTTCGGTCATGGTATCACTTAAACGAGGCATTGTTATAATTTGTACTCCTTCAGGAATCGCTACTGAGCTTTCATTAGCGGTAGCGTTTTTTGTTTCTTTTGGAGATTCTTTAGGTGCTTCTACAGCAGTTGCCTCACCGTTGTTGAGTAAAGCAGCAAAATCTTCTCCTTCATCTCCAATGATGGCCAATAAACTGTCTACAGGAGCTGTTTCTCCTTCTTGGACACCAATATGTAAAAGTACACCTTCATGGAAAGACTCGAATTCCATGGTAGCTTTATCGGTTTCAATCTCTGCTAAGATATCACCTTCTTCTACTTTATCTCCAACATTTTTTAACCATTGTGCCACAACACCTTCTTCCATTGTGTCGCTTAAACGAGGCATATTTACTATAGTAGCCATATTCTGTTGAGTTTTGTCGGATTTTGTTATTTTATAAATGGATAATCTTCTTGTTCATACACCATGTCATGCAATAGGTTAAGATCTGGATATGGAGAATCCTCTGCAAATTTCTCACACTCTTTTACTAAATCTTTAACTTCTTTGTTAATGGTGTCTATTTCTTCATCAGTAGCATAGCTCTTTTCTTTTATGATGTCAAGAACTTGCGTAATTGGGTCTATTTTTCTGTATTCTTCAACTTCGTCTTTTGTACGATAATGTTGTGCATCAGACATTGAATGTCCTCTATATCGATACGTTTTCATTTCTAAGAAAGTTGGCCCATCACCACGACGTGCTCTTTGTATCGCTTCATCAACAGCTTCTGCAACTTTAATAGGGTTCATTCCATCAACAGGACCACACGGCATTTCGTAACCTAGACCTAATTTCCAAATATCTGTATGGTTTGCAGTTCTTTCTACCGAAGTTCCCATGGCATAGCCATTGTTTTCAACGATGAAAACAACAGGCAATTTCCAATTCATTGCCATATTGAAAGTTTCGTGTAATGAACCTTGACGAGCAGCACCGTCACCAAAATAACACAAAGTAACTGCATCGCTACCTTTGTATTTATCTCCAAATGCGATACCAGCACCTAATGGAATTTGTCCTCCTACAATACCATGACCACCATAGAATCTATATTCTTTAGAGAAAATATGCATTGAACCTCCCATACCTTGAGATGTTCCTGTAGCTTTACCATAAAGTTCGGCCATTACTCTTTTAGGATCTTCTCCCATACCGATTGGTTGCACGTGATTACGATAAGCTGTAATCATTTTGTCTTTGGTTAAGTCCATAGCATGCAATGATCCAGCCAACACAGCTTCCTGACCATTATATAGGTGTAAAAAGCCTCTTACTTTTTGTTGAATGTAAACTGCTGCTAATTTATCCTCAAATTTTCTCCAAAACAACATGTCCTTATACCACTTGATGTAGGTGTCCTTGGTGATTTCTTTCATTATGCCTTAGTTATTTATTTATAGTTTGAACGTTCTGATTGCTCAAAATCGCGCCTACAAAAGTAGTAGTTTTTAGTAATTTAAAAAAAGGTTCTTATTAAAACTTATCAGGGATATTTAAAAGAGCAAAATATGATGCTTATTTTTCCTTTGCGATAATGATAGTTGCTTTAGCTCCAGTGGCTAAATTCCATTCATTTGCAGATATTAGCATACCTGCATCATTATATATTTTAAAAGCAGCGGTATTAGGGCCAGAAGTTCCTTGGTTTAAAGCGAGAATATCAATAGTGTTGATAGCTTCGTTTAATGGAATATTATAAGATTGATAGGTCTGTTGTAATGTAATATTAGAAACCACAGGTATACCGTTTACAAAAATAGAAACTTTGTCTCCGTCAGGATATTGAAAATCTCTACATATAATATTTACAGTTTTAGATTTGGTGCTAAAGCTTCCCAAATCTTGATCTATGACCGGGTAATTGTATAAACCATTAATTTTTTTAAATGATTTTAAATATTGTTCTTCAGCAATTTTTGCTTTAGTTAAGATTCCTTTATTTAGATAAGATTCTTGTGCTTTTTTTTGCTGTTCTTTTTTTTGTTGTTTTTGGTGTGCTGTTTTAAAACCGTCTTTGCCAAAATCTAAGTTTTTCGGAGCTTCGGTTTCTTTTACGGGTATTTCAAACCCTCCTAAGGATTTTTTTCCTTTTTCATTTCCTCCAAAAGATTGATCAATTTGTGAATGACCTAAAGCTATAGTCCCGAGTAACAATAAAAAAGTAATATATTTTTTAAATGTATTCGTCATGTTCAAATAATAACAAAAATAATGCCTTTTTTTTAAAAGCTACTTTATGGGGAAGTTAAAATAGGTTTTAGGAAAGGGTTCATTGCGTAATGTAAAATGCCACCATTCGTTTTTGTATGGACGGAATCCGTGTTTTTTCATTACTTTTTGTAATAAGGCTCTATTGTTTTTTTGTTTTTCGGTGAGGGTTTGGTATGTAATGTGTGAAGAAACTCCAAAAAAATCATAAGGACTTCCCATATCTAATTCCTTTCCTGTATGAGAATCTACAATTGTAAGGTCAACTGAGCTTCCTCTTGAGTGTCCAGATTTTGAAGATATATAGCCTAATTTGAATAAATACCGCTTATTTACTTCAGGATAATATTGCCTTTTCATTAGGGTGTCATTAATTATTTTTGCCCATTTCACAAAATGATTTACGGCTTTTTGAGGTCTATATGCGTCGTATATTTTAAGGCTTAAGCCTTTTTCTAACAATTCATTTTGAACTTTACCTAAAGCTTTTGCAGTTAATGTAGAGGTTATTAATACGTTGGTTTCATAACCGTCAATAGGGATTCCAATAAAATTATTGTGACTGCAATAACGTAACTCTTGCTGGATACTCGGTGTTATGTCTTTTACATAGGAAAAACCTTTGGGCAATTGGGCAAATAGATTTAGTGAAAAAAAGCAAATAAAAAATTTTAGTAATCTCATAGTGTGGTTTAGTAGAATAATTCAGGGTACTATTGATGTATTTATAATTCTAATTATTTTGAATATTTCTTTTAAAAAAGAATTTTTTTGACATCGAAACATTAAAAGGTGTAAAATGTAAAAGTACTATATTTTATGGTACTTTTATTAATGCTTTTGAAATAGCAATTAAAAAAGGTACAACACCCAAGTATTGCACCTTAATTAATAAAACCAAGTATGTGTCTTAGATTAGGATTAATAAAACACAGTTTTTTCCAATCAACAAATGAATAGTGAATAAAGAAAATTAATTACTTTTTCAAAAAAATCTCCTTTAAAAAATAACGTGATAATAGTATTCATAGTTTTTATAAAATTTTCAGTATGTAATATTTTAATTAAATAGTTTCTTGATTAATTTCAGTATTTTTTTCATCTTCTTTTTCTTGCTCTACATCATCATCATCACAATCGGTACAATCTAGTCCTTTTTTTGTCATTTTAAAATGATGATTAACCATATCTTTGTCGTAGATATCATCAGTATTATCGATATCATAAAGAAAGTTACGAGAAGATTTTTCAAAATATACTGAAGTATTTTCAGGGATCAATAATATTACTTCAACTTTCTCATCCATCCCCATTTTTTTAATGTCATTTAAAAAATAGGCATTAAAGACTAGGGTGTTATTATCTATTTTAAAGCGATACTCAATGTTCTTTGCATTCTCGTTTGCTTCTCTTCTTCTTCTTCCTTCAGAAGATTTGTTAATTTCAACATAAGCATTTTCAGTTTCACTTTTAATTACATTGATTGTTACGTTATTTGAATATTTATATTGCTTATTATTTAATTCCACTTGAATAGTGTTTTCTTTTCTGTTTAATCGGTAAGGAGCATATAGGTTTTTGTCATTGGTGACCCTAATCTTGATAGGTTCTTCCTTTTTATAGGTTAGTTGATGGGTTTTTGCGTGTGTACCATCATAAGCTTTTGACGTTCCATATTCAATGGCAGAAAAAATTATTCCTAATAATGCAATCAACCAAATACCCAAAAGCGTTAGGTTTGTTGTGTTGGTAAACTTTTTAATGTTAGGCGATAAGATTCGTAAACCTAATACAAATAATACAATAAAAGGAATCCCTATAAGTATAAATATAAAGGTGGTTAGAAGCCATTTTGGCAATAAAGAATCATAAAAGAAAGGTGGGTAACTAATCGTACCTTCAAGATCTAAAAAACTAATACTGCCTACAGAAAATCCACCAATTAATAAGCTAATAAGAGTGGCTCCTGCAATAATAATGAGTAGTACCCCCATAAACTTGCCGAATACCTTGAATACGGCAACGAGTATTTTTCCAATGGTATCCATAAAATCTTGAAGTCCAGATTTGGTTTGTGAACGTAATTTATCGTAATCTGCTCCAGAAATTTTATCAGAAATTTCACTAGCACTTCCTTTTAATTTGCTAGAAATATTATCGAATTCGGTTCTAATTTTTTTTTCAATATTATCAATATTAACAGCTTCACCTTCCATTTGTAACTTTTCAGAAGTAGTTTTAGCCTCTGGTAATAATATCCAAAGAATGATATACGCTAAAGGAGAAAAACCACTCGCCAATAATAAAATGAAAGCAAGTCTAATCCATATAGCATCAACACCAACAAAATGTCCGATACCTGAACAAACACCTCCTAAAAACTTATCATCACCGTCTCTAAAGAATTTTTTTGCCCCCTTTTTTCTTCTGGTATAGGTTTGCGTTTGATCATAGTCGGTTTCACCATCAGTATAATCTTCAGGTTGTCCCATGATTGCAATGATTTCTTCTATATCGTCTTCATTGACCACCTGACGTACATCTAAAATCCTTTCTGAAAGAAGTTCACTTATTCTAGCTTCTATGTCTGCTATAATTTCGTTTTTCCCTTGTGGGTCATCACTTAAAGAGTGTGCGATAGCATCAAGGTATCGTTTTAATTTTTTATAGGCTAACTCATCTATGTGAAAAAAAAGCCCTCCTAAATTTATATTAATAGTTTTATTCATTACTAGTTGATTTTGCAATTGTTATTTTATTTACGGCATTTATCAAGTTATTCCATGTTTTGTCTAACTCGGTTAAAAAAAGCTTTCCATTTTCTGTCAAGACATAATATTTTCTAGGAGGTCCAGAGGTTGATTCTTCCCATCGATAACCAAGTAAACCAGCATTTTTTAGTCTTGTTAAAAGTGGGTATATCGTACCTTCAACAACAATCATTTCGGCTTCTTTGAGTGTTTTTAGAATTTCTGAGGTATATGCATCTCCTTTTTCTAAAATAGATAAGATGCAGTATTCTAATACCCCTTTACGCATTTGCGCTTTTGTGTTTTCTATTTTCATGGAGTGTGGTTTAATAGGTTATTTAATAAAGTTTATCGTAAAAGGGTAGTTATAAACCTCTCCTTTGTTTGCTTTTATAGCTGCAATGATGATAAGAGCTACTTTGATTAAGCTTATTATACCAACTAATGATAAAGATCCAATTCCCCAAAGACTGAATAGTCCATCATAAGAATAGGTATCACGAAAATCGATATCAATACCATTAAAAAGCCCTAAGATATTTCCTGTAAAAAAAGAAAATACAGAAGTGCTTAGCAGGAATATATACAGTCCGAAACTTATATTAAAGTTTATAGCTTCTTTGCCGTGTGTGTTTAGAAATTGGCTCTTATCCTTTAAGGTTTGCCATATAATTAACGGGGTAATAATACTTCCCAAAGGGAAGAGATATCCAGCGAAAGCGGATACATGTAGTAGAAAAGCGTTTGTGTTATCGTTGTTTTGTTGCATCATTTATTAAGTTGTATAATACTTTATATTGCAAATATATATCTTTTGAAAGGTATTATGTAATACATAGTACTATATTTAACGTAAAATTAACATTTGTTTTGTTGTTTTACATGAATGAATTAGAGCAGTCTTACGATTAAAAATTAGGGTATGATACTTTTTATCAATAAAAAATTGTACTTTTTGTAGCCAAAGTAAAATGAGATGAAATTTACAGCTAAGAAAATAAATATGTTTTTACTATTTAATCTACCGTCAGCTTTTATTGCTGGGGTAAGGGTTAAAGAGATTATGGAAGATACATCTATAGTGAAGGTAAAGTATAAGTGGATTAATAAAAACCCTTTTAAATCTATTTTTTGGGCAGTACAAGGGATGGCTTCAGAGTTGTCAACGGGTATATTAGTGATGCGAGAAATCAGTAGGTCTAATAAAAAGATTTCGATGTTAGTAACCAATATGCAAGGAGTTTTTACTAAAAAAGCGATTGGTAAAATTCACTTTATTTGTAATGATGGAGAAATAATAAAAGAAGCTATAAGGAAAGCTATTGAAACAGGAGAGGGGCAGGTAGTTAGGGTGGTGTCTGAAGGTATAAATGAAGAAGGAATATCGGTTTCTAAGTTTAGTTATGAATGGAGTTTGAAAGTAAAATCGTAACAAAAAATAAAAAATGAAGACTAATAAGAAAAATAATATAAAATGAACGCACACGAAATAGATTATCAAGTTTACGGAGAAGAAATGCAATATGTTGAAATTGAATTAGATCCTGAAGAAGGAGTCATAGCCGAAAGTGGAAGTTTTATGATGATGGATGAGGGGGTTAAGATGAATACCATTTTTGGTGACGGTTCTAATCAAGAAAAAGGATTTTTAGGAAAATTGTTTTCAGCTGGAAAAAGAGTACTTACAGGAGAGAGTTTGTTTATGACTGTATTTACCAATCAAGGTTCGGGTAAAAAGCAGGTGTCTTTTGCATCTCCATATCCAGGGAAAATTATTCCTATAGATTTGACAGAATTTTCAGGAAAGTTTATATGTCAAAAAGATGCTTTTCTCTGTGCAGCTAAAGGAGTAACAGTAGGCATTGAGTTTTCAAAAAAAATTGGAAGAGGTTTGTTTGGAGGAGAGGGTTTCATTATGCAAAAAATAGAAGGAGATGGTATGGGTTTTATCCATGCTGGAGGAACAATGGCTAAAAAGGTATTACAACCAGGTGAGGTTTTAAAGGTGGATACGGGATGTATTGTTGGTTTTACGAAAGAAGTACATTACGACATAGAGTTTGTTGGCGGTATCAAGAACAGTGTTTTTGGAGGCGAAGGGCTGTTTTTTGCAACATTACGAGGGCCAGGTACTGTTTA
This sequence comes from uncultured Tenacibaculum sp., assembly GCA_947496185.1. Taxonomy (GTDB): domain Bacteria; phylum Bacteroidota; class Bacteroidia; order Flavobacteriales; family Flavobacteriaceae; genus Polaribacter. The sequence goes on from CANMCD010000015.1 coordinate 60,823, forward strand.
TATTCAATCTTTGCCTTTTAGTAGACTTGCTGGTAGAGTGTTGTCAATGGCACCACAAAATGGTGGCAGTAGAGGAGAGGGTAGTGTATTAGGTGGTTTAGGAAATCTTCTCGATGGGGATAACAGTTTTTAGGATAGTGTCTTAAATTGCGAAAACTAGTATCTGAAAATCATAAGTTTTTAGTGTAGATCAATATTTGTTGATTTTTACGTTCTTATGAATTGTTATAAAGTCTTTTTATATATGAGGACAAAATAAAAAAACACCGTTGTAATCAGGTTTGATTATAGCGGTGTTTTTGATTAGAGTTACTTATTTATTACTTATGTTAAAAGTTATGGAACGATAGCGCCAATTTCTTCAAGTAAATTAGTGAGTCTTTTACCATCAGAGGGTCTAGGGGCATTACGACTAATTATATTTCCTTCTGGGTCAACTAGTATAAATCTCGGAAGCCCTTTGATGGCGAATTTTTTTATAAAATCAGAATCGAAAGATTTATCGGCAAATAATTGTACCCCCCCCATTTCTTTTTGTTCGATTGTTTTTTTCCATTTTTCCTTGTTGTTTTCAACGTCAACACTGATACTTACAAATTCAATATTTTGATCGTGGTACTGTAGTTCAAACCTTTTAAGTAAAGGGGTTTCTCTTTGACAAAAAGCACACCAGGTTGCCCAAACATCAATGTATAGGTATTTTCCGTTTCCTAACAAATCGTCAAGGGAAGTCGACTCTCCGTTATTGTTTTCATAATTTACGAATTTAGGGCATGGTTTTCCTTTGGCTGTAAGCTTAAATGAATCGTAAATTTCTGTGATTTCTTTTTTGTGTTCTTTATTGGTAGAAAAAGCTAGGAACTTTTTGTAGTATTCGTTTAGGTTGTCTGTATATGTGATTCCTTTTTTAGCGAAAACATGAAATAATAAGTCATTTTTAATGATAGTATCAGTTACTTCGGTATATACCGTTTCAATATTAGTTAGTGGTAAATCGATACCTTCAGCCTGCTTTTTTCTTGCCTTTTTTTCTAGTTCATCTTTTATAATAGTTCTGTAAAAACTAGAGTTGAGGTATGCAAGACGGTTATTGTAATTGATTGTGTCTATAGCTGTGGCTATAATATCTGAAGCGACATACTCTTTATCTCCAGACAAGCTAGGGTAGTGAATTGGGTAATAGTTTATGTCTCTAAGATATTCATATTCAATGTTTTGTTTTTCTATTTTTAAAAAATTTTCTGGTAGATCACTAGATTTACTTAAATTGATTAATGAGTCTCTATAAGTGTTTAGTTTTACTAAGAAAGAGAATTCATCTATGGTGTATAAACTTGCTAGTTTTCCTATTTCTTCAGCGAATACTTTAGATTTTTTAATAAAATATTGATTAATAGCAGCGTTATTTCCTTCGAATGTAATTAGCTCAGGAGTGTTGTAATCAAACTTTATATTTAAGTCATCCGTTTTCGATAAGTATACATCAAATTTTTTCTTGTTGAAAATGATAGAATAATATCCATCTCTATCTATCTTCAGCGTGTCAACAAATGTTTTTGTTTTTTTATTGAACTTTATTTTCTTTTCAAAGCGAAACCCTTTTAGTGTTACATTTCTCTTTTTGAAGTTTTCAATTGTTCCAGATATTACCAAATAATCTTTAGTTGGAGTTGTTTCTTTTTTACACGATAATATCGTTGTGATTAGGAGGATTAAAGTTACTAATTTCTTCATTTTTATGTGTTTAGATAATGTATGGGTGTATAAACCTACAAATCTATATTTTTCGTTTTTTTTTAAAAATGAAATGTGGTTTTTTAATAAAACTTTAAGATTTATAAAAAATAATAAAGCTATTTTTTTAGTAGTGTATCAAGCTTAATGGCTTATAGAATGGGGGATGTAAGGTGATTTTAAATCAAAAGAGACTGTTCGTTGAAGAACAGTCTCTTTTGGTTTTTATATATCATAAAGGTTAAATACCTAAATCGTCTAGTAGATTGATAAGTTTTTCACCATCAGAAGGTCTGGGTGCATTTGGACTAACAATATTACCATCTGGGTCAACCATTATAAATCTAGGAAGCCCTTTGATGGCAAATTTTTTGATGAAATCTGAACCAAAAGATTTATCGGCGAATAATTGTACGCCACCCATTTCTTTTTGTTCTATAGTTTCTTTCCATTTATTACGACTATTTACATTGTCGACACTAATGCTAACAAATTCAATATTTTTATCATGGTATTGAAGTTCTAACCTTTTAAGTAAAGGAGTTTCTCTTTTACAGAAACCGCACCAAGTTGCCCAAACATCAATATATATGTATTTTCCTTTACCTAATAGGTCGTCTAATGAAGTAGTACCACCTTCACTATTTTCATAGTTATCAAATTTAGGACAAGGATTGCCTTTTGCTGTTAATTTTAAGGAATTATAAATTTCTGTTAGCTCATCTTCATGAGATTTATTGGTTGAGTATGCCATGAATTTTTTGTAATACTCATCAAGATCGTCTGCAAAGGTGATTCCATTTTTACCTGTTTCATAAAACAATAAATCATTTTTTGTTAATGTATCAGTGATTTCTGTTTGTATGGTCTCCATATAGGTTAAATAGAAGTTATCATCTTCCGTAAGTTTTTCGTTAACCTTCTTTTTTAATTCATCAACTAAGATGGCTCTAAAATATTCTGAATTGACATAGTCATTGCCGTTGTTGAAATTTAAATTTTCAGAAACGATTGGAAAGTTGTCCGAAACTACAAAGTCCTTTTCGCCACTTAAAGCAGGGTAATAAACAGGATAGTAGTTTAAATCTCTTAAGTATTCGTACTCAATGTTTTTGATTTCCTTTTTTAAGAATGATTCAGGTAAGTTACTAGCAATAGCAATATCAGTCAATGAATTTTTATAAAGATCAACTTTATCAAGAAAAGCTTCTTCTTCTAATGCTAGTAAATCTCTAAGACTAACTATTTGATTAGAAAAAACTTTAGATTTTTCAATGAAGTAATTATTTATAGCTGCATTTTTACCAATAAACTTTATAGAATCTGGGTTTTTGTAGTCTAAATTAATTTTTGTGTCTTCATTTTTTAATAAGTAGATATTAAATTTTCTTTTATTGAAAATCAGTGTGTAATACCCATCTTTATCAATTTTTAGTGTGTCAACAAATGTTTTTGTTTTTTTATTAAACTTTATCTTTTTCTCAAAACGGAAGCTAGTTAACTTAACATCTCTTTTTTTGTAGTTGTCAATAGTACCAGATAATACTACGTAATCCTTTACAGGTTCTTCCTTTTTGTTACATGAAAGCATAATACCTCCTATGAGGGCTAAAAGTACTAATTTTTTCATTCTTGTTTATTTATGTATGTATGAGTGTTTCAACATCGAAATTAGTTTATTCAGATGTTTTATCAAAGTAAAATAATGAATATTTTATTTAAAATCAATGTTTTAATTTAATTTTCCGCTAAAATAAAAAAACTGAAGTTTTAAGCCCCAGTTTTTTCTTTTCTTTTTTGAGTGACAATTGTTCCCACCTAATTGTTTTTAGAAATTAGCAGTAGATTGTTTTCATGTTGTAAATATTTTTAGTTGTTAAAGAAAAGTTAACACAATTATTGTGCCAAAATCTTGTTTTGAGTGTTTTTTTCAGCGTAATTTTTTAATAACCAAAATTGTATCTTTTTGATATAAGAAAGGAGTCTATACAGACTCCTCAACTAAATACTTAAAAACCCTTCTTACAAATTTATAAGCTAAATAGTGTTACAAAATTTGTAAAAAAGAAATTATTAAGCAATAAGTAGAAATACTAGAATTTATATGAGGGGTTTTACTTGTAGAATGCCTAGAAACCATTAGCAGTTATTTTTTGATAGTGTAATTTTTATGAGGTACTAGGTCTTGTGTAAAAAGCGTGTTGATATTGTGATAAAGATTGGTTTGAATCGTGTCTATATAGTTTTAAATTATAAATTTAAAAAATGTTTTTAAGCCTTTTTAAATTTATGGAATTCAATCTCGTTTTATTTTTGTTAAAAAAGTATAGAAAAAAAATGTTACTTAGTGTGTTGATAATGTAATTGTTATTTTAAATTCAAAAGCTCCCGAAGGAGCTAAGAAACAAAGTTAAGAATGAAGGGTTGGGGTTATTTTTAAATTGATTTGTCGAAAGTTTTATAAAAATTCCTACTCGTGTTCGGAGTAGGAATTTTCCCCTTGAAATATTAAGCTGTCCGAAATTTTGATTCCAAACTAGATGCAAGTTATGACAAAATAATAGCTCCTACAATAAGGGGAAACCCTGAAAATTAAGTAATGGTTTTTACCTATACGACTACCTAGTAACCATGATGCTGTATAGGAGATATTGGAGTAGTGGAGATGGAGGATAAAAGTAAGATTACACGATATCCCCTTTGAAACCTAGACTGCGATATAAGTTTATTAAATTATACTTGTTGTAACAGATTGTTACAACTAAAAAATAAGGATTTCATTTTTAATATCTTTATAACGCTTATTTTGAGAAAGTGATGTTGTTTTTTTAATAAAATATAATCGTGATATGATACATAATAATAAAGCTTTTTTAATTTTTGTTTGTCAAGTGACTTTTGCACAATATAATCTCCAAATCCCTAAAAGCTATATAGCTTATAAGACAACAGAAAAAATTACTATTGACGGTTTCCATAATGAAGCTATATGGAATCGTGTACCATGGTCATCATCGTTTGTTGATATTGAAGGAAGTGATATACCTATCTATGATACAAGGGTTAAAATGATATGGGACGATATATATTTTTATATTTTAGGAACATTGGAGGCTCCTCATATTTGGGGAGATATACAGAAAAAAGATGCTATTATATATCATAATAACGATTTTGAAGTTTTTATAGATCCAGATAATAACGGACATACTTATTATGAAATTGAGATTAACGCATTGAACACAATATGGGATTTATTTTTAACGAAACCTTATAGAGAATCTAGTCAATCTGCCTTAAATGATTGGGATGCTAATGGGCTTAAGTCTGCGATACAAATTGACGGTTCATTAAATAATTCGGAAGATATTGATAGAAAATGGTTGGTAGAAATGGCTATACCTTGGAAAGTTTTTAAAACAGCGTATTTTCAAAATAATATACCAAGTGATTCGTTTTGGCGAATTAATTTTTCAAGAGTAAACTGGGAACACGAAGTAATTAACGGTAAGTACCAAAGAAAAAAGGATAAGAAGGGACGTTTTTTACCTGAGAAAAACTGGGTTTGGTCTCCACATGGTGAGGTTAATATGCATCAACCAGAAAAGTGGGGTTATGTTTTTTTTTCGACTAAAAAAATAATTGATACAGTATCTTTTGAGATACCGAATGATGAAAAAATTAAATGGATGTTGTTTGAAGTGTATCGAAAACAGAAGCAGTATTTTGCAAAACATAAGGAATGGAGTACTTCATTAAAAAAAATAAAAGCAGAAAAGGTATTAGTTTTAGGTGAGGAGATATATCCGAAGTTAGATAGTCATGACTTAGGGTATAATGTTATAGTTAAAAGTCCTTTTACGGGAAATCTAATTATTATAAAAGAAGATGGAGAGTTGGTGGTAAAACAAAACTAAACAAGATGAAATTATATAAATTATACTTTGTTTTGACTTGTATTATATTAGTAAGTTGTAGTCGGTACAAGACAAAAAAAGTGCTAAGCAATAGATATGATGTTGCATTTGATTTTGGTACATGGGTTTCTGTAGATAAAGATATTTCAAGTGATGTTTATAAAGAAGATTTTAAACGATACAAAAAGGGAGGGATTGATGAAATATTGGTGAATACTCAAGCTAATCCTTCTGAATTAGAGAGAATTGTTACTGTAGCGAAAGAAGTTGGATTAAAAGTTCATGCGTGGGTTACAGTGATGAATCGGCCAAATGATTCCATAGCCTTGAAACATCCTGATTGGTATATTGTAAGTAGGGAAGGAAAATCGTGTTTTGATACAAGGCCTTATGTCGATTATTATCAATGGTTATGCCCAATTAAAAAAGCTTCTAGAACTTATGTGTTAAATTTGGTTGAAGGATTGGCAAAGGTGCCTGGGATTGAGAGTGTGCATTTGGATTATATCCGATTCCCTGATGTTTTTTTACCGGTTGGATTACTAGGAAAGTACAACTTAAAACAGGAAGAGGAAGTGCCTGAGTTTGATTTCTGTTATTGTAATACTTGTGTATCAAGGTTTGAATCTATTCATCATAAAAATCCAAAAAACATGGTTACCCCTTCGTTAGATATTGAATGGGAAAACTTTAGGCTGAATGCTATTAGGGCTGTTGTAAATGATGCTTATGTAATAGCTAAAAAGTACCAAAAGAAGTTAACAGCAGCAGTATTTCCATATCCAGAAATGGCAAGTAATATGGTGAGACAAAGGTGGGATAAATGGAATATCGATGAGGTATATCCTATGGTGTATCATGGTTTTTATAATGAAGAGATTGATTGGATTGCTTATGTGACTAAACAAGGAGTCGAGGATCTTTTAGGAAAAAATATAGGACTACACACGGCATTGTATTTACCTGATTTTTCTTCAAAAGAAGAATTGAAGAAGGCAATTAATTACGCAAGGATAAATGGAGCAAAAGGGGTCGCCTTTTACGATGGGAAAAACCTCAAGGAGGATTATTTTGAAGTGATTATAGAAATAAAAGAGGGGATAAATAAATGGGGTAAGTTGAATTGAGGGGTTAAGTTAAAAATAAATTTTGTATATTGACTGAATAGTGAATTGTACTCCTGAAATTGCCTAATATATAAATATTTGTAACGTTTAACTTTGGGTTATTCTAAATAAACAGTTATATGTGTTGTCTTTCTTGTTGATTAATAATAGGACTTACTTTTTATTAATAATAAGATGTTAGAGAGTGTACCAAAGAAAACGTACTGTTTAAATAGTACAATCATGAGAAGAGTATTTTGTTATATAGTGTTTATTATGTTTGTTTTTTCTTGTCAAAAAGAAAGTGAAGTTATTTTGAAAGAAATACAACATGTAGAAAAAATTCAAAGGATTACAGTAAGTGATATTGATAAATTGTCTAATGAACTTGATGGTTATTATTCTTCTAGATTATCAAAAGAGTTACAATCAGATTTAAAAAGAGTTTCTTTAGGTAAAGGGAAAACTAGTATGTTTAGTGAAAATTTTTCACTTACGGATTTTGCTAATGTGTCTAATAATAATTCTAACGTATATCAAAATAATCCGCCAATAGATAATGATTTTTTTGTTGATGTATATAAGGTGAATTATAATACGTCCGTAGGAGGTCAGATAATTAATACTTCTGGAATAGTTATCATACCTGTTTTTAGAAACCCATTTAATCCATTAAGGATATTGTCCTTTCAAAATGGAACCAATACAGAATATAGTTTAGCACCTAGTAAAGTTTTTGTGAATGGTAATTTTTTATCTATGGCCTTTAATCCAGATAAAGTGTTGTTTGCAGAAGCTATTATTATGGCCAAGTTAGGTTTTGCTTTTTTTATGCCAGATTATATAGGGTTTGGAGACTCAGAAGGGGATGCACATCCTTATTATGTGAAAAATGCCTTAGTAGATAATACAATTAATAACTACTATGCTTCAAAAGCATTACTTGATAAGTTGAGGGTTCGATATAAGAAAGATATTCTTTTAGCGGGGTATTCGCAAGGGGCGTGGGTTACCATGGCAACATTGGAAGCGATTAAACGTAATTATAGAGACATTAAAGTTCGTGCAGTATCCGTTGGAGGAGGACCTTATGACGCTCTAAGTTTTGCTGATCGATTATTGGAACAAGATGTGTACGAGAGGCCATTTTATTTTCCGTATGCTTATTTAGGATATTTAGATTATGGCTTTATTGATGATGGTTTGTCAGGTTTATTTAACGCTCCTTACGATGCTATAGTGAGAGATAATCTTTTTGATGGGGTTCGATCAGCGACTGAGGTTGATGATTTGTTAAATATGAATGTAGATGAATTTTTTACTCCTGATTTTGTGAGTAATTTTAATTCTAGTCCTCAGTTTAGTGTTTTACGAGAGTTGTTACGAGAAAATTCGGTAGATGCTTGGACAGGAGAAAGAACAGATATGTATATATTTCATGGGACTCATGATAATTGGGTGTTTCCTAGTTTGTCAAAAGAGCTGTACAGAGACTTTGTTAATAAGGGGAAAAGAAACATAAGGTATTTTCCTATATATGGAGGTGATCATATAACAGCAGGTATTGCTTGGCTTTTGAGTACAAAAACAGGTTTTTATTATCATTATAGATAGGAGTTTTTTTCGGGTAGTATTAAACCAATTTTTGGCTATATTTGAAAGTAGGATTCAGATATAAATAGCTAAATCCTACTTTTATAACTTACACACTTTTTAGGATAGTGCCTGTTTCTTTAAAAATAAACTTCTTTAACATCTGTCTTTTTTAAATCTAAAAAAGACATTAAACGTTGTTTTAGAATCTGCATAGGTTTGTCTTTAACAAGTTCATTATAGCTAAACAATAAAAAGAGACGATTATCTTTCCAAAACCAAATCCAGTTGACAACTTTAAAATATATCTCTTTTTCTTCATAGCCTTCAAAACTATCAAAGCACGATTTAGCTATTTCTTTATTTTTGAAGATCCATTCTTCCATAATTATTTGACTGGAAAGAGTGTTTCCTGTTTTTACTTTTACAAATGAAAATAAGAGCTGTTTTATGTCTATAAAATTTTTATTCTTAAAATCACGAGCTAGTAATTTTTGAAATCTTTTTTCTTTATCAAAACCTCCATAATATTTATTGCTTCTTTCTTCACTGTTAATACATATATCGTTAATACTTTCGTTGAATTTGGTTATGAATGATGTTTTATCTAAATAAAGGCTATCATGACTTACAGAGAAGATCTTTATTGAATCTTTAATCGTGTTTTCTGTTTTTTTAATAGGCTTTTTAGAACGATTTGTTTTACAAGCCAAAGTAAATACATCTACTAAATAATAACTTATTTAACATACATAACTTTTTCTTATACTCGCTTGGTAATATATCTAAAATTTTTTTCATAAAAAAAACACGGTTTTTACCGTGTTTTCAATACTTGGTAGAATTTTCTACTTTAGTAGCGAAGGGGGGACTTGAACCCCCGACCTCAGGGTTATGAATTTCACACTGAAAACATAACTTTTTGATTGTTAATATGTTAAGTGTGTGAAAAACCCAAAAAAACTAGTAAAAACTATTCGCTTTTCTATTCGTTAAACTATTCTGTAGGTACTTTTACCTTGTTTTTCTTCTATACTCTGTTACGCTGAAAATCTTTAAAATATCTTTTAAATTCACCTCGAAATCATCGTAATAATTATTTAAAGAATGTAACTTTAAAATATTTATATCTTGATTAATTATCAGCTTAACTAAAACTCCAAGCTCATTATGTACTATAATGTATTTGGTGTTATCCGTCTGTAAATTGTTCCAATGCTTTTGTTCGATATTTCTACCTAATAATACATCGCCCTCAATTAATGACTCTCGGGTGCCGTTGTCCATACTATTCCCTTTTAACTCAAAACATAAAAAATCACCTTCATAATCGGTATCTTTTATAAATGGAATTTTAGGTAGTTGTGAAATATATTTGGCATTATCTATGTTTTGAATATAATTTTTTTGATCATATTGATTAATAAGAGGTACTGTATTAATAGAAAAACCTAAGTTATGTTCTTCCAGTACCTGAGGCTGGTTGTCTTCTGTTTGGTAAAGGTCGGTGGTCATGTTTCCTTTTCCGTTCACAAGCCAGTTGTAGTTAGTGTCTGGAAACTTATCCAGTAAACTAGATATTAAATCCTTGCTTGGTTCATTTCTTCCTGACCGTATATGAGTTATTTTTGATTCAGAAACATTATCGTATTCCTTAGCGAATTTATATCCTGAATAATTGTTTTCTTTCATAACTAAAAGAAAACGCTTGTTTATTTCTGGTAAATTTTTTTTTGACACTTTACAAATGTTTTGTATTTTTACTTAAAATATTATATCATGACGGACAAAGAAATCGCAACTATTTTAACATTAATAACTTTTGAATTTGAAAAAACTCATAATGACCCCGAAATTACATCGACAGAAATAGTTATTAATGTGTATAGTGACTTGTTAAAAACTATCGAACGGTTTAAAAATTAGCAAAGACTAGATTTCCCAATCCCTCCTTTCTTCTTTTTAAGATTGTCATCTACTGGTAATGCAACAGGTACAGAAAACTTAATATTTGAGTTTGCACTTGTGCTTTCTTGATTTTCTCCTTTTGCTCCAAAAGAAAATATACCAGAGATCACCCCTATTTTAGCGTTCAAATTTTCGTTTTCCTCTACTTTTAATCCTACTGAAAATTGAACATCACCTATTGTTCTGTTTCCATTCCATTCACATATATAATTTTCTTTTGATTGAGATGGGTTAATAATTGCTCCACTTTCTTTAGTTGCTTCTTGCGCTTGTTTTACTCCTTCAATTATTTCAGTCAGGGTTTGACTTATAAAAGTTTTTAATTCCATAAAAAATATCTATTATAAAACCTTTACAATTCTGTTGTAGCTTTACATATGTTTAGTATATTTGTATTGTTCCTACGAACAAAGTTAAATAAAAGTTAGTCAAGATAAAAGCCTTGACAAGCAAATACCACAATTAAGGGGTATTAAAGTAAAGTATACGTTCATTGATTTTTTGTGTTATTAGAGTTTCTTAGATAGGTTTTCTAAGGTGTTGGATAATGATTTATTGGTCTCGATAAGTTTGTTTATCTGTTCTTGGTTTAAAGTTATATTAGTATTATCACTTTTAGGATTGTTTAATATATCATCATTACCCTGTTTTATCATTTCGCCTGCACCTATTATAAACCATTCAGGATTTAGATCTTTACAGCTATGTAGGATTTTTTCAATAGTATCGGAATTTAGCCCTTTGTTGTTTTTTAAAGATTTACCAATTAATCCAACTGAAAGACTGGCTTTTATAGTTAGTTTATTTGGGTTTAAACCTTTGTGGTTCATATAAGTACTTAATCTCTCTGTGATAGTCATAACATAAATATTGAAAAAAGTCTATTTAATTATTTTTTATATAGAAAAAAGTCTATATATTTGTATTGTTCCTACGAACAAAGGTAATTAAAACCTAACCAAGATAAAAACATAACCAGTCAAATACCAAACATTAGGGTCATGAAAAATTCAAATTTTAACCAGTTAGTAAAAGAATCAGAAGTAGTATACGATGGTGATTTAGCTTACATAAAAATTGAAGACGGTAACACGTTAATTGATGTTTATATGTGGAATGATGACGAGGAATTACAAATAGAAGAATCAAATATATATCTAACAGACTTAAAAAAAAGAACGTTAGAAAACAAAATAAATAATTACATAAAAGAATACGAAGAAGAACAAGAAGAAGAGCGTAGCGCATTCACAAGCGAGGACTACGCGCACTTTGAATCATTAATTTTTTAACCATAAAACTAACAACTATGCCAATCACTATATCAGAATTAAGCAAGCAAACCATATCAAGGTTAATTAGATCAGAATTTGATAAGATTGACACTAACAACGAGTTCATCTACAACAAATCTGAGAAGCTAATAACTACAGCAAAGGAATTCGGGTTACACGATTTAGCCGAAGAAATGACTAACGATTTAAACTAGTTGGTCATGAAACTATCAAAGGCAGAATTCGAAGTAAGTGCACATGTTTGCGCAGGCTTCGAGACCAAAGAAATAGCGGCAAAAACTTTTCGCTCCTATCACACTGTGGCTACTCACATAAAAAAAATCAGACTTAAAAACGGATTTAAAAATATCCAAGACTTAACGCGGGAGTTTGTACTTGAATATGGAGACCCCAGACAATATATAGCTATGTTACTACTAATAATACAACTAGGAATAACATACACTAATTGTTCTGACGAAATGAGAAGAACAAATAATGTAAGAATATCAAGAACCAAAGGAAGAAAAAACTAAAACATGAACGATTTAAAGCTATTAAAACACGAATTAAGTGTAGTTGTAGACGTGGCGAAAGCATTTAGTGTAAGTCACACGGAAGTGGCTAAGGAGGTAGGGATAAGCTACGATTACGCCCGACAAATAAGGAAAGGCGAAAAACCGAAACAAGATACAAGCGAGAACAAGCAGCTTGTACAAAATTTAATCACTGCTTATAGAAAGCAGATAAGAGAGAAGCAAGAAAAACTAAACTCTATAGCAGTTTAAAAATATAGTACAAATGATTGCCGCAACAGTTTACCCTATAATCCAAGAATTATCTTCTGAAGAAAAACAGAAGTTAGTGGAGCTTATCCAAAAGGATTTAAAGGGTAAAAAAAGTAGCAAGCCTAAAAAAATGACGGAAAAAGAAAGGAGAATACAAGAAATGAAAATCAGGTTTCAATCTAGGTTATATCCACCGAAAGGATAAAATATAGTAGTTAGTTGACTGCCTCCTCTGGAAGTTGTTTAAAAGGGGAATTGAACGGAAAGAGGAGGTTTTTAATAGGGTGGCCCTAGTTGCCGCAAACATTAAGAAATAAAAAAATCCCACAAAAAACCAAGTGGGAAATTCAAAATAAATCAAGTAATAATTAAAAAAGTAAATATATGAATAATCTAGCAACATTAGATCAATTGCCAAACTTGCACGAGGCAAAAACAGCCCACAGGGAGCTATCGTCGGAATACTGGACACCCCTAACTGAGGGGGAGTACAAAGTAGGAGTGATCGCAGATATAAAAGAAGAATCGTACACCGACGATAAGTCGGGAGAGACGATAAAACTACCTTGCGTAATAATACTATCACAAGAGAAAGACAGAACATTTAATACCATCCGCAACGGCTCAAAAAGATTAGTAGCAACAATCGAAAGTGCAATCGAAAACGGAGAGCTTGTAGTTGGTTCTACACCAGTACGCATATCATTTCTAGGAAAGTCAAGAAATAAGACAAATCAATATCTATCAGATAGATGGAGTGTTAAACCAATATTACTATAAATATGTTAGAAAGTATAAAACAATCGTTGCCGAATTTGCACACGGCAACGGTTTCAGAAACGGAACTATTTAATAATTCAATAGATTTCACCCGCCCCATTGGAGAATACCCCACGGCACAAGAAATAGCAGAGTTTGTAATTAAATACCCAAAAACCAAACACGTGTACACAAAAGACTTGAACAAAAACGGAATAGCCGTACAAGATACTTTTGAAAAATATTTAGGTAATGAGGCTCTAGGTAGCTCAACGTTAAAATCAGCATTAAAAACACCTATGCATTTGAACTTCGCGTTAAGCGAAGATAAAGAGGAGCTGGAAAAACTCCAAGGCGAAAAACCTCATTTCAAATTAGGCACGTTTCTACACGAGGCGGTTTTAGAACCTACAAAATTTAGCCGTGTGATTGTCGAGCCTAAATATAGTTTAAGTTCAAAAGAAGGAGTAATGACTGGAATTAAATTTTGGGAGGGTTTAATTGGAGAAAAAGGCGGGTTTTTAGGTGATGAAGAGATTGACGCACAACAAGCTTTAAGTCTTGCGAATGAAAGATTCGAAAGTACGGGCTTGAGCCTAGAAAAGCAAGACGGTAAAAAAGCCTACTTAAAAGAGCTTAAAAATATATCTGGAATCACATCCGTAACCGAGGAGAATTTTAAAAAAATAGAAATCCTAAGAAAACATTACGAGAACTATGGAGGCGGAATATTAAAAAGATTACTAAAGCATTCTAAGCGTGAGATTAGTATGTACTATACCGATCCCGAAACAGGTATCGATGTAAAAATACGCCCAGACGCGCTACAGTTTGCTGAAAACATCGGTGCAAACACAATTATCTCGGTTAAAAGCTCAGGAATTGAAGACTTAAACGCGTTCTATTACCAAGCCGCGAAGCTTCACTACGATTTATCTGAGGGAATGTATCAAGAGGTCGCCAGTAAAGTAACTGGGCGTGATTTTAATTGCACTATAACTGTCATGCTGCAAACCGTCGCGCCTTATGCTGTTGCACTTTTGGTTTGGTCAGGCGAAGATATAGAGACAGGGAAGCACAAATACCGCACGGCACTCCAAACTGTAAAAGAGTGTAGAGAACTTAATAGTTATCCCGGCTACGACGCTTTTGCCGAAAAGGGTTCGTTTGGATTAATAGACATGCAATTGCCGCAGTGGAATAACCAAGAGCGTTTGCCAGTTTCTGTAAACAATTAAAATAATAACTAACTAAAAAAATATTAAAACATGGTAGAAATATATATCGAACCTGAGCTGGAAGAAATGACACACTCAACTTCATTGAATGATGAGTGGAAAAAGAAAGTAAACGAGTTGGGGTTGGATGGTCAATTAAAATTAATTGAAAAAGACGGTAATCCATCACCTTACACCTTTATGAATAACAAAATGATAAAGGTATTCGCAGTCTTATGTCCTACGGTTGTTGACTACAAGGACTATTGCAAATCAACGATACCAATCGAGGTACTAAGCCATATAGCACTATGTGAAAAAGAAAAATACTTTAACAAATTAAAAATATGGTATGACGATATGAGTCCTGATCCTATTTTGGTTGGGTACATAAAGACAGATTCCTACAGGTATACGCAACACTTAATTGCGCGCTGGGGGGATGAGATATTGCCGTACGAAGTGCTGGAGGGTAAAGCGATTAAAAGGATAGAGGGTTTAATGAAATCAAAGTTTGAAACTGCTTTAAAAACAGTAGAAAACAATGTTTTCGATTGGTTTAATCCAACGAGATCAAGTCAAGGTGTTTTAGGCCTTGAATTTGATCCAGTGAATTATAACCATACAAGCTAATGACGTACATAATAATCTGGAATCAAAACAACATAGACAACTGCATACATCAAGAAATAGGCGGTTTTATAGGTTGTTTTGAATCCAAAGAAGAAGCGAGACAGGAGGCGGAGAAGTGTGTTGATGGCGGGGACTTTCGGGAGTTTGAAATTTACAAAACAGTACAGTAATGAATATTTATAAAGTAAAAGAGAATATACCATATAGTCATAGCGGACGAATTCAAGAAACATTAGTTATAGCCTCTTCTTTTTCTGAGGTTGAAAAAAAATACACTGAAGCATGTTCTATAGAGCTTGAAATAAAGAACGTTGAAATATTAAAATAACATGGATAAAAATATATTACAATCCGAAACACCATCGGAAAGAAGACAAATATTAAAAGATTCTTGCGTAAAGATACAAGAGTTTACTTATGCTAAAGAGTTCACAAAAGACGAACTTGCCTCTAAAAAAGACGAGTTATCTCAGCAAGATATAAAGCTTGATAAGCTTGAAGAAGAGAAAAAAGAAATCACGCAAGAGTTTAACGCAAACATTAAGAAGCTGAAAACCGAACGCAAAACAACACTTTCATGCGTTCGTACAGGAAAAGAAGAGGTAACGGAAGATGTTTACTTACTAGACGAACAGGACGAGGGGGTAATGAGGTATTACAACCAAGACGGTGTGCTAGTCTACAGTCGCCCGTTGTTGCCGAACGAAAGGCAGCTAAGAATAAGCAAAACATTCACAGGAACAAATAATTAATTAAAAAAATGAAAAATCTAACCATCAAAGTAGAAGATCAGACCAAAACATTAGAAATACTGCAAGGAGACGCAGTAATTCAAAGAGAACCTGAGAAAGTTGTAATAGACGGACTAATTAACGCGCCTTTCGAATATCTAACCAAAAGAAAGGAAAATACAAATATTTATGAGTCTCACTTAATAGTTGATGAATCAAAAGGAATAATCAAGTTAATTATAGATGAAAACAGTTACTATTTTAGTAGTATTTCGGGTGAAATAAAAATAAACCCAGACTTTACAAAATTCGGAATAAACACAGGGCAAGCCCGTGATACATTCGAACTTGCGGATTTTATTAAAATGAACCGATTTTTTTTCGCGGATAAAAACACCGCAATGAAACTGGTTTCAGAGTTGAAAAACTTTAAGGCTAAAGTTGATAGAGAGGTTGAGAAAACAAACGACGATCGAGGAAACACGAGACTCCTGCAAAATCAAGTCGTAGAGAGTAATATACCCGATGCTTTTGACTTAGTAGTACCGCTTTTTAAAGGTCAGCCCGAACAAAATATACGTGTGGAGATAAATATAGATTCTCGCTCTTTTGAGTGTTCGCTAATCTCCCCTGATGCCAAAGACCTCATTAACGAAATGAGAGCAAAATTAGTAAGGGAGCAAGTAGAGAAAATCAAAGAGCTAACCCCAAACCTGACAATTCTAGAAGTATAATAAATGGAGGTATAAATTCCTCCTCTCTTTCTTTTCAAAATCTTAAATATTAAATAATGCTACAAATAACTGGTACCGTTCAAAAAAAAGAAACAAGAAAAAACACACGAAAAGTTGATCTAATCATAAAAGACAGGTTTAACAATAATCACTCCTTTCAAGTGCGACCTAGCGCGCTTTACAAAGTAGTAGAAGTAGATACTTGCGACAAGGTTAAAATAACCTACAAGAACGAAGTGAAAAAGTTTTGCCAGAGTAGCAGCAATGTAAAAATATTAAAAGACGTAGAAATAATTAAAAAAGCAGTTTTAGCATGAAAGTAATATCGATAGAACCGTCTTTTTATCTCGAAGTAGTAACAGTACTAGAGAAGCATAACATAAAATACAGTATTAAAGAAGAGGAAGAAGAAGAAGCTAAAAAAGAGACTAAGAAGAAACATAACGGTTGCTATAAAAATATGCTTAAATACGCCAAATCATTAGGTTTTAGAGATGTTACGGGTGCAATCGGGAAAGATGTAAAGGAGTTCAAAATAAGGTTCGAAAAATCAAAATTTAATAGGTAAAACGATGAACAGTTATAATTTAAGTAGAGAGTGGTTTAACTTCTCATTTAAGACCGAAGAAGTTAAATCATTACACACGGCGCTATACTTTTTTATAATAGATACAGCTAACAGACTAGGATGGAAAGAAAGGTTTAATTTGGACACATTTATAGCTATGGAGGCGTTAAAAATAAAATCATCAAAAACCTATTCAAACACACTTAATTCACTTGAAAATTTTGGTTTCATTAAGATACACGAAAAGAAAAAAAACCAACACACATCAAACGTGGTTGCCTTGGTAAAAAATACCAAAGCAAATACCAAGGCAAATGCCAAGGCAGATAACAAAGCACTTGATAAGGCAATGTTAACACAAAGTCAAAGCACAGACGAAAGCACCAACCAAGGCAATAACGAAAGCACGTGTCAAAGCATAGGCGAGGCACTTAATTATATATATAAAACAACAAACAACAAACAATTAAACAAACAAACAATAAAAAAACTAGATAAAAACCCCTCCACTTTTTTTGAATTTTTAGAAAATGAAAGTGATTTAATTTTTTCAAAAAAAAATGAAAAAGAAAAAGTAATCGAAGTTCAAAAAATAAATCCCGATAAAGTCGTGAGCTTGTTCAATCAGCTTTGCGTTGGATTACCAAAAGTAAAAACCACCACAAAAAAAAGAAAAGAAGCGATTACAAAAAAAATCAGGGATCACGGACTGAACAAAATCACGGAAGTGTTCAGACTGGCAAATGATTCCAAATTTCTCAACGGAGAAAACAGTAAGTTGTGGAGCGCAAATTTTGATTGGCTAATGAACGAAGCAAATTTCGTTAAAGTCTTGGAGGGGAATTACAAGAATAAAAATAAAACACCGAAATATTCAGCCGTAACAATCAACTAAAAATGGAAAACATAAAAAAAATCATAGGCAGAGACAACAGCGGCAGATACAGGTATTTGAAAGGTTTAGCAGAGCTTACAGACAAGCAACAACAGTTTGTGAAAGAATACGAAAGCAAGCAAAATAATCATGCTAAAAATCAAGAATATTACAAAAAAGTTGATGAAGTAGCGGAGCAAATGCGAAACCCGAACAAAAACAAAGTGCAATCTGTTGATGCTAGTACACTTTACAGGCTATTTATTAAGCAGTTTTTAATTATTGAAAAAAAATCGTTTATCGCTGACAGTCAATCGATAGAGAATTTAAAGCCAGTTATTTATTATTTCGCGAGAGACAATAGGTTTTTTGAGTGTAAAAATGTGATGACGGTTCTAAATTTCGAAGACCGAAAAAAAGAGTCGACACCTTCTTTCGATAAAGGGCTATTGTTGATTGGAAATTTTGGAGTAGGAAAAACAGTCTTTATGCGTGTTTTGAAAAGTTTGTTTAAAGTTAAGTCTGGTTTTTCTTTCAAGAGTGACAACGCCAATGATATAGTTGAAAAGTTTGAAAGTTGCGAAGATGCCAAACAAAAAAAAGGGTTTTGGTCTGAGATGAACAGAGGTATATTATACATAGACGATGCGAAAACAGAAAGAGAGGCAAGTAACTACGGCAAGTCAAATCTGTTAAAAGATTTGATTGAAAAAAGATACAACAAAGATTTAAAAACACATTTGTCGTGCAATTTTAAAGAGGGTTGTCCAAACGATATAGAAGCCGCGGTTCATGAATTTGGAGAAAAGTACGGGAGTAGAGTGTTTGACAGGCTTTTCGAAATGTTTAACATAGTTGTTTTTCAAGGTAGTTCGTTCCGAGGTAAGAAGCCGCAAAATGAAAGTGCTTGAATTAATAAAGCACCAACATGAAAAGTCAGGCGGTCACTGTGGGCTTTATCTGGTTGATCTAAAGAAAGAACTAAACATCAGTCAAGCCAAACTAAAGGAAGAACTAAACGAGCTATACACAAAAGAAAAAATAACAGTTTGCCAAGGCATTCACGGTAAGCTTATTAAATACAAATTATAAAAAAAACATATTTAAAAAAGAATAGAAAAATAATGATTTTCGGATATGTAAGAGTAAGCACAGCACAGCAAAATTATGATATGCAATATGATTCTTTAAAAACATTTGGCGTAGATGATAAGAACATATTTTACGATAAATCTTCTGGAGCAAAAGAAGACAGAAAAGGGTTACAAGATATGATAATGAAATTACGTGAGGGTGATACGGTAATTGTTTGGAAGATGTGCCGAATAGCTAGAAACGTCAAACATATGTTGTCATTAATTGAATTTTTTGATAACAACAATATTGATTTTAAGAGTATTCAAGAACCCTTTTTAGATACGACTTCGCCTTATGGTAGATTCATTTTTATACTATTTGCCGCATTATATCAAATGGAAAGAGAGTTAAACGCAGAGAGAGTTGTAGAGGGTGTGAAATCAGCTAAGAAAAGAGGTGTAAGACTAGGAAGACCGCAAGGACTATCACTTAAACTAAAAAAGATTGCGCCAGCTGTTGTGTTAATGCACAAAGATCAAAAGACGTCAATAAGTAAGATAAGGGAAACTTTTGGAATTTCTCAGGGCTCGATATACCGAATATTTGAACATGAGGGGTATGACTATAAAAAGAGCCATAAAAACAAAGGAAATAAGAACGCAGCTTATAAGGTCAAAAAGACCAAAGCAGCTTAATAATAACTAACTAAAAACTTAATATATGAAACGACCAAGTTTAGGAATAACGCCTAGAAAAATACATGAAGCAAGCAGATTGGATGAAATTAGATCAGCAATTTCAAGAAGGTATAACAACGAAGAAATTATACCTACAGATTGGATAGAGGAATATAACGAGCTTATTATAAGGTATAACAAAGAAGAAATTATATCTACATATTGGATAGAGGAATATAACGAGCTTATTATAAAAAACGTGTAATTATCATGAAAAAAGATAATTCCAATAAAATAATTCTTGATTTATGTGGTGGTACCGGTTCATGGTCAAAGCCGTATAAATTAGCCGGCTATAATGTAAAAATTATTACACAGCCTAAAAATGATGTTTTCGTATGGGATGGCTATTGGAGTTACATAGATGAAGTTTACGGAATATTAGCAGCTCCAACTTGTACTCAATTCAGCCTAGCAAGGACAACAGCCAAAACGCCGAGGAACTTAGCGGGAGGCTACAGGTTAGTAAAAAGATGTTTAGAAATCGTTGAGCACTGCAAAATTCACGGGAATTTGAAATTTTGGGCTCTAGAGAATCCAACGGGGTATTTACGCCAACTTTTAGGTAAGCCACCATTAACATTTAATCCTTGTGATTACGGCGCAAACTATACTAAAAAAACGGATTTATGGGGATACTATAATTTGCCTAGAGCCTCTAAAAGAGAATTAACAAAGGAAGAAATGCAAAAGTGTTCAATTAACAACAGAGTTCTTCCGGAGCTCCCAAAAGATTATGTTTTACCATCAAATTTTCGAGCGCAGCAAGCCCGAAGAAGTATGACGGATGAGAATTTTGCAATGGCTTTTTTTAAAGCCAATAAATAATATAAAACCTGTAAAAAACAAGATATGCCAAGAATTAAAAATATACAAATAAGAGCATCTTATGTTGTTGGTTTTGGAGATATAGATGTACCCGAAACTATATTTAAAGAACTTGAAGAATTACATCATGAACGCAGGGCGGTTGATGGTTCAACAACTAATTATGAAGCCGCCGTTAATTGGTTAAATGATAATGTTGATGAAATTGATGCTTTTGATGGTGATTACGAAATTGAAATATTCTATTAATCAGATTATAAACAAATAGTAGGTTCTCCGATACCTTGAAACGGAAAAGTTCTTTGACATAATTGTGGTAAGAAATATATAATTATCCGTCCAATAAACGTTTAATTTTTTCAATTAAAAACCAAGAAATTATAAAACCGATTAATATCATATTTATCTCTGCTAGCCTTTGTTTTTGATAGATAAAAATTTTTATTCAACTATTTAAATATTTACATTTGAAAGCGAAATATGCCCAATTGCGCATATGCACTAGTTAGTATTAAGTTATGAGTAAAGACCAGAAGGTGCTACAAAATTCCAGAAAGAATGAACTTTTAAAAGAGATCTTTGAAAGTTCCATAGATCTAACTGTGAACTATGGTGAAATCGGGATTGATACGATTTTTGACGAAGTTGTCCTTAAAGAAATTCCTGTTCTAAAAACTATTGTATCAACTTACAAAATTGGAAAAACGATAAGGGAAAGGCACTTCGCTAAAAAACTCATAGTCTTTTTGAAAGAATTCCATTCCAAAGAGATTGAACAGGAGAAGCTTGATGAATTTAGGTCTAGGTTTGAAGAGGATGAAAAATATAGAGATCAAGTCATGGAACAAATTGCCGTTTTCAATGATAGATTTGACGACATTGAAAAATCAAAAGTATTGGCCAATTTATTCCGTTCTCATATTCATGACAAAATGAATTGGGCGTGCTTTATCGAAATGGCAACATGTTTAGATAGGTTATTTCCTCGTGTGTTAATTATCCTAAAAAAATTTGGCACTGAGTTGAACTTTAAATTACCCAAGGGACATGAACTTGATTCTCCTGATATACATGCAATATTATCCGCTGCAGCTATTTTAAGTCAAGAGCGAAAAGATCACTATTCTTTCCTTGGATCAATTGGTCATGATTTATACCTATTAGGAATCAACCCTGAGCCTGGAGAATAATGCTAACAGTACTATATTCCACCAAAGTGTTTTTTTTAGCGAATTCAATTATCTTTAAGTAGGTGACGATAGCATAGTCAGCCGCAAAATGTTAGTAAAACATATTATCTTACCACAAAGCACCTTTTCCAAGGTGTTTTTTTATGTCCAAAATTTAAGTAAACGAATATTAAAATAATTGTAGATTTTTACATAACTTTAAAAGAAAAACAAGAAGGCGATATATCTACATCTATAGTTAGTGTTTATAATAAATTAACTAAAGTGTTAAATTATACGAGTGAAGACATAATAAGTGGTAATAGACTTAAAGTTTTAACTAATGGAATAAAAGAAGGTATCTATATAGTTACTATAAAAACGGATAGGTATAGTGAGAGAAAAAAATTAGTTATTAATTAGGGGGGCTCAAAAATCTAATTATTATAGACTATCCTAAAAAGTGTGTAAGTTTTATAAATTCCTGCTCGCATTCGGAGCAGGAATTTACCCCTTGAAAATATTTAGCCGTTTGAAATTTTCGATTCAAACTGGATGCGAAATTATGACAACAAAACTGCTCTTGCAATAAGTATAAACCCTGAATATTAAGTAATGGTTTTTACTTATATGACTACCTAGTACCCATGATAACGTATAGTAAAATTAGATCAATAGAAATAGGGTATAAAAGTAAGATTACACTGAGTATTAGACTATAAAACACCCGTAGATGAAGAATTGTAAATTATAATGAATAACCTAAATAATGTAGCTTAAAAATTTATTAGGCAGCCCAAGATCATATGTGTTTCTAATTGCTGTAAATCACATATTTGATCAGTTAGTTTATGGAGACCAGTTCTGATGGTATCGGTAGAGGGAGGGTAGAAGTAACTATGATGAGTTGAGTAAGTACAAAATTTACCCTAACACATCGTAATTAATTTAATTATTTATATGATCAAGATAAGGTGTTCTAAAAAACAGTAGTTAATGATAAATGAAGTATTACAATGGATAGTATTAGCATACTGTGTCTTTTGCATTCAAAAACAGGGTTTAAGTATAGCTAAACTAGCAAAATTTATAGAGTCAAAATTTTTAAATAAATAGTTGAGGATAATGTAGAAATATAAAGAGTGTATAACACTAAATTTTCTACAATGAAAACCAAGAAATTTAAAACATTAGAAAAGACTTTAAAGACAATCGTTCAAATTTTCAAATTGATAATAGAAATAATTAACCTATTCAAGTAATAAGTAGAATAACCAACTAAAAATATAAACTAATGATAAATACAGAAGCTCTTAAACGTTTTGAAAAATTATACGATGTGAGAATTGACCAATTATTTTGGATAGCTGGAGTATCACTTCATAATGATGAATTAGAAAGCCTACTTTCTTTTTTACGTAAAAAACATTGGGAAAGACTTTTTCCAGAGATATACAGATCAAAATTCTTTGAAGAAATTTACGAAGAAAAAGAAGACTTAATAAATGTATTAACTGACTTTGAAAAATATGGTTTTTTAGCCAAGGTACTTGTTCCGCAATGTCAAGATTTTAGATACACGAAAGATGGTGAGCCTAAAGGGTGGATGATTTGCGGATTTGTTTGTCGTGTAGAATATGTGTATGCTGAAACGACCGAATTACTACTTGAAGAAATTGAGAAAGTATCCAGTGAAGTTTTCAAAGAATATGTTGAGAAAGATAAAAAGAAGCAAAAAGTAAAATCATTAAACGTGTAGTTTAACAGTTCTACAAAAAAACTGTTAAGTTCATTGACATATTGTGGTAAGTGATTTTCTTAACTTATCTTTGAGGTTACTGACCTTACTTATATATTTTATAACTAAAAAACATTACTACTACCATGAAAGATAAGGTTATCTTTAAAAAATTAGACGATTTAAATCGTCTATCTGAAATTTATTCAATTACTTATGATGCTTTTTATGAAAATGGAGATATACCATTTAATAAAAAGAAAATGATTAATTCAAATCCTCATCTTGATAATATTGAAGAAACCATTGTCATTATAGCTGAATTAAATAATAAAATTATTGCTACTAATACTTTAACTAAAGATGGAAAAAATGGTTTACATACGGATAAATACTTTAAAATAGAAACCGATGAATTAAGAAGAAAATATAAAAATATTGGATCAACTTGGAGGATAGTTACGAAAGACAAAGAAAACAATAATATCAAGTTAATTAAAAACTTAATAGATTATTCTAATACTGTTGCTTCCGAGATGGATATAAAGTACAATTTATTTATTGTAAAGGATAAACATGAGAATGTTTATAAAAATTTAGTTAATGCAAAAACTATTGCAAAAAAAAGAACTAATATGCAATCATCAGAAGGTAAAGAAGTAAATTTAGTGTTAATGATTGCAGAAACAAGTTTTAATATAAGTTAGTTTTACTAAAATAATATATTATCTCACTTACCACAAAGCACCTTAATCAAGGTGTTTTTTTATGTCAAAAATTTAGTAATAATATTAATCGACGGCTTAATTGCTGTCAAAAAACGTGTAGTATTATCCATAATAAAGTTTAGTTAAAATACAAAGGTAATGAAAAGCAAATCTATTGCAAATAAAACATTAG
>CANMCD010000016.1 GCA_947496185.1 uncultured Tenacibaculum sp.
GACATAATCTGTACTCTCGTGGTAATTCTACTCTTTTTAAATTTTACGCTGTCAATTTCAATATTTTCAATGAACTTCGATTAATCTTTCCTTATCTAAAAAAAACACTAATCTTTCTTGTAGAAACGCTAGAATCGAACTAACTAATTTATCTAAAAATTATTCCAAAATTTCTGTGATCGTATCGCTTTGCAAAAGCGGTTGCAAATATATAAAACTTTTTGATATAACTGAGAAAAAATTTATTTTTTTATTATTTTTTCTGTTTCAAAATCTAATGAAATTAATAACAAAAAAACACCCCATAAAAACCTTCTAAGCTTATATTTTTCAAACACTTTCAATGAACTTCGCTACTCTTTTTTCGTTACCTCATTTCCCGTTAGCGGCTGCAAATATACAACCCTTTTTGACACCCGCAAGATTTTATTCAATGTTTTTTTGTTAAAAAATCACAACACAAAACCAAACACCTGAATAACAATAATATAATCCAAAAACTTTTTTCAAGGTTTTTTTTAGTAAGTATATAAGACCTAACAAACACCAGACAAAGCACTATATATACTATAAGTATATACCCTTACTTCATAGTAACTATAGAAAAAAGGTAAGCTCTTATCAAACTTACCTTTTCTATCTAAATTATATATCGAAGTAATGTAACTATACATTACTGTCTGCTAATTCGTATACTTAAAGCCTTTCTAATTCTTACAAACAACCATTATATATAGTTCCATTTGTATCTAATTAGTTATTTCTATACTCTATAATATCCTGTTCATTGTCATTGGCTATATTTACCTGCCCTCCTGAATCATATTTTACAGTAACTTTTAAAGGCACTTTTCCCGAAGCATTTGAGGGCGAATTAAAAGTAGCTCTAACCCCTATTCTCGATAATGTACTTCCAACAAAAATACCACCATTACCTATATATTCAAACTTATGTATTCCAAACTCTTCTTTATAAGACCAATCTCCATTATCAATAGAAGTACCGTGCATGGCAGTCCAACCCTGATCAAAAGCAAATGTAAACCTGTCACTATCTGGAATCCTTACTTCAACTGGAATCAGACCGTTTGAATTATTACCATTTGCCTCACCTAAAGCTATATAAAAATCAATATAACCAGTCCCTCCTGTTACTATAGTATTAGTAGTAAATAAGGTAGGGTAATAATCTGGAGGAGAAAAACCTTCAACAACAATAGTAACCTCTCCTTGATCACAAGCACTAGGATTCCAATCGTCACATACTGTATATACAAAATTATCAGTGCCTGAAAATCCAGGTGGAGGAATGTAGGTGAAATCACCTGACTCAGAGAGCACTACATTACCTCCTTCAGCAGTCATTATTTCCATAGGAACAGCATTCTGTATATCCCCTTGATCATCTCTATCATTAGAAAGGAGATTCCCTTGTAAAGTTGTTCCGTAATCAACATTATAATTATCATCCACTGCGGTTGTATTATTAAAACGATTTAAATCACTAAAAAAGAACCTTATACCATCTCCCAAAGGAGCTCTTGGCCCTCTGAAGTGCGGAACCGTTAGTGTAAAACTCGATACGGTTCCATTAATCCTTAAAGAACCTGCAGCAGGAAGCCTCCATTCATTACCAGATGGATTTTCTTCCGTTCCAACTGTCACACCATACACTCTAGAGCCAGCGCTACTATCATAAACCCCATTGTTCCCATTCGTAACAAAATCTGAAGTTCCTGCTAACCGCTGCCAACTCAAACCATTATGTATCGTTAAAAGAGGCGAAAAAGAAGTACTCCTCACAAAAACACCAAAAAAAGTTACTGTAACAACATGCTGAATCGCTCCTAAATGATCTATATGAATCACTGGATTTTCAACCTCCACTAGCTGATTAGTAGAAGGATCCCTAAATTCAAAAGTTATCGAATTATCCCATGTAAATTGACTTCTCAATGCTTGAGAATTAACAACATTCGGAGAAGACCAAAAGTTCGTGCCACTTGGATTCATTACACTACTTCCAAAACCATTAGGACTATTCGTCCTTGCAACAATAGCCACTCCATCCACAACAGTATTTGCGTTTGAACCACTAATGCTCCAGTTTTGAGCCATTCCATTAAAAACGAATAAAAATAAGAAAACAGAAATGTTCCCTCTTACACCTTTCAAAAAAACACGAATGAATACAACCGTATTCATTAAATCAGCTTTTTTCCTCATATATCTCAATTGAAAATTATTTTAATAAACAAAACCCTTGTTCGGAGCTCTAGTTTAAATACAATGGGAACTATATTGTCTTCAACAGAAAAAAACATAATAGCCAAACCCTGCTTTAAAACTAAAGCAAAACTCTTTTCTTCTGAGATTATCGGAGGAAACATACTAAAACATTTCTAGACACCTAAAAATGAGCGTTAAAGATACGGAAAAAACACATTAAAAACCTCTGTTAATCAAAAAAAACATCAACATATAACATCATAATCTCTAAGAGTAAATGGTAAAAACGTCAAAAAAAAGATTATTATGCACTATAAATTGCCCAAAAAAACAATTACAATATCTTTGCCTTTTGAAAAATTTCCAATTGTAGGGAAATGAAGTATCAACTTTTTAAATAAAATAATGATTAAAATTACATTACCAGACGGAAGCGTTAAAGAATTTGAAGTGAATAGCACCGCTATTGACGTTGCTAAAAGTATTAGTGAAGGGTTAGCTAGAAATGTTATTTCTGCAAATTATAATGGAACAACAATTGAGACAACCACACCTTTAACTACGGATGGAAATTTAGTTTTACATACCTTTAACGATGGTGACGGAAAAAAAGCGTTTTGGCATTCTTCAGCTCACGTATTAGCGCAAACAATTTTAACATTTTATCCTAATGCCAAGTTAACAATTGGCCCTGCTATCGATAATGGCTTTTACTACGATCTTGACTTGGGAGATGATGTTATATCAGAAAAGGATTTCCCCGCTATCGAAAAAAAGTTTTTAGAATTGGCACGTGAAAAAGCCGAATTCAAAATGCGAGCGGTTTCTAAAGCCGATGCACTAAGCTATTACAAAGAGCAAAACAACCAATATAAAGTAGAATTGATTGAAGGGTTGGAAGATGGAGATATTACCTTCTGCGATCATAGTGATTTCACAGATCTTTGTAGAGGTGGGCATATTCCGAATACAGGCTTGATAAAAGCTATTAAAATAATGAACGTTGCAGGTGCATATTGGAGAGGAGACGAAAAAAACAACCAATTGACACGTGTTTATGGTGTTTCTTTTCCTAAACAAAAGCAATTAAAAGAATATTTAGAGCTATTAGAAGAAGCAAAGAAACGAGATCATAGAAAATTAGGTAAAGAATTAGAATTGTTTACTTTTTCCCAAAAGGTAGGGCAAGGATTACCTTTATGGCTACCAAAAGGGGCAGCTTTACGAAGTCGTCTCGAAGACTTTTTGAAAAAAGCACAGAAAAAAGCGGGATATGAAATGGTGATGACACCGCATATTGGACAGAAAGAATTATACATGACCTCAGGTCATTATGCAAAGTATGGTGAAGATAGTTTCCAACCGATCACCACGCCAAAGGACGATGAAGAGTTCTTATTGAAACCCATGAACTGCCCTCATCATTGTGAGATTTACGCACACAAACCTTATTCTTATAAGGATTTACCTAAAAGATTTGCTGAATTTGGCACTGTATATAGATATGAACAAAGCGGTGAACTTCATGGATTGACACGTGTAAGAGGCTTCACACAAGATGATGCTCATATTTTTTGTACACCTGATCAACTAGATACTGAATTTAAAAATGTGATCGACCTTGTACTTTATGTATTTGGTTCTTTAGGTTTTAAAGACTTCACTGCACAAGTATCTATAAGAGACATGGACAACCTTGACAAATATATAGGTGAAGCTGCAACATGGGAAATTGCTGAAAACGCAATTATTAATGCTGCAAAAGACAAAGGTTTAGACTATATTATTGAAGAAGGTGAAGCTGCATTTTACGGACCAAAATTAGATTTTATGGTTAAAGATGCTTTAGGTAGAAAATGGCAGCTGGGTACAATACAAGTAGATTATAATTTACCTAAACGATTTGATCTTACCTATAAAGGTTCTGACAATCAATTGCACAGACCAGTGATGATCCATAGGGCTCCTTTTGGTTCTATGGAACGTTTTATTGCTGTGTTACTTGAACATACAGGTGGTAAATTCCCATTATGGTTAACTCCAGAACAGGTTATTATTCTGCCAATCAGTGAGAAATATCAAAATTATGCAGAAAAAGTTTTAGTTTTGTTAGAAAATTCCGAAATTCGCGGTTTCATTGATAGTCGAAATGAAAAAACAGGTAGAAAAATTCGGGACGCTGAAGTTAAAAAAATACCTTTCATGATTATCGTGGGTGAAAAAGAACAAGAGGAAGGTACTGTTTCCATAAGGAGACACGGTGAAGGTGATTTAGGTTCCTTCTCAGTTGAGAAGTTTATTTCTTTGGTTTCTGAAGAAATAGGAAAGACCTTGGTCGCTTTTTAATATATGTTAATATAGTAATTTTTAAATTTATAAGTCATAGCTATTAGAAAAAAAGGTGGTCGTAGAAGACCCACCAGAATAATTAAAGAGGATCAACATAGAATTAATGATAAAATTAGATATGTTGATGAAGTTCGTCTCGTTGGCGATAACGTAGAAGTAGGTATTTATCCTTTAGGTAAGGCCAAAGAGATAGCCAAAGAATTGGAATTGGATTTAGTAGAAATCTCTCCTAAAGCCAAGCCTCCTGTTTGTAAGGTTATCGATTACAAAAAGTTTCTTTATGAGCAGAAAAAACGTGAAAAAGCATTAAAATCTAAAGCAACAAAAGTAGTTGTTAAAGAGATACGTTTTGGTCCTCAAACTGATGAACATGATTATGAATTTAAAAAGAAACATGCTATAAAGTTTTTACAAGATGGCGCCAAGTTAAAAGCGTTTGTTTTTTTCAAAGGGCGTTCCATTATTTTTAAGGAGCAAGGGCAAATTTTACTGTTAAAATTGGCTCAAGAACTAGAAGATTACGGAAAAGTTGAGCAAATGCCTAAACTTGAAGGTAAACGTATGATAATGTTCATCGCTCCTAAAAAAACAAAATAAAGAAGATATAAGCAAGATAGATAAAACGTAAACAAGAGATGCCTAAAATTAAAACAAAATCTAGTGCTAAAAAACGTTTCAAGTTAACAGGTACTGGAAAAATCAAAAGAAAGCATGCGTTTAAAAGTCACATCTTAACAAAGAAGTCTAAAAAACGTAAGCTTGCTCTTACACATGCAACATTAGTACATAAGTCTGATGAAGCAAATATTAAGCAACAATTAGTTTTAAAATAATTGTTTGCGAGGTAGTAAATTATTTATTAACCATGGAGTTAGGCTTTAAGAACTTGTAAAAGTCGCCTACTACAAAAATTTTTGAATTATGCCAAGATCAGTAAATTCAGTAGCTTCAAGAAATAGAAGAAAAAAAATCTTGAAGCAAGCAAAAGGATACTTTGGACGTAGAAAAAACGTTTACACAGTAGCTAAAAACGCGGTTGAAAAAGGATTATTATATGCTTATAGAGACCGTAAAAACAACAAAAGAAATTTCCGCTCACTTTGGATTCAGCGTATTAATGCTGGTGCACGTGAATACGGATTGTCTTATTCTCAGTTTATGGGAAAAATCAAAGCTAACGATATCGAATTAAACAGAAAAGTTTTAGCCGATTTAGCAATGAACAACCCAGAAGCTTTTAAGGCTATTATCGATAAAGTAAAATAAGTTTCATAACCTTGCTTATACTAAAAACCCAAACTAATCGTTTGGGTTTTTTTGAAGAATGAATTAAATGTTATACTTAAATAACCCACATATGAAATTTTTAAAAATAGTATTATGTATATTTCTTACCCAAACAACTACTAATTTCGCTCAAAAAGCAGCTACACCAACTCAGAGTACTAATAATTCTATTGAGCAACAATTTCAAACACTGTATAAAGAATCGAATAATTATCAAATCTACAAGGTTGTAAAGAAAGCTTCTTACCTTAGTCTACAAAAAAATGTTTCGGACAGTATTAACAAGTATAAAGTGACCGTAACAGAAAAACAAAACTTGATACTCGATCAAAACAAAAAACTTACGAAACTTCAGCAAGAAATTGACGGACTTAATCAACGTTTGACAGAATCTTCTACA
This sequence comes from uncultured Tenacibaculum sp., assembly GCA_947496185.1. Classification (GTDB taxonomy): domain Bacteria; phylum Bacteroidota; class Bacteroidia; order Flavobacteriales; family Flavobacteriaceae; genus Polaribacter. Next base: position 6,266 of record CANMCD010000016.1, read on the forward strand.
AAAGAGGATCAAATTGCATTTTTAGGTATTGCCTTGACCAAAGCAAATTACAACCTATTTGTATGGGGAATAATTATCATTATTTTAATATTACTACTTTATTTTATCTACCAATTTAAAAATAGCAATGTAGTAACGAGAGAAACTAAAGAGTTACTGAGTGAAATTGAACAAGAGTTTGAAGAACATAAAAGAAAATCTATTGAAAGAGAACAACAGTTAAGAAGAAAATTACAAGACGAAATCAACAAGCAACGAGGCGTCTAAAATTAACCAATATATTTTTCTAAAAAACAACCCTTTTTCTCTATACGAATGAGAGCAAAGGGTTATTTTTTTAATTTTTATAGCTTATCAATTAATTCATCGAGAAAATAATTTTCCTTATTCAAGTTCATACTATCAATCGACTTTTTTTTCTTTTTTAAATAATCATAAAACCCATATTTCTTAGACAGATAATATATAGAAAAAGCAATCTCATGATCTACTTTTAAGTAATTATGATTGTTATCTACTATGGCTTGTTGGCTAAAATCGATTAACTGATTTTTAAGCAAGTACTTTTTCATAACATAACTTTCAACCTCTCTCTTATTATTAAGAGCAGGAAAAGTATACTTAAAAAAAACTAATTTTTTCTTATAAAAATGGAGTTCAACAATCATTTTATACCTTCCTATCCTAATCTTATAAAATAAAATTCTACAAAAATCCTGTACTTTTACTAGTGAATATGGAACATCAATTTTCTTTTTTACACTTGACAAAGAATTCCCAAAAGTTATTGTTGATGAATGATTTATTGAATGTTTTGTATGAATAAAACAATTATTTTTTGAAAGCTTACCATAAACAGATAAATAACAATTAACATCTTTGTACCGAGTTATTGATTGGTTGTAATAATCATTGTAATACTTTCTCGTAGAAAGTACTTCTTTAATCTTTTTATGGATCTTAAGCATATCAAAATTTTAATTGATTCATCGCTCATTCTAACTCCCCTACTACTAAATATACATTTTTTACACAAAAAAACCTTGTAATTTGTCATTTATTTAAATAATAACCAACAAATTACAATAAAAAAACACTTTAATATTGTTTTATTTTTTTTGTATGTTTGTACGAAACATAGTTATTTATCTGCAAACTGAAATAACGATACCCAATACCATCCCATCCTTCCTTTATTAACCTATACGAAAGAATATACTTCCTGTATGTCTGAAAAAATAACATTTTCCCTTACAGAATTAACCGTACTAGTATGCATAGAAATTAACTAGCATTTAAAACGTAATTAACTAATAAACAGCATAAGGAATGAGACATTATATGATTAAGCAATTGGATAAAGGAAATATAAAAAAGCATCTATTTCTAATAATACTTATCTTCATAGTAACTACAGCTTTTTCTCAAAACAAAAACGTAAATAAAAATCAGTTAATTGTTAAATTTAAATCGAGTATTTCTTTAAAAACAACTGAAGGAAGGCAACTGTTCAAACATAAAGAGCTAGATAAAATCAATAAAGATAATAAGGCGACCTCAATAAGCTTAGTTGGAAATAAAAAGCAAAAAAACACCTATAGAATAACTTTTGACGCCAAACAAGATATCAATCATATAATAAACTTATATAAAAAACTACATTTATTTGAGTATGTAGAGCATGATTTCATAGGTTTTGGTGGTGGAAAACAAAAAACTTTATTAGAAACAATACCTAACGACACCTACTTTACAAGACAATATGGACTCTATAATGGTGGTACATTCTCGCTATCACCTGCAATTGAAGATGCAGACATTGACATGGAACTTGCATGGGACATAGAACAAGGAGATGCATCAATTATTGTTGCTATTTTAGATTCAGGAGCAAAATTAGATCATCCTGAATTTAACGGACGAATTTGGGAAAATCCAAATGAAACGGTAAACGGTATTGATGATGATAATAACGGTTATATAGATGATATAAATGGATGGGATTTTGCAAATAATGACAATACCCCAACTGACGATCATGGACATGGAACAAATGTAGCAGGAATAGTAGGTGCTAATGGCAATAATAATCTTGGTTATTCTGGTGTAGATATGAATTGTAAACTAATGATTGGAAAAATTCTAAATAATGAAAATTCAGGTTTTTATTCTTGGTGGACAGAGGCGATATATTATGCAGTCGATAATGGTGCGAAAGTTATCAATATGTCAGTAGGAGGATCAGGGTTTTCTAGTGCTATGCAAGATGCCATTAACTATGCTTATAATAACGGGGTTGTTGTCGTTGCATGTATGATGAACGAAAACAATAATACAACCTATTATCCAGCTGGCTATCAAAACACCATTGCTGTTGGAGCAACCAATCCAAATGACGAACGCGCTTCTCCTTTTTTCTGGAGCGCATCTAGTGGTAGTAATTATGGAAACCATATCGATGTGGTAGCGCCTGGAAATTACATTTATGGCTTAAATAATGAGTCAAATACAAACTACGATTATTATTGGGGAGGAACTTCTCAAGCAGCACCTTTGGTAACCGGTCTAAGTTCTTTATTACTATCACAAGATCCAAGTCGATCACCTGACGCTATACGCACTATTATTAGAAATACCGCTGAAGATCAAATCGGAAACAGTACTGAGGACACCGCTGGTTTCGATATATATTATGGATATGGTAGAATCAATGCTCATCAAGCTCTTCTAGAAAATACGTTGTCTATTTCGGAAGTCGATTTAAAAAACTTAGATGTATCCGTCTCTCCAAATCCTTTTTCAAATTTGCTTACTATTAGTGGAAAACCAGAAATTAAGTCCATAATTATTTATAATATTTTAGGAGTAGAAATATTTAGAAAAGAAAACTTTTCTCTTACAAATTATTCAAAACTGGATTTATCTCATATTGATAGCGGGGTATATTTAGCCTCTTTTTTAAATGGTAGTGGAAAAATAATCGCCTCAAAAAAAGTTATTAAACAATAATACCCAATTAAATTTCAATTCTAATAGTGGCATAATCATTTTACTTATATTATACTAAGTATTCATTAAAAACACCAATGTGATTTCAAAATAATTTTCAAACACAGGTTAGCAATTACGTGTTTTATACGTAAAATGATTTTTCTATATTGAGATCGTTATGAAAAAATTGCTTGAATACATCCCCTTTTATTTACTTATTTGTTTGATTGCTGGCATTTATATACAATATCATACTAATTTTTGGTCTTTTGGTATTGCAAAACTTTTTTTCTTCCTATCCATTCTTATTACAATATCCTTTTTATGCAAGAATGCTAAAAAAGTCATTTTTATAATTTCTATTTTGATCACAAGTTTTTTTGTTGGAGTATCAACTATCCATATTAAAACATTAAAGAACTATACCACATTTTACAATCATAAAAAGCCTCCTTATTTTTTAAATTACGCTAGGGTAACACATTCTTTAAAAGCGAACAAATACTACAATAAATACATAATTGAATTATTTAAAATTGATACAAGAAAAGTTGTAGGAAAAATTTTAGTTAACCTTAAAAAAGATAGTATTATTGACTCAATAGAAATTGGTGATATTATTATTTTTAAAGCCAATTATAAAGAAATCCCGCTTCCGAAAAATCCATATCAATTCAATTATAAAAACTATTTAGCCAAGAAAGACATTTATCATCAAGTATTCTTGGAAAGAAAACAATTTGGCATTATAAAGTCTACTTCCTTTTCTTTTCAAAAATTATCATATCTGCTACATAAAAAAATTACTTCATCACTCCTCAAATATAACTTATCAAAAGAAGTAATAAGTATTACGAATGCTTTATTACTGGGCAAGAAACATGGAATTTCTAAAAAATTACGAGAAGATTACAGTAATGCAGGTGCCATTCATATATTGGCAATCTCTGGATTACATATCGGTATTATCTTATTAATAATTAATAAAGTTTTATTCCCTTTAACCTATCTTAAAAATGGAAAAATATATCGTAATATATCTAGTATCATACTTCTTTGGTTTTTTGCCTATTTTGTAGGACTTTCTGCATCAGTGGTAAGAGCTGTAACCATGGGTAGTTTTTTACTATTAGGCGAATGCTTGAAAAGGAAAATTCAAATCGAACATTCTTTACTAAGTTCCATGTTTGTATTATTGCTTATTCATCCCTTTTATTTATTTGAAATTGGATTTCAATTAAGCTACTTAGCAGTTTTTTCTATTGCTTGGTTTTATCCTCTAATAAAAAAGTTATGGCATACAAAAACATATGTAACAAGACAATTCAGAAATCTATTAGCAATATCTTTTGCAATTCAAATTGGCACACTCCCTTTAGCTATCTATTACTTTAATCAATTTCCATCCTTATTTTTTATAACAAACTTATTAATTATCCCCTTCCTTGGAGGCATCCTAATTATAGGCTTTTTAATAATCATATTAGCTTTATTTTATCCTGTTCCCAATAGTATCATTACCCTATACAATACTGCTATTTGTTGGATGAACGCTATCGTAAATTGGATAGCAAAACAAGAATATTTTCTTTTTAAGGAAATAACGATGTCAACAGTACAGCTTATTGGATGGTATCTTTTAATTATACTCACCTTGTACTGTTTACAAAAGAAAACTATAAAAAAATGGAGAATAATATTCGCTATAATAATCTTATTACAAGCTAGTTATTTACATAAAAAATTTTTATTTGAAACAAATAATAAATTGATCGTCTTTTACAAAAAGAAAAAAACAATAATCGCACAAAAAAAGGGTAAGTTAATAAGTATTTACCACAATATAGGCGATAAAGAACGCCTCTTAAAAACTTACGAAAATAATGAAGAAACAACTGTAAAGTATTGGAATTATATCCCCCCTTTATTTTTTATTGGCTCGAAGAAAATTGCAGTTATAGATCAAAAAGGCATCTACAATATAGAGGAGTTTCATAACGTAATTGTTCTCCTCCGAAATTCTCCGAAAATTAACTTAGAACGGTTAATTAAAACTATTTGTCCGGATAAGATTGTGGTCGATGGTAGTAATTACAAAAGCTATAGCAAAAGATGGAAACAAACATGTTATAAACTAAAAACACCATTTTATGACATTAGACAAAATGGTGCTTTTATTATTAAGTAATTCCTTTATAGCTATATCGAACTCTTGAATTTTTTTTCAAAGTCCTTCCAAGGTGTTTTTTTATAGTTGTCATCATTAAAAAAAGCAATGATTTTTTCGAATTGTTTCTCTGTTTGATACCCTGGTACTACTTGTATCAACTGTTGTTTATCATCAAAAAAAGCAGTTGATGGGTAACTCAAATTACCTTTCAAAATTGCTGCTGCCAATTCATGATACCCTCTTCCTCTTCTACCATCTGCAGGGTTTTTATACGTAAAAACTTTCCCCTTAAACGTTATATCCTTTTTTTCTTCACCATCAAACTTTACAGGGTAGAAGTTTTTATTAATATACGCTGCAATCACACCATTGCTATAGGTCGTTTTATCCATTCTTTTACACCATCCGCACCAATCTGTATAAAGATCCATTAAGATAGGTTTTGGCGTTTTACTACTCAACTCAATTGCCTCCTCGAAAGTTAACCATTTGACCTTATCTTGCGATTGAACATTTAAGGAAAATGCCACTAATAATACTATAATAAAATTTCTCATACTTGTTGATTGTCAATAACCATTCCAAAGTTACAAAAAAAAACCTGTTAATTTTTTCAAATTAACAGGCTCAATATTTTATTAGTCAACAAGGTGCTATTTAACACCGTGCATTAATTTTTTTATTACAGGGTACAAAACTGCAGATAAAACTGCTAAACCAAATGAAATAAAAGTAAGTAACCAGAAGAAGCTACTTAACCCTTGTTCTTCAGCTATTGCTTCTGAAGAAGCTGCAAATACCCCTGCTAATTTCATACCTATAGCTACAGCTAAATACCAAATACCAAACATGAAAGCAATCATTCTTCCAGGCACCAATTTAGACACATAAGACAATGCTACTGGAGAAACACAAAGCTCTCCCATTGTATGAAATAAATACACTAATATCAGCCATATAACACTAACTGACGCTGTTTTAGCTCCTGGTTCAATACCACCAGCACCTACTGCGATGACAGCCATCCCTAATCCTAACAATCCCATACCTATAGCCCACTTCATGTTTGCATTGGGGTTATATTTACTCTCCCACCATTTAGAAAACAAGGGAGCTAACGTAATGATGTAAAGTGAATTTAATACCGAAAACCAAGAAGCAGGAATTTCAGCTGTATCTTTTTGAAACTCTTCATTTAACATCCAAATAGCAATATACCAAATGATAACAAAACTGAGTGTCAATATTATATTTGACCATTTATACTTAGCAAACGTCTTTTTAAACAACAAGAAAAGAACCCATGATATAATACCTAAAGGAATAATCGTCATTAGTGAATTAACTATTTTAAATATTGTTCCTGCACTTCCTTCCAAAACTCTGTTTGTATAATCTTTTGCAAAAATTGTCAAAGAACTAGGTGATTGTTCGAATATTGCCCAGAAAAATATCGTTACAAAGGCAAAAAACATCACTGCCAACATTCTATCTCTCGTAATGTTATCATACTTTGGAATCCTCATAACTAATAACGCTATAAAAATCAAAAAGGCAATTACAATTGCTACCGTCGAACCTGAGTATCCAAGAAATTCAAATGGGAATAGGTTGTATTTTCCTTCTGAAATTTTTGATATCGGATCATTGAAAATCCACAAAAGCCCCAATACCGAGGCCAAACCAATCAATACCTTTTGAATTAAAGTAAAAGGGTTTCTTTTTACCTCATGACTATCACCTGTATCTACTGCCGTATCTAAAACCTCATCCAATACATCTACATTTTTATTTTTAGCGTCCTTACCAATTTTTCCAAATATTCCTTGAATTAACCAAAACTGTAACAAGCCAAACAACATAAAAATTCCTGCAACACCAAAGCCCCAAGACCATCCAACTTTTTCACCTAAATATCCACAAAGTAAAATACCTAAAAAAGCTCCTGAGTTTACCCCCATATAAAAAATGGTATACGCTCCGTCTTTCTTTTCTTCTTTTCCTTTGTACATTTCTGATATTATCGAGGTAATGTTTGGTTTAAAAAAACCACTACCGAATACTAACAATGCTAATCCTGCATAAATAAAGAAAGGAGTTTCAATAGCCATTGCTGCGTGGCCTAATGTCATTAAAAAGGCTCCTATAACTACTGCTTTTCTTACACCAATAACATTATCGGCAAAATACCCTCCTAACATCGTTGACAAATAAACCAAAGAAGTGTAGGTTCCAAAAATTGCATACGCCCATTCTCTTGGCCATCCCCAACCTTCATCTAAAATTGAAGCCGTAAAAAACATTACTAATAGTGCCCGCATTCCATAGTAAGAAAAACGCTCCCACATTTCTGTAAAAAAAAGCACAAACAGCCCCGCTGGATGCCCTAACACCTTATCTTTAAAAAGATTTTCTATATCTGTATTCATGTCTATTGTATTGATTATATAACAAAACAAACCTCATAATAAATATTATGAGGTTTGTTTATATTGTTTTTTTAATTATTGTCAGCTAATTCAAATCCTTCTGCTTCTTCATTTTTCGTTCCTTGAAAGTCCTCTGCTCCATGCGTAAGTCTCTTTAACGGTTTTAAAATCGCTAAAATTAGGATTCCAAATAATGTACAAAATACAGCAATTCCTGTAAATACCTGAAACTCCCCTGCCCCTTCAGAAAGTTCGCCTACTAATCCAGCCAACTTATTTCCTAATCCAGTAGCAGCGAAATAGGCTCCCATCATAAAAGATGCATATTTTACGGGGGCTAATTTTGTTATAAAAGATAGGGCTACAGGCGAAGCACACAATTCTCCTAGGGTATGAAATAAATATGCCAATACCAACCATATCATTGCTGATTTTTCAACAATCTGATCTCCATTCATTACTACTTCAGTACTTGCTTTACTCATAAAGAAAAAACCAAATGCCATCACAATAACTCCTATTGCCATTTTAAATAACGAAGAAGATTCTTTTCCTTTTCTTCCCCACTTATACCAAAAATTACCTACGATAGTTCCTAGTGTAATTATAAAAAAGGCATTAATTGCCTGAAATACAGCAGCAGGAACTTCATTCCCAATTAAAGGCAGCGAAAAAGAAAGTATTCTGTTTGTTTTCTGCTCAGTATACAAACTCATCAATCCTCCAGCTTGCTCAAAAGCTCCCCAAAAAACAACAATAATTAAAAACGATAAGAACAATACTATCATCCTATCTTTTTCTATTGGAGTAAGTGGCTTCTTCATTAACTCTTTGTCTGGTGAATCTTGTTTCCCTAAAAATTCTCCAACCCCGTCTAAATACTTCAATCCAAACATATAAACTAACTGTCCTAATGCCATTCCAATTCCTGCTAAACCAAACCCATAATGCCATCCGTATTTGGCCGCAACTGCACCTACGATCATTGCTCCGAAGAAAGCACCTAAATTGATACCTATATAAAAAATATAAAATCCTTTATCTCTTCTATCATCTCCTTGCTTATAAAGACCACCTACCATTGTAGAAATATTAGGTTTTAAAAAACCTACACCAAGTACAATCAAAATCAAACCTGAAAAGAATGCCCACTGGGCATCAATAGCCAATACACCGTGTCCTAAACAAAGTAACAAACCTCCAAGCATTACTGCTTTTTTCTGTCCAATAAACTTATCTGCTATCCATCCTCCTGGTATTGATGTAAGATATACAAACATGGTATACGTTCCATAAAATGATAATGTTTCTGCATTGGTCCATCCGTACCCTGATTGTGGATTTCCTAGAATCACAGGAGCTGCCAAAAATAAGGTCAAAATTGCACGCATTCCGTAATAAGAAAAACGCTCCCACATTTCAACAAAAAATAAAACGTATAATCCCTTAGGATGCCCAAACAGTTCTTCCTGTTTACTTGAAGTTAAATTAGCCATATGTCTTTTAATTTATAAGTTGTTTTTTATAAAGTTGGTCATTTTAGTATATAAATGGAAGCGAGTATTTCCGCCATAAATTCCATGATCTTTATCTGGATAGATTGCCCAATCAAATTGTTTATCTGCTTGAATTAGTGCCTCTGCCATTCGGAAAGCATTTTGAACATGCACATTATCGTCTCCAGTTCCATGTACTAACAAATAGTTTCCTTTTAGGAGTTCTGGGTAGTTTAAAGGCGAGTTATCATCATATCCTTGTGGATTCTCTGCTGGTGTACGTAAGAAACGTTCTGTATATACCGTATCATAAAAACGCCAAGTTGTTACAGGCGCTACTGCAATCGCTGTAGAAAAAACATCATTCCCTTTTAACAAACAATTGGTACTCATATGGCCTCCGAAAGACCACCCCCAAATACCTATTCTTTTGGCATCTACATAAGGTCGTTTTGCTAATTCTTTTGCTACTGCTATTTGATCTTCGGTTTCATATTTAACTAGATTTAAATAAGTAGATTTTTTAAAATCACGTCCTTTAAAGCCTGTTCCACGACCATCTATACAAACAATGATATACCCTTCTTGGGCTAGCATCTGATGCCAATAATCATTTGGATTGTTCCATGTATTGGCTACCTTTTGCGATCCAGGGCCAGAATATTGATACATCAATACAGGGTATTTTTTACGAGCATCAAAATTCTTAGGTTTGATCGTATACATATTTAAATCGTTTCCATGAATTCGAATCGTAGAAAATTCCTTCTTACTTAAATTATATGTTGCAACTACTTCCTTTAAAGCTTGATTATCTTTAATAGTTTTTAGTATTTTCCCTTTGTTATTTCTCAAGGTATATACAGACGGTGTCTTAGCATCTGAAAACACATTGATAAAGTAATTTTTATTGTTACTAAACGAAGCTTCGTTAGTTCCTGAAGCATTACTCAACAATCTCTTATTTCTCCCCTTTAAAGAAATACTGTATACTCCTCTATTTATAGAGCCATTTTCTACAGACTGATAATAAATTTCTTTCTTTTTTGCATTATAACCATAATAGGTGGTAACCTCCCAACTTCCTTTGGTTACTTGATTTCGTAATTTACCAGTTTTATCATAGTGATAGATATGATTAAAACCGTCCTTTTCACTGGTCCAAATAAAACTATTATCGGCTAAAAATGTCAAATCATCATTGATTTCAACATAAGCTTTATCCGTTTCGTCTAGAATCAAATCACTTTTATAAGTACTCGCATTTACAAAATATAACTTTAGATTATTTTGATGCCTGTTCAAAGTACGAACTGCTACAATGTTTGGATCTTTTGTCCAAGTAATTCTAGGAATATATTCATACGCTCCAACGGTTACTTCTGCTGTTTTATTAGTAGCTAAAGAATATAAATGTAACGTTACTTTGGCATTCACTTCTCCTGCTTTTGGGTACTTGAACACATGCTGCGTAGGATATTTTTCTTTTCCATATACGTCCATCGAAAAAGTTTTCACCTTACTTTCGTCAAAACGTAAAAAAGCGATGTTTTTACTATCTGTACTCCATTCAAATGCCTTTACAAAAGCAAATTCTTCTTCATATACCCAATCCGTAATACCATTGATAACTTCGTTCTTTTTACCATCATTGGTTATTTGAACTAGAGACTCTTTATTTGAAAAATCTTTAACAAACAAGTTATTTCCCTTAGCATAGGCTACTTTTTTACTGTCTGGTGAAAAAGTTGGCTCTTGAATATCATTATCTATCAATGATAACGTTTTCGTAGCCAAATCATAAACATAAAAAGTTCCTAAAAATGAATGACGAAAAACTTTTTTAAAGTTTGTTCCTACTATTAACTTTGTTTCATCGTTGTTAAATTGGTATGACTGAATGTAAGTAATTCCTGCTAAATCTTTCGTATCAACAATTGTAGCAACTTTTTCTAACGTTTCATAACTATACTTGTCTACCGTAGCTCCTTCATTAGTATAGTTTAATAAAGAATAATAGTCTCCTTTCATTGAATTCAGTGAGTTCATATAATCCTCACTAAATGTTCCCTTTTTCCAAATATCTTCAAGTGTAATTGACTTATTTTGCGCTTGTAATAGCACAGATACACCTAGGAAAAACAGTAGTAATTTCTTCATAAATATAATATGTTATTTTTTCCTAAAAAAACTTTGCCAAGTTTACGGAAAAATAAGCAATATTCTGTTTAAAAAAGGATTAAAATATGCACAATTAGACTTATTTTAACTGGATTCAGTTATCTTTGAGCCGTTAAAACATAACTTTCAAAATGTCTAAAACAATCGCTGGATTCTCTAAACTATCTAAAGAGGAAAAGATAACATGGCTGACTAAAAACTTTTTTAACAATGAAAATGAAGTAGTTGATACTATAAAAAAGTATTGGAATAATGATCATGCATTACAGCAACTACACGATGATTTTATTGAAAATACCATTACAAATTTTTACATGCCTTATGGTATTGCTCCAAATTTTATTATTAATAACAAAGAGTATGTAATACCGATGGTTATTGAAGAAAGTTCTGTAGTAGCTGCGGCTTCTTTAGTTGCTAAATTTTGGAGTACACGTGGAGGATTTAAGACAACCGTTGTTTCTACCACCAAAATAGGACAAGTACATTTTATGTACGAAGGAGATGAAGACGAATTGAAAAAATATTTCAACGAACAAAAATCTAAATTAAAAGAAGCTACTTCATCCATTACCAAGAATATGGAGAAACGAGGTGGTGGCATCATTGATATTACACTAGTCAACAAAACAGCGCAATTGGCTAATTACTATCAACTACATGTGACTTTTGAAACTAAAGATTCGATGGGCGCAAATTTCATTAATTCATGCCTAGAAGCAATAGCCAAAGAATTCAGGCGAAATGATATTGAGATTGTTATGAGTATTCTATCTAATTATGTCCCTGAATGCTTGGTTAGGTCAGAAGTATCTTGTAATGTAGAAGATCTTGGTGGTGATGATCCTGAAAAATTTGCAAAAAAATTTGAGCAAGCCGTAAAGATTGCTGAAATTGAACCCTATAGAGCTGTCACGCACAACAAAGGAATAATGAATGGAATTGATGCGGTAGTATTAGCAACTGGAAATGATTTTAGGGCTATCGAAGCAGGTGCACACGCCTATGCTTCGAAAGATGGACATTACAAAAGCCTTACCCATTGTGAGGTAAAAAACGGTATTTTTAAATTTTGGATTGAAATTCCTCTTGCATTAGGAACCGTTGGTGGATTAACCGCATTGCACCCTATGGCCAAATTGTCTTTGGATATGATGGGAAGACCTTCTGCTCCATTGTTAATGGAAATAATGGCCTCGGCAGGATTGGCTCAAAACTTTGCTGCTTTGCGTGCTTTGACCACCATGGGAATCCAACATGGCCATATGAAAATGCACTTAATGAACATTTTAAATCAATTGGGAGCAACGAGTCAAGAAAAAAATATTATTTCTCAAAAATTTAAAGGAGAAACGGTTTCGCATAGTGCCGTAGTCGAAGCATTTAACGAATTAAAAAATTAGTTGTGAATACTTTTTACAGTAACGGAAAACTTTTATTAACGGGAGAGTATGTCGTGTTAGATGGTGCAGAAGCATTAGCTATACCTACCAAATTTGGACAAAGCTTAACCCTCAAACCTTTTGACAAACCTGAAATCATTTGGGGAAGTTTTACACATGAAGGAACTTGCTGGTTTGAAGCCTCTATAAGCGTTCCTAAACTGCGATTGATTAACGCAACTTTTAATTCAGAAAAAGAAGGAAGCGCTGAATTTATTGCAGAGACATTACAAAACATCCTACGAGAAGCACAAAAATTAAATCCCAATTTTTTAAATTCACATCAAGGATATATCATTGAAACACATCTTACATTTCCAAAAAATTGGGGATTAGGAACATCTTCTACCCTTATTAACAACATCGCTAACTGGGCAGAAATAAACCCTTTTACCCTTTTAAAAAACACTTTTTCTGGTAGTGGCTATGATATCGCTTGCGCAAAACACACTACTCCTATAGTTTACACTATTGAAAGCGAAGAACCAACCGTAAAAGAAACTTCGTTTTTCCCTGACTTTTCTGATGAACTGTATTTTGTTTATTTGAATCAAAAACAAAATAGTAGAGAGGGAATAACTCGATACAAACAATACAAAGAGACTGCAATACCTCTTATTTCTGAAATTAACACATTGACTCACGATTTTTTACATGCAAAATCAAGTCAAAAACTCAACCAAATCATAAAAGACCACGAACAAATCATTAGTTCAATTATAAAAATCCCTCCCGTTAAAGAGCGTTTATTCGCTGATTATTTTGGCGAGGTAAAAAGTTTAGGTGCTTGGGGCGGAGACTTTGTTCTTGCTACAGGAAATAAAGACACTATTTCTTATTTTAACAACAAAGGATACAACATTGTCATTCCTTTTGATCAAATGATTTTAAACAGGTAATGACTAATTGAAAAGTACAAAACAGATGAAAAAAGTTGTCATAGTTGGAGGGGGAGCAGCAGGTTTTTTTGCTGCAATTAATGCAAAAGAACACAACCCTAATTTAGATATCATCATCCTTGAAAAAAGCAGTCAAGTTTTACAAAAAGTTAAAATTTCTGGAGGTGGTCGCTGTAATGTAACACATGCCTGTTTTGACCCCAAAGAACTAACACAATTCTATCCTAGAGGCGCAAAAGAACTCTTAGGCCCTTTTCATCAATTTATGACAGGTGATACCTTTGAATGGTTTGAAAAAAAAGGAATTCTCCTAAAAATAGAAGAAGATAATCGAGTTTTTCCTGAATCAAACTCTTCACAAACCATTATTGATTGTTTTTTGTCTGCTGTTGACAATTTAGGGATTACTGTATTGAAAAACCACGGTGTCACTACAATTGAAAAAGAGGAAAATAAATGGTTAATTACAACCAAAAAGGAAACTTTTATTGCTGACAAATTAATTGTTGCTAGTGGTAGTAGTAAAAAAGGCTGGGAATTAGCATCAAAATTAGGGCATACAATTATTGACCCCGTACCATCCTTATTTACTTTCAACATTAAAGATACATTAATTACTGACTTAGGCGGAATTTCAGTTCCTAATGCTGAAGTCACTATTTCTGATAGCTCACTACATAGCTCTGGCCCTTTACTAATAACTCACTGGGGACTAAGTGGCCCTGCTATTCTTAAGCTCTCTGCATACGGAGCTAGAACTCTCGCCAATAAGAATTACCAATATGAAGTATCCGTTAATTGGCTAGGAAAATCACTTAATGAAGTAACCGAAATTATTCTTAATTTAAAAAAAGAGCACCCCAAAAAACAGGTTGTTTTAAAATCTGCTTTTACAGCAATCCCTAGACGTTTATGGGAACGTTTTACACAGGTAGCTGCTATTAAAAAAGGACAAAATTGGGCTGATTTGAGCAACCATCAAATACAAACCTTAGCACAATACTTAACAAAAACCCAATTTAAAGCTAACGGAAGAACAACCTTCAAAGAAGAATTTGTTACCGCTGGTGGCATTCACTTAAAAGAAATTAATTTTAAACGTTTTGAAAGTAAGCTTCACAAAAACCTATTTTTCATTGGTGAAGTACTAAATATTGATGCCATCACAGGTGGTTTTAATTTTCAAAATGCTTGGACTGGTGCATATCTTTGCGCTCAAGCCATTGCTAGTGATTCGTAAGCATGTAATTATGTTAGATTTAGTCTAGAACTATTTTCTCGATACCTCCTCTATCTGCTAACGTAATATAACATGTCTTATAATCTTTATCAAACGTTATATTCGTTGGTTTTTTTCCTGTAAGTACAACTTCATCAAGCACTTCCCCTTTTGGAGATAGAATCAAAAGAGTTCCTTTACCATACCTACAAACATACAAGTTTCCTTCTTGATCACATCGCATACCATCTAATCCAAAGTCATTAAAAGAAATCAACTCTCTTTTACCTGTTATATTTCCATTGTTGGTAATATCGTAAACCCATATCTTTCGCTGAACTGATTCATTTACATATAATTTTTTTCCATCAGGGCTTACCTCCACCCCATTAGTTGTCCCCATGTTATTTTCTAATAACTCAAATCCTTTTTCTTTGGTTACTTTCCATAAGTTCCCCGTATTATCTGACCAGTTAGGATCACTCGCGTATAACACTTTAGTTGGTGAAATAGCAATATCGTTGGGCTGATTGACTAAAGGTTGGTTGGCAAAAACAGAAATTTCTTTGGTGGCTAAATTAACTTCTAAAATATTATGTTTGGTATAGTCTGCAACAAACATTTGATTTTTATTCCCAAACCGAATACCATTCCCTATACTCCCTTCTGGTAACTTAACAAACAATGAACAATCCCCTTGTGGTGTTACCTTCCCGATAGTACCTTGTTCTTTAAAGTTAACCGCATAAATATTGCCTTCTAAATCAGTTGCAGGCCCTTCAATACCTTCGGTAAAAACATTTTCTTTTGTAAAGTCTATACTTTTTAATGCCTTTTTACAAGAAGTAAACACACCGAATACTAACAATGCTAAATAAAGACCGTTCTTCATTTTTATAATTTGATTTTAAGATTAAAAAAAGACTAAGCCAATACGCCTCTATGAGGTTTTAATGCATCACGAAAGGTTTTCATATACGCTTCATCTACAATAATAAACGCAATAGTATGAAAATTGTTTAACTCCGTAAAATTTACTTCTTCATAAGGCAAATTATCGATCTGTGTAAACTCTTTTAAATGCACACAATGATGTTTTGCTGTTTCGAGTCCGTCCGGCCCTTTGAAATCCCAAATAAGTTTAATTTTTCTACCCAAAATAAATCGAATTTATGTCATTACAAAGAAACAAAATCCTTACACATCTATTTGACTGTAAACATTTATATTTGTGAAAAATATTTACTTTGAACACATCTGATTTTATCTTTAAAGGAAGTCTAAACACTATAAGTAAAGCATCTTTTACTTCTAAATCACCTAGTAACATTGCATTAGTCAAGTATTGGGGAAAAACAGCGCCACAGCTTCCTAAAAATGCTTCAATAAGTTTCACTCTAGATAATTGCTGTACTACTACAACAATACATTTTGAAAAAAAAGAACCAACTTCAGCGGCGGATTTCGAATTGTTTTTTGAAGGTAAAAAGAAAGATGATTTCAAACCTAAGATAGCCAAGTTTTTTGAAAGAATTCAGGGATATTGTCCCTATATCTTGTCTTATAGTATGATTATACATTCAGAAAATTCATTTCCTCACAGTAGTGGTATCGCTTCCTCTGCCAGTGGCATGGCTGCTATCGCTATGTGTCTTATGAGTTTTGAAAAAGAACTAAACCCTAATGCAACAAAAGAATACTTACATAAGAAAGCCTCTTTTTTAGCAAGATTAGGATCAGGAAGTGCTAGTCGAAGCATTAATGGGCCGTTAGTCGTATGGGGAACTCATCCTAGTATCGAAGGGAGCTCTGACCTATTTGGTGTTGAATTTCCGTATAAAGTACATCCTATTTTTAAAAACTACCAAGACTGTATTTTACTTGTTGACAAAGGGGAAAAACAAGTTTCTAGTACGGTGGGACATAACTTAATGCACAACCATCCTTATGCAGTTCAACGTTTCAAACAAGCCAATGAGAATATAGAAAAGCTAACAAAAATACTACAAGAAGGGAGTATCAAAGAGTTCATCAAATTGGTAGAAAGCGAAGCCTTAACATTACATGCAATGATGTTAACCAGTGATCCTTATTTTATTTTAATGAAACCAAACACTCTGGAAATCATTCAAAAAATTTGGGAATTTAGAGCAAGTACTGATAGTAATATTTGCTTTACCCTAGATGCAGGCGCAAATGTCCACATACTATTCCCTGAATCTGAAAAACAAACAGTTACAAATTTCATTAAATCAACACTGTTAAAGTATTGCCAAAAAAATCATTATATTTGCGACCAAACGAGTTTGGGTTCCAGCACCTTATAAACTTTAAAAATCCCTTATTAAAATATGAAAATTCCAACAATTCTTATTACATTTTTTGTTGTTTTTGTAAGCGTATCAGCAGTTGCTCAAGATACTATTTGGTTTGATGCTAAGTGGGAAGTAACCACTAAGGATAATGCCTCTTTTTACAGACCTACCCCCAAAAAAATGGATAATGGTTATTATTTGATTAAAGATTACTTTATAAATGGGCAAATACAAATGGAAGGCTTTAGTAGTGTAAATTCAATTAAAAACCTTATATTTAATGGAAAGGTAACTTATTATTTTGACAATGGGCAACCCTCAGCGATTGTATCGTTTAAGAATGGCAAACACCATGGAGAAAGAAAATCTTACTATAAAGCTGGACAATTAAAAGTTCATTCTAGATATAAAAGTGGCAAACGTGATGGAATTTGGAAGTTTTTTTATAAAAATGGAAAAATAAAGAAAAAGGGGAAATATAAAAACGGTAAAAAAGTTGGTATTTGGAAATATTTTTACAAAAACAACTAATTAATAATTGGTAAACTAGTATTTTTGCCTACACAAAGTACCAGTATAAATGTACCTTAACTAAGTATCTCAATGAAAGGACCTTTATTTTATGCTAAAATCCTACTTTTTGGAGAATATGGAATCATCAAAGACTCCAAAGGATTAGCTATTCCTTACAACTCTTATAAAGGAGCGCTAAAATCTGCTAAAAACTTAACTGGTGAAGCTAAAAAGTCAAACGAAAGTTTAGCTAAGTTTTACAATTACCTGACAAATTTAAACGCTGAAATCGTTTCTTTTGATTTAAAAAGTCTCGAATCAGATATAAAGAGTGGAATGTACTTTGACTCATCCATACCACAAGGATATGGAGTAGGCAGTTCAGGAGCATTAGTTGCTTCCATCTATGATAAATACGCCTTAGATAAGATAACTGTTTTAGAAAACCTTACAAGAGATAAGCTTTTAATTCTAAAAGAAATTTTCTCCTTAATGGAGTCTTTTTTCCATGGTAAAAGCTCTGGATTAGACCCACTAAACTCTTATCTAAGTATACCGATACTAATCAACTCAAAAGAAAATATAGAAGCTACTGGTATTCCTTCCCAAAAGGAAGGTAAAGGTGCTGTTTTTTTACTAGATTCTGAGCAAATAGGCGAAACGGAGCCCATGATTACAATCTTTATGAACAAGATGAAAAATGAAGGTTTCAGAAAAATGTTGAGTGAAGAGTTTTCTACACGTACTGATTTGTGTATTGAAGATTTTCTACAAGGAAATATAAAATCTCTTTTCAGTAATGTCAAAGAACTCTCTAAAGTTGTTTTCGCTAATTTTAAACCAATGATTCCGCAAGCTTTTCACAAAGTATGGGAAAAGGGAATCCAGACAAATGATTACTACCTAAAACTATGTGGTTCTGGAGGAGGAGGATATATTTTAGGCTTTACAGAAGATTTTGAAAAAGCTAAAAACAGCCTTAAAGATTATAAACTTGAGTTGGTGTATCGTTTTTAAAAATAACGATTCGCTATGATGAAAACCTTAAAAAGAAAAGTTTTATTTTTTACACTTCTAAGCCTATTATCAGTTGTAAGAGGCTATAATATATTAATATTAATAGCAGCACAATATTTGGCTGCTATTTTTGTTTTTTCACCCAAAAAATCTTTAAAACTAGTAATACTTGATGTTGATTTGTTTTTTTTAGTCATCGCTACGGTTGGAGCAGTTGCAGGAGGGTATATAATTAATAATTTCTACGATGCTAAAACAGATAAAATCAATCGCCCCATTCGGTCCAATATTGATTCTTACCTTAAACAAGAAATCCGACTATACCTATACTTTACCTTAAACTTTATCAGTTTTTTATTTGGTTGGTTTGTATCATGGAGAGCTGCAATTTTCTTTGGTATTTATATTTTTATCATATGGTTTTATTCTCATAAACTAAAAAAATACGCTCTATTTGGACTAATTTCCGCAACCGTTTTGACACTATTACCCTTTTTTGTGATTTTTGTCCATTTTAAAAACTTCTCTGCGATCATTTTTGTTCATGCATGTTTTTTATTTTTAGTCATCATGGTTAGAGAAATTATCAAGGGTCTAGAAAACATCAAAGGAGATATTGCCAACAACTACAATTCTTTTCCTGTTAGCTACGGAGAAGCTACCTCTAAAAAAGTCATTATCTTACTACTAACATTAACATTAATTCCCATTACGATTCTTTTTAATTACCCAGCCATAACCTATATGCGTTATTATTTTTACTTCGCTGCTTTTATATTAGTGTTTATAGGCTTTTATGCCTACAAAGCTGAAAACATCAAACAATACAGCTTATTACACAACATCTTAAAGGTATTATTATTAATTGGAGTCTTCAGCCTATTATTTATTGACAAATCTTTAATCGTAGATAGAGTATTTTAGACAAACACCTTTTCAATGCTACTCATAATTATCTATAAGAACTTTGTTATGAAGGTTTAGAATTATTGACGTACATTTGCACTCGTTTTATTTTTAAAAAATTATGGATTCAAAAAAATCGTCGAGAGGACGACAAGCTAAGCGAAATAGCCTTCCTCGAAATACACGTCCTAACAAGAAAATCACCACAGCTAACAAACCAAAAACCACTACCTCTAAAGAGGATAAGGGAGTTAGACTCAATAAATACATTGCCAATTCTGGCATTTGTTCTCGTAGAGAAGCAGATACCTATATCGAACATGGTAGTGTAACCATCAACGGTAAATTAATTACTGAAATGGGATACAGAGTACAACCAGGAGATCAGGTACGCTTTGACGGAACGCTTATTTCTATGGAAAAAAAGCGATATGTATTACTTAACAAACCTAAGAACTACATTACAACAATGGAAGATGACCGTGGTAGAAGAACTGTTATGGACTTGATTCAAAATGCCACTTCTGAACGCATCTACCCTGTTGGAAGATTAGATCGAAACACTACTGGTTTGTTACTTTTTACCAATGATGGTGAATTAGCAAAAAAATTAACGCACCCTAAACACAATGTTAGAAAGCTATATCATGCATCTTTAGATAAAAAACTATCATTAAGTGATCTTGAAAAACTTAGAGGTGATGTTATCATTGAAGGGAAAAAGGTCTTTATTGATGCTGTCTCTTACATAGAAGGCGAAAGAAAAACAGAAGTTGGTATTGAAATCCACTCTGGAAGAAACCGTATTGTTCGTAAAATATTCGAACACTTCGGATACCACGTTACAAAACTTGATCGCGTAATTTTTGCTGGACTTACTAAGAAAAATTTACCTAGAGGAAGATGGCGTACACTCACACAACAAGAAATAAACAACTTACATATGCTATAATAATAAGGGGGTCTGAAAAGACACCCCTTATTTATTTTCTTGTTATTCTTTATGATCTATTATTATTTCATCACTTCGGTATTTACAACAAGGATGTAAATTATCATAAACTTCTTTTTCTGCTTTTACCTCTTTAGTATCATGCCCTACACCAGCAACACTTTCTTTAATTGATTCAACAGACGTTTTTCGTTCATCAAAAATCACTTGTAAATCATGAGTCTCTAAATTCCAAGAAGCAAACTTCACTCCTTTTGAATTCAACGCTCCTTTTTCAATTCGTTTTTTACACATCATACAAACACCATCAACCTTAAATGTGGTTTTTGCATTTCTTTTTTTCTTCTGGGCTGCTACCTGAAAACTCATAAGTAACAACACACCAATTAATAATACTCTTTTCATAATTACTCTATTTTAAATCGTAAACCTGCATAAAAATTTCTTCCAAAAATTGGAGCGTATACTATTGTTGTATCAAAATTCGCTCCAAAAGGATCATTATCTCCTATAATAGGATTATTTTGCCTATAATTTGTTAAGTTTTCTCCTCCTAAATACACTTCAAACCTTTTTGAAAACACTTTAGTTATTTGCGCATTCAACATACTATAACTTTTCGCATACCCAGAACGCTGATATGGAATAGGGTTACTTGCTGTATTGGGTAAACGCTGCCTCCCTAACCAATTGTATGTAGTATCAAACTTCCATTTCCCTCCTTTATCACCATTACTTGTTTCATAAGAAATATTGGTAAAAAACCGATGTCTGGCCTGAAGTGGTTTTGCTAAATTCCCTGAAAGATACGTTGTCGTAACATCATAAAACTTATACGCTGTACGCACATTCAAGCGTTTAATAATATTTTGATTAACTTCTACCTGAAAACTATTAGCTACACTTTCTCCTTCAAGATTATAAAAAGAAATTTCTTGGGGATTTTCCCAATCAACCACCACTTGATTTTCAAAATTTGTTTGATAAAAATCAAACGATATATCTCCTTTTTTACCTGCTAAATTATAACCCTGTAAAAATGAAACTCCGTAATTCCAAGCTACCTCCGGGTCTAAACCATATATATTTCCTCCCGCATTGGATATATTTATTATTCTTGAAGACGCAAAAAGCTGTTGGTTTTCTGCAAAAATATTAGCACTTCTCTTACCCCTTCCTAGCGAAGCTCTCAATACACCTTTTTCCCAAGGGGCATATCTAAAATGAAGCCTCGGGGTAAAAAATGTTCCCAATAAATTATGAGAATCTACTCTAACACCTGCAACCAAACTAATATCATCTCCATTATCATAAGTGTATTCAAAAAAGCTTCCTACAGCTCTTTCATTTCGTAGATAGGTATTCAACAGCACCTGCTCTTCATAACGATCATACATAAAGTTAAGTCCAGTTTTGAACTTATGTCTTGTATCTCCAATAATAGAATTAAACAAAAAGTTACTATAAAAACTTTCATGTGCTATATCATAATCTCTAAGCCCAAAATATGAGTCTTGATTATGATTACTATAAGACAATTGAAGTCCCATACTTTGAAATGGCAAGTCAGGAAATACGTATCCTAATTTTGAAGACACATCCACTCTTTGTGTTTTAATCTCACTTCCCCAAGCATTCGTCGTCCCTATATCACTATCTTTATCAAAGTCTATTTGCCCAACTTGTTTATCATCTTTTAAAAACCTAAAATTTAAAAAACTTACCCACCCCTTTTCAGCATCAGTATATTGCCACCTATTCATGACATTAACTTGTTTGGCAAGTGGATTATCTAGAAAACCATCATTATTATTATCAAATTTCTGCCCTCTATAGTTTCCATGCAAATAGATACCTGTTTGCCATTTTTTAGACAATCTTTGATTGACATGTGTATTCAACTCAAACCTACCACCTGCAGAACCATAGGCATTCACAAATAAACTTGGGTCAGAAAATGGCTTTACTAGCTCTGTATTTATTTGTCCTGAAATACTTTCAAAACCATTCACCACACTTCCTGCTCCTTTTGTTATTTGGATACTTTCTACCCATGTTCCAGGTATAAAAGTAAGCCCATACGCTTGAGAGGCTCCTCGAATAGAAGGAATATTTTCTTCTGTAATCATCAAATAAGGACTAGTCAACCCTAACATTTGAATTTGTTTTGTACCCGTCAACGCATCGGAAAAATTCACGTCAATGGAAGGGTTGGTCTCAAAACTTTCTGACAAATTACAACATGCAGCTTTCAACAATTCTTCACTATTGATTGTCACCAAATTTTGAGTTTTTAAAAATGATTTCTGAGTGGATTTTCTGGTTGTGTTTACTGCAACTTCATCCAATACACCTTCTTCTTTTAATACATGTGTAATTTTTTTTACACTATTAATTCTTAAAGTATCCGTCTTATACCCTATAAAACTAATCACTAAGTCTTTGTATGTTTTTTTATAAGGTATTTTAAAATTTCCTTCTTTATTCGTAACTACTCCTACACCTGAGTTCAACCAATAAACTGATGCTCCAAAAACACTTTTTTGATTTTTTTCATAAATCGTTCCCTCTAACATTTGTTGAGAAAACATAAAATACGGGGTTAAAAGCAAATTCATGCTTATTAAAAATCTTTTCATCTATATTTTATATCATATTAATTTACAATTATTTACATTTTCTAGATAAAAATGTAAAATCATATGATATAAACTTCATAAAATATCTGAATGTCTTTAATAATCTTAGGAGGTTCATAGTCTCCATACGGTACAAACGCATCTGGTATTTTTTTCGTAAGTAAATCTGTCGAGTAACAGAAATCAACAAACTTATTTTGTTGTTCAAAACTTACCTCATCATCAGAAGCTTTTTTCAGATTATTTTGTCCATCAAGAAATTGTAATTCATCTTTACAACAACTTTTTTTGGTAATCTTCTCCGTTTCTATGCAACCGAAATCAACTTCTGAAAAACATGAATCAGCCTCTCCAAAAAAAGAAACATCTACCAAAAAATCACCACAAAAGTGTTTTTCAACAGCAAATGTAGTGGTTGACAACACTATGAGCAATGCCAATGTAATGGAAGATATTTTTAAGAAAACCTGTCTCATATTACGACCAAAGATATAAAAAAAATTAAATGCTTTCGAATAAGAATTATTCCTCGTAATTTTGTTCTCTATAAATAACATTCAACTTCACTTATAAAAAACCTACTATATTAAGCTACTCCCTAACAAAATAAGCTTCAAATAGTAACCTATTTTAACTGTGAGGTATTTTTTATCAAAAACAACGCGAAAAATGAAAGATTTACAAAAAATAAAAGGCAACCTAACTAACATTTTTGACACAAATACTAGCCTAGAGAATAAACTCCAAAAAACCTGTGATTATTTAGCTACTGAAGTTTCTTATTACGACTGGGTAGGCTTTTATTTCAAAAATGGAGATAAAGAAGAATTAAAACTTGCACAATTTCATGGAGAACCTACTGAGCATACCATCATCCCTTTCGGTAAAGGAATCTGTGGTCAGGTAGCAGTAAGTAATAAAAATTTTGTTGTTCAAGATGTATCTGAACAAGACAACTATATTTCATGTGGCTGGAAAGTTAAATCTGAAATTGTCATCCCTATTTTCATTGACGGAAAAAACATTGGCCAGATAGACATTGACTCTCATACTACAAATCCATTTTCTAAGGACGATGAAACTTTGTTAGAATTTGTGTGTGAAAAAGTTAGTTTTGCTATAAAAAATGAAAAAAAACTTGAATATTAAAATTTTTTTTCATTTCTTTGATAAATATTTATTAACATTTTATTAACATTTTTTAACCCCCTTATTATTATGACTAGCAAACAGTCCCCCTCGTATGCTGCATTAACTAGCCGCAATGACACAGATACTCAACAAACTTTTATAGAAAAATTTACTAGTTGGTTCAGAAATTTTCTCGAAAATGCTGAATAACCAATATCTTAAGACATTATCTTATTATGAAAAATGCTGTTAAAATATATATTTTAACAGCATTTTTAGTAAACATTAAGTTAACTTCATTTTTTTATTGTAAAACGTATAGGCTTTTAGTAATTTTGCGCGTTTAATGACACAACGAACAAAATGAACAATATTAAAACTATTAAATCTGCATTAATATCTGTTTTTCACAAAGATGGATTAGAGCCTATTATCAAAAAATTAGACCAACTAGGAGTGACAATATACTCTACTGGAGGTACTGAAAATTTTATCAAAGGTTTAGGTGTAGATGTGATGCCTGTTGAAAATGTTACTTCCTATCCTTCTATTTTAGGCGGAAGAGTTAAAACACTACATCCTAAAGTTTTTGGAGGAATTTTAAATAGGCAAGATCATGATGGAGACATTGCAGAAATGGAAGAATATCAAATTCCTCAGTTAGATTTAGTAATTGTTGATTTATATCCATTTGAAAAAACAGTCGCTTCAGGTGCTTCTGAACAAGACATTATAGAAAAAATAGATATCGGTGGAATTTCTTTAATTAGAGCTGCAGCAAAAAACTTTAAGGATACTGTTATTGTTTCTTCAATGGAACAATATAACGAATTTTTATCTATTATTGATACAAATAATGGGCAAACAAGTATTGGTGAAAGAAAAAAGTTTGCAGCAAAAGCCTTCAATATTTCGTCGCATTACGATACTGCGATTTTTAATTATTTTAACGAAGATGAAATCGTATACAAAGCGAGTGAAACAACACATAAGACATTACGCTACGGGGAAAACCCACATCAAAAAGGAACTTTTTTTGGTGATTTAGATGCTATGTTTGACAAATTGCACGGCAAAGAGCTAAGCTATAATAATCTTTTGGATGTGGATGCTGCCGTTAACCTTATGAATGAGTTTCAAGGAGAAGCGCCTACTTTTGCCATCTTAAAGCATAATAATGCTTGTGGATTTGCACAAAGAAACACGATTCATCAAGCGTATGTCGATGCACTTGCTGGTGATCCTGTTTCTGCTTTTGGTGGTATCTTAATTGCTAATACTACCATCGATAAAGCTACAGCAGAAGAAATTCACAAATTATTTTGCGAGGTAGTTATTGCTCCTGCTTATGATGATGATGCTCTTGAAATTTTAAAAGGCAAAAAGAATAGAGTTATCCTTATTCAAAAAGAAGTAGCACTTCCTCTCCAACAAGTAAGAACGGCTTTAAACGGGGTATTAATTCAGGATAAAGACAATAAAACAGACAAATTAGAAGATTTAACATACCCTACAAACAATAATCCTTCTGAAAATGAGTTAGAAGATTTATTGTTTGCTTCAAAAATATGTAAGCATACAAAGTCTAATACGATAGTATTAGTAAAAAATAAACAATTGTGCGCAAGTGGAACAGGACAAACCAGCCGAGTTGATGCATTAAAGCAAGCGATTGAAAAAGCTAAAAATTTCAATTTTGACTTACAAAATGCGGTAATGGCGAGTGATGCGTTTTTCCCATTTCCTGATTGTGTTGAAATTGCAAACAACGAAGGAATAAAGAGTGTGATTCAACCTGGTGGTTCTATTAAAGATCAACTTAGTATTGATTATTGTGATAACAATAACATGGCAATGGTTTTCACAGGAACTAGACATTTTAAACATTAATCGAAATATGATGTAAAACCAATACAGATTTTTTATAGATTTGTATTGGTATATCAATTGTATAGATAAAACAATCAAAACTTTATGGGTTTTTTCGATTTTATGACCGAAGATATTGCAGTAGATTTAGGAACTGCAAACACGCTAATAATTCATAATGGCAAAGTGGTTATAGATAGTCCTTCTATTGTTGCTAGAAATAGATTGACTGGTAAGATAATTGCCACAGGGCAGGAAGCGAATAGAATGCAAGGGAAAACCCATGAAAACATAAAAACAATTCGCCCACTAAAAGACGGAGTTATCGCCGATTTTCAAGCTTCAGAAGAAATGATTAAGGAATTTGTTAAAAAAATTCCTGCCATCAAAAAGAAGCTTTTTCCTCCGTCACTTCGTATGGTTATTTGTATACCTTCTGGAATTACTGAAGTTGAGAAAAGAGCGGTAATTGACTCAGCAAGGCATATGAACGCCAAAGAAATTTACCTAATTTATGAACCAATGGCCGCTGCTATTGGTGTAGGTATAGACATTATGGAGCCTAAAGGAAATATGATAATTGACATTGGGGGTGGAACAACTGAAATAGCTGTAATTGCTTTGGCTGGAATTGTTTGTGATCAGTCTGTAAAAGTTGCTGGTGATTTATTTACAAGTGATATTATGTACTATATGCGTACACAACATAACTTGTATGTGGGTGAAACAACTGCTGAAAAGATTAAAATTCAAATTGGTTCAGCAACGGAGGATTTAGATACACCTCCTGAAGATATGATGGTTCAAGGACGTGACTTATTGAGTGGTAAACCCAAACAAGTTCAGGTTTCTTATCGAGAAATTGCAAAAGCATTAGATAAATCCATTTTACGTATTGAAGATGCTGTTATGGAAACCTTATCTAAAACCCCTCCAGAACTTGCTGCTGACATCTATAACACAGGTATTTACTTAGCAGGTGGTGGTTCTATGCTTAGAGGCTTAGATAAGAGATTGTCTAGAAAAACCGATTTACCAGTGTACGTTGCCGAAGACCCCTTAAGAGCCGTTGTAAGAGGTACAGGCATCGCCCTGAAAAACCTTGAAAAGTATAAATCAGTATTGATAAAATAAACGTTGATAATAACAAATGCAACAACTCATTTATTTCTTTCAGAAGTATAAATATTTCTTGTATTTTTTACTATTGGAAATTATTGCTGTTGCATCAGTTATTAATAACCATGCTTTCCATAAAAGTAAATTCATAAGTTCTGCAAACGCTATTACAGGTGGACTAATAAATACCGCTAATAACATAAAGGAATTTATTCATCTTAAAGATGAAAATCAAGCATTGTTAGTGGAAAACACTAAATTGAAGAACGAATTGAATCGAATTTACACTTCACTTGATACAGTTAGCGTACAAGAAAAAATCGACTCGATTGAATTTCATCAAAAGTACTTTTATATAGAAGGAAAAGTTATTGATAATAATTATACTGCTCCTCATAACTTCCTAACCATTAATAAAGGAAAATCACATAATATCTCTTCAGAAATGGCCGTTATAAATAGCAAAGGAGTCATAGGTGTTACCGAAAACATTGGAAGTAAATACGCTAGAGTACAATCCATTTTAAATAAAAATAGTAAGATTAATGCTCGGTTTAAAAACAGTTATCACTTCGGTACTTTAGAATGGAATGGTAATGACTATAATACAGTACAGTTAACGGACATTCCAAGACAAGCACTTTTTAACATTGGAGATACAATTATTACTGGTGGTAAATCGGCTATATTCCCTGAAGGAATCCCAATTGGCACTATTAAAAGTAAACCCGAAAAGCTTTCTGCATTAAATACGATCGATGTCACACTATTTAATGATATGAGTAATATCGGTAGTATTTACATCGTTCAAAATTTCCATAAAGAAGACATTAAAACCCTTAACGAACAGAATGAATAAAACTTTATACTTCATATTTCTTTTTATTTCGTTAGTATTATTACAAGGTTTAATTCTTAATAACGTCTTACTATTTGGGCACCTAAACCCATACTTGTACATCTCTTTTATTTTTGTTTTTCCGTTGAGTCAAAAAAGAATCCCCGTATTAACACTAGGTTTTTTACTAGGTTTATGTGTAGATTTTTTTGCTAATTCTGGTGGAATTCATGCCTGTGCAACTCTTTTTATCACATTTATACGTCTTTTTTTCATAAAAGCAATCTTTAAAAAAACGCCTTCCGAATACCTCCTTTTTGATTTAAAATTAGAAACCTTTGATAAGGTATTTAATTACGTAGCTATCCTGACAATTATTCATCATTTTATATTATTTTATCTAATCAACTTTAGTTTTAATAATTTTTACAACATTTTAATTGACACACTTTTAACCAGTATATTTACCTTAGTATTGTTTTTCATTGGGAGTTTTATTTTTAGAAAGAAGTTATCATGAAAAGAAGTTTTTTATTATTGTTCATCATAACAACAGTTGGAATTATTTATATCGTAAGATTGTTCCAACTACAAATTCTTAGAAAAAAAGACAACAACCCTATATTTAGCTCTACTGTCAAAATTGAGTATGACTATCCCGAAAGAGGCTATATATATGATAGAAAAGGAAAGCTTTTAGTAGCAAACCAGCTTTCGTATGATGTAATGGTAATTCCTAAAGATGTACAACCACTTGATACCCTTCAATTTTGTTCGCTTTTAAAAATCCCTAAAGAAGATTTTTTAAGAAGATTTAAAAAAGCAGAAAGGTATGCCAGGTGGTTACCTTCCGTATTCCTAAAACAATTAGCAAAAGAAGATTTTGCCTACCTACAAGAGAAATTAAAGCGGTTTAAAGGATTTTATATTCAAAAACGTATTATTAGAAACTATCCGCTTAAATCTGCTGCTAATGTAGTGGGGTATATCAATGAGGTTAACGAAGACATTGCTAAAAAGAGTGATTATTACGAACAAGGAGAGTTAATCGGTAAAGCAGGTGTCGAAAAACAATACGAAAAAGTATTAAGAGGTATTAAAGGTAAAAAGTACTTTAAACGAAATAATTTAAATAAGATAACAGGATCTTTTAAAAATGGTAAATACGATACTCTTGCCGTTTCTGGTAAGGATTTAACGCTTACCATTGATAGCGAATTACAACAATATGGTGAACAGCTAATGAAAGGTAAAAGAGGGGGAATCGTTGCTATTGAACCCCAAACAGGAGAAATCTTAGCCCTCATTACCGCTCCTTCCTATGATCCCAATTTATTAGTAGGAAGAAAACGTTCTCCTAATTCGGTCAAGCTTTTCAATGACTCTATTAACAAACCTACTTTTGACAGAGGATTACAAGCTATGTATGCCCCTGGATCTCCTTTTAAAATAATCAATGGACTTATCGGTCTTGAAGAAGGAGTAGTCAATGACAATTTTTCTGTTAGATGCTATCATGGATATAAATATGGAAAACATAAAAAAGATTTTATGGGTTGTCATTGCGGTATTGTTGGATATCCCATACGATTAAAAACGGCTATTGCTAAATCTTGTAATAGTTTTTTTTCTGAAACTTATAGACGAATCATTGATAAAGAAAAAAATGCTAAAATAGGATTACAAAAATGGAGTGATCATGCGAAAAGCTTTGGACTAGGAAATTATCTAGGTTATGATTTGCCCACAGGACAAAAAGGACGTATTCCTGATTCTACTTTTTATAATCGGTATTACAAATTCAGGTGGGGGGCTACTACCTCAATATCAAATGCTATTGGACAAGGAGAAGTGGAAACTACTCCAATACAGCTAGCAAATATGACAGCAGTTATCGCCAATAAAGGTTTCTTTTACCGTCCGCACATTGTAAAAAAGATAGGTGAAACTCCTATTCAAGATTCTATTTATACTGTTAAAAATCACACCACAGTCTCTACTAAGCATTTCCCTATTGCCATCGAAGCAATGTATGAAGTTTTTACGAGAGGAACTGCCAGATTTAGTAGGGTTAAAGGAATCGATATCTGTGGAAAAACGGGAACAGCTGAAAACTTTGCAATTATTGACGGAGTTAAAGAACAATTACCAGATCATTCTATCCTAATTGCTTTTGCTCCAAAAGAAAATCCTAAAATTGCCATGGCGGTTTATATCGAAAATGGCGGATATGGTTCTACCATTGCTGCTCCCATCACAAGTTTGATGATTGAAAAATATATTACTGGAAAAATCAATAGGAAAGAAATTGAAAAGAGAATGCTTGACTTAAGCCTTCAACCTGTATATGATAAATTAATTCCTAAAAAAGACACCATTGCGCAAGGAACAAAATAACATATTTGCTGGAATCGATTGGTTATCCATATTTCTATACATGATCTTAGTAGCCTTTGGTTGGCTAAACATTTATGCTGCCTCTTCTACAGAAGAAACTCGCTTAGTTTTTGATTTTTCTACTAGGTATGGTAAACAAGTCATTTGGATCGCACTTAGTATTCCCATCGTTATTTTTGTTTTATTCTTTAATGCCAAATTTTACGAAAAGTTTTCTAGCCTTTTGTACCTGATTTGTATGGTTGTCTTGGCTGGTGTATTAATTTTTGGAAAAAAAATTAACGGTGCTACTTCGTGGTATAGTTTTGGAGGAATCAGCCTTCAACCTTCAGAGTTTGCCAAAACTTTCACTGCTTTGGCTTTAGCAAAACTAATGAGTGATAGACAATATAATTTAAAGCTCAAAAAAAATCAATTAAAGGCCTTTGCTATTATTCTTGTTCCTGCGTTGTTAATTGCTTTACAACCTGATATGGGATCCGTTTTAATCTACTTTTCATTCTTTTTTGTACTCAATAGAGAAGGGTTAACACTTTCTTACTTCATTATTGGTTCTTTAGCGGTTATCTTGTTTTTACTTACCGTTTATCTTGGTGTAAAATTGACACTTATACTTTGCTTAACCATACTAACGCTTTATGTTTTATATGCACAATACAAAAACAAACGCTTTGTTCGATTTAATGCGATACGAATTATTGGTGTATATGTAATTACGACTATCTTTTTAATCACTACAGGGTTTGTATACAATCATGTACTAGAACAACACCAAAGAGATCGTTTTGATATTCTGTTGGGTAAAATAAAAGATACTAAAGGTGTTGGATATAACATCTATCAATCAGAGCTCACAATAAGTTCAGGAGGCTTTGCTGGCAAAGGTTTTCTGGAAGGCGATCGAACTTTAGGGAATTTTGTACCTGAACAGGATACAGATTATATTTTTAGTACCGTTGGTGAAGAATGGGGTTTCTTAGGTAGCTCACTTGTAATTATTGTCTTTATGCTATTGCTATATCGAATCATTTATCTAGCAGAAATTCAAACAAACAAATTTTCTAGAATTTATGGCTATGGTATTGCTTCTATCTTGTTTTTTCATGTATTAGTTAATGTTGGTATGGTCATCGGTATTCTTCCAACTATTGGTATTCCTCTACCCTTTTTTAGTTATGGTGGATCTTCTTTATGGGGCTTTACATTACTTCTCTTTATTTTTATTAGACTAGATGCTCATAAGCAATATGATTGGTGATTGATAGTATTAACACAACCTATCTACTGTTATAACCCTAAAAGTATTCAAGTTAATTGTAACTTTTATGCTACGCTCTTAATTACTTATATACACATTCTTTCCTTTTTCTATAAAAGCAGAGCTATCTGTATCCTTAATGATAGTTAACAACATCCCTTCAATTTCTTTTTTCGAATAGCTAGTAGCTAATTTTTTATTTACTCTTTGATACACTAGTTCTGTATAACAAATATTGTTTAACACCCTTTCTTTTAGATTCATTTTAAGCCTAAGGAATAAGAAATTATAATTAGTATTGAAAACGCAATATTAGTCGTACTTTTTTATAAGCTTCTCAAGTGAATTTTCACTTAATAGTTTATCAAGGTATTTACCTCTACTACTACTTTCTCTTTGGTAAGGAGCAAATAAATTGGACACCTCATTATATTCAGCGTTCAATTCAAGTAATAAATTCTTTTTCTTTTCATTTAACTCACTATGTTTATTCTGTTCTATAAAGTCTATAATTTTTTTTACAATAATTTCCTTTTTAGCTATTTCACTTCCTGAAGCGTTTAAAGTACATATTCCATAAATACCATTTAAGTAATGCTTCCATTCTGATTCAAATACTGATTCTAATTTTTCAGCCTTAATAACTCCTTTTTGATCTAAAATATTCCCATAGGCAAATTTCCTGTCTTTATTAATGCTAAACGTTTTCACAAACGCTGTTTTCACCTTTTGTTTAAACACTTTAGCATTATTCGACGCAACATTACACTTGATTAAGTTTATGATACTTTTAGGAAAATATTTTTTTATTTCAGAAACCAGCTTCTGATCATTTAAAGGCGAAGTGATCAATGATTCTGTTTGAATTTTATACGAGTAATTTGGAATTAAGTTTTGTTCGATTAGTGTATTTAATTTCTCTACTGATACACCAGTAATAACACTCAGCTCTTTTAATTCAATATAGTTTTCTGTAATATACTTTATGTCTTGATCCATTGATGTTTTTTCTCTTTCCTATTTATATTTCAAATCATAATACCCGAAAGTTTTAAGCAACAAAAAAAGACGTTTGAGAAAACGTCTTTTTAACTATTAACTAACCTTAAAACTTTTATAAAGCAGCTACATGCTTTGTCAATTTAGACTTTAAGTTAGCCGCTTTATTTTTATGAATAATGTTTCTTTTTGCTAATTTATCAAGCATAGAAACAACTCCTGACAACATTCCTTCAGCGTCTTGTTTGTCAGTTGTATTTCTTAACTTCTTAACAGCATTACGCGTGGTTTTATGTTGATATTTGTTTCTTAAGCGTTTAGTCTCGTTACTTCTTATCCTCTTTAATGCTGATTTATGGTTTGCCATTTTATTTAAATCTTAAATGTTTATAAAAAACCTTGTAGTCCGTACGGGAATCGAACCCGTGTTACCAGGATGAAAACCTGGCGTCCTAACCCCTAGACGAACGGACCAAATTTTGTTTTGATTGCGGGTGCAAATATACAATACTTTTTTAAACTCGCAACACTTTATATTTTTTACTTTAAAAAGAAAGTAATCTATTTTCACATTTTACTTCCTTAGAACTTGTAGTCCGTACGGGAATCGAACCCGTGTTACCAGGATGAAAACCTGGCGTCCTAACCCCTAGACGAACGGACCAAAACAATCATCATTTCTCGATTGCGGGTGCAAATATAGAAAGTCTTTTTGTTTCAGCAAAAACTTTTTTCATTTTTTTTTAATAAGCCTTTGCAAATAGTACTCTCTGTGTAGATTTCTCTCCCGAAAACACACATACTCCATCCTCCTGCTTAGTATCATTAGGAATACATCGTATAGTGGCTTTGGTAAGCTCTTTAATTTTATCTTCAGTCGCTGTAGTACCATCCCAATGCGCAGAAACAAACCCACCTTTTTCTTCTATTACTTGTTTAAACTCATCAAAAGAATTTACTTCCGTAATATGTTCATTTCTGTATGTCAAAGCCCTATTATATAAATTCTCTTGAATTTGGTCTAATAAGTTCGCTACATAATCGACCAATTCTTCTTGTGGAATTGTATTTTTCTCAAACGTATCTCTTCTCGCAACCTCAACAGTACCTTTTTCTAGATCTCTCGCTCCTACAGCGACCCTAACAGGAACACCTTTCAGCTCATATTCTGCAAATTTAGCTCCCGGTCGTAAAGTATCACGATCGTCAAACTTAACAGATACCCCCTTACTTTTAAGGGCTTTTATATATGCATCAACTTTAGTTGAAATCATTTGCAACTGATCTTCTCCTTTATATATCGGCACAATCACTACTTGTATAGGTGCTAATTTTGGAGGCAATACCAAACCAGCATCATCAGAATGGGTCA
This sequence comes from uncultured Tenacibaculum sp., assembly GCA_947496185.1. GTDB lineage: Bacteria > Bacteroidota > Bacteroidia > Flavobacteriales > Flavobacteriaceae > Polaribacter. The sequence goes on from CANMCD010000016.1 coordinate 40,418, forward strand.
TGATCAATCCACCAATCAATCGTGTTGAAACCCCCCAAGACGTTGCCCAAACATATTGCTGTTTTCCTTCTTTGGGTGTAAATTTCACATCAAAAGCTTTTGCAAAATTTTGCCCTAAGAAATGTGAAGTTCCTGCTTGCAAGGCTTTTCCATCTTGCATTAAAGCTTCAATCGTGTATGTATCATCCGCACCTGCAAAACGTTCACTTTCTGACTTTGCCCCTCTTACAACAGGCATTGCCATAAACTGTTCTGCAAAAGTAGCATACACTTCTTGCATTTGTTTAGCTTCCGCTACTGCTTCTTCTTTCGTTGCATGTGCAGTATGCCCTTCTTGCCAAAGAAATTCTGCAGTTCGCAAAAACAAACGCGTACGCATTTCCCAACGGACTACATTTGCCCATTGATTTATTAAAAGTGGTAAATCTCTATACGATTGAATCCATTTTTTATAGGTATTCCAGATAATAGCTTCTGAAGTAGGTCTTACCACCAGTTCTTCTTCCAATTTAGCATTCGGATCTACCCTAAGTTTACCTTCTTTTTCTGGATCACTCTGCAAACGATAATGAGTTACAACGGCACATTCCTTTGCAAAACCTTCTGCATTTTTTTCCTCCGCTTCAAACAAACTTTTGGGCACAAAAAGAGGAAAATAAGCATTTTGATGTCCTGTTTCTTTAAACATTCTATCCAATTCTGCTTGCATTTTTTCCCAGATAGCAAATCCGTATGGCTTGATTACCATACACCCGCGCACTGCCGAAGTTTCCGCTAAATCGGCTTTTACTACCAATTCATTATACCATTTCGAGTAATCTTCCGCTCTTTTTGTTAAATATTTGCTCATAATTTAAGTTTGGCATAAATATTGTATTTTTTTATGCGTAAATTGTTTTGCACAAAACTACACTAAAATGGTAATAAGCCCAACAAAAAGTAGTATTTTACAAACAATCTACATTTTAAGCAGCTCACATTGCATAACTTAAATTCGTCAGACATGAAAACAGATTACATCAAAACCCAATTTTCACATTACCTTTTTCTTTTTGCTATAACGGGTATTCTTGTCTCTTGCGGGACAGTCCAATCTGTACCAAATAACGGAGACGATATTTATGATGATGAGCCTGTTGAAACTCGAAGTTACCAAGAGCCTGCACCGGAACAAAAACCCCTGAGGCCAGCTACAAACAATCAAGAAAACACATTCACTAAAGAGTTAGAAAGGTTAGATGCTTTAAATGGTACAGATATTTTTACCGATATCGAAAACTACAGCTCTGACGATAGTGAATTAGAAGAGGATGATTTTTATGAAGAAGAAAGAGGACGCACACGCATCAACTATAATGTAAATGATCCTTGGGGCTATGACACCGCTAATAATGATGTTGTCATAAATGTCAATACATTTCCAAGATGGGGGTTTTATAATTCTTGGGATTGGAACTGGGGATGGGGAGGATTTTACGACTTTGGTAACCCTTGGTGGAGAAATCGTTATTGGCATGGTGACATGTACTGGGGATGGAATAGACCTTGGGGATGGAATCGATGGAATAATGGCTTCTATTGTCCACCCTTTTACAGAAACGGATTTGCTTACGGAGCACCTTATAGGTATTACCGAGGTACTAACAGATACTATAGAGGGACTAGAGCATTTAGAGGAAATAATCGCTATAGTAGATCTGGAGTTTCAAGAAGTGCTTATTCTTCAAGAAGAGGATATAATACACGTACTGCTCGTTCTAGACGAGGTACTACTTACAGAAATAATTCAAGAGGAACCAATCGTTATACACGTAGCAATACACGAAGTGCTAGAACCTATAGAAATGGAGGTAACAAACCTACTCGCTCATCTGTCAGAGGTACTAGAACAAGAAGTAATACAAGATATTCTACAGGAGGATACAAACCTTCAAAAAGTACCAGAAGCTATAAAAGTAATGGGAATAACTCGAGAAGAAGTTATACACCTAGTAGATCTAGATCAAACAATAGAAGCTATACGCCTAGCAGATCTAGATCAAACAACAGAAGCTATACCCCTAGTAGACGATCTTCCTCTAATAACTATTCTAGATCATCAAATAGATCTTCTAGAAGCTATTCTAGTGGACGTAGTTCCTCTAGTAGGAGTTACTCTTCAGGATCAAGAAGATCTGGTGGCTCTAGAGGTAGAAGATAAAAAAGCTCAATAAAATTTACTCAACGATATAATCAATAAATATGAAAAGAATTTTAGTATTCGCAATTCTTATTGCATCCGCTATTGGTGCTTATTCGCAGACAGAAGCAGATCAATTAAATAGATACCTTTTACGAACATTAGACCTCAACCAACTTGGAGTATTATTTGCCAAAGACCATCATTATGGTACAGCTCGATTTGAATCTATGAGTGGTGCATTTGGAGCCTTAGGGACTGATATTTCAGCCTTCAGTATTAATCCAGCAGGTAGTGCCGTATCAAAAAAGAGCAGTGCGTCTTTTACTTTGGCTAATAGAAGTACTGATACTGGTGCACAATACTATGGTAACACTTTTAACTCTCAAAACAATCATTTTAATGTTTCACAGGCTGGTGCAATTTTAGCTTTTGATACGGGCTTTAACTCTGACTGGAATCGTTTTGCTTTTACAGTAAACTATAAACTAAAATCAGATTTTGACAATTCTTATCTTGTTGAAGGAAGTGGAATAGACAATCCTTTTTTTGACCAAATCCCAAACAACACTGATACGAATAATTTGTATGACCAAGGTATCTCTGACACCTTTCATGCAACACAGAGAGGGCATTCTTCCGTTGTTAATCTAGGTTTTTCTACTGTTCATCAGAATAAGTTATTTTTAGGAGCTTCGCTAAATTTTCATAACATAGAACTAAATAGAATAACGTCACTCAATGAAATAAATGAAAACAACCAAGGAGATCTGTTAAACTTCACCAATACATTTGAGAGTATCGTTGAGGCTAATGGCTTTTCATTAGGGCTTGGTTTAATTTATAAATTCAATAAAAACCTACGATTTGGTGTAGCTTATGAATCACCAACATGGTACACAGAGATTATTGATGACACTAACCTACATCCAGATGAACTTTATCCTCAACACTATATGGGAGACTTTGATTATTCTGTAAACAATGGTCTACCAAGCTCTTCATCTGAAGACATCTATGGAAATTTAATAAGTAGTCTGAGAACTAATAGTCGAGTTACCCTAAGTGGTGCTTATATTTTTGGAAAACGAGGATTAATTAGTATTGATTACACCTATAGAAATTACCCAGGTATTAGATACGGAGAAAACAACATCGATTTTGTAAATGTAAATAGGTTTTTCAACTCAGATTATAGGGCTTCACATAGTCTAAGCATTGGTACTGAATGGCGCTTTGATCGTTTAAGTGTAAGAGGTGGGTATCTCTATGAAAAAAACCCGAATTTATTAGCACAACTAGGAGGCAATACTAATAAAGATAATCTTAGAGGAATTTCTACGGGGCTAGGTTACAACTTTGGAAATACAAAAATTGACTTATCCTACAGAAGACTTGACAATCAAGACTATCAATCAGTATATGGCTTAGGTGATGTTATTTTAAACAATAATACCTCAAGAATTACAGGTACCATTACCTTTACCTTGTAACATTTAATAGTTAGGTATCATTTTTGATGCTAATTAAAAAACATTTTTACTTACAACATATTCATAAATATTTAGTAGCCTCGGTTTTTATCGAGGCTATCTTTATATAATTTATCTCAGTTTTTTAATGTAATTTTGTCCATATTTTAGCAACTATGAGTTCAACAAAAATTAACATACAAGAAACAAACAATGAAACCATCATTAAGTTTGTTAGTGACACTATTTTAATCAATGGTGGAAGTTACGAGTTCAATAATATTGATGAAGCTAAAAATTCACCATTAGCCCAACAACTTTTTTACCTTCCTTTTGTAAAAAAAGTGTTTATCACGGCTAATTTTATTGCTATTCAAAGGTTTGATATTGTGCAATGGGACGATGTTTCTGAAGCGGTAAAAGAGCAAATTGAAAACTACCTGCGAGAGGGAAATGTGGTTGTAAAAGAAACTACGACTAAAAAAGAAGCCATTGAAGTCTATGCAGAAGTAACACCAAACCCAGCAGTAATGAAGTTTGGAACGAACAGAGCACTGACACAAACAGATGTAGAGTTTAAAAATATCGAAGAAGCCAGTAAATCTTCTCCTCTTGCACAGGAGCTATACAACTTCCCTTTTGTAAAGGAAATATTCATTTCTGAAAATTATGTTTCTATTACCAAATATGACATGATCGATTGGAATGAAGTATATCAAGAAGTTAGAACCTTTATACGAGAATACTTACAAGCAGGAAAAACTATCATTGCTGAGTTGCCTAAACAACAAACCAAAGAAAACGTCGAAATTCCCAAAGAAAAGCTAACCGATATCGAAGCCAAGATCGTTAGTATATTAGACGAATATATAAAACCTGCTGTTGCTTCAGATGGAGGAAACATTGCTTTTCAATCGTATAGTAAAGAAAGTAAAGTAGTAAATGTTATCTTACAAGGTGCATGTAGTGGCTGCCCTTCTTCAACCGTAACGTTAAAAAACGGTATTGAAACAATGTTAAAAGAAATGCTACCTAACGAAATTAACGAAGTAGTAGCAATTAACGGATAATTTATCCATACAATTTGGATTAAAAAAGATAGTCTATATATATGTCTGAACAAGTAAAACCCTATAGCGATTCTGAATTAGGAAAAAAAGAACAAGTTGCCCAAATGTTCGATAATATTTCCGAAAATTACGATGGATTAAACCGCGTAATATCTTTAGGAATTGATGTTAGTTGGCGAAAAAAAGTAGTAAAACTTATCGGCGAAAATAATCCGAAACAAATTTTAGACATTGCTACAGGCACAGGTGATTTGGCACTCATGATGGCTGAAGTTAATCCTGACAGAATTGTAGGACTAGATATTTCTGAAGGCATGCTATCCGTTGGAAGAAAAAAAGTAACAAAAGCAGCTTTGTCAAATAAAATTGAAATGGTAGTCGGAGATAGTGAGAACATCCCTTTTGATGACAATACCTTTGATGCTATTACAGTCTCTTTTGGGGTTCGAAATTTTGAAAACCTTGACAAAGGGCTTACAGAAATATTACGTGTCTTAAAACCTGGAGGAACTTTTGTAGTGTTAGAAACTTCTAACCCAACAAAATTCCCCTTTAAACAAGGATATAAACTATACACAAATATCATATTACCACTGATCGGAAAACTATTTTCAAAAGACAAAGTTGCGTACTCTTATTTATCAAAAAGTGCAAATTCTTTTCCATTTGGAGAAGCCTTCAACAATATTTTGCGAAAAAATGGGTTTAAAAATGCAAAGGACATCCCTGTTACCTTTGGGGTGGCTTCAATTTATACAGCAGTTAAATAACTATGATAAAAAATATTTTATTATACACCCTAGTAATTAGTTGTTCAATATGTTTTGGGCAAAGAGAAAAAGTATTAAATCTTCCTGATTTTGATAAACATAGATTCCATTATGGGTTTTATCTAGGAATGAATAAAAACAGCTATAAAATAGCTTACAGAAATAGTACTATCGGAAGCCCTGATATTCTAGTTACGTCTTCTATAGGATTTAACGTAGGATTGATTGGTGACATGAAATTACACAACAATTTAAACCTTCGTTTTGAACCTGGGCTTATGTCTAACAACAAAACACTTACTTTTAATCATATTGATTCACCAAATGAAAATGAGACGGTAAGAGAAGTAAACGCTACCTTTCTTCATCTTCCAATTATTTTAAAAGCAAGCACTAACAGAATAAATAATATTAGACCTTATGTTTTAGGAGGAATGTCTTATAATCATAATTTTTCTAGTAATGAAACAAATAATGATGACAATTTTGCGGGAAAATTTAGAACAAAAACACATAGCATCATGTATGAAGTAGGGATTGGTGTTGACATTTACCTAAACTACTTTAAATTTTCACCTTCCATTCGAGGAGTATTTGCTATTGATAACGAATTGGTACGTGATAATCGATCACCTAGTCAATGGACTGACCCTATTGATTACTTAGGAACAAGGGGTATTTTTCTTCACCTCTCTTTTGAATAATAAAAATTAAATCTTATATAAAAAAAATTAATGGCTTCTTTTTGCAAAGAAGCCATTATTCATTAAAAAGAAAATACTTTCTTAATTACCTTTAGATAGATGTCCCCCGAAACCTATCCTAGTTTCTATATAGTAAGACACCTAATTTTTTAAAAGGTCACATTTTTTTTAAAAAAATAAAAAATTAACGACATTCCCCCTTAATAATAATATGATTTCAATATTATGCTGCACTCAGGTTATTTTTATTTTTTTGATTTACGATAAGATTAAAGGCTATTAATACAAAGTCACAACAGCCTTATAAGGAGAGGTAAAATCTTTATTTTCTATTACAAGAGTTTCACTCAAATTATAAATAGCATAAAAAAAGCCACCGTAAAAGGTAGCTTTATATTAAATGTTCTCTTGCTTATATCTTCTATTTTAAAATAACCTTATGATCAACCACATCTCTTATTGGTAAAATAACCTTCCCGTCTACTGTTTTAATTGTCAAACAAATATTATCAATAGCCTCCACTACACCTTCTACATCACCAATTTTTATCCTTTGCCCTATCCCAATATTTTTTCGAGAATAATAACCAAACAACAATCTTGTAATAGCATCTTTTGCACCTAAACCAAAAGCAATAGTAAACGCTAACAAAATAGAACCTATTAATAAGGTTAAATTATTTTTTATGACAGAAGTATCCACTCCTGCTTGATCTAAAGCTGTAATCGTTAAAAAAATAGCGATAATATAGAATACAAGGTTTCCTATCAAATTTCCTCCAGAAAGTTCGAGAGATTTAAACATTGATTGTACTGTTTTTCTCAGTAAAGTCCCCAAGTACACACCTCCAATAAAAATTGCCAATGCAGTTAACAAATTGGGTAAATACGCAAAAAAGCTACGTATTGCCTCCGACAAACCATGCAGTCCAAAAATCTCTGCCCCTACCATTACAAATAGGAATATTAAAAACCATTTTATCACAGTAAGAATTACCGTAGTTAAAACAATTTTCACTGTCTTATTTCCAAAAATTTCAATATTGCTTAATTTCTTAGACCACTCATCCACTTTCGTTTTAGCAAGTCCTTTTTTTACTACAAAAAGAACTATTTTTATAACTAACCAAGAAACAATTATAAAGCTTATCATACCAATCACTGTTGGTAATGACTCTTTTAAATCTTCAAATATTCTTTTAAAAGGTTCAATTATTTTCACTTGTATTGAAGTCATCATAGTGTTAGTTTTATCCTATTTTATCAGTATCATTTTTGTTTGTATGATCTTTTGAAGTTGTTTTACCTCCAATAAATAAGTCAGAAATTGCGTTTGGATATTTTACCACGAATAAGTCAGCCATATCAATGGAAAGCTTAATCATTTCCACATCATTAAGTACTCTATCTTTAAGTACCTCTGGTAAATCTTCGTTGTGTAATATTTTCTTAAACGGGTTATCCATAAAATCACATCTCATTGTAGGTTTTGACTACCTTTGCTTTCGCTCTTTTTAAACGCATCTTAACGGCGCTTTCTCCTAGTTCTAATAATTCTGAAATCTCTTTAATACTCATTTCATCTTGATATTTCATGAGTAATAACATTTTCTCAGAAGGGGGTATTAGCTCTAGTGCTTTTGCTAATTTATCCGATTTTAATTCAAATAAAGTAGCATCATCAATTTCATCTAAACCGCTATCTTCTTCCTTAATTTGATCGGTCACTATTGTCATTCTTTCCTTTTTCTTGGCACTATTCCTTTGTACATAATTTACACAAAAGTTATACGTAAATGAATACAGCCAAGTAGAAAATTTAGACTTTCCTTTGAAAGTCCGTAATTTTACAAATAAACGAATAAATACGTCATGAGTTAAATCTTGTGCCTCTTCTTTTCTCCTAGAAAAGCCGTAACATTTATTATACACGACGCCTGCATAACGGTCGTACAAAATAGCGAATAAATGCGTGTCATTTTTTTCAACTATCTTTTTAACCAACTCTTCGTCACTCAGTTTTGTATCCTCAATACTCTTCAATTGCTACGCTCGGTTAAGGTTCGTCCAAACCTATTATACATTAGACACTCATTCACTTTAAAAGTCACAAAAACAGATTTTTATACATCAAATTTAACAAATATTTATCTTCCAAGAAATTCTTTTAAAAAAAATTAAATTTTTTTGTAACAAAAAAAAGGTTTCTTACGTATAAGTATTTGGAGAGTGATTAATAAATAAAAAAACGACTTTATTACATGAGACAGCTCAAAATTACAAAGCAAGTAACGAACAGAGAAACCGCTTCACTGGATAAGTACTTACAAGAAATAGGAAAAGTAGATTTAATAACTGCCGATGAAGAAGTAGAGTTAGCACAACGTATCAAAGCTGGTGATCAACGCGCTTTAGAAAAACTTACCAAAGCTAATTTACGTTTCGTTGTTTCTGTAGCCAAGCAGTATCAAAACCAAGGATTAACATTACCTGATTTAATTAATGAAGGTAATTTAGGTTTGATCAAAGCAGCAAAACGTTTTGATGAAACTCGTGGTTTTAAATTTATTTCATATGCAGTATGGTGGATTCGTCAATCTATCTTACAAGCATTAGCTGAACAGTCTCGTATTGTACGTTTACCTTTAAATAAAATCGGTTCAATTAACAAAATCAATAAAATGTATGCTTTCTTAGAGCAGGAGAACGAAAGACCTCCTAGTGCTGAAGAGATCGCAAAGAAGTTAGATATGACCGTAAACGACGTAAAGGAGTCCATGAAGAACTCTGGTCGTCACGTATCTATGGATGCTCCGTTAATCGAAGGAGAAGACTCAAATTTGTACGATGTTTTAAATTCTGGCGAATCTCCTAATCCAGATAAAACTTTATTGCATGAATCTTTACGAATAGAAATCAACAGGGCCTTAGAAACATTAACACCTCGTGAAGCAGATGTAGTTAAATTGTATTTTGGTCTAGGAGAACACCAACCAATGACCCTAGAAGAAATTGGAGAAACTTTCGATTTAACTCGTGAGCGTGTTCGTCAAATAAAAGAAAAAGCAATTAGAAGACTTAAACATACTTCTAGGAGTAAAATACTGATGACTTACCTAGGATAATATCATCATCGTAAAATATTTACAACAACAAATAGTTATCATAACTATTCGTTTTTTGATTAATGAATGGAAAACTTTCACTAAGGTGAGAGTTTTCTTTTTTTAGAACCTTACTTTAGAGATTTGGTTATATTTGCACCTAATTACAACACAACAAACATATTCATGGAAAAAATTATTGCTCCATCCGTTTTAGCAGCAGATTTTGGAAACCTACAACGTGATATAGAAATGGTCAATCAAAGCAAAGCTGATTGGTTTCATATCGATATCATGGACGGCGTATTTGTTCCGAATATCTCTTTTGGGATGCCTGTTTTACACACTATAAATCAACACGCAAAAAAAACATTGGATGTACATTTAATGATCGTAGATCCCGATCGATATATCCAAACATTTGCAGATCTCGGAACTGATATTTTAACAGTTCACTACGAGGCTTGTACACATCTACACAGAAGCATACAAGCAATCAAAGCCGCAGGTATGAAAGCTGGAGTTGCTCTTAATCCACATACACCAATTGCAGTATTAGAAGACATAATCGTTGATTTGGATCTGGTATGTATCATGAGCGTAAACCCTGGTTTTGGAGGACAATCGTTTATTGAAAATACTTATAAAAAAGTTGTACAATTAAAAAACCTTATCAACTTTAGTAACGCTAATACCTTAATCGAAATTGATGGTGGTATAACCGATAAAAATGCAGAAAAACTGATTGAAGCGGGTGCTGATGTTTTGGTAGCTGGAAGTTTTGTTTTTAAGAGCGAAAATCCGACTAGTACTATTGAAAACTTAAAAAAAATAACTAACAAATAAGTAAGGATACTATATTAGTTATTCATCTTTTATTACCCTCTTTTTAACATTCTATAAAAAATAGTATTTTTGTATAAATTAAGAGGGTAACATTGACTGAGCATTTAAAACATAATTACGGCTATCTATTCGAAGATAAACTATTAGATGAAATAAGCGACATTGCTGTTTATAAAGAATACAAAACCAATACTTCTATAATTGACACAAACAGCTATATTACTTCTATACCCCTTATTCTAGAGGGTGCTATCAAGATTCTTAGAGAGGATGAAAATGGCGATGAGCTAGTTTTATATTATCTAGAAACAGGTGATACTTGTGCTGTTACACTTTCATGTTGTATGAAGAAAACGAAAAGCAAAATTCATGCTGTCTGTGAAACAGATGTAAAGCTTCTGATGATTCCAAAAGAAAAAATGGTGGTTTGGTTGGGAAAATATCAATCGTGGCAAGAATTTATTCTTCAAAGCTACCACAACCGATTAGAGGAGTTTATAGAAGCCGTTGACACGATTGCTTTTATGAATATGGATCAACGTCTTTTCAAATACCTAAAAGACAAGGCATTTGTTAATCATAATGATGTTATTAGTGTAACACATCAGGAAATAGCCAATGACCTACACACTTCCAGAGTGGTAATTTCTAGGCTCTTAAAGTCTTTGGAAAAAAAATCTAAAATTAAATTACAACGCAATCAAATTAGGGTCTTAGAACTTTAGAGCATCTCTTCAAAACCTAGTCTATATAACCTGTTTTGGAGAAGTAAGTTATGACTATAGGTACTTTGTAGGATACTACCTCAATCAATGAAGATTAATTAAATTTACTGAGAAAATACTGAGAAACACCACCTTGAGACATAAAAAAACCCTTGAAAATCAAGGGCTTTTTGAAACTTAATGCGACCCAGGAAGGACTCGAACCCTCATCGTCAGAGCCGAAATCTGATGTTCTATCCAATTGAACTACAAGGTCGTTTTATACTATGAAGCTAATTTTGCTTTTACAATAGCAGAAATTGTTTTTCCATCTGCTTGTCCCGCTAGCTTTTTTGAAACGATTCCCATCACTTTTCCCATATCTTTCATACTCTCGGCTCCTACATCACTAATGGCTGCAATCACAACGGCTTCAATTTCACTTTCGCTTAACGCTTCTGGTAAAAACTGTTCTAATACACTAGCTTCTTCCAACTCTGGCTTTGCTAAATCTTCCCTTCCTTGTTCTGAGAATACTTTAGCACTGTCCTTACGTTGTTTTACTTGTTTTTGAACTATTTTTAAAGCAACTTCTGGTGATATATCTTCTACACCACTTTCGGTCTTCGCTAACATAAAAGCAGACTTTAAAGCCCTTAACGCAGTTAATGCTACCGTGTCTTTAGACTTCATCGCCTCCTTTAATTTGTTCGTTATTTCTTTTTGTATTTCCATTATAAAAAACTATAGTCATACAATTTATGAGCGTTCAAAATTATTCATTTTTTTGCAATTAATCTACATTATCATGTAAAAACGAATTGTTTGAACGTAATAAATCGTTATTATCTGTATTCAATGCGGTATCTGATTTACTAATATCTTTCTTATTATCAATATCTACCCCCAACCTTTTATAAGCTGGTTGACGTTCTATTTCATCGATATTTTTACTCACTTGATCCGCAAATTTATAATTGAAACCTTTCATTTTTTCACGTCTTTCCTTGGCACGTCTCTGCAACTCAGAAATGGTCAAACTCAACGGAGAAGCTTCATCGTCACTCCCACCAGTCTGCTCATCATCACTAGCTGTCTTAACTTCAAAATCTAACGCAGGATCTTCTTTTTTCTCCGTTTTTAACGAAGGGGTTGAACTTTTACCAATTGTTGGCTCTACATCAAACTCCTCTAAAATATAACGCTTTTTCACTTCTGGAGAATCAAACGCTATTTCTTCAGAACTAACATTAATATTCTTAATTTCTTCTGTAGTTTCTATCAAGTCTGTATTTGGAATTACTTCCTCATAGGCACTCAAAGGTAAATCAAACAATAAATCTTGTTGAATATATTGTGGTTTGGTTTCTTTCTTTACTTCTTTGACTACTGGTTTTACTTCTTTTTTAACTTCAGAAGCATTCGTAATAATAAAGTCATCTTCAGAAACAGCTTCAATGCTTATTTCATCATATACCACCTCAATATCCTTTATACGCTTACTAGTCACCACCAACGGTTCTTCTTCTTCCGCTTCTTCTAGTATATGAACTTTAGGCTTTTTAGGCTCTTTATATTCTTCAGCTAAAGGTTCATTAAAAGCAGGTGCTTTTTTAACCTTAGCGTCATCAAAATTATAGGTTGCTTTTTGCTCATCTTCTAAGGTATGAACGATTTTTTTCACCTCAGTATTAGTAATATTACCTTGTTGATCTGCTGTAAAACCCGTGGCTACTACAGTTACTGATAAGCCGTCCTCTAAAGATTCGTCCTCACCGATACCCATAATAATATTAGCATCATACCCAGCTTCTTCTTGGATATAATCATTGATTTCTCCGATTTCATCTAAGGTTACCTCATTAGCACCAGAAACGATCAACAACAACACATTTTTAGCTCCTGTAATCTTATTATCATTAAGTAATGGAGAGTCCAACGCTTTTACAATAGCGTTTTTAGCTCGGTTTGCTCCTGATTCTTTTGCAGACCCCATGATCGCCGTACCACTATCAGACAATACGGTTTTTGCGTCGTGCAAGTCAATATTTTGTTTATAGTGATGAGTTATTACTTCTGCAATACCTTTAGCAGCCGTTGCTAACACCTCATCTGCTTTAGAAAACCCGGCTTTAAAACCTAAGTTCCCGTAAACTTCTCTTAGTTTATTATTATTGATTACAATAAGTGAATCAACATTATTACGAAGCTCATCAATACCTTTCTGAGCTTGTTTAGAGCGCATTCTTCCTTCAAATTGAAATGGCATCGTAACAATTCCTACTGTTAGGATGTCCATATCCTTTGCAATTTTTGCGATAATTGGGGCTGCCCCCGTACCTGTTCCTCCCCCCATACCAGCGGTAATAAATACCATTTTGGTATGCGTACTTAGCATTTGTTGTATTTCTTGGATACTCTCAGCTGCTGCTTGAGCTCCAATTTCTGGATTAGCACCCGCTCCTAATCCTGAGGTTAAATGTGCTCCTAATTGCACCTTGTTAGGTATTGGACTATTTTCCAATGCCTGAGCATCAGTATTACAAATCACGAAATCAACTCCGTGAATTTGTTTACTGTACATGTGGTTTACAGCATTACTTCCTCCCCCTCCAACACCGATTACTTTAATGGCATTTGACTGTGTTTTTGGCATGTCGAACGAAATGTTATCAAATTCTGCGCTCATAATAACTTTTCTTTGGTTTAATTTTCATTTTACACAACTCCTTTACGTAGGGGATAAAATAGAGTCTCTTATTTAATATTTATTCAGCATTATCTAAAAATTCCTTGAAACGTTCGGTAAACTTTTCAAAAAAAGATTTAGTTCTCTGTTTCGGTTTTTCAACCTCAGTAATTAGTTCCTTTTTGGGTTCTTCTTCTGTTTTTCTTTCAAAAACAGGTTCTTGTTCTTTTTCAACTGTTCCTTTGGACAAGTCTTCTCTCGTTTGTTTTTCCAAACCTTCCATTAACAGACCTACAGCAGTAGCATACGCAGGACTCGACAATACTTCATCCGAGTCACCTGCCAAATGTTCGTTAGGAAACCCTATACGTACATCCATTCCCGTAATATATTCTACCAACTGGCGTAAGTGCTTTAATTGAGAACCTCCTCCCGTCAAAACAATTCCTGCAATTAATTTTCCTTTTTGTGTTTCATGTCCATAATTTTTTATTTCTAAATACACGTGTTCAATAATTTCTTGCACACGGGCATGTATTATTTTTGATAAATTTTTCAAAGTAATCTCTTTGGGTTCTCTTCCTCTTAAACCAGGTATAGAAACAATTTCAGTTTCTTTATTTTCCCCTGGCCAAGCAGACCCAAATTTCACTTTCAATAATTCAGCTTGTTTCTCGATAATAGAACATCCTTCTTTGATATCCTCAGTGATTACATTACCTCCAAACGGAATAACAGCCGTATGTCGTATAATTCCATCTTTAAAAATTGCCAAATCAGTAGTACCTCCACCTATATCAATCAAGGCAACTCCCGCCTCTTTTTCCTCTTGACTTAATACTGCCGAAGCTGAGGCTAAAGGCTCTAGAGTAATATCTGACAAATTAAGCCCTGCACTTTTTACACATCTCCCTATATTTCTAATAGAAGACACTTGCCCAACAACTACATGAAAATTTGCTTCTAACCTACCTCCATACATCCCTATAGGCTCTTTAATTTCGGGTTGGCTATCGACCTTATATTCTTGTGGTAATACGTGAATAATTTCTTCTCCCGGTAACATGACCAACTTATGTACTTGCTCTACCAAACACTCAATATCTACATCGTCAATTACCTCAAAGGACTTATTTCTGGTAATATAATCACTATGATGTAAACTTCTAATATGCTGACCTGCAATACCCACAACAACCTCTTCGATTGCCTGTCCAGAAACACTTTGCGCTTCTTCAATGGCTTGCTGAATCGACTGAATCGTTTGTGTTATATTATTTACCACACCACGCTTAACGCCCAAACTTTTCGCTTTACCAATACCTAAAACTTCAATCTTACCGTATTCGTTTTTACGACCAATCATGGCAACAATCTTGGTCGTTCCGATATCTAACCCAACTGCTATTTTATTGTTTTCCATCTTGATTTTGCTTTGTGCACACAACTTGGTTGTGATATTTTACATTCACTAATTTATACTTCTTAATCGATCCGTCTAACAATGTCTTATTATAAAACGCTTTTAACTTTCTAAGTTTTTGTTGCGCATTTTTATAAGAGCCAAACAAGATCTTATAACTACCCGTTCGAACAGAAAAAACATATTCATTTTGGGCATTTCTTTCAATGGCGATTATTTCTTTTTTAAAAAAATCATCACCTAATATAACATCCATCAACAACGCCAACTCACTAATATCATCTGCGTCATTCAATCCTGAAACTAAAGGCACTCTAGCCGAAAAATTTTCTGACAAAGGAATACTAACCCCATATTTATCAACATAAAAAGAAGTTCCTTTATCCACAACTCTAGCCATTGGCTTTCGTTGTTTTATGAGCGTTTTCAACACCCCATCAATAGACAAAAAAACAGTTGCTTTTTCTACGTAAGGGTTAGCTGAAACATTGGTTTCTACAGCGTGTAAATCTACTACACTTTTTGGTTGGTTTTTAATAAATTTTTCATTTTGTATCAACATTTTATCAACGACATTGTGTGTTAAGAAGTTATTATCTCCCTCAGCAAACTCCACCGCAATCTTTTTAACTTTTTTTCTAGCATTTCTATCTGAAGTAAAAGCGTACAGAAAGAGTATAAAGCTCACTAAGAGTACAAATGACATATATGTTTTTAGTTTTTTCATCTAATCAAACTATATTTTTCTTCTAGTTGTTGCTTTACTTTATCTACTAATAACCCAATATCTCCTGCCCCCATTAATACTACTACATCCGCTGTCGTATCTAACACATAAGAGCTCATATTTTTTTTAGTCACTAGTCTTTTTTTCTCTAGCGTCATTTTATCCAATAACCAAGACGAAGTCACCCCTTCAATGGGTTTTTCTCGGGCTGGGTAAATTTCCATTAACCCTACTTCATCAAACTTAGAAAGCGCCACTGCAAATTCCTCTGAAAAATCACGAGTTCTACTATATAAATGTGGCTGAAAGACTGCCAATACTTTTTTATCAGGATACATCAATCTCACTGCCTGATGCACCGCCATTATCTCAGTTGGATGATGGGCATAATCGTCGATCAACACAACTTCTTTAGTACGTATCTTATAAGAAAAACGTCTTTTTACTCCTAAAAAACTAGCAATCCTTTCTTTAACAACATCCATTGACACCCCATAAATATCTGACATAGCTATAGCCGCCATTGCATTCATTAAATTATGATGTCCGGGCAAATGAAAAGTCCAATCCTTACAAATTGACCTAGGGGTCTGTACATCAAACCTATAAGCCCCTTCCGAAATTTCTACATTTTTTGCAAAATAATCAGCAGACTCTTCTACAGCATAGGTAACTCCTTCTAACGGCAACCCTTTAGCCACAACCACTTCTCCTGAAACCTTACCAATAAACTCCGAAAAAGAAGCTGTTAAAGAATCTTTCTCTCCATAAATATCCAAATGATCTGCATCCATTGAGGTTACACAAGCAATATTTGGAGATAACTTTAAAAAAGACCTATCAAATTCGTCTGCTTCCACTACAGAAACCTCATCACCTCCCAACACTAAATTTGACTGGTAATTTTCCGAAATTCCACCTAAAAAAGATGTAGCTGACTCAGACTCCATGATATGTCCCAAAATTGCAGAAGTAGTTGTTTTACCATGTGTTCCTGCAACTGCTAAACAGAACGTACTTTTAGTTATTTCTCCTAATATTTCTGCTCTTTTATATATATTAAATGCATTTTCTTTAAAAAACTTAATTTCTTTATGTTCCAATGAAATGGCTGGAGTATATACAACTATTGTCGTTTCCTTATCTTGAAACGACTGTGGAATCATTGCAATTTCTTCTGTATAATGAATAGCAACCCCCAGCGCTGATAGCGATGCCGTAATAGGCGTTTTCGTCTTATCATACCCTGCTACTTTTTTACCATTTTTTACAAAATATGTAGCAATAGCACTCATACCGATCCCTCCTATTCCAATAAAATAAACATTATGTATGTCTTTTAATTTCATCAATTTCTTATTCCGAAAATACTTTACCCTTTATTATCTTCTCTAACTCGTTAACGATATCACTCGTTGCATTTGGCAAAGCCATTGTCTTTATATTCTCACTTAAACTCTCTTGCTTCCCTTTATCTTTTAGCAATGTTTCTAATACTATTGGAAATGTATCCAGTTCTGATTCCTTTACTAATATTGCTCCATGCTTATCAACAACTGCCTTTGCATTTTTAGTTTGATGATCTTCCGCTACATTTGGTGAAGGAATAAAAATGGTTGGTTTTCCTACAATACACAATTCCGACACCGAACTTGCCCCCGCTCTAGACACTATAAAATCAGCTGCAGCATAAGCCAAGTCCATTCTATTTAAAAACTGGTGCACTTGAACTGTTTCTTCTTTATTATATTGTTTATATTCATCAAAATACAATTTCCCACATTGCCAAATCACCTGTATACCTTGTTTCTTAAAAAAATCAATTTCTTTAGCAATCAATTCATTAATCCTTCTAGCTCCTAAACTCCCTCCCAATACCAACAAAGTCTTTTTTGTTGATTTTAATGTAAAATACTGTTTTGCCTCCGCTTTTTTTGCATGAATTAAAAGCAGGTCTTGTCGAACAGGATTTCCAGTTTTTATAATTTTACTTGATGGAAAAAATCGTTCTAAATGGTCATAAGCTACACATATCTTTTGCGCTGTTTTAGCCAACCACTTATTTGTTATTCCTGGATAAGAGTTTTGCTCTTGTATCAATGTAGGAATCTTTCTTTTATTAGCCATCATTAAAGTAGGTCCACTTGCGAATCCCCCCGTACCTACAACCACATGTGGTTTAAATTTTCTGATAATATTCCCTGCTTTCCACATACTACTGAACAACTTTATAGGAAATAATAGATTTTTAAACGTTAGTTTACGTTGAATTCCAGAAATCCATAGTCCTTTAATATCATAACCTGCCTGTGGAACTTTCTCCATCTCCATTTTATCCTTCGCACCTACAAACAGAATATTGGTTTTAGGATACCTTACCTTAATTTCATTGGCAATGGCGATTGCAGGGTAAATATGCCCTCCTGTTCCTCCTCCACTTATGATCACATTAACTGACTCGTCCATTTAACTACTCTTTTTATTCAACTATCTATTTTCTACTATACCGTTTCATGCAAAATATCTAAAGGGTTATCGTCTAAAATTGTTTCTTCTGTTTCATTTTTCGAAGCACTAACACTCAATATCATTCCCAAAGCAAAACAGGTCATCCAAATAGAAGTACCTCCACTACTTATTAATGGCAATGTTTGCCCTGTTACTGGAAGTACATTTACTGCCACTGCCATATTTACAATTGCTTGAAATACTATAGGAATTCCCACACCCACCACCATCAAAGTGGCAAAAATGGTATTTGCTTTTTTCGCCGTTATCAGAATTCTAAACATCAATAGGAAATAAATAAACACTACCAATAAAGCACCGATTAATCCATACTCCTCTACTATAATTGCATAAATAAAGTCAGAAGAAGATTGCGGCAAAAAGTTTTTTTGTACACTTTTCCCTGGTCCTTTCCCTATCATCCCCCCAGTAGCAATCGCTATTTTAGCTTTCTCGACCTGATAGCCTTCTTGCCCATTTGGCTTAGAAAAACTCTCTAGCCTACTTTGCCAAGTATTAATACGATTTGGCATAGCATCAGGAAAAGCCTTTACTACCAAAATAAAAAACAATAGAGAAAATAAGCTTATAAACAATATATACCCAATGTATTTTAAAGGATAACCACCAATATAAGACACCAGTAAAATCATACTAAAAAACATGGCTGTAGTAGAGAAATTTGCTGGAAGTACTAAAAGCAAAATAGCACCTACAGGCAACCACAATTGAGATAAACTTTCTTTAAAGCTAATTACTTTTTCTTTGTTTTTTGCTAAATACCTAGCTACATACACCATTAAAACCAACCCAGCCAGTGTCGATGTTTGAAACCCTATACCTACAAAAGGAATACGAATCCATCTACTAGCATTAGCCCCTTCTACCACTTTACCTTGCGCTAGGGTAAATATCAATAATAATATTACTACAGGAAGCATAATCACAGACCCTCCACTAAAATAACGATAGGGTATCTTGTGCGTTCCATAAATAATAGCAAAGCCCGTAATAAGCAATACTACATGCTTAACTAAATGCCCCAAAGTCGAGCCATTTCCTACAACATACACCAAATTGGTACTTGCACTATATACTGGCATAAATGAGAATATCGCTAAAACCGTCACTATTGCCCAAATAGCTCTATCCCCTTTAATATGTTGTAAAATAGATTTCATCTATAATCTTCCCTTAATTTATATTGTTATAAATTTTTTACAGCTTCTTTAAATTTCGTTCCTCTATCCTCGTAGCTTGTAAACAAATCAAAACTAGCACATGCAGGTGACAACAATACATTATCTCCTTTATTAGCTATTTTATGAGCTACTTTTACCGCTTCCTCAGCACCTGCTGTCTCTACCAAAACATCCACCACACTTTGAAAAGTGTGTATAATCTTTTGATTATCCAACCCTAAACAGACTATACCCTTAACTTTTTCTCTTACTAAAGGTAATAAGTCATTATAATCATTTCCTTTATCTACCCCTCCTACTATCCAAACCGTTGGATTATCCATACATTCTAAGGCATAAAAAGCAGCATTTACATTTGTTGCCTTACTATCGTTTATGTACTGTATCCCATTTACTTTCTGAACATTTTCCAATCGATGTTCAACACCTTCAAAATCTGACAGGCTCTCAGCAATAGTTTGTTTTCTGGCTTTTAGTAGTTTGGCAGCCATGGCAGATGCCATCGCATTTTTTATATTATGTTTTCCTTGTAGTTTTAAATCTTTAACATCCATTAGTACTTCTTGAGTATTATATTTTAGTATTATCTTATCTTCTTTTATATAAGCCCCTAAAGACAGCTCTTTTTCCAATGAAAAAGGAATTAACTGGGCTTTAATCGAATTATTTTCCAACCACGAAACAATCACATCATCATCTGCATCATAGATTAAAAAATCATTCTCAGTTTGGTTCTTTGTTATCCTAAACTTTGAAGCAACGTATTTATTAAAATCATTATCATAACGATCTAAATGATCGGGAGTAATATTAGTTAAAATCGCTATATGCAAATGAAAAGCATTAATCCCATCTAACTGAAAACTACTCAGTTCTAACACATAACTTTCGTAATTAGCCTCAGCAACTTGCTGTGCAAAACTTTTCCCTATATTACCTGCAATTCCGACATTCAATCCTGCATTTTTCAATAGGTGATGCGTAATCATAGTAGTGGTGGTCTTTCCATTTGACCCTGTAATCCCTACTATCAACGCATCGGTGTAGCTACTCGCAAATTCTATCTCTGATATAACCGCTATACGTCTCTTAATTAATTTTTTAATTAAAGGCACGTTATCAGGAATACCTGGACTTTTCATAACAACATCCGCATTAAAAACCTTTTCTTCTGAATGCTTACCTTCCTCAAAGATTATATTACTTTGTAATAGAACTTTTTTATAATGTTCTCCAATAATTTTTTTATCCGATACAAAAACATCGAACCCTCGTTGTTTTCCAAGAATAGCAGTTCCTACTCCACTTTCTCCTGCCCCTAAAACTACGAGTCGTTTCATTTATCTTATTTTTAATGTTATAATGGTAAAAACAGCCAATAATATCCCCACAATCCAAAACCTATTTACGATCTTACTCTCATGATACCCCAATTTTTGGTAATGATGATGTAAGGGTGACATCTTAAAAATGCGCCTCCCTTCTCCAAACTTCTTTTTAGTGTATTTGAAATAAGCAACCTGCAATAAAACGGACAAGTTTTCCATTACAAAAATTCCTGCCAAAATAGGCAACAGTAATTCTTTACGAATTGCCATCGCTATCACAGCAATTATACCTCCAATTGTCAAACTTCCCGTATCTCCCATAAAAATTTGGGCAGGATAAGTATTATACCATAAAAAACCAATCAATGCTCCTGCAAAGGTGAAGGTAAACACAGCCATTTCTCCCGACATCGGTATATACATTACATCTAAATATTCTGCAAAAATGATATTCCCAGACACCCAAGCAAAAATAGCTAAGGCTATCACCATAATAGCAGAAGAACCTGCTGCCAACCCATCAATTCCATCTGTTAAATTCGCACCATTAGATACTGCAGTTACTAAAAAAACTGCAACAAAAATGAACACGATCCATCCATACTTTTCATAACCATCACCCAAAAAGACCAATCCTTTTGCATAATCTAATTCGTTATGTTTCAGAAAGGGCACAGTCGTTTTTATAGATTTATGTGCTTCACCAAAAACAACTTTTCTTCCATTTTGCTGAACAATTTGCTGGCTTTCTGGCAACTGTTCTTTAATCGTTACATCAGGATGAAAATATAACATCCCACCAACAATCAATCCAAGCCCTACCTGACCTAAAACCTTAAATTTACCTTGTAAACCATCTTTATTTTTTCTAAACACCTTTATATAATCATCTGCAAAACCTATCAACCCCATCCAAACGGTAGTGATTATCAAAATAATTATATAGATATTATCTAATCTCGCTAACAATAACACAGGAATTAACGTTCCTAAAATAATAATCACTCCCCCCATAGTTGGAGTTCCTGCTTTTTGAACCTGACCTTCTAATCCTAAATCACGTATAGATTCTCCAATTTGTTTTGCTCTTAAAAAATCAATAATCTTTTTACCAAAAATCATCGTAATCAAAAGTGATAACATAAAGGCGGCAGCTGCTCTAAACGTTATATACCGAAACACACTTGCTCCTGTCAAGCTAAATTCATTCTCCAAGTATTCAAACAAATAATACAACATCCGCTATTCCTTTTTTAATAAATTAAAACAACCTTGCACCTCTTCTAAATCATCAAAATAATTTCTTTCTCCATCAATTTCTTGATAGTTTTCGTGCCCTTTACCTGCTATTAAAATTATATCTCCCGGTTCTGATAACTTACACGCTGTTCTAATTGCCTGTCTTCTATCAAGGATCGATAATGTTTTTTTATAATCTTGCTCTGCAACCCCTGCTTCCATATCTTCAATAATATCTTGAGGATTTTCATTTCTTGGGTTATCAGAAGTAAAAATCACTTGGGTACTTAATTGCGATGCAATACTTGCCATTTTAGGCCTTTTATCTTTATCCCTATTTCCCCCACATCCAACGACCGTAATCACATTTTCATTCCCTGTTCGTATATCATTTATAGTTTTCAAAACATTTTTCAAAGCATCAGGTGTATGCGCATAATCCACAATCCCTGTTACATTATTATCCGAAACGATATATTGAAACCTTCCTGATACACTATTTAAATCACTAACCAATCGCAACACTTCCATCTTTTCCATACCTAACAGTTCGGCAACTCCATAAATTGCCAATAAATTGTACGCATTAAATTCACCGATTAATCTGATCCATATTTCTATAGTATTCACAGTAAGTAAACTCCCTGAAAAACTCTTTTCTAATACTTTTGCTTTAAAATCAGCCAAGGTTTTTAAAGCATAAGTACACTTTTTTGCCCTAGTATTCTGCAGCATAAACTGACCATTTTTATCATCGATATTCACCAAAGCAAACGCTGTTTTCGGTAATGTATCGAAAAAAACTTTCTTTACATCTCTGTATTCAGCAAACGTCTTATGATAATCCAAATGATCGTGTGAAAGATTCGTAAACACTCCTCCCTCAAAATGAAGCCCTTCAATTCTTTTTTGATGAATTCCATGCGAACTCACCTCCATAAAACAATAATCAACACCAATCGCTACCATTTCGCTCAAATACTTATTAATGGAAATGGAATCAGGAGTCGTATGTGAAGCTTTATAAACCTTATCGTTAACCAGTACTTTTACCGTTGATAACAATCCTACTTTATAGCCCGCTTTCTTAAAAAGATCGTACAACAAAGTAGTTACCGTGGTTTTCCCATTAGTACCCGTAACCCCCACAAGTTTTACCTTTTTCGATGGGTTACCGTAAAAGTTAGCCGCTATAATTGCCAAAGCTTTACTTGAATTATCAACTTTAATATAAGTAACTCCTTCTTTTAACTTTTCAGGAAACACTTCGCAAACCACAACAATAGCTCCCAAATCAATAGCCTTATTTATAAACTTATGACCATCGACAGCTACACCTTGCTGAGCTAAAAACAATCCTTTTTCAGTCACTTGACGACTATCAAAATAAATACTACGTATAGAAATATCCATAGCACCTACTGTCGATACTATTTCTACCTTATATAATATGTCTTTTAACTCCTTCAATTATGATAATCTTAAATAAACAGTTGCTCCCTTTGTTATCTTCATTCCGTTATCAATGGACTGCTCTACTACTTTACCCATACCAGAAAACTTTACCACTAACCCCATATTTTCAAGCAATGCAATGGCATCCATTCCACTCATTCCTGTTACCTTAGGCATAATAGTTTTATATTTTCTCATTTTTGCATAGTAGTTATGATAACTTTTATTCAATGCAGG
Organism: uncultured Tenacibaculum sp.; assembly: GCA_947496185.1. GTDB lineage: Bacteria > Bacteroidota > Bacteroidia > Flavobacteriales > Flavobacteriaceae > Polaribacter. The sequence continues at coordinate 64,075 of CANMCD010000016.1, forward strand.
ATAACTTATCGTATCTGTAACAAATTGGTTATCCACGGGTGTTGTTGTATATATCTTATGTGCTATCTCCTTAAATACAGGAGCCGCTACATCTGCCCCATAATAACCTAACTCTTTCCTTGGCTCATGAATGACTACGATACAAGAGTACTTAGGTTCTTTAGCAGGAAAAAAACCAGCAAAAGAAGCCACATACTTTGCACTTGAATAATACCCTGAAACCATTTTCCCATTACTATTTTTATGCCTTGGAATCCATTTTTTTGCAGTACCTGTTTTTCCTGCCATAGAAAAATTTGGAGAATTTATTCTCTTTGCCGTACCTCTAATCACTGTATTCTCCATCACCTTTCTTACTTTATCAATAGTTGATTGAGAAGCTATTTTCTCCTTTAAGACAACGGTACCGTATTTTTTATCCACCTTATTTCCCACTCTAAGCTCTCTAACAAAATAAGGCTTCACTAACTTTCCATTGTTCGCTACAGCATTATAAAAGGCTAATGTTTGTAGCGGTGTAAGTGATACACCGTATCCCCATGCCATCCACTCTAGAGAGATGGGGCTCCAAATCTTATGTTTTGGTTCAATAATAAAAGGCTTTCCTTCTCCTTTTATTTTCACTCCAGTTTGCCTATCCAACCCGAATGATTTTATTTTTTCTATAAACTTTTCAGGTTTATCATCATAATGCTTCCTAATAACTTTCACAATTCCAACATTCGAAGAAACCTCAAACACCCTTCCAAGTGAAATTTTACCATGCCCACCTGCTCTACTATCTTCAACTTTTCGATTATTGATAAATATTTTCCCCTTCTCACAATCAACTACCGTTGAAGTATCCGCAACCTTATCTTCTAACGCTGCCATCAAACTTGCTAGTTTAAAGGTCGATCCTGGCTCATGACTTTCCCAAACAGCATAATTTCTTTTCTCGTAATATTTTCCTTTCTTAGTTCTTCCTAAGTTTGAAATGGCTTTAATTTTTCCCGTTTCCACTTCCATCACCACAGCACAACCGTGATCTGCCTTAAATTTCTCCATCTGCTTCAACAAAGCATGATGCGTAATATCCTGAATATTCACATCAATAGTTGTTATTACATCATGACCATCAATAGGCTCTTTTTCATTTACATCGTTAATCGGCTTCCATTGTCCCTTCGCTATTTTTTGCTTCAAACGCCAACCGTTTTCTCCTTGCATATAAGAAGCAAATGCCCCTTCTATACCAGCCCCCCCTCTATAGTCATCATAACCAATAGTTCGCTCCGCTATTTTACCAATAGGATGTACTCTGACCGTTTGTTGCTCCGCTATAAAACCTCCTTTAAAGACCCCTAAATTAAAAACAGGAAAAGTCTTCATTTTAGCATAATCATTATACCCTACGTTTCTAGCAATTAAGAGGTAACGATTCTTTCGTTTTTTTGCTTCTCTCAATTTTTTTTTGTAGTAACTCGGCGATTTTCCTAAAAGCCCAGATAAGGCCTCTGATAAAGCGCTAATATTTTTTTCAAAAACACTTGATTTAACAGTCATTACATCCATTCTAACCGTAAATTTTGACATGGATGTGGCCAACAGGTTTCCATCTGAAGCATACACATTTCCACGGTTAGCAAAAATCGTATCATTTTTAACCGTGTTAATTTTTGAAAGCTCTCTATATTTACTACCTTCAACATACTGAAGCTTAAAGATTCTAAAGAGAATAACTCCAAAAAAAAGCGTCATTAAAACCGTAACCACATACAGTTTATTTAATATGCTTTTTTTTACTACCATTGACTTTTACATTATTTTTTAACTGTTACTTTTATTTTCTTGGGCGGCTTCTCTGAAGACTTCAACCCTAGGTTTTTTACTTTCTTTTTAATACTACTTTCCAATTTAATTCTCATCAATCTTGTACTCGTATCTACATTTTCAGCCCTCAATCTTCTTTTCTCTTTATTCAACTTCGCTATCTTCACCACCTTTGCATCTGCACTATGTGAGCTGGATATCATTACCAATAACAATCCCACTACAAACACCAACATTTTCCAATTCTCAAAAGAACTTTCATTTGTAAGAAAACTCCCTTTTAGGATATCATATATATTCTTCTTTACCCTTGACATGCTAATTATTTTAAAGTCGCCACTCTAAGCTTTGCACTCCTTGCTCTATTATTAGTTTTCACTTCTTCTTTAGAAGGCACAATCAACTTTCCTATTTTTTTTAGAGGCTCATTTGTATTCCCAAAAAAATCTTTTTCTGGCTCTCCACTAAACATCCCTGTCCTTATAAACCTTTTCACCAATCTGTCTTCTAAAGAATGGTAAGAAATCACACTCAGCCTCCCCTCTTGACTTAATAGATCTGGTATTTGATTCAAAAACTCTTTCAACACCTCCAACTCCTTATTAACTTCTATCCTGAAGGCTTGATATATCTGTGCTAAAATCTTATGTTCTCTTGATTTTGGAAGAAAGCCTTTTAAGACTTCTTTCAACTGAAAGCTTGTTTCTATCTCTTTTTCACTTCTTGCCTCAACTATAGCTTTAGCCAAAGCCCTTGCATTTCTCAACTCTCCATACAAATACAACACATCTGCAAGCTCTTTTTCATCATACTCATTAACAACAATCCTTGCCGTCAACGTAGACTTTTTATCCATTCGCATATCCAACTCCGCATCAAATCGAGTAGAGAACCCTCTTTCTGCCGCATCAAACTGATAAGAAGAAACTCCTAAATCTGCTAACACACCATCAACCTTCTTCACTCCATAAAACCTCAAAAACCTTGAAATGTATCTAAAATTCTCACCAATTAACACAAAACGACTGTCTTCAATTTTATTTCGTTGCGCATCTGGATCTTGATCAAAAGCAAACAACTTCCCTTCATCCCCCAAACGACTCAATATCTCTCGCGAATGACCACCTCCACCAAAGGTAACATCCACATACACTCCATCCTTCTTAACATTCAGCGCATCCACACTTTCCTCTAGCAAAACCGAATCATGATATCTCATCTATCTCTATATTTCCCATTACTTCTTCAGCTAAATCTGCAAAGTCAACCACCGCATCATCAATAACCACCTCATACTTATCCTTATCCCAGATCTCTATAATATTCACTGCTGACGAAAGCACTACTTCTTTTTTCAACCCCGCAAAAGAACACAAATCTTTAGGTATCAAAATCCTACCTGAAGCATCCACCTCTACCAGCTTCACTCCCGCAGTAAACCTCCTAATAAAGTCATTATTCTTCTTAATAAAACGGTTCAATTTATTTACTTTCGCCATCACTGAATTCCATTCTTGCATCGGATAAACTTCTAGACATGACTGAAAAACGGATCTCTTAATCACAAACCCATCCTGCAAAGCATCAGACAGTTGCTTTTTATAAGCTACTGGCAACATCAATCTTCCCTTTGCATCTACCTTGCATTCGTATGTCCCTATTAAATTCGTCACTCAACAAGTTGAAAATTCATATCAAAAATATAAAAAAAATACCACTTTTTACCACTTTCTACCACATTGTTAATAAGTTTTACCCTAAACCTACCATATTGACTGTCAATAAAAGCCCCTATAAAAACAATATCCGAAATATTTAAAATGATAATTTGATAAAAAAAAACTACATTTGTCGTTGAGTCAAATCAAACTTTTATGACTGAATTTTTAAAGAAAGAAGGCAAATTTACATACGCAGAAGCAGGAGAAGGAAGACCAATAATTGTTTTACATGGACTAATGGGCGCGCTAAGTAACTTTGATGCAACATTTTCATTTTTCTCTAAAAAAGGATATAAAGTTTTTGTACCAGAACTCCCCTTATATACGCTGCCTTTGTTAAAAACTAATGTTAAAAACTTAGCTAAGTTTTTGCATGATTTTATCGAGTTTAAAGAACTTAAAGAAGTTATTTTACTTGGTAATTCTCTAGGAGGCCATATTGCGCTGTATTACACCAAGCAATATCCAGCCGATATTAAAGCGTTAGTACTAACAGGTAGTTCCGGATTATATGAAAATTCTTTAGGAAATAATTATCCAAGAAGAGGTGACAAAGAGTTTGTTCGTAATAAAACCCGTGATGTTTTTTACGATCCAAAAATCGCTACAGATGAATTAGTTGATCAAGTCTATGATACTATCAACAACAGAAATTCATTGATAAGAACGCTTGCCATTGCAAAAAGTGCTGTAAGACATAATATGGCGAAAGATTTACCAAAAATGAATCAACCAACTTGTCTTATTTGGGGAAAACAAGACACAGTTACACCGCCTGAAGTTGCTGAAGACTTTCATAAACTACTTCCTGACTCAAATTTATATTGGATTGACAAATGTGGACATGCCGCCATGATGGAGACCCCAAATGAATTCAATATCATACTTGAAGAATGGCTTCAAACCCGAAAGATATAAGATAAATGACCATAAAATCAGCAGAATTTGTAATTAGCAACACCAATGTTGCTAAATGCCCAAAAGATCGTATTCCAGAATATGCTTTTATTGGAAGGTCAAACGTTGGAAAATCTTCTCTCATCAATATGCTGATGAAAAGAAAAGACCTTGCAAAAACCTCTGGAAAACCTGGAAAAACACAACTTATTAATCATTTTAAAATTAATGATAAATGGTTTTTGGTAGATTTACCTGGTTATGGTTACGCACAAGTTTCAAAAAAGAAACGTGCTAAATTTCAAAGCTTTATTGAAGACTATTTCAAACAAAGAGAGCAATTAGTTTGTACGTTTGTCTTAATTGATTCTAGACATGACCCTCAAAAGATAGACCTAGAGTTTATGCAATTTTTAGGGGAAAATCGAATTCCTTTTTGTATTGTTTTCACCAAAGCCGACAAACTGGGTAGTGCTAAGCTAAATAAGCAAATTACTGCTTATAAAAAGAAGTTATTAAACTTTTGGGAAGAACTCCCGATGTCTTTTATTACCTCTTCAGCGAACAGTTTTGGTAGGGATGAGTTTTTAAACTTTATAGAGCAAGTTAATCAGGATGTAGCAAAAGATTTCAACTAATCGTTTATGCATTCAACTAAAGAAACCCTTCAAGTTTTATACGAAGACAATCACATTATTATTATCAACAAACGCTCGGGGGACATTACTCAAGGCGATAAAACAGGTGATAAACCTTTAAGTGAAGTAGTTAAAGAATATATCAAAGAAAAATACAACAAACTAGGTAATGTTTTCTTAGGTACAGTTCACCGCCTTGATCGTCCGACCTCTGGGATCGTTATTTATGCCCGTACTTCAAAAGCACTAACGCGTTTGAATGAAATGCTACGGAAAAAAAACATAAAAAAAACCTATTGGGCTGTCGTAAAACCAATTTCAGGGAATAAAAAAGGAACACTCCGTCATTTTTTGAAAAAAAACAACAAAAACAATAAATCAACTGCTTTTATTAAACCCATAACTGGAAGTAAAGAAGCGATACTTCATTATAAAACCTTAAAAGAATTGAATAGTTTTTCTTTGTTAGAAATTGACCTAGAAACTGGAAGACACCATCAAATTAGAGTGCAATTATCCACTAACGGAAACCCTATAAAAGGAGATTTAAAATATGGTTTTAAACGAAGTAACAAAGATGGAAGTATTCACTTACATGCTCGTAAAGTTGCTTTTATCCATCCAGTTTCTAAAAAAGAAATTGAAATTATTGCCCCTCCTCCCTCTGATGTAATTTGGGATGCTTGCCTATAATTTGTATATTAACAAAAAACGGTCACAAGCAAGCATAGATTAAAAATGGACATCTCTAGAATTATTCAAAAGCAAAAAGAACACTTCACTTCTCAAACAACAAAAGACATTTCGTATCGAAAAGAAGCTTTATTACGTTTAAAGACAGTTCTTAAAAAAAAAAGAAGAACATATAATCAAAGCACTTTATACTGATTTTAAAAAATCGGCTTATGAAACCGTTATGACTGAAACATCTTTTGTGATGTCTGAACTAAATAACACCCTGAAAAACATTCATTCTTGGAGCAAACCCAAAAGTGTCCGTCCTTCTTTATTAAACTTCCCTTCCTCTGCAAAAATTTATAAAGAACCTTACGGAACGGTTCTCATACTATCTCCATGGAACTATCCTTTTCAACTAGCTTTATTACCCGTGATTGGTGCTGTAGCAGCAGGAAACACAGTAGTACTAAAACCCTCAGAACTAACTTCTAAAACAAGTCAATTACTTAAAGAAATTATTGAAACCGCCTTTGACCAAAGTCATGTTAGTATCGTAGAAGGTGGGATAACAATAGCACAGGAATTATTAACCTATCGATGGGATTATATCTTTTTCACAGGAAGTATTAGAGTTGGTAAAATTATAGCAAAAGCTGCTGCGAAACATTTAACTCCTGTAACCTTAGAGCTAGGGGGAAAAAGTCCTTGTATCGTGGATCAAACAGCTTCTATTAAGCTAGCAGCTAAGAGAATTGTTTGGGGAAAGTGTATTAATGGCGGGCAAACCTGTATTGCTCCAGATTATTTATTGATCCACACTACTATCAAAGAAGAATTTATTACATATTTTAAAGAAGAAATCATAAGAGCTTATGGACAAAACCCCGCTTTATCAGAAGACTTTCCTAGAATCATAAATGAATCCCATTTTGACCGGTTAATCTCTTTATTAGAAGGACAAAATTGTATTTTTGGAGGACATAACAAAAGAATAGATCGCTACATTGCTCCTACATTAATTGACGAACCTAGTTTGGATAGCCCAATTATGAAAGAGGAAATTTTTGGCCCGATTCTTCCTTTAATTTCTTATGATAAAGATGAAGAACTCCTTACGATATTATCCAAATTCGAAAAACCTTTGGCATTCTATCTTTTTAGTAATAGAAAAAAATATGCAAATAAGCTTATTAAACATTTTTCTTTTGGTGGGGGCACCATAAATGACACAGCTATTCATTTCGCCAATAAAAAACTCCCCTTTGGTGGTGTGGGAGAAAGTGGTATTGGTGGGTATCATGGAAAACAAACCTTTGACACCTTTACACATCAAAAAGGAATTGTCAGAAAGGGTACATGGCTCGATATCCCTACCCGCTATGCACCTTATAAAGGAAAGTTAAAACAACTTAAAACCTTAATGAAGTTGGATTAGCTTTTATTTTACTTTAAAAATTAAAAGATTTTCACTTTGTTTAATTTCCGATTCATTCATTTTCATTTTAACAAACTCTCCTTTTAAATACCTTTCAGTTTGGTTTTTATAATAAGGACTTAATAAATTTCCAGACTGACCTGTAGGTAGTATTGTTAAACTATTTTCAGGATCAGAGAAATCTACAATTCTTCGTGTAGATGGACCTCCATGTACCTTATAATATCCTGTACTATCTATTTTATACATTTGATTGTTGATTACCTCTTCTCCTCCAACAACTTCAAAAGGACCTACATTAAACAGTTTTCTCAGTATACCACCTGCTTTCCCAATAGTATGCTTATATTCAACGGAAACCACCCTTTTCCATTTCCAATTATCAACATTTTCTCCTAATTGATTTTGTAAAAAAGCAATCGCATTTCTAAAAGATTTAGTCACGATTTCCTTTTTCGTTTCTACCTTGTTTTTTGTTGAAATATCATCCCACCAAACGGATGTTTCTTTTTTAACTTGACTTGCAAAAACTTTTCCTTCCAAAGGTGTCTCTATAAATTCTTTATATACTTTTCCCATTTCATCTTTAAAAGTGTTTCTTAAAAACTCATATCTAAAACGGTTATATATGACAGGACCTATCGCTTCTTTAACATATGCTCCCTTCCACGCTTCCAACTTGTTAATGGCCTTTTTTTCTGTTGGTGACAAACCTTGCTTCACAATACTTTTTATCAAAAAACTACATATTTCAGGAGTCGTTGCTGAAGTTACATCATAAATCATTTTTGCAACATCGTTTTTTGTAAAATCATTTTTCTTCTGTAAAAGTTGTTCTATTCTACTAGCTCTGTCTTTTGGATAATAATATCCGGGATACAAAAACCCCGAAATAGTATCAGGTTGATTATTCGCAGAATACACATAATTCCAAGAAGGATTAATTGCTTTCGGATTTTCTTCGAAATCTAAAAAATGCTGAATATCATCGTCTGATGATACTCCATTCAATATAGTTTTGGTATTCACACCGTCCTTATATTTATATAGTTTTCCAGCTGCAAACCATGCAATATTATCTTTTGCATCTCCATACATAATATTTAATCCTGGTGCATGTAATTTTGAAGCACCTGCTTTAAAATCACGTAAGGATTTGGCATGAGATAATTCATAAGATACTTCAAATAATTGGTTCTTTAATTTTGTATAAATCCATTGCATAGCAATAGGCTCTTCTTCTTTCATACTCTCAATAAAATCGTTAACTATTGGACCATGCCTACTAACTTTTATTTGATATGTAACATCTTTTTCTCCTTTAACCTTGATATTTTTATCTATTAATTCATATTTCTCATACCCTTTAAAAGTATTATATTCCAAGGGGTTATTGGGGTTACTTTCTTCATAATAAAAATCTACATCATCATTTTCAAACATTGTTAAACCATATGCATAATTTTTATTGTGCCCCAATAAAGGAAACGGACACAAAGCCAAATGAAATCCATACATCTCATAGCCGGGGGTCTTTATATGTGATTGATACCAAACCGACGGTTGTGAAAAACCAATATGTGGATCATTAGCAAAAATGACTTTTCCTTTTTTAGTTTTATCTTTTCCGATCACCCAAGAATTACTTCCTATAAAACTAGGAATGGGTAATCCCTTCATAACCTCAATTACCGCACTTGAAAAGCTTTCTTCTTTTATACTGTTCGTTTGATTTTTAATAACCGTCAAGTTCTCTGATTCGCTTTGAAGTAATTCATTTATATATGCTGAAGGTAATTTGTTTTTTATCTTGGTAAGCATCGGATCCGTTTTATGCGCTACTGCAAAGCTGAACGACATATATCCTAATACATTATAAATATCTTTTAAAGTATACTTTTCCTTTTCTATTCCTAACATATAAAACTCTACAGGGGTAGCTCCTTTTTCTATAAATTGGTTAACTCCATCTAAGTAAGAAAGTGATAATTTATATAGTTCAGATGATTTATCTAGATTTTCTATTGTTTTTTTCGAAGCTTCTTCTATCCCTATTCCTGAAAATAATTTATCGCTTTTTAATGTCTTTTTTCCGAAAATCTCCGAAAGTCTACCAGCAGCAATTCTTCTCATGAGTTCCATTTGCCAAAGTCTATCTTGGGCATGAACATACCCCAATGCTTTATAGGCATCTTTCTCGTTTTGAGCAGTAATATGGGGTACCCCTTCCTCATCAAAATATACTGAGACTTTATCTTTTAAATCCGTTAATACGATTTCCCCTCTATAAACGGGTTTAATCGTATTAATAAAAAGATACATCCCTATAAATACTAATATTATAAATCCTAAAAAGAACAGGCTTATTTTCTGTAGTAGCTTCATCACTATGTCGATTTCTACCAAAGATAACAGATTTATATTGTATTTTTGAACCCATAATGTTAATTATCTATGAGAAAAATTCAAATGGTTGATCTTCAAGGTCAATATCAAAATATTAAGGAGGTAGTAGATCGTTCAATTCAGGAGGTTTTAGATTCTTCTAGCTATATTAATGGAGCATACGTAAAAGAATTTCAAAAGGACTTAGAAACCTATTTAGACGTAAAACATGTCATCCCTTGTGCAAATGGAACCGATGCTTTGCAAATTGCTATGATGGGATTGGGACTTGAACCGGGCGATGAAGTAATTACTGCTGACTTTACTTTTGCTGCTACCGTAGAAGTTATTGGGTTGTTAAAGCTTACCCCAGTTTTAGTTGATGTAGAACTTACTTCTTTTAATATCGATATAGAAGCTATAAAAAAAGCTATCACTCCAAAAACAAAAGCGATTGTACCTGTTCACTTATTTGGGCAATGCGCCAATATGGAGGCCATTATGAAAATTGCTAAAGAGCACAACCTTTATGTTATTGAAGACAATGCACAGGCTATAGGAGCAGATTATACATTTTCGGATGGTAGCGTGAAGAAAGCGGGAACGATAGGAACAGTAGGAACAACCTCATTTTTTCCTTCAAAAAACCTTGGTGCTTATGGTGATGGTGGGGCAATTTTTACTAATGATGATGAATTAGCACATATCTTACGAGGCATGGTCAATCATGGAATGTACAAACGTTATTATCATGATGTCATTGGAGTTAATTCTAGGCTTGACAGTATACAAGCGGCAGTTCTTAAAGCTAAATTACCACATTTAGATAATTATTGTGAAGCTCGTAGAAATGCAGCTTCTTATTACTCAAATGCTTTTAGTAACAACCCAAACATAATAACGCCAACAATTGTTGATTTTTCAACGCATGTATTCCATCAGTATACTTTAAGAATAACCAATGGAAAGCGTAATGAACTACACCAACATTTATTGGAAAAAGGAATTGCAAATGCTATTTATTATCCTGTTCCATTACATGCACAAAAGGCTTATCAGGATGATCGATACAATGAAAGTGATTTTAACATAACGAATCAACTTATTGAAGAAGTGATTTCTTTACCAATGCATACAGAATTAGACGACGAACAGTTGGCATATATAACGAATATTATCAATGAATTTTTAAAATAATAGTTATGAAAAAAATATTGGTGACAGGAGGGTTAGGTTTTATCGGTTCACATACAGTGGTTGAACTTCAGAACAGAGGCTTTCAGGTGGTAATTATTGATAATTTATCAAATTCAAAAAGAGATGTTTTAGATCGTATTACTGAAATAACTACTGTTACTCCCGAATTTCACCAATTAGACCTTCGCAATAGAAAGGATATATGTACTTTTTTTGATAAAAATAAGATAGCTGGTGTTATTCACTTTGCTGCTTATAAGGCTGTTGGGGAAAGTGTACACCAACCCTTGGATTATTATGAAAATAATATCACAAGTCTAGTATATCTTTTACAGGAAATGAAAACTAGGAATATTGATAATTTTATTTTTAGTTCTTCTTGTACGGTCTACGGACAAGCCGAAGAGTTGCCTATTACTGAAGATGCACCTGTAAAACCAGCAGAGTCTCCTTATGGAAACACCAAACAAATTGGTGAAGAAATCATAGCGGAATCTTGCGAAGCCTATGGTATTAAAGCTATTGCTTTACGTTATTTTAACCCTATTGGTGCGCATGATAGCATTAAAATAGGGGAATTACCACTTGGTATACCTCAAAATTTAATTCCCTACATCACGCAAACTGCCGCGGGTATCAGAAAGGAGTTATCTATTTATGGTAATGATTATCCAACACCCGATGGAACGGCTATCCGTGATTATATTCATGTGGTGGACTTAGCTAAGGCTCATATTGCTGCTCTCGAACGTTTACTGGGCAATAAAAACCAAACACCTTTTGAGTTTTTTAATGTTGGAACGGGTATAGGGGCTTCTGTTTTAGAGGTTGTAGCTTGTTTCGAAAAAGTTAGTAGACAAAAATTACCCTATACGATTGTAGAAAGACGTACTGGGGACATTACTGCGGCTTACGCGGACACTAATAAAGCAAATAAGGAATTGGATTGGAAAGCTGAAAAAACACTTGAAGAAGCATTATTATCGGCTTGGAAATGGCAGCAAACACAGTAAAGAGAAAAATACTATAAATTAATACGAGCCGATAGTCATTAATACTATCGGTTTTATTTTTTCCTATACATATTCTACCATTTGTAATTTGAAATTAAAATTGTATTCCTAAACCAATACCATAGCCTTTATGGAAAGTTATATCATTAGGTGTTTCATCCTTGAGGATTGGCTTTTTTAGTTTATAAGAATCATTGTCCCAAAAAAGATTTAATATTACAATAATATTATCGTTTTTTTCAATAGGAAATTCTAAACCAAACCTCGCATTCCCATAACCTGCGCTATTTTGAATTTTTCCAAAAACGCCAATACTTCTAGCAGTCATAAAATAAAAATTCGCCGACTCATAGTTTTTAAAATAATATCTAAGAATACCTCCAAATTTCACTCCTGTTATACTTCCTTGAGATTGATGTTGTACCCCACCAATTATACCTAAAGTTATTTTTTTTAAAACAGGGTAGTTTACGGTATAAAAGGAAGCAAAAGACAACCTGCTTCGTAGTTCTTCTTCTCCTGTATCATAATGATAGGTTATATCATCAGGTAATGAAATTTCTACCCAAGCTGTTTGTATTAGTTTAGGTGGCAATGCATCGTATCTTTTATCATTTTTTGATATTTCATTCCCTGTTCTTATCGCATCAAAAAAATTAATTTGACTGGATAATGTTGCTATGTTAAGCACTAATAATAAAACAATTAGTGTTTTACATGTATTTGGGCATCTTAACTTCATAATATAAAAGTGGGTAATTGAACCAGTTAATGAGTCAATTACCCTTTTATGATTTTTTTAATCTTATAAATCGAAACCTAAATTTATTTGTAACATCAATGGAAAAAATCCACTCCCTCCATCAGTATCAAAATAATAAATAGGTCCCATATCGAACAATAAATGGAAGTTCTTACCGTATTTTCGTTGGATACCCTAAGTAGGACCAAATGCAAAATCTAACACATTAGTTCCATTTGAACTACCAAACAAAGAAGGAGTTCTGACCAGTAACCTACTAGAGATAAAGTTTCCAGAATTATGAGATATAGTACGTTTATTCTTTTTTCTTTTCTTAAAATTGTAAAACCACTTTTCTTGAGCTTCGAAAAATGGATTAAATGAAGTAATAAACCCGGTTCCTGCTATATCGCTTGTATGTGGGTAACTAACACTATAACCAATACCCGTTGACAATGACAAAGTCGTTGTATTACTTGTAGGTAATTCCAATTCAATAGCTGGATTAAGCAGATTAATTCTTAATACTTTTTCAGTCTTATTTTCCTGAGAAAATAACGTAATTGTAAATAGTAAAGATAATAATGGTGTAATTCTAGTGATCATCAAATGAAGCCCGTAGCAAAAAGTCATATCAATTTTTTAAAAACCTTGAGCTAAAATACTATTATTAGTAACAGTTATTATTATTTTTTCAGTTAAATTTTGTAAGTATATTATATAAAATAACTACTTAAGGTTCAAATTAATTTAAAGACGCTATAGTATATATAAAAAATAAGTCATAAAAAAACTCCATAAGTTTTAGAACTTATGGAGTTTTAAAAGAAAGGCAACGACCTACTCTCCCACCTGTGGCAGTA
>CANMCD010000017.1 GCA_947496185.1 uncultured Tenacibaculum sp.
GTATGTTCTAGAACAACAAGAAAAAATAGAAGAACTAAACAATAAAGTACTAAACCTAAAAAAATAACTTGCTTTGAAATATAAAATTATTTTACTAATAAGCATTTTCAGTTGTTTATGCTCTTACGGACAAACAAATTTTTATACTGATGATTTAGTTTTTAGAGGGGATCATAGATCTCCGAAACAATTAAAAAGAACCAACGGTTTTAGAGCTCCTGGCCTTAATAGTAATACGCCTAATACATCTCTATTTCATCATATTAGCGTTGTTCCGCATCCACATAGTATTTTTATTTCTACCACCAGAAATTTTAATGTAGCAAATCATTTTATAGCTCCCTTAGATGAAGGTGGTGCATCGAGTTTTCTTCAATATATTTATTGTTTTTCTCCAAATGGTTTTTTAGATTCTCGTGCTATTTTGGGTGAACACCATCCTCACGAAAGCGAGGAAGAATTTACTGCTGTGGGAACTATACCGTGGACTCAAATAAGAGGATGGTATGAGGTTTATGTAGGAGGAAATGGAGAGATAGAACAGCCTAATTTGATAAGGGATTATATTCCAAATCCAGACTATGATTCATCGTTTGATCAACCAATGATTATTGATAATGCTTACCAATTTGCAGGTTTTCCTACAGGTCATATAGCAAGAAGAGAAGCACCATGGAGTATTTATTATCCTTGTGAAAGCTATAGACCAAGTAATAATACAGCTTCGTCAAGAAAAAAAAGGTCTATAGAGAACAAATGTATTAATTTTTCAAGTAATGAGTTACTAAGTACATACGTGAAAGGTTTTTATAGAAGAGGAGATCAGAGTCCAAAAAAATATATAAAAACAATTTGTAATAGTTGTAAAAAAGCAGATAGATTAAAAAAAACAATAATTATTGATAATGCCTCTTCTATCTCACCATTAGATTTTGATGTTAATATACCTTCTGGTCAGTGTCCTTCACAAGAATTACTTTCATTTATAAATGATAAAAAAATTGTTTGTCCTGATTTATGGTTTGATGGGGGAGAAAATACAACAAAAGTAACAGGTGATTTTAATAATATAAAAAGAAATACACCTATTTATATTTATGGATCGTCAAGAAAAATTGAACTTAATAATTTTAAATTCACAACAAGGTCGGGAGATAAATTGTTTTTCTATGCTGTAGATAAGAATTTTTATAAAAAAAGAAAAAAGAGAGGTCTTCTGTTGAAAGAAAATACCAAACCAGAAGATGGACTAAAAGAAAAAATAGTATTGCATCCAAACCCTATTAAAAAAGGAGAAGATTTTTACATAACTTTAAAAGAAAAACAAGAAGGCGATATATCTATATCCATAGTTAGTGTTTATAATAAATTAACTAAAGTGTTAAATTATACGAGTGAAGACATAATAAGTGGTAATAGACTTAAAGTTTTAACTAATGGAATAAAAGAAGGTATCTATATAGTTACTATAAAAACGGATAGGTATAGTGAGAGAAAAAAGTTAGTTATTAATTAGGGGGACTCAAAAATCTAATTATTATAGACTATCCTAAAAAGTGTGTAAGTTATAAATATAGGGTTTAGATATAAATATCTAAACCCTATTTTCAAATATATCCAAAAATTAATTTTTCGTAAGTTTTATAAAATTCCTGCTCGCATTCGGAGCAGGAATTTACCCCTTGAAATATTTAGCCGTTTGAAATTTTCGATTCAAACTGGATGCGAAATTATGACAACAAAACTGCTCTTGCAATAAGTATAAACCCTGAATATTAAGTAATGGTTTTTACTTATGTGACTACCTAGTACCCATGATAAGGTATAGTAAAATTGGATCAATAGAAATAGGGTATAAAAGTAAGATTACACTGAATATTAGACTATAAGACACCCGCAGATAAAGAATTGTAAATTATAATGAATAACCTAAATAATGTAGCTTAAAAATTTATTAGACAGCCCAAGATCATATGTGTTTCTAATTGTTGTAAATCACATATTTGATCAGTTAGTTTATGGAGACCAGTTCTGATGGTATCGGTAGAGGGAGGGTTGAAGCAACTATGATGAGTTGAGTAAGTACAAAATTAATCCAACACATCGTAATTAATTAAATTATTTATATGATGAAGATAAGGTGTTCTAAAAAAACAGTAGAATAACGGCTCAACGACAATTAGTGGGGATTTGATATTTTAGCTATCTAAAAAAAGGAGATGTATTTAGAATTATTAGAAGCTATTTTACCTGAAGGTTTATTATTTTATTTTGATATTGTTTTTTTTGAGGAATTAGGAGATATTTCAGTCAAGAAGGATTGCTTTCATATTTACTTAGAGGAGAAAAATAATTTACCAAAAGGTTATTCGAGAGATGATTATGAATCCAAAGGTTTCATTAGCAATAAACAAATTCAAGATTTTCCTATACGTGGTAAAGCCGTGTATCTTCATATAAAAACTCGACGTTGGCGAGATAAGAAAACAAAAAGGATAGAGATTAAAAATGATTATTCATTTATAGCAGAGGGTTCAAAATTAACCAATGAGCTTTCAACTTTTTTAAAAGCTACAGGTAGAGACCCGCGAAGATACGATTAGCAATATAGCGAGTTATTACTGTGTTTATCCACGAACATTACAACGACATAACAAGAAAAAAATAAGTGGATTTAGTCATTGGGAACAAAAGCCCCATTGTGAAGATTATCTAATTTATCCAGAAAATATAGGGTCGTATTTAAGCCTTGACGAAGTAAGTTTATCTAAAGGGGAACTCTACACATATTTAACCAATAAAGATGGAAGAGGTAAACAAGGAACTTTAGTGGCTTGTGTCAAAGGAATAAAGAGCGAATCTATTATTAAAGCTATTGAAAGAATCCCTTTAGAACAACGAAAACAAGTCAAAGAAGTAACTTTAGATATGGCAAATAACATGAATTTGACAGCTAAGATTTGTTTCCCAAATGCTAAAATTGTTACCGATAGATTTCATGTGGTAAAATTAGTTACAGAAGCTTTACAACATGTTAGAGTACAATATCGTTGGAAAACGATAGAAGAGGAAAATAAAGCCATTGAAATTGCTAAAAAAGAAAGTAAAAAGTATAAACCCATAATACTATCTAATGGAGATACTAAAAAGCAACTATTGGCTAGAAGTAGATACATTATAGCTAAAAAACCAAACGATTGGACACCCAATCAAAAACAAAGAGCCGAATTATTGTTCAATCTTTATCCAAATATTGAACAAGCCTATAAACACACTTTGGAATTTAGAAGTATCTATGAGGAAAAATGTAAAATAAAAGCAAAAGAGCGATTTGAAAATTGGTTTGAGGATACACAACAACTAAAATTCAAAAATTTCAATACTGCCATGAACAGCATAAAACATCATTTTAACAATATCTTGAACTTCTTTGATAATAGAAGTACAAATGCAAATGCAGAATCGTTTAATTCAAAAATAAAACTATTTAGAGCTAATTTAAGGGGGGTAAGAGATGTGCCATTTTTCCTCTTTAGAATGGAAAAATTATTCGCTTAATCCCCATAAAATTTAATTGAGCCGTTTAATTTCTTGCATCCCGTTAATCAATTCAATTACCTTATTTTGTTCTTGACTGATTTCCAAAAAACGTTTATAATCTAAATCTTTACGCCTCTTTAAAAAAAGAATTATCCATAGAAAATATAAAATGCTACCTGCTATAAAAACGGTAAAAATTAAAAAACTGTGCTTGTTGATTTTATCATCAATGAATATTGGGGGAAAAAAGAGAATATGACTTTAAAGACTAGGCTTGAAAAAGACCTAGGTATAACAGGTGATGATGGCATTGAGTTTTTAGATAAATTTTTACATCATTTCGATATTGATTATGATAAGAATAGAAAGTGGCAATTACATTTTGGCCCCGACGGTTTTGGATTGATAGACTTTGTATCTATTTATAATCGGTTCAGAGGGAAAAAAGATACTAGAAAACAATACGATTTAACCCTAGAACATCTAACTAAAATTATCGAATTAGGCTATTGGATCGACATGAATGATTAAAAGGAATCAATTCTATTTTTTTGCGTAACCACAACATTTGGTATTGATCCAATTCTCGGAACACGTATACGGACATAAACGTAATGCAGGTAACCTTTCAAAAATAGAACAGGGTAAAAAAGATATTAGCTTAAAATCGTTAGATTTTATTTTTAAAAAGACAAACTGCTCTATATCAATCTATGAAGATTAACCATATTTATCAGGAAAATATCGGGAAAGTTTATTTTGAGACATAAAAAAACCCTTGAAAATCAAGGGTTTTTAGATTTAAAAAGTGATCGCGACAGGATTCGAACCTGTGACCGTCTGCTTAGAAGGCAGATGCTCTATCCAGCTGAGCTACGCGACCATTTTGTCGGGGTGGCAGGATTCGAACCTGCGACCTCCTGCTCCCAAAGCAGGCGCGATGACCGGGCTACGCTACACCCCGATTGGGTCATCTACAATTTTTTTGCGGAGAGACCGGGATTCGAACCCGGGCATCGAAAAACGATGACAGCTTAGCAGGCTGCTGCATTACCACTCTGCCACCTCTCCTTAATTCTTTACCGAAGTGTGAATTAAAAATTGCGAGTGCAAATCTATAACTAATTAAACGTTCTAGCAAATTTTTTTTCAAAAAAAAATCATCAATCTGGATACTCAACTCGTAAATGGTAGATATTCATTAATTTACCCTTGATAATTTTTTTTATTTTTTCTATCTCTCTAAAGGTAATATCTGAATTTATAAACTGATTATCGTTTTTCTGCTGCTCCACTATTCGATCAATCAACGTATCTATTTCTTGTGCTGTTGGCTCTTTTAAGCTTTTAGAAGCCGCTTCAGCAGCATCACAGATCATCAAAATAGCCGTTTCTTTCGAAAAAGGGATTGGCCCTGGATATTGAAATCTTTTTACATCGATTTCCGTATCTGGATTTTCCTGCTTCTCTTTCTTATAAAAATAATACACCGTATTTGTTCCGTGATGTGTACGGATAAAATCTATAATTCTATCTGGTAAATTGTAGCTCTTAGCGATTTCTATTCCTGAAATAACATGATCTAAGATAATTCGAACACTATCGCTTGTCGATAAATCATTATGCGGATTAACCCCTGTTAATTGATTTTCTGTAAAGTACATAGGGTTGGCTATCTTACCAATATCATGATACAAAGCACCCGTTCGTACAAGCATCGAATTTGCGCCTATCTCGTTCGCCGCAGCTTCTGCTAAATTTGCTACTTGCATAGAATGCTGAAACGTACCGGGCGCTTTCTCGTTAAGTTCTCTTAGTAACTTAGAATTTGTATTGGATAATTCAAGTAACGTAACATCCGAAACCAATCCAAATACCTTTTCATAAACATATATAAAAAATACCGATAGAAAAGACAACAAACCATTGGCCGCAAAAAGCCCAAGATAAAGCCAGTTAATCTCATCAACATTCCCTCTTTTAAGAATAGAAAAGGCTAAATAAGTAATCATGTAAATAAAAGTTACTTGACCAATCGATATGAATAAATTTGCCCTTTTATACAACTCTGTAATCGTTAATATTGCAGCAATACCAGCAATAATGTGTAAATAAATAAACTCAAAACTATTGGGCACAATAAATCCTAACAACAAAACTGTCAATACATGTGTAAACAAGCCTAAACGAGCGTCAAAGAAGGCTTTTAACACAATAGGAAGCATACTTAATGGTACAACATACAAATACTTTGGATTCGTCTTTACAACCAATGTTTGAATTAGAATCATCACAACCATGTTGAAAAAGATAAACGTTACCTTGTTGTTATCGTTAAAAATTTCATTTCTATAGCCCTGTAAAAACAACAACATCATCAACAAAGCAAGAGAAACGAGTATCGTATACCCAAACACGATCCAATAATAATTTGAGGCTGTCCAAATTGCAGATTCTGAATTTAATTGATACGATTTTAGCACATGAAATCGTTCACCTTCGACAATATCACCCTTCAGTATAATTAACTCACCTTTAGACACCTTACCCTTAGTATAAGACATATTTTTTAAGGCTTCTTCCAATTCTTTTTGTGTAAATTTTTCATCAAAAGACACATTGGGTCTTACAACGTTTGTAACACTTTCTAGCAAAATTTGACGTTGATAATCGTCTACTCCTTGAATGTTTTCGTGAATCGTTTCTAATAAATTATTTGTTTTAATAAACCTAGAAAACAATACTCCTTCGATCGTATTTCCATTTCTAAGTGCTACCAATTCACTTTCACTACCGTGCCCTTCCTCAATAGTTCCTTCTTCTAGCAACCCTCGTTTGTATATTAAGTTTACAATAGACTTCCCTTTCTTAGAAAGCTGTTTTATAGCTCTCTTAGTCAATGAATCCGAAACAGATAAACTATTCATTGTTTTTTGAAAAGCCAAAGACACCTCTTTTTTAACTCCTTCGTTCAGTAAAAAATATTTTTTCGACTCCTTTCGAATCTGTTCTTTATTCTTTTCAATTTCTTCCTCGCTTTTATGAATAGAAAAATCAAACGGGGCATAAAGATTGTCATATTGCCAAGGTTTTCCTACGGTAAAATCATACTTAAACTGACCTCGTTTGGGGAATAAATAAACAATAGAAACTACCGTAATTAAAAACAACAATACTTTGTAAATTATCGTGTTATTTTTATACAATTTATTGATCAGTTTATTCATTTTATTGTTTTTAAATGGTAAAGATAACCTTTCTCTATAATTTGAGTACTTGAAGTAAATTGGTTATTTTCGCAAAACATAAAGTAATGCAATTTATCAATTCAAATTACTACAAAAAATAATGATTCTTTCTGTTAGAAACAAAAGTAAAAACAACAAAGATCATTATTTGAGTTGTTTAGAATAGATAATTGCATCTAAGCAAACTATTTAATCTTTGAATCATGAAAGAAGTGGTTATCGTATCAGTAGCTAGAACACCCATTGGAAGCTTTCTAGGTACTTTGTCAAGTATTCCCGCCCCAAAACTAGGTGCTATCGCCATTAAAGGCGCTTTAGATAAAATCAATTTAAATCCTGCTTTAGTAGAAGAAGTATTCATGGGAAATGTTGTTTCAGCTGGGCTAGGTCAAGCTCCTGCTAGGCAAGCAGCTATCTATGCAGGTATTCCAGAATCTGTACCTTGTACTACCGTTAATAAAGTGTGTTCTTCTGGTATGAAATCTATCATGTTAGCAGCACAAACTATTGCCCTTGGTGATGCAGAAATTGTAGTAGCTGGAGGTATGGAAAACATGAGTATGATACCACACTACCAACACGCTAGATCAGGCAGCAAATTTGGTACTATCAAAATGGAAGACGGTATGCAAAAAGATGGATTAGTAGATGCTTACCAACAAGTTGCCATGGGCGTATGTGCAGACGAATGTGCAGAAACGTATGAATTTTCAAGAGAAGATCAAGACGCCTACGCTATTTCGTCCTACAACAGGTCTAGTCAAGCATGGAGTGAAGGCAAATTTGACGATGAAATCGTACCTGTAGAAGTACCCCAGCGAAGAGGAGAACCGTTACTTTTCAAGGAAGACGAAGAATATAAAAACGTAAAAATGGAGAAAATTCCTGCTTTACGCGCAGCTTTCACCAAAGAAGGAACTGTAACAGCAGCTAATGCTTCTACAATTAACGATGGTGGAGCAGCCTTGGTGTTGATGTCTGCTGAAAAAGCACAAGAATTGGGTCTTACACCACTTGCTAAAATCAGAGGATACGCAGATGCTGCACACGAACCAAAATGGTTTACTACTGCACCAGCCAAAGCCCTACCAAAAGCGTTAGCCAAAGCAAATGTTTCTTTAGATGAAGTAGACTATTTTGAACTAAATGAAGCGTTCTCTGTAGTTGGTTTAGCTAATATGAAACTACTTGGTTTATCACCTGCCAAAGTAAATGTAAATGGTGGAGCGGTTTCTTTAGGGCATCCCTTAGGTGTTTCGGGAGCAAGAATTATCATTGCTTTAACGTCAATATTAAAACAAAACAACGCAAAAATTGGTGCTGCTGGTATCTGTAATGGAGGTGGTGGTGCTAGTGCCATGGTGATCGAAAGAGTCTAAACTATTAAAAAAGCTAATCTATACATGTTTGGTATTTGCAACCTAAGTATTGTTCCTTTACGTCTAACACCTACTGATACTGCTGAAATGGTCAATCAGGTATTATTCGGTGAACACTTTGAAATTATTGAAAAAAACAGCAAATGGAGTAAAATAAAACTAGCTTTTGATGGCTATGAAGGCTATATTGATCAAAAGCAATATGTTGAAATTTCTGAAAAAGAGTATCAAACGCTGTGCAATAATCCTCAAACCTACGCAGGTGAGTTAATTGATTTTGTCACTGACAATAATAATCTAACGACAATCCCTTTGGGAGCAAATCTTCCTTTATTTAATCAGGATAAGCTACAAGTAAACAATCAGTTATTTACTTATGAAGGAAAGGTTCATAATAGAATATTACCGAAATCTTCGGTACTTGAAATCGCTTATTTGTTTTTAAATGTTCCTTACTTATGGGGTGGTAAATCGCCCTTCGGAATTGATTGTTCTGGTTTTACACAAACTGTGTATAAACTTTGTGGCTACAATTTATTACGGGATGCTAAAGAACAAGCTACGCAAGGGCAAGTTTTAAGTTTTATAGAGGAAAGTGAACCGGGTGATTTAGCCTTTTTTGACAATGAAGAAGGAATCATTACCCATGTTGGTATCATCATGAACGACTACAACATCATTCATGCCCATGGTAAAGTAAGGATTGATAAACTAGACCATAGTGGTATCTATAATACCGATACACAACAACACTCTCACAAGTTAAGAGTAATCAAACGATATATGGATTCATAAAACAAATACTGTAAACAATCCCTTTTTTAAGGGATTTTACAATAAAAAAGAGGCCTGTAAAATTTTACAAGCCTCTTTTTTTATTTATATCAGTTATAGTATAAGAAATTAATCTTCGTCAATTTCTGTTCTTGTCTCTGTAGGCTTCTCACCTTTTTCTATCTTGATACTTAAGACTTTGGTATCATCATCCAAATCCATAAAAATAGCATCACCTTCGTCAAGTTTAGAATTCACTATTTCTTCAGCCAACGCATCTTCGATATATTTCTGAATAGCTCTCTTTAAAGGTCTTGCACCGTATTGCTTATCATAACCTTTATCTGCTATATAATCCTTAGCTTTTTCACTAAGTGTTAACTTATACCCTAAGTCAGCGATACGCAGTAACAACTTATTCAACTCAATATCTATGATCTTATGAATATCTTCTCTTTCTAAAGTATTGAAGATAATCACATCGTCAATACGATTTAAAAATTCAGGAGCAAAAGACTTTTTTAAAGCACCTTCAATAATACTCTTAGCATGCGCATCTTCTTGTTCTTTTTTGGCTGACGTACCGAAACCAACACCTCCACCAAAATCTTTAAGTTTACGCACACCGATATTAGAAGTCATGATGATGATTGTATTTCTAAAATCAATCTTTCGACCTAAACTATCGGTAATATATCCATCATCCAATACTTGTAACAGCATATTGAAAACATCGGGATGTGCTTTTTCTATCTCATCCAATAAGACTACCGAATAAGGTTTTCTTCTAACTTTTTCAGTTAGCTGTCCACCTTCTTCATACCCAACATACCCTGGAGGCGCTCCTATCAATCGAGAAATAGCAAACTTCTCCATATATTCACTCATATCAATTCGTATAAGCGACTCTTCTGAATCGAATAATTCTCTAGCAAGCACCTTAGCCAACTGGGTTTTTCCAACTCCAGTAGACCCCAAGAATATGAACGACCCGATAGGTTTATTAGGATCTTTTAGCCCTACCCTATTACGTTGAATAGCCTTAACAACTTTGGTAACCGCCTCATCTTGACCAATTACCTTTCCTTTAATTAGATTTGGTAATTCAGCTAAGCGATTACTCTCTGCTTCGGCTACTCTGTTTACAGGAATACCCGTCATCATAGAAACTACTTCAGCTACATTATCTTCGGTAACCGTTTCTCTATGTAGTTTAGAATCCTCTTCCCATTGATTTTGGGCAGACTCCAAAGCCATTTCTAGGTTCTTTTCATCATCACGAAGCTTTGCTGCTTCTTCATATTTTTGTCCACTAACCGCCTTTGTTTTTCTTCCTCTAATCTCCTCAAGCTTGGCTTCCAATTCGAGTATCTGTTGTGGTACCACAATATTGGTTATGTGTATACGAGAACCTGCCTCATCCAAAGCATCAATAGCCTTGTCTGGAAGGTACCTGTCCGTCATATATCTATTGGTCAACTTTACGCAAGCTTCAATTGCTTCATCTGTAAAGTTTACATGATGATGCGCTTCGTACTTTCCTTTTATATTATGTAAGATTTGCACCGTTTCTTCCACAGTAGTTGGATCAACAATTACCTTTTGGAATCTACGCTCAAGGGCTCCATCTTTTTCGATATTGGTTCTATACTCATCTAAAGTAGTCGCTCCAATACATTGAATTTCACCTCTTGCTAAAGCTGGCTTTAACATATTAGAAGCATCTAATGAACCTGTAGCTCCTCCTGCACCTACTATGGTATGAATCTCATCAATAAATAGAATGATATCATCATTCTTTTCTAACTCATTCATTAAGGCCTTCATACGCTCTTCAAACTGCCCACGATATTTGGTTCCTGCAACTAAGCTTGCTAAGTCTAACGAGACAATTCTCTTATCAAAAAGTATTCTAGATACCTTTCTATTAACGATACGTAATGCCAATCCTTCAGCAATAGCGGATTTCCCTACCCCCGGCTCACCAATGAGCATAGGATTGTTTTTCTTACGTCTACTCAAAATTTGAGAAACGCGTTCAATTTCTTTTAATCGACCAACAACAGGATCGAGTTTTCCTGCCTCGGCTAAAGCGGTTAAATCACGTCCAAAATTATCTAAAACAGGAGTTTTAGACTTTTTTGTTTGTTTTCCTCTGGGGGTTTGTTGCCCAAAAGGATTGCTCTTTTCATCCGAGAACTCATCATCAGAAGAATTTTCTGCTACGGGTCCTGAAAAATCATCTACGTGAAGCTCTTTGTAGAGTGCTTTTGCCTTTTCGTAATCAATATCATATTTTTGTAACAACTTGGTTGAGGGGTCATTTTCGTTACGTAAAATACATAACAATAAATGCGCTGTATCGATAGCGTTACTTTGATACAACTTAGCTTCTAAAAAAGTTGTTTTAATAGCTTTCTCTGCTTGTCTAGTTAAATGTAAACTCTTTTTAGGGGTATTTGCAATTGTCGGAGAAGTTGGGTTCAACTTTTCCAACTTATTACGGACTAAATTCAAGTCAACGTCAAAAGTCGTCAAAATTTCAATGGCCTTACCATCTCCCTTCCTTATCAATCCTAAGAGCAAGTGCTCAGTACCAATAAAATCATGTCCTAGGCGTAATGCCTCTTCCTTACTAAAAGTTATCACATCTCTAACTTGTGGTGAAAAATTATCGTCCATAAATTTAATTTGTGTCTCTGTAAATTTAGTGAGATTTTATTATAAAAATACAAAAAAGATACCAGAACACCACATACTGACATGATGACTTTAACAAAGCCCTTAGTTTTACACAGCAAATTGCCCAATTTTTTGTTAATAATTGTTAATAACTATACCAAAACATCTACAACATTTTTTGTGTAAAGTTTGGCATTATTGTATCTTGCAATGCTTTAGAAAATAGGCCTATTTTCTAAAGTTACTTCGAGGGGATTTTACTACTATTAAAATTCACTTTTTTAAAAATGAGTACTAATATTTTAAATAAAAAATATGGCAGATGGTGAAAAGTTGATTCCTATCAACATTGAAGATCAAATGAAATCGGCATATATCGATTATTCTATGTCGGTGATTGTTTCGAGAGCGCTACCAGATGTTCGTGACGGTTTAAAACCAGTACATCGTAGGGTTTTGTTCGGAATGCATGAGTTAGGAATTAAAGCTACAGGAGCCTATAAGAAATCAGCGAGAGTCGTGGGAGAAGTATTAGGTAAATATCACCCGCATGGTGATACTTCTGTTTATGACTCTATGGTACGTATGGCGCAAGATTGGAGTGTTCGCTATTTAATGGTTGATGGGCAAGGGAACTTTGGTTCTGTTGATGGTGATAGCCCAGCTGCAATGCGTTATACTGAGGTAAGAATGCAAAAAATATCAGAAGAAATGTTGTCTGATATTGAAAAAGATACTGTCGATCATAAGTTAAACTTTGATGATACGTTACAAGAACCTACCGTACTTCCTACTAGAATACCCAACCTATTGGTAAATGGTGCTTCTGGTATTGCTGTAGGGATGGCCACCAATATGGCGCCTCATAACTTAACCGAAATCATCAACGGAACTGTAGCTTATATAGATAATAAAGACATCGAAATTGATGAATTAATGCAATACATTAAGGCACCTGATTTCCCTACGGGAGGAATTATCTACGGTTATGACGGTGTACGAGATGCTTTCCATACAGGAAGAGGTCGTATCGTATTGAGAGCCAAGGCAACCATCGAAGAAGTAAAAGGTCGTGAATGTATCGTTGTTTCGGAAATTCCTTACCAAGTGAACAAAGCCGAAATGATTAAAAAAACGGCTGATTTAGTAAATGATAAAAAAATAGACGGTATTGCTAGTATCCGTGACGAATCGGATAGAAAAGGAATGCGTGTTGTATATGTACTGAAACGAGACGCTATTCCTAATATCGTTTTAAATAAGCTTTTTAAATACACGCAATTACAAACGTCATTTAGTGTTAACAATATTGCATTGGTCAAGGGGCGTCCAGAACAATTAAACCTTAAGCAATTAATTCATTATTTTGTTGAGCACAGACACGAAGTAATTGTTAGAAGAACACAATTTGAACTTAAAAAAGCGGAGGCTCGTGCGCATATTTTAGAAGGATTAATCATTGCTTCAGATAATATCGACGAAGTAATTAGCTTGATCAGAAATTCATCAAACCCTGATGAAGCGCGACAAAAATTAATGGAGCGTTTTGAATTAACAGAAATTCAATCAAGAGCTATCGTTGAAATGCGTCTACGTCAGTTAACTGGACTAGAACAAGACAAATTACGAGCTGAATACGATGAAATTATCAAAACTATTGCCGATTTGAAAGACATTCTTTCTAATGAGCCTAGACGTTATAATATCATCAAAGAAGAACTTATTCAAGTAAGAGATAAATACGGAGACGAAAGACGTTCTGCTATTGAATATGCTGGTGGTGACATGCGCATTGAAGATATGATTCCGAACTCAAAAGTAGTTGTTACCATATCGAATGCAGGTTACCTAAAGAGAACAAATCTTGATGAGTATAAAGTACAAAACAGAGGTGGTCGTGGACAAAAAGGAGCTACCACTCGTAATGAAGACTTCCTAGAACACTTATTTGTGGCTACTAACCACCAATATATGATGTTCTTTACGCAAAAAGGAAAAGTTTTCTGGATGCGTGTTTATGAAATACCTGAAGGAGGGAAAAGCACCAAAGGTAGGGCCATTCAAAACCTTATCAATATTGAACAAGACGATAAAGTAAAAGCTTTCTTGGTTACTGCCGACCTTAAAGATGAAGAATATATCAACAGCCATTATGTAATCATGGCTACTAAAAAAGGGCAGGTTAAAAAGACCCCTCTTGAACAATATTCACGTCCAAGAGCTAACGGTATCAACGCGATAACTATTAAAGAAGGTGATGAACTATTAGAAGCTAAACTCACCACTGGAGATAGTCAAGTAATGCTTGCCTTAAAATCAGGTAAAACGATCCGTTTTGAAGAAGAAAAAACACGTCCAATGGGAAGAACTGCCTCAGGGGTTCGCGGTATCGCACTTCAACATGACAAAGATGAAGTTATTGGAATGGTTTCTGTTAATGATATGGAAAGCAACATCTTAGTAGTTTCTGAAAAAGGATACGGAAAACGCTCTAAACTAGAAGACTATCGTATTACCAACAGGGGTGGTAAAGGTGTAAAAACACTAAATATTTCTGAAAAAACAGGAGAACTAGTTGCCATTAAAAATGTAGATGACTCTAACGACTTAATGATTATCAACAAATCAGGCTTAACCATTAGGCTAGCTGTAGAAAACTTACGTGTAATGGGTAGGGCTACACAAGGGGTTAGACTTATTAATATAAAAAATAATGATAGTATTGCTGCAGTTGCCAAAGTGATGCATGAAGAAGAAGAAAATGAAAATGGCACAGAAATTGAAAATGAAGACAATAATAACAGTGAACAACAATAAAGTAAATTTTTTTTAAGAATGAAAAATCAATTATTAATGCTTTCTCTTGCAATGGCTTGTAGCGGAATTTACGCTCAAAAAGCTGAATTAAAAGCTGCTGAGAAAGCCATAAAAAAACAGGATTTTAACGGTGCTATTACTTCTATTAGCGCTGCTGAGAAGCTAATTGATAATGCAGATGATAAATACAAATCAAAGTTTTATTTTCTTAAAGGACAAGCTTATGCTGCTAAACAAGACTATAAAACAGCAGGTGCTTCGTTTAACAAATTAATCAAATTTGAAGAAAAAACTGGAAAAGACAGGTATTCTTCAAAAGCAGCCCCTGTTTTAAATAAAATTATTCAAGACGTTTCTAACAAAGCAATCAAGCTTTACAACGGAGGTAAAGATTATAAAACTGCCGCTGAAAACTTTTATTTAACCTATCAGTTAAGTCCAAAAGATACTTCATTTGTATACAATGCAGCCGTTGCAGCTACGCAAGCTAAAGA
This sequence comes from uncultured Tenacibaculum sp., assembly GCA_947496185.1. Lineage (GTDB taxonomy): Bacteria > Bacteroidota > Bacteroidia > Flavobacteriales > Flavobacteriaceae > Polaribacter. Next base: position 14,935 of record CANMCD010000017.1, read on the forward strand.
TTATGACAAAGCATTAGAGTATTATAATGAACTTAAAAGCAATGGATATAGCGGAGTTGAAACAAAATATGTTGCTACCAACGTGGCATCTGGAAAAGTAGAAAGCTTTCAAAATAAGTCACAACGTGATTTAATGGTAAAATCTAAGCAATACATAAAGCCTGAAACGCAAGTTTCTGAGTCAAAAAAGGCTACTATTGTTAAAAATATTGCCTTAATCCTTAAAGAACAAGGTAAAAATGAAGAGGCTATTGCTGCTATGTCAGAAGCTCGTAAGTCGAATCCTAAAGATTTAAACTTGATCTTGAACGAGGCGCAATTATATATAGAAATGAAGCGAATGGATAAATTTGGAGAGCTTATGAAAGAAGCGGTTTCAATCGATCCTAATAACCCAACACTATATTATAATTTAGGTGTAGTAAATTACAACCAAGGAAGAGTTGAAGACGCTAAAAAGCATTATGAGAAGGCAATCGAGTTAAAACCTGATTATGCGGATGCTTATATGAATTTAGCAGTAGTAATCTTAGATAAAGACAAGGCAATTGTTGAAGAGATGAATAAAAATTTATCTAACTTCAAAAAATACGACGAATTGGCTTTAAAACAAAAAGAAGTATACAAAGAAGCGATTCCATTTTTAGAAAAAGCAGACAAGCTTAATAGAAGTGTGGATACCGTAAAAACCTTAATGAACCTTTATGAGGTATTAGAAATGTCTGATAAAGCTAAGGAATATAGAGATGCATACAAAGCAATGAGATAATAACTCTTATACTTTTTACCTATAAAAAATCAGGCCTATCCGCCTGATTTTTTTATAGACTATTTTTATTTATGCCTTTGTCAAGCTAATAGTAATTTTAAATTCGATATCCCTCTGGACAACGTTACGTTAAGATTTAACTAGCCTAATCATATCTTTTTATATTTACTAGTTTCCTCATAACAAAGTAGGGATTAGTTATTGCTAACTAATCCCTACTTTGTTATATATTGTAATAAACAGCTAGTTTTTATTCAAAGCCAGTATTCATTTTAAGATAATCTAAAAATTCTCTTTTAGTTTCTTTTTCTTTGAATTTACCTCCAAACTCAGCAGTTACTGTACTACTTTCAATATCTTTAACTCCTCTTGAATTTACACATAAGTGCTTTGCATCGATCACACAAGCAACATCTTGTGTACCTAGTGCTTCTTGCATAGCTTGAACTATTTGCATAGTCAATCGCTCTTGTACTTGTGGTCTTTTCGAAAAATACTCTACTATTCGGTTCATTTTTGAAAGCCCTATTACCTTTCCATTAGAAATATACGCTACATGTGCCCTTCCTACGATCGGTAACAAATGATGCTCACATGTTGAATAGACTACTATATTTTTTTCCACCAACATTTCTCCATAATTATAATTATTGTCAAATGTTGATGCCTTAGGCATATTTGCTGGATTAAGCCCCATAAATAGCTCATTAACGAAAGCCTTAGCTACTCTTTTAGGAGTTCCTTGCAAACTATCATCCGTCAAATCCATTCCTAAAGTTTCTAATATCTCCTTTACACTCTTCTCAATCCTTTTTATTTTTTCTTGATCAGAAATATCAAAAGCATCTGCACGCAAAGGTGTTTTAGCAGAAGTCCCTATATGGTTCTCTCCTATTTCGTCAATTCTCTCCTCGTTCATATGATTATTTAGTTCGAACATTATTTATAAAAATTGATGCGGCTAAGATACGACAATCTCAGAAGTTAATTAGTTAATTTTAGTATTTCATTTACAGTCATGAACGATTGATCTCCGTTTTCCATATTTTTAATTAAAAAACGTTCTTGAGCTACTTCAGTTACCACAAAAGGAATATTTCTAGTCGTTGCGTACTTCCATTGTTTCTTTTGTTGCTTGTTGCTACCCGCTAGGTCAGGATATAATTCTGCTTTGATATTTTGCGCACGTAAAGCTTTAATTGCTTTTAATTTTTGCAGATTTTCTTCTTCTTTAAAATTCAAAAAGAGCACTTTTGGCTTCGGCAATTCAACAGCATCAAACAATCCTAACTCTTCCATCACCAAGTAAATTCTATCCAATCCAAAAGAAATTCCAATACCTGAAACATCCTTTAATCCGAAAATTCCAGTTAAATCATCATACCTACCTCCTCCACCGATAGACCCCATTTTTACAGTATTGGGTGCCGCAATTTCATAAATAGCTCCCGTATAATAATTCAACCCTCTTGCAAGTGTTACGTCTAATGCTAAAGTTGCAGACATCAATCCTAGTTCTTCAATTGCCTTCACGATGAATTCTAACTCTCTCACGCCTTGAAGTCCTTCTTCAGAATCTTGCAACATATCTTCTAAAGCAACTAACTTGTCATGGTTTGTTCCTGTAAAACTAAATAAAGGATCTACCTTATGTATAGCCTCTTCAGATACTCCTTTGGACACCATTTCTTTAATAACAGCTTCTTTACCTATTTTATCCAACTTATCTAAAGCCACTGTAAAATCGATTAACTTATCTTTTGCACCAATTACCTCAGCTATACCTGATAAAATCTTTCGATTATTTAATTTGATTGTAGTACCCGCTAGTCCTAAATTTGTAAACACTGTATCATACAATTGTATAAATTCAACTTCTTGCCACAATGATTTACTTCCAACTACATCTGCATCACACTGATAAAATTCTCTAAAGCGTCCTCTTTGCGGTCGATCTGCCCTCCAAACAGGTTGAATTTGATACCTCTTAAACGGAAAAGTAATATCATTTTGATGTTGCACTACATACCTAGCAAACGGAACGGTTAAATCATAACGCAATGCTTTTTCGGATATCTTCGAAATCAATTTTTGGCTGTTCTTTTCAGAAAGTAGTTGATCATCCACTTTTTTAAGGTAATCTCCAGAATTTAATATCTTAAAAATCAAACGATCTCCTTCTTCTCCATACTTTCCCATTAATGTAGAAGAATTTTCAAAACTTGGTGTTTCAATTGGTTGAAACCCAAAATTTTCAAATGATTTTTTTATAATCGAAAAAATATAATTTCTTTTCGATACTTCGGTAGATGAAAAATCTCTAGTCCCCTTTGGAATACTTGGCTTCATGGTCTTGAATGCGCTTTTAGTTGGTTATTCTCAACTATTACTAACAACTCATTATCAAAATAATAAACATATAACAATAGCTTTATCTAATCAAGGGCACAAATATCTGAATTTATAAGGAATTTACCCCGAATTATACATCAGAAAATCTATTTCAAATTGATTTGATTTTAAAATAAAGCTTTACAAACTTTTTTTTTTTAATGGAATAACCTTGACTCATTAGCTTACCATAAAATTTCTACAGTAGCATTTGAGACGTTTTATTTTTTCGTTTTAAACTATAAATAGTCGCATTTAATTCAAAACCTAAGAGTAAAATAATAGCATTTAACCAAACAAATAGCATCAGTATCAACAACGTACCGATAGACCCGTATAACTGGTTATATTTTGAAAATTCTAAAACATACACCCCAAATAAATAAAACGAAAATAACGACACGATGGTAGTCAAAATAGCTCCAGGAGAAAAGAATCGGATATTCCTACCTTGTTTGGTTCCGTAACGAAACAACAAAGATACGATGGTAAATATCATCAATAGAAAAAGAAAGCCTCTTCCAAGATAAAACAAATTTAAATCGTCAGTATTAACCCACCCTCTTTCGTCTATTTTTGTCAAAGCTACTTGATACAAAATAACCAAAACAACCGTGATGATTAAGAAAAATGACATTAATAACGACATGCCCAACGAAACAAGATATGCTTTAATAATATTTCGATATTCTTTGACATGATACGAATATTCAAATCCACCAAAAATGGCATTAATTCCGTTTGTCATCAAAAATATAGAAGCAAAAAAACCAAACGATAAAAGCCCTCCATATTGTGTTTTTAAAATATCGTGTAGTACACCATCCACTGCTTCAAAAGTTTTCGGAGGCAATGCTTCTTTTATCAAAGAAAACAACCCTTCTTGAAACCCTTCAATAGGAATGTATGGAATTAACGTAAGTATGAATAGTAAAAAAGGAAAAATGGCCATAAAAAAACTAAAAGCAATTCCACCAGCCCTTGTCGTTAATGCCCCTTTGACAATCCCTATAATGTACATATCTAATACATCATATAGTGACATTCCTTCTAAACCGGGTATTTTAGTTTTCTTAGCAAACTTCACTAATACGTTAATTAGTGGAATTTTTTCTAACTTATCTTCAGTAGTATTCCCCATGAAACAACTTGTGTACTTATCGTACTTTAATTTGATATTTGGTCAGTAGGTTGATAATGTTTTCTTTTGAAAAAACAGCGTTCTTCACATTATTTTTATCCAAATCAATACTAAAATTTGTTGAAGTACTAAAATCTGTACTTTCTAGATTTGTTTCATCAAATATCGCTCCATTAAAATCACACTTCTCAAAACAAGTATTTTTTGCATCGGCTTCTGTAAAGTCAACTTCCAAAAGATTACAATTACTAAACCTAAAGTTAGGCATTTTTAATTGATAAAAAGAAGAATAATTAAGTTGACAACCCGAAAATTCCATTTTTAATAAAAAAGTATCTACTTCAAAAAACTGAATTCCCATCATTTTACAATTCTGAAAACTAGCATCTTTAAAGCTACTTCCCTTTAACCTAGCATTACCAAAGTCACAATCTATAAACTCACATGCTAAAAATTCTGAATCATTTATATGTAACTCCGAAAAGTTGCAATTTTTAAAAATACAAGTATCAAATTCAGTTTTACTAAGCAACTTGCTAGTAAAACTGAATTTTGAAAATACTTTATCTTGATAGTAATTACTCATGTAAAAACTTGATATTATTTCAATCCTCTCGCTTGTAACATCGCCTCTGCCTTAGGATTATTTCCTGTAAAAATCTTGTACATTTCTGCATAATCCATGGTATTCCCTCTTGATAATATCTCTCTACGGAATTTATCCCCATTTTCTCGGGTTAACAATCCGTTATTCTTAAACCAATCAAACGCGTCATAGCTTAACATCGCAGTCCATAAATACGAATAATATCCTGCTGCATAACCTCCGCTAAATATGTGTGCAAAATAGGTTGAACGGTATCTTGGTGGAATTTCATTCGTTTTTAACTTCATTTTCTCCAAAGCTTGCTTTTCAAAAGTTGCTACATCATCAATAACGGTATCAGGTGTTATTGTGTGCCAAATCATATCTAAAGAAGAAGAACATAAGGTCTCTATCGTCGAGTACCCTTGATTAAAGGTTCCTGCTTTTTTTATCTTTTGTAATAAAACATCAGGAATTACTTCTCCAGTTTCATAATGTAAAGCATAATTATTTAAAACATCTGGATGTGTTGCCCAATTTTCATTAAACTGTGAAGGAAATTCTACAAAATCTCTTGCTACGCTTGTTCCTGAAATCGATTCATATTGTTGGTCTGCAAAAAAGCCATGTAGTGCATGCCCAAATTCATGAAAAGTAGTTTCTACATTGTCAAAACTAATTAATGCTGGCTTTCCTGCTACTGGCTTCGAATAATTACATACATTGTAAATCACAGGTTTTTGATTCCTTAACTTTGTTTGCTTTACAAAAGAACTCATCCACGCTCCACCTCTTTTACTATCTCTAGCAAAAAAATCTGCATAATACAAACCTAACTTACTCCCATCTTCTTCAAAAATTTCATATACTAATACATCTGGATGATACGTGGGAATATCCGTTCTCTTTTTGAAAGTAATCCCGTATAATTTGGTTGCGGCATAAAAAACACCTTTTTCAAGTACATTGTTGATTTCAAAATATTGCTTTACTTCTTCTTCATCCAAATCATACTTTGATTTACGAACCTTTTCAGCATAATGATTCCAATCATAAGGAGTTAATTTGAAGTTCCCTCCTTCTTTATTAATTTGATCTTGGATTTCTTTCACCTCAGCGGCTGCCTTTTTAAGAGCATTTGGAATTAATCCTTCAAACATCTCAAATACTTTTGCCGGAGTCGATGCCATAGTTCCCTGCAAACTCCAACTAGCATAATTATCAAAACCTAATATTTTGGCTTTTTGAGCTCTTAATTGTACCATTTTTTTTACTAAGTCACTCGTATTGTAAGCTCCTTTATCCGATCTATGAATCGATTTCTCGTACAGCTCTTTCCTTACTTCTCTATTTTCTAGAGATTGTAATAATGGTTGTTGTGTTGTGTTTATCAGCTTAATTTCGAAACCTTTATCTTTTTTCAAAGCAGTGATTTTTTCACCAGAAAGTCCTTTTAGTTTTGCTTCATCAGTAACAGAAACACCTCCTTTTTTACTTGCATCTAGCAATTTTTTCCCAAAGTCATTGGACAAAGTTGCTAACTCAGCATTAATTTTCTTCAGTGCTACCTTTTGTTCATCAGACAAACTAGCTCCAGCTTTTTCAAACTTTTTATAATATTCTTTAACCAAATGCTTTGACTCTTCGTCTAGAGACAATGATGACAAACTTTCATATACTTTTTTAACTCTTTCAAAAAGCTTAGTATTCAAGTAAATTTCATCATTATGCTTTGAAAATTTTGGTGCTAATTCCTCTTGATTTGCTTTTAAAACTTCATTTGTATGTGCTCCAGTTAACGCATAAAAAACAGCAGTAACCTTGTCTAACATACGATCACTTTCTTCTAAAGCCAAGATGGTATTTTCAAAAGTAGCTGCTCCTTTGTTACTAATAATGGCAGCGATTTCTTGATTTTGAACTTCCATCGCTTTTAAAATCGCTGGTTTAAAATGCTCATTTTTAATTTTAGTAAAATCGGGCGCGCCATAATCTAAAGTACTTTCAACAAGTAATGGATTGTCCGTCTCTTGCATAACTGTTTCCTTTTTTGATTTTTGTGTATTACACGACAACATTGCCAGTGTAATGGCTGCTAATGCATATTTTTTCATTTGATTTTTATTGTATTGCTTTTAAACTTAAATCCATATTGTATACTGAGTGAGTCAAAGCTCCAGAAGAAATAAAATCCACCCCACATTCGGCATATGAACGTATAGTATCTTCATTGATTCCTCCTGAAGATTCGGTAAGACATTGATCTCCGATTAATTTTACGGCTTCTCTAGTATCTTCGTAATTAAAATTGTCAATTAAAATTCGGTATACTCCATCATTGGTTAGTATTTCTTTAATTTCTTCTAAATTACGGGCTTCAACAATAATTTTAACCTCATCAAGCTTTTTATTTTTCAAATATTTTTTTGTTTTTGTAATCGCTTGTGTTATTCCTCCTGCAAAATCTATATGATTGTCTTTAATCATGACCATATCGTATAAGGCAAAACGGTGATTCTCTCCTCCTCCAATCTTTACCGCCCATTTTTCTAAAGCACGGATTCCTGGTGTTGTTTTTCGAGTATCTAACACTTTTGTATTGGTTCCTTCAAGAAGGTTTGCAAAAAAACGTGTTTTTGTAGCAATGGCACTCATACGTTGCATTGCATTCAAAACAATTCGTTCGGCTTGAAGTATTGATTGTGAGCTACCCGATACATGAAAAACAACATCACCATAAACAACTTTTGCACCGTCTTCTATAAAAGTTTCAACTTGTAAATCTTTATCAACATATGCAAATACCTTTTTAGCAAATGCAACACCTGCAATAACCCCTTCATCTTTCACCAACAACTTGGCTTTTCCTTTTGCATCTGAAGGAATACATGATAAGGAAGTATGATCTCCTTCACCTACATCTTCTCTTATAGCATTTGCTATAATTAAATCTAACTCTTTATTAAATTGTTTTTCTGATATCATGAATAAGAATTTCTTGCTGTAAAAATACCATTTTAAACCTGAATTCTACATTAGAAAATCTATTACTACTTGAATAAGCTTAAGATCACTCAATACATCAAATTAGCTCATAAAAAACCACACCTGTCAAAGTTAATATTACCATGCTTTTACTTGTTAATTTGTGTTAGTATAAAATCTAGTAAATCACAGTTTTTACTGCCTCAACAGATATGGAATATCTTTACCCCTAATTATATGTTAATAGTAACCCCCTGAGTAATTTAAAACGACAAAGGGGAATACTTATATCTTACATGATCGTTCCTGCTCCGTAATCACGAATAACAATACTGATCAATTTTTTTGCTTTTCTTAGATCATTACGATTTGCATGCCTGTAAGCTCTATTCAACAAAAACAATGCATTCTCATTGGTTTTATGCTGCTTTTTAAGCTGGTACAAACTGTAAGGAATCATTAAATCTTCTTTGGTATACGTTGTCTTGGTATAATCTTGTAGCAATTCTAAATGATCAAATCCAAATTCAGCTGTTGGTTCAATCATCGTACCTTCTCCAAAATCATTCCACGTTGCTATTTGTACAAAATCTACAGGGTGTTTCAATGATTCATCGAAAGATTCACTAAACACATCCAATCCTCTGTCTTCCACTACCCAGTCATCTGCCATTGGATCTTTCCATCCTCCTTCTATATAATAATCATTAAACCTTGGATACGCTACACCACCCACTATATTGGTATCAAAATCAATTACATTGTTATAATACCCTGAAAGCGTTTGAAGATGGTTTCTATCAATCCATGCATATTCTCCTGCCGAATGTTCTTCTCCTACAATTTTTCTAGCTCCCCAAAGTGTCAACAAACTCATTGGTGCTTTTAAGTCATTAAATATTTTGTCCCAATCACTGGATTGTGTAATGTAGTTAGGACCAAAAATCATCATTAAATTTCTTCCTTTAACCTTAAAGTATTTAGGGTTCGTAAAATATTTTCTCTTAATATATTTTAAATCCGCTACCGCTTGGTTTATCTGAATATCACTTAATCCACGAGCTTGTTCGTGAACTACTCTATCTTCATACATCACGGCAAACTCTAAAGATGTCTTTTCTAATTCTTTTATAAAACTTTCCATCCCTTTTTTAATCAAACGAAAGTCCAATACGTTTCTTTTTCCATACCAATCAAAGATTACTCCATCAACTCCACTAAGTTTCATCAATAATAAATGGTACTGCTGTAAATCTTTATCTCTGGTAGAATAGGAACCGATTAAAGGGTAGTAATGTGATGCGATTTGTCTTTTACCATCACTTTCTATGATATCAGGGTTTCTGTTGGTCATTGTCCAATGCTGACCCCAAACACCGTCTCTCTCTAGCGACTGAAACCAAGGCATATAATGCACAAAAACAGGTTTCCCTTTTCTTCTTCTTTTTTTTCTATGCAACATATCTACATCATCGTTTCCATTGATCAACTGATCGTTTCTTTCTTCTTCTAATACTTTCTCTAAATCATAGTCTTTAAATTCATCCATCCATTTTTCATAAACATTGGTAAATTCTTTCTCTTGCACATCGTTGCTATTTAGATCATTTTCAAAATTTTCTTGGGCACAACCAACCATTAATAATACCGCAAACAACGGCATTATGTTTTTAACAAAACATCCTTTCATTCTTTATAACTTTATATTAAACAAACACTTAGACAACATAAAGGTATTTAATTTTCTCTTCTCAATTTCGGGGAATTATCCCCTTTTTTCATGTAATTTTGTTTTTTTAATCGAAAAAATGCGAATTAAGTTATTAGCCATCGGTAAAACCGATCATAAAAATCTCCGTCTATTAATTGAAGAGTATCAAAATCGCTTAAAACATTACGTGAAGTTTGATCTGGAAATCATTCCTGACATAAAAAATGTTAAGAACTTGAGTGTTTCTCAACAAAAAGATAAGGAGGGAACCTTATTATTATCAAAACTAAAGTCAACGGATCACCTTGTTTTATTAGATGACAAAGGAAGCTCTTTTACTTCTAAAGGTTTCTCAGAATACTTACAAAAGAAAATGAATTCAGGTATTAAACAGCTTGTTCTGGTCATTGGAGGTCCTTATGGTTTTTCTGAGGAAGTATATAAAAAAGCCCAAGGAAAAATATCTTTATCTAAAATGACATTCTCACATCAAATGATTCGTTTGTTTGTCATTGAACAAATCTACCGTGGATTTACCATTTTAAAAAATGAACCTTATCATCATGAATGATTTAGAGCTGAATTCTCAATCCAAAAATTCGACAAGATTGAATCGCTTTTTTAATTATTTAAGCTTTATAACTTATACTTAATTTAAAGTCTTTCTTAACTGCTCTTATACTTAAAAAAAATAACCATTATTCCGAAATAAAATTTTGAAAAATTCTACATTTGCCTTTTTATCCAACAAATTACTCTGCTATAAAAAACACATTAAGATATTAAATATTTACACTTTAAAATTATTATGAAAATAACAATTAAAATTACTTTCATTGCTATGATAGGAATGAATTTGGGTGTTAATGCGCAACATAATTATGATAGTCAAAATATAATTTATTCTGAAAATAGCAATGTTGGTATTGGAACAACAGACCCAAAAGCTAAACTAGATGTTAGAAATGGGCATCTCTATGTTGGAGACGAAACCTTTTCAAATCCTGACAGTTGGGGACAAACAATTAATATTGATGATAATGTTCATTCAAGAATTTTGATTGAAGAGAGAAATACAGGAGTAAAAACTGCTTTATGGGCTCATACAGGGGGGAATTCAAAGGTTGGAACCATATCTGACCATGACTTTGGTATTATTACAAAAGGAAACACCAAAATGACAATAAAAAGAGATGGAAAATAGGAATTGGTATAGAGAACCCAGGTTCTATCCTTCACATAAGAGATGTGCATCCTGTTGTGAAAATTCAAAATAAGAATTATGAGGATTCCGATGATAATTTTTATGGATGGATTGGTGGTTACGATAAATCAGGAGATGAAATTTGGTGGCTAGGAGAAGGTAGTATTAGAGGAAAACAGTTAGGTCTTTTTACAGATAGGACAGGGTATGATTTAAAAATTTTTAATAAAGGGAAAGGTATAACTGTGAAAAACAATGGCAATGTGGGAATAGGAACTTTATCAACGGGGAGTCATAGGCTAGCAGTAGAAGGTTCTATCGGAGCAAGAGAGGTCAAAGTAGAGGCTAGTGGTTGGTCTGATTTTGTATTCTATGATGACTACAAATTACCAACTTTAAAAGAGGTAGAAAACCATATCAAAGAAAAAGGGCATTTAAAAAATATCCCAAGTGCTAAAGAAGTAGAAGAAAATGGTGTTTATCTTGGAGAAATGGACGCTAAATTACTCCAAAAAATTGAAGAGTTAACTCTATATACTATTCAGCAAGAGAAGGAAATCAGAGAATTAAAAAAGAAAATCGCTGAAAATAAAAAACAGCAAAAAGAAATTGACAAACTGAAAATTTTAGTACAAAAAATATTAAAGGATAAAAACTAAGAGTAAATTCTTAGAATAACGCATACCTACCACAAAACACCTTGTAAAGAAGGTGTTTTTTTATACCTACAATCAAAATAATCAAATTCTAAAATAAGAGTACCTTTGTAATACATAAAAACCGATCACCTATGACCTTAGTTTTTGCGACCAATAACCTAAACAAACTAGCTGAAGTACAAAAAATGCTTCCAGACACCATTGAATTACTTTCTTTAAAAGATATTGGATGCTTTGATGACATTGCTGAAACCGCCAATACATTGGAAGGAAATGCAAAAATAAAAGCCAATTATATTACCGAAAAGTTTGGATATGATTGTTTTGCTGATGATACTGGGTTAGAAGTTGACGCATTAGATGGTGCGCCAGGTGTCTATTCTGCTCGCTATGCAGGTGAACCTTCAAACGCAGAAAATAACATCACAAAACTCTTAACAGCTCTAAACAATAAAGCAGACAGAAAAGCGCAGTTTAGAACTTCGATTTGCCTTAACCTTCAAGGAAAACAGTTTTTATTTGACGGTATTTGCAAAGGTACCATCTTAGAGAAAAAAACAGGTAAAAAAGGCTTTGGTTATGATCCTATTTTTAAAGCAGACGGACAAGTATTGTCTTTTGCAGAAATGACTACACAAGACAAAAACAATATAAGCCATAGAGGACTAGCTATTCAGGAATTAGTTACTTTTTTAACATCAGTACCAAATTGAGTATTTCAAAAAAATATATCCGCTTCTTTATTATACTAAGTATACTACTTGTCTTATTTTTTTTAATAAACCTAAGTTTAGGATCTGTAAGTATACCTATTGACGAAATCGTAAGTATCCTTACTACACAAACATCGTCCAAAAGTAGCTGGAATACCATTATTATAAATTACCGCCTTCCAAAAGCAATCACTGCACTCTTAGTGGGAGCTGGATTATCGATCAGCGGCTTGTTGATGCAAACTTTATTCAGAAATCCTCTGGCAGGACCTTTTGTTTTAGGTATATCCTCAGGAGCTAGCTTGGGAGTTGCTTTATTAATTCTTGGATCCGGTATTTTTGGAGGGATATTTTTCGAGTTAATGCATAAAAGTTGGTCATTAGCATTCGCTGCTAGCTTAGGGGCGTTTTTAGTATTGTTGGTAATTATCATTACTGCTAATAAAGTAAAAAACACGATGTCTGTACTCATTATCGGACTTATGTTTAGCGCATTAACTTCAGCCATTATTAATATACTCACCTACTTTAGTGAAGCAACACAAATTCAACAATACCAATTTTGGGGATTTGGAAGTTTGGGGAACTTATCTTGGCAGGAAGTATCTTTACTTTCCCTTGTTTGTTTTATTTGTTTTTTGATAACTTTTACAGTGATCAAACCTCTAAATAGTTTTTTATTAGGTGAACAATATGCTAAAAGTATGGGTATAAATATTCAAAAAAGCCGAACTACCATACTTTTAATTACGAGTATCTTAACTGGTATTATCACTGCTTTTTCTGGCCCCATTGCTTTTATTGGATTAGCCATACCGCATTTAGCCAAAATTACTTTTACCACTTCAAATCACAAAATACTACTTCCTGCCTGTGCTTTCATAGGAGCTATAGTTTTACTAATTTGTGATACGCTTTCTAGGCTTCCTTTTTATTCTTTTGTTATCCCTATTAACGCCATTACTTCCTTATTCGGTGCCCCTTTAGTTATTTGGTTGCTAATAAGAAAAAAGAAAATTTATGTATAATATAATCATACACCTGTCTTTATAATTACCTTAGACATATGAAACCAATAGTTTTAGAAACAAACAACCTTACAATAGGCTATCAAAACAACCGAAAAAAGCATGTTATTGCTTCCAATATAGATCTGAAGATACCTAAAGGACAATTTGTTGCATTATTGGGAAAAAATGGTATTGGTAAATCTACTTTATTAAGAACTATAACTAATCTTCAGCCTTCACTATCAGGAGAAGTTAAAATCAACGGTAAAAACAGTAATTTATATACTCAAAAAGAACTGGCTACCACACTTAGCCTTGTATTAACAGATCGTTTGTCGTTAAGCCAGCTAACTGTTTTTGAGTTAATTGCTCTTGGAAGACAGCCTTATACCAATTGGATTGATAAACTCGATAACCACCATCTAAAAAAAATCAATTGGGCAATGGAACAAACTGAAGTGATCCGACTAAAAAATAAACGGTATTACGAACTAAGTGATGGACAATTACAACGTGTATTAATTGCAAGGGCGTTGGCACAAGATACCGAAATAATAATATTGGATGAACCTACGGCTCATTTAGACATGCACCATAGTATAAAAGTATTTTCTCTCTTAAAAAAATTAGTAGAAACGACACAAAAAACCGTGATTGTGTCTACCCACGAAATAAACTTAGCAATTCAAACTGCCCATAATTTTGTATTACTCTCTGAAAAAAAAGTTACTACTGGAGACCTTGATAAACTTATAAACAACAACGCTTTCGATAGCTTATTTTCATCTGAGTTTATTTTTTTTAACAAAAAATTACAGCAATTTGTTCTTAGAAAATTTTAACTTAGTTGTTTAGTTTATTTACTATTATATATTCAAACGACAAACGTAAACACTACATTATTAATGAAGACTTCATTTTATGCGTTAGCATTTTCTGCCGCCTTAGTGGGATGCAGTACAAGCAACAAAACCAACAAAACAACACCTTCAAATTTAAAAGTTATTGATGCCGTGAGCAAGTATGCAAACTCGATCACTGCCAAAGACTTAAGCAAGCATTTATACATATATGCTTCCGATGAGTTTGAGGGAAGAAACACTGGAGAGCTCGGACAAAAAAAAGCCGTAGCATATCTTAAAGATTTTTATGTAAACAACAACATAGCTTCTCCCTTAGGAAAAGATGATTACTATCAAGAAATTCCTTCCGCTTATTTAAGTAACAACAAAAAGGGAATAATACTTAAAGATTCAGAAAACGTTATCGCCTATATAAAAGGTTCTGAAAAACCAGAAGAAGTAATCGTAATATCAGCCCATCTTGATCATATTGGTGTTGAAGATGGTGAAATTCATAACGGTGCGGACGACGACGGATCTGGTACTGTGGCTATTTTAGAAATTGCTGAAGCTTTTAAAAAAGCTGCAGCTGAAGGAAAAAAGCCTAAACGCTCTGTTGTATTTCTTCATGTAACAGGAGAAGAAAAAGGCTTATTAGGATCTAAATATTACACGCAAAACCCTATTTTTCCTCTAGATAAAACGGTAGCGAATTTAAACATAGATATGATAGGTCGAATTGATGACTTACACAAAAAAGACCCAAACTATCTATACTTAATTGGTGCTGACAAAATAAGTAAAGAGTTACATACTATTTCAGAAGCTACTAACAAAAAGTATACTAATATCAACCTTGATTACCGATATAACGACGATAACGATCCTAATCGTTTCTATTATCGATCTGACCATTATAATTTTGCACAACACAACATACCTGTTATTTTTTATTTTAATGGAACACATGAAGATTACCACAGACCTTCTGATACACCCGATAAAATTGATTATAACCTGTTAGAAAAAAGAACAAAACTAATTTTCTATACTGCATGGGAACTTGCTAACCGTAAAAACCGATTAATTATCGACTAAACGTAATATCTATTCCATTTATAGCATAAAAGAATCACCTCATCGGTGGTTTTTTTATTTCTACCATCTTTATTGTATCTTTAGGTTTTAGCACTTTATGTCATTAAATGACATGAATTAACACCTTTTGTAATTAGAAGTTACAATTAGTACAAATCCCCTCAAAATCCTTTATTATGAAGAATGTTATTATGCTGTTGTGTGTCATTTTGGGTTCATGTTTTACTATTTTATCTCAACAAAAACAACAAAAAGCAACAAAGAAGACCATTGATATTTTATTTGTAGGTAACAGCCTTACCTATTATAATAACCTACCCAAAATAGTGAAAAGAATGGCTAATCGGTCTAATGAGGAAAAGGTTACTACTGAAATGCTTGCTTTTCCTAATTTTTCCATCTCAGATCATTGGAATGGTGGAAAAATACAAAAACTTATCAATAGCAAAAAGTTTGAATATATTGTTATTCAACAAGGGCCATCTTCTTCAAAAGAGGGTAAAAGAATGCTACTTGAAACAGGAGAAAAAATCAGTAATTTATGTAAAAAAAATAATGCGAAATTATGTTTTTTCATGGTTTGGCCTTCTAAACAAAAACAAAAATTATTTGATAACGTTATTATAAACTATACGGAAGCTGCGACCAAAAATAACGCAATACTCCTTCCTGTTGGAAAAGTATGGAAAAAAGATTTTGAGCTAACAAACGACTTTAGCTATTATGATAAAGACGGGGTTCACCCTTCGTTAAAAGGTTCTAGAAAAGCGGCTAAAATAATCGTTAAAAACCTTTTTAATTAGTACTCTATAGGGGCAACCCTAGCGCAATATAAACGATCATTATAGAGGTGTTATGAATATTCTTAAAGACATGTCTTTTCTAAGAGCTTCATTTTACTATACTATCCGCCTTATAACACTATTTCTATCTCTAAATTACTCAATTAAAATACGCCTTTTTGTGTTATATTTCAAAATAAAAATAACTCTTAACTAAGGCTATGACTGATTTTTCTTTTTTATCTAACACAGAAAATCATCATTTTTCTAATGTGTAATTTAGAGATAGAAATAGTATAACAAAGAAAACATAAAAGTAGTGGATCCGGTATAAGAATCATTCTTTAATACTCAAATTTATAATAATAAGTTCGAGCGAGATGATCCTTATACCGAATCCACTTTTATATAGGAAATCGATAAATCTTAATACCATTGTCAATAATTAACGAATGATACCCCTCATTATCTTATTTTCGAATCAAGGCAAAATTACCTAACTTCTTCAGGGTTTTACCTTTGTTATCTACTAGTTTTATAGTGTACCAATAGTCATTTGAAGGAAGTTTTTTTCCATCAGATACTCCTGACCAACCTTCTTCACCTAACTTTGTTTCTCCAACCTGTTTACCGAATCTATCGAAAATTAAAATTTCCGAATATGGGAAGTTGGCCTCAGACACTCCTTTTAAATTCCATGTATCATTAACTCCATCATCGTTAGGAGTAAAGAAACTTGGTATTTGAATAACGTGTATGTCGATTATATGTTCACCACAGCCCTTTACACTTCGTATAACGAGTTTATATATTCCTCCTGCTACATTTTCAAACATAGGCTCTGTTTGATAAGCAATTAACGTTCCTTCATTATCAAATAAACCAAATTCAAACACTCCTCTCAAGCCTTCTCCTAAGGTGATATTAATAGTACTTGTCTCATGTACATTTTGAATATTATTTTCGATAATTACCTCATCTGAAGTAATATTGTGTGGTAATTTATTTACTACTAAATCAAATGTAATACTTGTATTTGGACACATAGCTGCCTCCACATGATCTACGCGTACATAAACAGTTTGCCTATCTTTTACCTCATTGGTATACGGTATATTTTTATCTATTAAGAACGTATCATCACCGTTCTCTGCTGCTTCTTGTGTCGTATAATAACTTACTTCGTACATATTTTCAGTTAATCCTTGCAAAATTTGGCTATCCATACTTTGCAATAAGAATTCTGACACAAAACCATTCGTATCGTCTCCATCATTTAAATTATCACACAACTCATAATCTGATGGTTGTTGCGCTATTAAATTTTCTTTGACTGCCAATACAAAAGACCCATCAACGCTACAGGTAATATTATCTATGTGTGCAACTGCGAAATAAATATTTTCTTCAAGACTTGATGTCTGATAGTTTTCAGGGTTTTGAATTAATTGTGAATGATCACTATCACTAAAATAATTAAATATATAATCATCTGAATCTTGGTTTCCTAAAATTACTTGTTCATGAACGGTTAAATCAACTTGTATATACCCGTCTTGATTAACATCACAAATCAAAATAGGTTCTGGCTGTGAGTCAACTTCAGGTGATGCCAACATATTTATAGTAACTGGCAACCTGTTTACACTTTCACACCCTGATACATTTTGACTTGCATAGTACGTATCACCATCAACCAAACTAGTTGATACTGGCAAAGCACTTCCTCCAATTGCAACATCATACCACTGAACATTACTACCTGTTACCATCAAATCTGCTATAGTAGGTGCATCTTGTGTACAAAATGTTTGTACAGGAGATCCTGTAGGTGGCGTCGTCAAACCTACTAATGTAGTTATTGCCAATCTTTCTGAACTCTCACAACCTCCAACAGTTTGACTTGCATAATAGGTTGTCTCATTTACCAAATTGGTAGTTATATCCAAGCTACTTCCACCAACAGATGCTGTATACCATTGGATATTGTTTCCTGCTACCACTAAATCCGCAATAGTCGGTGAATCTACAAAACAGAATGTTTGTGTTGCAGATCCTGTGGGAGCTGGAGGCAACCCAACAGAAACATTTACTGCCAATCTTTCTGAGCTCTCACAATCACCGATTGTTTGACTCGCATAATACGTTGCATTATCTATTAAATTAGTGTCTGTTGTTAGTATATTTCCTCCAGATGGTGTTGTATACCATTGAATATTATTCCCTGTAATTTGTATATCTGCAATTGTAGGACTATCTACCCCACAAAAAGCTTGTGTTGTTTGACCTGTGGGAGCTAATGGTATATTTACAGATACCGTTATTGCTAATCGGTCTGTACTTTCACAACCTCCAATAGTTTGACTTGCATAATACGTTGTTCCGTCTACCAAAATAGTCGAAACTGGAATCATACTACCCCCTGTAACTGTATCATACCACTGAATATTATTTCCTATGGCTTCTAAAGACGCAACTGTAGGTTCGTTTATTGAACAAAACTCTTGATTGGCTGGCCCTATTGGTGCTACGGATAAACCAATAGTTACTGTCACTGCTAACCTTTCTTCACTTGCACAACTTCCTATCGTTTGACTTGCATAATAAGTCGTTCCATCTAACAAACTAGTTGAAGTTGGCAATATACTACCTCCTGTAGCTGCATCATGCCATTGAATATTCGTACCTGACACGATTATATCTCCTATTGTTGGTGTATTTATTGAACAAAAAGCTTGTACTGGTTCTCCTATTGGTGCTGGTGCTGCCCCTATTGATACCGTTACCGCCAATTGGTCCGCACTTTCACACCCCTCTATTGTTTGTGTTGCAAAATAGGTTGCTCCATTAATTAAAGGAGTTGTCGGGTCTAATTCTGGTCCGCGAGTAACTGCTGAATACCATTTGATATCTTCTCCTTCAACAACCAAATCTGCAATAGTAGGTGAATCTCCACCGCAAAATGCTTGCGATGTTTCCCCAGTGGGTGCTGCGGAGGTATTTATTGATATTGTTACTGCCAATCGATCGGTACTTTCACAACCATCTACCGTTTGACTTGCATAATAGGTTGTTCCATCAACCAAATTAGTTAATGCAGGTAAAACAGTTCCCCCTGTTGCTACATCGTACCACTGAATATTATCACCTACAGCCTCTAAAGCTTCAATGGTAGGCTCGCTTATTGAACAAAATTCTTGATTGGCTGGTCCTGTTGGTGCTACTGGTAAGCCAATAGTCACTGTCACTGCTAATCTTTCTTCACTTGCACAGCTTCCTATCGTCTGACTTGCATAATAAGTCGTTCCATCAACCAAACTAGTCGAAGTTGGTAATATGCTTCCTCCTGTAGCTGCGTCGTGCCATTCTATATTCGTACCTGACACGATTATATCTCCTATTGTTGGTGTATTTATTGAACAAAAAGCTTGTACCGGTTCTCCTGTTGGTGCTGGTGCTGCCCCAATTGATACCGTTACTGCCAACTGATCTTCACTTTCACAACTATCTATTGTTTGTGTTGCAAAATAGGTTGTTCCATCAACTAAAGGAGTCGTCGGATCTAATGCTGGCCCACGAGTAATCGCTGCATACCATGTAATATTTTCTCCCTCAACAACCAAATCTGCAATAGTAGGTGAATCTCCCCCGCAAAATGCCTGCTGCATTTCTCCTGTCGGAGCAGCTGGTAAGTTTAAAGATACTGTAACCTCTAATCGATCTGGACTTTGACAACCATCTACCGTTTGACTTGCATAATACGTCGCTCCATCTTCCAATAAAGCACTGTTTTCTATAATATTGCCTTCTGTTGCAGCATCATGCCATTGTACTTCAGTACCTGAAACTTCTATATCTGCAATGGTTGGTGAATCTAAGGTACAAAATGTTTGTGTTGTTTCTCCTGAAGGTGGTAATGGTGAATTCACTGACACTGTAACTGCCAATCTAAGAATTCCTTCACAACCTTCAACAGATAAACTTGCATAATAGGTAGCCCCATCAACCAAGGGTGTCGTTGGATCAAGAGGAGTTCCTCCTAATACGGTATCATACCATTTAATTTCGTATTCTATTTCTGGAATTTCAACTCCTGGTGGTAAATCTATCTCAGGAATTTCTATCTCAGGTTCATCAACTACTAGATCCGCAACCGTCGGCATATCTATACCACAGAATTCTTGTGGTGTTGGGCCTGTTGGTGCGGGAGGTATTCCCACAATAACGGTTACTGCTAAACGATCTACACTTTCACAGCCTGCAATCGTTTGACTCGCATAATACGTTGTTTCATTTACTAAAGCTGTAGTCATTGGTAAACTGGTTCCTCCTGTTTCTGTAGGATACCATTTAATACCACTCCCCACCACTTCTATATCTGCTAATGTTGGACTGTCCAACAAACAAAAAGCTTGAATTTCTAAACCTAAAGGAGCTATTGGTGAGGTCACAATAACTGTTACTGCCAATCGATCGGTACTTTCACAGCCTCCAACGGTCTGGCTTGCATGATAAGTTTCTCCATCCACCAACTCCGTTGCTGGATCTAAAGGAGTACCTCCTACTGCATCGTTATACCACTGTATACCAGATCCAATAGCTAACAACTCTGCTACTGTTGGTGTATTAAATTCACAAAATGGTTGTGAACCTAAACCAAAAGGAGCTGAAGATGAATTGACTGATACTGTTACTGCCAATCGATCGGTACTTTCACAACTACCTTCAGTCTGACTTGCATAATAGGTTGTCCCATTTACCAAACTAGTTGTAGGAGCTACTATATTTCCTCCTACGGCAGATGAATACCATTGAACATTATTTCCTGTAACTTCTATATCAGCAACTGTTGGGTTATCAATAGCACAGAAAAACTGTGTTACATCTCCAGTAGGTGCTATTATCCCGTCAAAAGATACAGTAACTGCTAATCGATCACTCTCACAACTACCAATTGTTTGCGATGCATAATAAGTAGAACCATCAATCAAATTAGTTGATGGATCTAAAACTGTCCCCCCAACATCTGTTGGATACCATTGAATATCGGTTCCTGTAATGTCTATATCTGCAATTGTCGGAGTATCTGTAGAACAAAAAGATTGCGTGCTTGCCCCAGTTGGTAGGGGAGCTCCATCAAAGGAAACCGTAACCGCTAATCGGTCACTTTCACAGCTACCCTCTGTTTGACTTGCATAATAGGTTTCCCCATCCGCTAAATTGGTGGTTGTAGGTAAACTACTACCACCGATAGCGGTCGGATACCATTGAACGTTACTTCCTGTAACTTCTATATCAGCAATTGTTGGCACATTAATAGCGCAAAAGGTTTGGGTTGTTGATCCAGTTGGTGCTAATGGAGAATATACAGAAACAGTAACTGCCAATCGATCTATACTTTCACAGCCAGATTCAATTTGACTTGCATAATACGTTGTTCCGTTAGTTAAACTTGTTGTTGTGGTTAAACTAGTTCCACCCGTTTCTGTTGGATACCATTGTACATTTGTTCCTGAAACAACAATATCGGCAATAGTTGGTGAATCTTCTTGACAAAATTCTTGATTTGCTTCGCCTGTAGGTGTTGACGGTGAAGTTACAGTTACAGCAACTGCCAATCGATCTGTTCCTTCACAACCACCAATACTCTGACTTGCATAATACGTGGTTCCGTCTGTTAAACTGGTTGTTATCGGCAAGGCTGTTCCTCCTGCTAAAGTTAAATACCATTGCACATCATTTCCATCTACAACTAAATTTGCAATAGTAGCTTCATCACTTGAACAAAAAGTTTGCGAAGCATCTCCCGTAGGTGCTGGTGGTATTCCTACCAATACTGTTACTGCTAAACGCTCAGTACTTTCACACCCCCCAATTGTTTGACTTGCATAATATATTGTTCCATCAATTAAACTTGTTGTAGTATCTAAACTTGTTCCTCCTACGGGTGTCAAATACCATAATATATTACTTCCTGTAGCGGCTAAATCTGCTACTGTTGGTGAATTTGACGCACAAAATGGCTGAAAAGTTGGTCCTGTTGGTGGTGTGGATGATGATAAAGATACACTAACTGCTAATCGATCTGAACTTCCACAATTCAAAGATACCTGACTTGCATAATACGTGGCACCATCCGTTAAGGTTAGCGTTAACGGTAAATTTGTTCCTCCAGTTGCAGCATCATACCATTCAATACCATTACCTACTACTACTAAGTCAGCTAATGTTGGTGATTCTGTCGAACAAAACCCTTGATTTGTCTCTCCAGTTGGCGGTTGAGATGAATGTACTGTTACACTTACCGCTAACCTATCTGTACTCTCACAAGACCCTATGGTTTGTGCTGCATAATAGGTGGTTCCATCGGTTAAACTTGTATTAGGTGCTAATGCACTACCTCCTGTAGCAACATCATACCATTGAATACCATTCCCACCAACACTTATACTGGCTAATGTTGGTGCGTCTGATGAACAAAACTCTTGATTCGCATCTCCTATAGGAGTTGTCGGGGTTGTAAATGAAACACTGACAGGCAAACGTTCTACACTTTCACAACTACCTACTGTTTGACTAGCAAAATAAATTAACCCATTAACCAATTCAGTTGTTGGAGGCAGTGGTGTACCGTCACTAACAGACAGGTACCATTGTACATTATCACCTGTAGCAACTAAATCAGCGACTGTTGGTGTGTCTGATGAACAAAAAACTTGATTTGCAGCTCCTGTAGGACCAGGTGGCACATCAATAGTTACAGTTACAGCAAGTCTATCTGCACTTTCACATCCATTTACTACTTGACTTGCATAATATGTTTCTCCATCCAATAATGGAGTTCCTAATAAGAGTAAGGTACCCCCAGTAGGGGCATCATACCATTGTATATCTGTTCCGTTAACAGGTATATCTGCCAACGTTTCTTCTCCTCCATCGGAAGAACATATAATTATTTGATTATCTCCAGTTGGCGCCTCTGGTATTTCTCTAACATTTATTTGAACTTCAGTAACTATATATTCGCCAGTAGTCGTATTTTCTGTTCTTACATAAATAGTTTGTTGATTAGGATTTGTATTTGACCATGGATTGGAAAGTGGATTTGCATCATTATCCGCATCCGATTGAGAAATATGCACAGTAGATTCAATCTCAAGTGCTTCATGTAAACCAGATCCTCCCCACCAAAGCCCTAATTCGGCCTCATTAGTCATTACCGTTGGTTGACTCAAAGGGTTTGTCCCTAAATCTATTCTATAAATTTCACCATCACTAATTCCATAAAGTACCCCTAACTCACTTGCCAAACCAGTAGTACCAAACTTAATAGTTCCTAAATCTTCATGAGAAACATATTGATTGTCTGCATCTACAGTTACTTTATACAAATAAGAAACAGGAAAAAAACCAGTTTGAATAATCCAAGCGATATACATATGGCCATTCAACATGACAAAATCACCAGCTGCATATCCTTCTTCAAACTCATGCCATACATAAGGGGTTCCCCCTAAGCCTGCATCCAATCGGTATACTCTTGGATTTGGTGATGAAAAATCAGGAAAATTATTAAAATATAAATTGTCACTCTTATCAAAAGATAACGCATTCCCTATACCAACTGACGTTATAGTAGTACGGCTACAATTATCATTAATTCTAAAAATAGAACCGGGTGAAATACCGTAATAATCTTCGTTAGAATCTACTGATACGTCAAATAGCTGAACAGATGCTCCTAGACTACAAATTTGAGTAATTGTTTGCGCCCCTTCAACATCCTCAACCTTAATTAAATTACCTTGATCTGTACCTATAATTACAGTTGGTAAAATATCATTTGATAGCAGGTCTGCAATCACTTGAGATTCAACCCTATCTATCAACTCCTCAAGATCTACCTGAGTGATACCATCTCCATCATCATCACAATAGTCATAAACAATAGGATTTTTGTAATTTGTTGTATTTATACCTCCATCTTTTTTAGCCGTCTCAAATCCAAAAAACAGGATTAGAACAGCTAACACTCCCCTTCTGAAGTGTACTTGTAGTTTTTCCCCCATACCCCAATACTTTGATATTCACAAAGTTAAAAAACCTACGTTAAATTCACAATAAATTGTTAAAAAACAGACAGTTACATTTATAAAACACAAAAAAAAAGCTATAAAAATGCTTCATTTTTAATGAAAAAAATTTAAACATTTATGACGTATAAAAAAAAGAGCTTTCTTTTATTTTTATTGAATAAAAGAAGCTCTTATGTAGTATTTTTTGTGGTATTTTTAGTATTAAAAATAATAAAAAATACCACTTCGTATTTTTTTTATTATTTTTTTTATATAAAAACTAAAAAACCATTCTTTTTTTAGAAATATCCTTACATATATCTACTAAAGCATTGTCTGTAAAATCATTCAAAACAACAGTTAAGTGATTATTTGGAACATGATCTTTCATTTTTTGATCTATCCAAGCGTATGTTTTTTGATCAAAGAATGCTTTCGTTGAAATTAATGGCGAGGCTGTTTCACTATCTGTTGAAGTTACTAAAAGTTCCATCAATTGTTTAATACATGTAGCTTTATTATTCTCCCATAATTCTTTAATATTATTAAATAATGCTGCAGTAGCAGTACCTTGTACCTGAACTACAGAAAAATCTTTGTGTAACTGGTCGTACTTCGTCATTTTATTTAAAACATTATTTACGATTGTATTGGGAGTAAAAGTTTCGTATTCTTTTTCATTTTTATCATAGGTATCATACTTAAATGCTGGATAATAATCTTTCATATTACTATCATTAAGAAATATTACCCGCTTTTTTTCTTCTAATAATGATCGATAAGACTTACTTAAATCTGCTTCTGTACCTATCATTATATCTGATTTTGTAGTAGCAATAGCATTATTCCAATAAGTTTCAAGTTCTTCTCGAGTAGGATTCATCGAACCATGGTCATAAAACCCATTTGAATTTAAATTAATGACAACCATTTCGGTAGGGTGATTTCTTAGCCAATCTAAAACGTCTGTCAAAAACTTTAAATAAGAGTACCCAGGTACAAATCCATGTTGGTGATACAACTCATTATCTGAGTTTTTCATATTTTTTCGAATACTTGAAGCTATTTTTCCTGGACGAAAATCAAAGTATCTTACTCCTAAATTAAGCTGAGTTGTAATACTATCTTTTTGATTAAAGGCATTATATACCAAAAATCTAGGTAGATACTTTCCTGCAATAGACAATACTTCATCTATCAAATCGCTATATATAAATCCTACTGTTTTTTCTAATAACACACTTATACTTTTTTGTAAAGCACTTAAGTTAGTTTTAACCCATGAAGTATCAAACATTCCTGCATTATGAGAGCCAGGTAATGTAAATTTATTAAACGATTCATTACTAAAATTAGGGTTTGAGCGCATTAAGTCTCCCATCCACTCACTATGGTTATCTGTAACGTATGCATATTGCTGGTATTGATTGGTCAGTCCAAAACTTCCAGTGCCTGCTCTATACACTCCATAGCTTATAGCCCTTTTAGAAGTTATACTAGGGGGAGTATTTAATAAATTTATCGCATCACTTGCTCCTATTTTGTCAGAAAAAGGGTTTATTTGTGTGTTACAGGTAAAGTTATCTTGTAAATTTTTTGTTTCAATGGTTACATTTCCTAACTGTTGACGTAACCCAAAGTAACATAAATCTGAAGTGTTAATTTGTGTATTATTAGATTCAATACGATTTGAATTCTTTCCAGAGCTTTCAAAAGCAGTTTTTGATCCTTGACTACAACGTAACCAATTGTAATCTGCTGAAGGAACTTGCACTGCAATTTTTACATTTTCATTGTCTGATAAAGACACATAGCCATAACTTGTAATACCTTTACTTGCCATTCTTTATAAATTTAAAATGTCAAATTTGGGTATACATATTCTCCTTCAGCACTAGTAATGTTACAAACAGCTCGATATATGTCATATGACAGATAAAATGTGGTATAAATAGTTTACCTCTCTTTTTTTAAATTCCTTTATTACCCGTAAAAAAACACTTTAATAGATTATATCCTTTTTCGTTTCAAATTATTACGGATATAAAAAATATATGTAAACGGAAAATCTCATTTTTTTCTGCAGGAATCCCCTTCTCCACCTTCTAACATGTCGATATCTTTGTCACATCACTCATTACATTTGAGCGGATAATTTAAGGGGAAAAACAAAAAACTTTTAGGTAGCTAACCTAAAAGTTTTTTTATTTTAAAATATGTCTCGTCCTGAAATAGCGTTACACTAAATTTAAGTGTAATGAAAAACAATTATGTAAAACGTACACAAAAAGACTATAGTATATCTTATTTATATAAGGCTAGATTAATAACTAAAGAAAAAATATTTCTAACTTGTGAGATAATGTATCCTATATTTCAATTAAAAATTTTCGCAAAAAATGAATTTTTAAAGTAACAACTTAATGCATCATTTTGAAGAGCAATTCTTTAAGTATATCATTTACTCCTAAAGAGTTCCCTCCTACTCCTTTACTCTTTAAATCTGCTTCTCGTAATAAAGCGATGACTTGTGAAACCTTACGCATAGGATAATTGCGAGCTGCCATTACATAGTCGTCTACAAAATAAGGATTTACTCCTAATACCTTAGCTACATTTGCTTTTGATTTATCTTTTAAACCATGATAGGATAACAACTGAACAAAAAAACTATTTAACAATGAAATAGTAACTACCAATGGATTATTCTTGGGGTTCTGAGCAAAAAAATTAATAATTTGATTCGCCTTTAGAATGTCTTTTTTTCCGATCGCTTTGCGTAGTTCAAAATTGTTAAAATCTTTAGAAATACCTATATTATCTTCTATATGCGTCGGTGAAATAATGGTTCCTGCAGGTAATACAAAAATAAGCTTATCCAATTCATTACTAATCTTACTTAAATCTGTTCCTAAGAACTCTACTAACATTTGAGATGCCTTCGGCTCAATAGTAAACTTTTTAGCACCAAGCATTTTCACAATCCAGTCAGCAACTTGATTTTCATATAGCTTCTTACTTTCAAAAATGACTCCATTTTTAGCAATCGCCTTATAGGCTTTTTTACGTTTGTCTAGTTTTTTGTATTTATAATTGAAAACTAATAAAGTAGTAGGTTGCGGAGTATTGGCATATGATTCAATTTTATCGATAGTTCTACTTAAGTCTTGTGCCTCTTTAACAATAATCACCTGACGTTCAGACATCATTGGATATCGTTTAGCAGAAGATACAATTTCATCAATCGTCACATCCCTTCCATACATTACTACTTGGTTAAACCCTTTTTCTGACGCCTCCAAGACATTCGTTTCGATATACTGAGAAATCTTGTCAATATAATAAGGTTCTTCCCCCATAAGAAAGTAAATGGGTTTGATCTGACCTTTTTTAATATCTTCTATAATTTGCCTTGCTTCGTTCATCTAATTATATACTACTTATTGAGAAGTCAAAGTATGAAAGTTTTAGTATTTTTGAATAATGTACACTTTAAACCTACCTACTTTTAATTACCAGCTCAAAAGTAACGAAAATAAGAAGCTTATTTTTGATGTTTTTCGAAAAAAATACGTGGTATTGACACCCGAAGAATGGGTACGACAACACTTTACCCATTTTTTAGTCAATGAAAAAAAATACCCTTTATCATTAATTGCTATTGAAAAACAATTAATGATCAATAACTTAAAAAAACGTACCGATATTGTAGTATTTAATCGAAATGGAATTCCTAAAATAATTGTGGAATGTAAAGCTCCCACTGTTAAGATCACCCAAGAAACTTTTGATCAAATTGCTCGTTATAATGCAAAATTAAATGCTCAGTTTTTAGTAATCACCAATGGACTACAACATTATTACTGTCAATTGGATACTAAAAACGAAACGTATATATTTTTACCAGACATTCCTTCTTATTAGAATTCTCAAAATATAAATACTGATAAGCAATAAATTATACATCTTCACAAGAATTTGACAGCTTCCTATATATGTTAATCGTAATAATAAACGTATTTTTGGCATCTTGAAAATCGCAATTGTCATATTAAACTGGAACGGTAGAAAATTACTTGAACAATTCTTACCGTCAATCATAAACTTCAGTACCCCTACTGCTCAAGTTTATGTAGCAGACAATGCTTCGACAGATAATTCTATTCCGTATATAAAAAAAGAATTTCCAACGGTTCGTATTATTCAAAACCTTACTAACGGAGGGTATGCTAAAGGATATAATGATGCCTTGAAACAAATCGATGCTGACATCTATTGTTTACTAAATTCTGACGTAGAAGTGACCCAAAACTGGCTACCTCCTATTATTGAGGTTTTTGAAAAAGAACAAAATACAGCTATCATCCAACCCAAATTATTGGACTATAAAGACAAAAAGCTATTTGAATATGCTGGTGCAGCAGGTGGCTTTATTGACTTATATGGATACCCGTATTGTCGAGGTAGAGTTTTTAATCGGTTAGAAGAAGACAAAGGACAATTTGATGATATCACAGATGTTTTTTGGGCCTCTGGCGCTTGTATGTTTATTCGATCAAAAGTTTACCATAACCTAGGCGGATTTGATGAAGATTATTTTGCACACCAAGAAGAAATTGATCTTTGTTGGAGAGCACAAAACCAAGGACATAATATAAAATATGTTGGAACTTCAACTGTATATCACATTGGTGGAGCTACCTTAGAAGAGAGTAATCCTCATAAGACCTTCCTAAATTTCAGAAATAGTCTATTAAACGTGGTAAAAAATGTTCCGAAAAAGTGGTTTGTCTATGTTGTTTTTTCTCGCCTGATTTTAGACGGTGTCGCGGGTATTAAATTTGCCCTAGAGCTTCGTCCAATTCATACATTGGCTATTTTAAAAGCACATGTAAGCTTTTATAAAAACTTTTTCACTTTTCTAAAAAAGAGGAAGAAGATTATAAAAAAGGACAACTATAGTATTCATACTTCTATTGTTTGGCAGTACTTTTTACTTGGAAGAAAAAAGTTTAAAAAACTATCTTAATCATACCTCCAAAAACACCTCGTTGCTTTAGTTACAGAATATCAGTACTTCCTTTACCTTCTCTTATCACTTGAGGCTCGTACCCTGTTAAGTCAATAACTGTAGAAGCTTGATTGTCACCATACCCGCCATCAATTACCATATCTACTTTATTTTGCCATTTTTCAAAAATCAACTCAGGATCCGTTGTATACTCTATGATAGCATCTTCGTCACGAATAGAAGTTGAAACAATCGGATTTCCAAGTGCCTCAACAATAGCTCTTATTATGTTATTATCTGGCACTCTTATACCTACTGTTTTTTTCTTTTTAAATACCTTAGGTAAAGAATTACTACCCGGTAAAACAAAAGTATACGGTCCTGGTAATGCTCTTTTTAAAATCTTATATGTAGGTGTATCTATTTGCTTAACATAATCAGACAAATGACTCAAATCATTACATATAAACGAAAAGTTAGCCTTATCGAGTTTTATACCTTTTATCTTAGCTATCTTTTCTAATGCTTTTGTATTGGTAATATCACACCCCAATCCATAAACAGTATCTGTAGGATAAATTATAATGCCATTATTTTGAAGTGTTTTTACAATTTTATCTATCTCCTTAGGGTTAGGGTTTTCATTGTACAATCTTAGGTATTGCCCCATATATTAATAGTTATCCAGATCAATATCGTCTAAACTTTCGAAACGATCAAATTCATCTTCATTTGTGTCTTTAAATTCTTCTTCGTAACTATTCATGATATTCTCTAAATCAAAAGAATCTTCATTTTTAGCCTTAGGTACTTCACCAACAGATAAAATAACTTTTTCTTCGTTAGAAGTATTTGTTATTTCTACCACCTCAATATAGAAAGTCCACATATTTAAAAAATCATAAACATAGATAAGCTTCTCATTTACATTAAGTAATGTCTCATTTAAGATACTTTTTGCCATAGAAATACCTTCCCCAGCTTCACTCATATCAAATAACGGAATTTCTTCTCCTTGATTCCATTCGTCATCGGCCGTATAAAAAGATGCCATTTCTTGTCCATCAAAACCAAAAGCTTTTGCAATCATAAAATGTAACGCTTCCAAAGACTTCCCGTTTTCAATTAATACTGTTCTAATTACATCTTCCTGAGTATCTAATATTGCTCGTACCTTATACATTACTTGGTGTTTTTTTATGGCTACAAAAATACGTATTTTTGAGTGATTTTTGTAAGGCAATATGAATAAGCAAAAAATACTCGATCAACTAAACAATTTTAGTAAGAACACTTTAATGGAAACTTTAGCGATTCAGTTCGTTGATGTTGGAGAAGATTTTGTAACCGCCAAAATGCCTGTCAATGAAAAAGTATATCAACCACAGGGTATACTTCATGGGGGTGCTACAGCTGCCCTTGCTGAAACGGTGGGAAGTTGTGCTTCTAGTTTTTTATTTACAAATCCTAAAAAACAAATAACAAAAGGAATTGAGCTTTCTATAAACCATGTAAAAAGCAAAAAAGAAGGGGTTGTTTTTGCTACTGCTACACCAATACATAGGGGGAGAACTACTCATTTGTGGGAAGTAAAAATACAAGACGAAGAGGGCGAATTAATCTCTATATGCAAGCTTACTAATATTATTTTGGATAAAAAATAATGCAAAAAATAAAGAAAATTGTAAAAATCATCCTTATTACAGTAAGCCTATTGTTTCTAGGGCTTTATCTATTATTTGTAAGGTTTTCAAATCCAGATTCGGATCAAAAAATTTTAGATGCCTTCGAAAAGTTTCCTGTCACTCCAAAACTAAGTTACAAAACTTATAAAAACTTTACCTATCGAACTATTAGCACCTTTTTAGACAAAAACGCACCTACATTAATATTTGTTCATGGTACTATAGGCTCATGTAGTAACTTTATAAAATATATGTCTGACAAAACACTGACAAAAAAATTCAACATGCTTGCTTATGATAGAATAGGCTATAATTATCAAGATAAAAATCAGGTACAGGAAAGCATTGCTTTCGAAAGAGATCTACTAGACGATTTACTTACGGATACTCCCAATCAAAACAACATACTTATCGGTTATTCATTTGGTGGACCTATAGCCTTGGCGAGTCAATCAAAAGTAAAAAAAATAATCTTAGTGGCTCCCGCTGTCTACAGTGAAGCAGAAAAAACTCCTTGGATTATAAATTTCTATAAATGGAAAGCTACCCGATGGTTAGTACCTAATGTATGGAAACAAGCATCAAAAGAAAAGATGTCACATGCTAAAGACCTTCAGAGTTTTGAACAAAACTGGAAGCATACACCTAACAAAGTAATAAGTATACATGGGGAAACGGATAAAATCGTCCCCTACGAGAATTCCTTATTTTTAGAAAAAGAAATCCCCTCAGATCAATTCCAGTTAATCAGTATTAAAAGTGCAGGGCACGATTTAATTTGGAGTCAATTTTCATTCATTAAACAACAACTTTTAAAACAATTAGATTGAATATTTTTGTTCAAATAAGACAAGCGTTACAAAATAACTTACCTTTTGTCGCTTACCGCAAACCAAATCATACTTTCATTTCTGCTTTTATTCAAGAGAACAAAACACTTTATACCTCTGATAACTATACGGAAAGTGGTTTTGTTTTTGCTCCTTTTAACGAAAAAGAAAAAGCAATACTTATCCCAAGTAAAAAAGCAAAGTTTATTGAAGAAGAAATTTCAGAAGATATCCTTCCTTCCCTCATTAAAAACAAGCAAGAAATCAACTCAAACACCGTTTCTAAAAAACTACATATCAAACTTGTACAAAAAGGAATAAATGCTATCAAAAATAACGAGTTTAAAAAAGTGGTTTTATCAAGAAAGGAACGAATCAAAGTTTCGAACATAGATATTGTGTTAACTTACCAAAAGCTAATAAAATCCTATACCAATGCTTTTGTCTATTTGTGGTTTCATCCCGAAGTAGGGTTATGGTTAGGGGCTACTCCTGAAACACTGGTTAAGATAGATGGAAATCATTTTGAAACCATGGCATTGGCTGGCACACAGCAATACCATAGCAATGAACAAGTCACATGGAAATCCAAAGAGTCAGAAGAGCAACAATTTGTAACAGAATATATTATTAACAAACTTGCTCCCTGTTGTACCACTATCCATGTTGGAGATCGTGAAACCATCAAAGCTGGAAACCTTTTACATCTAAAAACAAAAATTAAAGGAACTTTTAACGATAAGATATCGGTTATCATTAGAGCACTACACCCAACGCCAGCCATCTGTGGACTACCAGAAACGCCATCCAAATCTTTTATTCTAAACAATGAAAGCTATGATCGTTCTTTCTATACAGGTTTTCTAGGTGAAATCAACTTCCCTCAAAACAAAACACAACTATTTGTAAATCTCCGTTGTATGCAAATCAAATCCGAAGAAGCGATTATTTTTGTTGGCGGTGGCGTAACAAAAGATAGTAACGCAGAAAAAGAATGGGAAGAAACCGTAGCTAAATCTCAAACAATGAAAAAAGTTTTAGATTAGTAGCTTGATATAAATTATGGCATAAAAAAAACCAACTTAACATCTGATGTTGAGTGGTTTTTCAATTATTCACAGGAATTTGTCAAAAACAAATGTCCTAGATTTTTTTTGGCTTTTATTTTAGCTATACATTTTAAATATCATCAAAAGAAACGTCAGTAAAGCTTTCTGCAGACGATGCTCCAGCAACAGCTTCTTCTTTCTTGTAATCCTTTTGATGACGTTCGCTTATCACCTCATCACCCTTTTCTTTTACAATAAAATCAGTTGCGCTGTTCAACATTTCTTTAAAGTCGGTAAAATCTTCTTTATAAAGATATATTTTGTGCTTTTGATAATGGTATGAACCATCATCATGAGTAAATTTTTTACTCTCTGTAATAGTTAAATAATAGTCATTAGCTTTCGTCGATCTCACATCAAAAAAATAAGTCCTCCTTCCAGCTCTCAGTACCTGTGAAAAAATTTCTTCTTGTTCTACTCTCTCGCCCATAATTCTTGTCTTAAGTAATAAAATAAGTAATAGTTGTTTTTAAATCTTTCAACAAATCTAACAAAATATTTCACTTGGCAATGAGAAATCGCTATATTTCTTTTTCCAAAAGTTGCTGTTTATACAAATCTTTATAATAACCTTCTTCTTTTATTAATTGATTATGAACTCCTTTTTGAACAAGCCTTCCTTGATCCAAAACAACAATTATATCCGCGTTTTTTATAGAGGATATTCGATGGCTTACAATAAAGGTTGTTTTATCTTTAGATATACTTTCTAAATTAGTAATGATTCGCTCTTCAGTTTCGGTATCGACAGCTGACAAACAATCATCAAAAATTAAAATTTTAGGAGCTTTAATAATAGCCCTTGCAATAGAAATTCGCTGTTTTTGCCCTCCAGATAAGGTTACCCCTCTTTCTCCTAAAACAGTTTTATAACGGTTAGGAAAACCGTGTATATTATCATGTACTACTGCATTTTTAGCTGCCTCAATTATTTCTTCTTCACTAGCATCTTCTTTTCCAAATCGAATATTGTTACCAATTGTATCAGAAAACAAAAAAGAGTCCTGTGGCACAAAACCTATTTGATCTCTAACTCCGTATAAGTTATGTTTTTTTAAGCTAATACCATCAAGCAATATCTCTCCTTTTGAAACATCAAAAATTCTTGATATTAGATTTACTAACGTTGTTTTTCCACTTCCAGTCTTCCCAATTATTCCTACGGTTTCTCCTTCATTAACTTTAAACGAGACATTTTTTAAAGCTTCTATTTGTGTATCTTCATACAGTAATGAAACATTTTTAAATTCAATTTCCCCGTTAACTTTTCTTTTTTCCTCAGCTGTATTTTTTACCTCTGGTATATGTTTTAAAAATTCGTTTATCCGTTCTTGAGAAGCTTCCGCTTGCTGTACAATAGATGTAACCCACCCCACAGTAGCTACAGGCCACGTCATTATATTGACATATAAAAAGAACTCCATCATAACACCAATTTTAATTTCACCATTAATGTACTGCTTTCCCCCTACGTATAATACGATAATATTACTAATACCAATAAGCAATATCATTAGTGGAAAAAACAAGGCCTGTACTTTATGCAGTTCAATATTTTTTTCTTTGCTCTCATTTGCTAGTTGGTTGAAATTAGTTCTTACTACACTTTCAATCGCATATGATTTTACAACATTTATACCTGAAAAAAACTCTTGTGAATACGTCGTCAGCCTAGACAAATATTGTTGAACTACTGTTGTTCTTTTGTTAATCTGTTTACTCAATACAAAAATTGAAATTGAGAGTACTGGAAACGGTATCAAGGTATATAAAGTTAAACTTGTATCTATTTGAATCATTTGTGCAAACCCTACAATGAACAAAACAGTCATATTTGTGGTATACATAATAGCAGGTCCTAAATACATTCGCACTTTTGAAACATCTTCACTGATACGATTCATTAAGTCTCCTGTTCGATTTCTCTTATAAAAATTAGAAGACAAACGTTGATATTGCTGATAGATTTCGTTTTTTAAATCAAATTCAATTTTTCGCGATACAACAATAATTGTTTGTCGCATCAAAAAAGTAAAAAAACCAGCAACAAAAGCAACACCTACAATCAATAAAACATTGTAGATTAACTGTTCTTTTACATACGCTACATCTGTAACAACTCCATTTAAATAGTCTTCCACACTATTTAAAGAGTCTCTCAGCACTACCGGAATTTTTAATGTCAATAATTTTGATAATATGGTAATTACCACTCCCACAAGGAGTCTCCATTTATATTTTGCAAAATATTTATTCAGATGTTGTAATGACTTCAAAACGATTATATATTTTTTATAAAAATTTCCTCTCTAATTATTAAGTTTTACATATATCATAATAATTGAGGGTTTTTTTGACTATGTTTTAATGATTTCTTATTTTCGTGACCTAATCTTTTGAGATTAGCAACAACACTCAAAGCAAACAAACAACAGATGAAAGCAGAAATCATTGAAAGTAAAGATCTTAAAAATGACCCTGTGTTTGGTCAACTATCCTTTAATAATCACGAGCAAATAGTTTTTTGCAATGACGAAGATACAGGTTTAAAAGCAATAATCGGTATTCATAACACAACTTTAGGACCTGCACTAGGAGGTACAAGGATGTGGCAATATAAAAGTGAGTATGAGGCCTTGAATGACGTATTACGTTTATCAAGAGGAATGACTTATAAATCAGCTATTACAGGCTTAAAATTAGGAGGAGGAAAAGCCGTTATTATCGGTGATGCTAAAACACAAAAAAACGATCGCTTAATGCGAAGATTTGGGGAATTTGTTAATTCTTTAGGCGGGAAATACATTACTGCAGAAGATGTAGGAATGGAAACTCGTGATATGGATATTATCAAAGAAGTTACTCCTCATGTAACTGGAGTATCTGAAACTATCGGTGGATCAGGAAACCCATCTCCCATAACTGCTTATGGAGTTTACATGGGAATGAAAGCTGCCGCTAAATACAAATTTGGTTCTGATAACCTAGCAGGTAAAAAAGTATTGGTTCAAGGTGTAGGACACGTAGGCGAAACGTTAGTACAACACATTACTGAAGAAGGTGCACAAGTTATCCTTAATGATATCAATGAAAAACGTCTAGAAGAGCTAAGCAAAAAATACAATGCCAATGTTGTCTTAGGAGATGATGTATATGGACTGGATATTGACATCTATGCTCCTTGTGCTTTAGGAGCTACGTTAAACGATGACACCATTAATCAATTACAAGCAAAAATTGTTGCAGGAGCAGCAAACAACCAATTAGCAAACGAACTCAGACATGGTAGTTTGTTACAAGAAAAAGGTATCGCTTATGCGCCTGACTTCTTAATTAATGCGGGGGGTATTATTAATGTTTATGCAGAAGTTTCTGGCTATAGTAGAGATGAAATTCAAGAAAGAACAGAAAACATCTATAATACTACATTGGAAATATTCAATTTAGCAGAAAAAGAAAATATCACAACGCACCAAGCAGCGTTTAATATTGCACAAGCTAGAATTGATAGTGCTAAAAAAGACAAGAATTAACAATTAGTAAATATAAAAAGTTTTACTTTTGCAGAGCGTTAGAAATAATCTATCGCTCTTTTTTTTAAAGTTCTTTAAAATGATAAATAGAAGACATATACGAGTAAAAGTAATGCAGTCAGTTTATGCTATGCTACAATCTAAAAATAATGATTTAGCTAAAGAAGAAAAGTTCTTAAAGTATAGCATACAAAAAATGTTTGATTTATATGTTTTAAATCTCCAACTATTAATTGAAGTACAAAAATTAGCTAAAAAGAAAATTGATTTATCAAAAAAGAAAATTTTAGCCACCAAAGAAGACCTAAACCCAAATACAAAATTTATTAACAACAGATTACTAAACCTATTGGCAGATAGCCTTAGTTTGGAAAGCTTTGTTGAAACCAACAACCTAAACTACTGGGATTTAGATGACAAATACGTAAAAAACATTCTAGACGAATTACTAGCTAGTGATTTATATAAAAAATATATGGACACTGTAGAAGATTCGTACAATGTAGACCGTAGCTTTGTTATCAATTTTTTTAGAGAAATTGTTGCTCCTAATGAAAAAATAGCTGACTATTATGAAGACAAAATGATTTCTTGGGTTGATGATATCCCTTTCGTAAACACGTGGATTTTAAAGACACTTAACAAACAAAGCATCAAAAAACCTTTTATCTTAGGTGCCTTGTATAAAGATGATGATGATCGAAATTTTGTTTCTGATCTATTCAACAAAACTATGTTACATCATCATAAATATGAAGATGATATCAAAGATAAAACCCCTAATTGGGAAGCCGATAGAATTGCTGATATTGACATGATATTAATAAAAATGGCAATTACTGAATTCTTACATTTCCCATCGATACCTAGTAGAGTTACTATCAACGAATATATTGAATTGGCTAAAGATTATTCAACGACTAAAAGTGGGTACTTCATTAATGGAGTATTAGATAAACTCGCCAAAGAATACCTGACTTCCAACACGATGATTAAAGTTGGAAGAGGATTATTGTAATAAATTATTATTTTTACGGAAATATTATTAACAATGAAAAAAACAATAATAACCTTATCGTTAGCAATAACTTCTTGTGTTTTCATATCATGCGGTAAAGGAAATGCTAAATCAAAAATAAAGAAGGAAAATGTTGTTAATGCAGAAAAAAGAGACAACGAAATTAGTAAGGGAGCCGCTGAAGCCATCTTTGACAAAGAGGAATTTGACTTTGGAACTGTCGAGGAAGGAGAAGTAGTAAAAACTACCTTTACTATTACTAATTCTGGTAAATCGAACCTAATAATTACAGATGCTAAAGCTACTTGTGGATGTACCATCCCAGAATGGCCAAAAGAGCCTATTGCTCCAGGAAAAACAGGAGAAATAAAAGTGAGCTTTAACACACTTGGAAAACCTAACAAACAATCTAAATCAGTTACACTATACACCAATACCGAAAAAGGATTGGAAGTAGTTAAGATTAAAGGAATGGTAACTCCTAGAGCAAGGGAATAAACTACATATTATATATGCTACTAATACAATTTATATTTTTACAGGCTAACGGAGGAGGCTTCATGAGTATACTTCCTTTTATTTTAATGATTGCTGTTTTATACCTATTCATGATTCGCCCGCAAATGGCACGTCAAAAAAAGGAAAAACAATTTCAATCGACTATCAAAAAAGGAGCAAAAGTAGTCACCTCTAGTGGAATTCACGGTAAAATTGTCGAAATCAATGACAATGACAATACTGTATCTATCGAAACTGGTGCAGGAAAGATCAAGTTTGAAAGATCAGCTGTTTCCATGGAGCTAAGTAAAAAATACCAGCCAGAAGTTAAAAAATAAGTATATTTAAAGTGAGCTAAAGCTCACTTTTTTTAATATATTTTGTGATGAAAGCATTAAACATCCCCAAAACATTTTTAGGTTTTTTAGCTGCATCTTTATTTTTTTGGTTACTTATGAATCTATCAAAAGTATATACCTCTGAAGTAAATTTTGCTATCAAATACCACAACCTAGATCAAGACAAACTCATTCAAAATGAACCTCAAAATAATTTAAGCCTCCAAATTAAAGGTAGTGGCTTTAAGTTATTAGGCGTAAATTTTTCATCAACCCCGTTATTAATTAGCCTCAAATCACTTCATAAAAAATCTACCAACAACTATTATCTTCTAACTAAAAATATACTCCCCGAACTTCAAAAACAGTTAAAATACGGTGTTAGTCTTTTGTCAGCTTCACAAGACTCTATTATTTTAAATATTAGTGATTTAAAATCAAAAAAAGTACCTATAAAACCAAATCTTAATATTACTTATGAAAAAGGATACGGCCTTGAAGGCGCTATAAAAATAGCCCCAGATTCTATTGTAATTTCTGGCGCTGAAAACGACTTAAAAAAAGTAAACGAAATTGAAACAGAACTACTAGAAATAAACAATTTATCAGAAAATTTTTCTAAGAAACTAATAATTAAAACTCCTGATAAATTAAAAACCAAATACAAAGCTGCTACAATAAAAATCGCCATTGATAAGTTTACTGAAGGTAAAGTAGATATCCCAATTAATATCAAAAACTTACCTCGAAGACAAAACATAAACATATATCCCAAAAAAGTTACAATAACCTATAAGGTAGGCTTGAATAATTTTAGTAAAGTTGATGAAAATTCTTTTCGTGTTCTTTGTGACTATGAGCATTCTAAAGAAAACAACTTGTCTTATCTGGTTCCAACACTAGACATAAAGTCTAAATATGTTTCATCTGTGAGAATTATTCCAAATAAAATTGATTTTTTAATACACAAATAAATGGTTATAGGATTAACAGGAGGTATCGGTAGTGGTAAAACTACAGTAGCAAATTTTTTTTCAAAATTTGAAAACATAATCGTTTATAATGCAGACGACCAAGCGAAGAAATTAATGAATACTTCTCTTGTGATAAAAGAATCACTCATCAATGAATTCGGAAAAAATGTTTATGTAAACGAAAGCTTAAACAGGCCCTATTTAGCTAATATTGTGTTTAATAACAAACAAAAACTTAACACATTAAACAAAATTGTTCACCCAATAGTTAACGAAAATTTACAAAATTTTATAAAAAATTACCAAAATAAGAAACACATTCTTTATGAGAATGCGATTTTATTCGAAAACAATAATCAAGGTTTGTGTCGTAAAGTAATTACTGTTACTGCCCCTATAGACATTAGGATTGACCGTATTATTAAACGAGATGGTAGTACTTATGAGCATGCTAAAAAAAGGATTCAAAACCAATGGAAAGACTCTAAAAAAACACTACAATCACATTATATAATACAGAATATCAATATATTAGACACAGAAACAGAAGCTTTAAAAGTATACAATTTTTTAACAAAGCAATAATTAACAAATGTTTATATGGTAAAATTTACGTTAATTTTTTCTTAAATTTAAAAACCATTTGTTAATCTAAGTTAAAAGAAAATTATACGTCATTTTAATAATTTATTTTTGGGGCGATGGGTAAGAAAATTTTTATACTCACAGTCATACTGATGAGTGTTTCTTTGATTGGAATTATATCTGTACAAGTGTATTGGATTAAGAATGCTATTAAAAATAAACAACAGCAATTTGAGCATGATGTTACGATAGCGCTGTCCAATACTTCTGAAAGAATTAAAAGAAATGAGCTAAAAAAGTATAGTGTCGTTTATGACAAATTCTTAAAGGACAATAAACTTAGATCAAAATCTGAGATAAAAAACTACTTATTTCAGTCTATTGATACTTTAAGTAATAGTAAATATACTTATGGCGCAACAGTCTTGGAAGAAAAATTTAAAATTCCAAAAATACCAACCGACTTTCTAAACAATGACTCAATCATTGTAAAAAGATATTCTGGAAAAGAGGATTACTTTTTTTCTCAAGAAATAATATCTACAGACGACGAACTTAAAACATACCATGAAGAAAATAGTTTTTCTAGTTTTAAAACGTATGATAGAGAAAATCTAGAACAACTAGAATACTTTATTCAACAAAGTCAAGAACACACACCTCTTAACAAAAGGATAGACGCTAAAACATTAAATAAAGTATTAAAAGAAGAATTAGCTAAAAGAAGTATCAATCAAAATTTTAAGTTCGGAGTATATGACGATGGATTGGCTACCAAAATCAAATCAGGTTACTTCAACATACAACCCAATGAAACATATTCTTTTACTCTTTTTGAAGATAATGAAGGAAATAGTAAGTACAAACTTCATATTAAATTTCCGAAAAGAAGAGAAAATATGATATTGGGTATTATGAACATACTTTTACTCTCATTACTGTTTATTGGCATCATTATTGTGGCTTTTTCTACTTCGTTATATCAATTAGTTAGACAGAAAAAGATATCAGAAATAAAGACTGATTTCATCAATAATATGACACATGAGTTCAAAACCCCTATTGCAACCATCAATCTAGCCTTAGACGCTATTAAAAGCCCTAAGATCATATCTGATGAAGATAAAGTAAAAAGATATGTTCAAATGATTCGTGATGAAAATAAACGAATGCATGGGCAGGTGGAAAATGTGTTGAGAATATCCAAATTAGAAAAAAATCAAATTGAAATAAATAAATCTCCTCTAGATATACATGACTTAATAGAAGATGCAATAGACCATGTTCGCTTATTGATAAAAGATAAGAAAGGAACTATTTCTACTGAGTTTAGTGCAATTTCTTTTGAAACATTGGGCAACAAGCTTCATTTAACCAATGTTATCGTTAACATTCTTGAAAATGCAATTAAATATTCAGAGGATGCTCCAAAAATTGAAGTTAATACCGAGAGTACAAATAAATTTTTTATCTTAAAGGTAAAAGATCAAGGTATAGGTATGAGTAGAAATGCTCAAAAATATGTATTTGATAAATTTTACAGAGAATATAAAGGAAATATCCATAATGTAAAAGGTCACGGTTTAGGATTAGCTTATGTAAAAGAGATAGTTGATAACCACCAAGGAACCGTTTATGTGGAAAGTGAAAAGAACAAAGGAAGTACATTTACAGTAAAATTACCATTAATATAAAATGAAAGGATACAATGGCAAACAAAAAGATTCTATTAGTAGAAGATGATCCAAACTTTGGAACTGTTTTAAAAGATTATTTAGCCCTCAATGACTACACAGTAACACACGCTAAAGATGGAATTGACGGATTAATAATGTTTAAAAATACAGAATATGATTTGTGTATTTTAGATGTTATGATGCCAAGAAAAGACGGCTTTTCTTTAGCAGAAGATATCCGAACTACAAACAAGGAAATCCCTATTATTTTTTTAACAGCTAAAACGTTAAAAGAAGATGTTTTACGTGGTTATCAAGTGGGGGCTGATGATTACCTAAACAAACCTTTTGATTCAGAGGTACTACTACACAAGATTAAAGCAATTTTGCAAAGAAAAGAAAAAGAAAAATCTACGGAAAGTGAAGAGTTTGAATTCAAAATAGGTAGTTTCGAATTTAACTCTAAACTTCGTCATTTATCATTTGATGGAGGTGAACCTCAAAAACTTTCTCCAAAAGAAAGTAAATTATTGAGAATGTTAGCCATCCATAAAAATGATTTAATGCCTCGTGAATTGGCATTGACCAAAATATGGAGAGATGACAACTATTTTACGTCTAGAAGTATGGATGTTTATATCGCTAAACTTAGAAAATACCTTAAAAAGGACGAAGAAAAAGTTGAAATTCTAAATATTCATGGTGAAGGATTTAGATTAATAGACAAATCATAAAAAAACAAAAAGCTTCCTGTTCGGAGGAAGCTTTTTTGTAACAAAAATTGCTTAGTGTCGTCTTAAAAAATATAACGCTATTAAAAAAGAGCAACGATTATTAATGTTCCCCCACACGGACTTTTGTAATTCGAAACGTTGTTTAGCTATCAAATAATTAATAGTGGTTTAACTATTGAAATATTCTTTAGATAAATTAA
The DNA here is from genome assembly GCA_947496185.1 of uncultured Tenacibaculum sp. Taxonomy (GTDB): domain Bacteria; phylum Bacteroidota; class Bacteroidia; order Flavobacteriales; family Flavobacteriaceae; genus Polaribacter. Next base: position 57,092 of record CANMCD010000017.1, read on the forward strand.
AGAATTTCTCAATCTTATTTAATCGAAGAAATTATTTGATATATGTAACTTTATAGTTTGCATAATAAAAATACGATTCAGGAAGTTTTAATCTGTATAGGAAGAGAACATCCAATTAGCTAGCGGGTATAAAATAAAATATTACAAAATTTGGACACAATTTTATCAATTAATAATCTTTATAAAAATTACGGAAAGATCAAAGCCGTAAGAGACTTATCCTTTACTATACAAAAAGGAAATATCTATGGAATTTTAGGCCCAAATGGCAGTGGTAAATCAACCACTCTGGGTATTATTTTAAACGTAGTCAATAAAACTTCAGGAGAATTTACATGGTTTAACGGAACTGTTTCAACACATGAAGCTTTAAAAAAAGTTGGCGCAATTATCGAACGCCCTAACTTTTATCCGTATATGACTGCCCATCAAAACCTAGAGTTAATCTGTAAAATCAAAGGGGTACACTATGATAAAATTTCTGAAAAACTAAAGATTGTCAATCTTTACGAAAGAAAAAATGACAAGTTTAGAACCTATTCTCTAGGAATGAAGCAACGTTTAGCAATCGCTTCGGCACTTCTAAATGACCCAGAAATATTAATCTTAGACGAACCGACCAACGGACTTGATCCACAAGGAATTCATGAAATAAGAGAAATTATAAAAAGTATTGCTCAGAAAGGTACAACAATACTTTTAGCCTCTCACCTACTCGATGAAGTTGAAAAAGTATGTACACATGTTATTGTTTTAAGAAAAGGTGAAAAACTATATAACGGAAGAGTTGAAACTATGATCGCCTCTAACGGTATTATAGAAGTAAAGTCTGATGGAGATATACAACGCTTGGTTAATATATTGAAAAACTATCATGAAGCTGCTAGTGTAAATATTGATGGAGACATGGCTATTGTACAACTTGAAAATGATGTTTCTGCAGCTAATTTGAATGCCTACCTATTCGAAAACAACATATCTGCTTCTCATTTAATAAAGCGAAAACCCAGTTTAGAACAACAATTCTTAAACCTAACTCAAAACTAACTAAACCTCATGATACGACTTTTAACTATTGAACTTCATAAACTAAAACACAATAGAGCTAGTAAGTTTTTATCTATAGTTTACTTTGCCTTATTGTTTTCCATCGCTTTAATCGCAGCCATTAAATTTAATATCGGCCCCGTAAAATTTCATCTAGCAGAACAAGGAATATTTAACTTCCCGTATATATGGCACTTCAATACCTATATTGCTGCTATATTTAAATTTTTTCTGTTGCTAGTCATTGTTTCAATGATGGCTAATGAATATAGCTATAAAACACTAAAACAAAACCTTATAGATGGATTAAGTAAAAAAGAATTCATTTTATCTAAGTTTTATACAGTAATAATATTCTCTTTATTTTCAACTGTTTTTGTTTTCTTTATCTCTATGATATTAGGACTTATTTATTCTGATTTCAATGAGTTTTCTATAATTTTTTCTGACTTAACGTACTTAATTGCTTTTTTTGTCAAGCTACTCGGATTCTTTTCTTTTGGGTTATTTTTAGGCATCTTGATCAAACGTTCTGCCTTTGCTGTTGCCATGATGATATTATGGTTTGTTATTGAAAGCCTCTTTAAAGGATATCTTCACTGGACCTTTAATGATTTACAAACTGGAAAAGACGAGACAATTCAAAACATCATGCAATTCTTACCGCTAGAGGCTATGTCTAACTTAATCAAAGAACCTTTTACTAGGCTTGGCGCTGTAAAAACAATTACAGATCAAATTGGAGAAGTACTTGTCAAAGATTATGGGGTGAACTTTTTAAACATCATAATTGTCTTAGCTTGGACTGCCATATTTATATTTAGTTCATATTTATTATTAAAAAAACGAGATTTGTAGAAGAAATTAGCTAAGTTTGGGAAACAGACAAGCAAACCTACTACATGAAAAAACTGTTAACATACCTGTTATCAATGTATAGTTTCGTGCTTTTTTCTCAAAAAGAAGCTAATATTTGGTATTTCGGACAAAACGCTGGACTAGATTTTAACAGTTCTCCTCCAACTGCTTTAACAAATGGTGCTTTAAATACGTACGAAGGATGCTCTTCTTTTTCTGATGCCAACGGTAACTTACTCTTCTATTCTGATGGAATCACTGTATGGAATAAAAACCATCAAATAATGACCTATACGAATGGGATTTTAGCTAAAAACCTAAGAGGAAACCCCTCTAGTACCCAATCAGGAATGATTATCCCAAAACCTTCTTCTAATAGTATTTACTATCTTTTCACTGTTGGAACTGCGGTACGTAACAGTATTACTGGAGAAAGTTATCCTAATAAAGGCTTTAACGTGTATACAATCGATATGTCATTGAATAATGGTCTGGGTAGTTTGATAGATGAAGATAATGACGGTGTATTTTATAAAAATTTATCTAAAGGAAAATTGAGACAATGGAGTGAAAAAGTTGCCGCAGTTAAAGGTAAAGAATGTAGTACCTATTGGGTGGTATCTTCAACAATCGATAATCAATTTTATAGCTATAAAATTGATGAAAATGGCATTAATTTATCTCCAGTAATCTCAGAAATTCCAAATATCACCTCTACTAGAAGAGGCTATTTAAAACTTTCCCCTGATGGAACTATTCTGGCCGTTGCTAATCAAATAGACGAAGTCAGTTCTGTAAATTTATTATCTTTCGATAATGGTACTGGAAAAGCTATTTTAAAAACTACACTTAAGCTTGACAATGACCAAGCTTACGGAATTGAATTTTCTAGAAATTCAAAAAAATTATACGTCTCTACCATCTTTAACCCAAGTAATAATCCTAACACCCCGGGAACCTACAAACTATTTCAATATGATCTATCCCAAAATAACATTAGTGCTTCCAAAAAACTAATTCATCACCAAGTAGGACAAAGAGGAGCACTTCAATTAGGGCCTGATGGAAAGATATATGCTACGATCCCTCAATCCTACGACGACCCTGATGGGTTTGCAACACATCTAAGTGTCATCGAAAATCCAAATGAAAATGCAGATGACATCATTTTTACCCATAATGCGATCTATCTTAACGGAAAAAAATCTACACAAGGACTACCTCCTTTTATTTCTTCCTTACTTTCTTCAATAACCATTAAAGATCATCATACGGGTACTACCATAAATGAAAAAACATTGACCTATTGTGCTGGAGCGTCCAAAACCCTTGTTCCAGAAGCTGTAAATGGAATAAATATAACCTATCAATGGAGCTTTGACAACGGCACCACTTCGACGGTCATTTCAAATAATAGAATACTAGCAATAAACCCGTTAAACAAGTTTCATAGTGGAAAATACAAACTTCTCGTCTCTTTTACTGATGTCTGTGGTGAAAAACACGAAAAAGAAGGTATATTCCATATAAAAGTCTATGATCCAATAAATGCAACCCAACCAGAAAATATTCTATTCTGTGATGTTGACGGGATTCATGCTTTTAATTTTCAAGAACTAATTACCCCACAAATACTAGCTTCTTTGGACAGTAATACACTGGAAGTAGTTTACTTTCTATCAGAACAAGATGCCATAAACAACGAAAACAATATACCTACTCCTTATACCAACAAAAGTGCCTTCAATAGTGAAACTATCTATGCCCGTATACAATACAAAGACGCTCCAAACGCCTGTTACGATATAAAATCGTTTACTGTAAAGGTTGTTAGACAACCTAACCCAAACAAACCCTCTAATTATATTATCTGTGATGTACTAATGAGTGGTTTTTATAATGGTTTTGTTTTAAACACTAAAGATCGTGAAATCATTTCACCTTCAGAAAGTTCTATTTTCCATGTCTCTTACCACAAAACTTTATTAGGAGCTCAAACCGATAAATTTACAGACGTAATAGACAAAAACTCCCCTTATAAAAACGAAAACAAACACAAACAAACCATTTATGTTAGGATTGAAAACATAAACAATCCAACATGTATTGACACTTCATTAAATTTTGACCTCATAGTACAACCTTTACCAGAAATTACTCCTAACGTAGACCTTACGCAATGTGATACTAATAAAGACGGTTTTGCATATTTTAACCTAAATGAAGCGAACAGAAAAATAATAGAGGATTTTGAAAATCATTCCTTTGTTTATTTCGAATCATTTAGTGATGCTACGAACCATCGTAATCCAATTTCATACCCTATGGCTTATGAAAATAAAAATATAGGAATTAATAAAGTATGGGCAACGGTTACCTCAATATATGGTTGTACAAAAATTGCGGAAATAAACTTAACAGTCACTGATACTAAACTCCCTGACACATTCCATAAAATACTAACCTCATGTGATGATTTTGTCGATTTTGAAGGAAATGATAGTGATGCAGATGGAATTGGCGTATTTAATTTCTTACCAATAAATGCCGAAATAGCAAGCATACTCAACACTACTGAAGAAAATTTAACAATCACTTACTATACAAATGAATTAGATGCTGCTACAGAAACGAATCAAATCACCAACATAACTAACTATAGAAATACGTCTGCTCCTAACGCTCAAGAAATATATGTTAGAGTTGATAACCAAATAAATAATGATTGTATTGCTTTAGGGCATCATATTACACTAGAAGTGGTTACGTTACCCAAATTACATATCAATACGAACAATGCCTTTGTATGTATTGACAATCCACAAACACGTATTGAAGTAGACAAACCTGATCTTACTTTACACTATGAATGGCAATCGGAAAACGAAGCTTTATTAAGCACCAATACGTTTTTAGACGTTGTTACAGGTGGCACCTATAAAGTTACAAGCTCAACCCATAAAAACGGTGTTATATGCTCTAGAAGTGAGGTGATAACGTTAAAAGAATCGTCTAGTCCAACTATTGAAGTTAAAGACATTCTTGTTACAGATGATCGTAATAACTCCCAATTAAATATCTATACCTTACACATTGTAACGGCTAATAACAACCTAGGAATTGGTGATTATCAGTTTGCGCTTGTCGATCAAGAAAACAACCAAACTCCTTATCAAGAAGATCCTTTTTTTGAGAACTTATCAGGAGGAATATATACTGTCATCGTAAACGATAAAAATGGTTGCAGGCCCAATGCATATCAAAACATAGCAATTTTTCAAACACCAAAGTTCTTCACTCCCAATGGAGATGGTTTTAACGATACTTGGAAAATAAAAGGTATTAATGCTTCTCTTTATGAAAAATACACCATTTCTATTTTCGACAGGTTTGGAAAACTTATAACCAAACTAAATATTGATGGAGAAGGTTGGGACGGCACATATCAAGGACAAAAAATGCCTTCTTCCGATTATTGGTTTAACGTTTCACTTACCGATAAAACAGGAGAAAACACAGTGTTTCAAGGACACTTTTCATTATTACGAAAGTAAACTACTTAGCTAATTTTAAATTGTATATAGTTTTTATTCTGAAGAAATAAACCCGTTAACTACTATATTTTTTAAGTTTTAAAAATGTTCATCACTTTCCTATAAACTATACGTATTTTTGTTTTATGAACTTTGATTTACAATCTGAATTTAAACCTACAGGAGATCAACCTCAAGCCATCAAACAACTAGCAAATGGCATTGTTACTGATGAAAAATACCAAACACTTTTAGGAGTAACAGGTTCTGGAAAAACTTTTACGATAGCTAATGTAGTGGCAGAAGTTAACAGACCGACTTTAGTATTGGCACACAATAAAACGCTTGCAGCACAATTGTATACTGAATTTAAACAGTTCTTTCCGAATAATGCTGTCGAATATTTTGTTTCTTATTATGATTACTATCAACCTGAAGCATATATTCCTGTAACAGGAACGTATATCGAAAAAGATTTATCGATTAACGAAGAGATAGAAAGGTTACGTATCAGTACATCTTCCTCACTATTATCTGGAAGGAGAGATGTTATAGTAGTTGCATCCGTATCTTGCCTATATGGTATTGGAAACCCGATTGAGTTTCAAAAAAACGTCATTACCATTGAAGTTGACCAACAAATTTCCAGAACGAAATTTCTTCATCAGCTGGTCACCAGTCTATATTCAAGAACAGAAGTTGAAGTAAAAAGTGGTAGTTTTAAAGTCAAAGGAGATGTCATTACCATCTATCCTTCCTATGGAGAAAATGGTTATAAAATTCACTTTTTTGGTGATGAAATTGAGGAAATAGAAACCTTTGATATTGAAAATAACCAAACCATTAGTAAGCTTGAAAGGTTAAATATATACCCTGCAAATTTGTTTGTGACATCACCTGATGTTTTACAAAATGCGATTAGACAAATTCAAGATGATCTTGTCAAACAATACGATTATTTTAAAGAAATTGGAAAAAGTCTTGAAGCCAAAAGATTAAAAGAACGGACAGAATTCGACTTAGAAATGATTCGTGAATTGGGGTATTGTTCGGGTATAGAGAATTATTCAAGATATTTGGATGGAAGAGAAGCTGGAACACGTCCTTTCTGCTTATTGGATTATTTCCCTGATGATTTTCTTATGGTTATAGACGAAAGCCATGTTACCGTTCCTCAAGTTCACGCTATGTATGGAGGCGATAGAAGTAGAAAAGAGAACCTAGTTGAATACGGTTTTAGATTACCTGCCGCAATGGATAATAGGCCCTTAAAATTTGAAGAGTTTGAGATACTCCAAAAACAGGTTATTTATGTTTCTGCTACCCCAGCAGATTATGAATTACAGAAAACTGAAGGGCTTTTTGTAGAACAAGTGATTAGACCCACAGGGTTATTAGATCCTGAAATAGAAGTAAGACCTAGTGAAAATCAGATTGACGACCTAATTGAAGAAATTCAAATTCGGGTTGAAAAAGACGAACGCACATTAGTAACGACGTTAACCAAACGAATGGCAGAAGAATTGGCAAAATACCTCACTAGGATTCAAATTCGTTGTCGCTATATCCATTCTGATGTGGACACCTTAGAAAGGGTTGAAATTATGCAAGATTTACGAAAAGGCTTATTTGACGTTTTAATTGGTGTAAACCTACTTCGTGAAGGGCTTGATTTACCAGAAGTTTCATTAGTTGCCATTTTAGATGCAGACAAAGAAGGCTTTTTACGCAGTCATCGTTCCTTAACGCAAACTGTTGGAAGAGCAGCACGTAATGTAAATGGTAAAGCAATTATGTATGCTGATAAAATTACCAGAAGTATGCAAATGACCATCGACGAAACCAACAGAAGAAGAGAAAAACAAATTAATTACAATACTGCTCACAATATCACTCCTAAACAAATCAATAAAAAAATTGATGATGTTTTATCTAAAAAAGCCATTACGACTTATCAATACGATCAAGCGAATCAAAAAGTAGCAGACCAAGAAATCGAATATTTACCAAAACAAGAAATTGAAAAACGTATTCGTACAAAAAGAAAAGAAATGGAGGCTGCCGCTAAAAACCTAGATTTTATGGTAGCTGCTCAATTAAGAGATGAAATCGCCTTACTTAAAGAAAAATTATAAACTAAAAGAAAGCTATCCAATGGATAGCTTTCTTTTTATATCTAACTAAAAATTAATTGAATAGCCTTGGCTATATTTTAAGCATTAACTTGTAATACTTCTTGCACTTTATCTGCTGCTTCTTGGAATTCTGTAGCTGAGATAATTTGCATTCCACTATTATCAATTAATTCTTTTGCTTCTTTTGCATTTGTACCTTGTAAACGGCAGATAATTGGTACGTTGATCTTATCTCCCATATTCTTGTAAGCATCAACAACACCTTGTGCTACACGATCACAACGTACAATACCTCCAAAAATGTTCACCAAAATAGCTTTTACATTTGGATCTTTTAAAATAATACCAAAAGCTGTTTCAACACGTTGTGCATCCGCTGTACCTCCTACATCTAAGAAGTTTGCTGGATCACCTCCTGCTTGCTTAATTAAATCCATAGTACCCATTGCCAATCCAGCACCGTTTACCATACATCCTACGTTACCATCTAAGTCAACATAGTTTAAGCCTGCTGCTTTTGCTTCAACCTCTATAGGGTTCTCTTCACGTAAATCACGCATTTCTGCATAATCCTTATGACGATATAAAGCATTTTCGTCTAACGTTACTTTTGCATCTACAGCTAATATCTTATCATCCGATGTTTTTAATACTGGATTAATTTCGAACAATGAAGAATCAGACTTCACATAAGCAGTATATAAAGCAGCTACAAACTTAGTCATATCTTTAAAAGCAGCTCCAGAAAGCCCTAAGTTAAAGGCAATCTTACGTGCTTGGAAAGGTAATAAACCTGTTGCAGGATCTATTTCTTCTGTAAAAATCAAATGTGGAGTTTCTTCAGCTACTGCTTCAATATCCATCCCACCTTCTGTAGAATACATAATCATATTCTTACCTGATGCACGGTTCAAAAGTACCGACATGTAGAATTCATTTGGTTCACTATCACCAGGGTAATATACATCCTCTGCAACTAATACTTGGTTAACTAGCTTTCCTTCTGTTGGAGTTTGAGGTGTAATTAACATCATTCCTAAAATATCATTAGAAATATTTTTAACCTCATCTAAGTTCTTTGCCAACTTTACTCCTCCACCTTTTCCACGACCACCTGCGTGAATTTGTGCTTTTATAACGTGCCAACCCGTACCTGTTTCTTCTGTTAACTTCTTTGCTGCCTCAACAGCTTCTTCTGGAGTATTTGCTACAATTCCACGTTGCGTACGAACGCCAAAACTGCTCAAAATTTCTTTACCTTGATATTCGTGTAAGTTCATTAGATAAGAATATTTTTAAAAGTGGAACAAAAATACAAATTCAAATGAGATTACCTTACAAATAATTCTTTATTTTAATGTTACCCTTTCAAATCATTTTGTTTTATCTTTCACAAATTATTTTTAGATACTTTTAACATATAAACTGTAACAGTTCTATAATCCTATTGTCTTTTTATTAATAGAAGGGAAAATACCAGTTATACAAACTGATAATTAAAAATACTATTTAGGGGTCTTAAAACATATGGAGCAAAAAACAACATATATTTTTTTCGTCTTACTGGTCTTATCATTACCAATAAGATCACAAAAAATTAATGATAATAGAAAAAAAACAGCTATTACAAAGACAGAAAGACCGCCAAAAATTGACGGAAACATTGAGGATTATGCATGGAAAAACGCTACAATACTTAGTGATTTTTTCATTTTTAAACCTGATAATGGCAAACCTGCTCCAGACAGTCATAAAACCCATGTAAAAATGGTATATGATAACGAGGCAATATACATAAGCGCAGAAATGTTTGCCCCCACCCCTTCCAGTATACCTACTGAATTTACCAATCGTGATAATACAGGTAACACAGACTTTTTTCTTGTTACCTTGAACCCTAATGATGATGGACAAAACCCTTTTTTATTTATCGTTACTAGCTCTGGCGTACAATCCGATGCTAAAGTTTCTAATGGTAATGAAGACTTCAATTGGAGTGCCGTTTGGGATAGTGACATCAGGTTTACCGATCATTCATGGATTGTAGAAATGAAAATCCCCTACAGGGCCTTGCGATTTGCAAACCAACCTGTGCAATCTTGGGGAGTAAACTTTCATCGAAGAGTACAAAATTTAAATGCACAATTTACTTGGAATAAAATTGATAATGAAAAAGGCATATGGACACAGTATGACGGGGTATTAAAAGACTTAAAAAACATCACCCCTCCTACTCGATTAATTCTATACCCTTATGCCTCCAATACAATAACAAATTCTTCAAACGAAACTACGAACGATTGGAGCGTAGGAATGGACATCAAATACGGTATCACAGAAAATTTCACATTAGATGCTACCTTAATACCCGATTTTGGGCAAACAGCTTTTGATAATGTGGAACTGAACCTTGGTCCTTTTGAACAACAGTTTTCGGAACAACGACAATTTTTCACCGAAGGAACAGAACTCTTTTCTAAAGGAAATTTATTTTATTCTAGAAGGGTTGGTGGGAAACCTATTGATCAATTCGATGTAAAATCACAAGTAGAAGATCATGAAGAGCTCATAAAAAACCCTGACAAATCGGATATGCTGAATGCGGTAAAAATATCAGGTAGGACTGGAAAAGGGCTGGGAATTGGTGTCTTTAATGCCATTACCAGTAAAACCGAAGCGACCATCTTAAATAAAAAAACAAATACATCGCGAAAATTCACCACCAATCCTTTCGCTAACTATAATATTCTGGTTTTTGATAAGCAGTTCAATCAAAACTCTTCCGTAACACTTATCAACACAAACGTTACTCGTAAAGGGGACTTTAGAGATGCCAATGTAACGGGACTTCTCTGGCGTGTAGAAAACAAAAAGAGTACATACAATGTCAACGGTTCCATCAGAATGAGTGCCATTTCAGATGATGATAAATACCCCAATAATGGGTATTCTTTTGATACTAGCATTGGTAAGCATGCAGGCTCATGGAGAGGAGAAATAGGATATCAATTTGACAACAAAGATTTTAACCCAAATGATCTTGGCATACTTTTTAGAAATAACCAGCAACGTATTTATGGTTTTTTAGGGTATCGCTTATTGAAACCTAAAGGCATATTTAATGAATATGGTATAAATTTTTACTATAACTTTAACTTTCTACATAACCCTAACATATTTACAGGAAATAATGCAGGAATTTCATTCTGGTCTCAAACAAAAAAACGTTTTGGCTTTGGGGGAAATATTCATTACAATTCCGTTGGAAAAAACTTTTTTGAACCCAGAGAAGGAACCGAAAGCGGTATATTTTTTAAAACCCCTAGAAGAATAAATATCAACCACTGGGGATCTTCAGATTATAGAAAAAAGTTAGCCATTGATTATCGTTGGTTTTATACCTTTTTTAGCAATGATCCTAGAGAACGTTATGGTTTTAGTTTTGGTCCTAGATACCGATTTAACAACCGTTTTTCTTTAATCCATAGTTTTGCCTATACAAAAATAAATGACCAACAGGGCTTTGTGAGAAAGATCAATGATGATTTTATCACAGATAACCCTCATTATGACTTTCTTTTGGGTGAAATTATTTTTGGACAACGCGACCGAACAACCTATAATAATTCTTTAACAGGAAAATATAGCTTTAGCGTAAATTCATCCTTATCATTGGCCTTTAGACATAATTGGTCAGTAGTCCCTTATGAAAACCAATTTTATCACCTAAATAAAAACGATGGTACGTTACTTCCAAACACTTATCAAGAAGATCACGATCAAAATTTTAACAGCTGGAATTTAGACCTAAATTATATTTGGCAATTTGCGCCCGGTAGTCAATTAATCGCTTTTTATCGAAACAGTATCAATCCTGACAAAGATTTTGCTCCAGCTACTTTAAGTTTTACTGAAAATATACAACGACTATTTCAAGAAAATATAAAGCATACTTTTTCTTTACGATTGATCTATTTCTTAGACTATAATAGAATGAAAAATATTTTTTAACCACAAAGTATAACATCAGAACTTTTTGATTACACTTATCAACATGAGTATAGTGTAATCAATTGTTTTTTAATGTAAAATATAGCTGTAAGCAAAAAAGTATTCCCCCCGTGGAATACTTTTTGCTAAATCAAATTGAGAAACTGTCTAAACTAAATTATATTATTAAAAAGGAATGTCTTGTGTTTTGTTACTGTAAAAGTACTAGCTTTTTGCTTTACTCTATGGTATTATTAGACCATTAACCTTATAAAGACGACCATCGAAAATATTCATAAAAGAACGGTTTCATTCGGGGGTTGTTTGGTTGTTTTATTCCGATAAACAAAAACACTGTAAACTAGACACATACAAAACCTCCTTTAAAAAAAAGATTCTTTGCTATTTTTTGTCCTTTAATAACGCAATAATTTTTTGCGCCACAGGGGTGGAACTTAGATAATTTTGTCCAGTAACCAATCTTCCGTCGACTTCTACATGAGGTGTATTACGTTTAGAAAACTTAAAAATTCCTCCATGCTTTTCTACCGTTTGAGTAATGTAAAATGGAAATGTTTTATAGAATTCACGGTCCTTTCTTTCATATTGATCAGGATACCCATTTACTCTTTTCCCTTTAATTAAGTATTCACCATCCTGAGTTTTTAAATTTACAATACCCGCAGTACCGTGGCAAACCGAAGATATAATCCCGTTATATTTTTCATAGACATCCATCGCAATTTTATGAATCTCCTTATTGAAAGGAATATCAAACATTACACCTCCTCCACCAACAAAATACACCGCACTATATTTTGACGCATCAATTTGTTTTGGTTTTTTGGTGTGCTTCAGTGCATATAATAAATCTGGGTTATACAACTGATTTTTCTGAATTTTTTCCGAAGTATTGATATATCTTAAAGGAATTTGTCCTCCTTTTGGACTCACAAAATCGACACCATATCCTTCTCGAGTAAACTCTTCATAAGCATACGCAATTTCACTAAAACTATTGCCATTAGCAATATCCGTTTTACCATAATAATGTGTATTCGAAGTAATAAAAAGTATACGATCTCCTCTTTCCTTAGCTTTTTCCATCTTAGTAGCGGTTTTACTAATGATCTTCCAACCGTCTGCTGTATTTTTAAGCAAAAATAAATCTATAAATCGCCATTTTAATTTAGGTATAAGGATTTCTACTTTTGCTGTAGCAATATCTCCTTCGATATCTGTAGAAAGTATGCTACCAATTCTACCATTAAATGTACCAGAAGTTCCATTTTCAAAAAAACCTGTATACTTTTTAGGAGTCAATCGTTGATAACCATCCTTAAGCGTTAAATAAAGTGTTGCGTTATCTGTAAAAGCACTTTCTAACTGCGCTATATTATTATAGGAACTACCATTGATGTAATCATATAATGTTTTTTCTAAAGCCTTTTGTTGGTGTTGTGCGAAACAAAGAGACGTGAATAATAATAAAACTGTTCTTATCATTTTTTTAATTTTAAATATCAATGTAAAAATGACAATGCTTTACCCTAAAAAGATAATGAATTATAAAATCGAAGTTCTATTATGTAACTCAGAACCAAAAAACCCCACTAAATCAATAACTTATATTTTGAAGGCGTTTTTCCCGTAATTTTTTTAAACGTAGTAAAAAAGGTCGATTTTGAATTAAACCCACACTCATAACCAATACTTTCTAATGTCAATTTTGAATCAGATACGATCATTTCCTTGGCTTCATGTATCCGAAACTCATTTACATATCTAGAAAAACTCTTTCCTTCATTATCATTCAATAATTGCGATAACTGATTAGACGATAATTGTAATTCATTAGCAAGATCCGAAAGTTTTAAATTCGAATTTTTATACATTTTTTTATCCAACATTAACATGTTTAATTTTTCTAACTGCTCCCCTGCAATCTCTTGGTCTATTTTTTTATTTCTATATTTTAAAATAGGCGTAAACAGCTCTTTTGATTTTTCTTTGTTAAAAAACAAAAACAATATCATCAAATACAAGAAAAATGAAAATGTTAAAGCACCACTAATGTAACTCGTATAATGGGCAAAATTATATGCGATCCAAATTAAAGTAACTCCCAATACAATACTTATCTGCCAAACATTTTGAATTGATAATTTAGAAGGTTTACTAATAATCTGTTTAACATCCCTGCCAACACCATACCAACTTAATAGTATATAAAACAACCATTGCATATAAATAACTGTAACAACCATCCTTCTATTATTCTTATCTAAAGAATACAGGGACATCAGCACTACAGAAAAACAAATAGCTCCTATAATATGTTGTTTATGATATAGTTTTTTACGCGAGTTAAAAGAGGATTTCGCATACAAAAACAAAAATGGCCCAATAAAAAGACACGCTGTCAATCCGAATAATAAATATCCAAAAAACAAATCAGGAATAAAATACAAGAAAACAGATTTACCAATCCGAATACTTAAGGCTAGAAGTAAAGCGCCAAGAAATATATTTTTATTTTCTCTAGGTTTTTGAAAAAACAAAAAATAAATACTCAAAAACACCCCATTAAACACGCCTAATGCACTAAAAAAAAACAGCAATCCTTCTTTTATTTCCATATAACCGTAGTAGTCTTTGTATTAACTTTTTCTTCCTTGTCATAACAAACGTACTTACCTACAATTTGCTATTACAAAAAATGAAACAAGCAAAATAACAAAAAAAGTACTCCCCCGCGGAATACTTTTTTAAAAACTAAAATTGAGAAACTGTCTAAACTAGATAATATTATTAATATGAGATGTCTTGTCTTTTGTGTGTGTCTTGTGTTGTTGTGTTGTTGTGTTGTTGTGTTTTGTTATTGTAAAGATACGTACCAATGCACCTTATTAATTTTCTAATTAGATGACTAGAGTATTGCTAACGGTTATTGGCAGTCCCCCAAAAAAACAGGAGGTAATTAACAGATTATCGGCAGCTTTTTCTCGATGGATGGATTTTGTAGTAACTTTTTTTTACATTCGTTGTTCAAATTGGATTGAGATATGATTATTGCCAAGAATATTTACAAGAAATATGGAACGGTTAAAATTTTAAAAGGTGTAGATCTTCATATTAAAAAGAAAGAAATTGTGGCCATTGTTGGTCCTTCTGGAGCAGGAAAAACAACCTTACTACAAATTTTGGGTACTTTAGATAAGCCTGAAAAAAATATTGAAAGCTCAATAATCATTAATAATACACGGATAGATCAATTAAAAGATGTACAAATCTCTGCATTCCGCAACCAACATATTGGCTTTATTTTTCAGTTTCATCAATTACTTCCTGAGTTTACTGCATTAGAAAATGTATGTATTCCTGCTTTTATCGCAAAAAAAGATCGGAAAGAAACAGAAAAAAGAGCCAACGAATTAATCTCATTTTTAGGACTATCCGATAGAGCACACCATAAACCCAGCCAACTATCTGGAGGAGAACAACAACGAATTGCCGTTGCTAGGGCTTTAATCAACAATCCTTCTGTAGTTTTTGCAGATGAACCTAGTGGAAACCTCGATTCAAACACTGCCAAAAACTTACACCAATTATTTTTTGATCTCCGTGATAAGTATGGGCAAACTTTTGTCTTAGTTACACACAATGAAGAATTGGCCGATATGGCAGACAGAAAGTTACTTATGAAAGATGGGGGAATTATAGACCAAACGCTGTAACATTTTCTGGTTTTGAGACACCTATATATAAAGTATATTATTTTATGATAGAAACATTTAACGAATTAATCTCTTATTTAAAAAATCCAGTATTAGAAAAAGACGATAACACTTCTTTAAAATATCGTAAAAGAAAGTTTATACACCTGCTCTTCATCTGTATTATCACAGGGAGTTTATTAATGCCTTTATTTTGGGTACTAGAATACGCCGAATTGGTAAACTTTGACAACCATGCAATGGAAGAACTTTTAAAATCGTTTAATTTTCCTATCATATTCTTATTTGCTGTCATTGTAGCTCCTGCCCTAGAAGAAATACTATTTAGAGCGCCAATCACGCTTTTTAAACAGCCACAAACATTTAAAAGCATGTTCTATGTGTTTGCCGTACTTTTTGGCATTGTACATATCACTAATTATGAAATTTCCACAAATGTATTGTTGTTTTCTCCTATTCTAATAGCCCCTCAAACTATATTAGGCGGCTATCTAGGTTTCATCAGAGTACGTTTTGGACTGTTATGGAGTATACTCTTACATGCTTTTTATAATGCCACCTTTCTATTGCTTACTTTTGCAGGAGAATTATTTTAAATGGACAAAGAAGAATTAAAAGAATTTCTTGACGAAAAAGTTATACTTTACAATACAGATAACTTTATCGAAAGCGACCCGATACAAATTCCACATTTGTTTTCTCTAAAGGAAGATCAAGAAATAGCGGGATTTTTAGCCGCAACGATCGCTTGGGGAAATAGAAAAATGATCATTAAAAATGCACATCGAATGATGGAATTACTCGATCAAGCGCCGTATGATTTTGTTATGAATCATACGGAAGAAGATTTGCTCAAATTTGAATCCTTTGTTCATAGAACTTTTAATGCTCATGACTTTACATTTTTCATCAAGTCACTTAAAAACATCTATGTAAATCACGGAGGGTTGGAAAAAATTTTTCTCCCAAAGAATGATCATAACAATTACCAACTAGCAATACACGAGTTTAAAAAATCATTTTTCGAAATACCCCACCAAAAAAGAACGCTTAAGCATGTCTCTGATCCATTAAAAAACTCTGCATCAAAGCGCATCAATATGTTTTTGCGCTGGATGGTCAGAAATGATAATACTGGGGTTGACTTAGGTATTTGGACTTCACACAGTCCTAAAAACCTGCACTGTCCGTTAGATGTACATTCAGGGAATGTGGCCCGAAAACTAGGGTTGTTAACTCGTAAACAAAACGACTGGAAAGCCCTAACAGAGCTTGACACCTTTCTAAGAAGCTTGGATCCTAATGATCCTGTAAAATATGATTTTGCCTTATTTGGACTCGGAGTTTTTGAAAAATTTTAAAAACTTAATCAAACAGCACAAAGTTTTCTTTATCTAATACCATTTTTTTATTATTTACTCTATTTTGGACTACCTAATAAAGTTATTTTAAAGATTAAACAGATATTAAAAAAGGAAGAGTATCGTATTATAAAGTTTAAAAATAAACTTACATAGGGTATTTTACTTTGTTAAGTGATATTTTAAAGTTAAAATATTTGTATTTATACGTTTTGATACTAGGGAAATCCCTTAGTTGAAGTCTAGGGGTATTGGGTATTGTTGTCCTCTTATGGAAATGTTAAATTTGGTCGCAAGGACAAACCTTTGTAGTTTACAATACTAGCGGAATTAAATTGCATACGAATCGTTTTTCCTTGATCTAATGTTTAACCCTATTAATACCCTCAAAATGAAAAAAACAATATTATTTATTGCCGCCGTTGCTTGTTTAGGTTTGGCTAGCTGTACGGATAATAATTTGGAAGAAATCCAAAAACAAGAAAACGAGTCTTATAGTGTTGATAAACAAAAGATAACTATTCCAGGAAGATAGATAAAATAGAAATAAATGCTTTTTAAAAAACAAAATAGAAATAAAACAACAAAAGCCAAAATATTAGGCAGTCTCCTTGTAGCGCTATCAGGAATAATATTGTTTTCTGATAAGATTGCAAATATTTTTTCATTTGAACTTTCAAATACTCATGGTTTTGCAGACTCAAACACTTTTTTATGGGTTTTGAGTCAAACCTTATCACCCATTTTAATTTTATTAGCATCTTTATTTACACCATATAGAACATCGTATTTAGTTCCAGTGTATATTTATACAGTACAATTAATTTGGACTTTCAATTCTAATCTTAGGTTTGATGATTATTTGCTTCATCTTTATGCTATAGGAGTTTGTATTGGCTATACTTTATTAGGGTATTTATTGATAAAAATTAATTCAATGGAAAAAAGAAGAGATATTCAATTTAAAGAATTTAAGAAGGAAACAAAGGAAGTCATAGAGCTATTAAAAAAAGAAATCCTTACTACCTCAAAATAAACCCTCTATAAAATGAATATTAAGAAAATCCTGAACTTAAAAAAGAGAATAATAACTAAAAAAGTTTCTATCTCGCATGCTTTAGAAGAACTTAGTCGTTTGATTAATCATTCTAATATTAAAAATGTTGATGAAATAAAGTTTTATAACATTGAGTTAAACAGATTAAAAAGAGTTAAAGAGCAAAAAGTAAAATTACTAGAGCAAACCTATAATTTAAACGAAAATACCGATCAGATAAAAGAGTTTTTAGCACTTGACGATCAAGATTTAATTAAAATTAAAAGCTTTGGTTACAAAATGCTTGAATAAAACCAGTACTTAGGACAAGAGTTAGAAATAATATTTTATGAAAGCTTATCAAGTCTTTTTTTAAGCTCTTCTTTTGCTATTTTGTTTCGCTCGTCTGCTCTTATTGAATTTTCCCAGATAACAAAGTTTTCGTATTTTCTTAAATTATCTAAGTGAAGATAAAGCGCCTCTATAATTTTATGAGCCAAATCTTCATTCCATTCTTTATTATTTAGAGCTTCATTTGATTTACTTTTATTGAACTCATCAAAAACAACACGTAATAATGCGTTTTTTGATTTAGGAATGGTGTATCCGCTTTCATAATTCTGTATCGTTCTCCATGATACACCGATCATTTCAGCCAACTTTTCTTGAGTTAGATTGTGTTTCTTTCGAAATTCTTTAATATCTGCTGCTGTAAAACTCATGAAATTTAAAGTTAGAATAAATATATACACAATTTTTGTGTGCATATGAAAAATATGTGTATATTTGCATTGTGTTCATAACAAAGTAACAACTTTTGAATGTCTAAAACAAAGAATGGAATAGTTAAATTCTAATTAAAATAGAGAATAATGATATAAACGAGAGTAGTAGTTTGGGATAATAGTTTTAGAGAATTATTGTCACTTCAAAGCAGCACTAGTACCGCTAGTCATAGTGTTGCTTTTTTCAACTACTCAAAATGTAATTAAAAATAAATAACTAAAAAC
>CANMCD010000018.1 GCA_947496185.1 uncultured Tenacibaculum sp.
ATCTAGGAGACGTCCTAGATACTTTTTCTTTTTCATAGCAATTTTTCCCACTCAATTTTGAGTGGGTTTTCTTTTTTATAAAATAGCTACTTATCTACCTGTTATAATTTATATAAGTGAAAAAAATTAACATTTGTTTTTTTTAGATAAAAAAAAAGATTATATCTTTGGAGTATCTAGGAGACGTCCTAGATACTTTTTCTTTTTCATAGCAATTTTTCCCACTCAATTTTGAGTGGGTTTTCTTTTTTTTATAAAATAGCTGCTTATTTACCTGTTATAATTTATATAAGTGAAAAAAATTATCATTTGTTTTTTTAGATAAAAAAGATTATATCTTTGGAGTATCTATGAGACGTCCTAGATATTTTTTCTTTTTCATAGCAATTTTTCCCACTCAATTTCGAGTGGGTTTTCTTTTTATATTACCATATTAATTGCATAGCTTTTTAATTATCTTTTTCAAAAATAAAAGAGATTGATTTGTTTTTTGAATTCATTATAAATAAGCAAAAGCTATATTTTTTTAAAAATAATTTCTTGTTAAAATTTAAAAATATCTTATATTTGTAATGTCTAGGAGACGTCCTAGATACTTTTTCTTTTTCATAGCAATTTTCCCACTCAATTTTTGAGTGGGTTTTTCTTTGAAATAAAAAATCTAAATATTTCCTAAGCTCAGTATTATTTATTTACGCTGAAAAAGTATAAGAAAACCTTCCTGTTATGAGATTCACTAGTGTATTTTCAATATATAGGCTCAGTATACTTGAATAAATAAACAGAAAATTATAAGATGAAAAATTTTTATAGTAATAATTTGTTGTTGAAATTCAAAAAAAACTTATATTTGTATCATCTAGGAGACGTCCTAGATACTTTTTCTTTTTCATAGCAATTTTCCCACTCAATTTTTGAGTGGGTTTTTCTTTGAAATAAAAAAGTATAAAGATCTTTAGCAGCTCTATCTTATCGACTTGTTTTTATAGCAAGTAGGAAAGTCTGGACACCATAGAGTAAGCATAGCGGATAACATCCGTCCGATGTAAATCGAGGACAAGTGCAACAGAAAGAATGTACAGGTAATGCTGTAGTGAAATCAGGTAAACTCTATGCGGTGCAATGCCACATATATTAGAGATTGAGTGTTACTCGCACGATTCTAAGGGGTAGGCAGATTGATTTTACGAGTAATTGTAAAACTAGATAAATGATAAGAACCTTTTATAGGTACAGAATCCAGCTTACAGAGCTGCTTTTTCCTTTTTTAGCTTATTTAGAATCGTTATAAGGTTATTTTTATTTGAAAAAACAACTTATAATTACGAAATATGTAATATTTAGGTATTGTATTTTGTTTTTATTGGTTTTTTAATAGAATATTTTTGTTTGATTGAAAATAAATCATTAATAAGCTTATTTTGTTATTGATTTTAAAAATATTGACTAAAATTGTATTTTTGCTTCGCGAAAACTAACAAAACCGAAAAATACTTAGACCATACCTCTTTATAACAAAAGAGAATATTAGAATGTTTACGGTAAGCTTTTTAAAAAGTTATGAGCTATTTAATATGCTATGTATTGTTAATATTCTCTAGTTAAACATGTTTGTAAGCTAAGTAGTTTCAATTTTTGCATTAATAAAAACTTGATACTAGTAGTATAAGTTTTTAGGATTATTAAAAATAACGAAGGCAGAGCTCAAAAATAGCCATATTTAGTATTGTATGACCTGCATTCATAAATGAAAAGACTTCTATTTTTATGAACACTTATGAAAATTACATTAAAGAGATTGAAGAACGCAAATCTCAAGGCCTTAATCCAAAGCCTATAGATGGTGCGGAATTATTGAGTGAAATTATTTTACAAATTAAAGACCTTGATAATAAACATCGGGAAGATTCTTTAAACTTTTTTATTTATAATACGTTACCTGGTACTACTAGTGCAGCTGGAGTAAAAGCAGCTTTTCTAAAAGAAATCATCCTTGGTGAAACTATTGTTAAAGAAATTACACCTGCATTTGCATTTGAACAGCTATCTCATATGAAGGGAGGGCCATCAATAAAGGTGCTTTTAGACTTAGCTTTGGGGAATGATGCCGCTATAGCTGATGAAGCAGCAAAAGTATTAAAAACTCAAGTATTTTTATATGAGGCGGATACAGAAAGATTAGAAGAAGCTTTTAAAAATGGAAATAGCATTGCTAAAGATATTATTGAGAGTTATGCCAAAGCTGAATTTTTTACAAAATTACCAGCGGTAGATGAGGAAATAAAAGTGGTTACTTTTATAGCAGGTGTTGGAGATATTTCTACGGATTTACTTTCTCCAGGTAGTGATGCGCATTCAAGATCAGATAGAGAGCTTCATGGGCAATGTATTTTTGAGCATAATAAAGATATGCAAAACGAGCTCCTAGCTTTAAAAGAAAAACACCCAGACAAAAGGGTAATGCTTATTGCAGAAAAAGGAACAATGGGGGTTGGTTCTTCGAGAATGTCAGGAGTTAATAATGTGGCATTATGGACGGGTATTGAATCTAGTCCGTATGTTCCGTTTATTAATATAGCACCTGTGATTGCAGGAACTAATGGGATTTCACCTATTTTCTTAACAACTGTAGGCGTAACAGGTGGTATTGGTATCGACCTTAAAAACTGGGTGAAGCAAAAAGACGAAGCAGGAAATACTGTAGTAGACGAAGATGGTGAGCCAATATTAAAACAAGAATATTCTGTAGAAACAGGAACAGTTCTTACAATTAATACAAAAGAGAAAAAATTATATAAGGGAGATCAAGAGCTAAAAGATATCTCAGCGGCTTTAACGCCTCAAAAAATGGAATTTATCAAAGCAGGAGGTTCTTATGCGGTTGTTTTTGGTAAAAAACTACAAACTTTTGCAGCAAAAGTTCTTGGTACAAACGTTCCTCAGGTATATGCTGCTTCAAAAGAGATTTCTCATGAAGGACAAGGTTTGACAGCAGTTGAAAAGATATTCAATAAAAATGCTGTAGGAACTACACCAGGAAAAACATTACATGCAGGTTCTGATGTACGTGTGGAAGTGAATATTGTAGGTTCTCAAGATACTACAGGATTGATGACGTCACAAGAATTGGAAATGATGGCAGCAACCGTAATTTCTCCTATTGTAGATGGTGCTTATCAATCAGGATGTCATACCGCTTCTGTTTGGGATAATAAATCAAAAGCTAATATTCCAAAGTTAATGAAGTTTATGAATGACTTTGGGTTGATTACAGCAAGAGACCCAAAAGGAGTTTATCATTCTATGACAGATGTTATTCATAAGGTACTAAATGATATTACCATAGACGATTGGGCCATTATTATTGGAGGAGATTCGCATACGCGTATGTCTAAAGGTGTTGCTTTTGGTGCTGATTCAGGAACCGTGGCATTAGCATTGGCAACAGGTGAAGCAAGTATGCCAATTCCAGAGTCTGTTAAGGTGACCTTTAAAGGAGATATGAGAAGTTTTATGGACTTCCGAGATGTTGTGCATGCAACGCAACAACAAATGCTAAAACAATTTGGAGGTGAAAATGTCTTCCAAGGTAGGATTATAGAGGTACATATTGGTACGTTAACCTCTGATCAAGCCTTTACATTTACGGATTGGACTGCAGAAATGAAAGCTAAAGCGTCAATTTGTATTTCAGAAGATGAGACATTGGTTGAATCTTTAGAAATTGCCAGAGATCGTATTCAGATTATGATCGATAAAGGAATGGATAATGAAAAGCAAGTACTTCAAGGTCTAGTAGACAAAGCTAATACAAGAATTCAAGAAGTAACCTCAGGAAACAAACCCGCATTAAGACCCGATGCAAATGCGAAATATTATGCAGAAGTAGTTATTGATTTGGATGAAATTGCTGAGCCTATGATTGCTGATCCAGATGTGCATAATGAAGATGTTTCGAAAAGATACACACACGATACTATTAGACCGTTATCTTATTATGGAGGTACAAAACAAGTAGATTTAGGTTTTGTAGGATCATGTATGGTACATAAGGGAGATATGAAAATATTAGCTCAAATGCTAAAGAATATTGAACAGCAACAAGGAAAAGTTGAGTTTAAAGCACCGTTAGTGGTGGCTCCTCCAACCTATAATATTGTTGATGAATTAAAGGAAGAAGGCGATTGGGAAGTGCTACAAAAATATTCAGGTTTTGAATTTGACGATAATGCCCCTAAAGGTCTTGCACGTACAAAGTATGAAAATATGTTATACTTAGAGCGCCCAGGGTGTAATCTATGTATGGGGAATCAAGAAAAAGCTGAGCCAGGAGATACTGTAATGGCTACTTCTACTCGTTTATTTCAAGGTAGGGTAGTAAAAGATACTGGTGAAAAGAAAGGTGAATCCTTATTGTCTTCGACGCCTGTAGTTGTGTTATCTACTATTTTAGGTAGAACTCCAACTATGGAGGAGTATGAAGCAGCTGTGGAAGGTATTGTTTTGACACGATTCAAACCATCTCAAAAGAAATTAGTGATCTAATTTACAATATATAAGATATATAATATAAATAGCCTAGGTATTTACCTAGGCTATTTTTTTACACAAAGTACTAACTAATACTTGTTAAATGTAGTTTTTTATTAATTAAAAATAAAATATGTTGATTAGAATAGGGGATTACACCTAATTATAAAGAACAATAATATAATAACTTTAATAGATCGATGTTTGTTTTGTTATAAGTATATCTAATAGTAGTATAATTTTAATGAGTAGCGAAACAACGTATATATTTCGATTTTTTGTTAATTTTGTAGTGTAACCATCATAAAACAAATTGTTTATGGCTTTTGATTTTAGCATGATTAAAGAAATTTATTCGAAATTTTCAGAAAGAGTAACAGTAGCAAAAAAGCTAACAGGAAAAGCGCTTACATTGTCTGAAAAAATTCTATATACACATTTATGGGATACAATACCCGATAAGGCTTTTGTTAGAGGAAAGGATTATGTAGATTTTGCTCCCGACCGTATCGCATGTCAAGATGCAACTGCACAAATGGCATTACTTCAATTTATGCAAGCGGGTAAGGAAAAGGTAGCAGTACCAACTACTGTTCATTGTGATCATTTAATTCAAGCTAAAATTGGAGCAGCTAAAGATTTACAAACAGCATTGAATAATAGTAATGAGGTGTTTAATTTTTTAGAATCTGTTTCTAATAAATATGGCATTGGTTTTTGGAAACCAGGAGCAGGGATCATTCATCAAGTAGTGTTGGAAAATTATGCTTTCCCTGGAGGTATGATGATAGGTACTGATTCTCATACGGTAAACGCAGGAGGTTTAGGGATGCTCGCTATTGGTGTTGGTGGAGCAGACGCAGTGGATGTAATGGCAGGAATGCCTTGGGAACTCAAGTTTCCAAAATTGATAGGCGTTAAATTGACAGGTAAATTATCTGGTTGGACGGCTCCTAAAGATGTTATATTAAAGGTTGCGGGTATTTTGACAGTAAAAGGAGGAACAGGAGCCATCGTAGAATACTTTGGAGATGGAGCTAAGGCAATGTCGTGTACAGGAAAAGGAACGATATGTAATATGGGAGCAGAAATTGGTGCTACGACATCTACTTTTGGGTACGATGCATCCATGGAGCGTTATTTGAGAGCTACGGATAGAAGTGATATAGCGGATGCAGCAAATAAAATAAAAGAACATTTAACTGCTGACCCTGAGGTTTACGAAAATCCTGAAAAATATTTTGATCAAGTAATTGAAATAAATCTAGATGAATTGAAGCCTCATTTAAACGGGCCATTTACGCCTGATTTAACTACTGAGGCAGGTAGTGATATGACTCGAAAAGCTCAAGAAAATGATTGGCCTTTACAAGTAGAATGGGGGTTGATAGGTTCTTGTACCAATTCATCTTATGAAGATTTGTCTAGGGCAGCCTCGATAGCGCAACAGGCAATTGATAAAGGGTTAAAAACAAAAGCAGAATTTGGAATCAATCCGGGGTCAGAACAAGTTCGTTACACAGCAGATAGAGATGGAATACTTCGTGTATTTGAAAAACTAAATGCAACGATATTTACGAATGCTTGTGGTCCTTGTATAGGTCAATGGGGACGTTATGAAGATCCAAAAAATGCCCCTAAAAATAGTATTATACATTCGTTTAATAGAAATTTTGCTAAGAGAGCAGACGGTAATCCTAACACACATGCTTTTGTCGCCTCACCAGAAATGGTAGCTGCGATAGCGATAGCTGGGCGTTTAGATTTTAATCCAATTACAGATACATTATTTAATGAAAATGGAGAAGAAGTTCGATTGGAAGAACCTACTGGATGGGAGTTACCCGAAAAAGGATTCGCTGTGGAAGATGCGGGTTATATTGCACCGAAAGATAATGGGAGTGGTGTAGAGGTAGTAGTCAGTCCAACTTCAGAAAGATTGCAATTATTGACTCCGTTTGTTCCGATAGGTGACAAAATAGAAGGGGCGAAGCTTCTCATCAAAGCATATGGTAAATGTACTACTGATCATATTTCTATGGCAGGACCTTGGTTACGATACCGAGGACATTTAGATAATATCTCAAACAATATGTTGATAGGTGCAGTAAACGCGTTCAATATGAAAACAAATTTTGTTAAAAATGAGTTAACTGGAGAATACGATGCTGTACCAAAAACGCAAAGAGCCTATAAGGCAGCAGGTATTAAGACTATAGTGATTGGAGACCATAACTACGGTGAAGGATCTTCTCGAGAGCATGCGGCCATGGAACCCCGCCATCTTGGAGTGGTTGCCGTAATTGTAAAGTCTTTTGCTCGTATTCATGAAACTAACCTTAAAAAGCAAGGCATGCTAGGGTTAACCTTTGCTAATGAAGCGGATTATGATTTAATTAGAGAGGGAGATGTATTTAATTTTCTAGATTTAGATGAGTTTTCACAAGGAAAACCTTTACATGTTGAAATAGTTCATACAGACGAATCTAAGGATATTATAGTTGTAAATCATACCTATAACGAAGGGCAAATACAGTGGTATAAGGAGGGATCAGCATTGAATTTGATTAAAAAACAAAATTTATAATGTAATAAAATCAATAAATTATTTTATCTAATGTTTTGTTTATCAGTTTTTTTATGTAATTTTTATCCTGTTTAGGAGACTAAACAAGATAAGTTTCATATTTCTATAAATACATGAAAGTAAATAGCCAATGTAAATATAAATAACGACAGTAATATGAAGTCTATATGGTACTTTGATGATGTTAATCTTTTCAAGATACTTTGTCCACATAAATATCCAGCTTATAAGAAAGATCATGCACTGAATGTTTATGCAAAAAAGGATTATATTTATTTTGAACAGGATTCTGCAAATAAAATTTATCTTATAGACAAAGGAAAAGTAAAAATAGGTTATTATACTGAAAACGGGGAAGAGATTGTAAAAGCTATTTTAACAAAAGGAGAAATATTTGGAGAAAAAGCAATTTTAGGAATTGATAAACGTAATGAGTTTGCCCAGTCTATAGATAATACAACTTCCATTTGTCCAGTTTCAAAAGAAACGATGTACGCACTTATGAGAGAAAATGTTTCTGTTAGTTTTAAAATCTATAAGTTTATTGGATTACGAATAAAAAGATTAGAAAGAAGATTACAATTATTGCTGTATAAAGATACGCGAACTAGACTTTTGGAGTTTTTTAATGAGTTATGTGAAGACTATGGTTATGTATGTGAAGAATCTGGTGCTCATATTATAAAGCACCCTTATACTCAAAAAGATATTGCTACTTTAATAGGTACTTCAAGGCCTACACTCAATACATTAATGAATGAGTTGAAACAAGAGAATGTTATTGACTTTAACAGAAAAGAAATAAAAATTTTAAAAAAAATAGCCTAACTGTTAGCCAGCTAACATTTTATATTGAAAATCTGAAATATTTTTGTGTTATAGTAACATAAAAACGAATACGATGAAAAAAATATTTTTAGGTTTATTAATGATTATAGGAACGACTTTCATAGCTTGTAATGATGATGACGAACAAGAGATAGTACTAGATACTTCAAATTTGACATTAGATATTCAGGGGTTAGAGGATTTAGGAATTGATTATGTTTATGAAGGATGGATCATTGTGAATGGAAGTCCTATCACTACAGGAACTTTTACAGTAGATGCTAATGGTAGCTTATCTCAAACGGTTTTTACGGTTAGTACTTCACATTTGACAGCAGCAACCAAGTTTGTGCTAAGTATTGAACCAGCCGTTGATACAGATCCAGCTCCAGCAGCAACCAAAATTTTGGCTGGTGATTTTTCTAATAATACAGCAAATGTGTCAAGTACCGCGATAGTTGCAGACTTTTCATCAGCAAGTGGAAAATATATTTTAGCAACTCCCACAGACGGGTCAAACACCAATGAAAGAAGTGGTGTTTGGTTTTTAGATCTTTCAACTGGTAGTCCAACTACAGGGTTGTCACTCCCTGTACTTCCAGATGGATGGAAATATGAAGGCTGGGTAGTTATGAATGGTATTCCAGTAAGTACAGGAACATTTACGAGTGTAGATATGGCTGATGATAATGCAGCTACATCAACATTTAAAGGAACACTAGGTGACGGGCCTGCTTATCCCGGAGAAGATTTTATCATGAATGCGCCAACTGGTTTAACCTTCCCGACAGATTTAAGAGGAACTACTGTGGTTATTTCAGTAGAACCATACCCAGACAATAGCCCCAATCCTTTTGTATTGAAACCCTTAGCTTACACAACCCCAAATGACGCAGATGACCATGTAACCCTACCTATGGGTACTGGTCCAGTAACTAGTATAACAGGCTTAGTAACCCGATAATTTTTTATCATTTACTAGTTTTTATGTAAGAGCAATCAAGTATCTTTGGTTGCTCTTATTCAATTCTAATGAAATATAGAACTTTAACAAAAGAACAGTTTGAAAGTTTACATACAGAGTTCGCTCAGTTTTTAGCGACACAAAGTATTGATATTACCGAATGGAATCAAATAAAAAAAGAAAAGCCGGAGGTAGCAGCTGAGGAAATGAACATATTTAGTGATATTGTTTGGGAAGATGTACTAAATAGAACGAATTATTTAGAACACTTTTCTCCTCAAATGATAAATTTATTTAAATGTGAAGAAGAGGTTATACATAGAATTGTTATAAAGACTAGTGTGTCGGATGTGAATTTTTTAGAGCAAGAAGGATACGAGTGGTTACTAAAAAATGCACATAAGGAAGAAATAGAAATTCTAGAAGGTAATAAGAAGTATCAAAAAGAAAGAAATCCAGAGTTATTTGATCTAATAGAAAAAGGAAGTACTATCTCTAAGGGCGAATTATTTGAGTTTTTCACGAGGCTAATAAAAAAGGTTTAAGAGGTTCGTTTCGTATAAATCACAAGTAGTAGTGTTGTAAAATTTTGATAAATAGTTGGTTAAATTTATAGTTGCGTTAATAATTTACATAGCTTGTTCGTGCCATTACTAGCAGTATCTTCGATAATAGTGAGCTGATTAAAAGAATTCTTACTTAATGCTGGCTTAGGATCTATAAAATAAATAGGGGTATTTATTTTAGCATAATCTATTAGACTAGCAGCAGGATATACTTGCATAGAAGTACCTATAATTACCAATATATCTGCTTTTGAAGTAAGTGATATAGCCTGTTCTAGTAGCGGAACATCTTCACCAAACCAGACAATATGTGGGCGTAATTGAGATTTTTTCTCACAAAAATCTCCTAGTACAATGTCTTTATCCCAAGAATATACAAGTTTTGGATTTGCAGTACTTCTAGCTTTGCGTAATTCACCATGTAAATGGAGTACATTATTACTTCCTGCTCGTTCGTGAAGATCATCAACATTTTGTGTAATAATAAAAACATCGTATTCTTTTTCTAAAGAAACCAGATTGTAATGTCCTTGGTTAGGAGTAACTGAAAGTAGTTGTCTTCTTCGTTGATTATAAAAATCCAACACTAACTCAGGGTTGTTATAAAATCCTTGAGGAGAAGCGACTTCATAAATATCATGACCTTCCCACAACCCGTTTGCATCTCTAAAAGTTTTGATACCACTTTCGGCACTCATTCCTGCACCTGTTAATATAACTAGTCGTTTTTTCATATGATGTTCTTTAGTTGTTATCCCTCATTATATTGGTTGTAGATTTTTATGGGAGAAAACCTATATATGATCAGTAATGTGAGTAAAAGTAGGGTAAAAATAGGAAATTTTACTTTTTAAATTTCAAGTTAAAAAGGGTATTAGTATGTTTGTAATTATGATTGATGATGGATTACTAGCATATTTAGAAGAATATGTGACAGAAAACAGGAAAAAATTATTTCATAGAATACTATCCGAAAGAACACGACATTTTACGGTAGTACTTGAGGATATATATCAATCACATAATGCTAGTGCCGTAGTACGAAGCTGTGATATTTTTGGTATTCAAGATATACATACTATAGAGAATAAATATACAAGTAAGGTTTCTCGTCATGTCGCTAAGGGTAGTCAAAAATGGTTAGACTTTAATCGATATGATAAGGATATGGATAATACGCTTGACTGTTTAAAAAACTTAAAAAAGAAAGGATATCGTATTATTGGAACGACTCCACATGATGGTGCTTGTTTGTTACCAGATTTTGATGTCACTCAAAAATCGGCTTTTGTTTTTGGAGTAGAGAAGGAGGGAATTTCAGAAATTGTAAAAGAGCAAGCCGACGGATTTTTAAAAATTCCAATGGTAGGTTTTACTGAGAGCTTAAATATATCAGTTGCTGCAGCGATTATTCTTCAAGATGTTACGACTAGGGTTAAAAGAATGGAAGTGCCTTGGCAGTTAACAGCAGAAGAAAAGCAAAATATTTATGCTGATTGGATTCAAAAATCCATTAAAAATGTTGAAAAACTAACGGATTATTATTACAAAAAAATCGTCTAGCATAAAAGCTAGACGATAAATAATTATTTTTTAAATTTAAAGTACTCTTTAATAGCTTACATAGTCAACAATTTCTAAACCATAACCAATCATTCCTACACGTTTGGTTTGTTGACTGTTAGAAACTAAACGTAATTTATGGATATTTAAATCATGCAATATTTGCGCACCAATACCGAAGTCTTTTTTGTCCATGACAATTCTAGGTGCTTTGATTTCACCTTTAGCTTGACTATCTTTTAAAATACGAAGCCTATTTAATAGGTTTAAAGATTGTGATTGTTGATTTATAAATATGATGGCACCTTTACCTTCTTCATTTATAACTTTAAACATTTGGTCAAGTTTTTTGTCGGCATTATTGGTAAGAGTTCCTAAAATATCGTTATTAACCAAAGTAGAATTAATTCGGGTCAAAACAGCCTCCTCTTTTGTCCAACTTCCTTTGGTAAGTGCAATATGAATTTGATCGTTTGTGGTTTGTTTATAAGCTCTTAATCGAAAATCTCCAAAGCGTGTTTGAATTGTGAAATCTTCTTTTTTTTCAATCAAAGAATCGTGTTCCATTCTATAGGCAACTAAATCTTCAATCGATACTATTTTAAGATCGAATTTTTTTGCAACTTCTATTAGTTGAGGTAAACGTGCCATTGTACCATCTTCATTCATGATTTCAACGATTACACCCGCAGGTTTTAACCCAGCCAATCGAGCAAAATCGATAGCAGCTTCTGTATGTCCTGTTCTTCTTAATACTCCACCATTTTTAGCCTTTAAAGGGAAAATATGCCCTGGTCTGGCAAGTTCATAAGGTTTGGTATTAGGGTTAATTAGTGCTTCAATAGTTTTGGCTCGATCAGCTGCAGAAATACCAGTTGTTACACCATTACCCCTTAAATCAACAGAAACTGTAAAAGCTGTTTCCATCGGATCAGTATTATTACTAACCATCATACCAAGTTCTAATTCCTTACACCTACTTTCAGTTAGTGGTGTACAAATTAAACCTCTACCATGGGTAGCCATAAAGTTGATCATTTCAGTAGAAATTTTTTCAGCAGCAGCAATAAAATCTCCTTCATTTTCTCGGTCTTCATCATCAACAACGATAATTACTTTTCCATTTTTAATATCTTCAATAGCTTCTTCTATTGAGTTTAGTTTGATGTTATGAGTTGTCTCTGTTGTCATTATCTGTTTTCTTTCTTAAGAATACTTTTTTAAATAAAAGACTAATAGGAAGGAATATGCTGCCTATCTTGAATAATCCTTTATCTTTAGTAGCCCTAACCGTTAACGTGATGGCCAAAGGTAACATTAAAAATACAGCTAACCAAGAGCCTGTAATTGCGGAAATAGAGCTTTCTTCTGCCATATTTCTTCCAAAGGTATTGGTGAAAAAATACAAGACATATATGCCAATGGCTAAGATCATAGGAAGTCCCATGCCTCCTTTACGGATGATAGACCCTAAAGGTGCACCAATAAAGAAAAGTAGCAAACAAGAAAGAGAAAAGGCTATTCGATTATAATATTCTATATCGTGTAAATTGAGCCATTTTCTTCTACTTTTTAAGTTGTCTTTGTATGATTTATTATTATTCAGGGTACGTTCTACTTTTGATACAGCATTGTTCATGATATCAAGCTTTTCATTGATTTCAAAATTGCTTAATACATCCCTTGATATTTTTTCATTTTTAAGAGAATCGGGTTGTTGATGTAGTTCTTTTACATCTACAGTCCTAAATAAATTTTTTGCTCTACTCACAATGTATTTATCGTAATTCTCTTTCAGAGTAGGTATGGTGTCTTTTAGTTGTCCCAAGCTCAACATATTAAAGTTTTTGGTGTATTTTAATTCTTCCAAATCAGAACCATCTAATGAAGATACATCTATGTTAATTGTATACTCGTCAAAATAAGCATTGGAGGAAGGCATTTTAAACCGCTCATCATAAGAAGCTCCTGTTTTTATATGATGCTCAAAGTAATAACCGTTTTTTAGAATTAAGGTCATATACCTACTTTTTTGTTCAGAAACAATCTCACCTTCTTCTGCAGTAATAATTTTATTATTTCCTTTGCTAGATGACAAGTCGTATATAAGTACTTTCTTTAGTAGGTTTTCTTTCTCACCGTATTTTTCTTCAAACTTAATTTGATAGTTTGGTATTTCAGTATTGAACCCTCCGGGTATAAGCGCTAAGGCAGGTTCTTTATTTTTAATGTTATTTTTTAGATTTAGCTGATTTAAAATAGCATAAGGATATACATAGTTCGAAAACAAGAAGTTTATAAAACTAAGAAAAATTGCCAAAAAGACTAAAGGACGAACAATCCTTTGTAACGATACCCCTGCGGATTTAGCGGCTGCAAACTCATAGTTTTCGGATAGACTCCCTAAGGTCATTATAGATGATAGTAATACTCCAATGGGGAGTGCTTGAGGAGCAGCAATCAGGGTAGAATACCACAAAAACTTTAGAATAATAAGTAGTCCAATACCTTTCCCTGCAAAATTGTCAAATGCTAACCATAACATCTGCATAATAAGCACAAACAAGATTACAAAGAATGTTGTTATAAAAGGAATTAAGAAGCTTTTTAGTATGTATCTGTCAAGTGTTTTCACAGACGCAAAGTTAAGTATGTTCGTTTAATAAAAACACAAAAGTTTTGCTAATGATTTAACAAAAGCAAAACTTTGCTCATAACCTTAGTCGATTAAGTAACCTAAGTCTGTATATTTTTCTTTGTCAAAAGAGAAAAACTTTTTAGATACAGGTTGATTACTCTTAAATTTTGTAATAGTGAAGGTGGTTTCGGCTCCGTTTGAACCTATTTGTACCAGTTTATATATATGCTTTGTTTTTGCATCAACTCCTAAACAAACTTGTACGATATCGGAATTACTATCAATCGGTGTCAAATCAATATATTGGATTTTACGCCCCTTGTCATTTTTCAATTTTCCCATTTTATAATTGTATCCTTCTTTGTAGAAAGTCAATAGTTTCGATGGGTAAATAAATCCGTCTTCTTCATCAATATCTCCGCGAGTTATATTTATTTCTTTTTCTTCATGGTTAATAACAGCTAAGTTTTTTCCATCAAAAAGAAAGTTGTTTCCTAAATATTCTAAGTTGTATTTTTCACCTGCGATTGTAATGTTACCTCTAATTGGTGGATCGTTGGTGATCCCTGCTTCACGATTTACCAGCGTAGAGCTAAATCCAATGACCATATTACTATAGGCGCCCATTTTTGTAGACACTTCATCTAAAAGTAATTTTGCTTTTTTAGCAGAGTCTTGAGCAGTTAAATTGGTAAAGCTAATTAATGCTGCTACTAATAATGTCACTAATCTTTTCATCTGATGTTACTATAACTTTTACGGTTTTTATTTTTTATTCATTTGAGAGTAGTTGCTCTAAAGCTACTAAGTCGGGGATTAGCACTTGTCTAGCCTTGCTGCCTTCAAAAGGTCCTACAACTCCTGCTGCTTCTAACTGGTCAATTAACCTACCTGCTCTGTTGTATCCTAATTTTAATTTTCGTTGCAATAACGATGCAGATCCTTGTTGAGCGGTAACAATAACCTCGGCAGCTTCTTTAAACAATTTGTCACGTTCTGATACATCTATATCAAGATTTGTGCCAGCTTCTTCACCAACGTATTCAGGTAGTATATGTGCATCAGGATAAGCTTTTTGTGATCCAATAAAATCGGTTATTTTTTCTACTTCGGGTGTATCTACGAAAGCACATTGTATACGTGTTAAATCATTTCCACCCGAATAAAGCAAATCACCTCTACCAATAAGTTGATCGGCTCCTGGAGCATCTAAAATGGTTCTACTATCAATTTTAGAGGTTACTCTAAACGCAATACGAGCAGGGAAGTTAGCTTTTATGATACCTGTAATAACATTTACGGAAGGACGTTGGGTAGCTACTATCAAGTGGATACCAATAGCTCTAGCCAACTGAGCTAAACGAGCAATTGGTGTTTCTACTTCTTTACCAGCTGTCATAATTAAATCAGCAAACTCATCTATTACCAGTACAATGTATGGTAAAAACTTATGACCATTTTCCGGGTTTAATTTTCTAGCTTTAAATTTAACATTGTATTCTTTTATATTACGAACCATAGCGTTCTTTAACAAGTCGTAGCGAGCATCCATTTCAATACACAAAGAGTTTAATGTATTTACAACTTTAGTAGTATCCGTAATTATTGCTTCTTCTTCATCGGGTAATTTTGCTAGATAATGTCGTTCAATCTTATTAAAAAGTGTGAGCTCTACTTTTTTAGGATCAACTAATACAAACTTAACTTCTGCTGGGTGTTTTTTATAAAGTAAAGAAGTAAGAATAGCGTTTAAACCTACCGATTTACCTTGACCTGTAGCTCCTGCCATTAACAAGTGTGGCATTTTAGCCAAATCAACAACAAAAGTTTCATTAGATATATTTTTACCCAATGCAATAGGAAGTTCCATTGGTGATTCTTGAAACTTTTTTGAAGCTATTACCGAATGCATAGAAACAATCGTCGCTTTTTTATTAGGTACTTCAATCCCTATGGTTCCTTTCCCAGGAATAGGTGCTATAATTCGAATTCCTAAGGCTGATAGTGATAAGGCAATATCATCTTCAAGGTTTTTGATCTTTGAAATTCGTACGCCAGCTTCAGGAACAATTTCATAAAGAGTAATGGTGGGGCCAACAGTTGCTTTTATTTGGGCTATACCAATTTTGTAGTTTTTTAATGTTTCTACAATTTGGTTCTTGTTAGCTTCGAGTTCATTTGGATCCACAGAAATACTTTCATTATACTCTTTGAGTAAGTTAAATGTCGGAAACTTAAAACTTCCTAACTCTAATGTTGGATCGAATTCCCCAAAGTTTTTGACTAGTTTATCCGAAAGGTTTTCTGAAACACTTTTCTCTTCGGCAATTTTTTCAATAGCAACTTCAACTTCTTTCATTGTACTTTCTGAAATTTTTGTAGCTGAAGAAGTATTGTCTTTAATTTCTAGAGATATTTCTTTGTCACTAGTTACTTCTGAAGGTGTTTTTACATTAGAATGTTTGTTTATAGTAGGTTGTAGATTGTCAAGAGATTTTTCAAAACCTGACTTAGTATTAGTTGCATCTAGACGATCAGACTGAACCGTATCGTCTTCTGGAATATCAGTAGAAATATCGGTAGGCTCAACGGTAACTAAAGTATCTGTTTTCTTTGATTTTTTCTTTTCTTCTAAGTTTTTGACAATTTTATCGGGATCGATGCTAAATCGTATAATTAGAAATGAAATAAAGAAAAAGAGCAATACAATGATCAACCCAGTTTTACCGATGAAAGTTTGTAAATACTCATTAATTTCAAAGCCAATAATCCCCGATAGTATGGTGTATTTTTGATTGACAAAACCAAGGGTAATAGAGAGCCAGAGCATTATAAGTAAGCCCCAATTCCACAAAGAAATAATTTTTCGGACACTAGATTGAAGTATAATCTTTGCCCCTGTAAAAAACAGGATAATATTCAATATAAAGGCACCTAAACCAAATCCTTTAAATATAAAAAGGTTACCGAGTTTTGCACCAATTTTACCTAACAAATTCTTGGCAGGTAATTGTCTATTCGTAAATTGTTGTAAAATACTTTGATCTTCTTGCCATGTATAGAAAAACGAGACGAAAGCCACAGTAAGAAACACAGAAAACAGTACTAAAAAAGCACCAAAAATAGTTTGATTTTGTCTATTTCGAAAAAAGCTTTTCACTCTAGAAAAAAGAGAGGTTGATTTTTTTTTAGAATGGTCAACAGTTGTTTTTTTTCTTGCCATAAAGGTAAATTAACAATGTACTAAAACTAAAAAATAAGGATAATTTTTGGAATGTATATAATGCTAGCTATTATTAATGAAATAATAGCAGCAAAAGCGGGGGCTCCTGCAGCTACATCTTTTATAAAACCAATTTTTTCATGATAATCTGGATGAATAAAATCCGCTACTTTTTCAACAGCTGTATTCAAGGCCTCAGCCACTAATACCATACCTATGACAAGTAATTGGATCATCCATTCTGTAGGTGAAATAGAAAAGTAAAAACCCATTATAGTTACTATTATAGCTGTTAATGTTTGTACTTTGATACTATCTTCCGTACTGATTAATAGCCATACACCTTTGAGTGCAAATTTTACACTCCGTACTCTTCCTTTTACAAATCCATCATTTGGGTTTTTCATAAAATACTATAATGCTTTTAAAGCTTCTTCATAATTTGGTTCATCAACAATTTCATTCACTTGCTGTGTGTAGGCAACTTTTCCTTGTTCGTCTATTACAACGATGCAACGAGAATGTAAGCCTTTTAATGGACCAGTAGCAATTTCTAAACCGTATTCCTTTCCAAAGTTTCCTGTAGCAAAATCTGATAACATAACGACATTTTCTATGTTTTCAGCACCGCAAAAGCGACCTTGTGCAAATGGTAAATCTTTAGAAATACACAATACTTTAGTATTTTCTAATTCACTAGCTTTTTTATTGAAAGTTCTTACCGACGTAGCGCAAGTACCAGTGTCTACACTAGGAAAAATGTTTAGAACCAATTTACTTCCTGAAAAATCACTTAATTTTTTTTCGCTTAGATCACCTGCTACTAAAGTGAATTCAGGTGCCTGATTACCAGTGTTTGGAAGGTTTCCTAAAGTGTCAACAGGATTTCCCTGTAAGGTTATTTTTGCCATGTTTATAGTTTTTTGATTCGAAATCAAAGGTAATTAAATAATTTAAAAAAGAATATGAATAAAATCATATTCACTGATAATCTCTAATAATGTATTAAAAAAGATAATATTGTATGATATTGCTTTAAAATCAAACGTTTCACTACGTTTTTTAGTGTAATTTTTATACCACTATTTTGTAATTAAGAAACAGTTTGGTTTAAAGTAATTTCAATTCTAATGGTAAAATTCTGATGTATAATTGCGGTTAAAAAAGTATCTTCGCAAAAAGATAAAGGAATAAAATTGAAACTAAAAAAGTATACATCTGAGTTTGGTTATAATTGGAAGCTTGCTGCACCAGTTATGTTGGGTATGTTAGGGCATACATTTGTTGGATTTGTTGATAATGTCATGGTTGGGCAGTTGGGAACTGCGGAATTGGCAGCTGTTTCTTTAGGAAATAGTTTTGTGTTTATTGCCTTATCCTTGGCAATAGGGTTTTCTACAGCGATTACTTCTTTAATTGCTGAGGCAGACGCTGCAAACAATCAAGCACAAGCAAAGTCTGTTTTTAAACATGGCTTTTTTTTGTGTTTTAGTTTAGGGATTTTGATGTTTTTAGCAGTTTACTTTTTTAAACCCATATTATACGCTATGAATCAACCCATAGAGGTAATTAATTTGGCGATGCCATATCTAGATTTGGTGGCTGTTTCCTTGGTACCGATGGTTGTTTTTCAGGCTCTAAAACAGTTCAGTGATGGTTTGTCAATGACCAAAGTACCTATGTATGCGAGTTTACTAGCTAATATTTCAAACGTGATTTTAAACTATATATTGATTTTTGGAAAGTTTGGTTTTCCTGAAATGGGAATCATAGGAGCAGCTTATGGCACGTTAATATCACGGTTTATCATGGTCTTGTTTTTATGGATAAAGCTTATGAGAAATGAGCGTTCTGTAAAGCTAATTACTCATCTTAATTTTTTTAAATTAAATAGAAAGATGTTATCAAGGGTACTAGGTTTGGGAACTCCAAGTGCGATGTTGATGATTTTTGAAGTGGGGATTTTTACTGCGGCAATATGGTTAAGCGGAATGTTAGGTAAAAATCCACAAGCAGCAAATCAAATTGCCTTAAACTTAGCTACCATGACTTTTATGGTCTTTACTGGATTGAGTGTTGCTTCTACTATTAGGGTTGGTAACCAAATGGGACGTAAGGACTATAAAGAATTACGAAGAATAGCATTGTCTATATTTTTTATGGGAGGACTTTTTGCCATTGTTTTTTGTGTAAGTTTCTTTTTATTAAACGATATATTACCTCATTTATATGTAGATGTAAAAGATTTAAATGATTATAATGATACTATAGAGGTGATTAAAATAGCTTCTACTCTTTTGATTGCTGCGGCTTTTTTTCAAATAAGTGATAGTATGCAAGCCATGATTTTAGGAGCATTGAAGGGGTTGCAAGATGTTAAAATTCCAGCGTTAATTACATTTGTGTCGTATTGGCTGGTGGGGTTGCCTGTTAGTTATTTTTTTGGGAAAAAAGAAATGTATGCCAGTTTTGGAATTTGGTTAGGTTTATTAGTGGGGCTAACCATGTCTGCAATTCTATTATATTTGCGGTTTAATTATTTAACATTAAAATTGATTAGAACTAATGAACCTACCTAAGTTTTTATTAGCAGACAACAGTGGTTATCCTGAAGATATTTTTGTATTGCATACAGAATATCCAAGATTTTTGATAAACCTTAAGGATGATGAAATAGAGTGGTTAGAAGATTTAACTGGTGAAAATGAACAAGAGTTAGCGAATGAAATGGAAAGGCTAATAGAGGAGGCTAGTTTTTTTTATGATGAAGAAATGAAGAGATATGATTAATAATAGTTACAAGTATTTTAACTTTTATTCTTTATAAGTCTTTTTGCTTGTCCAATCCAATTATCTCTGACAATTCTACCCGGGAAAAATTGAATTAAATCTGTGACGGTGATTATGTCTTCACCAGAAAGTTTACTGATCTGATCATAGGTGTAAATTCCAATACTGTTTAGCTTTTTTTCAATAAACCCACCTATGCCATTAATAAGTGTTAAATCATCCTTATTAGTTTCATTGGCAATGCCAATATTACTAAAATTTAATTTTTTTGGTTCTCTTATTTCAATACCACCACGATCAATGGTTTTTCTTGCTCTAATAGTCGATTGCATTTCGTTTTTTAATTCAATAATTGTTTCATTTTGAGACGCTATCTCAGTTTGATATTTTTTTCTCAAAAAATTCCAAGAAAAAAAGTAACCAATTAAAAAAGCTCCTAGCATCCATAAAAAGAGCTCAACTAAAAATAATGCTTTACTTGCTAAAAAAATCGTCATCATCTGTACGTAACTATTTTATTGATATTTCAATTCGTCGGTTAATTGCTCTGTTTGCTTTTGTATTGTTTGTTACTGTTGGTTTTTTTTCTCCTTCTGAACTAACGGTAATTTTATTTTTATCGATACCATTTTTTTTAAAGAAGTTAGCGACACTTTGTGCTCTTTCTAGCCCTAAGGTGTAATTAGCTTCTTCTTCTCCTAGATCATCTGTATGCCCTACTATGGAGATTTTTTTAGTAGGAAATTGTTTTAAGTAGTTTTTAACTTCATAAGTATAGGCAACTAGATTTCTATCGGGTTGGAACCCATTATTGCCAAAGTTTGCGTAAAGTGTTTTATTCGTAATTTCTTTTTCAATTTCCACGCGTTGTTTTTCAGGTAAGTTTTTATAGGATATAACGATACCATCGGCATAAAACCCCTCAGAGTCATAAGCATAGTCTTTAACGATAGATTTTATTTGTATTCTTTTTTTATTGACACCATAATTACTTAATTTATTTTTTAAATAATTAGCTCTGGCTATCCCATAATTCGAATTATTAGCCAAAAGCTCGTTTGGTGCATAATAAGCAATAATTAAAATTTCTTTGTTAAAGTTTTTGTTTAAAAAACTAAAAATAGAATCTTTAAAATAATTAAAATCTTTAGGAAATAACACTTTGGTGTGTTGTGCGTTGGTGATAAACTTATGATTAAATGTAAAGTACCCAGCCTCCTCTTTAGTCTTTTTTGCGGGTGGTTTAATAGGTGTTACCTTTACAGGTGTTATTTTTTTAGTGATAGGTGTATCAACCTTCTTTTTAGTAGTAGATTTAGGACGATTTATTTTCTCATCTTTACTAGTAATCTCGGCACTTTTATCATTAGTATTACAGTTTTTATAAAGTGCTAAAAATGCCCAAATTAGAAAAACGAGAAAGGCTTTTAAAAAGTTCCTCATAATCTAAAATAAATAGTATCGTAATTATAAAGTTAAGAAAAACTTTCTTTAAAATCAAAAAGGTACAGTACAAAATTACACGTCAAGCTTTGCTAGTTCCTTGTAATTCAGCGTTAATTTGCGTAAAAGTATGCCGTATAAAAGTTGATAGATTAACCAAATTATAGTAATGATAATTCCACTAATTACCGTTGCGATACTATATGCTGCAATCAATTCTTTTGTACTCGATGTAGGGAGATATGTTTTTATGCTAATAATAGAAACAACTAATAAATGTATTAATGCAAAGGCTAAATTTAGAAAGATATAATTACGTACTGTTTTTCTTGTTTTTAGAATATTATCCATTAATTTTTTTGTAGAATCCGTTGTTGAGATGCTACGATAATTTTTATAAAATAAGAATAGGAAAAAGAGTAGAATAGGTACCAAAATAATATTGAAATAATAGAAATAGTTAACAAGTCCTAATTCTTGATAAATTGCAGATGTTTCGTTAACATCAAATATAAGCATCAAAGTATAAGGAAGTATTAATTCAAGTAAGCCTATAATGAATATCCACTTTACGATAGACGACGATTTTGAGTGAGACATTTTATAAATATCTTCTCTCGAAATCTTATTTATTTCAATCGATTGGTTATCCCATGCTTTTTTATATTTATCTAATGTATCCATATAACTTAGGGGGTCAAAATTTTCTTTAATTTACTTTTCGCTCTGTTCATTTTTACTCTAGCATTGATCTCACTAATACCTAATGTTTCTGCTATTTCTTTATAGTTTTTATCTTCTAAATAAAGAAAAACAAGAGCTTTATCAATATCATTTAATTTTTTGATAGCCTCATAGAGTGCTTTAAGTTGTTTTTCTTCTGTATCGTCATATTCATTTGACTGTATTTTGTAAACAAAGTCACCAATATCTTGTGTTTTAATTCTTCTGGTAGATTTTCTGTATAATGAAATAGCTGTATTTAAAGCTACCCTGTACATCCATGTACTGAATTTTGACTCTCCTCTAAACTTGCTATAGTTCTTCCAAAGCTGAATAGTAATTTCTTGAAACAAATCATTATGTTCATCTTGATTGTTAGTATAAATTCTACACACTTTGTGAACAATATTTTGATTGTTTTCAAAGTCAGATAAAAATTTATTTTCTAGTATTTCTTGTACCAAGTTTAGCGTTTCTTATTGATAAGTTCATCAAAAATAAGAAACGTTACAATATTTTTTTAAAAAATTGAAATAAATAAACAGTTCGACCACAAAATAGGACAATTCAGAACACAATCATTTTAAAATTTATTATTATTAGTTGATATTTGTATAGAAGCTATTATCGTAACTAACGAATTAAATAAGAAAAAATAATGATTTTCGGTAATTGGCTTAGAAAAATAAAATATATACATGAGAGCTAATAAAGATACTTTTTCTTGGAAACAAATAAGCAAAGGCTTTTGGTTAGCAGTAAGGTTAACTCTTGTTTTTGGGATGCTTTTTTATCTAATTAATGGAGACTTTACACTTTATAGTTTGTTAGTAACTATGGGAATGTCGGCGATGTATACATTTGTACTGGGATTTGGTCAAGGTCTTTTGAATGACTATTTGAGTACAAAATGGGATTGGATAACTGAGACAAATAAGCGTGTATGGATAGGGGTGTTAGGGACATTAATTTATACCATTCCTATTATTCTACTGATAGATTATTTTTTGTTTATTAAGATTAAAGGTTTTGATTCTGTTGATTTTTTCAAACCACCGATGATTTGGATTCATCTTTTTTGGGTACAATTTTCTTTAGGAGTTTCTGCGTTTCTTCACGCTAGAGGTTTTATGATGGAATGGAAAAATGCCGTTTCTCATGAGACAACCCAACATAAAATTGTAGCTAAAACGGAAACAGCTAAGTTTGAGACATTAAAAAATCAAATTGATCCACATTTTTTATTTAATAGTTTAAATGTGTTAACCTCTTTAATAGGAGAAAACCCTAATCAAGCAGAGAAATTTACTACAAAATTATCTAAAATCTACCGTTATGTTTTAGAGCAGCGAAATAAAGAATTAGTTCCGATTCAAGAAGAGTTGTTGTTTGCAAAAAATTACATGGAATTGTTACAAATGCGTTTTGAAGATGCAATTCAATTTACATTGCCTAAAGGTACGGAGGATTCGGCTTTGAAATTAGTACCATTATCGTTACAGTTATTGTTGGAAAATGCTGTAAAACATAATGTTGTTTCTTCTAAGAAGCCTTTGGAAATTAGTATTTTTATCAAAAATGGCTTCCTATATATTCAAAATAATATCAATCCAAAAGATGCAATTGGTAAGGGAACTAAGATTGGTTTAAGAAATATAGCAGATAGATACGGATTAATAACGGAGAAAAATATAGAAATTATAAATAACCATAGAACATTTACGGTAAAATTACCATTATTGTTAAACACTGAAAGTATGAAAATAAATAGCAACAATTTAGAGAAAAATAGCTACGTAAGAGCTGTAGAAAAGGTAGAAAAATTAAAAGAATTTTATCAGAATTTAGTTTCTTATTGCTTGGTCATTCCTTTTCTGGTTTATATAAACTATCAATTCTCACCACAATTTAAATGGTTTTGGTTTCCAGCTATAGGGTGGGGAATAGGATTGTTATTTCACTTTTTAGAAGTGCATAATTATAACTTTATCTTAGGAAAAAACTGGGAAGAAAGAAAAATAAAAGAATTAATGAAGGAAGAAAGCGAATATAAAAACTAAAGAAAATGAATTATAATATGGAAGATCAAAAATATATTTTAGCTAAAAAAAGAGTAGAAAAGATAAAGGGGTTTTACTGGCATGCTATATCATATGTAATAATTAACATCTTTATTTCAATAGTTATTTTATTGGGACTAATTTTTGACGAAAACACTTCTTTCTTAGAGGCTATTAGAAACTTTGGTGTATATGCTACTTGGCTTTTTTGGGGAATTGGATTATTTTTTCATTGGTTAGGTGTTTTTGGTTTACAAGCCTTTTTTAGTAAAGAATGGGAAAAAAGAAAGATAAAAGAATTTATGAATGATATTGAAGGGTATTAAAAGTTATATAAAGATGTAAATTGTAACATTTAAAATTAAATAATGACCAATAGTAATAATAAAGATTAACCTAGAGAAAAAAGATGAATATTGTTATAATTGAAGATGAAAAACCAGCAGCACGGAGATTAAAAAGAATGTTGGCAACTTTTGATTTGCATATTATCGAAATGTTACATTCTGTAGAAGAAGCCATTAATTGGTTTGAACATCACCAACACCCAGATTTAATTTTTTTAGATATTCAGTTGTCAGATGGTTTGTCCTTTGAAATTTTTGAAGGTACGACAATTTCATCGGCTATCATTTTTACTACTGCCTATGATGAGTATGCTCTAAAAGCTTTTAAGTTGAATTCAATAGATTATTTACTAAAACCAATTGATGAGGAAGAGTTAGGTAATGCGATTAGAAAATATAAAAGTAGGCAGTCACAACAAACTGAAATGTTGGTTAATATTGAGGATATTAGAGAATTTTTAATTAATCCTATTGATAGAAAATATAAAAAAAGGTTCACTATAAAAGTAGGACAACACCTCAAAATTATTCGTTCAGATCAGATTGAATGCTTTTATTCTGAACATAAAGCCACTTATATGTATACTAACGAAAAAAGAAGTTATTTGCTGGATCATTCGTTAGAATATTGGCAAGACCAGTTAGACCCAGCAAAATTTTTTCGTGTCAATAGAACATTTATAGTTCATATAAATGCAATAAAAGATATTATTTCTTATACCAATTCTCGTTTGCAATTAAAGTTACTTCATTTTGATGAAGCTAATATAATTGTTAGTAGAGAAAAGGTTAAGTCATTTAAAAGCTTTTTAGGATAAGAAAGAAGTACCACTTCGTTTACTTACAAGTGGTACTTTTTATTTTAAAGCTAATATAATAGGATGTTAGTAACTTTTTTTACGTTGTTATTTCATCAAAAATTGAAAATAAATTTTTAATATCTTTTGTGTCTTTGTCATAAGGGATCAATTTGATTTTTGCTTCATTTCCAGTTTCAGGAGGAGATTGTAAACTCTTTAAAACAAAATATTTCTCATTGTTTATATTGACGGTACCATCTAATAGTACTCTATTTAAATCATTCATAAATACTGGGCCTCTAACAGTTCTTGCGATACCAGTAGCATTTTTTTGCGCTTCTTGGAAAATTTCCAAGGTTTTTGATAAAGGTATACGAAAACAAGATTCCGAATTGTGATTTGCCTCTACAAATAAATAATAGGGTACTAATCCTAATGAAACTTGGGCATTCCACATAGCTGTTAAATCTTCAGGTCTGTCATTTATACCTGCAATCATTGGACCTTGACAACGAATCACTGCCCCAGTACTTTTTATACGCTTAATTGCTTCTTTAACTACGTCATTTTCTAATTCTCGAGCATGTGTAAAATGAGAACAAAAACTCAGGTGTTTTCCTTTAGATATTATATGACGAAATAAATTTAAAATATCATCAGCATTTTTATCTGTAGTGAATCTATAGGGCCACCAAGCTAATGATTTTGTATTAAGCCTTATAACTTTTACTGACTCTAATTCCAAAACGGGATCGATAAATCTTTTAATACCTTCAGCATTTAATACCAAAGGATCTGCTCCTGTAAATAATACATCCGTTATTTCAGGGTGTTTTTTTAAATAAGCTATAGGAGCATTAGGGTCTGTATAGCCTGTTTTTTTTTGTGCTTCGTTGTTGTCAAAAGCAACCCAACGAAAACAATATGAACAGTAGGCATGACAAGTTTTTACCATGGGGTTAGGAAACAAGTTTAATACAGTGGGGAAGTTCCTGTAGGCTCCTTGAATAATAGTGCCATTTTCTTTTGGGAAACTT
Organism: uncultured Tenacibaculum sp.; assembly: GCA_947496185.1. Lineage (GTDB taxonomy): Bacteria > Bacteroidota > Bacteroidia > Flavobacteriales > Flavobacteriaceae > Polaribacter. Next base: position 26,100 of record CANMCD010000018.1, read on the forward strand.
GTGCTACTATGTTTTACCTCTGGATACATTTTATTTTTTACTTGTTGTACAAATTGTATTCTAGTTTTTGTATCCAGTCCTATTTTAAATAAACGTTTTAGTTTTTCATAATCAACTAGCGGTAACATTTCTTTTCTTGGGAAAACTAATTTATATATAGGATCATTAGGTATATTTTTCCAATCAATTAAATTATCTAATACGTGATTATTTACTTTAAAGTGAAATACAGTTGATAAAATGTCGAATACCTCTTGTTCCTTTTTTGGGAGTCTATGGTAGTAATCGGTATTCTTAAAAGTACTATTAGAATAGGATTTGAATTTCATAAAATATTTTTAAATAAAAATAGATTTTGGGTTAAGTGATTCTTCTGTATTTTTTTTAGATAGCCAACCTAATTTAACTGGTACGGTATACAATCTCCCAGGAGCAGTTCGTCTCCAAAAATGTCGTAAGCCAGGAACGATTACTTTTACTACGGGTAGAGATATGTCGGGTCTTGTTAGGTCAAGATATAGTGTTTCAAGTCCAATCTTTTTAGCAGAGTCTACGCAGAGTTTTAACGCATTTTGTATGTTTTTTTCACACAAATCAGGGAAGTCTTTAATAATGTTTTTTTTTAATCCAGATTGAGGAGCTAAATAAGTGTCTGTTTCAAAGTTGACAGTATTTAACCAATTGACGAATATAGGATCTGTAGTTAAATATGAATTATTTTGCACGATAGGTAAAAGTTGATTAAGTTCAATTATAGCTCTTTCAAGTGCAATTTTAGCTTCTACATGTGCTCCGAATGCATATAGTATTTTGCGTTTTTTTTCAGATTTAGCATAAGATATAGCTACAAACGTAGGAATTCCTATATCTGTTGTAATGTCTAATACATGAATATCTCGACCTATAGTGTGATAATATTGAATGACTTCGTTTATATAAGTGTTTTCAGTATTTGATAAATCTACTTCAGGACGTTTAATTCTGTTATACCACCAAATAGCTGCAGCATCACGTTCTACTAATTCTAAAAAACCTTGTAAAATAGCTTCCTCTCTTGTGTTGCCAGCTGCACTTCCATTTGAATCTGGATATGAGTATAAATTATATTCGTCTTTACCTGGATATTGAGAATAACTAAAACAAGAAGGGACGTATTTATACGATTTGTTGGTAAGTGAATAAAAAGGAGTCCAGTCCATTATTTCTTTTTTATTGAATCTAATGGGAGTATATTCATAAAACTTATTTATTTTATTATTAATACTACTTCTGTTATCATATTGTTTTTCACTAAACAACATACATTCATTAGGAAGAATAGCATTATGTAATTCTTCATAACTGGCTTTGATAGCGTATTCATCTCCATGGTATAGCAAGCTGTACCTTTCAATAGCTTCACACAAAGCACCTGTCTTTGCTTGAATATTGTTTTTCCCTTTTCCTCCATTACCACTTCTTAAGTGATGATTAAACCAAAATAAAGAAGTACTTTGCAGGGCTCTGTTTTTTCCAGAAGAAAAGTTATAGATTGGTGTTCCTTCTTTTTTGTGGTAAGGGGTAACTTCTGGAATAACTCCTGTAATATTACTGATATGATGTTTGTGTTTTGCGAAAGTTTCTTCAGGAGAAATAATTCTATAACCACCTAAAATAGAACTTGTAGGTGTTTTTTTTTCAAGAGAAATAGAAGGAGTTTTTCTACTTGAAACTTCAGAGTTTCCACAAACCGTACATTGTGGTCTTTTTACTAAATAATGTATACCTTTTTTTAGTGTCTTCGTATTAAATGATATAATTTGATTGGTGATAGTGTCATTTTCTCCATGATAAAAGTATTTGATTATTTCTAATACTGATAGGTTGTAAGCTGTTTGTTCAGAAATAGGATGTGTTGGTTTTATTTTTTCTTTTGAAGTTAAAGAAGAATAAAACGTTGTAAGTGGTTGGTTTAAGGTGAGTCTATGTTGTAAACATTTCCAGCATGCTGTGTCTTTTCCTGAAAAAAAAGGGCCTATTAAAACCTCTATATTACTCGGTTTTATAAGTAGCCAAGGAGTGTTATTCTTGAAATAATCAATGTTAATATCTTGAATTAAGTTGTTATTGTAGTCATCAGTTACGACTACATGTAAGTCAGGGGTATTGCTGATTTTTACTCCAGTATCTTTACATATAGAAAGAAAAGGAGAAGTGTTAACTTCTCCTATCGTATGAATTTGAATAGATTTTTTAGTCAATACATTTTCTAAATGTTTAATAGAATACCCTAGTTGTTCCCAATACATAGTGACTTCAGAAGAAAAACTAGAATCACCATCTCTGATTATTCCTTTTTTTTCAAAAACAGTTAATATCTGAAATAACTCCAAAAAACTCATTTCTTTTGAAAGTCTATAACAAAGTTCTTCTGTGGTGTACTGTTTTTTTTCAATCTTTTTTAAAACAGAGATCTCTTTTGGGTCAGCTATTTTGATTAAGTTTTGATTTGAAATTAAAGCATATTCGCTATTATCAAGTTCGATAAATTGGAAGCCTGATTTTAATCTAGGAGTTTCTATCATGTTTTATCTATAGTATTCGTGAAAAATTATGAGCAAGTCATAATTATTTCAGGTTTTTCTTCATCACTGGCTTTTGCTTCTAGTATCATGTCTACATTAGGTACATAAGAAGGCATCATTAATGTAATTTCTGAATTATTTAGTTCTTTTTCAGTAAAAGGTAGCGTTAAAAAACTTTGAGGATCATCATAAGAAATAATTTTTTTTACATGTCCCATAGGGTCATCACTATGATAAGCTTCAATTAATAAAGGGGATTCTTTGATTATATATGGAGCACCATCATGTACTTCTTTTGAGGAAAGATATAAAGTAGGCCACCTAATGTCATAATCGAAAATAACCTGAGTGTTTTTTGGTAAAATCATTCCACAACCAGGCCAAACATTACCTTCTTCATCAGTCCATACATTAATAAATTCTTCAGTGTTTTCTAATTTTTCCATTAGAGCTTTTAGCTCTTCAGAATTAGGGTTTTCACTTTGTTTAAGTAAGTCTTCTAAGCTTTTTTTAAGTTTAATATATTCGGGATTAGTTTTTTTTCCATTTGTTAAAAAAGCAAGCGAGTTAGCTGGGTTAAATAAATTTTTATAAAGCTCTTCATCTGCTGCGCAGGCTAAACATAGTTTAAAGTATCTTTTTGTTATGTGATAAACTTTCAGTTTGGCTTCTTGTCCATCATCAGTAAATAAATCAGGGGAATCGATGACTGATGATAACATTGCAGATGCAGTTTTCGAATTTTTAAGAGCAATTTCTTTTTTAGTTTCTTCTGATGTTTTCATTAATATGTATTTACTATTATAATTGATTTATTTTTATATAATTTTTAACCTGATTTTCTAGAGTTTTTGTGTTTTGTTTTTTAGCAATTTCAATGGCTCTACTAAAATTATTTTTTACATCTTGAGAAGCTATTTTATCTCTCTCATAAAGAGCTACTCCAGTCAAAAAATATAATGTTGATAAAAAACCCATTTCACCACTATTTTCTGCCCAATTAATTGCTCTGTGGCTTTTAAGTAGGGCTTCTTCAAACTGAGAATTATTGATTAGTGTGTCAATGAGTACACCTTCTAGATAAGAGTGGAGATAGGTTTGTTTTGACTCAAGTCTTACTTTTGAAAAGTTTTCTTGAGAAGCTATGTCATGGACTAACCAATTATTGAATACGTTAGAGTATTCTGATAAGAAATTGATTTCAGGGTTTTTATTAAAGAATATCGCATTTGTAGCATGTAGTTCTTGAATCCATTTACGATCTCTGATAAGCCAAGCAACCTGCATTTTATATACAAGAGTTATAGCCATTGACGGTAAGTGCTTTATTTGCTTTGCCCATTTTTCACTTTGATTTAAATGATCTTTTGATTTTTCTATTTTTCCTAGTAGGGCTAAACTAAATGCATAATTACTATGTGCATGACATTTAGGGTCAATACCATTTTTATATGATAATTCATAATCAATTTCACTATTATATAAGGAAAGACATTCTTCATGATGTTTTGCTGCTTTTTCAGGAAAGCCATCAGTCGTATAATACAATCCAAGAAGTGGTAAACTATCAACTAAGTTTTGTCTGTTATAATTTTTTCTAGATTTAGCGATCATCGATTTGATGATTTTTTTAGCTTCTTGTCTATTAGAACGCATGTGATGATACTGAGATAATACCCAATTACCAGTATGGTCAAATTCTATTAGGTTTTCTTTTTCTATGAACTCTTTGTCATTTTTTAATATATCTTCAAGTTGTAATGCTCTTTTGGAGTAATTAGCAATACTTTCAGATCCATATCCCTCTAATATCATTAGAGTAGGGATTATTATTCGATTTATCTCTAACTCATAAAGTAATGTTTGATTATTTTTAGCTAATTTATTGATCCATTTTAAGCATATTATACATTCGTTATATGCTTCTTGGTTTAAGGATTTACGTAAAGATTCTTTTGCTTTTTTTATTCCGTATAATAAAGCTTTATCGTACATTCCTGCTTTTCCATAATGTTTTGCAAGGATAAAAGGAGTTTCTGTTTTTATATCATCGAAATAATTTTCAATGGAATTAGCGATGTTTAAGTGATATTCAGTAAGTTTTGTTTCAATAATACTAGAATAAGCCGCATCTTTAATTAAATCGTGACGAAAAATGTATATTTCGTTTTGAACCCTTCTGTGTTTGTATATCAAATCTGACTCTAATAGGGTGGTAAGGTCATTTTGTATCGTATCTTCATTTTTTAAGGAAGAAGATACTAATAGATCATAACTGAATTCTTTACCAATACAAGAAGCTAGTTGTGCAGTTTCTTTCGCTAAGCCTAAGCGATCTAATTTAGCATTTAATAAATCGTTGAGTGTAGCGGGAATTTTTTCATCAATGTTTGAGACAATATCATAAATATCGTTTTTTAGCTGTATATGTTTTTCTTCTAAAAGCATGTTTGTAAGCTCTTCAACGAATAAAGGAATGCCACCTGATTTTCCTAGAGTATAAGATAATAGATTGTCAGAAATTGAACTATGTTTTAATATTTCTTTGATTAATTGTTGGGTGTTTTCTTTAGATAGCGTGTGTAAATTAATTTGAGATAAATTATGTTTTACTGATGACGAATCTAGTGGTGTTCTCGATGTTATTATTAATAAACATTGATGCTTGTCTATGTCTTTTGTTAAAAATTTAATAAAATCTATAGTAGTTGGGTCAGCCCAGTGTAAATCTTCTACAACAAGTAGAAAACGTCCTTTTAAATTAATTTGAATAATACATTCTTTAAGTATTTTAAAAAGTAATTGTTTTTGCTCCTTCGGAGGAATAATATTAATATTATACTCGCTAGTTAAAGGAATCGAAAGCCAAGAGCATAATATAGGTAAGCTTTCTTTTTCCAAATTTCCGATATCAGATAATATTTGTTTGAGTTTTCTTACCGTTTTTTCTGTGTTATTAGAATTGGTAATTTCCCAATATTCTTTCAACATAGTAAAAAAAGGAAAGAGTGCATTATTTTGTTGTTCTGGAAGACATCTACATTGTTTAATATTTACATTGTGTGATTGTACTTCTTTTTTTATTTCATGTGCCAATTTAGATTTACCTATTCCTGCTTGCCCACATAATAAAATTGTATGCCCTTTTTTATCTACCTTATTCCATAAGGTTAAAATGTTTTTTTTCTCTTTGTTTCTACCTATTAGTTTTCTGTTTACTGACCAGGGTTTTAAAGAAGACATTGCTTCTGCTTCTTTTTCTCCTATTAATTTATAAGTATCAAATTCAAATTTTTCTTTTAATTGATTAGTCTTAAATTTTTCAAATTCTAAAAAAGGAGAAAGTATTTTTTTTGAAGTTTCACTAACTAATACATTTCCATAATTGGCTTCATAAGCTAGGTCAAAAGCTTTAGATGCAGTATTCCCTTCGGGTAAATGATTTCGTTGAATTAAACAAGTGCCTGTATGTAGGCCAATTTGTATACGCAGCGAAATTCCATACTGTCGATTTAATAAGACACCTCTTTTTTTAATATCATGAATTAAATCTAAAGCAGTTCTTCCGGCTCTTCGTGCATCTGTATCGTTAGATTCAGGGTAGCCAAAGTAAACAATGAGGTTGTTTAGAAAAGTTCCCGAAACATATCCGCCATTTCTAATAGCAGCATCTTTACATAGATTTAATTGATCTTTTATAATAGTTTCTTGTACTTCTAGGTTTATAGCTTTATTATTCTCTATAGATAATTTTAAACAAAGTATAGTTAATTGTTTTCTTGAACTGAAATTACTACTGAAAAAACTATTATTTCTTTCAGTTAATTCATTAAGGTTTTTAGGTTGATATTCTTTTTTTGGAATAGTACCTACCAATGTGTTGAAATTAATTAGATCAAATTGTTTGTATATATCTTTAGAACTCTCTGCTCTATTTTTTTGATTTTTTTCTAGAACTCTTCTAAGTATGTTGGCGAGATCATGACCTAAAATAAAAGAAGGAATGGGTACATTAGTAGAGCTTAATTGCTTTTGAAAAACTTCAGCAACAGAATTTCCGTTCATTATGGGAGTACCAGTTAAACATTCTATGACGAGAAGCCCCCAGGCGTATAAATCGGATTTAATCGTTGGTGGTTCACCTCTTAATTGTTCTGGGGCGCTATATAGAGGAGTTCCTAGTATATCTTGAGTAACAGTCAGGTTTTTGTAATCAACTGAACGAAAATTATGAGTAAATGCTCCCACTCCAAAATCCAAAACTTTGACATGATTTCTTGAGTTTAATTTAGAAATCATAATGTTGTGTGGTTTTAAATCTCGATGAACGATCCCTTTATCATGAGCACAAACTAGGGCATCTAATACCTGTTTCATTATTTCAGCCATTTCATTTGCTGAAAGTCCATTACTTTTTGTGATGTAATTTCTTAAAGTTTCTCCCTCAATATATTCAAAAACTGCAAAAGGTATTCCGTTATCTAAGTATCCTTTATCTAGTAGTTTTACTATATTAGGGTGACTTATCCCTGCACATATTTTGGTTTCTCTTTCGAAACGGTCAAATTGTCTTTTTTAATTTGCTCGTTTTCATTAGGGCTAATTTTTATGGTTTTAATAGCAACAAGTTGATTTGTACTTTGTTGTTTGGCTTTTAGTACTAGCCCATATCCACCTTCTCCAATTTTTTCTAATAGAATATAGTTTTTTATTTTCTTTTTTTGAAAAAAAGAAAAATGAGATGATTCCATCATTTTGTTTTGTATAAGTAGTTAATTTATTGGATTTTTTATCCTGATTTATGCTAATAAAGGTTCTTTTGTTATTTTAAATTTTGGAAAACCAAATCGTAACTTCCCTTTTTTTCTTTCAATAATATTTGCAAATAGAAATCCATAGGGTTGTAGGTTTATAAGGTTTTTTCGTAAGCGATATATTAAAGTATTGATATAATAGGCATCAATTTCTTTGAGTAATTCTTTACTAAGATCTCTATAGACATCCTCCATGTTAACCCAACCACAAGAATCACTATTTAATCCACAAGTAATATCTTTTTGCTTTTCCTTAATCAGATAAAACAGTAGGTGATTAAATGTACGATTACCTAAATCAAGCTCTAAGTCATTAATTTCAATTTTAGAAAAAATACTTTCTTCATCAAGACTGACTTGTAACTTAAAACAAGCATTTTGAGTTATATCACTATTTAATACAGTAGTTGCTAAGCATTCGTTTTTTATAAACTTATACTTCTTATCATGAATAATTGAAGTTTTACCGTGAATAAGTTCTATTTCCTCTTCTTCATTATCCATAACCCATTTGTTTATGTTATGTTGGAAAATACAGATTTTTGAGTTTTTCTTCTCGAAAATCACACCTTTGTCTAGAATAATATCTTCTAAATTATTATCGATATTTTGAAGGAAGCTTTTTGGAGTATCTAGGTTGATAATTTTCCATATTTCAGATTGAGAGTTTGAAAATCGGATGGTATCGTTAATTTTTAACTTATATGTCGTATGATGAATTATTTTGGAATTTATAATTGTTCCATTACTACTAAAGTCTGTTATTTGCCAACAGTCATTTTCCCAGTGTATGATTGCATGTTTACGAGAAACGTCATTTCCGTTTATAACAGATACATTATTAGGGTCTCTACCAATAGTGTGTTGGGTGAGAACAGTAAAAACATTACTGTTCGATGATTTTTTAATTGTGGCCATGTCAAGGAAACGTATTAATATTTGAATGTTAATTTTTAAAAATTAACATTTTATTCAATATTCTGAGGGGACCTGAATTCAAAATTTATTTTAATGATTCTGAGTACTTGACTAGTATGAAATATTAAACAAAAAAGAAAAAAATATTCACTATGTTTATGAAAAATTAGACTTGTTATTTACAACTTAACCATAATTTTAATTTAAAAAAATGTTATTTTAGGTAATTCCACAAGTTAATATGTTAGCATCAAGCTTTTTCAAGATTGTTGGGTTTTTACCTATTACTATATATACTATGAGTAATCAAATATAATGTTTAGGTGAAATAATTCACGGTTTTTAGATAGTTAAAAAGTGTTAAATTTTTGTTCTTGCTCCCTATTAAACCTGTTATGGTCTGGCTTTTAGTATGCTGTAATTTTTCTCTTTTAATGAAAAAATTATAGTTTTATTATTCACTATGTTTTTGAGGGAAATAATTAAATGAGCTTTTTGATTTTTCACATGTGAATGGGAGTATTTTGGGTATTTATCTTTTTATAAAAAAAGATAGCCCTCATTTTTAATGTTTCTTAAAAAAAAATGAGGGCAGTTATATTTTTTAGACGTATTTGTAGTTTAATTGAGGTAATTCATCTTTCCTTTTATAAAATCTGAAATTAAATAACTAATAAACTTTCCAACTTGAGCCGCTGTAGTAGGATCATTCTTGATAACTGGAGCTCCTTCACAAAGATGGAGGTAAGATGATGTATTATTTTTTGCAAAGTGATAAACAAATTGTCTTGTCTGTTGTGGGGTAAAACCACTTGGAGTCATTGCACTACTAGGGAAATTTTGAACACAATCAAGGTCAATTTCTATGCCCAATGATTTGTCTGATAAAAATTTACCTGCTTTATTTAGTTCTTCGTTAAAAGAAATTGTACGATATACTTCCAACTCTTCAAACGTATTGAAATCGATGTTAGGATTATTATTTATCAGATCAAAAATATATTGCGGTGTATAGTTTTCGTGTAGACCAAACATAAAATATTTATTGATAAAACCTTCTTCTAAAGCATAAGAAAAACCATTACCGCTATGGCGTTCTTCTAAGCGTCTAAGGTCAGTGTGAGCATCAAAATTAATTACATTTATAGCCTGTTTTTTTGCTAAAGATAACCCTTTTAAATTTCCATATGCATTGTTATGACCTCCACCAATTATAATGGGAATTTTATGGCTTTCAATAATTGTTTGGATAATATCAGAAACAGCCTTATCGATAGTTTTTACTAATTGATCTCCTACAATTGGATCACCATCAAATTTTTCAACTTCTTTTAGGTAATCTAAATAGCCTAATATCAAAATCTCTTTACCATCAATAAATTGGTTTTGTTGTGTGTTTAAAAAAGCTTTTATGGCAGGGATAAAAGCAGAATGAGCTCCACCAATTCCTTTATTCATACGAACACCAATGTCTTCTGGAATTCCTAAAATGACAAATTTAGCATGTGACTTATTAAGTGCTTCGTCTAGAGGGATACTAGTATCAATTGTAATTACATTTTCACCGAGTTTAATCTCTCCTTTGCGTGTGGTTATAAAACCTGTAAGTTCTTTTTTATTGAATGTAACTAGCATTTGTTTTCGATTGATTAAAAATTAAATTAGTTGTCCATTGATATATACACTATCAATTAAATTTGAACCAAAACTGTAAGGAATAAATCCGTAAGATGGGATTTCTTTTGTGATTATAAAATTTGCTTTTTTCCCTTTAGTGATACTGCCTACTTCATCTGATAAGTTCATCGCATAAGCTCCATTAACCGTAGCAGCATTGATGGCTTCTTCTGGAGTCATTTTCATTTTGATACAAGCTGTTGCAACAACAAAATTCATATTCCCAGAAGGAGTTGACCCAGGGTTAAAATCTGTAGCTAAGGCTAAAGGTAAGCCAGCGTTGATAATTTCTCTGGCTGGTGTATAAGGAATGCTTAAAAAGTACGAGCATGAAGGTAGTGCCACAGGCATGGTTTCTGTTCCCTGTAGTACTTTAATATCTTCAGGATTCATAACCTCCAAATGATCTACTGATAAAGCATGATGCTTAACACTTACTTCTATACCTCCAATAGCAGTGAATTGGTTTACGTGTGTTTTTGGAATAAGTCCGTATTTGTTGGCAGCAGTGAGTATTTTATCAGTATCTTCTACAGAAAAATAACCCGTTTCACAAAATACATCTACAAATTCAGCTAAATTTTCTTTGGCAATTAAAGGGAGCATATCATTTATAATTAAGGTAAGATAGCCTTCTTTATTTTCAGTATATTCTTTAGGGAAAGCGTGTGCTCCTAAAAAGGTTGCTTTAATAGGTAAAGAAAAATTCTCTTTTAATTTTTTGATGACACGTAGCATTTTTAGCTCAGCATCAACGGTTAAACCGTATCCTGATTTAATTTCCACTGCCCCCGTACCTAATGCCATGATTTCTTCTAGACGTTTGGCAGATTGGTGATAGAGTTCCGCTTCAGATGTTTCCTGTAGTTTTTTGGCTGAGTTTAAAATACCTCCACCTTTATTGGCGATTTCTTCATAACTTAAGCCATTGATACGATCTACAAACTCTTGTTCTCTATTTCCTGCATAGACAATATGTGTATGCGAATCACACCAAGTTGGTAAAACCATTTTTCCATTACAGTCAATAATTTTATCAGCAGATTCAGGTGCGTTAGTCATTTCTCCAAAATCAATAATTTTTTCATCTTCAATCACTAAAAAAGCATTTTTTATAGTAGGGAGTATTTTCATGTCTTTCCCTTTAACTTTTTTGATACTAAGATCTCTAACCTGAATAAGTTCTTTGATGTTCTTTAATAATGTAATCATGTAGTGTTCGTATTAACTGAGACAAACTTACATTAAAAACTTTAATTAATTTGAGACATTTTACATCCGAATTACACGTTTTTTCTATAGGTATAATTAAAGTTACAAGATAAAATTACGTTGTCGTTTTGCTTCAAAAGTTAGTATAGCAGCAGCCACGGATACATTCATAGAGTCAATAGCACCTTGCATCGGTATATAGATGTTTTGTGTCGCTTTTTTTCTCCAAATATCAGTCAATCCAGTAGCCTCGGTTCCAACGACCATGGCGGAAGGTTTGGTGTAATCATTTAGGTGATAGGGATTCGCATTTTGTAAGGTGGCACTGTAGATATGGATGTTTTTCGCTAATAAAAAACGACATATTTCTTCAGAACTTCCAACACCTATTTGATTGGTAAATATGCACCCAATACTTGAACGTATTATGTTTGGGTTAAATAAGTCTGTTTTTGGGTTGGCAATAAATACAGCATCGATTTTAGCAGCATCAGCGGTACGAAGCATGGCACCAATATTACCAGGTTTTTCAATACCTTCCATTACTAAGATTAAGGGATTTTGTTTGTTGAAGGAAATGTTGTTTAGTTCAAAGCTTTTAGTTTTTACAAGAGCTAATACCCCTTCCGTAGATTCTCTATAAGCAACTTTTTGGTAAACTTCTTTTGCTAATTGTGTAATTATAAGGTTTTCTGATTGGTATTGGTTTAGTTCATTTTCATTGCATAATGAAGGTGTGTAAAAAAGCTCTGCAACTTCATAGCCACCTTTTAGTACCAAGGAAATTTCTCTTTTACCTTCTACTATGAAAGCTTCTTGTTTTTTTCTTTCACGAGACTTTTCTTGGAGTTTTAAAAGGTTTTTTATTGTAGGGTTATGCAGGCTGTTAATCACTTTCATGCTGCAAAAATAATATTAAAACTTGTTATATCAAGTGAAGACCGAATAGATCTTGACTTTTGGGTTTTGAGATGAATTGGGTGGGATTTGTTCAGATGAGATATTTTTAAGAAATAAATGAAGTCAGAATTAGTTTGTTATAAATTCTAGTAATGAGATGTTGAGTTTTTAACTGTAGATTAATGCTTGAGCAAACAATATTTGTTATTTTTGGAATAGATTACTTTATGTATAGGGTTGTGGTTAACTCTTTGATTACTAAGGTTATTGATTAAAGGTTATTTTTATGAGATTTCTTAACACACTGGTTATAGCGTGGTTGTTTTTTTTAAACGGTTCTTTTTTAATAGCACAAAATAAGTATAGAGCTGAAAGAGAAAAAATACATGATTTAATACATACAAAATTAAAAGTTGATTTTAATTTTAAAGAAAAAGAGCTTAATGGCGAAGAGTGGGTTACTATGACTCCTCACTTTTATGAAACAGATAAAATAACCTTAGATGCGAAAGCAATGATTATCCATAAGGTAATGAAAGGTAGTACTGTTTTAGATTATAATTATGATGGAAGTAAATTAATAATTGATTTACTAAGAAAATATAAAAAAGGAGAAGAGATTACTTTGTATATAAAATATACGGCTCGCCCTGAAAAAGTAACTCAAAAAGGGAGTGAATCGATTACGGCAGCAAAGGGGTTATATTTTATTAATCCTACAGGGCTAGATAAGAATAAACCAATACAAATTTGGACACAAGGTGAAACGGAAGCAAGCAGTTGTTGGTTTCCCACTATTGATGCTCCGAATCAGAAAACATCTCAAGAGTTATATATTACGGTTCCCAATAAGTATGTGACACTTTCTAATGGTAAATTAGAGACACAGACTAATAATGTTGATGGTACACGAACAGATTATTGGAACTTTACTAAGAAACATGCTCCTTATTTGTTTTTTATGGGGGTAGGAGAGTATGAGGTGGTTAAAGATTATTATAAAAATATTCCTGTAGATTATTATGTAGAAAAAAAATACGCTCCTCATGCAAAGCAAATTTTTGGATTAACGCCAGAAATGTTAGCTTTTTATAGTAAAATTACAGGTATAGAATATCCTTGGAACAAGTACGCTCAAATTGTAGGTAGAGATTTTGTGAGTGGTGCTATGGAGAATACTACAGCCGTTATACATGGAGAACGTGCGAATCTGATGCCTGGACAATTGATAGATAAAAACACCCATGAAGAGACGATAGCACATGAGGCATTTCATCATTGGTTTGGTAACTTGGTTACAGCAGAAAGTTGGAGTAATTTAACTATTAATGAAAGTTTCGCTAATTATGGTGAATACTTATGGTTCGAACATAAATATGGTAAAAATGTTGCGGATGCTCATATGTTTAAAGACCTAACGTCATACAAAGAAGGACAAAATTATGATAAACACCTTGTTCGTTTTTATTATGATGATAAGGAAGATATGTTTGATGCTGTGAGTTATTTTAAAGGAGGAGCAATTGTTCATATGTTACGAAAGTTTTTAGGAGATAAGGCGTTTTTTGAAGGGATACACCAGTTTTTGACGAAATACAAGTATGGATCAGCAGAAGCACATCAATTGCGGCTGACTTTTGAAGAGGTTACGGGGAAAGATTTAAATTGGTTTTTTAACCAATGGTATTATAATACAGGTCATCCAAGGTTAGACATTTCTTACGATTATAATAAGTTAAGAAAAACAGTAACTGTAAACATAATGCAAATGCAATTAAATGAGTTTAAATTTCCATTTGCAATCGATATTTTTGAGGGAACTAAAAGAACTAGACATGAGGTTTTTGTATATGGAAAAGACGCTTCGTTTACTTTTTCTTATACCAAGCAGCCGACCTTGATCCAAGTAAATGCAGATGGTGTTTTGTTGTGTGATATAAATGAAAATAAAGTACTGAGTGACTATATTAATCAATTAAAATTAGCAGATAATTTTGTGCACAAACGAGAGGCTTTAATTGAAGTTGCTAAAAAACAAATGGATAAAAGAGCTTTTACGGCTATTGCCGCAGCTATGGATGATCCATTTTATGAGATTAGAGCTTTAGCAGTACAGCATATTAATTTAATTAATAAGTATGCGAAGAAAAATGTAATTGAAAAAATAAAGTATTTGGCAATGAATGACCCAAAAACTATCGTTAGAGCTGCTGCTATAGAGACTTTGGGGAAATTAACCGATCCAGAATTAAAACCAGTTTTTGAGAAAGGGTTAAAAAGCACTTCTTATTCTGTATTAGGTAAGTCTTTGGTAGCTATGTATTATGTTGATAAACAAGAGGCTATTAAAAGATCTAAAACGTTACCTATAGGAGTGAAAAAAATTATAGCCACTCCCTTAACAAGAATTTATTTGGAAGAAGATGACGATAGTGAAATAAATTTTGTGGCTAGTAATGTAATGATTGGTCTTTTTTCGAGTCCAAATAAACAGGTACAACGATTGTATGAAAGGGCGTATGAAAAAATTTCTAAAAGTGATAATACCACCGCTATCAAAAATTTAGCAGATGATATTGTTGTAAAAGGGAAAGAATATAAAAAATATAGTTTTGATAAAGTAGGAATTAATATTTTGCGTAAAATGGTGCAAATACAAAAAGAATCTAACTTGACTAATAAGCATAAAAATATTGAAATTATTAAGACTGCTATGGCGCAATTATTGGAATAATTTAAATCAGAACATAAATGAGAATAATAAAGTTTTTAGGAGTAATAGGTTTGTTTTTAACTGTTTTTTTAGGATTTAAACAGTCTTCTAAAACTCAGAATTCAGGGGCGCCTAATAAGGTAGCATATTTTGCAAGTGGTTGTTTTTGGTGCGTTGAATCTATTTTTGAAAGTGTTGAAGGGGTAGATGAGGCAGTATCAGGTTATTCAGGTGGAAGAACATTAAACCCTTCGTATAAAAAAATAGGAACAGGGAAAACAGGGCATGCAGAAACAGTTGCGGTATATTATGATGCTAACAAAGTAAGCTTTCAAACTTTGGTTGATGTTTTTTTTGGCTCACATGACCCTACAACTGTAAATGGACAAGCACCTGATTTTGGCACACAATATCGCTCGATAGCTTTTTATCAAACAAAAGAAGAAAAAGAAATTATTCAGAAAACAATTGCTCGTTTAAACAAAGATATATACAAAGGGAAAATAGCTACGGAAGTAGCGAAATTTGTAGCTTTTTATCAAGCAGAGGATTATCATCAGAACTATAAAAAATTACACCCTAACGATCCATATGTTCGTAATGTATCTGTTCCTAGGTTAAATAGATTTAAAAAGAAGTTTCCTCATTTGTTAAAAAAATAAACACACACACACATCCAAGTTATCAATATCACTACTAAATGAGTTGTATGATAACTTAGGTTGTTGGTTTTAACAGTATTATAAAATCAAGTTTTTTAATTTTAAATATGTTAAATTAAAAAATACTTAATAAGTAAAGTTTAACTAGCGTGTTTGTGAGCTTTGTATGATGAGCGAACAAGTGCGCTACTTTCAACGTACATAAAGCCCATTTCTTTACCTATAGTTTCATACTTTTTAAATTGATCTGGAGTAATGAATTGTTTAACAGGTAAATGTTTTTTAGTGGGTTGTAAGTATTGCCCTAATGTGATAACGTCTAAACCTACACCTCTAAGGTCTTCCATAGTTTGAATAACCTCTTTTTCGGTTTCACCAAGGCCAAGCATGAGTCCTGATTTGGTTCGCATCCCATTTTCTTTTAGATATCTTAAAACGCCTAAACTTCGATCGTATTTAGCTTGAATACGTACTTCTCGTGTGAGTCGTTTTACGGTTTCCATATTGTGAGAAACAACTTCTGGGTGTACCTTGATAATACGGTCAATCAATTTTTCATTTCCTTGAAAATCTGGAATTAATGTTTCGAGAGTGGTGTTTGGGTTAGCCCTTCTGATAGCTTCTACAGTCTCTGCCCAAATAATAGAACCTCCATCTTTTAAATCATCTCGATCAACTGAGGTAATAACGGCATGTTTGATATTCATGATTTTAATAGAACGTGCTACTTTTTCCGGTTCATCCCATTCAACAGTATTAGGCCTTCCTGTTTTTACACCACAAAAACCACAAGACCTAGTACAAATATTCCCTAGAATCATAAATGTAGCAGTTCCTTCTCCCCAGCATTCGCCCATATTCGGGCAACTACCACTGGTACAAATGGTATTTAGCTTGTATTTATCCACTAAGCCTCTAAGCTCTGTGTACTTTTTCCCTACAGGTAGTTTAACGCGTAACCACTTGGGTTTTTTAGGTCTTTCTGGAAGTGCTACTGGTTGTTTTGTCATTCTTCAGTCATAAACGTAGCTGCAAATTTACGAATAAAAGATTTAGAAATTAAGTAAAAACCATATACTAAATCCAATTAAAAAAATAATACCAGCCAAACTCAATATTTTTATTGATTTATCTGGACGGTGTTTTTCTGGGGTATGTTTTCCCGTGATCAATATATAGTTGAGAATCGCATAAAATGGAGCAGTCAAAAATGATAGTACAGTAGCAATTTTGATCAAAAACCCCATGTCAGATAAAAAATATTTTAAGATAATATAAGTACCACTAGCTAGAATAACAATCCAAAACCAATAAGATAACTTTATTTTACCATTAAATAGTAGGGAGGAGGTTTTACTTATTGCTCTTGGTGATGCATCTAAGGTTGTAAGGGTACTACTAAACATTGTGGTAAAAGCAGCTGCCCCAATAAAAATATGAGCAAATTCACCTAAATTTCTAGTGTAAAGGTTGATGAATTGCGATGCAAAAATTGTCCCCTTACTTGAAAAAGTTTGTCCAGACTTATACATTATTAATGCACCAAGAATGACAAAGCATACCCCAAGTAAAAACGTACCTATATATCCCACATTAAAATCGAAAATAGCTTGTTTGGTAGCAGTTTTTGTAAGCGTAGTTTTGTCTTTTTCAACAGACCAAAGAGAGTGCCATATCGAAATATCAAGTGGGGCAGGCATCCAACCTAAAAAAGCAATTAAAAATGTAATTTCAGCAGTGCCAGAAGGAATAATTTGTATAAATGTATGTGTTTTTTCTGTACTTAGAATGGCTACTAAAACAGCAATAACAGTACTTGCTATAAGTATAGCTACTATATATTTCATTAGATTATCTAACAGTTTGTATTTTCCTATTACTAAGATAAGAAGGCTAATGAGAATAACTGTTGCCGACCATAATACCAAATCGTTGCTTATGCCAAATATATGTGAAGCCAATCCAGCTGTAACAATAGTGACAGCAGCTTGCATGGTAAACATGACTGCAAAGTTTAAGATATAATAACTTATTAATACCCCTTTACCTAACTTTTTATAACCATCAAGCAAGGTTTCACCAGTTGCACTAGCATACCTAGGACCAAACTGGAAAAAAGGATATTTGAATAAATGTACCAAAACTAAGGCCCATAAGAGACCGAATCCAAACTCTGCACCAGCACGAGTGGATTGTACTAGATGTGAGACGCCAATAGCAGCCCCGGCAAACAATAGTCCAGGCCCCAGCGATGAATATTTATTTTTCATGTTCTAGTGTAAGGGGATTATCAACTAGCAAAATTAAATAAAATATTGATTGGAACTTTTTGATTAAGAAATATTTACGTTTTTTTTATGATTTCAGCCAGTAATTTTTTTGCACGTAATAGTTTTACTTTAACGTTGTTGATAGGTTCGTTGGTTTTTTCAGAAATCTCTTTATAACTCAACTCCTGAAAGTACCGTAAATTAATTACTTCTTGATATTTTGGTTTGAGTTGTTTAATATCTCTTAGTAGTTTTGCTAAATTTTGCTCTGTAATAACTTTATCTTCAGGAGAAGGAGCGTCATCTATAACGTTAAAAGCCTCTTCTTCTTTTTCGGAACTAATTAATACTGACATTGACGATTTCTTTTTTCGTAAAAAATCAATATAAACATTTTTAGAGATAGCAATAAGCCATGTTTTAAATTGAAACTTTTCATCATAAGAATCAATTTTGTCAAAAGCTTTGGAGAAAGTCTGAATCGCAATGTCTTCAGCATCGTTATCGTTTTCTATCTTTTTTAATAAATAAAAATATACACTCGTCCAAAAATGATCTAATAAGAAATTAAAGGATATCTGATTCCCTTTTTTTGCATTCTTTATATGTTGTAGTATTTCTTTATCTATTTTCAACCGATGTATTAAATCTATTTGTTATAAAGGAACCAATTAACGTGATAGCATATAAGATGTCTAAAATAGGTAAAAAATAAAAAACCTTTTTCTCTTTTAGAAGACTTATAGTTTTTCCTGTAAACGAATACTGTATGATGAAATACAAAAGTAATGCCAATAATGCTATTTTCCAATTCAAAAAGAATAGAAAAGAAATTAATAAATAGTAAAGTACTTTACTAAAGTTAAAAAAAGCGATAAGAAAACGACTTTTTAAAGAATAGTGAGCGAATAAATTAGCTTGTTTTTTTTGTTCTTTAAAAAAGAGAGCTAATGTGTTTAGTTGTTCATTATTTACAAAACTATTATTGTCTATCGAAAACACGGTGTTTTTTGATGTAGCAGCTTCCTTTAAAAATAGATCACATTCTCCATGAGGAATATCAATATGACTTATAAAACCTTTTACTTTAAAGAATTCTTCTTTAAGAAAGGCAAAATTTGTGGACGATGCTTTATGCGGAAAGCCAAGCTTTAGTGTTGTAAAAGTTTTGATAGTATTTATTACATTAAAAAAACTAATAAATAAATGGCTAAAAGTATACTTCTTAACAGAACTGGTTTGATGACCAATGACAATCGTTTTTATATTTGAAATGTCTTTTGTCATATGATCAATCCATAATTTTGAAGTGGGTTTTGTATTGATATCGCTTATTAAGATGCACTGATGTGCAGCTGCTTTTATTGCCAGTGTTAAAGCATATTTTTTATTACCCCAAAAATTCTCTTTGTTCTCGACTTTGACAACTTTGATGTTCGTGTGTTTTTGCTGAAATGACTCTATTACCTCAAGACTATTGTCCGTAGAAGAGTGGTCGACTAATACTATTTCAAAATTATCGTGCTGTTGTTCAATAAAGAAAGGTAAATTCTTTTTTAGCTCTTCAGCTTTATTTTTAACATATATTAAAATGGATGTAGCTATGGATGGTTGTACTGAACGATCCTTTTTTCTTCTCTTGGGGGTAGCTATAAAAAAGAGTACGTAATAAAAAAGCTGTATAGCTAACACAACTATAACTGTGAGATGAAAAGTAGAGAGTAACATATATATTTAGGTTAGCACCTTATTGGTGAGTGGGTTCACTACAGGTGTCAAATTGGTCTGGAGTTTTTCCACAAAAACCACAAGCATCACCGCTTTTGTTTAACATCGGATTTTGACTAGCACATGTACCAGCAAATTCACCGTCTTTTTTAGCCCAAATTTTTATAGCAATACCAGCAAAGGCTAAGGCAAGTAAGCCAATAGTAACAAAAATTAATTTCATCTTGATTAAAGATATATATAGAAAACAAAAGTAGTAAAACTACCAATAATGTTCATTAATTGTTTAATAATTATTTACTTTTTTCTTATCTTATAGTAAGAAATATTATGTGTAAAAACTTAATATTTAGACTTTTATTGTTTATAATTGCGTTTTGTTATTTTTTTGAATAGCAATTCAAATTGCAATACCATACTCAGTATTAAACTTTCGAAGCAATAAAAGGTCTAACAGAAATAAATTAAATATTTAATGAAGTTACTTGATTTTTTTCCCATTTCGATTGTTGTTTTGATATTATTTTCTTGTAGTAGTGATGAACCTACTCAAACAGATAATGATAATCCAGTAATTCCGAATGCCAAACCCAATATTTTGCTAATCATCGCTGATGATATGGGGCAAGATGCTACTCCTGGTTTTGAGGTAGGTAGCAGTAAACCTCAAATGCCCAATTTACAAAACATGATAAATACAGGTGTACGTTTTACTAATTTATGGTCTTATCCAACTTGTACTCCTACGAGGTCGAGTATCATGACAGGGAAATATGGTTTTAGGACTGGAGTTATGAAAGTAGATGACGTATTGCCAACTACAGAAATTTCATTACAGCAATATCTTAAGAATAAAAATTCAGCGTATAGTACTGCTGTGATAGGTAAATGGCATTTATCAAAAGATACCTCACATCCAACACAAATGGGGGTTGACTATTATGCAGGACTTTTGACAGGAAGTGCACAAAGTTATACGGATTGGAATTTTACAGAAAATGGAACAACAACTAGTTCTTCAGAATATGCGACAACTAAATTTACTGATTTAGCCATTGATTGGGTGCAAAAACAAGAAAGCCCATGGTTTTTATGGCTGGCCTATAATGCACCACATACGCCTTTTCATCTACCTCCCGTAAATATGCATTCACAGGGGAGTTTACCAGCGGATCAAGCCGCTGTAGATGCAAATCCATTGCCTTATTATTTAGCAATGATTGAAGCAATGGACTATGAAATAGGGAGGTTACTAAACTCATTGACAGCGGAACAAAGAGATAATACACTTATTATTTTTATAGGGGATAATGGGTCACCAGCTAAAGTTGCACAAGAATATCCTCGAAGAAGAGCAAAAGGAACGTTGTATCAGGGAGGTGTCAATGTTCCTATGATTGTTTCAGGAAACAATGTTTCTCGTTCAAATCAATCTGATGATAGCTTATTGAACACTACAGATTTATTTGCAACCATTATTGATGCAACAGGAAATGAAGTGAATACAATTAACGATAGTTATAGTTTTTCAGATTTGTTTATAAATACCACAAATGCAAACTCCAGAAATTATATATATACAGAACATGGAAAAGGTTCAGGAAATGATGAATATGCCATCCGAAATACGACTCATAAGTATATAATGTTTACAGATGGTACTGAAGCTTTCTACAATTTAAATGCTGATTTTTTTGAAATTGAAAACTTATTAGAATCAAACCTTAGTGATTCAGATCAGCAAGAATTAGATAAATTAAAAGAAATTCTTAATAATTTAAAACAATAGTTTATGAAAAACCTTAAATTTTTAGCACCCCTATTTTCAATGATGTTATGTTTATATGCATGCGGATCCGATGATAATAATACCGATACGGATACAGGTAATGAAGACCCAGTAAATGAAACATCGTATGATATTAGGCCAATTTTATCAAAGTTTGATAATGTTGATGGGATAACTTATAGTATAGACGGTGATTATGTTGATATTACTACTGATGGATTACCAGATCATAAGAGTCCTTATTGGGAACAAGGACACGCTATGTATGAAGCGTATAATGGTACAAACCCAAATTGGCACCAAAATCCAAATACCATTCAAAGTCATAATATCACGTTTAGGATTCCTCTATATCCTAAAGAAGCAGCTACAAAAGAAGCAACATCATTAGGTGCAATAGGTATAGCTTTGAATGGTGTGGCTTTTTATAATCAATATGCTGGGCCAAATAATCAACCATTAACAAATGAAATTGATTCTTTTGACCAGTATTGGGGACATCCACAGAACAGTGGGCAATATCATTATCACCTTGAACCAATTTATTTAACAGGTAATCAATCTATTGGTAAGAGTGGTTTTTTAGGGTTACTGTCAGATGGTTTTCCTGTCTATGGTCCTTCAGAAAACAATACTACGGTAGTTAGTGATGATTTAGATGCGTACCACGGACACGCGCATGCAACGGCCGATTTTCCCGATGGTATCTATCATTACCATATAACTTCTGATGCTCCGTATATCAACGGAAATGGCTATTATGGTACACCGGGTACTGTTTCTAGATAAAAAAATGAAAAGCGCCTTTATAGCCTTTATCATAATAATAGGTTGTTTTTCGTGTAAAAAACAAACAATACAAAAACAACCTATTGTTTACAATAAAGAAAAATTTTATTACGTAAATGGTGTTCTTCATTTCGAAGCCACTCCTTTTTCAGGTGTTTTAGTAAGTTATGATGAGGTTAATAAAACCAATTCTTCCGTAGAATATTCTAATGGAAAAAAACATGGAATAGAGATTAAAAAGTATACCAACGACTCCTTGGCAGAACAACGATTTTATACTAAAGGGATAAAAACAGGAATTCACCGAGGTTGGTGGAGAAATGGAACATTGAAATTTGAATATCCATTCAATAAAAAGGGAGCATATCATGGGAATGTAAAAGACTGGTATAAAAATGGTCAAGTCTATAAAGATTTTAACTATGCAAACGGAAAAGAATCGGGGAGTCAAAGAATGTGGCAATCTGACGGGAAAATTAGGGCTAATTTTGTGACAAAAAATGGAGAAAGATTTGGGTTGATAGGCTTAAAGAAGTGTTATACTATCAACACAGTTAGTGAAAAAATCGAGTAAATATTAAACAGATGTATATTGATGTTAAACACATAGTTTTTCTATTATTAATCATGTTTTTTTATTCATGTGGTAGAAAACAAACAGTAGATAAAAAAACAACATTACCTTTTTTCAATTCTTCTTTATTTACTCCTGAATGGATAGCTAAAGAGTCTCCAGATTATAATAAAATACACACAATTCCAGATTTTAGTTTGGTTAATCAAGAGGGGAAAAAGGTTACGCAACAATTTTATCGAGGTAAAATATACGTTGCGGATTTTTTCTTTGTCTCTTGTCCAGGAATTTGCCCCATGTTGGTAAAAAACATGAGCATACTTCAAAAAGAATTTGAAAATGACAAAGATGTCTTTTTATTATCTCATACAGTAATGCCGACAAAGGATTCTGTACCTGTATTAAGGCAATATGCTAAAGAAAATGATATTTATTCAGAAAAGTGGAATTTAGTAACTGGTGATAAAAAACAAATATATGATTTAGCAAGAAGGTCTTATTTTGCTGACGAAGATTTTGTAAAAACAAGTGATGAAGAAGTACTTATACATACTGAGAATTTTGTGTTGGTAGATTGGAAAGGAAGAATCAGAGGGGTTTATAATGGAACATTGGCATTAGATACTCAAAGGTTAATAAGACACATAAAACTATTGAAAAAAGAAAAAAATATATGAATATTATAATTATTTCATTAAATTCGTCTCCAAACAAAGTGTTCAAGCTATATTCACCATATTAGTTTTAGTAAAAAAAATCTACTATGGCATTAGTGATATTTTGATAATTTGCTTAGATATAGTAAAAGTAACCCCTAAATAATAGTATTATTATGAAGTTATTCGAATCCCTAAAAGAATTAGTAAAAGCGTTTATTTCTAGAAAAAAAGTTGTATTAATCCCTGTTAAAGTTGACAATAGAAGAAGGAGGTATTAAATTATATTTACTTCCATCTCAAGATTAATAGAAAATTGCTGGTGTACGGTATTTTTAATTTTTAGCGCAAGTTCGTAAATTTCTTTACCAGAAGAATTCCCATAGTTAACTAATACTAAGGCTTGTTTTTCATGTACACCACAATTACCAATCTTCATACCTTTAAAACCACATTTTTCTATTAGCCATCCTGCTGGGACTTTTATTTCAGTATCTGACACCTTATAGCTAGGTATATTAGGGTGTTTCTTTTGTAGTTGATTGAAGTGATTTATAGTGATTATTGGGTTCTTGAAAAAGCTACCACTATTACCAATTTTTTTAGGATCTGGAAGCTTAGACTTTCTGATATGTATTACTGCGTCTGAAATATCTGTAATACTAGGAGTGTTTATATTTCTTTCTTTTAATAAAGTTTCAATTGCACCATAAGAAGTAGTGAGTTTATGATTGTTTTTAGTTAGTTTAAAACGCACAGCAATGACGATGTATTTGTCTTTAGCACGATTTTTAAAAATAGAATTTCGATATCCAAACTCACATTGTTCAGCAGTAAAAACAACTTCTTTTCCTGTTGCTTTTTCAATAGTATGTACATGTGTAATAACATCTTTTACCTCGACTCCATAAGCGCCTATATTTTGAATAGGACAGGTGCCTACATTACCAGGTATCAGGGAAAGGTTTTCAATGCCTCCATAGCCCCTAGAAATACACCAGAGAACAAAGTTATGCCAATTTTCACCCGCACTTACAGTTATGTGAGCAAAATTCTCATTTTCATTATCAACCGAAATTCCAGTAAGGTTTAAATGAACGACCAATTGTTCAATATTCTTAGTGAGAAGAATATTACTGCCACCGCTGATCAAAAAAATATTTTGTTCAGATTTGATAACCTGTTTTAAATCTTTTAATGAGGTTACCGAAATAAAACGTTTGGCATCTACATCGATGCCAAACGTATTGTATTCTTTTAAAGATATATTTTGTTGAATATTCAAGCTAACTATGAATTATATTTTTCTAAAGCTAATCTAATAATTTCTACACACTTTTTTAAGTCTGAATTATTTAAAACATAGGCAATACGAACTTGATTTTTTCCTTCTCCTTTGGTAGAGTAAAATCCACCCGCAGGAGCCACCATAACCGTTTCGTTATTATGATTAAATTTTTCTAACAACCATTGTGCAAAATCTTCAGAATCATCAACTGGTAATTCTGCTATACAGTAAAATGCTCCTTTAGGGTTCGCTACTTTAACACCCTCTATTTTTTGTAGTTCTGCTATTAATGTGTTTCTACGACTTTCGTATTCTTTAATTACTTCATCAAAATAACTTTGAGGTGTATCTAAAGCTGCTTCACTAGCCAGTAGCGCATAGGTAGGAGGGCTCAAGCGCGCTTGAGCAAACTTAATTGCTGTGCTAATAAACTCATTGTTTTTTGATACGATACAACCAATTCTAGCTCCACACATACTGTATCTTTTAGATACTGAATCTATAACGATAGCGTGTTGTTCAAGGCCCTCAACAGACATGATAGAATGATGCTTTTCGCCATCATAGGTAAACTCTCTATATACTTCATCAGAAATTAGAAATAAATCATGTTTTAATGCAATTTGCTTCAGTTTCTGAATTTCATCTTGGCTGTAAAGGTATCCCGTTGGATTTCCAGGGTTACAAATCAATATCGCTTTTGTTTTAGCGGTAATTAATTTTTCGAAGTCTTCAATAGCCGGCAATGCAAAGTTGTCCTCAATTTTTGAAATAACAGGAACAACTTTAACTCCAGATGCTGTAGAAAAACCATTGTAGTTAGCATAAAACGGTTCAGGGATAATAATTTCATCTCCGGGATCTGTAATACTTCCAATAGTAAAAAATAAAGCCTCAGAGCCTCCTGTAGTAGCAATAATATTACTTGCAGATACAGAAATATCATTTTTGGCATAATAATTGGCTAATTTATTCCTATATTCTTCTGATCCTTCAGATCTAGCATAAGATAAAACATCAATGGTGTTGTTTTTTACAGCATCTAAAGCATTCTTAGGCGTCTTTATATCAGGTTGTCCTATATTTAAATGGAAAACTTTTGTTCCATTTTTCTTAGCAGCCTCTGCATAAGGAACAAGCTTACGAATTGGAGACTGAGGCATTGAATTTCCTTTAGAAGAAATTGATGGCATTTTTTAAATATTAAGTTGTTTGTGTGGCAAATTTGCAAAATATTTTGTTAAAATATGGGGGTGATAGACTTAAAATTTTTGTATTGTGTGCTTAAGTATTTATATTTGAGTCCCTTAAATATTTACCCCTTGGATAAATTACTATACCCCCTAGCAATTTTTTTTTGTATTTCTTCAATACAATCTCAATCACGATTTTATTTTTTAAACGATGTAAAAAAGCAAATTGTACCTTTTGATTTGATTAATAATTTAGTTGTTTTTCCTTTAGAAATCAATGGAAAAAAGCTAACATTTATTTTAGATACAGGAGTTAATAAAACGGTATTGTTTAACCTGACTAGTAAAGATAGTTTGCAATTAAATGATACCAAAAAGGTTTTTATCAAAGGATTAGGGATGGGAGAACCTGTTGAGGCGATCATGTCAAAGACTAATACTTTTAGAATTAAAAACTTAATAGGTAATCATCAGAGTGTATTTGTTATTTTAGATGATGCCTTTAAACTATCCTCTAAAATGGGTACCACGATTCATGGTATTATAGGTTATGATCTTTTAAAAGATGTTGTAGTACTTATAAATTACGAAACGCGAAGACTGGTTTTTTATGATCCTGAAAAGTATGAGGAACCAAAATGTAGAAGATGTGAAAAGCTTCCCATAGAATTTAACAAGAAAAAACCGTTTGTCTCATTGGCGTTGAAAATGCATGAGGATGATGAAAATAAAATACCTGTCACAATGCTAGTTGATTTAGGAGGTAGTGATGCCATTTGGCTTTTTAATGGAACAGATGAAGAAATTGTTACCCCTAAAAAGTCCTTTAGAGACATCCTAGGAGAAGGATTGAGTGGTACCGTATACGGAGATAGGAGTAAAATAGCAAGCCTTCATATAGGGAAATATAAAGTTCAAAGACCTACAGTATCCTTTTTAGATACATTGGCAACAGTTAATGCTAGAAAATTTAAAAAAAGGAATGGTAGTATTGGAGGGGAACTACTAAAAAGGTTTAAGGTTTGGATTGATTATAGAGGTAAAAAGGTTATGTTAAAAAAGACATCTTCATTGAGAGATGGTTTTTACTATAATATGAGTGGTTTACAAGTCGTCTATGATGGCTTAGTTCTTGTTAGGGAAAAATTTAGAGGTTTACCAGATATGGATCCTATGGTCAGAGCGGGTAAGGTTTCATCAAAAGTGGTTTCTTTTGTAGGAAGTTATAGATACGATTTTAAACCTTCTTATAAAATTAATAAGGTAATTGAAGACTCACCAGCTTTTATTGCAGGTCTAAAAGAAGGAGATGTTATTAAATTCATAAATGGGAGACCTGTATATACTTTTACACTAGGAGAAATAATGAATTTGTTTCAAACAGCTCCCAATAAAAAAATTATACTTGTCGTTGAAAGAGGTGTCGTAACGTTAAAATATAAATTTAGGTTAGTTCCTAGAATATAGTGTTTTACGCTGTTTTACCGATTTGCTATATTATAAGGTCAGTACAATTTTAAGAATCTTATTTTTTTATGTTGAATAGATGTGAGTAGTGTTTTTTACTTGGTAAATTCATACTACTAGTATTACTTCAAGTAGCTTGAAAGCCATTTAAATTAATTGTTTTGTGTTGCTTTTAACTTTGTTTATGTGTGATAGAAATGAAGTGTAATTAATTTGATTTTACAAACTCTTACTGAGTTTTGATATGAAAATAACTGCTGAAAATGAGTTAGTTATCGTTTTTTTTATTATCTTTGGTCAGATAAGTTTTTCCTCCCAAAATTATAGTTTATTTACTTAATGTTCCTTAATCGGTAAGGAGCGATTCCGTGTCAATAAACCATTATCAAGTCCCTGAACGAGTATAAGTTGAATTAATTGATAATGCCGTTGGAAGTACATTTTATGGGGTTGCTTAAAGGGCTAGGCTCTTTGTTTCCCAAATCTAGGGATTTTTCACTCTACCGCCACACATTTTTAGATTTTAATCATATAGCTTTTACTTTTAAAAAAAGGGTAAAAGAACGATTTAAATTGTCTAATACGAACCATACGATAAGATGGTGTCGTAATAGTTTTTTATGGATATGGTGTTTTTTTGTAGGTAATGATTTAGTTGCCATAACACCTGATACCAAGGAGTGTATTAATTATGTTGAAAATATAAATACCCATCAATCGATTTCTTTTGCAATTGATGATTATTTGTATCCTTATTATTTACAAAACGATAAAAAGATTTATATTGAGAAAAAAACTACTTTAAAAAAAACTACTTTAAAAAAAACGCCTGTTATATACATCGCGTATACTTACCAAGATCCATGTACATATGGAGCAATTGTAGGAACTCCTACAGCAAATGACCCTGATGGAGATGGAATTAATAATGATTGTGATTTAGATGATGATAATGATGGTGTCTTGGATAGAGATGAAGGATTGGTTTGTAATTCTGTCACAGAAGTTGGTTTAGATGTTGATGGAAGTTTTGAAGACTTGGCAGGTGTTGCAGGTGATGATGATCACAATGGCAATGTTACTGAAGGAGGTTGGCAAAATGGTATAGGAACAGCAGATGCTTGGATAACTCCGATGCCAACAACGGGTTCAGGAACATGGCGAGGAACAGCTGATGGTACACCTCCTTCTCCTGATGGAGGGATTTTTGTTGGAGGTTTTACAGGTAATTTTGCAAATGAAGAATCTTTTTTCACAGAGGTTTCAGGATTGACTATTGGAGATCCTTACACAGTCGTTTTTTATCAAACTCATGCAGGTGTCGAAGGAACAACACCCATAGGAGATTTAGCACGTTATGAAGTGCTATTTGGTGAAGAGACATTGTTCAGCGAAGAGCAACCTTATTTAGGTGAAGGAAATCAAGTGTGGGAGGAACAGCGATTGTTTTTTACCGCTACAGCAGAAACGCAACGACTAGAGTTTTTTCCAAATTCTGGTACTGACCGTCACGTTGATTATTGGGGAGGATATAATTATCCAGCATTGGATGGAATTGATGTTTTAGAAGGATGGATAGAAAATACACATAATTGTACTAGTTTGGATACAGATTTTGATGGTATTCCAAACTACTTAGATTTAGATAGTGATGGAGATGGGTGTAATGATGTTACCGAATCAGGAGGTATTGACCTTGATAATGATGGAATGTTAGACGGGTTAGGCGTTGATGGAGACGGACAGGTTATTGGTGGTGTTGGTGGTTATAATGGAATTTCAGGAAATGAAACGGTTGCTACACAAGTTAGTGTAGATGCAGCTGCTTTGGTTGATCAAACGTTAAATGAAGGAGACTCAGCAACCTTTACCATAACTTCTGCTTCTGCAATTACTGCAAATACGTATACTGGAATTGCTCCAAATACTTCACCAGATTATAATGCACCTTCTGCTATAGATGTATCAGCAACGTTACTGTATCAATGGCAAGAAGATGGAGTAAACCTATCTGATGGAGGGATATATTCGGGTACAAGTACTCCAACATTACAAATTAGTGATGTTACTGGCTTGAATGGAAGGGTTTATAATTTAATAGTAGTTCACCCTAGTAACGTTTGTGAAAATGTTCAGAATGATGCAAGATTAATCGTATCAGGTGGTACTATTAATACCTGTACTGAAGGGGCAATTTTAGGAACTCCTACAGCGAATGATCCTGATGGAGATGGTATTAATAATGACTGTGATTTAGATGATGATAATGATGGAATATTAGATACTGCTGAAGGGTTAGTTGCTTGTACTCAAATTGATTTGGGAGCTGATGGTACTTTTGAGTCTTTAAGTACTGTAGCAAGTGGTAATATAAATAACCACAGTGTAAATAGAGGAGGCTGGCATAACGGAATTGGAACTGCAGATTCATGGATGGCACCTGTACCTACAATAGGTACTGGACAATGGGAAGGAATGGCTGATGGAACACCTCCCTCTCCTGATGGAGGAGTTTTTGTAGGAGGTTGGACACAAGAAAATGCCAGAGAAGAGTCCTTTTATACCAATGTTACAGGGTTAATTGTCGGTCAGGAATATACTGTTGTATTTTATCAAGCTCATGCAGGAGTAGAAGGAATAACAGCGTTGAATGATAGAGCTCGATTTGAAGTCGCTTTTGGTAATGAGGTTCGATTTAGCGAAGAACAACCTTATTTAGGAGAAGGAAATCAAGTGTGGGAAGAGCAGCGATTGTTTTTTACCGCTACAGCAGAAACGCAACGATTAGAGTTTTTTCCAAACTCAGGAACAGATGGACATACGACACTTTTTAGGGGGTATAATTATCCAGTTTTAGATGGTGTTCGTCTTTTTTTAGGGAATACTTCTAGTTGTGATGGTTTGGATACGGATTTAGACGGTATTCAAAATCATTTGGATTTAGATAGTGATGGGGATGGATGTTTTGATGTGACGGAATCAGGAGGGCTTGATGTAGACGCTAATGGGGTATTAGATGGATTAGGATTTGATAATAATGGACAGGTTACTAGTGGTATTGGTGGTTATGATGGTGTTACGGGTAGTGAAACTATCGCTACACAAATTAATGTAGATGCTACTGCTTTGATAGATCAAACCTATAATAATGGAGATTCGGCTACTTTTACTATAACTGCAGCTTCTGCTACAGCTACCAATGCGTATTCTGGTACTCCACCTAATACAACACCTAATTATAATGATCCTACCGCTGTAGATGTATCAGGAACCTTAGTTTACCAGTGGCAAGAAGATGGGGTAAATTTATCCGATGGAGGTGTCTATTCGGGAACCAATTCACCTGTATTGACCATTAGTGATGTGACGGGGTTAGGTGGAAGAACGTATAACTTAATAGTGGTTCATCCAAATAATGTTTGTGAAAATATACAAAATAGTGCGAGACTATTGATAAATAATCCTTGTAGTAGTGGAGGGACTGTAGGTATTCCGACAGCAAATGATCCTGACGGAGATGGTATTAATAATGATTGTGATTTAGATGATGATAATGATGGAATATTAGATACCGCTGAAGGTTTAGACTGTGGAAATGAAGTAGAAGTTGATCTCGGTGTAAGTGGAAGTTTTGAAGATTTAGCAGGTGTCGCAGGGCACGATGCTCATAATGGTAATGTCACTGAAGGAGGTTGGCAAAATGGAATAGGATCCGCAGATTCATGGGTTTCACCAACGCCTACAACCAGTTCAGGTACTTGGGGAGGAATCGCAGACGGTACACCTCCTTCTCCTGATGGGGGTATATATGTAGGTGGTTTTACAGGAGCTTTTGGAAGAGAAGAGTCTTTCTTTACAAACGTTTCTGGGCTCACACCTGGCCAAGAATACATACTGATTTTTTACCAAACTCATGCTGGAGTTGAAGGCACAACAGCGATTAATGATAGGGCTCGATTTGAAGTGGTTTTTGGTGGTCAGACAAGGTTTAGTGAAGAACAACCTTATTTAGGAGAAGGAAATCAAATTTGGGAAGAACAAAGGTTAACCTTTACAGCAACAGCAGAAACGCAACGTTTAGAATTTTTTCCAAACTCAGGAACGGACAGGCATGTGGCATTGTTTGGTTATAATTATCCTGCTCTTGATGGCCTTCGTCTAATCTTAGGAGGAGGGATTACAAACTGCGAAACTATTGATACAGATTTAGACGGTATTCCAAATCATTTGGATATCGATAGTGATGGAGACGGATGTTATGATGTTATTGAATCTGGAGGGGAAGATGCTGATGTGAATGGACGTATCGATGGCGATGGCTATGATGAAAATGGTCAAGTTACTAATACGGTTGGAGGATATGACGGAGTTACAGGTTATGAAACCATAGCTACGATTGTTGAGGTAGATGCAACCGCTCTTGTAGATCAAACGTTAAATGAAGGTGATTCGGCTACATTTACCATAACCGCAGCTTCCGCAACGGCAACGAGTGTTTATTCAGGTACACCTCCGAATACAAATCCAGAATACGGAGACCCTTCTGCGGTAGATGTATCAGATACAATAGTATACCAATGGCAAGAAGATAATGTTGATTTGTCTGATGGAGGATTGTATTCGGGGACAAATACACCGACGCTAACAATAAGTGATGTTACAGGTCTAAACGGAAAAATATATACGCTAGTGGTTAAACACCCGAACAATCGTTGTGGTTATGTTGATAATAGTACAAGATTATTGGTGTATAGTAGTGATCCCTGTATTAATGGAGCGATAAAAGGAACGCCAACGGCCAATGATCCTGATGGTGATGGAATTAATAACGATTGTGATTTGGATGATGATAATGATGGTATTAGTGATGAGGAAGAAGGACAATTATGTGTTTTTACTCCTGTGTCTTCTGTAGTAGGTAATCATACAGTCCCTCCAGGGCCTGAGCCTTATGGTAATGGGTGTACAAGTGGTAATGGAGGAACCAGTCAATTTCAAAATGGTTTTTATTCTGAAACAGATAGAAATAGACGTTTTTATGCGTATTGGGATGTGGTAGTAATGCCGGGTGTACCTTTTACAATATCAGCCACAGTTAGATCTGTCAATCAACATTGGGGAAATAATGGAATTTCAAGTGGAGAGTTTAGAGTGAATGATCCAGCAAGTACGTTAAGGGTTGTTAATACAGGAAATAATTGGGGAGGAGCTACAGGTACAGAGACTTTTATCCCTACGTCAAATAGGATTCGATTAGAGTTTAATTTTATTATGCAGCGTACGAATTTTGAGTGTCAAAACCTTAATTTACCTGAAATTGATCTTCGTTTCAATTTTCAAGGGCAAGCATACGAAGGAGATTGTAGAGCCAATGATTTTGATCAAGATGGTATTTATAACCAATATGATTTAGATAGTGATAATGATGGTATATATGATATTGTTGAAGGGGGAATTGGAAATTTAGATACAAACAATGACGGTAGAATCGATGATATGGATAGTACTACAGTTGATTTGGATTTAGATGACGATGGACTTAGTGATGCAATTGAACAAACTAACGGACAAGATACAGGACATCCTCCCAGAACAACCACAGGAAATACTCAGGATTATCACAGTGCTGATAGTGATGCGGATGGTTGTAGCGATGCAAATGAAGCATATAACGGACAAAATTTTGATGGAAATAATGATAGGTATTATAATCCAAATAACAACCCAGAACCGCTTACATTGGCGGCAGGACATGTCGATGATGATGGAAGGGTGATTGATGCTGCTTATGATACAGGAGATGTTCCTGAAGTAATAGATGGTGATTATAATCTGTCTGCATGTAATTTATGTTCTCGAGGAGCAACGGTAGGCGTGGTCACTCCAGATGATCCAGATGCTGATGGTATTAGTAATAATTGTGATTTAGACGATGACAATGATGGGATTTTGGATACTGAAGAACTGGATGAAGATTTCGATCAAGATGGTATTATAAATAGTTTAGATTTAGATAGCGATAACGATGGTTGTTTGGATGTTATAGAATCAGGAGGAGTAGATGCAGATGGAGACGGTATTTTAGATGGAACAGGTTTTGATTCTAACGGTCAAGTGACTGGAGGGGTAGGAGGATATGATGGATTGGCTGGTCCTGAACTATTGGCAAGTATTTTAACCATGTTTACGGAACCAACCAGTGCTTCTATATGTAATAATAGCGATGTTTCTTTTACAGGAGTACCTCAGGTTTTAAGTACAAATGTTTTTACAGGAACAGCTCCGAATACAATACCTGATTATGCGGGGTCTACATTACCTCCAGTTATAACAGGTTTTGTATTTCAATGGCAAGAACAAGTTGGAGGCGTGGGAGCTTGGACTAACTTAACGGATACAGGGGTATATACAGGAACTTCCACGGGGACATTAACATTGACTAGTGCACCACCTACAATGGCTGGTAATAGGTATAGGATAGAAATTACCAATCCTGCAAATGTTTGTGAGGTATTGTATAGTGCCGAAGTTACCTTAGACTTTTTTGATGAACCCACTGGAGTTGATTCTTCAGAGACAATTTGTAGTAGAGATACTTTGAATAGAGATTTATCATCTGATGTTACCAATCTAACAAATGTTGATTTTGTTTGGTCAGCGAATGATAATCCGAATGTGACAGGAGAAACAATTACCTCATCTAATGCGAATTTTATAACGGATACTTTAATTAATACGAGTGGTTTGGTGCAAACAGTTGTGTATACAATAACCCCAACTAGTGAAGATGGGTGTCCAGGACTTCCGTTCACAAGTACTGTTACCGTAAATCCAGAACCAGTGGCGGTACCACCTACAGATACAATTTGTAGTGATGCTACGTTAAATCACGACTTAAATACGGATGTAGATTTGGTAGGTAGTAGTTTTGTTTGGCAGGCAGCTGATAATCCCAATGTAACGGGAGAAACGATTAGTTCGTCTACAACTACAAGTATCACTGATTCTTTGAATAATATTAGTGGAGCAGTAGAAACGGTTGTGTATACTATTGTTCCTACGAGTGCTGATGGGTGTTTAGGAGACCCGTACACATATACGGTTACGGTGAATCCAGAACCTTTTGTAGCAAATCCACCTACAGATACTACGTGTAGTGATATTGCTTTGAATCATGATTTAAATACGGATGTAAATTTATCAGGAACAACATTTAGTTGGCAGGCAGTCGATAATGCAAATGTAACTGGAGAGACGACGAATATTTCGACTACATCTAGTATTACCGATACGTTAAATAATATAAGTGGAGCAGTAGAAACGGTTGTTTATACCATTACACCCACGAGCGCTGATGGCTGTTTGGGAGATCCATATACTTATACCGTAACGGTGAATCCAGAGCCTTTTGTAGCAAATCCACCTACAGACACAACCTGTAGTGATGTTGCTTTAAATCACGATTTAAATACGGATGTAAATTTATCTGGAACAACATTTAGTTGGCAGGCAGCTGATAATGCAAATGTAACTGGAGAGACGACGAATATTTCGACTGCGTCTAGCATTACTGATACGTTAAATAATATAAGTGGGGCAGTAGAAACCGTTGTTTACACGATTACACCAACAAGTGCTGATGGCTGTTTGGGAGATCCATATACCTATACGGTTACGGTGAATCCAGAGCCTTTTGTTGCGAATCCACCTACAGATACAACGTGTAGTGACATTGCTTTAAATCACGATTTAAATACCGATGTAGATTTACCTGGAACAACATTTAGTTGGCAGGCAGCTGATAATGCAAATGTAACTGGGGAAACACTTACTACTTCTAATACGTCAAGTATTACGGATACATTAAATAATATAAGCGGAGCGGTGCAAACCGTAGTTTATACGATTACACCAACAAGTGCTGATGGTTGTTTAGGAGATCCGTATACTTATACAGTTATGGTGAATCCAGAACCTTTTGTTGCGAATCCACCTACGGATACGGCTTGTAGTGATATACCGTTGAATCACGATTTAAATACCGATGTAAACCTAACAGGAGTAACTTACACTTGGCAAGCTACAGACAACCCAATGGTAACCGGAGAAACCACTAGTGTTTCTACCGATTCAAGTATTACAGATACTTTAAACAGTATCACAGGTACCGTACAAACCGTAGTTTATACCATTACACCTACGAGTCCTGATGGCTGTCTAGGAGATCCGTATACCTATACCGTAACTGTGAATCCAGAGCCATATGTAGCAAATCCACCTACAGATACAACGTGTAGTGATATCGCTTTAAGTCATGACTTAAATACCGATGTAGACCTAACAGGAAGTACCTTTAGTTGGCAAGCTACGGACAATCCGAATATCACAGGAGAAACCACCAGTGTTTCTACCGATTCTAGTATTACTGATACTTTAAATAATATAAGCGGAGCGATGCAAACCGTAACCTATACCATTACACCTACAAGTGCTGATGGATGTGTTGGAGATTCATATACCTATACCGTAACGATCAATCCAGAGCCTTTTGTAGCAAATCCACC
>CANMCD010000019.1 GCA_947496185.1 uncultured Tenacibaculum sp.
GATACAGAAAGGTCAGTAGAGGTAATACTACCGTCCCCTGTAATATTTGTAATGTCTACAGCAAGCGCACCGTTTGAATCTTGAGTAAGCCCTTGTCCAGCAACATTAGGATTAATCTTCGAAGCCTCTACAGCATCGTCAGCTATTTTATTAGTTTCAACAGCATTATCAGCTATTTTGTTAGCCGTTACAGCATTGTCATTAATATTCAGGGTTACATTTTCTAGTACAGAGTTGTTTCCACCCGATACAGAAAGGTCAGTAGAGGTAATACTACCGTCCCCTGTAATATTTGTAATGTCTACAGCAAGCGCACCGTTTGAATCTTGAGTAAGCCCTTGTCCAGCAACATTAGGATTAATCTTCGAAGCCTCTACAGCATCGTCAGCTATTTCATTAGTATTAACCCCACCTACTGAAATATCAATTGTGTACGGATCTGAATTTGTTCCTGTCCCGTTTCTAACTAAACTACTATCAGTAGCATCTATAATTTCATTTCCTACAACACCATCGTTGTCATTTGCACTGTTTGTAGCTAACTCATCAATAGCATCTTGAACATTTGTTGCTGTTAATCCAGAATTAGTATTGTCAAATGTAGTACTCGATGCAATTGGTGTAAAAGTAAAAGCATTAGCAGGGTTTGTTGTATTATTAAAAGTAAAAGTCCCGTTTCCATTATCGATTAAGGCAGCCTTATTAATTATGAATGGGGTATTATTCTCATCTGTATAAATGAAAGTCCCATCATTATTGTCGACAATGGTAGTTATCGTTTCAGTACTGTTAACAATATCTTTAATTTTGATACTTCCACCATTTACTAGATCAATGGTATGGTTTGTACTATCATAAGTTAAAGCCTGAATCTCGTTATTTGGATCGTGATCATCATCATTAATAAGTGAGCCTAAATTGACGGTATCGTTACCAAAAGTTAAATTATTTGAGAGTGTATCAAATGATAACTTTTGATTACCACTTAGTGTACAAAGGCTCTGCCATAACATACCAGTGTAATGAAATACACAATCTTCATCAGTGTTATATACTATAGCACCTTCTAAAGGATAAATATTATTCATTTGAGCAGTGCTGACTCTGGTGATAACAAGAGCTTTGGTGTTACTTTCTAGTTCAAGAACTGAACTACCATGAATAAGATCGGGATTGTTTCCTATTTTTACTTGAGCGTAAATGTTAACAAAGGAGACAAGAGCGAATACTAGTGTGAAAAATATTTTTTTCATATTTTCGAGGGGTTAACACAATTAAGGTATTTTGTTTTCTATACTAAAAATATGTTGCAAATATAGTGTATAGATGTTAATTTATTTTTTTAATGTTTGACAAATAGTTTTTTAAATATATTATTTCTTTAATAAATTCTGTTAATGGTTTGTAGGGAGCGTCGAAAAATTTATGATTAGCAGTCGCTACCTCGTATAAATTTTTCCAATGGCTTCTGATTTCCTTAAGAGCCTCAATATACGAAAAATTTTTACTATCATAAATATGAGTTGGTTCGGCAATGACCCCGTTTATTTCTAAAATTTTAAAATTTTCTCCTTTTTCCAATTCATCGAAAGAATTGTATTTTATATCTAACCTTCCATAGTACCAGTTCGGTATGCTGTTATTTACTTTGTCAAAAGTTTGGCAAAGTTGTTCGCTAATCAAATGATTTCCATCAATGAATTGAGTTCCTTTGCTGTGATTACCAATAGAAGATAAGTTTATTTGTTCGTTTTTTTTAGGGATAGTTTTTAAGCTAAAAGCTACAGTTTTTTTTAAAATCTCAAAATATAATTTAGCACGTTTATCCTTTAGTATAAGAGCTTCAATACTTGATTTACCATCTCCAGTTACTGATAAAAATTTTTTTAAAGTAATCGAAGTGATGTGTCCCTTCTTTTTTTTAGGAAGCCTGTAATAAAATAATCCACATTCGTTTTTAAGAGAAATAAATTCTTGTATGATAATATCAATAGCATGTTTTTTTAAGTAAATTTTTAACTCTTCAGGAGAAATTATTTTTTTTACTAGCAAGCCTCTAAATCCTATGTCAGGTTTCACTATTAAAGGATAATTAAGGTTAATACTATTGATTTTATTTAGAACTTCACTAAAATCAGTAGTAGGTTTTATTAGGATTGATTTAGGTCTATATTTTTCAGGGATTAACTGTAGTGTGATATATTTACTCTCTGCCCCATTACCTGAGCTTTTGATACTCGGATTTACTGCAGTAAAAAAGGTAAGACTTCTAGCCTTACAGGCTAAATAAAAAGCGTAAGGTAAATTTGGTATATATAGCATTGAAGAAGGCCAATACTCCCAGTTTGTTATTTTTCGCACAGCATTTGTAATATCCAATATTTCATTCTTTAAAAAGAGAATCTAATATGCCTTTAAAGGTTTTAAATCCATAATAAACAGCGTATAAAGTTAATGAAATGCTAGTGAATAATAAAAAAAAGCTAATTATTTTTTTAGGATACTCAGTGAAAATTTTAAATGATTTAAAAGAAACGTTCAGTAAAATAGGTGAAAATATTAAAAGACCTAACAGTTTTGCTAACCTACTTAAACTTTTATCAAGGGATGTTTTATCCATGTTTGTAGTTTTTCAAGACTTCTCTAACACTACCGTGATTTTTAAGAAGTGTTTCAGCCTTATTATAATCAATGTTTAATTCAGAAATAAGCATTTTAACTCCTCTATCTAAGAGTTTTGTATTTGAAAGTTGCATATCTACCATTTTATTCCCTTTAACCTTTCCTAATTGAATCATGGTGGTAGTAGAGATCATGTTTAAAACTAACTTTTGGGCTGTACCTGCTTTCATTCTGGAGCTTCCAGTAAGAAATTCAGGGCCTACAACTACAACTATTGGATAGGCAGCTGTTAACGCTAAAGGGCTGTTTTGATTACATGTTATACAGCCTGTAATGATACCTTCATCGTTACATTTTTTTAATGTTGAGACAACATAAGGTGTGGTTCCTGAAGCAGCAATTCCAATTACAACATCTTGGTTACTTATATTATGTTTTTGTAGGTCAATCCATCCTTGCTCCTTCGAATCTTCGGCATATTCTACAGAATTTCGAATCGCTTTATCTCCACCAGCAATCAATCCTATTACTAAGCTATTTGAAACTCCAAAAGTAGGAGGGCATTCACTGGCATCAACGACTCCTAATCTTCCACTGGTACCTGCACCAATATAAAATAGACGTCCCCCTTTTTTAAGTTTAGTTACAATTTGTTTGATAAGAGATTCGATATTAGGAAGTGCTTTTTCAACTGCTAACGGAACTGTTTTATCTTCGGTATTAATTTTTGATAATAACTCTAGAACTTCCATGTCTTCTAGATTGTTATATTTTGAATCTTGTTCAGTTGTTTTAATAAAATCCATAGGTCAAATGTACGCATAATGTTTAATATATGCTGAATGTTAGAAGTTCTTGTAAACGTTGCTTTTAATTGATGATATTTCAGTAATTATAGCTATATTAATTATAGTTTTTAAGTGACCAATATAAACTTTTGCGTGTCATAAATGGTAGAATCATTAAATAATTAAAATACAAATGGAAACAATTCAAAATTCACTAACCAACTTTTACAATACGATAGCATCAGGAATAGGGGATTGGGGCTTGAAGTTACTCGGGGCTTTAGCAGCGTTGATTGTTGGTCTATGGATCATCAGGATAATAATGAAAGGAATTTCTAGGGCTTTTGCGAGTAAGCATGTTGACGAAACCTTACGTCCTTTTTTGATCACATTAATCGGGTTTGTTCTTAAGTTAGTACTGCTTATTTCAATAGCAGGCATTGTAGGGGTTCCGATAGCAACATTCGCTGCATTGATAGCGGGTGTTGGTGTGGCTATAGGTGCTGCATTTAATGGCTCATTAGGGCATTTGGCATCTGGAATAATGTTGCTAATATTTAGACCGTTTGAAGTAGGCGATCTAATTAAGACTAATGGAGCATTTGGTTTTGTAAAAGAGATTTCTGTTTTTGTTACCATCATTGAAACTTTTCAAAAAGAAACTGAGATTATACCAAACTCAGCAATTACATCTGGTAAAATCACCAATTTATCAAAGGTTGGAAGTTTACGTGTAGATATGCCTTTTGCTATTAGGTATGGGTCAGATATCGAAAAAGCTAAAAATATAGTTTTAGATGTATTGGTAGGGGATAAGCATGTGTTAAAGGAGAATGGAATGCAGCCAAGAGTAGCTGTAAATAATTTAGGGGAAAATAGCGTTGAGTTACTTGCTTTACCATATGTTAGTTGCGATAATTATTGGGAAGTGTATTGGGATACCAGACAAAAAATAGTAGAACAATTAGGAAAGGCTGGGTTTGAAGCGCCTGTTCCGCAACGAGTGGTTACTATGATAAAATAAAGTACGATTATTTTAACAGCTTTGCTCTTAATTATTTTTTTATGAGTGAGCTGTTTTTTTTTGTAAGTTAATAATTGATGTGAAGTTTGTCTAAATAACCTACAAAGGTTTTAGACTGAAAAAAGCAGGTAAAAACTTACCTGCTTTGTATATGTTATATAAGCTTAAAAAATTATTAAACCGTTTCTAAAATTGAATTCAAAGCTTCACTAGGTTTCATAATATCATCTGCTTGCTTGTTGTTGGGCTCGTAATACCCTCCAATATTTGCTTCTTGTCCCTGAACTTTATTTAATTGCTCAACAATTATACGCTCACTTGAAGCCATTTTTTCAGCGACAGAAGTAAATTGTTCTTTAAGTGCTGCATCTTTATCTTGTGAAGCAAGTGCCTGTGCCCAATATAAAGCAAGGTAAAAATGTGAACCTCTATTGTCAAGTTCTCCTGTTCTTCTTGAAGGGCTTTTCTTATTTTCTAATAACTTACCTGTAGCAAAGTCTAACGTTTCTGCTAATACTTTTGCTTTAGGGTTATTATTAACTTCTCCTAAGTGCTCTAAAGACACTGCTAAGGCTAAAAATTCACCTAATGAATCCCATCTTAAATGGTTCTCTTCTGTTAATTGTTGTACATGTTTAGGGGCAGATCCTCCAGCACCTGTTTCAAACAATCCTCCACCGTTCATTAAAGGAACAATAGATAGCATTTTAGCAGATGTACCTAATTCTAGTATAGGGAATAAATCTGTTAAATAGTCACGTAAAACGTTTCCTGTTACAGAAATAGTGTCTTTTCCTTCTTTAACTCTTTCTAGTGTGTATTTAGTGGCTTCTACTGGCGAAAGAATTTTTATTTCTAATCCGCTAGTATCGTGATTAGGTAAATATTTTTCTACCTTTTTTATAATTTCAGCATCATGAGCTCTGTTTTTACCTAACCAAAAAACCGCTGGGGTACTGGTTGCTTTGGCTCTTGTTACAGCTAATTTAATCCAATCTTGAATAGGAGCATCTTTAGTTTGGCACATTCTCCAAATATCACCAGCTTCAACTTGGTGTTCTAATAATGTATTTCCGTTTGCATCAACAACGCTTACTTTACCATCACTAGAGATTTCAAATGTCTTGTCATGAGAACCGTATTCTTCTGCTTTTTTAGCCATTAAGCCTACGTTAGGAACAGTTCCCATAGTGGTTGGGTCAAAAGCTCCATTCTTTTTACAAAAATCTATTACTTCTTGGTACAAACCTGCATACGAACTATCGGGTATTACAGCTTTAGTGTCTTGTTGCTTACCTTCCTTGTTCCACATTTGACCAGATGTACGAATCATGGCTGGCATTGATGCATCGATGATTACATCCGAAGGTACATGAAGATTGGTAATCCCTTTATCAGAGTTTACCATAGCTAAATCTGGATTTTTTGTGTAAATAGCGTTAATATCCGCTAAAATTTCAGCTTGTTGAGCTTCGGGTAGCGCTTCTATATTACTTAATAAGTTTCCAAATCCATTGTTTACATCCACTCCAATTTTATCGAAAACTTCTTCATACTTGTCAAATAAGTCTTTATAAAAAACTCTTACTGCATGACCAAAGATAATAGGGTCTGAAACCTTCATCATGGTAGCTTTCATGTGTAAAGAGAAAAGAATATCTTGTTCTTTGGCTTCCTTTACTTGTGTTTCTAAGAAAGCGATAAGCTTCTTTTTGTTCATTACAGAGGCGTCAATAACTTCACCGTCTAATAAAGAAACTTTCTCTTTTAAAATAGTGCTGTTGTTGTGGTTGTCTGTATGAATTATTTTTATATCAGTAGCATTGTTTAGTGTAGTAGACTTTTCGTTATGAGCGAAATCTCCGTCTGACATTGTTGCTACATGAGATTTTGAATCTGGATTCCATGCACCCATAGAATGTGGATTCTTTTTAGCATAATTCTTAACGGCTTTAGGAGCACGTCTGTCAGAATTCCCTTCACGTAATACAGGGTTTACAGCTGATCCTTTTACCTTATTATAACGTGCTAAAATATCTTTTTCTTCGTCTGTTGAAGCTTCATCTGGATAATTAGGCAATGCATAACCAAGTGCTTGTAATTCTTTTATAGCTGCTTTTAACTGTGGTACAGAAGCAGATATATTAGGAAGTTTAATAATGTTTGCTTCAGGTTTTTTTGCTAATTCTCCTAAAAAAGCAAGTGCATCTTCAACACGTTGTTCTTCGGTTAAATAATCAGAAAAATTGGCAAGAATACGTCCAGAAAGTGATATGTCTTTCGTTACTATATCAATGTTTGATGATTTAGTAAATGCTTTTACTATTGGTAGAAACGAACGAGTGGCTAAGGCAGGTGCTTCGTCCGTTTTTGTATACATAATTTTAGCCGTTTTATTCATGAGTAAAATAATTAAGTTATTTTTGATTTGAAGCGAGACAAATTTAGGAATAAGATGTGGAATTTTTAGTATGTAATTATCATTAATTGCTTTGTTTTACTGAGAATTTGGAAAAATTTTTTGTTGTTTTTGTTGATTTGCTATCAAAAATAAAAACCATGCCAAGACTAAATTAATCTGACATGGTTTTCTGAAATAGCTATACTAATATTAATACCATAAAATATAACTATTTCAAACTGCAAGTTTTAAATAAAACTATAGCACTGCTAAATATAAACAAGCTTTCATGAATAAAAGGATCACGGTATAAGTGGTATTGGTGTAATATCATTAAATAACATTACTTATGAATTCATATACCTAAATTTAATCATACTAGCCTATAAATAAAAAGCCTTAGAGTTTTTAAAAACAATACACTAAATTTACGATAAATTAAGTGAAATACATTGATTTTTAGCGTGTTAAAAATTAACAGCTTATTAAGAAGACTTATGAATAAAATGTTAATAACACAAAAAAGCACCCTATTTCAAGAAAAATAAGATGCTTTTTTGTATCGAAAAGAAGAATTCTAGTTTCTTCTCTCTTTAATTCTTGCTTTCTTACCAGTAAGCTCTCTGAAGTAAAAGATACGTGCTCTACGAACTTTTCCTCTTTTGTTAACTTCAATCTTTTGGATAGAAGGTAAGTTAATTGGGAAAATACGCTCTACACCAATTGTTCCAGACATTTTTCTGATAGTAAAAGTTTCAGAACTTCCGTTTCCTCTTTTTTGGATAACTACCCCTTTAAAAAACTGAGTACGGGTTTTGTTTCCTTCTTTAATTTCATAATAAACGGTGATAGTGTCTCCAGCACCGAATTCTGGTAATTCGTTCTTTGTTACAAATTCGTCTTGTACAAATTTAATTAAAGATTCCATGATACTTATTTTTTAAGTTTTTTCGAAAACAACTTTCACGGTTTTCGTCAGAGGTTGATTTCGTGCCGCAAAATTACAATTTTTTTCTTTATATATGTGGCTAAATATCACTTTATTGTTAGTGTTTTTGATAAAGAATGGTTTTGTGTTAATGTCTTGTTAGTTAGTTTTTGTGTGTTTTTTGTTGGTGGCGTATTTTTTAAACCATGTTTTTGTTACAATAAGTGGCTTCTTCAAAGTCTCTAATGTTAATTGAAATAATGGGGACTTCAGGAAACATGCTTTTTAATTTGCTAATAATTTTTTCAGAAAGATTTTTTTTCTGAGCAATGTTTCTTCCTTCCATTATATTAGCAAAGGTGTGAATAAAGTCGTCTTTTGTACCTCCCACCGTGAAGTGCTGAAACGCATTAATTCGTACTTTGATATCTCCTTCAGAAAAAAGATTTGTTGCTTGTGCAGTTTCATAA
This sequence comes from uncultured Tenacibaculum sp., assembly GCA_947496185.1. Taxonomy (GTDB): domain Bacteria; phylum Bacteroidota; class Bacteroidia; order Flavobacteriales; family Flavobacteriaceae; genus Polaribacter. Next base: position 8,234 of record CANMCD010000019.1, read on the forward strand.
ACTGCATTGATAATCTCTTCAGGAGAAGTTTTTTGTAAGATGTTTTTTGAGCAGTCAATTACAAAGTGTGGCATATAATGATTTATTTTGTGGTTTATTTTTTGGCTCGTTGTACAAGCTCCAGTTTTTCAACAGAAGCTTTGGTTGTAAATATTCCGTAATTAATAAATACGGTATTTTTCTCAATTTTTTCAATAGTTCCGACTGCATTTCCGTCAATCAATCGCACTTTATCTTGTACTTTAAATACATAAGCAGCTCTTTCTTTTGCAACTTTTTCTGCCTCTTTCTTTTTTTCTTCTCGCACTTTTACTACTTTTTTTAATACTTCTTGTTCTACTTTTTTAATACTTTCTTTTTGTTTTTTCTCAACTATTTCAGCTTGTTTTTTCTCTGTTTTGGTTTTCTTTTTTGGTGGGTTCTTTTTAGTGAATTTTGTTTTTTCAGTAGCCACCCATTTAAAAAAGCTTGTTGAAAGCTCCTTTTTGTTATTGGTTTGGAAATATTTATTTAAAAAATCATTAACAGTTCTTCCTAAACTTAACATACGTTGGTTATTGTCGTAGAGTTCTTGAAAGTCTGCTAATTTTTCTTTTATTTTTTTCTCTTTAGACTCTAGGTTTTCTAAATGTTCTTGTTCTTTTGATTTTTGTTTTTCTAAAGTATCTGATGTTTTTTGTAACCTATTTCTTTCTTTTTGAAGTTTAGAAATGGTTCTGTCAAGTCGTACTTTTTCTGTTTCAACTCTTTTTTTAGCACGGTTGATTAGACTGTAAGGAATACCATTTTTTTGAGCTACCTCAAAGGTGAAGGAGCTTCCTGCTTGACCAATAAATAGCTTATACAAGGGTTCTAAGGTTTTTTCGTCAAATTGCATATTAGCATTGGTAACGTTTTCTAACTCATTTGCCAAAACTTTTAAATTGGCATAATGTGTAGTGATGATTCCAAAAGCATTTTTATCATAAAATTCTTCTAAAAATATTTCTGCTAGTGCGCCTCCTAGTTCTGGATCAGACCCTGTTCCGAATTCATCAATTAAAAACAAGGTGTTATCATTGCATTTTCGCAAGAAATATCGCATGTTTTTTAAACGATAGCTATAGGTACTTAGTTGGTTTTCTATAGATTGATTATCTCCTATATCGGTTAAAATTGTGTCAAATAAAGTGGTAGTACTTCGTTCATGAACAGGAATTAGCAATCCGCTTTGAAGCATCACTTGTAATAAGCCTATAGTTTTTAAGGTGATACTTTTTCCTCCAGCATTAGGGCCTGAAATAACAATAATTTGTTGTTTTTCGTTTAACTTTATTGTTTGAGAAATGGTGTTGATATTTTTTTCTTTGTTTTTTCTCCATAAAATAGGATGATAGGCATCTAGGAGATAAACGTTTTTCTCTTTTGTTATTTTAGGTAAAATAGCGTGTATTTCTTTAGCGTATTTAGCTTTTGCTCCTATAGCGTCTATACGGGTTAAAAAATTCACATATTGTTCTAGTAGGGGAGTATAGGGTCTGATTTCAGCAGCTAGTGCTCTGAGTATTTTAACTATTTCTTGTTTTTCTTCATACAATAAGTTTTGAAGCTCTCTACTAAATGCCAAAGTAGCCTGTGGTGCAATATATACAATGTTTCCAGATTTAGAGGATCCTAAAAGACTTCCTTGTACCTTCCTTCTATGCATGGCTAGTACGGCTAATACACACTGATTGTCAATAATACTTTCTTTAATATCGTCTAGGTAACCATTTGCAATGTATTTACTAAGTGCTCTTGAGAAACTTTCTGATATTTTTCCTCTAACCTGATGAATGTCTTTTCGAATTTGTTTAAGTGTAGGAGAGGCATTATCTGAAATTTCACCATATGAAGTGATGATTTTTGAAATAGCATCAGAAACAAAAGGAGTTAGTTCAATTGTATCACCAAACATGGAAAGAGTAGGATAATAGTCTTTGAATTTTATAAGAAATTTTTTGAGTTCATTAACGGTTTCTGTAGTAGTTGATAATTTTAAAAAATCGGCTGCTTCTAAAAAGCTATTTTCAATAGCCAATCTTTTTATATGCGGAGTTATGTCTTCAAAACCATGGTTTGGAATTCGGTTTTCGTTTTCAAAAGAGTTAAGGTATTCTTGTACCATTGTCAATTCGAAGAATAACTGTTGTTTTTTTAAAAAAGGTTTTATTTTAAAAATAGCTTCTTTTCCTAGAGTTGAAATACAAAACTCAGATACCTGTTCTAAAACAGTGGAAAATTCTAAATCTTGTAGGGTTTTATCTGTTATTACAGTTTTCAATGTTTACTTTTGATTAAAATTTATAGCCCACCCAAAAATGATGTGTTTAGGGTTTTTGGTGCACAAAAATAACAAAGTATGCAAGTAAAAATAGCCGATAGTTGGAAAAATGTGCTCAAAGATGAGTTTGAAAAAGATTATTTTAAAAAATTAATCACTTTTGTAAAGGATGAATATACGTCTCATAGGTGTTTTCCTACGGGGAAAGATATTTTTTCAGCTTTTGATTGTTGTTCTTTTGAGGATGTAAAAGTGGTGGTTTTAGGGCAAGATCCATATCATGGTGAAGGACAGGCTAACGGTTTGTGTTTTTCTGTTCATGATGGAATTTCTCACCCTCCATCGCTGATTAATATTTTTAAAGAAATTGAGGCGGATGTGGCTATCCCTTATCCAACGTCTGGTGATTTACGGAGATGGGCAAAACAAGGGATTCTATTATTGAATGCCACCTTAACGGTAAGGTCAGGACAAGCGGGTAGCCATCAAGGTAAGGGGTGGGAAACTTTTACTGACGCCGTGATTAGTCGAATATCAGAAGAAAAAGAAGATGTTGTTTTTTTGTTGTGGGGAGGGTATGCAAAAAAGAAAGGAGCGAAAATAAATAAACAAAAACACCATATTTTAACTTCTGGTCACCCTTCGCCATTGAGTGCTAATAGAGGGTATTGGTTTGGTAATAAACATTTTTCAAAAACAAATACGTTTTTACAGTCTAAAAATAAATCGGTTATAGTGTGGTGATTGAGGTAAATCTGAACACAATTATTAGTTTCAAATAAAGGTGTTAACTTACTAATTTGACCTAGTATCTAAATTATTATGAGAATCAATAAATTTAAACTCGAAAGATATTTTGCACAGCATGAATTTTCAGCCAAATACCTATTGTCTAGCTCTGATTGTGATGGTTATGAAATGGGATATCTTTTAGAAAATGCCTCTAAGGAAGAACTATCTTTATGGGAAAATCTAACGTTAGGATATACTGAAAGTCAAGGAAGTCCAGTTTTACGAGAGTCCATACTTCAATACTATACAATTAAGAACATAGAAAATGTCGTTGTTGCTACACCGGGGGAATTGAATTTTATTAGTATGAATGTTTTACTTAATCAAAATGATCATGTTATAACGGTTTCTCCATGTTACCAATCGCTATCAGAAGTTGTAAAGTCAATCAATTGTGACGTCTCATATTGGAAACCAAATGAAGAAAATTGGTTGTTTGATGTCAATGACTTAGAAAAATTAATTCAAAAAAATACCCAACTCATTATTTTAAATTTTCCTCATAACCCAACAGGGGCTTACATAACTAAAAAACAATTAAACGAAATAGTTAGTATTGCTAGAAAACACGATATATACGTATATTCTGATGAGATGTATCATAAATTAATAATTGATGATACTATTGAAGAGCTACCGCCAATCTGCAATATTTATGAAAAAGGAATTAGTCTTTGGGGTACCTCTAAAAGCTTTGGTTTAGCTGGTTTAAGAACGGGATGGTTGGTTAGTCAAAATATTTGTTTTTTGAAAGAAGTTGAAACTTTTAAAGATTATTTGAGTATTTGTAATAGTGCTCCTAGTGAAGTTTTATCTATTATGGCACTAAACAATATTGATCTATATTTACAATCAAATATCAAAAAGATTAGAGAAAATATTTCGATTTTTGAAGAATTTGTAAAAAGACAAAAAACAATATCAAATTTTATACCTCCAATGGCAGGGTCTACCTCTTTTGTCAAATTAAATATTGATTTTTCTTCTTTAGAATTTAGTGATCAACTAGTAAAAAAGGCAGGTATAATGACAGTTCCAGGAGAAATGTTTGAATATCATGGTAAATATATCCGAGTAGGATTTGGAAGAAAAAACTTTCCAGAAGTATTAGAAACACTTGACAACTATCTGTTAGAATATTAATTTTTATAGCTATTCTTTCTTAGGAATACTCTTCAATATAGAAGGTATACTTCCATAATTAAACGTAAGTAATAATTTTTTAGTAAAAAATAAAAAACTCGGAATTTCATCAAATATTCCGAGTTTTTAATATGCAGGATAATACTACTGCTATTATTTTTGGTATAATACCCAAGTTCCTTGTTCAATTAAAGGGATGGCTTGTTTGTATTTTACTTGCTTTTCTTCACCACTCATCACATTTTTGATAGTAACCCGTTCGTTTCTACCAATTTTTGGTTGTTCACGCACAATTGTTTCAACAATTTGTTGCTCTTGAGTTTCTTGTTGACGTGCATTGCTAATCGCTTGCTGTGTAGAATTCTGTACTTCGTCTTTGCGTAAATCTAACTTCTCTCTTTTTTGCTCACGAGCTTCTGAGATTTGAGATTCATCTTGTGTAGGTAATTTACCTTTAAATAAGAAAGAAAGTACTTCTTTATTTACTTTGTCAATAGTTTGTTGGAAAAGCTCAAAAGCTTCAAACTTATATATTAATAAAGGATCCTTTTGTTCGTAAGTAGCATTTTGTACGGTGTGTTTTAACTCGTCCATTTTACGAAGATGATCTTTCCAGTTTTCGTCTATAATGGCTAGCGTGATATTTTTTTCAAAATCATTAACTAGTGATTTTCCCTCCGTTTCGTATGCTTCCTTTAAATTTGTTACTACTTGAAGTGTTTTTGTTCCGTCAGTGAAAGGAACGACAATACGTTCGTAACGATCACCTTCGTTTTCAAAAACATTTTTGATAACAGGGAATGCTTGTGCTGCATTTTGTCCAGTATCATTTTTGTAGTGCTCTGATACTATTTTATATAATTTATCGGTTAGTTCTTGCTCTGATGACGTATTGAATTCTTCTTCGGAGAAAGGAGAGGTCATAGAAGAAAAACGGATCAATTCAAATTCGAAATTCGAAAAGTTCTTTGTAGGTTTATTTTGTTTAATGATTACATCACAGGTGTCATAGATCATATTAGCAATATCTATTTGTAGACGTTTGCCATCTAGTGCATGACGACGACGTTTGTATACAAATTCACGTTGCGCATTCATTACATCATCATATTCTAATAGACGTTTACGAATTCCAAAATTGTTTTCTTCAACTTTCTTTTGCGCACGTTCAATAGACTTAGTAATCATTGAATGTTGAATAACTTCACCTTCTTTCAAGCCCATTCTATCCATCATCTTGGCAATTCTTTCTGAACCGAACAGACGCATAAGATTATCGTCTAATGCAACATAAAATTGAGAAGAACCAACATCTCCTTGACGACCAGCACGTCCTCTAAGCTGTCTATCAACGCGACGTGAATCATGACGTTCAGTACCGATGATGGCCAAACCACCTGCAGCTTTCACTTCTTCTGAAAGTTTAATATCAGTACCACGCCCTGCCATATTTGTTGCGATCGTTACTTGACCAGGTTTTCCAGCTTCTGCGACTACGTCTGCTTCCTTCTTATGAAGTTTTGCATTTAATATGTTGTGTGGTATTTTACGTATTTGTAGCATTCTTCCTAATAGCTCAGAAATTTCAACTGATGTTGTACCTACAAGCACAGGTCTTTGCTGCTCTACTAGTAGTACGATATCGTCAATAACGGCATTATATTTCTCTCTAGTAGTTTTGTATACCAAATCTTGTTTATCATCTCTAGCGATAGGTCTGTTAGTTGGTATTTCAACGACATCTAACTTATAGATTTCCCAGAATTCTCCTGCCTCTGTAATGGCAGTACCTGTCATCCCAGAAAGCTTACGGTACATTCTGAAGTAGTTTTGAAGCGTTACGGTTGCGAAGGTTTGTGTAGCGTCTTCGATTTTTACATTTTCTTTTGCTTCGATTGCTTGGTGTAAACCATCAGAATAACGACGCCCATCCATGATACGCCCTGTTTGTTCGTCAACGATCATTACTTTGTTGTTCATGACCACATATTCCACATCTTTTTCAAAAACGGTATAAGCTTTTAAAAGTTGGTTCATTGTGTGAATGCGTTCACTCTTTACACTAAAGTCTTTATAAAGCTCTTCCTTTAGGACTGCTTTTTCTTCAGGGGTTCCTTCGTTATTGTCTATTTCACCAATTTTTACACTGATATCAGGTAGCACAAAGAATGTGTCGTTTTGAGTAGCTTGAGAAAGGTGCACTATACCTTTGTCTGTTAGGTCTATTTGATTGTTTTTCTCATCTATGGTAAACCAAAGTTCGGCATCAACTTCAGGCATTAATTTGTTGTTATCTTGCATGTAGAAATTCTCCGTTTTTTGAAGAATTTGTTTTATACCTTCTTGCGATAAAAACTTGATTAATGCTTTATTTTTTGGAAGTCCTCTGTATACTCTTAATAATAAAAAGCCACCTTCTTTGGTATCTCCTTCTTTTAGAAGCTTTTTTGCTTCAGATAAAACACCTACTAAGTATTTATTTTGCAAAGAAACAAGATCAGAAACGAGTGGTTTCAATTCATTAAATTCGTGTCGATCACCTTGAGGAATTGGTCCTGATATGATAAGTGGTGTACGAGCATCATCAATTAATACCGAATCAACTTCGTCAATGATTGCATAGTTAGGAGCTCTTTGTACAAGGTCTTCTTTAGAGCTAGCCATGTTATCACGTAAATAATCAAAACCGAATTCGTTATTAGTACCGTAAGTGATATCAGCATTGTATGCTTTTCTTCTTGCTTCCGAATTTGGTTGATGAAAGTCTATACAGTCAGTACTTAATCCGTGAAATTCAAAAATTGGTGCCATCCACGCACGGTCACGTTTTGCCAAGTAATCATTTACGGTAACTACATGCACTCCATTTCCTGTTAAAGCATTAAGATATACAGGTAAGGTCGATACCAATGTTTTTCCTTCTCCTGTCATCATCTCGGCAATTTTACCTTTATGTAAAACTGACCCACCAATTAACTGTACATTATAGTGAACCATATCCCAAGTTACATCTTTACCTGCTGCATCCCATGAATTTGCCCAAAAAGCTTTATCACCATCCAATGAAATATGTTCTCTTGTGCCAGAAAGTTCACGATCAAAAGGAGTTGCAGTAACTTCTATTTCGGTATTGTTGGCAAACCTTTTTGCTGTTTCTTTTACAACAGCAAACGCTTCGGGCATAATTTCTTCTAAAACTTTTTCAGAAGCCTCGTAAGCCTTATCTCTAAGCTCATCTATTTCAGTATAAATATCTTCTTGACGGTCAATATCAACTTTTGAAACTTCTTCTTCTAAAGCCGTTATTTTTTCATTAAAAGACTTAGTTGCTTCTGTGATTTTGGCTTTAAATTCGACAGTTTTCGCTCTTAGTTCATCGTTAGATAATCCGTTTAGTGTGCTTTCGTAAGTTTGTACCTTTTCAACAATAGGTTGTAAGGTTTTGAGGTCTTTTTGTTGTTTGTCCCCAACAAATATTTTTATAATCGAATCTAAAATACTCATTCCTAAAATGTTGTTTTATAATGGGTTAGGTGTTTTTTTGATATAAAAGATATCAAGTATATACTACGTCCCCCAAAAATATGTAAAAAAAAAGCCTCTTAAAAGAGACTTTCTTATTATGGTTTTTCTAATATTCATCTTCGTTCCAAAGATAATCTTCTTCGGTAGGGTAATCCGGCCATATTTCAATAATAGAGTCATAAGCCTCACCCTCATCTTCAATGTCTTGTAAGTTTTCTACAACTTCAAGCGGTGCTCCAGTTCGAATGGCATAATCAATCAATTCGTCTTTGGTTGCTGGCCATGGTGCATCTGCTAAATAAGATGCTAATTCAAGTGTCCAATACATTTCTTAACCGTTTTTTTTGATATTCGCAAAAATAAAATTTTTTTGGAAAAAGTCAAGTTTTTAATAATAATTGTAAATAAAAGAACTTTTAAAGCTTTTCAGGAATCCATTTAACTTCCTTTGCTTTTAAGTCATGGGTCAACTTTCGTGCCAACACAAAAAGGTAGTCAGAAAGTCGGTTTAGGTACATTAAAATAGCTTCTTCAATGGTACCCTCTTCATTTAAAGATACACATAATCTTTCAGCTTTTCTACAAATACATCGAGAAATATGACAAAATGACACAGTTTGGTGTCCTCCCGGAAGCACGAAGTGTGTCATCACTGGAAGTGTCTTGTTCATATCATCGATTTCATCTTCCAAAAAACGAACAGAAGAAAGGTTTATTTTAGGAATGTTTAAACGGTCTTTACCATTTTTTAAGGTTTCCTTTTCAGGGGGAGTGGCTAACATGGCTCCTAAAGTAAACAGTTCGTGTTGAATTTTAATAAGTACTTCTTTTAGCTGCTCATCGATGTTTTGATCTCTGATAAGCCCAATATAAGAATTCAGTTCATCTACGGTACCATAACTTTCAATCCGCAAATGATGTTTGGGAACACGGGTGCCACCAAATAAGGAAGTGGTTCCTTTGTCTCCAGTTTTTGTATAAATTTTCATTTATTGGTTTAGGTTAATTAAATATTTATTTTTCGTTCTAATTTCTCTAAAATATAATCAGGACACCTAACGGGTTTTTTAGTGTTAGCATCCATAAAAGCCACTACTGTTTCTCCTGTGCAAAGTAACTCTTTTTTTTCATTAAATATTTCATGATAAAAAGCAGCTTTTACTGAGGGTGTTTTTTTTAATACTGTTTTTATTGAAATGATTTCATCATAGACGGCAGGTTTTATAAAACTACACTGTAAAGAAATCACAGGAAGCATAATTCCCTTTTTTTCCATGGATTTATAAGTCGTTTGAATACTTCTAAGCCATTCAGTACGACCAATTTCAAAAAACTGCGGGTAATTCCCGTGGTAAACAACTCCCATTTGATCTGTATCCGCATAACGAATCCGAACGGATGTAATATTTTCGTGCAAAATAAATTAATATTTAATGATTAAGCTTATATAACGTTACGCAAAAAAAAAATAATAATCAATAGTGATTTGGTTTTTTTTTACTGAAAATTATTCACACTTTTGTTCTTCCAAATATGTAAGTTTAGAGTTCCCTATTGATCTAAATTTTTAGTAACAAATTAATCCTTTTTCACCAATATGACTAAAACAGCTGATTCAGTTTGGATGGAATGCTTGTCTTTTATTAGAGATAATATCAAACCACAGGCCTATAAGACTTGGTTTGAGCCAATCAAGCCTATAAAGTTATCGGGGGAAGCTTTGACCATCCAAGTGCCAAGTAAGTTTTTTTATGAGTGGCTAGAAGAACACTATATAAAATTACTTAGAGTAGCGCTAGTGAGACAATTAGGGAATGGAGCAAAATTGGTTTATGACGTAAAGATGGAAAATGCTTATAGCAGTAATAGCCCACAGACCGTCAAAATACCAAGTGCTAATAGGAATCCTTTAAAACCTCAGAAAGTGACTGTACCCATGGAATCTAGTAGGGAGTTAAAAAACCCTTTTATTATTCCAGGGCTACAAAAAGTAAAAATCGAATCTCAACTAAATCCGAATTATAATTTCGTGAATTTTGTAGAAGGAGATTCCAATCGTTTGGCAAGATCTGCAGGAATGGCAGTGGCCAATAAGCCCGGAGGGACATCTTTTAATCCACTATTGGTTTATGGAGGGGTAGGTTTAGGAAAAACCCATCTCGCACATGCTATAGGGGTTGAAATTAAAGATAAGTACCCAGATAAAACGGTACTTTATATTTCTTCGGAAAAGTTTACACAGCAATTCATTGATTCTGTAAAATCAAATACTAGAAATGATTTTATTCATTTTTATCAGATGATTGATGTGTTGATTATTGATGATGTACAATTTTTATCGGGTAAAGCTGGTACACAAGATGTGTTTTTCCATATCTTTAATCATTTACATCAAAATGGTAAACAGGTAATCCTAACCTCAGATAAAGCTCCTGTGGATATGCAAGATATTGAACAACGCTTGCTTTCACGTTTTAAATGGGGGTTATCAGCTGAGTTGCAATTACCCGATTATGAGACTCGAATTTCTATTTTACAAAATAAACTCTATCGTGACGGTGTTGAAATGCCAGAAGAGATTGTGGAATATATAGCAAAAAATATAAAATCTAACGTGAGAGAACTAGAAGGTGTTATCATCTCGATGATTGCTCAAGCGTCTTTTAATAGAAAAGAGTTTACCATTGACTTAGCAAAACAAATTGTAGATAAGTTTGTTAAGAATACGAAAAAGGAATTATCAATCGATTATATTCAGAAGGTAGTTTCGAAGTATTTTGATATGGATGTAGCCACACTTCAATCCAAAACACGTAAAAGACATATTGTTCAAGCCCGTCAATTAGCGATGTACTTCGCAAAACGTATGACTAAATCTTCTTTGGCAAGCATAGGAAGTCAAATTGGACAACGTGATCATGCAACGGTTTTACACGCATGTAAAACTGTAGATAATTTGACTGAAACAGATAAACAGTTTAAGAAGTACGTAGACGATTTAACTAAGAAACTTACCTTGTAACATAAGGTTTGTCTTGATAATAAGGAGATCTAGATAATTTAAAATAATATAAACATAATACAGATGAAGATATTGATGGTTTGTTTGGGTAATATATGTAGGTCTCCCCTTGCTGAAGGAATTTTAAAATCAAAGGTGTCTTCTGAAAATGTAGAAGTTGATTCTGCAGGAACAGCTGGATATCATGAAGGAGAGTTACCAGATAAACGATCGATTGCTGTTGCTAAAAAATACGGTATAGATATAACTGATCAGCGTTCAAGGAAATTTACCGTAGCAGATTTTGATGCTTTTGATTTGATTTATGCTATGGATGAAAGTAATTATCATAATATAGTTTCTTTGTCTAGAAATAATGAAGATGCAGATAAAGTGAAAATGATTTTACAGGAATTGTATCCAAATGAAGATGTTAGTGTGCCAGACCCGTATTATGGAGGAGATCAGGGCTTTGAAAATGTATTTCAAATGTTAGATCAGGCATGTGAGGTGATTGTTGAAAAAATTAATGGATAAGATGAAAGGGAAACTATATTTAATACCAACAACTTTAGGCGATACTGAGCCCTTGGAAGTAATGCCAATATCAGTAAAAAAAGTAGTTGAACAACTGAAGCATTTTGTAGTAGAGAGTGAAAAGTCGGCAAGACGATTTATTAAAAAAATCACCCCTACAAAATCGCAAGCTTCTTTAGAGTTGATGTTGTTGGATAAGTATTCTGATGAATTAGAAACTAGAAATTATTTAGACGTTTGTGAGGAAGGTATTTCCGTAGGGTTGCTATCAGAAGCAGGGGTTCCTGCGGTGGCTGATCCCGGAGCAACGATAGTGCAACAAGCGCATCAAAAAGGAATTCAAGTAGTTCCGTTAGTGGGACCTTCTTCTATTTTGATGGTCATGATGGCATCGGGAATGAACGGTCAAAGCTTTACTTTCAACGGGTATTTGCCAATTGATAAATCAGAAAGGAAAAGATCAATAAAAGAATTAGAAAAGTTATCTAAAGATAAAAACCAATCACAGATATTTATAGAGACGCCTTATAGAAATATGAAGCTTTTGTCAGATTTAATAAGTACATTGTCTCCCAATACAAGAATATGTGTAGCATGTGATATAACCTTACCTACAGAATATATTAAAACACTAACTGTTAAAGAATGGAAAACAGAAAATGTTGATATGCATAAACGTCCAGCTATCTTTGTGATCCACGGGTAATGGATGCTAGAACTTATTTTGGATTTTTACAATCAATTACCTTATAAGAACCAAGAAAAAATAAAATAATCCTTAACTTTGTTTTTGAATAGTTCTTTAACATACTTCATCAAACGGAAAAGGTTTTACTTAAGGTAGATTAATAGGGAATCTGGTGAGAATCCAGAGCTGTCGCGCAACTGTAAGTAACACACCAAAGATTTTATCATTTCAATGTCCACTGTTCAAATTATTAAGAATGGGAAGGACGATAAAATTGTTATAAGTCAGGAGACCTGCCTATTCCGAATAGACAATGCTTTCGCGATTTGAAGTTTTCGTTCTTACAGATGATATATCTAAGAAACACTTTTTTCCATATATAGGAGAACTGTGTCTTTTTTGTATATCATATTTTCAAAATTTCTATCACATCCAGCATTACGAAGCATTCTAAAGAGCTTTTTAGAATTATTATTTAATTTTTAAAAAGTAAAAAGATGCAAACGCACAATCTTGGCTATCCGCGAATTGGTAGCAAAAGAGAACTCAAAAAAGCCTGCGAGCAATATTGGTCAGGTAACATTATTTTAGAAGAACTTCTTGATAGAGGAAGACGTATCTGTAATCTAAATTGGAAAATTCAAAAAGAAGCAGGAATAGACCTTATTCCTTGTAATGATTTTTCTTATTATGATCAAGTTTTAGACATGACATTGACGGTGGGTGCTGTTCCTGCTCGTTACCACGAAATTGCTACGCACTCTAACATAGAGAAAGATTTGTATTTTGCGATGGCGAGAGGGTATCAAAAAAATGGACTGGATATTACTGCAATGGAAATGACTAAATGGTTTGATACTAACTATCATTACATTGTACCAGAATTTCACAAAAATCAACAATTTAAACTTTTTTCTACTAAGATTTTTGATGAATTCGAAGGAGCAAAACAATCTGGTGTAAATGCAAAACCCGTTATTTTAGGACTTGTTTCGTATTTGCTTCTTGGAAAAGAAAAGGAGGAAGGGTTTGATAAACTAGATTTGGTAGAAAACCTATTACCTGTTTATTTAGAGATTTTAACAAAACTAGAGTTGCAAGGTGCAGAATATGTCCAGTTTGATGAGCCATTTCTTGCAATGGATTTGTCTGAAAAAGCAAAGGAAAGCTATCGTTTGGTTTATAGTGTAATTAGAACAAAATTTCCAAATCTCAAATTTATTCTCACTACTTATTTCGATGGATTAAAAGATAATCTTGCTCTTGCAACTATGTTACCAGTTGATGTTTTACATGTAGATTTAGTAAGATGTCCAGAACAGTTAAATGAAATTCTTGATATAATTCCTGAAAACTTAGGGTTGTCTATTGGAATTGTTGATGGAAGAGGAATTTGGAAAAATAATTTTGAAAAATCATTAGGGTTTATAAAAACGGCGGTTGATAAATTGGGCAAAGAAAGGCTTTTTATAGCACCTTCTTGTTCCTTATTACATGTACCTTGTGATGTAGAGGTTGAAACTGAAATTACCCCTGAAATAAAAAACTGGTTCGCTTTTGCAAAGCAAAAAGTTAATGAAATTGTTACGTTAAAAGTATTGGCAGAGAAAACGGTTGAAGAAAAATATATAACTGAATACGAAGAAAATAAGTTGGCAATCAAAAGTAGAAACACCTCTTCGCTGATTCATGATAGAAAGGTAAAGCGCAGAGTTAAAACAATTACAGAAAGTGATGCTAAAAGAAAAAATAGTTTCAATATTCGAAAAGTTGAGCAGCAAAAATCTTTGAAGTTACCTTTGTTTCCAACAACAACTATTGGTTCGTTTCCACAAACAAAAGAAGTGAGAAGTTGGAGAGCTAAATTTAAAAAAGGTATGTTAACAGAAGAGCAATATGATACTTTGTTGAAAGAAGAAACTCAAAAAACGATTAAATGGCAAGAAGAAGTAGGTCTTGATGTATTAGTTCATGGAGAATTTGAACGTAATGATATGGTGGAATACTTCGGAGAACAATTGGAAGGGTTTGTTTTTACTAAGAATGGTTGGGTACAAAGTTATGGGAGTCGTTGTGTAAAACCTCCAATTATTTTTGGAGATGTTTCTCGCCCAAATCCAATGACAGTTTATTGGTCTCAATTTGCGCAATCGTTAACCAAAAAATGGGTAAAAGGAATGCTGACTGGGCCAGTGACAATTCTGCAATGGTCTTTTGTGAGAGATGACCAGCCACGTGCTGAAACCTGTGCACAAATAGCTTTGGCAATTCGTGATGAAGTTATAGACTTAGAAAAATCAGGAATTAAGATTATTCAAATTGATGAACCTGCAATTAGAGAAGGCTTGCCTTTAAGGAAAGTAGATTGGCAAAATTATTTGCAATGGGCAGTAAAAGCTTTCCGTATTGCTTCATCAGGGGTAAAAGACGAAACACAAATTCATACCCATATGTGTTATTCAGAATTTAACGATGTTATTCATAATATAGCAGATATGGATGCTGACGTTATCACCATTGAGTGTTCACGTTCACAAATGGAATTGTTAGATGCTTTTGCTAAATTCAAGTATCCTAATCAAATTGGTCCAGGGGTATACGATATTCATTCTCCTAGGGTTCCTTCTAAAGAAGAAATGCTAGTCCTTTTAGATAAAGCTCAAGCAGTTATTCCAGCTGATCAATTGTGGGTGAATCCTGACTGTGGATTAAAAACTCGTTATTGGGAAGAAACCGAAAAGGCATTAAAGGCTATGGTAGCCGCTTCAAAAGAAGCTTCGAAAAGTTGTGTTGGTGAATTAGCTTAAATACATAGTGCCCAAAATGTTTTTTGAATCTGGCGAAAGCATCACTTTTTTTCATTAAGGAATAATTGATGAGAAAAGTATTTTAGATAAAACATTCAAAAAGCATTTTGGGCATTACTTTTTGTATTGAACTCATCTTGACTTTTTCTATTCCCTAAAAAATAATTGAAATTCGCCCATATTTTGTTGCTTTTTTCATTCGTAGCACTGCTATGACTTTCAAAAAGCGCCTCATCTGGTCAAATTTCAACTCATTTTCGGTTAAAAACAAAAAGTCAAGATGAGTTCATTGTTTAAAATCAGAATGTCTTCTTTTTTAAGTAAAAGGATTTTTAAGGGGTTTCTTAGGCCGGTTTTAAGCTTTTACTGGAACTAGCTAACTGAAGCAAATTTGTCTGCCACAATAGTTGAAGTATCGTAATTTGCAAATTTTTTCAGATAGTTTTCTATAGAGGTCCCAAAGCTATCTTTAAAACTAATTTTACCTCCTGATCGAAGAAACTTTTTTACATTACCTGCACCACTTAAGTGGGCTGCAGCAAGAATTCCTGACTCTGTAATATAAATACCGTTTATTTTTTTTCCTACACTCCATTTAATATCTCTACGTAAAATCCATTTGTTGACTTGACAAAGAGCCTTAAATGTTTTTTCTTGTAATTCAGGGTTTTTAAGGAAATATTTAGTGTTGTATATTTTAAATCTTTTCAAAGTATTAATACCAAATTGATACTTACCTAGATATCCTAACTTATTAATGATTCCATATTTTCCTTGGGACTCTTTAAAAGCAAGTGCTTCTTTAAACCCAATAAAGTCCTTTTCCAAAAAAGGAAAATTAAAATTTTTATAAGTACCATTGTGAACACTAACAATGGGAATAATTGCGTTAGACTTATTTTTAACAGAAGGGGAAGGTTCTCTAAAGCTACTTAATAAAAGAAATCCTATGGTTATTATATAAAAATATCTGATAGTTACCTCATTTCTGTTTGGCGCCGCAAATATATGATAAATATTTTGATTTTCATGAAGTGTTCGTTTAAAAAAGATGTTAATCTTTTTTGTATGCCTTTAATTTTTTACCTGCGAATCCCTTTTTGATCAATCCATTGTTGGTATTTATTAGCATTTTTACGGTGTTGTCTCAAAGAATTAGCAAACTCATGATAACCAATGTTTGTAACACTAGCACACATATAATAGTAATTGTGCTTTTTGTAATTTAAAACAGCATCCAATGCAGAAATATCTGGCATAGCGATTAAAGATGGTGGCAATCCCGTATTTTTATATGTATTGTATGGAGATTTGATCTCTAAATCTTTATTCAATACCCTCTTTACAATAAAATCCGAGCCCTTTATTTCTCTAATACAATATATAATCGTAGGGTCAGCTTGCAGAGGCCAATTACTTCGTAAACGATTAAGATATAAACCAGCGACAACAGGGCGTTCATTTTTTTTAGCTGTTTCTTTTTGAACAATAGAGGCTAATGTTGAAATTTCTTGCTTTGTAAGGTTAAGTTTTTTAGCTTTTTCTGTTCTCGTTGTATTCCAAAACTTATGATATTCTTTAAGCATTTTATCTCTGAACTTTTCAGCAGAGGTGTTCCAATAAAATTCATAGCTATTTGGGATATACATCCCTAAAGCAGATTTTTTGGTAAAATTATTCTTAGCTAAAAAAGTAGTGTCTAGCATTTTTTTGAGTAATGAAACTGAATCAGCCTCAATCTGTTGGGAAATCCTACCAGCTAATTTTTCTAGGGTGTCTTGATTGTTAAATGATAATTTAATAGGAGACTGATTCCCAATTCTTAATAAATTGACAAGGTCATTTAAACTCATGTCTTTTTTGATAAGATATTTCCCTCCTTTGGGCTTGGTAAAGTTTTTCTTTTTTGCTACCCAATAAAAACTATGATTGTCTTTTAGGAAGTTTTGGAGTTTATTTTCGAGGCTGTCCAATGAATCATTAGAACTAATAAATATAGCGCCAGATTTGATTACGGCTTTACCAAATATTTTTTGATAATAATGATACCCAAATAGTATGCCTATAAAAACAACACCAAAGAAACCAATGTATATTATTTTTTTATTCATCAATTAACTGAAATAAAATTTCATCTTTATATTTTCCTTGACTAAAAATCCAGTCCTTTTTGATACCAACTTTTGTAAAATGCTTTCTTTGAAACAAAGTTAAGCTATTTATGTTATCAGAAGTAATGTTGGCGTATAATTGATGTAGTTGTAAATGTGAGAAACAATACTGAACCAAAAGATCTAAAGTTTCGGATGCATATCCGTTATTTTGAAAGGCAGGTTGAATAAGTATGCCAATACCAGCTCTTTTGTGCTGTGGGTTGAAGTCAAATAAATCTATAAGCCCTATAGAGCTCCCTTTTTCTTTCAATTCAATGACCAAACGCAATTGTTTAGCTTCATAAATATCTAAATGTGCATTATTTAAGTATTGTTTTAATATGAATTTTGAAAAAGGAGCTTGCGTATGACTTACTTCCCAAAAAGATTCATCATTTTCAATATGATAAAGAAAAGGTAAATCTTCAGGTTCAAGAGCGCGAAGGGTGATATGTTTTCCGTGGAGGGTTTTCATTAAACGGTAATTTCTCCTTTGAAGACAAATTTAGCAGAACCTGTTAAAAAAACATTAGTATAAACGCCATTTTTTTCAGAAAAAGAAACAGAAAGTTTTCCTCCCATTACTGGAAGTGAAATATTGTTACTGTCTGTTTTCTTAGTTTTATGCATGGCGATTGCTACTGCGGTTACTCCAGTTCCACAGGCTAGTGTTTCATTTTCTACACCACGTTCATAGGTTCTTACTTTAAATGTAGCGCTGTCTACTTGTTCAACAAAATTAACATTACTTCCTTCTGTACCGTAAATTTCGTTTCGTATTCTTTTTCCTTCGTTATAAATATCAAAAGTTGCTAGATTTTGAACAAGTTGTACATGATGTGGTGATCCTGTATCGGTAAAAACATGATTTTCTTCTACAGAGATATTTTCTACATCAATCATTTGAAGGGATACAATGTTTTCATTAATAGAAGCATGGTGTAATCCATCAATAGCTATAAAAGTGGTATTCTTTTCAAATAATGCTAATTTATGTGCAAAAGCAACAATACACCTTCCTCCATTGCCACACATAGTACTTTCTTTTCCGTCAGCATTAAAATATACCATTTTAAAATCGACATTTTCATCATTTTCTAGTAAAATGAGTCCGTCAGCACCAACACCAAAATTTCTATCACATAAATATGAAATAATGTCACTATTATTTTTTGGAAAGGTTTTTGCTCTATTATCGACAACTACAAAGTCGTTTCCAGTCCCTTGATATTTATAAAATTTTATTATCATAGGGGGCAAAGATACATATTTCATGTAGTTTTATTGAGCGTTAAACGATGTTTAAAATCGTTAAAAGGACGTTAAACAGATTTTTTTAAAATGTTAAAAGTGTATATTTGAGTAATTAAATTTTTGTAAGCATATGAAAAAAATTTTTGGAATTTTAGGTGTAGCATGCATAGGGGGAGCAATGTCACTAGTAGGCTACAAAATATTGGAAGAGCCTAAGGTTGTAGTACAAGAAACAAGTCCTACTGCTACCACATTTAGAACTAGTTATACCAATCCAATTATTAATAGTTCTTCAGCACCTACTGATTTTACAGAGGCTGCAGAGAAAACTTTAAATGCTGTGGTGCATGTTAAAAATACAGCAATAAAGACGCAGCAAGATCCTTATAGTTTTCTTTTTGGAGGAAATAAAACAAGGCAGTACGAACAAGTGGGTACTGGTAGTGGGGTAATTATTTCTCCTGATGGATATATAGTTACGAATAACCACGTGATCGATGGTGCAACCGAAATAGAAGTGACGCTAAATAATAGGAAAAAATATATAGCAAATTTGATAGGGAAGGATAAAGAAAGGGATATTGCTTTGTTGAAAATTCAAGCAGAAAATGAGTTGCCTAACATACCCTTTGGTAATTCAAATAATGTTAAAGTGGGTGAATGGGTATTGGCTGTTGGAAATCCTTACAACTTAACATCGACAGTTACAGCTGGAATTGTAAGTGCCAAAGGAAGAGATTTGGAAGGAAATAGGAGCATCGATTCTTTCATTCAAACAGATGCAGCAGTTAATCCAGGAAATAGTGGAGGAGCTTTGGTAAATACACGCGGAGAACTTATTGGTATTAATACAGCTATTTCATCGCGAACAGGCTCGTTTATCGGTTACTCTTTTGCTGTACCTTCAAATATAGCTAAAAAAATAGTGGACGACTTACTAGAATTTGGTCATGTACAAGAAGCTATATTAGGGATTCAAGTAGATGGGCAAGATTCACAAATTGAAGGAGTTAAGGTTGGAGGTGTTGATAAGGACAGTGATGCGCTAAAAGCAGGACTTGAAGAAGGTGATATTATTACGAAAATCAATGATAATAAAATTACTAAATTTTCAGATTTAAAAGGACAGTTAACAGCGAAAAGACCCGGTGAATATGTAAATATTGAGGTTAACAGAGATGGGAAGTTGTTACATAAAAAAGTAAAGCTAAGTAAAAGAGATGTTTTTGACTCAAGAGTATTTGGTGTAAGACTTAAAGATCTAACGAATAAAGAGAAAAAGAAATACAAAATTAATGGAGGGGCCAAAATAGTTGTTAACAGTAACAGAGCTTTATTGTATTATCAAGTTGGTGAGGGGTATATCATTACTAAAATAAATGGGAAAGAAGTAACTAGCGCAAGTGAAGCTGCTTCTATATTAGATAGTAGTAATGCTGACGGAAGAATGTATATAGAAATGTTAAATCCTGATGGCGAAATAGAGCGTTATAGATTCTAAGATCCATCTAAACTTATAGTAATACATACGAAAAATCTCGTCAATAAAATTGATGAGATTTTTCTTTTATAAAAAAGTTACGAAATCGTTTGAAATATTTATTTTTGCACCGAACTTTATACATATAGCTAACACACAACTATGTCAACAATAACAAATTACCAAGAAGAAGTAGTCAACCAAGCACAAGTAAGAAGAGCCACTGTAGAATTTATTAATATCGTTAACGATTTATGGTACGATAAATCAATAGAATTAGTCCTATTTAGAAACCCTCTAGTAGACAAAAGATCAGGAGAGGTTCTGAACTTGATTAATTATGCAAAAGAGTTCGTAGCGAAACCAATTTCAATTCAAGATGCTCTAGAAATTGCAAGAGCTATAAAGTCGATAGATTTACCAGCATCAAAATTGGATATAGGTAAGCTAGCTTATGAATATCATTTATTAGAGCAAGAGAACTTAGATAAAGTTGATTTTGTACAAAACCAACTAAAAGATGCAACAGAAGCTTCAAGTTTTGAGCCTAAAGATGTGGTTCTTTATGGTTTTGGACGTATTGGACGATTATTGGCTCGTGAATTGAGTAGTAAAATGGGAAAAGGTTCTCAGTTACGTTTAAGAGCTGTGGTGACCAGAGGAAAAATAGATCAATCTGTTTTAGAAAAAAGAGCTTCTTTATTACGTGTAGATTCTGTTCATGGAGATTTTTTAGGAACTGTACAAGTTGATGCAGACAACAATGCGTTAATTATTAATGGTACTACTGTACATATGATCTCAGCAGCGCAACCGGAAGATATTGATTATACAACTTATGGCATTCAAGATGCCTTAATAATAGATAATACAGGAGCGTTTAGAGATGGAGAAGCTTTACAGCGTCATCTAACGCCGAAAGGAGCTAGTAAAGTTTTATTGACAGCTCCAGCAAAAGGAGTTCCTAATATAGTTCATGGAGTAAATCATTTAGAAAATAATCCTGATAATATAGCTGTTTTTTCGGCAGCATCTTGTACGACAAACGCAATAACTCCAGTATTAAAGGTATTGGAAGATAACTTTGGGATAAAAAAAGGACATTTAGAAACGATTCATGCGTATACCAATGACCAGAATTTGGTAGATAATATGCATAAGAAATATCGTAGAGGTAGAGCAGCAGCTTTGAATATGGTGATTACGGAAACAGGTGCAGGAAAAGCTGTTTCAAAAGCATTACCAGTTTTAGAAGGAAAACTTACTTCTAGTGCTATACGTGTTCCTGTTCCCAACGGTTCATTAGCTATTTTAAATTTACAGTTAAACTCTAATGTAACAGCAGATTCGGTTAATGCAATAATGAAAAAATATGCATTAGAAGGCGATTTAGTAGAGCAAATCCAATATTCATTATGCAATGAGTTGGTTTCTTCTGATATAATAGGAACTACAGCTCCATCAATTTTTGATAGTAAAGCTACTATTGCAGATGAAAATTCAGTAGTAATTTATGTATGGTATGATAATGAATATGGTTATTCGCATCAAGTAATGCGTTTGGCTAAACACATTGCAAAGGTTCGTAGGTATACGTATTATTAAAATCTGTTTAAAAATCTAATTTAATACCGAAACTGTTAATAGTTTCGGTATTTTTTTTTAAATTTAATAATCCGCATTATGTGTTAGAATTTTGTTATGAGGTTTGATAGTGCTAATAAAAAATAAGTGTTTTCTTAATTTTAGTATAGAAATAGTTATAGCTATATTAAAAGAACTCAGTAGGACACTTCATTTTGAAGTAATGTCAAGTTGGAATAGCATTTTAATACTTAATTCGGGGTTAAATAATTAAAA
The DNA here is from genome assembly GCA_947496185.1 of uncultured Tenacibaculum sp. Classification (GTDB taxonomy): domain Bacteria; phylum Bacteroidota; class Bacteroidia; order Flavobacteriales; family Flavobacteriaceae; genus Polaribacter. The sequence goes on from CANMCD010000019.1 coordinate 29,776, forward strand.
ACCCATCCCCATGTTAAAAAGCAAAATATTATCTGTCATACTTTTGAGTATCTGTTCAAGTCTTTATTCACAATCAAACAAACTCTTGACCTATTTAACTTCAGAAAAAAGGTATATTAAATCTTTAAAAATAGGAGAAGAAATAGATAGCTTATCGTACTGTAAGCATAGTTGGTTGTCTTTTGGTGAGGACGGAAATTATATAATGATGATGAGGAATAAAGAAAAAAGAGGTCAGTGGAAACTGAGTGATGACGCTATGTTGAAGTTTATTAATAAAGATGTTATTGATTATTTTAAGATACAAAAATTAAATAATAAAGAATTACTGTTTTCTACTATAGAAAATAATATCTTTTATACGATGCATTTATATCGTTAATTCAAGGGGGTAACAAGTAACTATATTGACTTTATTTGATTGAATTGGTCGTTTTATAATCGTTATAATTCTTACATTAGCGCAATATTTAAACCATTTCTTTACATGAAAATATTTCTTAGTTTTTTTGCTATTTTAGTGTTTAATATAATGAGTGCACAAGAGTTACCATATCATGAAATACCTGAGCCGTCAGGAAAATATACAGCAGGTGCTGTAGTAAGTAGAATGGTTGATGGACTTGGTTTTCGTTATTATTGGGCAACCAAAGATCTTACTGAAAAAGATTTACATTATAAGCCTAGTGAGGAGGCTAGAACATTATTGCGAACTTTAGATCACATTCATGTGCTATCTGTAATGACACTAAGCGCTGTTGAGGGGGTAGCAGTTGTATTCCCTAAAGAAGGAGCTTTGTCATTTAAGGAGTTGAGAAGGGAGACCTTGACGAACTATAAGAAAGTTAGCGATATTCTTAGAAAGTCGGAAGACGTTTCTTCTTATGTAATGAAAATAAAAAGGAGTAGTGGAGAAACAAAAGAATTTCCTTTTTGGAATCAATTAAATGGGCCAATTGCTGATGCAATTTGGCACGTAGGACAGGTTGTTTCTTTTAGGAGGTCTTCAGGAAATCCGTTACCTAGTGGAGTAGATTTTTTATCAGGTAAAAAAAGAAAGTAATATTAGTAACTTTTGTTGAAGGTTGGTTAATAGTGAACATAGCTCTTTAAAATTATAAGAAAAATACTATTATGGTTGCGTGTTATATAGTGTTTGAATGATTCAATAGCTGATTAAGAATGAGGTAGAGTATATCTATAAAGTAAAATAAGTATCCCTAGAATTTGTGATAAAAACTAGAATAATAGTTAATTGTTTATGATCATTTGCTTTACCACCTTGTAAGCAGTTGGTGAGAAAAGAATCGACGTTTTAAATCTGATTGAAATGTCTTTGACAAAGAAAGTAAGTTGTAAACTTTTAGTATATAAGTAATGAAAGTAGCACAAAAAATAAAAGAACTTAGAGACGAGTTAGATCAACATAATCATAATTATTATGTGTTAGATAATCCAACAATATCTGATTATGAATTCGATCAAAAACTAAAAGAATTAGAGAAATTAGAAAAAGAGAACCCAAGCTTGTTTGATCCGAATTCTCCTACGCAAAGAGTAGGGGGGAGTATTACAAAGAACTTTGATACTATTGTCCATAAAGATAGGATGTATTCTCTGGATAATTCATACAATCAAGATGATCTTTTAGACTGGGAAAAGCGAATTAAAAAAAATTTAGGAACTACTGATGTAGAATATACTTGTGAGTTGAAATATGACGGTGCTTCTATTAATTTGACATACGAAAAAGGAGTATTTATTAGAGCAGTAACTCGCGGCGATGGTGTTCAAGGGGATGATGTAACCAATAATATCAAAACAATACGTTCTATTCCTTTGGTTGTAAGAGGAGATTTTTTGTCAAATTTTCAAATGAGAGGAGAGATTATTCTTCCATTAGATGGGTTTGAAAAAATGAATAAGGAACGTGTTTCTCAAGGAGAAGAAGCTTATAGAAACCCCAGAAATACAGCAAGTGGTAGCTTGAAACTACAAGATAGTTCTGAAGTAGCCAAAAGACCTTTAGATTGTTTGTTATATCAGGTGGTTACAGATGAAAGAAAGTATAGAACGCATTATGAAAGTCTAGTTACGGCTAGAAAAGTAGGTTTTAAGGTGCCTAAGACAATTCTACTGGCAAAATCGATAGATGAAGTAATTAATTTTATCAATGATTGGGATCAAAAAAGAAGTGATTTACCTTATGAAACAGATGGAGTTGTTATTAAAGTAAATGATTTACAGCAGCAAGAAGAACTGGGGTTTACTTCAAAATCTCCAAGATGGGCGATTGCGCATAAATTTAAAGCAGAACAAGTTGCTACAGTTTTAAAAAGCATTAGTTATCAGGTAGGAAGAACAGGAGCTATTACTCCAGTAGCAAACCTAGAACCTGTTCATTTGGCAGGTACGGTAGTAAAAAGAGCTTCATTGCATAATGCGGATCAGATAGTAAAATTAGATGTACGTGTTGGTGATACTGTTTTTGTAGAAAAAGGAGGAGAAATTATACCTAAAATTATTAGAGTTGATTTACCCAAACGTCCCAAAGAAGCACAAGAAACTACCTATGCGACTCATTGTCCAGAATGTGATACAGCATTAGTAAGGCATGAAGGAGATGCGAAGCATTATTGTACCAATGAATATGGGTGTGCACCTCAAATAACAGAAAGAATAAAACATTTTATAGGAAGGAAAGCCATGGATATTGAAGGCTTAGGAGGTGAAACTGTTGATTTGTTACGCAAAGAAGGATTGGTGAAAAACTATGCAGATTTATACGAGTTGAAAAAGGAGCAAATTATACCTTTGGAACGCATGGCAGAAAAATCAGCTCAAAATATGATAGAAGGGATTCATAAATCTAAAGAAATTCCTTTCGAAAAAGTCTTGTTTGCTTTAGGTATTCGACATGTAGGTGAAACTGTAGCCAAGAAATTAGCCAAACATTTTATATCAATTGACAACCTAATGAGAGCTGATTTTGAAACACTGATAACTGTTGATGAAATAGGAGAGAAAATAGCAAATAGTGTAATTGATTTTTCTAAAGACGAAAATAATATAGAATTAATTAATAGGTTAAAACGCTATGGAGTACAATTAGAGTTATCAGCAACTAGTATAGAAAATCAATCAGATAAATTGACAGGAAATATTTTTGTTGTATCAGGAGTTTTTCATCAAATGAATCGAAATGAATTGAAAAAGGCAATAGAAGATAATGGAGGAAAGGTGAGTAGTGCTATTTCTAAAAAAACCTCTTATGTGGTTGCTGGGGATAATATGGGGCCAAGTAAATTGGTAAAGGCAGAAAGTTTAGGAATTCCAATTATATCAGAACAAGAATTTATTGATATGATTAACTAAATATAGGTGCTATGGCAAAATATATTAACATAACTATTACGTACTTTTTATTTATACTTGTTTCGTTATTGGATTTATATGCAGTTGCAATAGGAAATATAGTGTTAGAGGTGTTTTTTAAACCGTTTTTAATGATGACTTTGACGCTGGTGTATATTATATCTGTCAAAAAGCCAAATCTTTGGTTTATTTGTGGGTTGTTCTTTTCTTTTGTTGGTGATATACTTTTATTGGATAAAGAAAATTATTTTATCCAAGGCTTACTTGCGTTTTTATTAGCACATTTAATATATATTAAAATAGTATTGCCTTTTTTGCGAAAAAAATCTATTTATAGTGTTGTGGTCTCTAGTATTCCGTTTTTAATCATATTTGCAGGAGTTTTTTCTTTAATATATATAAATTTAGGAAACTTGTTTTTTCCCGTTATTTTGTATTCACTAATATTAATTTCATTAGGAACACTTGCTTTGATGTATTATCAACAAGAAAAAAATATCGCAAGTTTTTATTTTTTGTTTGGTGTATCAATGTTTATTATTTCTGACGTTATGTTAGGAGTGCATAGGTTTTATCAACCGATGAAATTTTTGAGTGTTTCTATTATGTTAACCTACATTATAGGCCAATACTTTATATGTAGGTTTATGATTTCAAGAGAGGAGTAAACTTATTTGTTTATAAAGGGAATTTCGTCTAAATGGGTGAACAATAAAATGATTCCACACAAAAGTGTAGTAAATGCCATAAAAAACAATAGGCCTCCGTCATCGTTATGAATGATGCCTATAGTGGTGAAATGACTAAATATAGCACCTAGCATAAGTGAAATAGTTAACAAAGCACCTATCCATGTCTTTTTTGGGGTGAACAAAAATATCGCGGCAAATAACTCAAGTACCCCAGTGCCAATTCTTACAATTGCTTCACTAGTGCCCGCTACTTTGGTAAATAGATCAATACTTTCTTGTGCACCAGAAAATTTAAAAAATAATGTCTGGAGCATGATTATAGCAGCAATTAATTTACATAGTAATAGTATGTGTTTTTTCATGTTATATCTTATCTGTTTCTTTAGACGTTGGAATTAAGTTAACTTACAAATTTCAAATAGGTTTTTATTTTGTGAAATCAATTTGATATATACTTTTTTGAAGTTTCACTAAAGGGTGCTTAGCTAAATTTAATGGTGTAAAATCTACTTTTATTGTGTACTTACAAAAATGTTAATGGAGATGGAAAAAGGATTATGGTAATTGTTATTATAAAATATTGATAACTCAATTGAGTTATCAATATTTTAATTTTATTTTTTTTGTGATAAAAACAATATGTTTTAGCTTTTAATTCTTTTTTTTTTGTAAAAAATCAAAATAATTAAGGGTTTACAATATGGTTTTAGTATTGTTTTAACAAAAGAAAAATAGTTTAAAATTTACGTTTGCATTGTAAAATTTTAATTTTTTTAATAAAATGATAAGTAAAATGTGTAAAAAACTATTATACGCAGCCTTGTTGGGGCTTTTTGTGACTTCTTGCCAAAAAAATAATGATCAAGAGCTTGACCCTTTTAATGAACAGGAAATTGAGGTGATAGATAATCCTGTGTTTAATAACCCTTGTACCAGTGAAATTAAATTAGAAACAATAGATTCTAGTGATGTATTCTCTTTAGAAATTAATGGTAAAAAATGGTCTACAAGTGAAGTAGCTTATGCTACTTTGTATAAAGATTTGTTAACCATTCGTGCAAATAAAGGAAAAGAAGGAAGTGGGATGATAATTAGGATTTCTAATCCTATAGAAGGTTATAATGATGTTGGTCAAGATTCACAGGAAAATAACTTCTTTCTTGATTCAAGAGGAATATTTGATGGAGATTTTTTTTATGATTCAGTAAAATGTGGATTCGTTAAAATAGAGGAGTTAAATACAGAAAAGGGATTTGTTTCTGGGTTTTTTCATGGTGATTTTGATATAACAGGCGCCCCAGTAGATGTTTCCAATGGAGTTTTTAATTTACCAATAAAAGATTTATTTTGCGAAGTTTCTTATCAAAAAGAGGATATAACTACAAACTTATTTAATAAGTGGAAGTTAGTAGGTATCTTTAATGATAAAAATGAGGTTATATCTAACCCTCCTTGTGATAAACAAATAACTATTTCCTTCTCAAAAGAGGGTAATAACGAAACAGCCGTTTATGAAGGTTTTGGAGGTGTTAATTCTTTTGGTGGAAACATAGAACTACTTAGTAATTCAAAGCTAAGGACAATAAGCCTTGAGAATACTTTAAGGTCTGATTCTCCTCACTTATTAGACTTTGAAGAAATGTATATTAAGTATATAAGTGATTGCGTGTTAGAATATTCTATAGATGGAAATGTTTTATTATTAAGAACACACGAAGGAGTGACAATTAAAATGGTTAGTATTTAAAATATTTAAAACCTTCCTATTTATGATATACCTTTCATTTTAGTAAATGAAAGGTATAATCTTTTTAGAAGTATTTAAAGTAATCTAATGAGGTTAATTTGGTGTGAATTAAAAAGTATCGCTTCATAATAAATATTTAACTTAAAACAGAATTAAGAATCGTTGATGTCATAGTTTGAAGTGATTAGTTTTTTAACCTTTTAGGTTGTTAAAAAGCAGTTTTCATATTTAAAAAAAATTAATGCGTATCTTGGTCAAACAAAAATAGCTTGAGTTTTGAGGGGACTAAAATTGGTTTGGATAATTCTTATTTTCTCTGGATGCACCAAAAGCATTCAATTTCGTTTTTTAGATGAGTATGTTATTACAGATTCCATTAAGGTTAATAATGAGACTATAAATGGTGTGTCGGGTATAGATTATCATAATGGTAAATATTACATGATTATTGATGATTATGATGATCCTCGAATAATTATTTGTCAGTTACATATTAATAACTTTAAAATTAAAGATATAAATCCTTTGAGTATTATTCGTATTCAAAAAGATTCTACAAATCTATTCCTCAAGAATAAAGCGTTTGACCTTGAGTCTTTGTTTGTAGATAAGGAAGGGAAGTTTAATCTCGTGAGTGAGGGGAATATTAAAAAAGGAAAAGAACCGAGTATTTTTATTGTAGATTCATTGGGTAAGTTTGAGAAAGAAATTGATGCTCCATCTTATTTTTATAAGAGTAAAGGTAGTCCAAGACACAATGGCATATTTGAAGGTTCGTGTAGGTCATTTGAAAAAACAGGTTTTTGGGTAATTAATGAGTTACCATTAAAAGGAGATGGAGAAGTACCTATATATTTCTCGACGAATTCAGATGTTAGAATTACGTATTTTGATCATGCATCTGCAATGGCTACAAGACAATATGTTTACCAATTAGGGCCGGTTGGTAAAACTGTTAAGGGGGAAATGAATATGAACGGAGCTACAGCTATTTTAGAATATAAGAAAGATGTGTTTTTTGTAATAGAAAGAAGTTATCAAAGTGGATATGGATCTCATGGAAATACAGTGAAAATTTTTAAAGCTACTGTAGAAGAAGAGAGTACAAATACGCTTGCTGTACCTTCTTTAAAAGGAGCACAATATCTACCCTTAAAAAAAGAACTTCTTTTTGATTTTGATACTGTAAAAAACAAATTGACTGAAAACATAATAGATAATATCGAAGGAGTAACATTAGGGCCCACATTATCAAATGGTAATAAAAGCTTAATCTTAGTCTCTGATAATAATTTTCAGAAATTTGGGAAACAATTAAATCAAGTAATTTTGTTAGAAATTTTTGATAAATAAGCTATTTTAGCCATAGAAATAGAATATAATGTTTGGAAAGTTTAAGCAAAAATCGATAGAAGATCATTATGAAAAGCTGATAAATAAACAGCTTTCTAAAAATACCCAAGTAGGAAAAATAAAAACGATAGGTGCTATTCTCGATAATGAGACTTTGGTGAATGTGATCAGAGCTAATTTGCTGACTAGGTTACCGATAGAAAAAAATAATATACGATTCTTGGTTTATAAAGAATATGTTAAAAATCAAGAAGAAAAAGCGTTTACTTTTACAGAAAAAGAAATAGGATATCAATGTAGTTTGAAATCTGACAATTTAAAAGAATTTGTTAGAAATGATTATGATCTACTTATAAACTACACTAAAAGTCCTAATTTATACACCAATATAATAACTTTGCATTCGCAGGCGAAATTGAAAGTTGGCTTTGCTAATGTTGATGATAGATTGTTTGATTTAGTGGTTTCAGACACAACATTTAACGAAGCAATCTTAAATCAAGAATTAAAAAAATATTTAACTATTTTAAATAAAATATAATGCAAAAGTTTGTAGGCTTAGGAGTTGCACTAGTAACGCCTTTTAAAGATGACTTAAGTGTAGATTTTGAAGCACTTGAAAGGTTGGTTCAGTACAATATTGAAAATGGGACTAATTATTTAGTGATTAATGGAACAACTGGCGAGAGTGCTACAATAACCAAAGAAGAAAAAGTAGAAATAATCAAAGTAGTCGCTCAGGTAAATAAAGGACGTTTGCCATTGGTTTTAGGTGTAGGTGGTAATAATACTCAAAATGTAGTCGAGGAGCTTAAAACATTAGATATGTCAGTTATTGATGGTATTTTATCTGTAGCACCCTATTATAGTAAGCCAACACAAGAAGGTTTTTATCAGCATTTTAAAGCGGTAGCTTTGGCAAGTCCTAAACCTGTTATATTATATAATGTGCCAGGAAGAACTGCTAAAAATATGTCACCAGAAACTACCTTGCGTTTAGCAAAAGATTTTGACAATGTTGTAGGGGTTAAAGAAGCGGGTAACAATCAACAACAATATTATGCTTTATTGAAAGATAAGCCAAAAGACTTTTTGATTATTTCAGGAGATGATGATTTAGCTTTAGGAGTAACATTAGCTGGTGGAGCAGGAGTTATTTCTGTAATAGGTCAAGGATTACCTAAAGAATTTTCAACTATGATTTCTTTAGGGTTGGAGGGGAAAAATAAAGAAGCATACGATATTCATTATAAATTGATGAATATTGTAGATTATATATTTGAAGAAAACAACCCTGCCGGAATTAAATCCGTACTTAAAAAATTAAATATTACTTCAGATAAGGTTCGTTTACCATTAGTTTCAGCATCTGAAGGTTTGCAAAATAAAATAAGTCAATTTATAGATGTCTTATAATTAACTGGTTACAAAAAAGACTATAATTAACTGATTATAGTCTTTTTTTTAGCATATTTGCAACCGTACAAAATTTTATCCCACAATTTATGTTATCAAAAAAAATAGAACAGGCTTTAAATGATCAAATAAAAATTGAAGCTGAATCATCTCAAGTATATTTATCAATGGCATGTTGGGCAGAAAATCAAGGATTTGAAGGAGTAGCTCAATTTATGTATGCACATTCTGATGAAGAACGTATGCATATGCTAAAGTTGGTGAAATTTGTGAATGAAAGAGGAGGGCATGCAAAGATATCAGATTTGTCTGCGCCACCTACAGAATTTGGATCATTTAAGGATATGTTTCAAACGTTATTTGATCATGAAGTATTTGTGTCAAAGTCGATTAATGATTTAGTACATATTACGCTTGAAGAACGTGATTATGCTACACATAATTTTTTACAGTGGTATGTTTCTGAACAAATAGAAGAAGAAGCTTTGGCTAGAAATATTTTAGATAAAATAAATCTAATCGGTGATGATAAAGGAGGCTTGTATTTGTTTGATAATGATGTAAAACAATTGGTTGGTCAACAAACTAGCCCAGACCAACAAATATAGAGTTTGCATATGACTTTTAGCAATTAACTCTTTTTTAGCAGAACTTTGTAAGTTTTATATCCGATTTTATGGATTATTACGTTACTTTTATACAGTAAAAACGTTTTAATAATCCATAATAAATCATTAATTTTGCCAGATGCAAAAAAGTAAAAATTTAGCACAACTATTAATTTTGTTTTTGGTATTGACTTCGTGTAGTGAATATCAAAGAGTTTTGAATAAAGGGACTACTGAAGAACAATATAAGCTAGCTGTGAAAATGTATGAAACACAGAAATATGCTAAAGCTATACGATTGTTTGAAAAAATTACACCATCCTATAGGGGGAAACCTCAGATGGAGAGAATACGCTTTATGGTTTCTCAATCTAATTTTAATGAAAAAAATTACGTTGATGCAGGATATTACTTTGAAAGGTTTGTTAATCTGTATCCTAAAAGTTCAAAAGTAGAAGAGGCTGCTTTCTTATCTGCTTTAAGTTATTATAAGGCATCACCCAGATTTAGTTTAGATCCCACTGACACAAACAAGGCGCTAGAGTCTTTTCAGCGTTTTATAGACAAATATCCAGATTCGGATAAACTGAACGAGGCGAATAAATATTATGGTGAATTGCGTCATAAATTAGAGAAAAAATCATTTGAGATTGCAAAGACATATTATAGAACTGCAGATTATGATACACGGAATTATAGAGCAGCGATTGTTGCTTTTGATAACCTCTTAACAGACTATTTAGGTACTAGTTTTAAAGAAGAGGCTTTGTATTATCGATTGAAAGCAGCACATGATTTTGCAAGAAAAAGTACTTTTCGAAGAAAAAAGGAACGTATTGAAGAAGCCATTAAAGCATACGATAAATTGAAAAAAAACTTTCCTGAATCTAAATTCATGAAAGAATCTAACAAAATGCTTAGTGCATTGCATAAAGAACAAAAACAATTAGTTAAAAGTTAAATAATGGACTATAAAGAAACGAAAGCACCAGTAAGTACTGTAACTTATGACAAAGAAGCTATCGAGGCTCCAACAGATAATATCTATGAAGCTATTTCAATTATAGCTAAGAGAGCCACTCAAATAAATTCTGACCTTAAGAAAGAATTAGTAGATAAGCTTGATGAGTTTGCAACTTACAATGATAGCTTAGAGGAGGTTTTTGAAAATAAAGAGCAGATTGAAGTTTCTAAATTTTACGAACGTTTACCTAAACCGCATGCAATAGCTGTTGAAGAATGGCTTGCAGGTAAAGTATATCATAGAACACCAGACGTAGAATAATTATGTCTGTATTAAGCGGTAAGAAAGTATTGCTAGGTATTACTGCAGGTATTGCCGCATATAAAACAGCCAACTTGGTTCGTTTATTTATAAAATCTGGCGCTGAAGTTAACGTAATAATGACTCCTGCGTCTAAGGATTTTATAACACCACTAACATTATCGACACTGTCAAAGAATCCAGTTCATTCAACATTTTATGACAAAGAAGATGAGAATGAACGTTGGAACAATCATGTAGAATTAGGGTTATGGGCAGATCTAATGATCGTGGCTCCTGCAACAGCAAATACCTTGTCTAAGATGACAAATGGTACTTGTGATAATTTGTTGTTGGCAACTTATTTATCAGCTAAATGTCCTGTTTATTTTGCTCCAGCAATGGATTTGGATATGTACCAACATCCGTCTACAAAAGTGAGTATTCAAAAACTTAAAGCGTTTGGTAACATTATGATCCCTGCTGGTTATGGAGAATTGGCTAGTGGACTGGTGGGCGAGGGAAGAATGGCTGAACCGCGAGATATTGTAAGTTTTATAGAGAAAGATATAGCAGCAAAGTTACCGTTACGTGGAAAAAAAATCTTGATTACTGCCGGACCTACGTATGAAGCTATAGACCCAGTACGTTTTATAGGAAATCATTCTTCAGGTAAAATGGGATTTGAAATAGCTAAATCTGCAGCAAATCAAGGTGCAGAGGTTTATCTAATTTCGGGGCCTTCTTCACAAACAATTGAACATTCTTTAGTAAAGAGAATCGATGTAACCTCAGCAGAAGAGATGTATAATGCTTGTCATCAATATTATTCGTTGGTAGACGTTGCAATTATGTCTGCCGCTGTTGCAGATTATAGACCAAAAAATAAGGCAGATCAAAAAATAAAAAAGAAAGATCAAACGTTAACTATAGAACTAGAGCCTACAAAAGACATTTTAAAGTCTTTAGGAGAAAGGAAAAAAGAGCAATTATTAATTGGTTTTGCGTTAGAAACAACGAATGAATTGGAGAATGCTAAAAGTAAGGTAAAACGAAAAAACTTAGACTTAATAATTTTAAATTCTTTGAGAGATGCAGGTGCAGGTTTTGGAACAGAAACTAATAAGATTACAGTGATCGATGCTGATTTAAAAGAAAGTGCTTTTGAACTGAAATCTAAGAAAGAAGTTTCTAAAGATATAATCAATATTATAATTCGTCAATTGTATGTCTAAACTGTATTTTTTTATAGCTGTTTTGCTTTTACCGTTTACTTCTTCTTCTCAAGAATTAAACGCCTTAGTGACTATCAATTCTGATAAAATTCAAAGTTCGAATAAACAGGTATACCAAACACTTCAAAAAGCATTAACAGAGTTTTTGAATCAAGAACAATGGACGAATAAAACGTTTAAAATTCAAGAGCGAATTAATTGTGCTTTTACAATAATTGTTAATGAACAAAACGGGAATAATTTTTCAGCAAGTATACAGATTCAAGCAACCCGACCTGTATATAACTCATCTTACGCTACACCGATATTGAATATTAATGATACAAATCTAAACTTTAGATATAATGAGTTTGACCCATTAGTATATAATCCAAATAGTTTCGATTCTAACTTAGTGTCTGTCATATCTTTTTATGCTTATATGATCATAGGGATGGACGCGGATACTTTTTCTTTTAAAGGTGGACAGGATTATTTTAAAAATGCAGAAAATGCGATGTTACAAGCTCAGTCGAGCGGTGAAAGTGGATGGCAGAATCAAATAGGAAAGCAGAATAGGTTTGCATTGGTTGACAGTATGTTGTCACAAAAATTTGAGCCATTACGAACGATATATTACGAGTACCATAGAAAAGGGTTTGACAACTTTGCTACCGATAAAGAAAACGCTAAAGCTACGATTGAGAATAGTGTAATCCAATTAGATGATTTACATAATATCACCGTTGGGAATTATATGATTCGTATATTTTTGGATGCCAAAGCAGATGAAATTGTTAGTATTTTTTCTGATGGACAATCAACAAGAAATCAACAAAGAATGGTTTCTGTATTAAAAAGAATTGCCCCTACTTATGGTGATAAGTGGCGAAAAATAAAATCTTAACTATTTAACTTCTTATCTTACCCAAAATTCTTACTTTTATTTTTTTGAAAGACTAGGATTTGCTTACACATTTATCTATACATAATTACGCATTAATCAGTCAATTATCTATTGACTTTACAGAAGGTTTATCTATAATAACAGGAGAAACAGGCGCAGGAAAATCAATTCTTTTAGGTGCATTAGGGCTTGTAACTGGTAATCGAGCAGACTTATCGTCGCTGAGAGATACGCAAAAAAAATGTGTTGTAGAGGCACAATTTCGGATTAATGATTATCAATTACAGTCATTATTTGAAGAATTAGACTTAGATTATGAAGAAGAAACCATCATTAGAAGAGAAATTCTACCTTCTGGTAAGTCTAGAGCTTTTGTAAATGATACACCAGTTACTTTATCAGCATTAACTTCTCTTAAGAGGGTCTTATTAGATATTCACTCACAACATCAAACATTAGAATTATCTGATGTAGATTTTCAGTTTTCAATTTTAGATGCTTTGGCAAAAAATCAAGCAAAAGTAGCTTCATATAAACGCGGACTAAGCAAATACAATGGATTGCTCAGAGAATTAAAAAACTTAGAAGAGGAAGCAGAAAAATCTAAGGAACAATATGAATATAATCTTCATCTTTTTAACGAATTAGAAGAAGCTAATTTCCAAGTAGATGAACAAGCTATTTTAGAAGATAAATTAGAAAAACTTAACAATATAGAAGAGATTAAACTTAATCTATCTGAAGGGTTACAAATTGCTACAAATGAAGAATATGGAGTTCAAAATTTATTGTATGCTCTCGAAAATAAGTTGTTAAAAATTAGTTCTTTTTCAAAAGAATATCAAGAATTATCATCAAGAATCACTAGTGTCAAAATAGAATTAGACGACTTAGTCACAGAATTAGAGTCTGCGAATGAGGATGTAGATTTTAACCCGCTTGAAATTGAAGCGTTAAATGATAGATTACAATTACTCTACAATCTACAAAAAAAACACAGAGTATCTAGTATTGAAGAACTACAAGAGGTCCATGCGAGTTTATCTAATAAAGTTTCGCAAGTTGAAGGTGCCGATACACAAATAAATGAGAAGAAAAAAGAAATAGAAGAGGTGGATAATAAACTTCGCGACATCGCGAATGTAATATCAACCAAAAGAGACAAAGTAATTCCGAAACTAAAAAAAGAGTTGAAGTATCTGTTGACTGAATTAGGGATGCCAAATGCACAATTTTTAATTGAGGTACATACACAGGAAGCGTATACTTCCAACGGTATAGATCAGTTGACTTTTTTGTTTTCAGCGAATAAAGGAGGGAATTTTGGAGAACTTAAAAAAATAGCTTCAGGTGGTGAATTATCACGAATTATGCTCTCGATCAAAAATATTTTGTCAAAAAATATACATTTACCGACCATTATTTTTGATGAAATTGACACAGGGGTTTCTGGTGAAGTATCCAATAAAATCGCAAAGATCATGGATGATATGGCAGAAAACATGCAAGTAATTACGATTACTCATTTACCACAAATAGCCTCAAGTGGAAAGCAGCACTACAAAGTATTCAAAGGGGAAGTTAATGGAAAAACTACTTCAAGTTTAAAAAAATTGACGTATGAAGAAAGGTTGGCTGAAATAGCCGAAATGCTCAGTGGTAAAGATTACAGTGAAAGTGCTTTAACACATGCAAAAGAATTACTAAGACAATAAAAAAACTCCTTATAAAATTCATAGAAAGGGTTATATTTGCCGCAGCTAATAACCAACGAAAAGACCATATAATATGTATAATTTATTAAAAGGTAAGAAAGGAATAATTTTCGGGGCATTAAATGAGCATTCTATTGCCTGGAAAGTAGCAGAACGAGCTCATGAAGAAGGAGCAAGCTTTGTGTTGACAAACGCACCTATTGCCATGCGTATGGGTGAAATCAATGCTTTAGCAGAAAAAACAGGATCACAAGTAGTGCCTGCTGATGCTACGTCTATGGATGATTTAAATAATCTAGTAGAAAAATCAATGGAAATATTAGGGGGTAAAATAGATTTTGTTTTACACTCAATAGGAATGTCGGTAAATGTTCGTAAAGGAAAACATTACACGGATTCAAATTATGATTTTACGGTTAAAGGGTTTGATGTTTCAGCATTGTCTTTTCATAAAACAATGAATGTTTTATATAATAAGAAAGCAATGAATGAATGGGGAAGTATTGTAGCGCTAACTTATATGGCTGCTCAGCGAGTTTTTCCTGATTATAATGATATGGCTGATAATAAAGCTTATTTAGAATCAATTGCTCGTAGTTTTGGATATTTCTTTGGACGTGATCATAAAGTTCGTGTAAATACAATTTCACAATCTCCTACACCAACTACAGCAGGAAGTGGAGTAAAAGGATTTGACGGATTTATTACGTATGCAGAGAAAATGTCAGCTTTAGGTAACGCAACTGCTTTGGAATGTGCTGATTACACGATATCATTGTTTTCAGATTTAACAAAGAAAGTAACACTACAAAACTTATTCCATGATGGAGGGTTTTCTAATATGGGGGTAAGTGATGCAGTTATGAGTAAATTTGTTGAAGAATAATTTATATATCTAGATAAAATATAGTAACTTAAATGCAAATCGTTTGGTTTGCATTTTTTATTGAAATTTATTTTTTATGGATCGTATTTCATTAATAGAAGAAAATTTATTTTCTTACAGAGAACGTTTAAAACAACATGAACTGTATAACTCTTTAGAGAACATTTCTGATGTAAGGATATTTATGGAGCAACATGTTTTTGCAGTTTGGGACTTTATGTCGTTGTTAAAAGGATTACAACGAGAATTAACCTGTGTCTCTTTACCATGGATACCCGTACTGAATACTAAAACGGCTCGTTTTATTAATGAAATTGTTTTAGAAGAAGAAACAGACGTAAACGAATTAGGTGCTCCTAAAAGTCATTTTGAAATGTATATTGATGCGATGAAGCAGACAGGAGCAGAAATATCTCAAATCTTATCTTTAATCTCCAAGGTGTACGATGGGAAGCCAGTGGAGGAAATAGTCAATGAATTGTCAATTACTCCAGAAACGAAGGATTTTGTATTATTTACTTTTGAAGTCATAAAAACAAAAGAACCACATATTATCGCAGCTAGTTTTACTTTTGGAAGGGAAGATGTAATTCCTGATATGTTTTTAGAAATAGTTAAAAATACAGAAGAAAAGGATAATGTAGATTACAGTAAATTAACTTATTATTTAAAAAGGCATATTGAATTAGATGGGGACGAACATGGGCCGTTGTCTTTACAAATGATCGCTGAGTTGTGCGGTGATAACGATCAAAAATGGCAAGATGTTTTGTATTATGCTAAGTTATCTCTTGAGAAAAGAATCGGTTTATGGAATGGGGTGAACAGTTTAATTAAAGAGAAAAATAAAGTTCATTAATAGATTTAACATTACTATTATATAATATTGGATAAAAATTCAGTTATTGCTATTTGATTACAGTAAATAATTGTATGCTCAGAGAAGTTACATCTATATATTTTTCAATTATAATTCCTGTCTATAATAGACCTAGTGAAATAGATGAGTTATTAGACAGTTTAACGCAACAAGATACACTAGATACATTTGAGGTCATTGTTGTAGAAGATGGTTCTACAAATTCGTCTGAAACATTGGTTAAGAAGTACGATACTACGTTGAATATTAAATATTTTTATAAAGAAAATTCAGGGGCAGGGTTGTCGAGAAATTATGGTATGGAAAGGGCTTCTGGAGATTATTTTATAATTTTAGATTCAGATGTAATTGTACCTTCTCATTATTTATCGGCGGTAAAAAAGGCATTGATTGATGATTATACGGATGCTTATGGGGGGCCAGATGCGGCACATAAAAGCTTCACAGCATTGCAAAAAGCAATTAATTATTCGATGACAGCCGTTTTAACAACAGGTGGTATAAGGGGAAAGAAAAAAAGTGTAGGGAAATTCCAGCCAAGAAGTTTTAATTTAGGGTTGTCAAAAAAAGCGTTTGAGTTGACAAAAGGTTTTTCAAGTCTAAAAGCAGGTGAAGATATTGATTTAACTTTTCGTTTATGGAAAAATGATTTTCGTACCCAATTGGTGAGTAATGCTTATGTATATCATAAAAGAAGAAGTACTTTAAAGCAGTTTTATAAACAAACATTTTCTTTTGGTACAGCAAGACCGATATTGAATAAAAAATATCCAGAAACAGCAAAAATTACCTATTGGTTTCCTAGTTTGTTTATTATTGGTATCGATATAAGCATACTATTATTATTTTTTGGGCATAATTTTCTATTTGCAGCTTATGGCGTTTATTTTCTTATTTTGTTTGTAGACTCTTTGCTACAAAATAAAAATAGTAAAGTAGCTTTTTTGAGTGTGATTACTACGTTAACCCAGTTTTATGGGTATGGAACGGGTTTTATAATTTCATTGTTTAAGAGATTAAAAAACACCTCTAAAAAGGAATTTTAGAATCTTAAATATAGTTGTGTTGTTATTTTTCAGGTTTAAGAATACCTAATATACGACCTTGGGTTAGGTATTTTTTAGCTACTTCTTGTAGGTCTTTCACGGTTAAAGAATTAATCCTTTTTTCGAGATTTAGAATATCAGCAGGATCATTACCAAAAAAGTCTAAGTTCTTAAGTTCTTTTAACCAGTAAGTATTCTTATTTAGGTTTTCTTTGTATGCCAAAAGCAATTTTTGTTTTACTTTTAGTAAGTTTTTTTCTGTTGGCCCATTGTTGATGATTTCCGAAACTTGTTTATTAGCTAATTTAACCAATTTTTCAACATTTTCAGGAGCACAAGAAAAATCTAGATAAAGGTCATAAATATTATGTGGTCTTTGATGAATACTGTCATAAGCAATAGGATAATAAGTTTTTCCTTCTTTTTCGCGTAATTCTTCTTTTAATTTTATTCCAATAACATTAGTGATTACGTTCAAAGTAAGTGCTTCTTTTTTATTATAATTAGGTGAATTTCCTTGATAATTAATTGCTACAATACTCAAAGGGCCTTTTCCTTTTACAATTGTTTTGGTCTGAATTCCTTTTATAGGGATATTTTTTTTTGTTTTGTAAGTTTCTTTTATCCCTCTTTTAGCAGGTAAGGAAGCAATATATTTTTTTGAGAAATTAATTAATTGATTTTCGTCAAAATTACCGACAAAATAAAAATGAAAATCGTTCGCATTATTAAAACGTTCGATATATTTTATGTAAGCCAAGTCATAACTAGAATTGTCAATATCATTGGATGTTATTTGTTTTATATAGTTCGGATTATCTTTATTTTTAAAGTTTGACAATTCACTAAAGAAGAAGTTTATCGGATTAGAAAAGTAATTTTTCAAATAATCTTTCTTTTTATTCTTGAAAACTGTAAAAGCTTTACGGTCATGATTTAATGAGGTGAAGTTTAAGTAGATTAACTTGAATAAAATTTCTAAATCTTTAGGTGAAGCCTGTCCTTTCACCCCTTCAGAAATTCTATTAATATAAGGTGTAACTTCTACTATTTTACCCGATAGTAATTCATTAAGTTCGTTTAGTGAGAAACCATTAATACCTGCTTGTGTGAGATCATTGATTATATGAGCGACGGCCTTGATTTCTTTTTGAGAATATAGGGAAGTGCCACCAAAACGAAATGCATCAAATAGTACTTCATTATTTTTAAAATCGGTTTTTTTATAGGTTACTTTAGCGCCATTACTCAATAGTAAAGTTTTTGTTTTAAGTTTTTTATTTGATAATGTTTTTATAATAGTACCAGCGGTTGGTCTTTTAGTCATTAATGCATTCGTAACATTCTTGTATATATAAGGGGTTATTTTTTTGTTTTTAAAAGTTTTTAAAAGACCTATAACTTCTTTTTTAGTAACTACCTTTTTAGGACTTATTAATGTAATTATTCTATTATCATCATGTAAGAAATTTTTTATTAATTCACTCACCTCATATAATTTGATAGAAGGTAAAAGTTTAATAGCGGTTTTATATTCCCATTCAGTATCAATGATGGTCTTTTTTCTAAGATAATGAGACGTATATTGATCTGCAAAAGAAGAAGACTCTTGCTTGTCTTTATTTATATAGGTGTTTTCAAGGTTTGAAATTAATACTTTTTTTGCACGCGCTAATTCTTCAGCTATAAAACCATAACGTTTAATTCTTTCATGCTCTTCTAATAAAGTACTTAAAGCATGGAGCTGTCCTTCATTAGATGTTTCAGCAAATATTAAATAAAATTGTTTAGTCCGAATGTAATTTTCATAAGATACTGCAGCTTCATGGAATGGAGGTCTTTCTTTATTAGATAACTCATAAAGTCTATGATTGATCATTTGTGCAAATAACATTTTTAGCAAATTCTTCCGATAATCAGCTACTGTTTTAATTGAAGAAATATTGTTTTCACAATCTTTATATAGTATGGCAGAAAAAGAATACGTAAGTTCTTTATCAGACTCGATAGAGATAAAGGTTTCTTTATGATTTTTGAGAAAATGTTTTTTTCTTTCTCTAGCCTTTTTAGGCAGAGGGATTGGGGAAAAATGTTTCTTAATTTTTGATTCGATCTCTGCTACATCAATATCACCAACAGCAATGACGGCCATTAGGTTTGGCCTGTACCAGTCTTTATAAAACCTACGAAGACTTTCATGAGTAAAGTTTTTGATACTATTTTCAGTACCTGTATGTGAACGATTAGCAAACTTAGAACCATAAAAAAGAATTGGTATATATTTTTTTTGTACTCTTGATTGTGCGTTTTTACTATTTCTTAATTCCTCTAATACAATATCTCTTTCTTCGTCAATATCTTTGGCTGTTAGGGAGGCATTATGTGCCCAATCTTCAAGAATTTGAAATCCTTTTGTAAGTTTTTGTTTATCATCACTAGGTATAGGTAGTTTATATACGGTTTCATCAAAACTTGTATATACATTTAAATCGTGCTCGAAATTAAGACCAATAGATTCTAAATAATCAATTAAATCATTTTTTTTGAAGTTTTTGGTACCATTAAAGTTCATGTGCTCCATAAAATGAGCTAGCCCCAGTTGATCTTCATCTTCTAAGATATAGCCGGCATTAACAACTAAACGTAGCTCAACTTTATTTGCGGGTTTAGGATTCTGTTTGATATAATTGGTTAACCCATTTGGTAGTTTTCCTATTTTTACTGTGGGATCATTTTTTACTTTACTAGCTAAGAATTCTTGGTCACTTTGGCTATAGGTAAGCGTTTTTGCAACTAATAATGTAAATAGAAATAAAAATATCCTCATAAGTAAAGTGTAAAAAAATGTTTACAAATCTAAATTTATTTAGATTATTAAGTTAAAATTTAACACTTAATTAATTGTTAAATAGAAAGTAAAAGAAATGTTATAAAATTTTATAACATTTCTTTTTGAATTACTATATCGAAATAGTGATATTTTTATTTTAAGACAATTTCAAAAGTTATCCTTTATAAAAAGGAAGTTTTACAACTTGTGCAGGTACTTGCTTTTTTCTTATTTGTATAAATACATCACTACCTATTTTTGCGTTATCAATAGTAACATATCCTAAACCGATCCCTTTATTTAAACTCGGACTCATAGTTCCTGAAGTTACTTTACCAATGACAGTACCTTCGTTGTCAACAATTTCGTAACCTTGTCTAGGAATACCACGTTCTGTTAGCTCAAAAGCAACTAGTTTACGCGCTACTCCTTCTGCTTTTTGCTGCTTAAGCGCTTCTGAATTTACAAAGTCTTTTGTAAATTTAGTAATCCATCCCAATCCAGCTTCTATAGGAGAGGTAGTATCGTCAATATCATTACCATATAGGCAATATCCCATTTCTAATCTTAAGGTATCACGAGCTGCTAAACCGATAGGTTTTATATCCCAATCTTTTCCTGCTTCAAATACTTTGTTCCAAACAGCTTCAACATCTTCGTTTTTAACATAAATTTCAAAACCACCAGATCCAGTATAACCTGTTGCAGAAACAATTACATTAGGTAAGCCAGCAAAGTCAGTGATTTCAAAAGTATAGAATTTTATAGTAGAAAGGTTTACCGAAGTCAATGATTGCATTGCTTCTGCTGCTTTAGGTCCTTGAATAGCAAGTAAAGACCAATCATCTGAACGGTTCTCCATGTCAACACCTAGATCATTATGTTGCGCAATCCAATTCCAATCCTTTTCAATATTTGAGGCATTGACTACAAGCATATATTCTTGCTCGTTAATCATATAAATGATAAGATCGTCAACAATACCTCCTTCAGCATTAGGCATACAACTATACTGAGCTTTTCCGGGTGTTAGTTTCGAAGCATCATTCGAAGTAACTTTTTGTATTAAAGCCAAAGCATTTTCTCCTTTTAAGAAAAATTCTCCCATATGGCTAACATCAAATACACCAACACCACTTCTAACTGTTTCATGCTCGATGTTTACTCCTTCGTATTGTACTGGCATAGTATACCCTGCAAAAGGAACTAATTTTGCTCCTAGACCCTCATGAACATGCGTTAATGCAGTATTTTTC
Source organism: uncultured Tenacibaculum sp. (assembly GCA_947496185.1). Classification (GTDB taxonomy): domain Bacteria; phylum Bacteroidota; class Bacteroidia; order Flavobacteriales; family Flavobacteriaceae; genus Polaribacter. The sequence continues at coordinate 50,965 of CANMCD010000019.1, forward strand.
ATTTTTATAGAATTGTTTGTTTATAGTTGCGTAAAAGTAGCTAAAATATGATAAACAAAAACTGTAAAATTGTTTAATATTTTGATCCTAGTAGGGTTGGTTTTTGAATGAACTTTTAACAGAAACTTTAAAGAATAATATGATATTTAGCGATAAAAAGTTATAAATTTGATTGAAATTATAGCATTATAAATATACATTTTATGAGGGGGAATAAAATACATCTAACAATTTTTGTTTTTTTTGTATGCATATTTAATACTACGTCACAAACCAATACAGATGATTTATCAGTTGACTTTCATCGAAACAAAAGACAAGCATTTAGAAAGAAAATGCTCAAAAATTCGGTTGCATTATTTTTTACAAACCCTATAAGAAATAGGTCTAATGATGTTGATTATTTATACCATCCAGATCCTACTTTTTATTATTTAACGGGATTTAGAGAACCCAATGCGGTACTACTAATTTTTTCAGATGATCAAAAAGATAAAACTGGAGTAGTATATAATGAGTTATTATATGTGCCTGGAAAAAATCCTTATTATGAATTATGGAACGGTAAAATAATGGGGCCTGAAGCCGTTGTTAGTAGGTTAGGAATTAAAAAATCAAAGTCAACTAAAGATTTTTTTACAGATAAAATTAATTATCAAAAATTTTCTAAGGTATATGTTAGAAAGTTTAAAGATGATTATAGAAATACAATAAGGAAGACAGAAGAATTGTATGATCTAGTAGGACATTTTAAAAAAGTGTCTAACTATGACTTGAGACATAATAGTAATACTGAATTAAAAGGGAAAACGAATATTAATACATACTTTATTAATAAAGAAATAGCCAAATTAAGGGAAATCAAAGATAAAGAAGAACTGAAGCTGTTAAAAAAAGCCGTGAGGATTTCGGCTATAGGGCAAATAGAAGTCATGAAAGCAATGCATCCCTCTATGTCTGAGAGAGAAATTCAAGGCATTCATGAATTTGTTTATAGAAAGTATGGGGCACGGTATGAAGGGTATCCTTCAATAGTAGGGGCAGGTAATAACGGTTGTGTTTTACATTATATGGATAATAGTAAATTAAAGGTAGATAAAGATTTAGTTTTAATGGACTTGGGAGCTGAATATAAAGGGTATACAGCTGATGTCACTAGAACAATTCCAGCTAATGGCAAATTTTCTAAGGAACAGAAAGCTATCTACGAAATAGTATTAAAAGCACAGAATGCAGGTATCAAAGCTTGTGTAAAAGGGAATGCTTTTAGGCAACCGGATACCGAAGGAAGAAAAATAATTAATCAGGGTTTATATGAATTAGGTATTATTTCTTCTATAAATGAAGAACATCGATATTTCCCGCATGGTACTTCTCACTATTTAGGATTGGATGTACATGACCCAGGAACTTATGGGGTATTACAACCTAATTCTGTAATAACTGTAGAACCAGGTATATACATACCTAAGGGAAGTAAATGTGATAAAAAATGGTGGGGTATAGCAGTTCGTATTGAAGATGATATTTTAATTACAGAAGACCTCCCTGTAAACTTATCAGGCGAAGCACCTAGAACTGTGGAAGAAATTGAAAAAATGATGAAGAAAAAAAGCGTATTAGATGAATTTTTGTTGCCTGATTTAAATGATTAATAGATGAGTAAACTTACAAAGAAAACGATATCCAATCTGTTATTTTTGATAGTAATAGGACTATTTTTATATCCTCCATCAAAAACATATATTATTCGTTTAATAGCTTTGTCTCCATCGATTATCGAAGAGGAAAAAAGAGAAAAAATTACCGATTATAACTGGAAGTTAGACGGATTAAATACTACAGATGTAAATTTTGATAAATTTCAAGGAAAGGTTGTTTTTTTGAACTTTTGGGCTACATGGTGCCCCCCTTGTGTGGCAGAGATGCCTAGTATTCAAAAGTTATATGAAACGTATAAGGATAAGGTAAGCTTTATATTGGTTAGTAATGAAAATTGGCAAACGATAAAAAAATTTTATGAAGAAAATAATTTTAACCTACCTGTTTATAATAATAAAGAAAGTGGCCCTAATTTTTTGACGGTAAGTTCCATTCCTACGACTTTGATAATTAATAAAAAAGGGGAAGTAGTGGTTGAAAAATCTGGAGCTGCAGATTGGAATAGTAAGAGTGTAAGATCATTACTTGAGCAACAATTACAAATAAACAATGAGTGAATTGTTTATTGAGAGATTTTGATTACATGAGCATTTTTTTGTTTTTTTAATAATAATAAAGAGGTAATCCTTACCAACCTAAAATGTGTAATTCTTACTTGAGTATTTGTCTACTAACCCCGTGTAACTCACAGGTAGATGAAATTCTCTCATTTATGGTTTACTCTAAAAAAAAATGAATTATTTGGAGGTTGAGTTCTTTTGATAGTAATATTAAACAAAATAACTTTCTTTCTGGTATGTTGTACTCTAACTTTTTACTTCTCTTATAACTTAATTTTTTCATGGATACCATACTTAATGTTATGCTTTTTATAAGTTAACCCCTCTTTTTAACTTCTGATACTAGTGAGAGTTTGAAACTCATAGGGTATCTTCTGTGGGTTTGTCTTACACACTTATTTTTTTATAACACTTAAAGTTTAGTGTAATATTATTTTAGTAGGAGACAACAATGTAAAAAAAGAGGCTGTCTTGATTTTCAGACAGCCTCTTTTTTTTGAATAGAAACTTTTATCTTTCTATAAAAGTTTTTGGACTTCTTGTTTGATAAACATAACTGCTGTTTCTGTAGGAATTTCTTCTTTACTATAGTCGATTAAAACATTTTCGCGTAAATCTTTTGCGGTTTTTGAAGTTTCTGCAACCTTTCGCAGTTTCGCTATAATTGACAGTCTAGCAGCAAGTACAGCTTTCCAAGAATTTTCTGATAAATATAATTGCTGTACCAAGTTGTGTTCAAACTCTTGTTCGATATTAGCAATTAATAATTGTAAATAATTATCAGTATTATTCCCTATAGGGTTTACACGAAGTAAAAGCTTGGTAGGGTTAATGCGCTCACAAAAAAGAAGCATGCGTTCATAAGCTTGAAGTTTAATAGGTAAACTTTCTTTTTTCTTTTGAATTAATGCTTGGAATTTTTGTTCATTGCTGTCTTGCTTAATAAAAGCACTCATAATATAATACGCTACCCCTCCTGTTATAAGTGCAGGTAAAGCATAGGCTAAACCTTCAACAATTTTGTCTTCCATACTGATTTAACTTTAGACGCTAAGATACAATGCTTCTTTAAAATGACCCCCATAAAATGGTAAAATATAAGCTATAAAATTTAATGTCTAAGTTTTAGTTAAGGAAGAATATAAGAACATTTATAGGAAGGTAAAAATAGGACGTACCGTTTTATATATGTCTTCAAATAAAATACACACAGGTGTGAATAAAAAAAAGGAAACATATTTTATAAAATCTGAAATAATAGTTAATTTTCCGCTTTTTAATTCTTTCAATCTATTTTTCATTGAGTACATATTTAGAGCAACTTAACGAACCTCAAAGAGCAGCAGTGTTACAAAAAGATGGGCCTATGTTAATTATAGCAGGGGCTGGATCAGGAAAAACAAGAGTGTTAACATATCGTATAGCTCATTTAATGAAGCAAGGAGTAGATCCATTCAATATACTATCCCTTACATTTACAAATAAAGCTGCACGTGAAATGAAGGAGCGTATTGCAAGCGTAGTAGGGCAGAGTGAAGCAAAAAGTTTATGGATGGGAACTTTCCATTCTATTTTTGCTAGGATTTTAAGATCAGAGGCTGATAAGTTAGGGTACCCTTCTAATTTTACCATTTATGATACTCAAGATGCTGTACGATTACTGACTTCCATTATTAAAGAAATGCAGTTAGACAAAGATCGTTACAAGCCAAAGCAGATTCTGAGTCGTATTTCATCTTTTAAAAATAGTTTGATAACTGTAAGAGCGTATTTTAATAATACTGATTTACAGGAAGCTGATTTACAAGCAAGCAGACCTAGGACGGGAGATATATATAAAGAATATGTAGATAGATGTTTTCGATCGGGAGCCATGGATTTTGATGATTTACTTTTGCGTACTAATGAATTATTAGCCCGTTTTCCTGAAGTATTAGCTAAATACCAAGATCGTTTTCGATATATTATGGTAGACGAGTACCAAGATACCAATCATTCACAATATATTATTGTGAGAGCTTTGGCGGATCGTTTTCAAAATATCTGTGTGGTAGGTGACGATTCTCAGAGTATCTACAGTTTCCGTGGAGCTAATATTAATAATATTTTAAATTTTCAAAAAGATTATCCAGAGGTACAAACCTTTAAATTAGAACAAAACTATCGTTCAACAGGGAATATTGTAAAAGCAGCAAATAGTGTTATAGATAAGAATAAAACAAAGTTAGATAAAGAGGTCTGGACAGCAAATACGGATGGAGAAAGTATAAAGATTATGCGTTCGATATCTGAAGGAGAAGAAGGGAGGTTTGTGGCGCAATCTATTTGGGATATTCAAATGAATAACCAGCTTCAAAGTAGTGATTTTGCAGTTCTTTATCGTACAAACGCCCAATCTAGAGCTATAGAAGATGCGTTGCGAAAAAAAGATATTAAATATAAGATATATGGAGGAATTTCTTTTTATCAACGAAAAGAAATTAAAGACTTGTTATCTTATTTGAGGTTGTTGATTAACCCGAATGATGATGAAGCATTAAAACGGATTATTAATTACCCTGCAAGAGGTATTGGAGCGACCACTATCGATAAGTTAACCATTGCTGCAAATCACTATAAAAAATCAATTTTTGACATTATAAAAGAGATTAACACCATTGATATAAAGTTAAACTCAGGGACAAAGGCAAAAATTCAAAATTTTTTGATATTAATGCAGCGATTTGCTGTTGAAGCACAAACAAAAAATGCATTTGAAGTTGCGGACTTGGTAGTGAAAAAAGCACAGTTATTAAAAGACCTTCAAAAAGATGGTACCCCAGAAGGAATTAATAAAGTAGAGAATATACAAGAACTGCTAAACGGTATAAAAGATTTTATAACGGATAAAATTGAAACAGGAGAAGACGCATCATTAACAGCCTTTTTAGAAGATGTGGCTTTGGCTACAGATTTTGATAGTGACAAAGATGATGTGCCAAGAGTATCGTTAATGACTGTTCATTTGTCGAAAGGGCTAGAATATCCATATGTGTATATAGTAGGTTTAGAAGAAAACCTTTTTCCGTCAGGTATGAGTATGAATACACGTAGTGAATTAGAAGAAGAAAGAAGGTTGTTTTATGTAGCACTAACACGTGCCGAAAAAGTTGCCTATTTATCTTACGCACATACCCGTTATCGATGGGGAAAACTAACCGATGGAGAGCCCAGTCGATTTTTAGAAGAAATTGATGAGGAATTTGTAGAGTATTTAAAACCAAAATTACCAGATTCTGTTACAGAAAATAAGTTTCTTGATGCCAGTATATTTGATGATTCACCTAAGAAGATACGTTTTCAAAAACCTATCCAAAAGAAACGCAAAGAATTTTTAGCAAAAAAAGAAAAACCTTTAATGTCTACACCCAAAGGAAAAATGAAAAAAGTTTCTGAAGCTACTTCAAAAGTAAACTTATTTGACGGAGAAATCAGTGTAGGAAACCTAGTAGAGCATAATCGTTTTGGTACAGGAAAAGTTCTAGGTTTAGAAGGGAAAGGGCCTAATAAAAAAGCCGAAATAGAGTTTGGTACAGTAGGTAAAAAGAAATTATTGTTACAATTTGCAAAACTAAAGGTGATAGGGTAGTGACTGCTTAAAAATTATTACCTATTTTGCACCTGATAAAAACAGTTAATATGTTTGATTTAGAATATAATTCAGAAAGATCAACTTTAATTATTCCAGAATACGGAAGACATATACAAAAACTAGTCAACCACTGTGTGGCATTGGATAGTAAAGAAGAAAGAAATAAAATGGCGAAGGCAATCATTGATGTGATGGGGAATTTACAACCACATTTAAGAGATGTGCCAGACTTTAAACATAAACTTTGGGATCAATTACATATTATGGCTGATTTTAAGCTAGAAGTTGATTCCCCGTACGAAACTCCATCTAAAGAAGAGTTAACCGAAAAACCCTCAAAACTTGATTATCCTAAATCTGTGTCAAAATACAGGTTTTACGGAACGAATATTCAGACAATGATTGATGTTGCTTTGACTTGGGATGATGGCGATATGAAAGAGGCTTTAGTGTTTACGATTGCCAATCACATGAAGAAATGTTATCTTAATTGGAATAAAGATACTGTTGAAGATCCTGTAATATTTGATCACCTTTATGAGTTATCTGATGGTAAGTTGGATTTAAGAAATATAGAAGAGGAGCTTTCGGATAGTAGAAATTTGTTAAGAAAAAGAAATACGCAAGGACAAAAGAAAGCGTCCAATAACAAAAAAAATAGAAAAAAATAAATGGCATCATTCAAGATAGAAGGAGGACGTAGGCTACAAGGTACCATTACCCCTCAAGGAGCTAAAAATGAAGCATTACAAGTTATTTGTGCTGTATTACTTACCTCAGAGGAAGTAGTTATAAATAACATACCTGATATTATTGATGTTAATAAACTTATCTTTATTCTGAAAGAATTAGGGGTAAAGGTAAAGAAATTAGAAAACAATTCTTATAGCTTTCAAGCGGATGCTATAAATTTGGAATATTTAGAAAGTGCTGATTTCAAAAGAGATGGTAGTTCTTTAAGAGGGTCAATCATGATTGTAGGACCTTTGTTAGCTCGTTTTGGTAAAGGATATATACCTAGACCAGGAGGTGATAAAATAGGACGTAGGCGTTTGGATACCCATTTTGAAGGGTTTATCAATTTGGGAGCGACTTTCCGTTATAATAAAGAAGAATATTTTTATGGTGTAGAGACCAGTACAGGACTTCAAGGAACAGCTATGTTGTTAGATGAGGCTTCTGTAACAGGTACGGCTAACATTGTTATGGCAGCTGTTTTAGCTGAAGGAACTACAATGATATATAATGCTGCTTGTGAGCCTTATGTACAACAATTATCGAAGATGTTGAACAGTATGGGAGCAAAGATTTCAGGGGTTGGTTCTAACCTGTTAACTATTGAAGGTGTAAAAAGCCTGAATGGGTGTACTCATACAATATTGCCTGATATGATTGAGATTGGAAGCTGGATAGGTATGGCAGCCATGACACGATCTGAATTGACTATTAAAAATGTGAGTTGGGCTAATTTAGGTCAGATCCCCAATGTCTTTAGGAAGTTAGGTATTCAGCTACAGAAAAAAGGTGACGATATATATATACCACAGCAAGAAAGTTATGAAATTCAGAACTATATAGATGGCTCTGTCCTTACCGTAGCTGATGCTCCATGGCCAGGATTCACTCCCGATCTTCTTAGTATAGTGTTGGTTGTAGCTACACAGGCAAAAGGAACGGTATTAGTTCATCAAAAAATGTTTGAAAGTAGATTGTTTTTTGTAGACAAATTGATAGATATGGGGGCAAAAGTTATTTTATGTGACCCTCATAGAGCCACAGTTATAGGTCATGACTTTAAAAGTCAACTAAAAGCTACTAAAATGACTTCTCCTGATATTAGAGCAGGTATTTCTTTGTTAATAGCGGCTTTATCAGCTAAAGGAACAAGTATTATTCATAATATAGAGCAAATTGATAGAGGTTATGAAGATATTGAAGCACGACTAAGGTCTATTGGAGCTAAAATAGAACGAATTGAAGATTAACAATTGAATTTTTTATAATTCTTCATAATATAAACAAAATAAAAAACGGCTACTTGTGGGTAGCCGTCTTCGTTAAATTAAAACAGTAAGTTACATTTTATCAAAATGTAGGTGAACTATACGACCTTTTTGAACAGGTTGTATTTTCTATTACTTGAATAAAAAACACCATAAGTGTTTTCTTTTCTAAGTAGCAGCATCGGGCTGTGTAAATATCGGTGCTCCCGTATTAGTTTCTGTTTGATAAGTTGAAAGTTTAGTTAGAATGCACTTTTAAATATGTATAATGATTAATTGATCTGCTGTAAAAATAACATCTATTAATGTTAAAAAAAACACAAATAATGATAAAAAATGTTAAATAGGAGGTTTGTTTGTTTTTGTAGTGGTGTTTGTTGGGTAAAGCTATTAAAAAAATGTAAATAATTGTTGAATAATAAATTTAAGTTTGAAATTAGTTTTTTTTTAAAGGTCTAAAGTTCTTGTATGTTGTTGAAATGTGAATATTTGGTGTAGTACTGTTTGACTCAATTAAGATAATGTCATAATGACATATTTTCGCTGTTGGCAGTATTCTTGTACGATAGTAAGAGATTATAAGGAGAAAAATTAAAGAAATTATTTACAATGAGTAAAGATCAATATACTAAAGAAGACGAACTTAAAGACGCTATTGATAACGTTGAGATGGAAGGAAATGTAGAGGAAAGCCCAGAAAATGAAACAAATGAGGTGAAGGAAGAGCCAACTACAGAAGAGTTGTTAAAAGCAGAGAAAGACAAGTATTTACGTTTGTTTGCTGAATTTGAAAATTATAAAAAACGTACAACCAAGGAAAGAATAGAGCTTTTTAAAACAGCTAGTCAAGAATTAATGACAGTATTACTGCCAATTATGGATGATTTTGACAGGGGACTGGCAGAAATTAAAAAATCTGAAGATTCTGAACTTCTAAAAGGAATAGAATTAATTAGTAATAAGTTTAAAAGTACTTTACAGCAGAAAGGTTTAACTGAAATTGAAGTTAAAGCAGGAGACGATTTTGATTCTGAAATTCACGATGCAATTACACAAATTCCTGCACCAACAGATGATTTGAAAGGTAAAATTATAGATTGTGTAGAGAAAGGATACAAATTAGGAGATAAGATAATTCGTCATCCAAAAGTGGTAATGGGGCAAGCATAATCAATTATTGGCCATTCGCTTTGGCGAGTGGATTAATAATTAATAGAAAAAAATATGGCAAAACAAGATTATTACGAAATATTAGGAGTTGCAAGGTCAGCTACACAAGCTGAAATAAAAAAGGCATATCGAAAAAAAGCAATAAAATACCATCCAGATAAAAATCCAGATAATAAAGAAGCAGAGGGGAAGTTTAAATTAGCAGCCGAAGCTTATGAGATTCTTAGTGATGAAAATAAAAAAGCAAGATATGATCAATATGGTCATGCAGCCTTTGAAGGTGGTCAAGGAGGCTTTGGCGGCGGCGGAGGTATGAATATGGATGACATATTTAGCCAATTTGGAGATATTTTTGGTGGTGCTTTTGGAGGAGGCTTTGGTGGCTTTGGCGGCGGTGGAGCTCGTCAAGCTAGGGTCAAAGGAAGTAATCTCAGAATAAGAGTGAAGTTAAACTTAGAAGAAATAGCTAATGGTGTAGAAAAGAAAGTTAAAGTAAGACGTAAGGTACAAGCAGATGGAGTTACGTACAAAACGTGTACTACATGTAATGGTAGCGGACAACAAATGCGTGTTACGAATACTATATTAGGTAGAATGCAGACAGCTACTACTTGTAGTACTTGTCATGGTGCAGGAGAGATGATTGATAAACGACCTTCTAATGCAGATGCACAAGGAATGGTGGTAAAGGAAGAAACAGTATCAATTAACATTCCTGAAGGAGTGACAGAAGGTGTACAGTTAAAGGTAGGAGGTAAAGGAAATGAAGCCCCAGGTAAGAATTCCATAGCTGGAGATCTATTGGTAGTCATAGAAGAAGTACCACACGAAACTCTTAAAAGAGAGGGAAGTAATGTACATTATGATTTGTATATAAATTTTTCGGAGGCTGTTTTAGGTACTGCTAAAGAAATTGAAACAGTAACAGGGAAGGTTAAGATTAAGATTGATCCTGGAACACAGTCTGGTAAAATTTTACGATTAAAAGGAAAAGGATTGCCTAGTATTGAACGTTACGGAAATGGCGATTTCTTGATTCATGTGAATGTTTGGACACCTCAAGAGCTTACCAAAGAGCAACGCAAGTTTTTTGAAGAAATGAAAGAAGATGAAAACTTTAGTCCAAATCCGCAAAAGTCAGATAAATCTTTCTTTGAAAAGGTGAAAGATATGTTTTCTTAAAAAAAATTAACATTTATTTTTTAGATATAAAAAAAATATATACCTTTGAAGTATCTAGGAGACGTCCTAGATACTTTTTCTTTTTCATAGCAATTTTTCCCACTCAATTTTGAGTGGGTTTTCTTT
>CANMCD010000020.1 GCA_947496185.1 uncultured Tenacibaculum sp.
ATACAACCTTGTTATTAAAGGTTTTAAAACCCTTTTTTACACCTCCTCTTTTGGTACTTTTCTATTTAGAGGTCACAATTAGGGGGAAAAAATTCTTCATAATTTAAAAATTTATAATTTTACAACGGCGGCAAATATATATTTTTCAGACACTTAACAAACAATATTTGTGTTAAAATTTAAAATTAAATGAATTGGAATCAAACAATTACAGACTATACTAACTACTTGAAAATTGAACGAGGACTGTCTAAAAACACTATTGAAAGCTACAAAAGAGACCTAAATAAATTGACAAATTTTATAGACTCTTTAACTCCGCTTCCATCTCCAAGCACCATTTCTTCTGATATTATTAAACAATTTGTTTATGAAACTGGAAAGACAATTAACCCAAGAAGTCAAGCTAGATTGATTTCTAGTTTACGAAGTTTTTTTGATTATTTAATATTTGAAGAATATAAAGAAGATAATCCCACGGATTTATTAGAAAGCCCTAATATTGGCAGAAAACTACCTGATACACTTACTAAACAAGAAGTTGACAATTTAATCGAAGCAATTGATATGAGTCACCCGCAAGGAGAACGTAATAAAACACTTTTAGAATTATTGTATAGTTGTGGTTTGCGAGTAAGTGAAGTTATCAGCCTACAATTAACAGATTTATTTTTCGATGAAGGTTTTATTAAAGTACTTGGTAAAGGGAATAAATATCGATTGGTTCCGATACATTATACAACAATCAAACAAGTAACGAAGTATATAAAAAATGTAAGGCCTTTGATAATGCCCAAAAAAAAAGAAGAAAACACTCTTTTTTTAAATCGTAGAGGTAATCGGTTAACAAGGCAAATGATTTTTATCATTCTAAAAAACTTGGCAACAAAAATTAATTTGGGAAAAAAAATAGGACCTCACACACTTAGACACTCATTTGCAACTTATTTATTGCAACATGGAGCAGATTTGAGAGTTATTCAACAGTTACTTGGGCATAAAAGTATTACGACGACAGAAATTTATGTACATATCGATACAAAACACCTAAAAGAAACTGTTTTTTCTTACCATCCTAGAAGTTTAAAATAAATGAATTTAAATAAAGTGCATAAAAAAAGGCAAGCTACCTACATCACACTGCTACAACCTAATACCCTTGCTGCGTTCCCGCCCTGGGGGATTCAAAGGGAGCTAGTTGTGTAGAACTTGCCGCGGCAAATTTACACTCTTTTTTTTATAAAAAACAAAAAATTTAAAACAAATTTATTGTAACTTTTATAAAGCAATGAAGACTAACTTTTTACCATTAAATTTTTAAACCTATATTTTGAAATACGTTTAAGATATAATAAAAAGAATATATTTGTATAACTAACTAGTAGTATAATGGAAAATAAAACAAAAAGCAGACAGTTAATTTTAAATTATGGGGTATACCTTGGATTAATTGGGGTATTAATACATCTAACCTTTTTCGCTACAGGAAAGTTAATTGAACTTTCTTGGTTATCAGGTACTCTAGGCTTTATCGCTATGATTATATTTATTGTACTAGGTATCAAAAAATTTAAAAAGGAAAACGATGGATTTCTTTCTTTTGGTCAAGCGTTAAAGATTGGTGTAGGAATGGCGGTTGTTAGTGCTGTTATCACTATCCTTTATACATTCTTGTTTACCAATGTAATTGACCCTACTTTTCAAGAAAGAGCAATGGAGGCTCAAACGCAAGCTTGGCTTGATAATGGAATGACAGAAGAACAAGTAGAACAGTCTTTAGAAGTAGCTAAAAAGTTTCAAACCCCATTGATAACTTCTGCTATGTCTATTTTATTTGCTGCTTTCTTTGGCTTTATTTTTTCTGCTATTACGGGTGCTATTTTGAAAAAGACTCCTGAAGAACACTATTAAAATTTTATATAAATTTTACTATAATACAGCATATAATACATGAACATATCGGTTGTAATACCACTTCTAAACGAAGACGAGTCCTTACAAGAATTACACGATTGGATTGCCAAAGTCATGCAATCCAATCAGTTTTTATATGAAATTATCTTTATTGATGATGGAAGTACAGACAATTCTTGGAAGGTTATTGAAAACTTATCTTTAGCTAACAAATCCGTCAAAGGAATACGTTTTCAACGAAATTATGGTAAATCTCAGGCCTTAGATGCAGGGTTTTCTGCCGCTTCTGGTGAGGTAGTAATCACCATGGACGCCGATTTGCAAGATAGTCCTGATGAAATTCCTGAACTATACGAACTCATTGCAAAAGATGGGTATCATTTAATTTCGGGTTGGAAGAAAAAACGTTTTGATAATGTTGTTACCAAAAATATTCCATCAAAACTATTTAATTGGGTTGCAAGAAAAACTTCTGGCCTTGATTTACATGATTTCAATTGTGGATTAAAAGCCTATAAAAATGAAGTAATAAAAGCCATTAATGTGAGTGGTGAAATGCATCGATATATTCCTGTTTTAGCTAAAAATGAAGGTTATGGTCACATTAGTGAAAAAGTAGTGAAACATCAAGCTAGAAAATATGGTGTAACTAAGTTTGGTATGGATCGATTTGTAAATGGTTTTTTAGATTTAATTACTATTTCCTTTCTGTCTAAATTTGGTAAACGCCCCATGCACTTTTTTGGTTTATGGGGTACCTTTATGTTTCTTTTTGGTTTTTCTTCGGCTTTTTACATTGGTGCAATGAAACTTTATCGAGTTGCTAACCAAATTAAAACAATTTTGGTTACTGATAACCCTTGGTTTTATATTGCTTTGACCACTATGATTTTGGGAACGTTATTATTCTTGGCAGGTTTTTTAGGTGAACTGATCATTAAAGGGAGTCATCAACAAAAACATTACAAGGTAAAAGAATTAGTAAACCTTAAACATTAACATTATAATCACCCTTAATTTTTATTAGATGGAACATATTATTAGTAAAGCTGAAACATGGCTAACAGATGCTTTCGATACAGATACAAAACAAGAAATTCAAGAGCTTATTAAAACCAATATAGCGGATTTAAATGAGCGATTTTATAAAAATTTAGAATTCGGTACTGGAGGTATGCGTGGTGTGGTTGGTGTAGGAACCAATCGAATTAATAAATATACAATTGGTAAAGCAACCCAAGGATTATCTAATTATCTCCACAAGAGCTATCCTAATAAAAAGATTAAGGCGGTCATCGGCTATGATTGTAGGCATGATAGTAAATGGCTATCAGAAGTGGTAGCGAATGTCTTGTCAGCAAACAACATACAAGTGTTTGTTTTTGAAGACCTACGCCCTACTCCAGAACTATCCTTTGCTGTTAATCATTTACAATGTGATGTAGGAATTGTATTAACTGCTTCGCACAATCCACCAGAGTATAACGGTTATAAAGTTTATTGGAATGATGGCGGACAGATCGTCCCTCCACAAGACAAAGAAATAATTAATGAAGTAAATCATGTTCACTATAATGAAATTAACTTTAAAGCTCAAAAAGAACTAATCAGTACTATTGGTACTGAAATAGATGAAGCTTTTTGGCAAAGTTCACTTCAAAATGGTGCTTTTGATATCAAAGGAAGGGATGGTTTAAAAATTGTATTTACACCACTTCATGGTACAGCTATAAAACTAATACCTGAAGTACTTAAAAGAGCAGGTTATGACAATGTTTTTATTGTAGAAGAACAAAGTAAACCAGACGGAGACTTTCCTACTGTCAAATCACCAAATCCAGAAGAGCCCGAAGCTCTTAAAATGGCTATAGATTTGGCAAATAAGGTAAATGCGGATATTGTTTTAGGAACTGACCCAGATTCTGATAGAATAGGTATAGCTGTTCGAGATTTGGCAGGTAATATGAAGTTATTAAATGGTAATCAGACCATGAGTATTATGACTGATTTTCTGATTAAGGACTGGGAGAAAAAAAACAAACTTAATGGTAAACAATTCATAGGATCTACTATTGTATCTACCGATCTCGTAAGTGAAATAGCAAAAAGCTACGGGGTAGAAACCAAAATTGGATTAACAGGTTTTAAGTGGATTGCTAAAATGATTAAAGATCATCCAAACCAAGAGTTTATTGGTGGAGGTGAAGAAAGCTTTGGCTATTTAGTTGGTGACTTTGTAAGAGATAAAGATGCGGTTACTTCTGCCCTCTTAGCTTGTGAAATAGCTTGTGATGCAAAATCTAAAGGAAGTTCATTTTACCAAGAATTATTGGAGTTATATACCAAACATCACTTTTATAAAGAACGTTTGGTTTCTTTAGTAAAAAAAGGAATTGATGGTGGAGAGCAAATTAAGGAAATGATGAATAATTTACGTGATAATCCACCAATAACTCTTGGAGGAGAAAAAGTTATCTGTATTTACGATTATAGATCTTCCATTAAAAAAGAGGTAACTACTGGTAAGGAAAGTACCATTAGAGTTCCGAAATCAAATGTATTAATTTTTGAAACTGAAAATGGTGCTAAAATTGCTGCTAGGCCTAGTGGTACCGAACCAAAGATCAAATTTTATTTCAGTGTTAAATCAAAATTGAATAATATTGCGGATGCTTCTAAAATAGAAGAAAATTTGGATATTAAAATTCAACAAATAATAGATGAATTATTTTAAACGGTTTATAAAGTTTGCACTTCCTTATAAATGGCTGGGACTAACAAGCATATTTTTCAATGTGTTATATGCAATTTTCACAACATTGTCTTATATTATCTTAATGCCTACCTTGAATATTCTATTCGGGGAAACTTCTAAAGTATATGAAAAGCCACTTTTTGTTAGTTTTAAAGAATCTCTTAATAAAGAGTATTTAGGTGATTTACTGAACTATTACGTCACTTTTACTAATGAAAATTATGGAGAAGAAAAAACTTTATTATATACCGTTGTTGCTGTAGTTATTGTATTTCTACTAAAGAATTTGTTTGGTTATCTAGGACAAATAGTAATGGTTTTCTTAAAAAATGATGTTTTACAAGACCTTAAAGTGATCATTTATGAAAAAATCATTAGCCTACCGTTGTCCTTTTTTTCTGATCAAACTAAAGGAGATATTATCACAAGAGCTACAGGTGATGTAGGAGTTATTAACGAATCCTACTTAAACTTAATAATTGTTTTTATTCGAGAACCATTAAATATTATTTTTACGTTATTTGCTTTAATAAACATAAGCTTTGAACTTTCAATTTTTATTTTGGTTTTTATTCCTATCTCTGGTATTATTATTTCGACTATAAGTAAACGGATTAAAAAACAATCGGGAGAGATTTTTGAAAAAAACGGAGACATTCTTGGTACTATTGAAGAGAGTATTTCAGGGTTAAAAATAATCAAAGCCTTCAATGCAGAAAACTTCTTTACTAACAAGCTTTTTAAACAGGCTAAAGAAGTAAAAATACTCGGAAACAGGTTTAGTAAAAGAGAAACTATAGCAAGCCCAATGAGTGAGTTTTTAGGAATAGTCACTATTGCTTCTTTGTTATGGTATGGTGGAAAAATGGTGTTGATTGATCAAGTCTTATCTGGAGGTACATTTATTGGTTTTATGGCTGCTGCATATAATATTTTAACACCTGCTAAAGCTATTGCAAAAGCCAATAATAGCATTAAAATAGGAAATGCTTCTGCTGAAAGAATTTTCGAAATATTAGATACAGAAAGCACTTTGAAAGATTCAGAAAAAGCTATTAATCTAGAAAATTTTTCAGATCAGGTTGAATTTAAAAATATTTCTTTTAAGTATGACGACACCTTTGTATTGAAAAATTTTTCACTGGTTCTCCCTAAAGGAAAAACCGTTGCCTTAGTAGGTCAATCAGGTAGTGGTAAATCTACATTAGCAAATTTGATTACTCGATTTTACGACGTTAACAAGGGAGAAATTTTAATTGATGGATACAATGTCAAAGAGATAACTAAAAGCTCTTTGCGAAATCTTATGGGGGTAGTTACTCAAAATTCTACTTTATTTAATGATAGTATCGCCAATAATATTGCATTAAGCAACCCTAAAGCTTCACTTCAAGAAATAGAGCAAGCCGCAAAAATAGCGAATGCCTCAGAGTTTGTTAGCGAATTACCTTTAAAATATGACACCCAAATTGGAGATCGAGGTAGTTTATTGTCTGGAGGACAACAACAACGTATTGCTATTGCACGAGCTGTATTAAAAAGCCCTCCTATTATGATATTAGATGAAGCTACTTCTGCCCTAGATACTGAATCTGAAAAATTAGTACAAGTCGCTCTTGAAAAAATGATGGAAAATAGAACATCTTTAGTAATTGCACATAGGTTATCAACCGTTCAAAATGCTGATTTAATTGTTGTCATGAAAAAAGGTAGTATTATTGAACAAGGAAAACATGAAGAATTATTAAAGAAAAAAGGAGAATATTATAAATTAGTTACTATGCAATCTCTGCAATAAAAAATATTATTTCTAATAATTAAAATCCCAAACTAAAACTTTACAAAAATATGAGTAAAAAAATTATTCATATTTCTTAATATAGATAATGACTTATCCTTTTTTATATTAATAGTTTTTTATTCTCTTAAATTTAAAAAATTTGAGAAATAAAAGTATACTAAGAAAACTAAATAATTTATTAAAACTATATTTCAACAGCAATTTTCATATTAACAAAAGCGTTAAAATATAAACTATCCTCCTCTTCTTTCCCTATCGAAATTTGTAGTATTTATAGGATATGAGATTACTAAATCTTTCCTCTTATATAAATTTTAAATTCACATTAAAATAATTTTTATTAAGTCTAAATAATTATATATTTACCACCTCTCTATTACTGTTTTTTTTATGATCAAGAAAAAAGATAATATATCTTTAAATGAAGTTTTTAACGAATTAGGAGCTATCAATAATTGTGGGTTAAACACACAAGAGTATACTATAAACAAAAGTTATGGTAAAGGTAGTATGTTTGGACATACATTTGATGGTTTACAAATTCAATATTTTAAAGGTATTTTTAATGACAATTTCAAATTTAATAATATAACTAATATAAACGTATTAGAATTATCCTTTTTAATTCAAGGTGAAAAAGTAATACAGAGCATGCAAAAAAACATGGATATTGTACAGGAAGAACAAGAATGTATTATTTATTTTTCTGATAATTTAAACCATGTAGCCAAGTATTATAAAAACAAAGATGTTAAAGAACTAAGAATTAAAATTTTTGATGATTTTGTAAAAAAACACCAACTTAAAAACTTATTTCCAATTCTTAACCAATATTCTAGATACCTAGATAAGAAACATATATACTTTAGTTCAAATTTTTGTTTTAGAACGCAGGATATTTTGACCGATATCATAACTAATAGTCAAAAGGGTATTTTAAAACGCCTCTTTTTAGAATCTAAAGTACTAGAATTAATCTCTTTACAGATTCAACACAAGAAAAAAAAGAACACTAATGAAAGTTTGATGAAGAAACTACATCGAGTAAAAAATATTATTTCATCAAGCTTAAATGAGCAATATTCTGTAAAAGAACTATCAAAAAAAGTACTGTTAAATGATACCGTTTTAAAAAAAGAATTTAAACGTGTATTTAACAGTACTATTTCTGAATTTGGTTTAACCGAACGAATGAACAAAGCAAGTGACTTACTACTCCACACTACTAAACCTATTTATGAAATCTCTGACTTAGTAGGTTATAAAAACCCGACGCATTTTTCTGCAGCTTTTAAAAAACACACCAAACTAACTCCTAAACAATTTCGAAATGCTAATTAGATTGTGCTTTATAGTTTAAGTTACATTATTCATGAGACTTTTGTAGATTTCATGTTAACTAATATCTTGTTGACTCAAGTAATATCGAGTCTTATATGATTGCATTTTATCTAAGGTTATTTGGACAATAAATGTTAATAAAGTAAAGAGTACCATTAAAAAAGCAATACTTGTTCCTGATTTGTCATGATAACCAAAAAAAGCCATCCCCCAACTAATAAGTACCCACTGTACAACATATAAAGATGTAATCTTATTACTACAATACAAGAATATTTGTGTAATCTTATAGTGCTCAATTTTGTGCATCACTTTTTGTGCAGAATAGAAAAACAGAAGATTGAAGCCTAATAAGTATAACACCCCTCCTATTCCTGTATGAAAATAATCTTTCATATGGAACTCATAATCGTAAAAACATAATAAACATCCTATTATCAATGTTATAATCCCGTAATAAAGCATTCCTTGGTATGTTTTTTCAATATTTCTATTATTTTCTTTAAATACATAACCGAAAAACATGCCTACAAGTACAAATACAAACCATGGAAACACAGGAAAATATACATTCCAGTCTTTACCCCACAATAAATCGAGCACATAATCTACTCCTGGAACTCCCAAATGAACACCACGAATAAATTCTGTACTTACAAGAATAATAGCAGCTATTATTAATACTAAGTATTTATGCTGTTGTGCATATTTGTGAATGATTCCCATAAATAATAGGCACATTCCTGCAAATTGTAATATATCTCCAGTTAATGTCATATATAACATTTGATTAAAATTAATAGGAGAATTCCATCCATAAGCATTAAAGAAACTTTCGGGTAAGATTCCCATTAAAGTTGGAATAACAAATTTTAAAAAGTTCATAAAATATCCTGCAAATAATAAGAGTACTCCCCTCTTTAATGAAGTTATTACTGTATTTCTTTTAGAAAGTATATAGGAAAACCCCATAGCAATTATAAATATCCCTGCCCATTTTCCGAAAAAATGTACAATTATACCGAATAAACTTTCTTCCTGTAAATATGGAGTCCCATAAATTAATAATGTATGTGCCATTGGTATAAAAAATACACCAATACCTCTGGCTAAATCAATTGATTTAATTCTTTTAGTTTGTTGATTTATCATAAAATTGTTTGTGTTAGTCAAGTAAACCAATACTACTCACACATATTACTACAGGAAGCTAATTATAAAATACATTTGTATACATACAATCATAAAATAAATTAAGTTTTACGTAAAAGAATATGTAAACTAAGTTATAGTATCATACGAAATATGAACGTATATATGATGTATTAAAAAAATGTAGAAACCTTGTGTTTAATAGCATTGGTAACTTACTGATATTTAGTTTTCTGTATAAAAAACTTTAATGTAATAATATAATTACCCCCTTAATAAAAAGTGTAAGGTTGTTGTTCTGCTATGTTTGAAGTTAATACGTAGACACGATTTTAAATAAAAAACACAATGGATACGATCAAAAAATGTATAATTTTTTTTGATTAAATGAATAAATTTTTTTGAATTAAATTGTGGGGTATTCATATTACTAGATTATAATTAGTCTTTAAAAATGTTACAATAACATAAAGTAAACACCTTTGTAATTCACAATATACAAAGGTGTTTTTATTCTTTTAAGATTGCCAGCTTAATTTTTTACTTATAGGTTTTCGTCTTCTATTAATATTTGGCAAATCATCCTTAAGATGTCCCATATAGAAGATCCCTACACACTTTTCATCTTCTTCCATAGTTACATATTCCTGAACATATTTTAGGGTTGCAGCACCTGTATCCCAATAACTTCCTATGTTCATTGCTGTACAAGTTAACCACATATTTTGCACGGCACAAGAAATAGCAGCTATTTCCTCCCATTCTGGGAGTTGCACCTTTTTACTTGGCTGAAATATCAAGGCTAGTAATGTAGCATTACTGGCATAGGTTTTGGTTTGTTCAAAACGTTCTGTAGAAAATTCATCTTCCGTATAAATTTCCCTATAATAATCTGCCATATAACCCCCTATGTTATTAGGATGCTCTCCTTCCAAAATTACAAAGCGCCAAGGTTGTGTCAATTTATGCGTTGGTGCCCACAAACCATTTGTTACTATGGTTTCTATGGTATTTTTATCAATTTTCTTTTCTGAAAAATCAAAAGCATAATGACTTCTTCTTGAACGAATAATATGATTAAAATCTTCTAACAGCATATTAAGATTTTTCAGTTAAGACTTGTTGTTGCTCGTAATTTTTTGCATAACGAGCAATGGGGTTTTTTAATACTCCATTTAATTTTAAACTATCAATCGGATCGGCTAAATTCAGCATTTGTTTGGTGTTTGATAGTTGTAATTGATTTAAACAACACCTATCAAACTCGTCTACAAACAAATTATACTTTTCAAATTTTGCCGATAACGCTGGGTGCTCTTGTTGATACTCATGAATATTTTCTGCTACTAACTTCCAGAAATGATCTTCAGAAAAGTTGCCATGAGTTTCTAATATTTGTGCCATGAATCTAAATATACAATCAAATACATCTGTAAAAATTGACAATATTTTCATCCTGTCTGAAGTTTTAGTAAACAGTCGATCTGCGTGTTCAGGCAGATACATTTCTTCATTGAAGACAATTACTTCTTCGGTAATATCTTTCATCAAAGCATACACTGGTGTATTGTCTTCAAAAACCAAAATTAAATTCTCACCATGTGGCATAAAAACAAGCTCGTAATGATAAAAACAATGAATAATAGGGCTCAAATATGCTTTAAGATATTTTTTTATCCAAGTTTCTGTGTCTACTGAAGAAGATGAAATCAATTCAACCAATAAAGAAGAATCGTTCTTGTCTACATGTAATAAGGCAGCCATTGTTGCTACTTTTTGCGAGTCTTTTATTTTGCTATGCGGGCTTTCTCTCCACAAAGCGGAAAGCATTTTATTATGAGGATTCGTTTTACCTAAGACCTCATAATAATGATTATGATACCCAACGGTAGCCACCTCTCCTAACATCGTAAAACCGTTATCATTTAGATAAATATCTTCTTTTAATAAATCAGTAATCCAATTTGTTATATGTGGGGTACTCTGCATATAATATGGAGATAAGCCCCTTACAAAGCCCATATTTAAAATAGAAAGTGCTGTTTTTGTATACAGCTTTTCTGGAGAAGACACATTGTACAACGTTCTGATGGATTGTTGTGCAGAATAGGCGTCTTCACTTTCACCTAAATAAATTATATTTTTGTTTGCAATGTCAGCGGCAAAAACATGAACTAATTTATTTTTCCATTGCCAAGGATGTACAGGCATAAAAATATAATCTTCCTCGTCTACCCCATTTACTTGTAACACTTTTGAAAAATCAGCTAATTTTTGCTCACCCAATTCTGCTGTTAAAAGCGAAGAATATGCATATTTTTCAACGGCTGTAAATGTTGTGTATTTTTTATGCCCAGCAATCCAAAGTACATTAAAAGGAGAATTAGCCTCAGGAGAATATGCTAGATAGTCTTCAATATTAAACCCAATTCTTCCATTATTGGCTACAAAACAGGGATGCCCTTCTGTCATGGCATGTTCAATTTCTTGAAACCCTAAAGTAACTAAATCTTTAGAAGAAAAAGCTATTTTTTCGTACTTAAAAGCTGCTCCCATAAGGGTGCTAGTAATTTCTTCAAGATACGTAGCTAAAAACTCATCAGGTATACCTAACGTTTCTTTAAACTCTGTTATAAATGATAACGCATCTATATGTTGTAGCGATTCTTTATAGAATTTTTGAATACTTTCTATATCGATATGCCAATGATCTAACGAAAACTTTTTAACACTGAATGTATATGTTATTTCTTTATTATCCGTAACAAGTGCATACGTATGCCAATCATTTTCTAATACTCCTAGTGATTTGGGGTGTAAAATTAACTCATGAGAAAACTCACTTATTGCTTTTTTAACTAGCTGCTTGTTTACACGATCCCAAACTTCAGACGTTAAACTATTAAGAATCTGATTCATTTTTATTGAATAGGTTTTTTAAAGCTTTTGTATAATCTTCTCTAGTACAAATGGCCAATGCCGCTGTTTTTTGAGGTAGTTGTATTTCTTTTTGATACACAAATCCAGCTTTTTTATTTAAAATATGGATTTTTTCGTTGTTAACATCAGGCTCAACTACTACCCTCTCAACATAAGGTAAGCTAAAAAAGTACTCCATGATTGTTGAAAAAATATACCATGTAAATTGTGGAATTCTCTTTTGTGCAGGTGCAACAAGAATGTGCATACCAAAATCGTTCATTTCAGCCTCATAATAATCCGCTAATATATCTTCAGAGGCCTTGTATCGTTCCATCAAAAAAATAGGTTCACCATTAAGTTCACCTATATAAGCATGGTGAAACAGGTTTTGATCAATTTCTTCATATCCTTTATATACTTCATCTTTAGATTGTTCTAACATTCCCCAATATTTTGCGTAGGGTTTTGTTACCCAGCTATAAAGTATATCGATATCCTTATCAAGATCAAATGATCGCAAAGAGATGGTTCCTAGACCTTTTATTTCTTTGCTAAATATTATTGGCTCTATACTTGTTTTCATTATGCTTCCTGTAACTTATTTTCCTTTTTAAAAACGGCAATAGGGTTTTTTAAATCTCCAACAAATTGAAGTAAGGCAACGGGATCATCCAAATCAATCATTTGTTTGTGATTATTTAACTGTAAACGATTTAAACATGACAATTTAAATGTATCAGCAAATAAATCATATGTGGCAAACTTCTCTTTAAATTCAGGATATGCCTCTTGATATTCGTAAATTACTTCTGCGACTAACTGCCAAAAACGTTCCTCTCCAAAATCTAAAAATTCATCTAAAATTGGTGTTAAGTACCTAAAGAAACCATCAAATATATCCGTGAAAATCGATAATAATTTTACATCTTCAGGTACAGGAGCATACATACGCTTTAAATGGTCTGGTAGTTCAACATCGGGACTTAAAATGACTGCTTCTTCCGTTATATCTTTTAATAAAGTACTTACGGGTTTATTATCTTCTAAGACTAAGATTATATTCTCTCCGTGTGGCATAAACACTAGATCATACTTATAAAAACAATGTACTAAAGGACTTAGATATGCTTCTAGATAACGCTTCAACCAATCATCAATAGCTAGTTTTGATGACTTAATTAATTCAGGTAATAAAGCATTCCCATGATGATCAATATGTAATAAAGCTGCCATAGTTAATGGCTTTTGATTTTCTTTAATCGCTGAATAGGGACTTTCTCTCCAAAGAGAAGCTAACATTTTATTAAAATCGTTATGAGGTCCAAATTCCTCAAAATAAGGATTAACATAACTTACAGACCCTATTTCACTCAACATTTTAAAGCCTTTTTTCTGGATATATGGATCATTGTATAATAGTTCTTCTAACCAAACCGCCATTTTGGGAGCTGTTCCTAAATAATAATATGGTAAACCTCTCATGAATCCCATATTTAAAATCGACAGTGCTGATTTTGTATAAAACTTTTGAGGATTCGTGGTATTAAATAAGGTTCTGATAGATTGTTGTGCTAAATATTGATCAGGACTATATCCTAAACATATTAAATCTCCTTTGGCTATTTCTGGAGCAAATACCATCGATAATTTGTTAAACCATTGCCATGGATGGATTGGTAAAAACAAATAATCTTCAGGGGTGTAACCTTTTTGAGCTATGATGTTATTAAAACCTTTAATAGTCTTTTCATCTAACTCTTGGTTAATTAATGTTTCATAAGGTAGTTTTTCAATAGCAGCATATACTGCTTTTGATTTGTGACCTGCTAACCAAAGTAATGAAAATGAATTTCCCGCTTCAGGAGCATACGAGCGATAATCACTACTATCAAATCCAATACGTCCGTTGTTTGCTACAAATCCTGGGTGTCCTTCAGTCATTGATTGTTCTATAGTCTGAAAGTCTGCTGTAGCCAACTCTTCTGCTGTAGGATTACCTTTCGTTATCTTAAAAGCACTACTATATAAAGTACTTATTATCTCTTCAAGGTATACGGGCATTTTAGCTTCATGAATCCCTAAGACTTCTTTGAATTCTTTAATAAAGAAAACTGCATCAAGTACTTGTAGCTCATTATTTAAAAATTTTTTAATACTGTCTTCTTTTATCATTAGCTGATTCAACCCAAGTTCTTTTGCTTCAAACTCGTATCTTATTTCCTTATTATCAGCAAAAAGTTCGTATAATTTCCATCCATTACCCAATTCATTCAAGGTTATTGGAATGAAAAGACGTTCGTGAGAAAACTCACATATTGCTTTTTTTATTAATAATGTATTTGATTTTTGCCATGCATCTGGCGTAATATGTTGAATAGATTGTTGTGGTGATACAACGTTGTCTAATGTATTCATTGCGCTACGTTTTAGAGGTTTAAATAATTCAATTTGTTTATTGTAAGCATCTCTATTTAAAAAAGCTAATTGTGCTGTTTTTTGAGGTAATTCTACTACTTTATTTAATGAAAATCCGATTCTTTGGCATAAAGCAAACATCTTTTTATTGCGGATGTCTGGCTCTACGACAATTCGTTCAACAGCAGGGTTAGAAAAAATAAAGTCCATAATACTTCGAAACATAAACCAAGTAAAATGAGGAACTTTTTCTCCTTCTGGTGGTGCGACAATAATGTGAATACCACAATCCCCTTCTTTTACAGGATAGAATTCTTGTAATATGTCTTTTTGTGGGCTGTATCGTTCTAATACAAAAACCTCTTTATTCCTATACATTCCTACAAAAACATCATAATGTTCTGGTGTTGTAAGTTTAGTATATTCCTCTTCTACTTCTTGAAGTTCGGTATTTTGCATCCCCCAAAAAACGGCATAATCTTTATTCACCCATTCATGAAGAACCTTCGAATGCCTTTTTATATCAAATTTTTGGATACTAATTGACCCAAAATCTTTATAGTCTTTTGAAAATATATGTTGTTCTTTATGCATTTTTAAGATGCTTTTTCTATAGGTTTTGATACTGACGATGTTCTAAATACGAAAAAGTATAATAATAATGTTATTGAAAATCCAATTAAAGCAATGGTAAAAGGCATTTGTAACCCAAGGTTATCTACAATAACTCCTACATTTAAAGAAGCAATCAATACGCCTAAATTCTGAAAGAAATGTACTTTGCTATAATCTAAAGAATAAGATTCTGGATTACTCATTTCAAATAATAATACATCAAATTTTACCATACATTGAAATATTGCCCATCCATAAATAATTCTTCCAGAAATCACCACTAATTCAGAAGGTATCCCTTGCAATAACAAACCTATAAGTCCTATAAATATGGCTTTAATTATTCCATCATACCCACTTTCATTATTTTTATGATTAATCCAAAGTGCAATGAGTGCTACTATTCCTGGTATGGCATAAATGGTACCTGAAACCAATTTCGAATCAAACTCAGAGATACTTTCCCAATACATAGAGAAAAATGGACGAATCAAAAAGTCACTGAAATAAAGGATAAAAGTTAATAAACCTATTTTTAGAATAAAATTTTTCGAAGTCAAACTACTTTTTCTTTGATCTCCTGAATCTAAAATAAGTGTTGTATCATACTTTTTACTTTTTAATAAATAGGCACTCATAAACATTTGAACAAAATCTCCTAAAGCCATGATTAAGAAAATGGAATTAGGGTTAATATAATCAACGGTAAATCCACCTAATACAGCGCCTAAGATTCCACCCAAATGGACTACTACAGACAATAATCCAATTGTTGATACATGCTCTTCCTTTTTAATAATCTTAAGAATATAAGGATATACCAACAAGTAACTTCCTTTGAACAAAACCATTACTAATGAAACTATCCAAAAATTTAAGTACGAATTTGTCCAGTAACAGTATAAAGCCAATATACCTGCTATAAACTGTGTATATATTAAGATTTTTAATTCAGCCACCTTTTTTGACACATAGGCCCAAAAAGGAAAAGCTATCATGACCATAAAACAGATCGCTGCAAAATAATAACCCACATTTTTTGGATTCGTCATACCAAAACGAATCTCAAAAAATTGTGGATAAAATGGATGTAATAAATAATCACTAACCACTGCAACGAAAGTCATGACCACTAAAAAGGTTTTTAGCTTCATTATACAGTTTCTTTTGAATATTTAAGAATTTCTTCTTCCTTACTAACACCAAATTGTTGGAAAGCAATACTTTTCTCAATTGTATAGTATTCTTTTCCAGTAAGTTCTTTTATTATATAAGAATTTCTATAACAAGCCATCCCTAAATCAGGAGTAACAAAACCGTGCGTATGTAACTCTACATTTTGTACAAAAATCTCACTGTTATTCTTGTCTATTGTATAATTTCTGTCAACATCATACCTTCCCTTATCGTCCCAGTTCAACCTGTTTGAAATTCCTTCAATAAAATCAGGCATTCTATAATGATATCCTGTAGATAATACGATAGCTTCAGTTGTTTTTTTATAATATTTATCTTGTTCGACTTGATGTAACTCTAAAGCAATCTCAGTACCTTCATTTACACTATCAATTAACGCTGTATTTGTTCGTAATGAAACATTCAAAGGCTTATCAGAAAAAGATCTTTTAGTATACAACAAGTTATGAATATCATTAATCAAATCTTGGTTTATTCCCTTATACAGATGCTTTTGATTTTTAATTAAATCATCTCTTTTTTCAGAAGGCAGATTATAAAAATAATCTACGTATTCAGGAGAGGTCATTTCTAATGTTAATTTAGAATACTCTAGCGGGAAAAATCTTGGTGATCTTGTGATCCAATTTAATTCATACCCCTTCGAGTCTACCTCTTGTAATAAATCATAAAATATTTCAGCAGCACTTTGTCCACTTCCTAGTACTGTGATTGACTTTTTATCTTGTAATTCTTCTTTTTTATTTAAATAAGAAGAAGAATGTATTACTGAACCTTTTAATTTTTTTGCGCAAGAAGGTATGTAGGGCTGTGTACCCGTTCCTAATACTATTTTTTTGGTCTTATAAACTTTTACTTCTTGTGTTTTAGTACACGTACTATTTACGATATACAATTTTTCACTTTCATCAAAGTAAATATCTTTTACCTCAGTACCAAAATAGACATTGGAAAGCTTCTCTATTGCCCACTGACAATACTTATTGTACTCATTACGTAATAATAAAAAGTTTTCTCTAATGTAAAAAGAATATAGTAACCCTTTTTCTTTACTATAGTTTAAGAAACTAAAAGGACTCGTTGGATCTGCTAAGGTTACTAAATCTGCCATAAATGGAACCTGCAACGTAGTATCTTGAAGCATCATGCCTGGATGCCAATCAAACTTTTCTCTTTTATCTAAAAAAAGACCATTCAAACCCTCAATAGGATCTGTTAAACAAGCCAAGCCCAAATTAAAAGGACCAACTCCTACTGCAATAAAATCGAATGTATTCTGTGTCATCTGTTTATTGTTTTTCCCCTACTTTGTTATTACTGTTTAGGGATTGGAATAAAAATATTATTAATAACCGCTTTACAGTTTAATTACTTCTCTTATACTGTTCACCTTTTTGCTTAATCATATCCAAGATATTAGACAGGTTTTCTATCGTATTCTTAGGATTGAGTAACGTAAACTTTAAAAAGATTTTACCATCTACTTTTGTACTGGCAACAGAAGCTTTTCCCCCTTTAAATAAAGAACTTTTGATATACATATTAATCGTATCGTGTATTCTATCTTCCGTTACTCCTATAGCTTTGTACCTAAAAACCATAGTACTCAATTCAGGTTTATGTGCTGCTTCAAAGCGATCATCATTAGCTATTATTTTATATACTTCTTTTGCTAAAAAATGTACCTTTTCTAAGTATTGAGCTATTGTTTTATTACCAAGAGTTTTTACAGTAAGCCAAACTTTTAGTGCATCAAATCTTTTGGTTGTTTGGATAGACTTTTCAATAAGGTTTGGTCTTTCTGGATCTTTATCTTCTATTGGATTTAAATAATCAGCATAATGAGACACATATTTAAAATGTTGTTTATCTTTTATTAAGACTGCACTACAACAAACAGGTTGAAATAAGGTCTTATGGAAGTCGATTGTTATAGAATCAACCGAAGGAATATGTTCAAAATAATGCTTATGTGTATCCGTTAATACAAAACAACCTCCATATGCTCCATCTGCGTGAAGCCACATCTTATGTTCTTTTGCTATTTTTGAAATTGTCTCTAACGGATCAAAACTTCCAAAATCTGTTGTTCCTAACGTAGCAACTACAGCAATAGGAATATTTCCTTTTTGTTTTTCTTTTTCAATTGCAAGTACTAATTCATTAACATCCATTTTCATTTCACTATCCGTCTTAACAGGAATTACAGCATTATACCCCATTCCTAATAACGCCGCATTTTTCTTAATGCTAAAGTGAGATTTGTCAGTACAGAAAATTCTAAATTTGCTAACTTCTTCTGACCATCCATTTTTTTTGATATTAATGCCATAATGCTCAAAAGCATAATTATCACGCGCCATTAATAAGCCCATAAAGTTTGACTGAGTACCCCCACTAGTAAAAACACCATCAGATGTTGAAGGAAATGAAAACTCATTACAAATCCATCGAATAACTTCTTGTTCTATAAAAGTTGCTGCTGTACTTTGATCCCAAGTTTCTATAGCCGTATTTATAGTATTAGTTAAAGCTTCTGCTGCAATGGCTGGTAAGGCAACTGGGCAATTTAAATGTGCAACATAATTAGGGTTATGAAAAGCAATAGTGTTTTTTACATATAAATCATTTACATAGTCTAAGGCTTTTTCAAAAGGTAAGGTATTTTCTCCATCTATTTTTGCAAGAATTCGATGGTTATTAATTTCATCAATATTATCCCCTTTATAAAATTTAGATTGTTTAAAAAAATCTTCTATTACTTGGTTTACTAATAATGAATATTTTTGTAGTTCTTTGACAGATTCTCCATCTAATAATTGTTCCTTTAATGATGGATCAACGAGAGCAGGTATTTCGTCTAAAATCATTTATTTTTATTTAGTCTTAATAATAATTTCAGCAAAATTAAGACCTATGAGATGGTATAAATGACGAATAAGTGCTAAAAAAAGACGTTTATAATTAGTTCTTACACTTTTTTAAAGACATCTAAAGCTCTAATTCTAGCAAACTTGTGATCAACGATTGGCTTTGGATAAGATAATTCATTAAGATTGGGAAGCCATTTTTTAACATAGTCATATTTACTGTCGAATCTTTTGAGTTGGGTGGTTGGATTGAAAATTCTAAAATAAGGTACAGCATCACATCCTGTACTAGCAGCCCATTGCCAATTTCCATTATTAGATGCTAACTCATAGTCGAGTAATTTTTGTGCAAAATAGGCTTCTCCCCACCTCCAGTCAATCAATAAATGTTTACATAAAAAACTCGCTACAATCATTCTAACACGGTTATGCATATATCCAGTATTGTTAAGTTCTTTCATTCCAGCATCTACTATAGGATACCCTGTTTCACCTTTACACCATTTTTGAAACTCATCTTGATTATTCCTCCAAACAATTGCATTATATTTTGTTTTAAAATTCTCAGTAACAACTCTCGGAAAATTATATAAAATTTGCATAAAAAATTCTCGCCAAATAAGCTCGTTCAAGAAGGTTTGATTTACTTGTAAAGCATGAATTACCATTTTACGAATACTAATCAAACCAAATCGTAAATAGGGTGAAACGTAACTAGTCTTATCTATATAAGGAAAATCTCTTACATTATGATAATTATGTAAATCGTCTATCTGAAAGAGTTTAACTTTTATATCACTTGTTTCAAACCCAATAGTTTCTATACTTGGAAATATACTATTCCAATTTAGCACCCTGTCTTTTAATACTATATCTTTTTCCACACACCTTTCAAGATGGTATCTTTTTAGCCATTCATTTTTATAGGGTGTATATACAGTATAAGGCTTTCCATCTTTTTTAACAATTTCTTGTTCTTCGTAAATTACCTGATCTTTATATGAAAAAGATTTAATTTTTTTGGTTTTTAATAGTTTTTGAACCTGTAAATCTCTTTCTATAGCATAGGGTTCATAATCTTTATTAAAATAAACACTAGCTACTTCATATTTCTGAAGTAAGCTTTGCCATATATCAATT
Source organism: uncultured Tenacibaculum sp. (assembly GCA_947496185.1). Classification (GTDB taxonomy): domain Bacteria; phylum Bacteroidota; class Bacteroidia; order Flavobacteriales; family Flavobacteriaceae; genus Polaribacter. The sequence goes on from CANMCD010000020.1 coordinate 20,123, forward strand.
ACGTTTCCTTTTTTTATTAATAGTGAACTTGCCTCTTTCTTTAATCTTTTATCCAATTCAAAAAGAGTATCGTATATAAAGCTTACCCTAGCGTCATTAACGGGTAATTGACTTAAAATTTCTTCGTCAAAGATAAAAATAGGCAATACTTTATACCCTGAACTAAGTGCATGGAATAGCCCTGTATTATCTTCAAATCTTAAATCTCTTCGAAACCAAAAAATCGAAATCTTATTTTTCATTAAATAATTTATTCAAAATACGGCGCCTATACTCAAATATGTTTTTCAACTGATTTTTTATAAATAGAAACTGAGCTAAATCTCCTAGGATTCCAAAAGGAATCTTATACGATATTTTGTCTTTCATGACCGTTTGATTTTCTGATTTTTTTTCAAACCAATGCTCATGATGCCACATTTTGTACGGGCCATGACGTTGCTCGTCTATAAAAAAACTGTGGTTATTTACTTGTGTTATTTCAGTGACCCAATTTTGTCTAATTTTAGGTAAAACACTCACTTTATAAGTTATGATTTGTCCAGCATAAACTTTTTCTCCTACATCAGAAGTAATTCTGAATTTCATATGGGGAGGTGTTATTACCTCTAAATTTTTAGGATCGCTAAAAAACTTCCAAGCTTCTTCAATGGGTATATCTAAAGTTTGAGTTGTAAGCAAGGTATATATACCACTGTGTTTTTTAAATTTAATCAAATTATAGTAGTTTAATAATTTTATTACTCATGGGTTTGGTAAATGAATAAAAGTAATCTAAAAGGTTACCGTTTTCGTCGATTAAATATTTTTGAAAATTCCACCTTACTGTGGAGTTTTTATTACCATTCATTGACTTTTTAGTCAACCATTGATACAAAGGGTGTTGGTTTTCACCTCTAACCTCAATTTTTTCAGTAAGCAAAAAGTTTACTCCATAATTTAAAGAACAAAAACTCTTAATCTGTTCAGCATTACCTGGCTCTTGATTTCTAAATTGATTACAAGGTACACCAATAATCATTAACTTATCTTTATGTGTTTCATAGAGCTTTTGTAAACCTTTATACTGATCGGTAAAACCGCACTTTGAAGCAACATTAACAAATAGTATTTTTTTTCCTTGGTACTGTTTTAAATCAATAGGAACTCCTGAAATATCATTAATTGATACTTCATATAGCGATGAATTAGAAGTTTGTGCCATTATAATTGGTGTAAATAACAACAATATAAATGTAAATTTAATTAATTGCATTACGTATTGTTTTATGAATAAAAATCAATAAGAATATATAAAAAATATTTCCTTTTTTGGTAATTAAATACAACTGAATATTAATTACTCATTGGCTTTTAATACCTCAAAAGCAGATTTTTCTAATTCCTCGAAACTAGAAAAAAATTTATAAAAATCATGTTCATCAAAGTTATGTTTTTTTGCAAATACATAAATTATTTTCGTCTCTTTTCCTTCAAGAAGGTCTTTTGCATATAATTCAATTATTTTTTCCTGTGTAATATTGGTTAGCTTAGGCATTTCGTATGATTTATTAAAAATTATATAAATATTCAAACTTACAGCGATAGCCATCCATACAAAGTATGGGAGTAATAATGTACTGTATAGTTTTAGTGTATTTTTATATGTAAAAAGGATGTACGCTATTATCCCCCATAAAACAACTAATATTCCAGCTCCAAAAATGATTAAATGTTTATTGAAAAAAATATAATTCCAACTTACATTTAAAATCCATTGAAATATATATAAGAATACTATTTTTTTTCTCTCTTCCTTGTATTTAAAAAGAAGGATGGTCATGTAGAATGAAAATAAAATCATTATGAGCGACCAAGCGCTACCAAACATCCAATTTGGTGGAGTCCATGGCGCTTTATTTAATAACAAATACCATTCTGATTTTGGTCCATTATCCATTAAAACAACTCCTAGATACAAGGCTAAAAAATTCAAGGAAAGAAATAAGAAAAAGGTCAATAGCTTATTTTTTAACATATTTTTTGTTTTTTATATCTATCGAAAATAATTTGTACCATGAAAAGCATGTTAAAAGCATAAAAAACATCTTCGATAGGTATCGTAAGTATACGGATCCCTATAATTTCTTTTTCATTATACCAAACAACGGGTTCTAAGATAAAAGTCCCTGTCAATATACCATTCACTATAAAAAAAGGAAATAATATGACTAAAAAGCTAGGGAAAAAGTACTGTAAAGTGATTAGCTGGTTCTTTAATCCGTAAAGTAGTAATAAGATAAAGAGAATTAGATTTACAGTGCTATACTTTTTCCCAAAGCTAATAATCAACACACCTATCGTTAATATTAACAATGAGTAAATAAGTAGTTTGGTGTATTTTTCTGCCAATTTAAAATTTGGCTTATAATATTTTAACGCTTCTTGAGTAAAAAGGCATGCGTAAGGAATACAGAAAAAGAAAAGCCATTCTTCTACAGGTAATCCAAAAAAATTATACGGTAAATGATACTTGGCAGTAAACCCCCAAACCCCTATACGGGTATAAACTATATCCCATAATAAAAAAAATACTGCCATAAAAAGAATGCTATAAAAAGCCTTCTTAACATGTTGGATGAAATGAAATTTCTTCTCATATAAACTGTATAACAAAGGAATAGATAAACTTCCTAAGTTCAATATAAGGTATAGAAAATTAGAATCCTTTACTACCATGTGCTTTTCTTAAAGTATTTAAAGGGTACTATTAGCATTCCAAAACATTCTCCTCCGTTTTTACCTGTTTTTTTATGATGTATTTTGTGGGCTTTTCTTAATCCTCTTAAGTAATAGTTTTTTGTGTTTTTAAACCAATTAAATCGTCTATGAATTAATACATCATGAATCAAAAAATAAGCCACCCCATAAAGCAAAATACCTAGCGCAATAAAAAATAAATAATTAATCTTCGGATTTACTCCAAAGTAAAACAGTAAAATACTAGGTATGGCAAAAACAGCAAAAAACGCATCATTTTTTTCAAAAACATGTGGATAACCATGCTGATGATGATCTTCATGTAAAAACCATCCGAAACCATGCATTATATATTTGTGTGTAAACCATGTAATGGCCTCCATTATAACAAATGTCCCAATGGTTATGATCAAATTGACAGTCATAATAGGTTTAATTTATATCTTGCATATCCTCTTAACAACAAACTTATTTTTAAAAAATTTGAAACCCTTACCCTAGTACTCATAATTTCAGAAGAAGGAACCGCTTTTAGTTTTTTCAAGAGTTGCTTATAATATCGATAAGCAATATAAACTCCAAATTTAGCATTTAAGGGCAATTTTACAACACCATACTTAAACGCATAATCAAAATCATTTTCGATTTCCTTTATAATTTCATTTTTTGATGCTGTATCTAGTCGATCTAGGTTTATATCTGGAAAATAAGACCTATTCAATATTTCTGAATCATTTTTTAAATCCCGTAAAAAATTAACTTTCTGAAAAGCAGAACCTAACCTCATTGCAGGTTTTTTAAGTTCTTGGTATTTTTTATCATTACCATTTACAAAGACTCGTAAGCACATCAAGCCAACTACATCTGCAGATCCATATATATAATCTTCATATTCTTTTCTAGTTTTGTAATTCGTTTTATGAATGTCATCGTTCATACTTTTTAAAAAAGACTGAATTAAGCTATTTTCAATCTGATACTTGTTTACTGTAGCAACAAATGAATTTAAAATTGGGTTCAAGCTGATGTTTTTCTGTTTAGCGATATAATAATCTTTTTCAAACTTTTTAAGAAGGTAGGTTTTATCATATTCGTGAAAACTGTCTACAATTTCATCTGCAAACCGTACAAACCCGTATATACTATAAATTGCCGTCCTAACCTCTGGAGACAACATTCTTGTTGCAAGAGAAAAGGAAGTACTATATTTTCGCGTAACTAGTTTACTGCAACTAAGGCTGACTTGATCAAATAACTTCTTCATGAGTTCGAGTATGTTTTAAAATTAATTCAGACACAATTTTACCAGAAACTAAAGAAGGCGGTACGCCTGGCCCAGGTACGGTTAATTGCCCTGTAAAATATAAGTTTGAAATTTTAGAGCTCTTTAAGTTAGGTCTTAAAAAAGCTGTTTGTGTTAGTGTATTTGCTAAGCCATAAGCATTCCCTTTAAAAGCATTATAATCTTCTATAAAATCATTAATACAATAACTATGCTTCGACAAAATGCTACTTCTTACTTCTTGGTTTGTTAGCATTTCTAGACGATCTATTATCATAGTAAAATACTTTTCTCTTAATTCAGGAGTATCTTCAATCCCTGGAGCTAAAGGAATTAGAAAAGTACCAGCTTCTTTCCCTTTAGGTGAAAAATAATTATCCGTTATTGAAGGGAAGCTTGCATAAAACAATGGAGATTCAGGCCAAGAAGGGTCATCATAAATTGCTTTAGCATGTTGATCAAAGTTTGTATCAAAAAATAATGTATGGTGACTAACATTTTTTAGTTTTTTTGAAAAATTCACATAAAAAAGTAGTGAAGATGGCGCAAAAGTTTTTGAATTCCAATACCTTTCTGAATACTGTCTTTTACTTTTATCTAATAACTTTTCTGTATGATGATAATCAGCTCCACTTAATACTAAAGGTGTTTCAATTAGTTGATTGTTGACTTTTATTGCGGTAACTTGATTATCTTGAGTAATAATTTGTTCAATTTTTGATGAAGTTTTAAAAACTACTCCAAGTTCTCTTGCCAATTGAACCATTCCATTAATAACTTTATACATTCCTCCAACAGGATGCCATGTACCTAAACAAAAATCGGCATAATTCATGAAGTTATAAAAAGCAGGTGTTTTGCTGGGTTTTGCACCTAAAAACAATACTGGAAATTCTAAAATTTGGATTAACTTTTTACTCTTTATTTCTTTTCGCACCTGTTTGCGTATTGTTGAAAAAAATTGAGTAAACCTGACCATAGTTTCAGGAGTAATTAACTCAAGTGGAGAAACTCCAGGTTTATAAATCATATCTTTTACAGCAATATTGTAATTTTCCTCTGCAGATTTTATAAATTTAATAAGATGTTTAGAACTTCCTTTCTCTTCTTGTTCAAATACTTCACATATATCCTTAAAATTGTCGGGAATATCTATAGTGTCATTTTTACCAAAATATACTTTATACGCTGGACTTAGTTTTTTTAATTCATAGTAATCTGAAGGCTTTTTATCAAAATCATTAAAAAATTTCTCAAAAACATCAGGCATCCAATACCATGTTGGCCCCATATCAAACCTAAATCCTTGATCAATATATTGTCTTGCTCTTCCTCCTACTTTATCATTTCTTTCATATATAGTTACCTCAAAGCCTGCTTTAGCTAAATAACATGCTGCTGATAATGAGGAAAAACCAGCACCTATGATTGATATTTTATTATTTTGTTTAACCATTTAAACACAAAGTTAAACAAAATAATAATAACGTAATAAAGTAAGCAGTATTTTTTTTCTTTTATAAAAAAAACACCTATCTTAATATAAAGCTATTTTAATCATAAAAAAAACATAAAATAAACATTTTAAGTAACTTACGGTTTTAAAATTTAGAAACATATTCCTTTACAGAAGGAAAACATTCAATATCAATAGAAAATTTTTGATCTTTAATAATTGCAGTATTTTTTCCAATAGCAACAAACCTATGAGGACTGTTTTCAAATACTGAATTTACTTCCTGGAAATATGAACTGATATTTTCTACGTAGGGCTTAAAAATTATTTGTGTAATAAAAATATGAGGAATAGTTTTACGTATAAAAAAATTCAAATTATCTAACGGTAAGCTCCTTCCTAAATACACAGTATTGTATCCCTTTTGCATCAAGATATAATTTAAATACAATAATCCTATTTCATGAATTTCTCCTTCAGGTAAAAACAAAACATAAGTTTCATTATTAGTAATCTTTGTAGAAACAATTTTTTCAGTTTGAATTTGAATTTTCTGAACAATCAAATTAGATATAAAGTGCTCATGTACTGGCAATAAAGTTTCTGTCTGCCACATCACTCCAATTTGCTCTAAAAAAGGAATAAACACCTCTTTAAACAGTTGATTGAAAGTTCTGCTTTCTAATAGTTTCTGATAAGTTGTATTAAACAAAACCTTATCAAATTGAAACATAGACAATTTAAACGAGTTTATTGCACTATCATCAATGGCTGTAGAAATAGACAATTCTCTAGCAATTGACAGTAAAATATCCTCGGACATTTCCGCAATTTTTGATATCTTAAAATTATGTTTATTCAACAACGCTACATTAAGGAGTTTTTGCAGGCTTTTGGATGTATAGTAACGAATATTCGTTTCAGTTCTTTTTGGCTGCAATAAATTGTACCTTTTCTCCCATATTCTTATGGTATGTGCTTTAACGCCTGAAATGTTTTCAAGATCTTTTATTGTAAATTTATCTTTAATTTCGTCCAAATATCAAGTTTATTTTATAACAAATATAAGAGATATAAACATCTTCAAAAAGGTAGAGAAAATTATAAAATACTCTCTCCTTAAATATTGATTTATCTGAAGTTTTTTTTTATCATTGCACTAGATTTTGTGCGCTCTAGTACATTCATTCGGCTATATACTTATTGCTACGCTACAATTTTCATTCTAAAATCAAAGAATGATTTCGGTTAGCCCAAATACCTATTCTAATCAAACCTTAAATGAAAAAAAATTTTTATTTATTTATTTTACTGTTAACATGTGTTGTTTATTCTCAAAAGAAAAATAATGGAGAAATAAATGGCTATGTTTTAGATAAAAAAAATAAACTCCCCATCCCTTATGTATCCATTGCCTGTAAATCATTAAATGATAAAATTATTACTGGTGGAATTACTGACGAAAAAGGAAAATTTACGATAAAAAAACTCCCCTATGATTCCATAAAGATAGAAGTTAAATTTATAGGATTTAAACCTTTTTCTAAAAAAATTCGAATACAAAAATCAGCTCCTAAAATCAATCTAAAAAAAATATTTTTAACAGAAGACCTGACTCATTTAGAAAACATTGAAGTCAGAGCCGAGGACACTAATATAATTAATAAAATTGACAAAAAAATTATTAATGTAGGTAAGGATCTTGTTGCTATCGGAGGTAACTCTTTACAAATGCTACAAAATGTTCCATCTATTGATATTAATTTACTTACTGGAACTTTTAGCTTGCGAGGCAATGAAAATGTCCAGATTTTGATTAATGGAAAGCCTTCAAATATGGATACGACACAATTATTACGGCAAATCCCTTCATCAATGATCAAACAAATAGAAATAATTACCGCTCCTTCTGCAAAGTATAACCCTGAAGGAATGAGTGGAATAATTAATTTTATTTTGAAAAAAAATATGAAACTTAATTTAAACGGAACTGTTTCTTTTGGAACTGAATACAGTAAGAATATAAGATATATTGGTTCTACAAATATGAATTACAACTCAGGGAAGGTAAATTTCTACGGAAATTATAACCTTGAAGTTGGGAAGTACTCAACGATAAAGACCTTAGACAGAATAGATAAAAACTTATATCAGAAGTTTGGGTTTTTAGACGATTCTAGCAACCATTCTTTTAGAATTGGAGCTGACTTTTTCTTAAACAAGAAGAATACATTATCAATTTACACCAATCAAAATATAGCGAATTCGATACTCATAAATAAAATAAGTACCAGTATTAATAACTCAGAAACACAAGCTATAAACCTGAATGATTATATAGAATCAGAACAGGTGTATAACATTGATTATAAACTTATTTTTAATGATACTGAAAATTTAGAAATTGAAGCAAATTATGCTGTAAATAAAAACCCTCAAACATCAATAAATAGACATATGCAAGAGCCATTTAATCAGCTAGTTAGCTACAACAACAATATTACTGACACTCGTAAATATTGGCTAATTAATATTGATTATACAACGATTAGCTTTAATGATATATTGCTAGAATTAGGACTAGAATACCGTGATCAAGAAACAGAAAGTACTATTGAAACAGATCAATTAGTTGAAGTAGACACAACTCCTATTAGTGTTGAAAAAAAAGGAAATACTTTTTTTGATTACACTAGAAAAATGTTTTCAGGATATTTTAATATAAATAAAGAATTTAAAAATTTTTCTTTCCAAACAGGGCTTAGGCTGGAAAGCTTTATCGTTAATGGTGTTTTTTATAACACACAAGAAAATAAAGAATCTTTGTACACTGAAGAAATATTCAGTCTCTACCCTTCAGCTTCTTTGATTTATAATCTTTCAGAAAAAAATGATATTCAATTTGCATATAGTAGAAGAGTTGACAGACCCTCAATGTATCAATTATCACCGATTCAAGAATGGGTATCTCCTTTGACAATTGCTGAAGGTAATCAAGAATTAACACCACAATTCACTAATTCTTATGAATTAAACTTTTCTAGAAACTTCACCAAAGGAAGCTACACCATTGGGGCTTTCTACCGTAGAATATACAACAAAATTGGAAGGACTATTGATAAACACCCAATAAGTCAGGATAAACAAATTTGGTCCTTTGGCAACTATACCAAAGCCGATAGTTATGGTATTGAGTTCTTCGGGTCGTATAAAATTACTTCATGGTGGAAAGCTTTCCCTAGAATAGAAGCATATGAGCAAAACTCAACAGGTATTATAAATGGTAAAGTAGAGATGGTAACAAATACTTTATTTAAAGCAGGAATTAGCAATAATTTTAAAGCTCATAAAAAATTAAAATTACAATTGAACCTTAATTACAGAGGGGAAAGCAAAAACATTCAATTTGAAATTGAACCATATACCAGAATAGACCTAGCAGCCAGCCTAGCCGTATTAAATAAAAGAGGCACAATACAAGCAAGAGCTATAGACCTTTTTAATCAAGTTAACTATGATTTTACCTCTACAAACCCCTTTCCTCAAAGAGGAAATCTAAACCTTGAATACAATCAAGTATACTTAGAATTTACTTATAATTTTGGAGGCTCTAAAGTTAAATCTAGAGAAAGAAGAGAACGAGACCCTAACGAAACTGAAGGAGGTATTCTGTAAAAAGTATTCCTCCTTTTTCTTCATCTAGTAATACCCTTAAACCTGTACTATACAAGTATGTCATTCTTAATAATATATTCAATATTTCTTTCAGCTAAAGCAGTAATCGTGACAAACGGGTTCACTCCAATACTTCCAGGAACTAAGGCTCCGTCATTTACATATAAGTTTTTATATCCTTTAACCCTTCCATATAAATCAGTTGCTTCTCCTAAAACACAACCGCCTAATGGGTGATAGGTAAAATCATCTGCAAAAGCTTTATTCTCTTTAAAAAGATCATACCTATATGTTGTAAATTCTTTTCTGTTAATTTTGTCCATCATATTTTTAACTGCCATAACTGAAGGAGTGTTTTGATTCTCACCCCAGTTTAAAACAGCTTCATCTTTAACAGTATCATAACTAAAATAACCTCTTTCTGAATTTTTTGTAATTGCTAGATATAAACTAATCCAACTTTCAATTCCAATTGGAATTGGAGCTATTTCTGCAAAAACTGGATATACAGGGTTATCCCAATCATTGATTCCCATAACAGGAATTGTAGACTGATTTTTGCCTGTTGGATTCCAAACATGATTTGCCCGAGCAGTCATAATATTTCCATTAGGTCCCCAATTTTTACCTACATTATCATTTAATAATGGTAAATCTCCTTTTGCCTTTGCTTTTACCAAAAGAGAGGATGAACCCATCGTACCAGCACCTAAAACCAAATGATTACATGTAAATGTATGTATCGCTACCTCATTTCCTTCTGGAGTAATTTCACGTACTGACAGTTCATATCCTGCATTTTCTTTATGGGTTATTCGAATAACCTCATGTAATACCTTTAAAGTAACGTACCCCGTACCTAGAGCATCAGCAATATAGGTTTTATCTAATGTTTTTTTTCCTGCATTATTTCCAAAAATAACTTCATTATCATAAGCAGATTTTTCAACAGTTCCTTCCTCTTCAAGCAGCATATAATTAAAATCGTAAATATTTGGTAAAACTTCAGTTTTATAACCTGATCTTTTTGCTTGTTCTCTAGAGACTCTTGTAAATTTATAATAACTAGAGTTTTCTAATAAACTATTTGGAACCTGATTTACCCCTAACATTTGATTTGCTCTAGGAAAATAAACGTTAAACATTTCCCCTGAATCTACTTTGGGAAAAACCTCTTCAAAATAGCTTTTAGATGGTGTGACCGCAATTCCTCCGTTTACAATAGACCCACCTCCTACAGCTCTTCCTGTATAAACAGACATATTATCATAATTTAAACGGTCTAGTACTCCTGCATAAGAATCTATATTCCTATCAATACCAAACCAAAAGAAATTACTTATAGGCAATTCTGTTTTGTTTTTAAACCACATAGATCTTTTATCAGGAGACGTCATTTTACTAAAGATTTTCCCGTCCTCTCCTGGTTGATCCCATAGTTGCCCCATTTCTAGCATTAATGTATTCACTTTAGCTTCTCCTAAACGTAAAGCCGAAACGGAACCACCATACCCAGTTCCTATAACAATCGCTTTAAAATGATTATTACTTTCCTGTTCTTCATTTTCTTCTTCTGAAACTATATCATTTGGAGTACATCCAGTAAGTAAGTTAATAGTTGATAGCCCAAAAACGGAAGCAGTACCTAAGGCAGACAAACCAAGAAATCGGCGTCTGGAATAGTTTGATTTCATAATTTATGATTATTTACATTATACCTCTACTTGAAAATATTTTACACTAAATATATAGTGTGCATTATTCTAATCTTATATACGTTTAATAATTATCATACTAAAAGACATAAACTTTATGAAAACTTAAACAGGAGAATTATAATTCAGAGGAACCTAAAATTTAGAAGTCTACCTAAAAAAATTAAGACCACTAATATAATCATTATTAAACAATTATACAATTGAAGAGATCATACAAGCTCCTCCCTACTATAGTAAAAGCGTAATGAAAATCATTAGAAATGAAATTGCGAATGAATACACCTTGGACGATATTGATAGAAAAATACTGTATGAATTATCTATAGGAAACAAAATGAAGAAACTACCTGAAGTGATACCTCTATCTTTTGCTGGAATACAGAAAAGGAAACGACAGATAGCAAAAATTTTTGGTGTTGATAGTCATGATGATCGAGAATTAATACTCACAGCAAGAAATAAAGGTTTTTTATAAGTCTATTTTTTAAGTTGAAAAGGTATTAGTATTTTAGCAATCGCTTACGAATAATGACAACATTTTATATGGATCTTACCTTTAATAAAAACGAAGACTACAATAGACTCTTAGTTTCAGAATTAAAAAGAAAATTAGCCAAAGTAAAGCTTGGCGGTGGTCAAAAAAGAATAGACAAACTTCATGAAAAAGGAAAAATGACCGCTAGAGAACGTATTGACTATCTTTTAGATAAAGACAGTAAATCTGTAGAAATAGGTGCCTTTGCAGGAGAGGGTATGTATTCAGAACATGGAGGCTGTCCCTCGGGAGGTGTTGTTGTAAAAATTGGTTATATTGAAGGTAAACAATGTATTGTCGTTGCTAATGATGCAACTGTAAAAGCAGGTGCATGGTTTCCTATTACTGGAAAAAAGAACTTAAGAGCTCAAGAAATAGCAATTGAAAATAGATTACCAATTATTTATCTCGTAGATTCAGCAGGGGTATACCTTCCTATGCAAGATGAGATTTTTCCTGATAAAGAACATTTTGGTAGAATATTTAGAAATAATGCGAAAATGAGTAGCATGGGGATAACTCAGATTGCTGCAGTTATGGGAAGTTGTGTTGCAGGAGGTGCTTACCTCCCTATTATGAGTGATGAGGCTTTAATTGTAAATAAAACTGGAAGCATATTCTTAGCAGGAAGCTATCTAGTAAAAGCAGCCATTGGTGAAACTATTGATAATGAGACACTGGGAGGAGCTACAACCCACTGTGAAATTTCTGGAGTAACTGATTATAAGGCAGAAGATGATAAAGATGCATTAGATACCATTAGAAACATAATTGATAAAATTGGTGATTATAATAAGGCCGGTTTTAGTAAAAAACAGTCCTATCCACCTAAAGAAGATGAAAATGAAATCTTCGGTATATTACCAAAAGCTCGTCATGAGCAATACGATATGCTAGAAATTATTAAAAGATTGGTGGATAACTCTGAATTTGAACCCTACAAAGAAGGCTATGGCCAAACTATAATTACTGGGTATGCACGTATTGATGGTTGGGCCGTTGGAATTGTTGCTAATCAAAGAAAATTAGTAAAGACTAAAAAGGGAGAAATGCAATTTGGCGGTGTAATCTATAACGACTCTGCCGACAAAGCCACTCGTTTTATCGCGAATTGTAATCAGAAAAAAATACCTCTTGTCTTTTTACAGGATGTTACTGGGTTTATGGTTGGAAGTAAATCAGAACACGGAGGTATTATAAAAGACGGTGCTAAAATGGTGAATGCTGTTAGTAATTCCGTAGTACCAAAATTTACCATTATTATAGGAAACTCTTATGGAGCAGGTAATTATGCCATGTGTGGAAAAGCATATGATCCTAGGTTAATTGTAGCTTGGCCAAGTGCTGAATTGGCTGTTATGAGTGGTTCATCTGCAGCCAAAGTACTTCTCCAAATTGAAACCGCTGCCCTAAAGAAAAAAGGGGAAGAAATTACCCCTGAAAAAGAAAAAGAATTATTTGATAAAATAAAATCCCGATACGATAAACAAATTTCACCTTATTATGCGGCTTCTAGAATATGGACTGACGCAGTTATCAATCCAATAGATACCCGAAAATGGATTTCTATGGGAATTGAGGCAGCCGATCACGCTCCTATCGAGAAACCGTTTAATTTAGGAGTAATTCAGGTTTAAAACGTTAAACCAATTAAAAGCATCAGTACATGAAAAAAAAGCTATTCATTGGTATAACCACACTCCTATTGCTTTTTATCGCTTACCAAGTATTCATTTTTACTTCGGCTAGTGAAAACAATATCAATCCTATATACCTTATACCTAAGGATGCGGTGTTTGTAATTGATACAGAACGCCCCATAGATACTTGGGATGAAATTAGTAATAGTATCATATGGAAACACCTTCAAAAAAACACCTATTTTAAAGAAGTAACGAAAAGTTTAAATACACTTGATAAAACCTTTCAAAAACAGAAAAAGTTAATCGAACAGGTAGGAGAAAGGGATTTGCTGGTGTCCATTCATGTATATAAACCCAAAACTTATGGACTTTTCTATACCGTAGATTTACAAAAATTTTCAAAATTGAAATTTTTACAGAGCTCTATAGCAAAGTTAGCTGGTGAAGGATTTAATGTTACAAAACGAACATACAAGAACCATGAAATCATTGAAGTTTACGATAAAAAAGAACGAAAAACTTTATATCTAAGTTTCATACAAAATCAACTTATTGCTTCATATATACATTCCTTAGTTGAAAATTCTATTGAGCAATATAATTCTCCTGTAATTGGCCGTGACAATAATTTTATTGAAATAAATCAGGAAACCCCCGAAGAAGGCTTTTTTAAGTTATTTATTCAATACAAATATCTGAATAAGTATTTAGCATGTTTTTCTAATAATATGAATTATCCAATGCTTGAAACAATTCAAAAATCATGGTTATATTCAGGACTTGATATTGGTTTAAAAGAAAATAGTATCATTCAAGCAGAAGGATACACCAATTTCTTATCTTCTTCGGACAACTATTTAACCGCCTTACAAAAATCAGGAAAAGCCAAACGATCTATTGCTAAAATAGCTCCGAAAAACACGGCACTTTATCTTAGTTTTGCCTTTGATAGTTTTGATGAATTCTATCAGAATTTTCAATTACTACAAAAGGAAAACAAGGCAAGTTTTGAAGGGTATACTAAGCAGGTTTCAGAAGTAGAAAACAGATTGAATATTTCAGTAAAGGAAGATGTCTACAGCTGGATTGGTGATGAAATTGCCTTATTACATATTGATGATGCCATTTCAAAAAAACAAAAAAATATCGCCTTAGTTTTGAAGACAAAAGATATTACCAAGGCTACTGAAAAACTAAAACATATCGTTACCAAGATTAAAGAAAAAACACCGTTAAAATTTAAACAATTGAATTACCACGGACATACTATCAATTACTTAGACCTTAAAGGTTTTTTCAAAATGATTGCTGGGAATTTATTTGAAAAAATGGAAAAACCCTATTTTACAATTTTAGATGAGTATGTAGTTTTTAGTAACAGTCCAAATACATTAAAAGAGATTATCAATACGCAACGAATTGGATACACCTTAGCTTCTGATCAAAAGTTTATTGAATTTAACGATCAATTTGATGAAGCATCAAGTATTTTTGGCTATATCAATACTCCTTATATTTACAATGATTTAATTAGTTTATCAGATACACAAACTCGAAAATCTATTCAAAAAAACAAGGAGTATATTACTTCGTTTTCTCAAATGGGATTTCAATTAATTTCAAAAGGTACTTTTTTTGAAAACTACATAACAATAGCTTATGAAGACCCCAAAACTTTAAAGCAGGATATTTTAGCAGACAAAAAACTAAAAAAGGAATTATTAAACTCTTTAAAAGAAAAAGAAGTTACTACAGCGGTTAATGAAAATACTATTTTTGAATTACCAGAAATTTTCCCAAACGATTTGAGTGCATCAGTATTTATTAAAAGATATGATGACGGAGCTGTTGAGTTTTCAGTAGAACTTAAAAACGGGCGTAAACATGGAGATTATAGGGCATATTTCCCAAATGGAGAATTGAAAATGAAAGGAAAATACAAAAATGATGTACAAACAGGCACTTGGAAAGCTTATGATGAAAACAGTGGAGATCTCTTATTCAAAAAACGATTTTAAATTGTAAAATTTTACAGCAATAATTACATTTGTAAGCATAAATATAACTATCTAATAATGGGAAGAGCATTTGAATTTAGAAAAGCAAGAAAAATGAAACGTTGGGCTGCCATGGCTAAAACTTTTACCCGTATTGGTAAAGATATCGTAATGGCTGTTAAAGAGGGTGGTCCTAACCCTGAAACAAACTCACGCTTGCGCGTTGTGATTCAAAATGCAAAGGCTGCCAATATGCCTAAAGATAATGTTGAACGGGCTATAAAAAAAGCTTCTGATAAAACAACAGAAAACTATAAAGAAGTACTCTTCGAAGGTTATGCGCCTCATGGAGTTGCTATATTAGTTGAAACGGCTACTAATAATAACAATCGAACTGTAGCAAATGTTAGAGCTGCTTTTAATAAATGTAATGGAAACTTAGGTACATCTGGTTCTGTTGCCTTTATGTTTGATCATACCGTTAACTTTCGAATCAACGAAGCTTCTTTAAAAACAGACTTAGAAGAGTTTGAACTAGAAATGATCGAATTTGAAGTAGAAGAAGTCTTTAAAGATGAAGACGGAATTTTGATTTATGCGCCGTTTGAGCAGTTTGGTGCTATTCAAAAATATTTAGAAGAAAATAATCTGGAAATTTTGTCTTCTGAGTTCGAAAGAATTCCAACTACAACTACTAAATTAAATACTGAACAACAAGAAGAAGTAGAAAAATTATTAGAGAAGTTAGAAGAAGATGACGATGTTAATAATGTATATCACAGTATGGAGATGTAGCATTTCTGTCTAAAAAATATATAAAGAGCGAGATTTTCTAAAAATGAATTTCTCGCTTTTTTAACGGATACGCTTTTTGATTAGGTATCAATAAAACTTAGTTTATTACTTTTTCGTGCTTATATATAATTTTGATATCAAAATCACTGTCTGGAGAAGGAAAACCCCAAGCCCATGAGCCTGTTTCACAAGCAAGTAAAATTTCAACGTTTTGTTTTTTTTTCAATTTCTAATAAATATTTACTAATCTTTTGATTCATTATAAAGCTTTCTTTTTATAAAATTTTCTTTCTAGTAGGTAATTTAACTACAATAGAATTTTTAAACCCTATTATGCTATTAAGGATTAATCAATTTAGAACAACGCCGTTTGGTTATCCTCATCATCATTTTGCTCTTTTCTCTTTTTCTGTAAGGCACGTTCTAAGGCTTTTTTTGCCTTATCTTCCTTGCTATTTTCAAATACTTTGGCTACGTCATCCTTAAAAAGCAGACTATCTTCAATAAGTTCCTCTTTTTCAGTATTTTTATTTTCGACTATCTCTGTTTTTTCTTCCACATAAGGTAACGATTCAAGTAAATTTACCGTTCGTATTTTATCTGAAGTTAATTGATTTCCCAATGCTTTAATTCCTTTTACAGCAATAAACTCCTCAAAGTTAACAATGATTTTATCTAAACTTCTTTTAGAAAACACTACTTCTGCCATAGGGCGATAATCAGTGGCTATAATTTCTAATTTTGATTTCTCATGCTCCGATATAAATAATTCTTCTTTACCCGTCGTTTCAATTAAAAACCGTTTTACAAAATACTTTTCCTTACTGCCATCAAAATAAATGATCGAAATAGGTTTAGTAGGCTTCCATTTTTCTAGAACAATCATGTCATTTTCAAAATGCATTGCCAGATCTGGAGTAACAGCTTTTATTTTTCCACTTTGTGTAGCTATCAATATTTTATCATCAGCTTTAAATTCACCTAACAACTCACCTCTCTCATCTACATTAAGCCTACTAACAGTATCATCAAACCAAATCTTTCTTGGTTTAAGCGTTGACACCCCCGCAGATTTGAATTCTATTTTCTTTATAGCATACTTTGTTACTTGATTTCCTCTTGCACTTCGGCTTTTAATAGCTAAATCAGCAAAATCAATATCCCATTTCAATTTCTTTACACTGCCAACAGCTCTTAACAAAATAGTTACAACCTCTGCCTCACCATTAGGGTTTGCTGTAAAGTACAATGTTTTTGAGCCTTTATTTCCATTCGTTAAGTCGTATTCCTTATCCCTTGTGATACTCGTTACATTAAAACGTTTCATATAATTAGGACCGCGAGTACCATCTTTATAGATCATATTATACACCGTTCTTTTGTCTTTTTTCTTAAAAATAGCGATATGAATAATTCCTTTTCCTACAAAAGTTTTTGCTGCTACCTTGGTAACAATCATACTTCCATTCTCTCTAAAAACAATAACATCATCTATATCAGCGCAATCCGTTACATATTCGTCCTTTTTAAGTGAGGTTCCAACAAAACCTTCCTCCTTATTTACATAAAGTTTTGCATTTCGCATAACCACTTTAGTAGCGACGATATCGTCAAAAATTCTTATTTCAGTTTTTCGCTCTTTATCTTTTCCGTATTTTGTTTTTAATTCTTTAAAATAATTAATCGCAAAATCAATTAAGTTTGCCAAGTGGTGAATAACTTCAGCTATCTGTTCCTCTAAACTTTCTATAAATTGTTTAGCTTTATCAATATCAAATTTCGAAATCTTTTTAATTCGAATCTCAGTTAAACGCACAATATCCTCTTCTGTAACCTCTCTTTTTAAGTGTTTTGTATGCGGAGCTAGTCCTTTATCTATCGCTTCTATAACTCCTTCCCAAGTTTCCTGCTCCTCAATGTCTCGATAGATTCTGTTTTCAATAAAAATGCGTTCTAACGAAGAAAAGTGCCATTGTTCCTCCAGTTCATTTAAGCGAATCTCTAGCTCTTTCTTTAAAAGTTCTACAGTGAAATCTGTTGATTTTTTCAATACCTCAGATACCCCTATAAACACTGGCTTATTATCTTCTATAATACACGAAAGCGGTGAAATTGAGTTCTCACAACTTGTAAATGCATAAAGTGCATCAATGGTTTTATCAGGTGATACATTGGCCGGTAGATGTACCAAAATTTCTACATCTGCCGCCGTATTGTCTTCAATTCTTTTTATTTTAATTTTTCCTTTATCATTTGCTTTCAATATGCTATCAATTAGAGAAGAAGTCGTTGTACCAAAAGGAATCTCCTTTATTACTAGGGTTTTTTTATCTTTTTGGGCTATTCTCGCACGTACACGAACCTTTCCACCTCTTTTTCCATCATTATAATTGGTAAAATCTGCAATTCCTCCTGTTAAAAAGTCAGGAACAATTGTAAAACTTCTACCCTTCAAATACTTTATAGAAGCATCGATTAATTCATTAAAATTATGCGGAAGTATTTTAGTTGACAATCCTACCGCAATTCCTTCTGCTCCTTGCGCGAGTAATAAAGGAAATTTTACAGGTAAATTTATAGGCTCTTTTTTTCTCCCATCGTATGATAACTGCCAGTCAGTAGTCTTGGGATTAAATACAACGTCTAAGGCAAACTTAGACAGTCTTGCTTCGATATAACGTGAAGCTGCCGCTCTATCTCCTGTAAGGATATTACCCCAGTTTCCTTGCATATCAATCAACAACTCTTTTTGTCCCATTTGAACCATGGCATCAGCAATAGAGGCATCACCATGAGGATGATACTGCATAGTATGTCCAACAATATTTGCTACTTTATTATAACGGCCATCATCAAGGTCTTTCATTGAATGCATAATACGCCTTTGTACAGGTTTGAATCCGTCTTCAATAGACGGAACTGCCCTTTCTAAAATTACATACGATGCATAATCTAAAAACCATTCTTTATACATTCCTGTTACTTTCGTAATGGTTTCTGTATTTTCAGTGGATTGGTTTATTTCTTCGTCGTTTTCGTAGTGATTGTTTTCTTCGCTCATAAAAAAAGCCTTTTGATGATTTTATTCAGGAAATATGCCTTGCTTTGTGTTGGATTTAGCAATAATTATTCATTGACCATATCAAGTTCTACCTTGAGATTATTGATGATAAACTTTTGTCTATCTGGAGTGTTTTTTCCCATATAAAACGCCAACATTTGCTCTATAGACATTTGCTTATCTAACATAACAGGATCTAAACGAATATCATCTCCAATGAAGTGTACAAATTCATTAGGAGATATTTCACCAAGTCCTTTAAATCGTGTTATTTCTGGTTTTCCTCTTAATTTGTGGATCGCCTGTTGTTTTTCTTCTTCAGAGTAACAATAGATAGTTTCTTTTTTGTTTCTAACCCTAAATAGCGGCGTTTCTAATATGTATAGATGTCCTTCTTTAATTACCTCAGGAAAAAACTGTAAAAAGAAAGTGATCAATAACAATCGAATGTGCATTCCATCAACATCGGCATCAGTAGCAATTACGATATTATTGTAACGTAAACCTTCCATACCGTCTTCGATGTTTAAAGCAGCTTGTAAAAGGTTAAATTCCTCATTTTCATACACAATCTTTTTTGACAATCCATAAGAGTTTAAGGGTTTTCCTTTTAAACTAAATACCGCTTGTGTATTTACGTTTCGTGACTTCGTAATTGATCCACTTGCAGAGTCTCCCTCAGTAATAAACAAGGTAGTGTCGAGATATCCTTCCTTTTTGGTATCTGCAAAATGTATTCGACAATCTCGTAACTTCTTGTTATGTAAGTTTGCTTTTTTAGCACGTTCTCTCGCTAACTTTCGAATTCCTGAAAGTTCTTTTCGTTCTTTTTCTGCTTGCAGTATCTTTTTTTGTAGTTGCTCAGCTACCGTTGTATTCTTATGTAAATAATTATCTAAATTATTTTTAACAAAATCATTGATATACGTTCTAACAGTAGGGAGTCCGTCTCCCATCTCTGTAGATCCTAATTTAGTTTTTGTTTGACTTTCAAAAACAGGCTCCATCACTTTTATAGAAATAGCTCCTATGATCGATTTACGAACATCAGAAGCATCAAAGTTTTTTCCATAAAATTCGCGAACGGTCTTTACAACTGCTTCTCGAAAAGCGGCTAAATGCGTACCTCCTTGCGTCGTATTTTGTCCATTCACAAACGAGTGATATTCTTCAGAGTATTGTGTTTTGCTATGGGTAATTGCAATTTCTATATCATCTCCTCTTAAATGAATAATTGGATACAACATATCTTCTACGTTGTTATTATCCTTCAATAAATCCTTTAACCCTTCTTCTGAATAGAATTTTTCACCATTAAATATAATTGTTAGTCCTGGGTTAAGGTATACATAGTTTTTAAGTAACTTAACAATATACTCAGGACGATATTTGTAGTTTTTAAAAATACTTTCATCTGCAATAAAAGAAACTTTCGTTCCACGTCTTCTTGAAGTTTCTTCTAAGACCTCTTGATTGGTAAGATTTCCTTTTTCAAACTCTGCTGATGCTGATTTTCCATCTCTAGTTGATTCTACTCTAAAATAGGTAGAGAGTGCATTAACCGCTTTTGTACCAACTCCGTTAAGCCCCACTGATTTTTTAAAAGCCTTTGAATCGTACTTACCACCAGTGTTCATTTTAGAAACTACATCTACGACCTTACCTAAAGGGATTCCTCTACCGTAGTCACGTACAATTACTTTATTTCCTTGTACCGATACCTCAATAGTTTTTCCTCCTCCCATGACAAATTCGTCAATAGAGTTATCTAAGACTTCTTTTACTAGAATATATATACCATCATCAGGAGACGAACCGTCACCTAATTTACCTATATACATCCCTGGACGCATTCTGATATGCTCTTTCCAGTCAAGTGATCGTATATTATCTTCAGTATATTGTGTTTCTTTTGTCATATATAATGCGTAATAAATCGGAGTAACCGCTAAAATAATGGATTAAGCTAAGAAATAAAAAGGTCTGCCAGATTAGTTTTCAACAGATTTATACCCCTATTTTTTTATAAATTTTTATTTCTCATACTTCCAAAGAATAGAGGTCGCCTAAAAATTACTTTTTAGACGACCTCTATTGTATTAGTTATATTCAAATATTCTTTAAAACTTAACCCCTAACCCGATTTGTAAGTAGTTTGTAAACACATCAAATTCGGATTTAATTATGTGAAAATCTAATCTTTTATAATTATTATTAAAAGGAGGTGCTATATTTTTATCATCTTTTATACTATCAATTGTTCCAAAAGAATATCTAGCAAAAACAAAAAAATCTTTACTTAAATCAATTCCAAACCCAGCAGTTAACCCTATATCATAGTTCCTTGAAAAATCTGGAGTATCCTCTAAAGATATATCAAAAGTTGGCCCTGCTAGAACATAAGCATTATCTACAAAATAGTATTTTAATAAAACTGGTAATGCCAATCTATTAGAACTCTCTCCTTTATAATAAGTTGAACTGTAATTTATTTCTTGTTGTAGTTTAAGTTTTTCACTAAGATAGTATTCCACAAAAAAACCACCATAAAACCCCGTATGAGTATTATCTCTATAATATTCAGAATGATATTCTGATGACCAATCCGTGCCTCTATCATAAACATAATGCATCGACCCCATTATATTTGATGAAGCCCTATTAAAACCTCCTGTAAAACCAAATCGAGTTTTTTGTGTTGTTTCTGACGTTTTTTCTGAATTTTGTGCTGCCAATGTTACCCCCATAGCCAACATAGCAATTGTTAAAAGTTTTTTCATTATTACATTATTTTTTGTGGCGGCAAATATATCTTTTTCGATTATATTTACTTTATGTTTTTCTTTTTTTAACTATACTAAAAATAAGATTGCTCTTAAAAACGAAAGACAATAAAAAAACATATCATTAACTTAAGAAATAAAAAAAATCTCCTTTCAAAAAGAAAGGAGATATCCCTTAAATATTAGCAGAATGTATGTGTTTGAAGGTTAATTACAAACACACCGCAATTTATATAATTTAACCTCAATAACATATCAGTAATACTACTAGACTTTCACTCAGGGTTAACCCTTAGTACAATACCTATAAACCCTGAGTTTGTTTTTGTGAAAAAACACAAAAAAACATCATAACAACATACTTATCAGACACTTAAAAAACGAAATAAAAATTGAATTTTATTAGGCTTGATTCATATCCATTTTTTATTTAAAATTTTTTTTCATCAAAAATTCTTACTTTATTAAAACAACAGTAAACAAATGCAATAATATATTTTTAAAACCAACAATTAATTGATGTTTTTTTAAGAATACCTTATTTAAAGAGTTGATAATTTTATATGCATTAAATTTTAACCTAATCTAATAAAAAAAGCTCTCCTTGGGGGAGAGCTTAAACTAAAAACCAATTTAAAAATCTAATATTGAAAAAACTTTCATTATAAATATACTCGACATTTCTAAATTTTTCCTAAAAAATTAGTTTAGTCTATAGGATTCACAAGATGAAATAATAATATATGTCGACGAATGGTAAAACAGATTATCTAATGATTTTAACTATATTTACCCAATGAATGTTGTTATTATAACAGGAGGCAGTAGCGGGATTGGTAAATCTTTAGCCCAAAAATTTGTTTTAGAAAAATATAAAGTATACTCTTTATCAAGAAATTCACCTGACTTACCAGAAGTTTCACATGTAAAAATTGACCTGAGTAAACCTCAAAGAATAACAGACGATTTTAATAAACTATTTTCTGAAATAAATAAGCTTTCAATAAGTTCAATCACACTGATTAACAATGCAGGAAGACTTGGAGAAGTGAATCAGATAGAAAATATACCTAGTACAGATTTATATAATACAATTCAGCTAAACACCACAACACCATTTATATTATGTAGTTTGTTTATTAAATACACACAGAATATTAAAGGTAAAAAGCAGATTATCAACATTTCATCAGGAGCAGCCCATAAGCCATATGAAAGTTGGAGTATTTATTGTGCCTCAAAAGCAGCTCTTGATATGTTTACTAAAACCATTGCTTTAGAACAAGCCGATATAGAAAATGGTGTGAAGTGCCTCTCAATTTATCCTGGTGTTGTAGAAACAAAGATGCAAGAACAAATAAGAACAACTCCTCAAAAAAATTTCAAAAACCGCCAACGGTTCATTGATTTAAAAGAGCAAAACCAATTGTATACTACTGATTATGTAGCGCAAATGATCTATAAGCTACATCAATCTGACGAATTAGCTAACGGATGTGTTTTTGATATTAGAAACTTATAAATAAAACAAATCTGGCTTACTATAAGATCTATACAATTACTAATATTAAACAATTATCTAAAAATAGTATTGTCTTTTATAAAAGCATTTTTATAGCGTTCACTAAAAGGTATTTTACCTCCATTTAGTAATATGATTAAATTATCCTCAAAATAAATCTCTCTGATTTTTCTGACATTGACTAAAAAATTTCTATGGACTTGTTTAAAGTCTGGGTTGCTAAGCATTTGTTTTAACTTAGTCAATGAAAGTTTTATCAAATAAGTACCATCATCACAAACCAAACTACAGTATTTTTCTTTTACCTCTATGAAATTAATTGAGTTTACTTCAACCTTAACAACACTTCTTTTCTTTTTGATAAATAAATAAGCAGGGCTTAATACAGCATTCTTATTATTAAAACTTAAGCTATTTGATTGTTGATAACATGATTCAATAGCTAATTCTAAAGAGTATAATAATTCAAGTTCATTATAAGGCTTAAAAAGATATATCATCGGACTTGTAAGCTTAGCTTCGTCAAAAATAGCCTTGCTTTGCATGCTTGTCAAAAACAAAAATGGAATATTAATACCATGCTGATTTAAACGTTGTGCCAAAGTCACACCTTCAGGCTTCCCATCAATCATTATATCAAGAATAATAACATCAAAAAACCTATTTTTAATTTCCCTTTCAGCATCTCTAGTATTGCTCACTCTGATCACCTCATAATCATTACTTTCCAAAAAAGTAATCAACTGATTTGCCTCTTCGTCCAAATCTTCGAGTAGTAATAGTCTAAGTTTGTTCATACTATAAAAATATCATTTAGTTTATATTGCTTTTCTACTATCTATAATATACAGTAAACTCATTAAGATAATCAAAGAGAGTTTTATGGTTATAAATAAGAACTATAGGATACACCTAGTAAAAATTAATTCCATAAAGATACAACAGCACCTTCTTCTTTTTTTATCAAAACAGTAAATAGTATACATACGGTTTCTTAATACGCTACCAAAAAGTACATGATAGCAGATATAAACAATGTAAAATACAGTTAAACTGTTTTTACAAGGTTTGAATTAATTATAAAAGACATTATCTCAACAAGAGAAACATCAAGAGTATTAATATCACCAAAAAAAATATAGCCGTAAAAGGTAATCTAACAATTACCTCTTAATATACTAAAAATAAGCATTAAAAATATATTTAGACTTGATATTTCTTAAAAATTAAATATTTTAATTAATTACAACCATGTGACAATTAATTAAAACACTAATTTTCAATACACTATCTATCCTGTAATACAAGTTTTTAATACATCATTTTAGTTTAACAAATGTAACAAAATATTAGACAAATAACAAAAAAGAGGTTGTTTTGATCGGAACAACCTCTACTCTACTACTATAAAAAACTAAATACAATACAGTCAAAGTCCTAACTGCATTATTAGGTGTAATACTCAAAGTTTTAAACTTTTTAAATCAACGCATAACTTTGATTTAATATGTTTAATAATACCCAGAGATTATCTATTATATCATAATTATTTCAATAAATTTTTAATGTATTGAAAGCAACTTTTTAACTTTTCGATTCAAGAAATGCTCTCATAGCTGGCGCAATTTACACAAAAGAAACAAGCCACTTCCACTCAATAATGTTAATAAAATCTAAAAATTAAAAACAACTAACATAAACACCTAAAAAAGAAAACCTAAGACAAAATAACATTCATTGTTTCGAATTATATTCCAAATAACTATATTTATAGAACCAGAATTATTACAATTTTTAAATAGCTTGCCCACATTCAAGTAACTATTAAAGTAAAAAACACTTAAGAATTAAACCTCCTCATCTATATGTTATCAAAAGAAGAAAAAAAACACTTAAGAAGTCAATTATTTAGACAATTAGATGGTATTGTTACTTGTTCTACTGCCTATATATTGGATAAAAATAAAATAACTAATTACTTATTAGAAAAAAAACAAGCCACCCTATCTGAGATCACAACTAAATTCAATGCCAATGATGGTTATTTAAATGTTGCTTTAAGGACTTTATGCTCACAAGGATGGTTAACACAAGTTGTTGATAACAATAAAAATGAAGTAACTTTTACAATCAATAATAATTCTCCTATTGCTTTTAAATATTTTAAACATTACAAAGAAGCACATGAGCTATTAAAGTTTTCTGAAAATTATAGTTCTAGAAAGTTTGAGCTAGCACCTTTTTATAAGCTAGAAAAGTTATTCTTTAATTTTAAAAAAAAATTCGGAACCCCAGTACCTACTGAAGAAAATGAAATAAGAATTTTTAATCAAATTTGTAACCATATAGAAGGCATTATCGTTGGGCCTACTGCTGTTCTACTTGGAATGAACAGTATGTTTCATAAATATTTTATGCAAACAAAATTTAAAGCTGAAGAATTTCACAAAGATGCTATCAATTTTGGAAGGCTTTTGGATATCCTTACACAATTGGGATGGTTTACAAAAAGTAACGATTCGTATGAGTTTACAGATAAAGGACTCTTTTTTGCAAAGCGAGCGAGTGCTTATGGTGTTACGGTTTCGTATATCCCTACTTTGCGTAAGTTAGACAAACTTATTTTTGGCAAGTCAACAGATTTTAATATAACTGGCAATGGAAATCAAGAAGTTCATGTAGATAGAGAAATGAATGTTTGGGGAAGTGGTGGCGCGCACACTGCATATTTCAAGGAAATAGATAAAGTGGTTATTGATCTTTTTAATCGTCCAATTAATGAACAACCTAAAGGAATATTGGATGTGGGATGTGGTAATGGCGCTTTTTTAAAACATTTATTTTACATTATAGAAAATCAAACCAAAAGAGGCGAATTACTTGAAGAACATCCCTTATTATTAATTGGAGTAGATTACAACGAAGCTGCATTACAAATTACTAAAAGAAATTTAGTACAAGCTGATATTTGGGGTAAAGTAATTTGGGGTGATATTGGAAATCCAGCTGCAATGTCAAAAGATTTAAAAGAGAAGTATAATATTAATTTATCTGACCTATTAAATGTTCGAACTTTTCTAGACCATAATCGCGTATGGAAAACCCCTGATAGAATAGAAAACATCCCCACTACTTCCTCAACAGGAGCCTATGCATACCAAGGAGTTCGCTTAAATAATAACTTAGTGGTTGAATCTTTAAAACAACATTTCAAAAATTGGATTCCTTATATAAAAAAGTTTGGTTTACTGTTAATTGAATTGCATACAACGGCACCCGAAAAGATCGCAAAAAACATTGGTAAAACAGCCGCCACCGCTTATGATGCTACTCATGGTTATTCTGATCAATATATAATCGAACTAGAAGAATATATGAAAACTATGGAAAGTATTGGTTTAATACCCGATCCTAATTTTTTTAAAAAGTTTCCTAATTCGGATTTAGCAACCGTTTCTGTTAACCTATTTAAACCCTTTTAATAATTTCATTGCTATTGGTAAAACAGGGTTTCTATTTTCATTATTCCATATTACTGATAGCGCAGTTTTTTGAGGAATCTTTGTAAGTTCAATAAATTGGACATCTGCATATACATCCATAGTTAATGATTTAGGAACTATAGAAACGCCAATATTATTCTCCACTAGTTTATAAATAGAATCAGCGTGAATGGTATTGTGAGATACTATAGGCGAAAAATCATGTTCGTCAAAAATTTGCATCACTTTCTCGTAATAAGAAACACTATATTTCGGATCAAACATAATGAATGACGCATCTTTAAATTGATGTAGCCCTTCAAAATTAGTTTTATTAATTACATGTGTGTTTGGGATAACCAAACAAAAGGGTTCAACTAATATGGTTTGTATTTGAATATTTCTTGGCGCTCTCTCTAATCTAACAAAACCAATATCAATATCTTGTGACACTAGACTTTCAACTTGTTGTTGGTTGTCCATTTCTTTTAAACTAAAGGAAATTTTTGGGTATTCTTGACTTAATTTGATTAATAAATTAGGAATTATCTTCTTCATAGCCGAACCTACATAACCAAATTTCAAATTACCATCCTTTCCCTTACTAATTAGTTTGGCATGATTAAAAGTTGCCTCTATACTTTTTAAATTCTTAGACAATTCTTTTTGAAGATACTTACCTGCTTCAGTTAATACAACATTACGATTGTTTCTTTCAAATAACTTGATACCTACCCCCTCTTCTAATTGTTTAATTTGTCTACTTAACCCTGGTTGAGAAATAAAAAGTCGTTCAGCAGCTTTTCGATAATGTAATTCATCAGCTACTACTAAAAAATATCTTATATGTCTAAGTTCTATTTGATACCCCATAGTTATTAATAAACACATTAAATAGTATTGTTAAGCATCAAAATTACTAATAAATTTGTGTAAATTAAGAGAATGATCATGTTTAATTACGGAATAGACACATTAACAGTTGATAAAGTAATTGCTATTACAAAGAAGGAATTAAAAGCGGGCTTAAATGAGCAAGCTATGAACAATATTAATACTTGTAGGGCCAAAGTCAATAAAATGGCAGCTTCAGATAAAGCCGTTTATGGTATTAATACTGGGTTTGGTCCATTGTGTGATACACAAATATCCCCTGAGGAAACAAGTTTACTACAAAAAAACTTATTGATAACCCATGCGGTGGGTGTTGGAAATCCAATTGATAAATTCTTATCAAAAATCATGTTAATTACTAAAGTTCATGCGCTTTCTCAAGGATTTTCCGGGGTTCGTTTAGAAGTAGTTGAACGTATTATTTACTTTATTGAAAATGATCTTTTACCTGTAGTTCCAGAACAAGGTTCTGTAGGAGCTTCTGGAGATTTAGCTCCTTTATCTCACTTATTCTTACCGTTATTTGGTGAAGGGGATTTTTGGGTTGACAACGAGATTAAACCTGCTAAAGAAGTCTTAGAAAGTCACCATTTAGACCCGATAGAATTAAGCTCTAAAGAAGGACTAGGGTTAATCAACGGCACACAATTTATCTTAGCTCATGCAATTAATGGACTAAAAAAAATGGAATATTTACTCGACCTTGCTGATGTAGCTGGTGCGATGAGTCTAGAAGGTTTTCAAGGAAGTGCTTCTCCATTTAAAAAAGAACTTCATGAAATAAGACCTTTCAAAGGAAATATTAAAGTAGCGGAACGTATGCGCATGTTACTTCATGATTCACAAAATTTACATTCACATTCCAACAACACTTGTGATAGAGTTCAAGATCCTTACTCTATACGTTGTATGCCTCAAGTTCACGGGGCTTCTAGAAATGCGTATGCACATTTAAAAGAATTAGCAGAAATAGAAATGAACTCTGTAACTGATAACCCAATTGTTTTGAGTGATACTGAAGCTATTTCTGGAGGAAATTTCCACGGACAACCCTTGGCAATGGCTTTAGATTATGCCACTATAGCAACAGCCGAATTAGGAAATATTGCTGATCGAAGATGTTATCTTTTATTAGAAGGCAAATATGGACTACCAAGATTACTAACGACTGCAGGCGGTTTAAATTCTGGTTTTATGATTCCACAATACACTACTGCTGCTTTAGTTACAGAAAACAAATCACTTTGTTTTCCTCCTTCTGCTGATAGTGTACCTACTTCTATGGGACAAGAAGACCATGTATCAATGGGGAGTATTTCTGGAAGAAAATTTAATCAAGTCTTAGGAAACCTTGAAAAGATATTTGCTATTGAATTTATGTATGCTGCACAAGCAATGGAATTCAGAAGGCCTAATACTTTTTCAGAAATTATTGAACACAATTTTTCTTTAATTAGAAGTAAAGTTGACAAATTAGAAGAGGATAGAATTTTAAAAGACGACATAAACGCATTAATAAAATTGGTAAGAGAACAAGCCTTTAAAACCGCCTAATTATGACATTTAAAGAATTAATATTACAAGGAATCCCTACGGAATTACCTCCTAAAAGAGAATATCCTGAAGGAGTTAATAGAGCCCCAAAAAGAAAAGATATCCTTACTAAAGAAGAAAAACAATTAGCAATTCGTAATGCTTTGCGTTACTTCCCTGAAGCATGGCATCAAGAATTGGCTATTGAATTTGCACAAGAATTAAATGACTTCGGTCGTATATACATGTATCGCTTCAAGCCACCCTATAGCATTTATGCTAGAGGTATTGAAGAATACCCTGCTGTATCTAAACAAGCTGCTGCAATCATGTTAATGATTCAAAACAACTTAGATCCTGCGGTTGCACAGCACCCTGAAGAATTGATAACCTATGGAGGAAATGGTGCTGTTTTTCAAAACTGGGCACAATACTTACTTACGATGAAGTATCTAGCCACAATGACTAACGAACAAACCTTACATATATATTCTGGACACCCACACGGGCTTTTCCCTTCTTCAAAAGAAGCTCCAAGAGTCATTGTTACCAATGGAATGATGATTCCTAATTACTCGGCTCCTGATGATTGGGAAAAATATAATGCACTAGGTGTTACCCAATACGGTCAAATGACGGCAGGATCTTATATGTATATCGGACCGCAAGGAATTGTGCACGGTACTACTATTACTGTAATGAATGCCTTCCGTAAAATCTTACAAAAAGGCGATACACCAAAAGGAAAAATTTTCTTAACTGCTGGTTTAGGTGGAATGAGTGGTGCGCAACCCAAAGCAGGAAATATTGCAGGATGTATTACCATTGCTGCTGAAGTAAATGAAAAAGCAGCTACCAAACGCCACGAACAAGGTTGGGTTGACGTACTAATTGATAATATAGACGACTTAGTTAAGCGCGTTAAAGAAGCACAGAGCAATAATGAAGTGGTTTCTATCGCTTTTATTGGAAATATTGTTACTGTGTGGGAACGTTTCTATGAAGAAGATATTTTTATTCATGTAGGATCTGATCAAACCTCACTCCATATTCCTTGGACGGGTGGTTATTATCCTGTAGATATTTCATATGAAGAAGCCAACAGGTTAATCCGTGAAGAACCTGAAACTTTTAAAGAAGAAGTTCAAAAGTCTTTACGTAGGCATGCGGGTGCGATTAACAAGCATACTGAGAAAGGAACTTATTTCTTTGACTATGGAAATGCTTTCTTATTAGAAAGTTCAAGAGCTGGTGCAGCGGTAATGGCAGAAAATAATATTGATTTTAAATATCCTTCTTATGTACAAGATATTTTAGGGCCAATGTGTTTTGATTACGGTTTTGGGCCGTTCCGATGGGTATGTACTTCTGGTAAATCGGAGGATTTGGATACTACTGATGAAATAGCTGCTACTGTTTTGCAAGAAATCATGGAAAACTCACCTGAAGAAATCCAGCTTCAAATGCAGGACAATATCACTTGGATAAAAAATGCCAAACAAAATAAAATGGTCGTTGGCTCACAAGCACGTATTTTATATGCAGATGCTGAAGGGCGAGCTAAAATTGCTGAAGCCTTTAATCAAGCTATTGCCGCTGGAAAGATTGGACCTGTTGTATTAGGAAGAGATCATCATGATGTGAGTGGTACTGACTCTCCTTATAGAGAAACCTCGAACATATATGACGGTAGTAAATTTACAGCCGATATGGCAATTCATAATGTAATTGGTGACAGTTTTAGAGGTGCTACTTGGGTATCTATCCACAATGGTGGTGGTGTCGGATGGGGCGAAGTAATCAACGGTGGGTTTGGTATGTTATTAGACGGATCTGAAGAGGCTAGTAACCGACTAAAAAGTATGTTATTTTATGATGTAAACAACGGTATCGCAAGAAGAAGCTGGGCTAGAAATAAAGAGGCTATGTTTGCCATAAAACGAGAAATGAAACGTTCACCGAATTTGAAAGTTACACTTCCTAACTTGGTTGACGATACAATTATCAATAACCTATTTTAATTATCTTAGGTGTTACGATATAAATTAAACCTGTTCATTTAGCCGAACAGGTTTTTTTGTCGCATTTCCACCCAAAAAACCACTCACCTACAGCTACGTGCATCTTATCGAATTTTATTCTAATTTCTAAATTAGGTTTGTTAAATTTTATAGATAACCAAAAACCAAACCTTTATGAAACTAGGTATTGTTACTGCTTACCCTCCTAGCAAGATAACCCTAAATGAGTATGGTTATCACTTAGTAAAAAACTTTGCAACTCTTGATATCGTTGAAAAAATTATAATCTTCTGTGATTATACTGAAGAAGAAAAGGTATTAGACTTCCCTTCATCTGATAAAATCATTATTGATCAATGTTGGAATTTTAATAGCTATAAAAATATATTATCCGTTACTAGAGCTGTCAAAAAGCATCAACCAGATCAGGTACTTTTTAACTTACAATTTATGAAGTTTGGAGATAAAAAAGTTCCTGCTGCTTTGGGATTATTACTACCTAAATCATTAAAAACAAGCAATTTAAAATCTACAGTTCTAATACATAACATTTTAGAGAGAGTAGATCTTGAAAAAGCTGGATTTACCAAAAACCCATTACTTAAAGTTGCTTATAGAACTATAGGTTATGTCTTAACTAGATTTATTTTGAGCGCTGACAATGTAGTCGTAACAATTCCAAAATATCAGAAAATATTAACCGAAAAGTACAAAAAAAATAATATCAATGTAATACCCCATGGTACTTTCGAAATTTCAAAAGAACCTGATTATATAGAAAAGCTTCCCTACCTCAAAAAAGTAATGACATTTGGTAAATTTGGCACCTATAAAAAAATAGAAATCCTTATTGATGCTGTCGAACAAATTAGAAAAAAAACCGAACTAAAAATTGAAGTAGTAATTGCTGGAACAGATAACCCAAATACTCTTGGGTATTTGAAAAGTGTACAAGAAAAATATAAAAATACGCGACAAATAACTTTCACTGGATATGTACCAGAGGAAGATGTTGAAAGAATTTTCATAGAAAGTTCTGTCGTTATTTTTCCATACACATCTACAACAGGTAGCTCTGGAGTATTGCATCAAGCAGGCAGTTATGGTAAATCTGTTGTGATACCAAATATTAAAGACCTAAAAGAAGTAATTCATGATGAAGGCTATGCAGGTGAATTCTTTGACCCTCATTCTTCTGAAAGTCTTGCCTTGGCAATTCAAAAGATCCTAGAAAATGATAATTATCGATTAGAGTTAGAAAAAGCAAATTATGAAGCAGCAACAGCCTACCCCATGCAAAGAGTTTGCCTAATGTATCTTAAAACGTTTGGACATCAAGTAATAAATCTTAAAAAAGTGCCAGTATAAGTTAATTCAGCATCAGAATTATAAATAAGAAATAAGTCCACTAAAAATTCCTATTGTAGCAAAAAGCGAAAACAAGAGGAATTTTTAGTGTATACTTTTAAAACTATATATATCAACTTATGGTAGTTAATTTACTTTGTTTACCATCATGGAGTTTATTTTTTTCTTTATCAGTTTTAAATTCATACGTATTCATTATTTTTTGAAAGGTACCAAAACGACTGTAGCCCCAAGCTATTTGTCCCAATTGAAAAATAATTTTTCCTGAATCTCTAATTGATAGTTTAGATCCATCAACATGCACCCAGCGTTTTAATGGTTGTTCGCAAATCATCATCTTTGCTTTTTCTAATGTAAATCGCTTTCGCATTCTCATAAACAATTCCACATCAAATAACCAACGAGTAATAAATTTATGTTCGAATAAAAAAGCTACAACATCTCTATGAAAAACCTTAGCACCACATTGGGTATCTTTAAAGTTCATGGATAGTATTTTTCGGATCAAATAATTAATCATAAAACTAATTAAAGCTCTCGCAGAGTCCTTAGAAATATCTGCACCCATTCGCTGAATTCTAGAACCACTTACAATTTTAAAATTTGAAGTTTCAATAGTACTTACTAAATCATCTAAATCTTGAAAGTCCGTAGATAAATCCGCATCTAAGAAACCGATATAATCTAATTTCTTATTTTGAGACAGGTAAAGCATTCCTTGTCTTACGGCTTCAGCCTTTCCACCATTTTTTTCACAATCATATACTTTTACAAATTCCTCTCTTCCAACACTAAGTTTACGTAATACCTCAAGTGTATTATCCGAACTACCGTCATTTACAAAACAGAGGTAATACCCTGGATTTTCATCTATAAAACTTAAAAATTGGCTTTCTAGCAAACGGTCTTCTTCATTGTAACATGGAATTACAACTCCAACACTCCTTTTTTGAATAATAACCTTTTCGTTATTATTATCGTTTACCTCATTAGGTAGATTATTTTTTGGTATTCCAATTAATCGTTTCGTTCTCGCGCATATTTCATTCAAACTAAGGGGTTTTTTCATATAGTCATCAATAC
This sequence comes from uncultured Tenacibaculum sp., assembly GCA_947496185.1. Taxonomy (GTDB): domain Bacteria; phylum Bacteroidota; class Bacteroidia; order Flavobacteriales; family Flavobacteriaceae; genus Polaribacter. The sequence continues at coordinate 53,710 of CANMCD010000020.1, forward strand.
CCAAATCAAACCCTTTCATGATGACATTGTCATCAACACTTCCAGAAAGTACCATAACAGGTACGGATGATTTTTTATCCTCTTTGATATACTTTACAATATCTAAACCAGATATTTGAGGCATATTAATATCTACTATAACCAAATCAGGGTCAAAACTATCAAATAACTTCACCCCTTTAAGACCATTAGTCTCTGTTTCCACTTCATAACCTATAGCAGTTAGTCTTTTTTTGATAGGAAGCAAAATTAATTGCTCATCGTCAATTACTAATACTTTCATCTAAATAGTTTTCTGGTTAGAACATACCTAATATAACGATTTCCCTTGGATTAAAAAAACTAAAATATTGATAATCAAAGTGTTTTAGATGAGATGCTTTTTTCTATAGGCGAGTTACTTTTTTGACGGGTTAAAAAAAACCTACCACATAGGGCAGGTTATAAAGCGTTTTATATATAAGATTTATTAGTCAAGTTTTCGAATCCAATAAGTCGTTCTACCAATCAAAGAAAAACCTATATAACCACGAATCTTGAGTTTATTTTTTCCTTCCAGTTTGATATAACATTTATATTCTTTTCCATTTTTAGGATCAAGTATCTTACCACCACTCCATTCGTCATCTTGTTTGGTAAGCCCTGATAGAATGTTCATTCCTAAGATAGGCAGTCCTTTCTTTTTTCCACTACATTTATCACAAACAGCTTCCCTCCTATCTTTATCTGTTATTTCTATAATTTTAGCATACGCTTTTCCGTTTTTTTCATAGAGTTCAATGACACTATCAACGTTTCCTGTTTCTTCATCTTTGTTTTCCCATTTTCCAAAGATTGTCTGAGCATTCACGGTAAATACTGAAATAAATACTCCTATAAAAAATAATCTTTTCATAATTAAATAGTTTTTATTGGTTAGTGTATATCATAATTATTTTTAGTCATATTGAGCATCAAAATTTTTATCCCACTTATTTTGAACTCGCATTACTTGTTCTACAATATCTCTGACGCATCCTTCTCCTCCTTTTTTATCTGATATATATTCAGAAACATGCTGTATTTCTCTTGCGGCATCTAAAGGGCAACAAGGCATGCCTACTTCTTTCATTACGGGAAGATCAGGAACATCATCTCCCATATATAACACTTTTTGGGAGTTTAAATTATATTTTTCTACCAGTTCTGTATATTCAACTGTTTTGTCATGTGCCCCTAAATAAATATCCTTTATTCCTAAATTTGACAAACGCTTTCGGACACCTTCGTTTTTGCCTCCCGAAATAATACAAACACGAAACCCTGCCTTAACTGCTGATTTTAATGCATAACCATCTTTAATATTCATATTACGGATCATTTCACCATCTGGCATTACAGTTACAATACCATTTGTTAAAACACCATCAACATCAAAAATTAAAGTATCAATTTGTGGTAAAATTTCTTTATAACTTTTTTTCATTACTGATCGATTCTGTTAATAATTTATAGATTTCTTGTTGTTTATTATTTAGCAAAGTTACATGATTATCGATAGTTTTTGTATCTTTTCTTATAGCAGGACCTGTTTGGGCCTTTCTAGGGGAAATATCTTGTATTTTACGAGCAGTTTCCCCTATAATATTATGTAATATTTCAAAAGGTATTTCTTGTTCTTTACAGATATCATTTGCAATCGTATACATATAATTTGTAAAGTTATTAGCAAAAACAGCCGCTACGTGTAAATACTTCCTTTTCTCTGAATCAATGAAATAAACTTTTTTGCCAATAGATAATGCCAAACTTCTGAGTAGTCTTGAATTTTGGTCATTTGTAGCTTCCAAACAAAAAGGAATGTTTTCAAAGGATACTTCTTTATCTTTCGTAAAACTTTGTAACAAATAAAAAACTCCTTTTTCTCCATTATTTTGTAAAGCCCCCATAGGCATACATCCAGAAGTATGTACAACTAATTTTCCTGTTTTAATATTAGAAGAAACCTCCCCGATTGCATTATCGGATACAGCCAGTATGTATATATCTGCCTCTTTTAAATTATTTAGGTCATCTGTAATAGGAAACTGAGGATAAAAAGGGGTTATTTGCTTCAAATTTCTTGCGTACAACTGTACTATTTCTACTGTTGTGGTTTTAGAAAAAGCCTGAATCAAATGGTTTGCGATATTCCCTCCTCCTAGTATTATGATTTTTATCATAAACACGAAGATATTGATTTTACGGTAATCCTTTTTTAAGAAGTCCAAACTTTCATTCTCCCTTTTTTTATGAATACCTATCTCCAGGTTATAAAAACTTAACAACTATCTAGATAACAGTATTGAATTAAAATTTATTTAAAATTGCTATTAACTTAGGCAACTCTCCCCTATTTTTTTTCTGATCTTTGTCAGTATAAAAACCATTTATTCCCCCCAAAAACTTTTCTTCTTTTTATCAAAATTATATCTTATGACGACAAACAATCGAACTTCAAAACAAAACGTATTACAACTCTTCAAAGATGCTGTTTTAGGAAAGCAACAAGACTTCACACAAGGAAGTATCAGAAAAGCGGTGTTTATGCTTGCCATACCTATGATACTCGAAATGCTAATGGAATCTATTTTTGCATTAGTAGATATAATATATGTTTCAAAAGTTAGTGTAAATGCAGTAGCAACTGTAGGACTAACAGAATCTGTTTTAACATTAGTCTATGCAATAGCCATAGGTTTAAGTATGGGAGCTACTGCTCTTATAGCTAGAAGAGTTGGAGAAAAAGATATTAAAAAAGCACGAGAAACTGCAGTTCAGGTTATTTTTATTGGTATTATTCTTTCCATAGCAATCAGCATCGTAGGAATTCTTTATCCTAAAGACATACTTCGACTTATGGGAGGCGAGCCCAGCTTAATTGAAGAAGGTTTTGGATATACCAGAATTATTTTAGGAGGTAATATTACGGTAATGCTTCTTTTTTTAATCAATGCTATTTTTAGAGGAGCTGGAGATGCTTCTGTAGCTATGTGGACCTTGATAATTTCCAATACCTTAAATATTATTCTAGACCCCATTTTTATTTTTGGATTGGGGCCAATCCCGGCGTATGGAGCTGAAGGAGCTGCTATAGCCACTACAATTGGAAGAGGTACGGCTGTTATTATTCAAATATCCGTCCTATTTGTAGGCTATTCAAAAATTAAAATCGCCTTAAAAGATTTAAAACTTAAATTAGCATTAATAGTTAATATTATTAAGGTTTCATTAGGAGGAATTGGTCAATTTATCATTGGTACATCTAGTTGGGTTTTCCTTATGAAAATTATGTCTGAATTTGGAAGTGAAGTATTGGCTGGGTATACCATTGCTATTCGAATAATTATCTTTACCCTTATGCCTGCATGGGGAATGAGTAATGCTGCAGCTACTTTGGTAGGACAAAATTTAGGTGCTAACCAACCTGAAAGAGCCGAAAAATCCGTATGGATTGCAGGAAAATATTGTGCCTATTTTATGGGCTTGGTTTCGGTTATCTATATAGTATTTGCTCCAACGTTATTGAGCTGGTTTTCTCCTAATGAAAATGTAATAAAAAATGGAGCTTTATCACTTCAAATAGTTGCTTTTGGTTATATTGCTTATGCTTATGGAATGGTTATAGTACAAGCATTTAACGGTGCAGGTGATACCAAAACTCCTACATATATTAATTTCTTTTGTTTTTGGATATTTCAATTACCTTTCGCATACCTTACTGCAATTAAACTCGATATTGGTCCAAAAGGGGTATTTTGGGCTATAACTTTAGCAGAAGTATTAATTGCAATTATTTCACTATGGTTGTTTAGAAAAGGGAAATGGAAAACGATTAAAGTCTAAAACTATTAACCAAAGGATGGAATGTAAAACAATGTATTCATCGTTTTTGTAACTTAGCTTCAAAAACATAGTTATAAAAACCTACGTTAACAGACCAAACCTTAATGATCATGGATAAAAAAAATAACTTTGGCATAAACACCATTTGTACACATATCGGAGAAATTGAAGATCAGCAGTTTAAAGGAGCTATATCTCCATTATATATGGCGACTTCCTATCAATTTGATCAGGTAGATAAAAAAAGGTATCCTAGGTATTTTAACACCCCAAACCAAGAAGCTTTAAGTAGAAAAATAGCTGCATTAGAAAAAACAGAAGCCGCAATGATATTTGGATCTGGTATGGCTGCTATTAGTACTACCCTCTTAGCTTTCTTAAAGAAAGGAGATCATATTGTTTTGCAAGAAACGTTGTATGGTGGTACCTACAATTTTGTTGTAGAAGAATTTGATCGGTTTGGTATTGAATATAGTTTTACTGAGAGCTTAAGGTTAAAAGATTTTGAAAAAGTAATCCAAAAAAATACCAAAGTAATTTTTATAGAAACACCTTCAAACCCTTTATTGAAGATCGTTGATATGAAGAAAATAGCCTCCTTAGCAAAAAAACATCAAATCATAACTATGATTGACAATACTTTTGCTAGTCCGATTAACCAAACTCCTGTTGATTTTGGTATAGATATTATGATTCATTCTGCAACTAAATATATGGGAGGACATTCTGATATTCTGGCTGGGGCTGTAGCCGCTTCTAAAGCCCACATAAGAACGATTTGGAACTTGGCTAAAAATACAGGAGGAAGCTTAAGTGATTTTACGGTTTGGATGCTTGAAAGAAGTATGAAAACATTTAATCTTAGAGTTAAAAGACAAAATAAAAACGCATTAAAAATGGCTAGATACTTAGAAAAAAACAATCACATTTCTAAGGTATATTATCCAGGACTACCTTCTCATGAAAATCATACTTTAGCTAAAGAACAAATGGAAAACTTTGGAGGGATCGTGTCTTTCGAGTTACAAGAAGGAATAGACACAATGAAGTTTCAGCGAAATTTACAACTTATAAAACCTTCCATGAGTTTGGCAGGGGTTGAAAGTACGATGCTTAACCCAGCACAGACTTCTCATGCATTACTTTCACCTGAAGAACGGCTAAAGCAAGGAATAAGAGACGGGTTAATTCGTTTTTCTGTCGGAATCGAAGAAGTAAAAGATTTAAAAAAGGATATTGAACAGGCCATAGACAAAATATTATAATGAAATTAGATATACTCGCTTTTGGTGCACATCCTGATGATGTAGAATTAGGATGTGGTGCTACAATTGCTAAAGAGATTTCTTTAGGAAAAAAAATTGGAATTATTGACCTTACAAGAGGAGAACTCGGCACAAGAGGTACTCCCCAATTACGAGCAAAAGAAGCCTCAAAGGCAAAAGAAATATTAGGTGCATCTATCCGAGAGAATCTTGGCTTTGCCGATGGATTCTTTATCAATGATAAAGAACATCAAATAGAAGTAATAAAAATACTACGTAAATACCAACCTGAAATCGTTTTGTGCAATGCTATTGGTGATCGACATATTGACCACCCAAAAGGAAGTAAGCTTGTATCAGACGCCTGTTTTTTGAGTGGTTTACGTAAAATTGAAACTTCTTCAAACGGGGTGATACAAGATGCATGGAGACCGAAACAAGTATATCATTATATTCAGTGGAAAAATATTACTCCAGATTTTGTGGTAGATGTAACAGGTTTTATGAGTAAAAAAATAGCTTCTGTAGAAGCGTATGCATCTCAATTTTATGATCCCCAAAGTAAAGAACCAGAAACGCCAATTACAAGTAAAAATTTTATTGATAGTATTGAATATCGAGCACAGGATCTAGGAAGATTAATTGGTGTTGATTTTGCAGAAGGCTTTACTTCAGAACGTTATGTAGCCGTAAAAAAAATAAGTGATTTAATTTAAAAAAATGTTTGGTGGGAATGTAAAAACCCTGTATATTTGCACCCGCAAGCGCAAAGATGGTGGTTGTAGCTCAGTTGGTTAGAGCGTCGGATTGTGGTTCCGAAGGTCGCCGGTTCGAGACCGGTCTTCCACCCAAAGCACAAAACCTCAGTAAACACTGGGGTT
>CANMCD010000021.1 GCA_947496185.1 uncultured Tenacibaculum sp.
TTTTTTATGACTTATTTTAAACAAGACATAGTATAAAACAAAACCCGCAGATAAATAAGATTTATTGCGGGTGTTTATAGTTGCTTTTTTATTATTTCAATTATTAGTCTAGCCTCAAAAAGACTAATTATTTGTTTGTCATTATAATAAACAAATAGTTAGTAAATATGGTTAAGTAATGTAAAATTTTTTATAATAATTTCCTTTGTTTTTTTAATTAATCGTTATTCTTCTGATAATGTTTATTTTAGTTTTGAATATTGTTTTTTTTAGATTATATTTATGTTCATATATATCGTAAATAATCATGGAAAAACTACCAGATTTGTCAAAATTCGATGAAATATCTGATAATGATGTAGAGTTTAGAGATATAATGTTAGGTATACTAAAAAAAGAATTCCCCTTAGAAAAAACGGAATTTTTAGATTCGTTTGATAATAAAAATTATAAGAAGAGTGCCGAAGTAGTTCACAAATTAAAACATAAAATAAACCTTTTGAATTTAGAAGATGGTTATGTACTAGCTTCTAATTTTGAAAGTCAGCTAAATAATAATTCCCCCGAGTTATTTGAGGATTTTGTTATTATTTTAGATGTAATTGAGAAATTCCTTAAAAAAATATAAATGATTAAATCAATAATTATTGATGATGATGAATTAGCAAGCGTTATCATAGAAAACTATTGTTCTAAGTTGGATTACGTTACTATTCTTCAGACCTTTAGTAATGCTTTAGATGCCATAGACTTTATTAATAAAAATAAAATAGACTTGGTGTTTTTAGATATTCACATGCCTGAGCTTAGTGGTTTCGACTTTATTGATAGTTTAAATACACCTCCCAAGATTGTACTAACAACCTCAGATGAAAATTTTGCTCTAAATGCTTTTGAGTATAAATGTATAATAGACTATCTAGTGAAGCCTATTAAGTTTCCTAGATTTATAAAAGCAGTAACCAAAATAGATATTACCAAAAGGTTACAAGAAAATACTAATGGTACTAAGCAAGAAGAAAATAATCACGAACTGTATGTGAATATTGATAGAAGGTTAGTAAAAATCCTTATTGCTGATATTTATTTAATTGAAGCTAAAGGTGATTATATAAATATCAAAACAGAAACAAAAAATCACATTGTACATACAACAATGAAGAAAATTGAGGAAAAACTACCTCATGATCTCTTTTTAAAAATACATCGATCTTATATTATCAATTTAAAACAAATAATAGATATAGAGGACAATAGTGTATTAATTAAGAAAGAAGTTATACCTGTAAGTAGGTCGAATAGGCCAGAGTTAATGAAAAGACTTAATTTATTAAACTAAGGAAAAAAAATACTATTTAGATAACGTAAAGTAGATCATTTAGATTAATTAGTATTGTTGTAAATAATACTTTATTTACAACCACTATTATCTGAGTTTTTACACAGAGTAATTTGTTTTTTTAAGTGATTGTAATAAAATAATTAAGAGCAGCTTTTATAAAAGCTGCTCTTAATTATTTTATTACTTAAGTTAGTTAGAACGGAATTAGAACCGATAATTAAACTTAATACCGATTTCATTAAACTCAAACCCTGCGGCATTACCTACAGCTTGATTACTATACTTTCCATAACAAACAGCAGAAATTTGTTCATTTGGTTTGTAGCCTGCATTTAGTTCTGCCCTAAAACTTTGTTGTTGATCTTCATTAATTACTTGAAATCCGAAGGCTACGATACCCGATGTAACCCATTTTGAACTTGATTTGAACAGGCTAAAATCAAAAAATCCCTCATATACCAGATACTTCTTAGGGCTAAAATAAACTGTCGGTCGTTCAATTTCAAATCCCATTATAACGGAATTAAAACCAACTTTAATTGGAGGATTATTATTGATTAAATAATACAAAGAAGTAAATAAAAGGTTTCTAGAATTGTCATCAGATTGTTGTGTGTTATAAAACTGTGAGAACAAACCTATTTTATATTTTGTTAAAATATGATAGTTAGCAAAGAAATGATTTTGACTGATTTCAGCATTAATTAATTGTACATTAAAATTATGATATTCCTTTTGATAATAAATATTTAAATCTTGATTATAGGCAAGTTTTATTTTTGCTCCAACTTTATAAGTGATATCCCTATAGGTGTTTTCTCCATTGATATCTAAAAGTCCTGCTTCTGCAAGTAAGTTGATTTTGTTTGTTACATCATGGCTTGCTTTAACGCCTAAATTATATTGTTTAGAAGTATTGTTAGTTAAGAGAAATACGGATTCTCGATAGTTATAAAATATACCAACCATGGATTTAGTTGATAAAGGATGAATATATTCATTATTAGAGTTAATAGATTGATTATCTCCACTATCAAACGTAATACTATTTATTTGATTAAACTTAGGTTTAAATTTATTTTGAATATCTCTTTTAAGTCCAGATAACTGTTCATGATTTGGATCAATAGTTAATGCCTTATCAATAGTTTCTAGTGCTTTTTTATTTTGGTTATTAGCTACATGGGTATAAGCTAAACCTATATAGATACCCAACACTTTCGGATTCAATCGTAGACCTTCATGATAATGATGTATGGCTTTTTTATAGTTTTTTAAATTACTATACGTGTTGGCCAATCCTAATTGTATGATAGGGTTAGGATCAAATGTTTGTGTTAGTTCTTGGTAGCGAACCAAGGCAACTTTAAATTCACTGTTCCAAAGTAAACACTCTGCGGCATTGATATTATATTCAATATTCTTAGGGTCTGAGTCTAATAATTCTTGAAATATTTTTTTTGCACGCTCAGGCTCTCCACTTAAGCCAACGGCTCTTCCATAACAAAGTTTAGCTGTTTTATTTTCGGGGTGTTTTTCTAAGTATTTTTCAAAAAAGGCTTTTCCATTTACAAGGTCTCCTTTTTCTAAATAACCAAATCCTTCCTGTAGCGGGGATTGTGCATGTACAGAATAAAACAAAACAAAAGTTAAAAACAGCAGTAATTGCTTGGTTAGTTTTTTCATAAAAAGTTGGTTAGTATTCTATTACAATGTAATAATTATAATAAACCATTGAACTACAGTAAGATGCATTTCATCGAAACTTATCGTTATTTCAAAGTTAAATTTCGAACTTTAAGAATAACCATACTAAGAAATAACGATATGCTACGTATTAACTATAAAAAAGGGAAATATGAGTTAGAAGGAAGCCTTATTTTAGAAAATGCCACTAGTCTATTGTCTCATATAGAGTTATTATTACAAAATCATTCAACTATTGTGATAAGTCTCAAAAAACTCCAAAAAATTGACCATTCTGGAGTAGAAGCCCTTTTACAACTTCATTCAAAAGCGATCCAACATAGGAAGATACTTAAAGTTTTAGGAGAAGTGCACAAAAATATTACTTGGATTTTAACGGATACTAAATTTAAAAAGGTAATTAATACTTAAAAAAATAATTATGATAACATCGATACGCAAACGAGGTTCAAAAATAAGTCCAGCACAGTGGTTCATGGTAAGTGTGATGGTAGTCAATGCAGGAAACTACGCCTATAATCTAATTCTAGGAAGGTGGGTAGGCCCTGCTATTTTTGCTGATGTTGCTGTATTAATTACATTTTTACTAGTCTTATCTTTTTTAGCAATGACAATTCAGTTGTTGTGTGCAAAATTTGTCATTGAGCTTCCAATAGAGAAAATAGAAAACTTCAAACTAGTTACTTATAAATATGCATTGCTAACAGGAGGAGCAATAGGAATTGGCTGTATGTTAGGTGCCGATGGATTAGCCAAAATATTTCAGCTTCAACACGCCTATGTATTTTATTTCTTTGGTTTAGGGATTCCTATTTATTTTGTTATGAGTGTTTCTAGAGGACTTCATCAAGGCAAGCAAGAGTTCCTAGCATTATCACAATCCTATTTATTTGAAATGCTAGGAAGATTAATCATTACTTTTTTATTGATTGGTTTTAGTATTGTTGATCCAACCCTTGCCGTAGTAATTGGAATTTTACTTTCTTTTATATTAGGGTTATTTCCTAATCAGTTTTCGGTAAGAAGTATAAAAACTACTTCAGTACTATCCGATAATGAAACAACACTTATTTATAAATTTTTATTAATAACAGCATTATACGAAGGAACACAAATCATTATAAATAACTCAGATATACTTATTGTAAAACACTTTTTTGAACACAAAGAAGCAGGTTTGTACGCTTCGCTTGCTTTGATAGGAAGAGTGGTATACTTTATTATTTGGATGCTTATTATGGTATTATTGCCCAAGGTAATTCAAGCAAAAAAGGACGGTGGAAACCCACAAAAGATTCTTAAAGATTATATTAAGTTTATTCTAATTCTTACTACGAGCTTGATTACTTGTTGTTATTTATTTCCAGAAACAATTATTACACTTCTTTTTGGTGAAGACTATATTAGCTTAGGTTATTTATTATACAAATATGCCTTGGCAACCTCATTGTTTGCATTGGGGAATCTCTTTGTTTATTATTTTTTATCCTTATCGGAATATAAGCCTGTATTATTGGCAATGTTATTTGGTGTAGCACAAGTGGTGTTATTGATTATTTTTCATAACTCATTAGCACAAGTTGTACATATTCAGATAGGCTTGATGTTTGTTTTATTAATAGGTATATTAATTTATTATTTTAGAGCAATTCACTTTTCTAAAGTACATACAAAGCCAAAATGATATTAATCAAAAAAATATAAAGTAAGTGCTTAATATTTATCCGTTTGTGGTTAAATAATTAGTTCTTAAAACCTTTTTAGTTTGTTTTACTTCCTTTACTAATACCTTTAAGTATCTACTTATTAAAAAATAACGGACGGTGATATCGACATTTGTACCGTCATGTTTTTGTAAGTTTCTGAATCTGAAAATAAAAGAATATCATTTTTAGATGACAGTATTTTTTGATGTAAAACAATATTTTAAAACCAAATAGTATGAGAAATAATAGAGCAACTACCTTAGAAACGAGTTTTGTAAAAGAACATAATTTATCCACTGCACCACCTCCTAAAGATTCTCTTTTTTGGAAGATGTGGGAGGCTAGTTTGTCTATTGCCGAACAAGCCTTACATACAGATTTCATTCAAGGGATAAAATCAGGTACATTAGATCCAGTAGAATATGGAGGTTTTAATGTAAGTGATGCGTATTATTGTTTTAATGGTGCTGAAGATTATTTAGTAGCAGAGAAGAAAGCTACAGATAAAGCACTTAAAGCTTTTTTACTAAAGAAGTATATAAGTTATCAAAATTATAATCAAACTTTTCCAAAAATATGGCACCTAAAAAATTCAGAAGGAATTGTTCCTAGTAAGGTGTGTAAAGAATATTCTCAATTTGAATCAAAAGTAGCGGCTACTCAAGATCCAATATATACTCTTATTGTAATGATTCCTTGTGAATATTTATGGGCTTGGTTGGGGGCACAATTATCTCCTCCTACATCTGGAAATTTATATGCCTCTTGGATAACAGGAAATAATGATCCTCATGGTGCTTATGCAATGGGGAATTTTTTAGAGGCATACCAAAAAAATCATACAATAGATGAAGGTTTAGCTATTGAGTTGTATAAACAAGCGATAACTTTTGAGTATGAAAATTTTAATACTGCTTTAAAAAAATAGTAAATAAATTATGTACTTTTGCTTAAACCAAACGAGTGGTAATACCATTTGTTTGGTTTTTGTGTAAAAAATATATGAGAAAATAAATCAAAAATTCGCTAATACTATTATCTCTCATGAGCCTATTTGTTAATATCTTAAGCACAAAAGAAGAAGTTACATATATGGTAACGTCAACTATAGAAAACTCTTGGAGATCTATTCGAAAAAACGCACAGTAAATATTCCATCAAAACCGTATTCAATTGATTTTTAATGTAGGTATTGGAAGATTTATATGGCATTGAAAATAATTTAAAACAAAAATAAAATGAATCTAAAAATTAAAGTTGCTGTACTGGCTATGGCAGGATTAAGTGTAAAAATGCATGCTCAATGGGATGCTCATGGAGATAATACTACAACAGGCATTGTAACAGCAAAAGAATTTCGATCTTCAGGGCAAATAACAGGAGGAGACCTCGTAAGGGGGGGGCAAATTCTTGGAAGTTTCATACACCTGATAACAACAATAGAACCACAATGTATTTAGGCCCGATAACAAGAGAAGGGTTTCAATGGCAAAGAGGAGTTCACTTTCATAATGACGGAACTGTTGATTTTAACAATACAGTTACTATTAAGGGAGATTTAATAAGTGGAGGTTCAAATTCCTGGAAGTTTCATACACCTGATGACAAAAATAGAACCACAATGTATTTAGGCCCGATAACAAGAGAAGGGTTTCAATGGCAAAAAGGAGTTCATTTTGAGAGTAACGGCAAAGTAAAGTTTAATAATAATATTTCTGTCCAAGGTAAAATTGAATCAAAAGAAATCAAGGTAACGAATACTCCCACCGCTGATTTTGTCTTTGAAGAAGATTATAACTTACCTAAACTAGAATTTATTGAAAAATATATTAAAAGAGAAAAACATTTACCAGCGATAGCTTCAGCTAGTGAAATGAAAAAGAACGGTGTTAATGTTGGAAATTTCCAAATACAGTTATTACAAAAAATTGAAGAACTAACAATATACACGATTCAACAAGAAAAAAAACTACAAGACATAGAAAAGTATAAAACAGAAATTAAAGCCCTTAAAAAACAAAATAAAACGTTAAAGTTATTATTGGAAAGGGTCGCTAGATTAGAACAAAAAATGACCCGTATGAAGTAATTTTAATAAAAATATTATAATCATCATATTAAATATCTGAGTATGTAAATATTCAGGGATTTTTATTTTTAGATTATTATAGATTTCTGGTTGTTTTTATAAGACAAAAGTTAGTCAATTTATAAATTTTAACCTAAAAAAATTGATATTCAACAGGGAGGGGTAACGCCTAAGTTTTAGTGTTAAAATATATGGTAAGCCTTATAAATCATGCTAAATTAGCAGCTAACGTTAGTATTGTTAAAAGAGTAATTAACGTTCGAAAACGATATCGTTTATTTAAACTAAAGTACTAGATTTATTTTTTATCAATATGATTAAAAATAATGTTCTAAGTTTTTAATTATTACAATTAGTTTAAACAAAAGAAGAAAGAGAATTAAACGAAGTATAGAGTAAGAAATTTAATGAAGAAAATAACAATAGAAAGATGGTTTACTTTTATTTTTCTATGCAAACTACTACTACTATCACCTGTCGTTATGGGGCAGAAAGAAAGAGTGTCAATGAGGGACTACCTTTCAAAAATAGAGGAAGAATTTAATATAAAGTTTTCATATAGTAATAGTTTAGTTAAGGGAAAATATATAATTAAAAAATGTGATAAACCACAAGAGCTACAGGTTTATCTAAAAAAACTAGACAATCAGTTTTTTATAAGTTCCAAAAAAGTAAATGACCGATATTTTATTCTAACAGAAAAAAAAATAGATCTCGGTTTATACGTATATGACGAAAGATATAAAACGCCAATACCAAATATTGATGTTTTAGTTTTAAATAGGGAAGAGATATTTAAAACTAATAACAAAGGATATGTGAAAATCAAAGAAGTAACACACAGAGACAGCCTACATTTTATTGCTATTGGATACGATGAACTAAAAATAGGAGTAGAAAATTTACAAAAAACAAAGCAACAAGTTTATTTAACAACAAGTAATATACTAAATGAAGTTACGGTTTTAGGGAAAAAAAGAGGCCTTGAAGTGCAACCTAGTTTAGGATTTACAGTAGATTATGAAAAAATAAAAACGGAATATGCTAAAACGGATGTATTAGAAAGTTTACAAATGTTTCCAGGAATTTCCAATCCCAATGAAAATGCAGGAGAACTTTATATTAGAGGAGGAAATACTGGTCAGAATTTGATATTATATGATGGCATAAAGGTCTATCAAACTTCTTTCTTTTTTGGAGCAGTATCTGTGTTTAACCCTAATGACATAGATACGATCACAGTGTATAAAGGAAATACAGATATAGAGTATGGGAATCATGTATCGGGAGTGGTAGCAATACAAACTAAAGATGAAGTTCCTAAGAGGGTACGAGTAGAGGTTGGTTCTGACATGTTACAATACAATGCTTTGTTAAAAATTCCAGTGTCAAAAAAGCTAGGAGTGACCTTATCAATGAAAAATAAATTAGGGTTTGAAACCATTGTTTATGATAAGTTTAAGGATCGTTTTTTACAGAACACAGACTATATTATTAGCTCAAACGAACCTACAGAAGGTAAGTTTGATTTATCATTCTCAAATATTACCTCTAAAATTACCTACCTTCCGAATAATAATAATGTTTTAACTTTTAATTTATTAACCATAGATGATAAAGCAGATGTTCATAGAAGAATAAATATAGATACTCATTATAGGAATCGTATAGAGGATGAAAGCAGTAGTAAAAACTATGGTGCATCCTTTAACTGGAAATATTTTTTAGGCAAAAATAAGTTAATTAAAACAAATGTATATTTAACTTCTTATGATAAATATATAAATGAGTTGAATGAATATATAGATGATAATGAGTTTGAAGATTATCATTGTTATAATGCTACAAGAAAAAATACCTTAAAAGAGTTTGGAATAAAAACACTTTTAAAACTAGGTAAAATTCAAAATAAAAATACGTTTTTGTTTGGGTATGAGTTTTTAAATCAAAAACTAGATTTAGATTTGGATTTAGATATAAGAAGAAGTGATAACGAATCCTATAGTTTATCTCCTATTCTCTTTATAAAAGAGAAAAATATTAATACTAACCATTCCGTGTTTACAAATTACACATTTAATGATGGTAATTCAATATTGGATTTAGGATTAAGATTTAATTATAATTCGTTTTTTAAAAAAGGCTTGTTGGAACCTAGGTTGTTTTATAAAAAGAAACTTAAATCTAATTTATTTTTAAAACTAGGAATAGAATTTAAGCAACAGAGTATTAATAGTGTTTTATATGATAGGTTTTTTTGGAGAGTTCAACCATTTAATATCTGGATGTTGTCTAGCGATTATTCGAATATGATCAGCAAACAATATTCAGGAGGATTCATCTTTAAAAATAGAGGTTTTCTTTTTGATGCAGAATATTATAGTAAAACTATATCAGGAGTACTTCAGATTCCCTTGGAACATATTGAGATTCATCAAGGGGACATGGAAGTTGAAGGTGTAGATGTTTTATTAAAAAAGAGGTTCTCTAAAAAATATACATCTACTGTAAGTTATCATTGGGGAAAAGCAACTCTCCATTTTGATAAAATTAATGATGGAGTTGCTTTTCCTACTGAATTTGATGTGTCTCACGATTTTCGCTGGATTCATAATTATTTATATAAAGGTATAAACTTGAATTTTACATGGCTCTTCAGGACAGGGTTAATTAATATAAGGCACAATAGTGATGAAGATGGTAATTTGATAGGTATAGACAGAGGGTATGAAAGAGCCCCTAATTACCATCGATTTGATTTTTCTGCAAATTACAATTTTCCAATAAGTGAAAAAATTACAGGTAGCATAGGAGTGTCTCTTCAAAATCTGTTTGATAATAAAGTATTAATGACAAAAACACTAGAAAATTTTACTACCAACCCTAATAATAATCATTCTTATGATTTTTATAACCAATCATACACTCCTAATATAACAGTACAACTTAAGTTTTAATATATTTTATATAGTATAGGTACTGTTTTTTTGCTATTATTAAGAGGTTGTTTGTATAAAAATTATATTTTTGTTTACCCATTTCTCTTATAGGAGGTATGGGGGCGACCCAGAATAAATATAATAATAAATACAAGCTTCTATATGAAATAAATGTTTCCTACTACATAAAACTCCTAAAACCTACATTGCAAACAAATAATAACTACTTTACTTGTTTAATTCGCTATGTATTTATTGAAATAAGGTTTTTTAATGGCTACATGTTTTTTTGTTAATGCTTTCATTTTTTATTGATTTATAGGTAATTCTTTTGGTTTTCCCAAAAGATGAAAAAGTGTTATTCATTTATTTTAAGTTATAGATAATGGAAAGAATTAATGAAATACTGGTTTAGTTTAATTTTTTTTTGGAGTATATTTCTTATAAAAACAGAAATTACTTTCGCTCAAGATAACAAAATCCCTATAAAAGAATACCTAGATAAGGTAGAACTCGCATTTGGTGTTAAGTTTTCTTACGACGATAGTATTCTTTCAGGAAAATATATAAAAAGTAATATATACCATAATAATTTAGAACGTAATCTAGAAAAAATCCGCAAGAATCTATCCGTAATAACTAAAAAAATAAGCGAACGTTATTTTTACCTTTCAAAGAAAACTTTCGGGCTAAGTTGTTTGGTATATAGTTGTGATAATGGAGCTTTGATTTCAAAAGTGAATGCGATAATAAATAATAAAGAAGGAGTTATCACTCATAATAGGGGGCATTTTCAAATAGATAATGTATCAAAGAATGACAGTATAGAAATTTCTTCTTTAGGTTATGAAAATAAAAAAGTAAGGATTGGAGATATATTTAAAAATAATCTGTCTGTTTGTTTGACGAAAGCAACGCGTCTTTTAGATGAAGTAACGGTTGACAGTAATAGAATGCCTCTAAAAGTGAATTATGGGGTAGGTTATAAACTAAAATTTAAAAAATTAAGTAAAAACGAAGGTTTTTCGGATGTATTAGAAAGTACGCAATTATTACCAGGTATCCATAATCCTTACGAAAATTCAGGAGAGCTTTTTATTAGAGGAGGGGCTCCAGGTCAGAATTTAATTTTATATGATGGAATTCGACTGTATCAATCTTCACTTTTTTTTGGAGCCATTTCAGCTTTTAACCCCTATACTGTTAATAATTTAAATGTATTTAAAGGGAACACGAGTGTCGAGTATGGCAATCATGTTTCTGGTGTAGTGGATATTCATTCAAATAACCTAATACCTGAAAAGTTAACAGGGGTTGTTGGTGCGGATATGCTAAAGTATAACTCTTCGTTCAGTTTACCTATTTCAAAAAAAATAGGGATTACTTTTTCAGCTAGAAAGTCTTTGGGTGTTGAAACACTTACTTATAAAAAGATGTTCAATAGAATTTTTCAGAACACAGAATTATCAGATAATATTCAAAATCAAGATAAAGGCTATGGGACAAGTAATGTTGATCTTTCGTTTTATGATATAACATCTAAAGTAATTTTTAAACCTACAAAAAAAGATTTTATAAAGTTTAATGTACTTGCGTTTAAAAACGATATGGATTTTAGGTTTAAGTTAAAGGATTCAAGTAATATATACACACAAAATAAATCGATTAATTCAAATTTAGGAATAGGATTAATTTGGGAACGGAAATGGAATGAGAACACGGAATTAAAAACAACAATATATTCCTCTAAACACGATGTTAGTAATATAGGTAATACAAATGTAAAAGTTTTTCAAGATGGAGAAATATCAAGGAGAAACATTATACAAGATATTGGTTTTAAGTCAGTTTTAGAACAAAAATTATCAGAAAACTCAAAGATAATAAATGGGTACGAGTTTTTACACCAAAAAGTCTATTTTGAGTCTAAGATTTATCCAGGAAAACATACTAACTATAATAATTTACATTCGTTATTTTTTAATTACGGATATAACCACCTAAATGATATACGAGTCGATATTGGAGGGAGAGTTAATTATAATTCTATTTTTAACAGGGTAAATTTTTGCCCTAGATTATTTTTTCAAAAATCATTATTTCCTAATTTTTATTTGAAAACAGGACTAGAATTTAAAAGCCAAAGCTTAACACAAATAATAGATTATAGTACCTATTATTTAAGATTGGATAAATATATGTGGTTTTTTTCGGAGAATACTGCAGAAATGAGAAGCAGACAGTATACCTTTGGAGGAGTTTTTAAGGACAATAGTTTTTTAGTAGATATTGAACTCTATAAAAAAACGGTGAATGGAATTTCTCCAGTATCTAGAGGTATATTGAGCGGTGCTTTAGTGGCATCTTCATTTGGGAATTTAGAAGTTGAAGGACTAGATGTTTTTCTAAAAAAAATAGTTACTAAAAATTATAACTCAACGATGAGCTATAGTTGGGGGAAAGCAACCTATCAGTTTGGAACCATAAACAATGGAATGAGGTTTTTTACAGATTTTGATATAACTAATAATTTTCGATGGAATCATAATTTTAAATATAATAATGTAGCTTTTTCCTTGTCTTGGTTGTTTAATTCGGGACTGCCGTATACCTATGTAAGTGAAGTAGATCAAAAATCCACTCAAATTATAAAGGCAGAATGGAACAAACGAAGATTGCCAAACTATCATAGGTTTGACTTTTCTGCTAATTATTCATTCGCTTTTATGAAAAATATTAAAGGAGAAGTAGGGGGATCAATTCAAAACCTTTTTAACAATCGAACTATAATGAAAAGAGATAATTTAGTGGAAGGAAAGGAAGGGCAATGGAGCCCAACGTATAGTGATCACCTTATGCAAGAAATAACCCCTAATTTTTTCATTAAATTTAAGTTCTAATAATAAGTTTTTTTATACAATAAACGTTGTTTTTTTACAAGGTTAATTTTAAAGTGATTTTTACTTAAAATGATATATTAGAGAATGTAAATATTTATTTATAGGGTTGATATTTAGTGTTTTATATTTGCCTTGTTTCAAGGGGAATACTTTTTATTAGTCTATAAAATAGTACCGTAAGTACTTGTTTTTGTGTATTTCAGCGCAATTTTTGCAAAAAAATAAAAAAAAGTTGTAACTTTAAAAGGGGTATATAAAGTATAATTTAATCTCTTCATTGATAAGTGTATTGATAGGATCTAACGATCTATAATTTATAATATCATATTATTTATAGTACTTTTTGTATTACTAAAAAGTAATTGGGTTAAAAACCAGTTGTTTACATTATTGTAGTTTTACATTAGGAGTACTTTGTTCTTATATTGATGAAATTTAGTATAGGTTATCTCTTGTCATGCGTATTGTATCGTTTTTATAAATTGGGGATGAAAACGGTTATTTTTTAAATATTATATAATTACAAATATGAGTAGGGGGGGCTTATTAATTATAGTAATGTTTCTTTTCTATGGGGTTAATTTACCAGCACAGAAAGGAGAAGGGCGTGTTACTAAACAGAATTATAAAGAAAAAATATTTGAACAATTTGATTTAATTTTAAAAGGTTCTGAAGACCTAAGTAAGGCAGAAGAAGTTTTTAAGTTTTTGATGATCAACGATCAAATTGTTTTAGAAGATTCAATTAAAGGAAAGTATCTTTATCTTAAAGGGATGCGTGAAATTGTATCCTTAAGTAGGTTTGACGAAGCAGAAAAGTACTACAATGAAGCTTTAAAATTGGCTGAAAATAATAACGATTTTTTATTACAAGGATTGATTTATAATGATAAGGGAGTGATGTGCACTGATCTAGTCGAACAAGTCGAATTCTATTTGAAAGCATTAGATTGTTATAAGAAGGTCAATGCAATACCAAAAATACTCGAATCATATTATAACCTGACGGTTAGTACTCGATTGGGAAACAATTGGGCCATGTCAATTAGTTATGGAAAGAAATGTCTTGAATTGATGAATGGAGATCATGATTTGCTCTTGTTTTATAATAGGATCTATTATTTCATGGCGGATAGTTACAGGAAAATGGGAATGTATGATGAAGCAATCAAAAACTTGAAAATTGCAGAAGACTATCATAAGATCACCCATCATAAAAATAAAACAAGAACCTACAGGTGGATTAATGACGGATTCGCTAAGGTATATAAAGCCCAAAAGAAATATCAATTATCACTAGAAAATTATAAAAAAGCGAATAATTCATTAGTTGAATTAAATAATCAGATTAATGTTGACCTTACCAATGGTTTTGAAAAAGAACTTTCACTGCAAACGCAGTCACGCTATGAGAAAGAACAAATCATTAATGACCAAGGAAAAATACTAATGTTAAGTATCACTACCGTGGTTTTATTAGTATTCATAGTATTGTCTTTGGTTGAATTTATAAGGAGAAATAGGAGTAAGAATAAAAATATTAGCACGTTAAATAAAGAGTTAAAAAATGTACTAAAACATCTTAAAAATAAAAATAACGATCTAATAGAAAATAAAAATAAAATAGAACATTTATTGAAGTTGAATGAACAAGCGTTGTTTTCTAGAGTGTTAAAAATATCTACTTATAACGATGCGATTGGAAAGATAAATGATGAAATTGACAGTTATATCGATAAAAATGTAAATGGTGCTGTTTTTTTGAATGCTATCAATACTAGATTATATAAGCTAGTGTCTGAAGAAGAGTTATGGGAAGATTTTAAAATTCAATTTGAAAAAATTAGACCTAATTTTTTCAAAAAATTAAAAGAACTAGCGCCAGATTTGTCAATTAATGATTTAAAACACTGTACTTATATCGTCTCAAACTTGAAGAGTAAAGAAGTTGCGCAACTCATAAATGTTTCACCAAGAAGTGTTGAAACAACTCGATATCGTATTAAGAAAAAAATAGGCTTAGAAAAAAAAGAAAGTTTATACGACGTTTTAAGTACAATGTAAAGAAGAGTTTAAATAATAGTAAAAATAATAATTATAAGAGTATAAAGTTTTATCAAACCTCTCTACAGTTAAATAATGGAGATCAAGTTTTAAAAATAGTTTTTTATAAGATGAACAGTAAGTGATCATTAGGAATATATATCCTGCCAAATTGATTTCTTATAAAAAGTCTCGTATAAGATTCGATTAAACAACCAACAGAAGATGAACATAAAAATAAGCAGATTTATTTACGTAATCACATTATACTTTGTGGTATTTAATTTATGGTCACAAAGCAACATTTTAATTACGAAAGATAACTATCAAGAGGAAATAACAAAACGGTTTTATGAACATACTAGAACAGATGATGATTCTTTGTTAGAGGATATTTTTACTTTTTCAAAACTGCATGAGAACCTTATTAAAAACGATACAATTGTTAGTAAGTTACTTTACTTCAAAGGGGTCAAAGAAATTGTTCTTGAAAATTTCTTTAGAGCAGAAGAATACTTTTTAGAAACAGAAAAGTTTGCTAAAAAATATAATGATACTTTTTTATTAGCCACTTCACTAAGTTATAGAGCCATCGCGTTATCGAGAAGAAATGAATATTTAAAAGCAGAAAAATTATATTTACAAGCGATCACTGAATACGAAAAACTAAGTGATAAGTTTTGGCAAATAGATGCCTATTATAATTTATCTTCAAATGCAAGGAGAAGAAGTGACTGGAAACTTTCGTTAAAATATGCTAAAGCTGCTATTAAACTGATTGAGGAGTTGCAGCAAAAAAAACAAAGATTAAAGTATCTTAACTATTTTGTAGGTAACAGTTATTTAGAATTAAAAGAACATGAATTAGCACATGAATATTTAACGAAAGCAGAAAAGTTATTAATTCCCGAACATAATTATGCAAGAAGTCTTATTGATAAATCATTAGCTAAGAACTATGAAGCAAAAGGAGAACTGTTAAAAGCGATTGAAAAATATGAAAGCGTAAATGCTAGTTTGCATAAAACAAATGACATAAAACAAAATAGAATTAAAAACATGTTTGCTCAAGAGCTCGCATTAGAAAGCTCTTTAAAGCAGGATAAAGATTTGATTATAGCGAATCAAAAAAATTTACTAGCCTTAAGTGTAGTTGCGATCTTACTATTTATCGTACTCACGGGGTTATTAATATTTTTTAGTAAAAAAACAGGAATAAAACAAAAGAGATAAACGGGTTAAATAATGAATTAAAAGGACTTATTAATAGCTTAAAGGATAAAAACGATGATTTGATTGATCGAAAAATAGAGATTGAAAACCTTTTAAAGTTAAATGAACAAACCTTATTTTCTAGAGTTTTAAAAATATCTACCTATAACGATACGATTAATAAAATTACAGACGATATTGATACTTATATCGACAAGCATACCAATTCTGTAACTTTTTTAAATGAATTGAATAGTAAGTTACAAAGACTTATTTCTGAGGATGAACTATGGGAGGATTTTAAAATTCAATTTGAAAAAATTAGACCAGAATTCTTTAACAAACTAAAAAACTTTGCTCCAAATTTATCTATAAACGATCTAAAACATTGTACCTATATCGTTTCTAATTTAAAAAGTAAAGATGTAGCGCAACTTATAAATGTTTCACCTAGAAGTGTTGAAACCACTAGGTATCGAATAAAAAAGAAAATGGGATTGGATAAAAATGATAATTTATACGAAATACTCAGTAATTTGTAATTATCAAAGCCAATAAACCCATAAAGCTATCAAAACTCAGAAGTATTTTTCTGATTTTTGATAGCTTTTATAAACATTAACCTTGTAAAAAAGAAATTTCCTAATTCGTAAAATAGGAAAGAAAAATAAACATAGTCAAATATATTTATCCAAAATCAAAATTGTTATTATGTAGTATTTTTGCTGTAACTAAAAATGAGAAATTTTCATGTTTTTCCTCCAATATACCACCTATTATTTATAGATAATCCTATTTTTTAATACAGTTTTTAAATAATCTTAATTAGGCATACTCCTAAAAAAATCATATCTTTAAGAAGCAAACTCTCAAAGACTTACTGTAATCGTAACCACTTGTTATGAGTGGTAGGGCTATATCGTAAAGGTAATTTTAAGGAGTAAGTAAGTATCTTCATAAAACTTAGCGAACTAAAATAAATGTATTTAGGTAATAGCTAAGTCCTTCAAATGCTCTTACTGACGATCTAGAAATAATCAATTTTAGGTAAAGACAAAAAATAAAAAAATGAAAATTATTTTAAGGCTAGTGTTGGTCTTTCTTACACTACAATTTTATGGACAAAACCATAAAGTATCCGTTGAAAAAAATGCGGAAGGGTATACATTGATCGTACAAGGAAAACCATTTATGATCAATGGTATGAATTGGGACTATGTACCCATTGGAACCAATGTGTTACATGGGTTTTGGGAAAAACCAACAGATTATATCAAGGCAGCACTGGACTCAGAAATGTCGTTACTTAAAAATATGGGCGTAAATACAATCAGAGTTTATACAGGAATTAAACCCAAATGGGTACGCTATATTTATGAAAACTACGGTATATATACTGTGTTGAATCATACTTTTGGAGCTTACGGCCTTACTATTGATGGCGTATGGTATCCAAATACCGAGTATAGTAGTTCAAAAGTCAAAGAGAAGTTACTCGAAGAAACCACAGTTATGGTTAACAGGTTTAAAAATACTCCCGGACTGCTGTTGTTTATGTTAGGTAATGAAAATAATTACCATCTTTCGTGGGGAGGTGCAGAAACAGAAAACCTACCCATACAAAAAGAAGGGTCTGTTATTAGTCGTAGGGCAAGAGCTATGTATGAATTATTTAATGAGGCAGCTAAAAAAATAAAATCAATAGATCCGAAACATCCCGTAGCAATGTGTAACGGAGATTTGTTGTATTTGGATTTGGTAAAAGAAATGTGTAGCGATGTTGATATCTATGCGACCAATATGTATCGAGGAATCTCATTTACAGATGCTTTTCAGAAGGTAAAGACGGTGATAGACAAGCCTATTTTATTTGCAGAGTTTGGTGCGGATGCCTTTAATGCTATCACAAACAAAGAAGATCAATATTCACAAGCTTTTTATACTGTTGGTAATTGGAAAGAAATTTATAAAAATGCAGCAGGATTAGGAAACTCAGAAAACTCCATAGGCGGATTTACCTTTCATTTTAGTGATGGCTGGTGGAAATATGGGTTTAACGACAGAAAAAATGCCGATATACACGATACCAATGCTTCCTGGTCAAATGGGGGGTATCAACGCGATTTTACGCAGGGAGCAAACAATATGAATGAAGAATGGTTTGGAATTTGTGCCAAAGGAAAAACAGATGAAAGAGGTTTGTATGCATTGTATCCTCGTGCGGCGTATTATGCATTAAAAGAAGTACATAACTTGAACCCTTACGAAGAAGGTGTTACCTCAGATTTTGTTGAAAATTACTTTGCTAATATTCAATTGACGGATGCTGCGCTTAGGGCTAGAGGAGACAAAGCAGCTTTAAATGCAGAGTCTGGAAATAAACTAAAAATAAGTGAACTACGATCAGAATTGACAACCTTTAATACAGGAGGAAGTTTAATAACAACTCCCTCAGAAGCGAATCCGAATGATTTTGATACTTATCCCAATAGATTAGGGGTTGATCATATGCAATCTTTTTTTGTAGGTGTAGAAGGAAAAGCTGCCGAAAACATGAAAGCCAATGTCGTATTTAATGTTTTAGGAAATGTAGCTACCAACCCAATTGATGAAATTTTCTATGAAAATAGAGGAAGAACTGCAGTAACAAATGATGGTGAATTAACCTTAAATTCTTTAAATAGGGTACAACTCTATAAAGCGAGTTATGATTGGAATGCAAAGTGGTTTCATTTAAAAGGGTTTTATAGAACAGGTCATTTTCATTGGGGGTATGAAGGAGATCTATTTGGTTTGTATCGTGAAGCAAATTACGGACCTAATTTAGATATTTATAATGGCGAATTTTCTGGATTTGAAATAGCTGGAAAAAAATCATTAAAAGGGTTAAAAGTAGCCTTTGGGCCACAGTTGTGGTGGGGAGCAAATCCAGCAGTATTGGTAAAGTACCGAACTAAACTAGGCGGATTTAAGGTAACGGGTATTTATCATGAAGATATTGATAATACCAATGCTGCAGTAACTTCCATTGCGATACCGTTACCTAAAACACGTAGAGCAACGATAGCTGTTGAAAAAAAACTCGGAAGTTTTGGTATACAAGCGGGAGCTATATGGGGAGGGCAACCTTTGAATGACAGAACATTTCAAGTAGCTAGAGGAACTTCAGGTAATTATACGGTTTATGAAGATAAAATTCGGCCAGAAGATAATTGGGGAGGAAAAGCTAAAATTACTTTTCAAAAAGGAGCGTTTAATTGGTATGCGCAAGGTGCTGTAATGGGATTGGTTGCTAATGGAGGTGCAGATGAAACAAAAACCTTTACAGGGTGGCGATTAAAAGATTCAGGAAGCGGAAATCAAACAAACTTCCTTTCTGGATTTACCTATACTTTGGGAAATTTTCAAATTGCTCCAAACTTTTTATGGCAAAAACCTATCGTAGCAGCCATGCCAAATGATTTACCAACAAATTCACCAGGAAGATTAAGAAATATCATTGACGATCCCTTTGCTGTAAGAGCAAATCGAGAAACAACCGCAGGAGAATTGTTATTGACTTACGATCCAACTCCCGGTACTTGGATGTACGAGTGGGATAACGACCGAGCGGAAGATGCCAAGTTTGCAGCCAACCTTGGTTTTGTTTACCGACATTTACCTACAGCGCAAGACGCAGCAATTGGTTTTTTAAGAAACAGAACCCTTTTTGCTTTTCCAAATTCAGCGCCCGCAAAAGACTTATGGGAGGTGAATTCTAGAATGGTTTCAAAATGGAATTCAAATTTAGGATTTATTGCTAATGTTTATTTTGGAAATGCACAAGCAAATGGTAGTGATACACGAACGATAGAAAGATTTGGAGGAGATATTCGTGTGATTTATAACAAGTTCAAATTTGTACACTCGTGGAAGGTAAATGATTGGGGGCCATTTGACTATCATAGAGATTTCAACCTTACATTTCCGGTTCAGTCAATGTTTGATGTTTCGACCACAGTTGGAAAACCTGACTGGTTTATTTTACCGAATACGAGAATAGGTGCTCGTTTTACTTGGCGTTCTTTAGATCAATATTCTCCTAGATACGCGCCAACAAAAGTTCCCGATAATACATTTCCACCAGTACCGGTAATCAGTCCTGTTGGTTTTGATGATGGAAACGAATGGGAGATCAGAACATATATACATATCAATATTGGAAAATAACGAATACTAAAAAGATGAAAACGAATCGTCAATATATAAAACTCACAGTTGTTTTAGGAATGCTTTTAAGCCTAATAAGTTGTGAAAGAGAATTGTCAGAAGATACCGTTTTTGCCACATTTCCAAAGACGGCAGCAGTATTTACTGATAGTCCAATAGGATTAGGAACTAATTTTTATTTTCCATACGCAGGGTCAAAACCTACGGCATGGTCTTTAGATAACGAGGTAAGTTATATAGGAACTACCTCGATGCGTTTTGATGTTCCGAATGCAAACGATCCTGAAGGAAATTATGCAGGAGGCATATTAAAAATTGATGGAGGTGCAAGAAACCTAACAACATTTGATGCGCTAACTTTTTGGGCGAAAGCATCGCAAGGTGTTACGATCAATGAAATTGGTTTTGGAGAAGATTTTGAAACCAATAAGTATCAAGTAACAAGGAATAATGTTTCTTTGTCCACCAATTGGCAGAAATACATAATCCCTATCCCAGATGCTAGTAAATTAGTACAAGAAAAAGGAGTGTTTCGCTATGCGGCTGCAGGAATAGGAACGGTTGGACAAGAAGTAGGGTATACCTTTTGGATAGACGAATTAAAGTTTGAGAAATTAGGAACGTTAGCACAACCTCAACCCAAAATTTTGGACGGAAATTCGGTAACTCAAAACACCTTCAACGGAGCGAGTATGCAGGTAACAGGTACACAAACCTTTCATACGGCTTCAGGACAAAATATAACCGTTACTGCGGCTCCTTCATATTTTACTTTTAGTTCCTCAAATCCTGATGTAGCTACCGTAAATGAACTAGGAACGGTATCAGTAACTGCAGCAGGTACTACCGCGATTTCAGCGGTAATTGCAGGTGTGGCAGCACAAGGAGGTTTGGAAGTGGTTTCTATAGGTGATTTTACCTTACCTACTGCTCCCACAGTACCTTCACAAAATGTAATTTCAGTATTTAGTAATGCCTATACAAATGTACCCGTAGATTATTTCAACGGTTATTGGGGAGGTTCTACCACACAAACAGAAGACATTTCTATTGATGGAGAAGATTTCAAACAATACACGCAGTTAAACTTTGTAGGAATTGAATTTCAAAATCCGACGATAGATGCTACGGCAATGACACATCTTCATTTGGATGTTTATACAGAAGAAACAGGAAGTTTAACGATACGAATTAGAGATCGTGGTGCGGACGGTATCATAGAATCAGATAATAACGGAAACCCTATAGGAGACGACCAAGACGTATCTTTTACAGTCAGTGGAGCTTCCTTAGTGCCCAACCAATGGAATGCAATAGAAATTCCACTTGATGGAGGTTTAACTTCTCAAAAAAACAACCTAAGTCAACTTGTTTTTGTGGGAGGTATTACCAGTTTTATAGTAGATAATATTTATTTCCATAACTAAAAAACGTTCGATATGCTTAGAAATTTCAAAATAAAAACGAACGCACCCCTCATTATACCTACTGTATTAATAGTATTTGTGATGGTATTATTTTTACGTTGTTCTTATAGTGAAGAACAAACCGTAACAAAATTTACCACCCTAACTTTACAAGATGAGTTTTCGGTAGACGGAGCTCCTGATAGTACTCTTTGGACTTATGATACGGGTACAGGAACGAATGGCTGGGGTAATAATGAGCTACAGTACTACACGGATAGAACTGAAAATATAACGGTTCAAAACGGTGTATTAATTATAACTGCAAATAAAGAAAACCTTAACGGCTCGGCATATACATCTGCAAGAATAAAAACCCAAGGGCTATTCGAGCAACAATACGGACGTTTTGAAGCATGTATGAGGTTGCCGTATGGTCAAGGAATGTGGCCAGCTTTTTGGCTGCTAGGTAACAATATAAATTCCGTTGGATGGCCACAATGTGGAGAAATTGACATCATGGAATACAGAGGACAAAAACCAACCTTGATCCAAGGAGCGGTTCACGGTCCGGGGTATTCGGCAGGCAATGCCATATCAAAAAGCTACGACCTAGTGAACAGTCGATTCGATACAAAGTTTCATGTTTTTGGTATTGAGTGGGGGCCTGAGTATATCAATTATTATGTAGATGATGTATTATACCATCAAATTACCTCCAAAGATGTTACAGGAGAATGGGTCTTGAACCGTCCATTTTTTATCATTATCAATTTAGCGGTAGGAGGAGATTTTGTAGGGGCACCCAATGTTTCAGGTCCCAATGAAACCGTTTTTCCACAATACTTGTTAGTAGACTACGTAAGAGCATATTCATATAATTAAATAAAGAAACACAATGAGACAATTAATTAAAAATATAAAAAGTATTCCTGTGCTACTGATTGTACTTTGTTTTGTAGCATGTAAGGAGAATGATGTTACATTACCGAAAGTAGTAGCAGGCTTTACTTATACATTAAATGCAGATACAGGGTTGGTAACCTTTATCAATACCTCAGAGAATGCAGATTCTTATATGTGGAGTTTTGGAGACAATACCACTTCTACAGAGATAAATCCTAGTAAAACCTATCCAACGGGGAGCTATACCGTAAAATTAACAGGTAAAAATGCCGCGGGAGCCTCCGCTACTTTTGAAGATACCATTACGGTAGCATTACCCGTACCATTACAATTGCCCATTAACTTTGACGATAATGTAAAATATACAACGTCAATTGTAGGGAATGTGTCTTTTGCAGTAGTAGACAACCCAGATGTATCAGGGGTTAATAATGTTGCTTCAAAAGTAGGACGCATCACCAATGTAGGCGCCAATTGGGAAAATGCTTTTTTCAATTTAGAAGTACCTATTGATTTTTCAAGTCTAAAATCGGTAAAAATAAAAGTACATGCTACCGTTGCGGTACCCGTTAAACTAAAGTTTGAAGACGGAACAGCTGCACCAGTAGAAGCAGATGCCATGCACAGTGGTGCTGGATGGGAAGAACTATATTTTACCCTGAATGAAAGTGCTACCTACAACGATATGGTTATTTTTATTGACGGTCCTGGTACCACTGCGGGTATGTTTTATGTAGATGATATTGAGCAAATTGACACCGCTACAATTCCTTGTACAGAAACCATGCTAAAAACACCTATTGATTTTGATTGTAATGGTATTGACTATGCAAGTAAAATAGTAGGTAATGTATCCTTTACGGTTGTTGACAATCCCGAAATGTCAGGAATTCATAATACGGCCACAAAAGTAGGGCAGTTTACCAATGTAGGCGCCAACTGGGAAAATGCATTTTTCAATTTAGACGTGCCTTTTGATTTTTCGGCAGGAAATACCGTTACTTGTAAACTATTCTCAAATCAAGCCTTACCCATTAAGTTAAAGTTTGAAGACGGAACTGCTGCACCTGTTGAGGTAGATGTGAATCATGGCGGTTCAGGATGGGAAGAATTAGTTTTTGTATTTGCTGGAGCAACGGGCTCTTATAATGACATGGTAATTTTTGCAGACGGACCGGGTACGGCTTCAGGAACATTTTATATCGATGATATTGCGCAAACCAACATGGACGTACCTGTTACCTTATTCGATTTTGAAGGAGGGGAAGTCTTTACAGGTAGTTTTGATGGAGGTGCATACGGAGTTAATGCCAATAATCCTGATATGAGTGGAATTAACACCTCCGCTAAGGTATACCAATTCTATAAAGTTGTAGGAGCAGCTTGGTACTCAGGAATGTTTCATATATACGGATCAGATATAGATTTATCGCAAGGAACAACCTTTAAAATAAAAATTTGGTCTCCGAATGCAAACATTAATATTCGTTTTCAGTTAGAAAAAGAAGGAGGAGGAGGTACACCACCGACCTATCAAGTAGACCAAACCTTGACACAAGCCAATACATGGGTAGAACTGACGTTTGATTTTTCATCAACCGCACTAAATCCATCAGACGGATACGATAAGATTGTTATTTTCCCTGATTTTGATGCAGGAAACCAAGTACCCGTAGCAACCGAGGCAATTTATTATATTGATGATATATTGCAAGAATAGCTTTATGAGGTCGGGTAACATAGTTGCTCGACCTTTTGATTTGTAATAAAAGGAAACTATTAATAACCATTTGTAATTTCAAATGATCTAAGCGTAACATTACTCCATAAAACATATGATTGATAAAACCTTGTTGGATGACCTAAAAAAAGATATTCGTTTAGAAAAAGTTATCATAAACGAAGAACGCTTTTTTAAAATTACCAATGTAGACCAAATGCGACCGTTTTTTATGAGCATCGTAAGTGCTGCTAATCATTGGCTCTTTGTATCGAGTAATGGCGGAATTACTGCGGGAAGACAAAATGCGGAGTTGGCATTGTTCCCTTATTATACGGATGATAAAATTACAGAAGAAGCAGAATTTACGGGAAGTAAAACTATTTTTCAGGTAGTAAAAGACGGTGAACTAAAAATTTGGGAACCCTTTTCTATTCGACAAGAAGGCGTATATAAGGTCAAGAGAAATCTTTACAAAAACAGGTACGGAAATAAGATACTTTTTGAAGCAATAAATTATGATTTAGAACTCATTTTTCGTTATCAGTGGAATACAAGTGACATCTACGGATTTGTAAAAAAAAGTGAATTGTTAAATACTTCAGATAAATCAGTAGCTATAAATGTGATAGATGGAATTCAAAACATTATGCCATGGGGTGTAGAAAGTGATTTGCAAAAGGCAAGTAGTAATTTGGTAGATGCATATAAGCGTAGTGAATTGGAAGAAAAAACAGGACTAGGAATTTACGCATTGAGTGCAATAATTGTTGATAAGGCAACCCCCAGTGAGGCCTTAAAAGCCAATACCGTTTGGTCATTAGGTATGGAAAACCCAACTTATTTACTTTCCTCACAACAACTTAAAAATTTTCGTAAAAAAGAAAAAATTGTTCAAGAAACAGAAGTAAAAGCCGAAAAAGGCGCTTATTTCATACAAGCTAAGGTACATTTAGCCCCCAAAGATCGAAAAGAATGGATGTTTATCGCTGAGGTAAACCAAGATCAACCCGATGTCATTGCATTGCTGGATAAAATACAACAGGATTCGGGTTTATTCGAAAAAATTAACCAAGATATTCAGTTAGGCACACAACAATTAATCGCCTTAAATGCCGCCTCAGACGGGCTGCAATTTTCTTCAGATGCTTTAAAAGACACCCGTCATTTTTCCAACACTTTGTTCAACATAATGCGAGGAGGAATTTTTGACGATAACTATCATATCGATAAAGAAGATGTAAAAAAATACATGGCAAAAGCCAATAGAGAAGTAGCAATAAGTTACAACCAAGAAATTGAAAAACTACCGCAAAAAGCAACCATTTTTCAATTAAGAGAGCTGGCCATAAAGCATCAAAATAAAGATTTTCAACGATTATGCTTTGAGTACATGCCCCTGAAATTTAGTCGTCGTCACGGAGACCCAAGCCGTCCGTGGAATAAGTTTTCTATCAATACCCGTAATGAAGATGGTTCAAAAAAGCTAGACTATGAAGGCAATTGGCGTGATATTTTTCAAAACTGGGAAGCACTGGTGTTCTCATACCCAGCTTTTATAGAGAGCATGGTTTATAAATTTTTAAACACCTCTACTTTTGACGGTTACAATCCGTATCGTATTACCAAAGACGGCTTTGACTGGGAGGTGATAGAACCTGACAACCCATGGAGTTATATCGGTTACTGGGGAGACCATCAAATTATTTACCTCTTAAAATTACTAGCGTTTTTTGAAAACTATCAACCCAACCGTATTGCTAATCTTTTAGATAAAGACATCTTTGTTTATGTCAATATTCCCTATCAAATTAGGGCCTATGAGGATATTATAAAAAATCCAAAAGATACCATTGTATTTGATGTTGCGTTAGACGATCAGATTCGTAAAAAAAGAACCAGTTTTGGTGCAGATGGCGCCTTATTACAACATAATAAAGGGGAGACGATTCATGTAAATTTTATTGAAAAAATCTTAGCAACCACCTTAGCCAAAATAGCAAATTTTATTCCAGAAGCAGGTATTTGGATGAACACCCAACGCCCCGAATGGAATGACGCCAATAACGCTTTGGTCGGTAACGGTGTTTCGATGGTTACCCTTTGTTATTTACGACGATTTTTAGGTTTTTTTCAAGATGTTTTTCGTAAAACCACCTTAAAAAAAGTAGTAATATCCGAAGAATTAGCCATTCATTTCAAAGAAATGAATCATGTTTTACATAGCTATCAAGATATATTATCTGGACGTTTTACCGACTGTCAACGCAAAAAAGTTTTAGACGGATTGGGGAAGTCGGCAAGCAGGTATCGAAATAAAATTTACCAAACAGGATTTTCAGGAAATAAAACACAGATTGCTCTCAAAGAGATCGTTGATTTCGTAGCGATAAGTTTACAGTATATGGCGCATACCATCAAGATAAACAAACGCACAGACAATTTGTACCATGCATACAACCTAATGACTGTAGACAAAGAAGATCGTATTACCATTTCTTATTTAGACGAAATGCTTGAAGGGCAGGTAGCTGTATTGAGTACGCAAAGTCTAAAGGGTAAAGAGGTATTGACACTTTTAGAAGCGATGAAAACAAGTAGGCTATTTCGTTCAGATCAATATAGCTACCTATTATATCCTTTTAAAGAATTGAAAGGTTTTCTTCAGCGAAATATCATTCCGAAACATCTCGTACAAGAATCAAAGATACTGGATAGGTTAATTCGTAGTCACCAAACCAGCATCGTCAAAGGCGATGTACATGGAGACTACCACTTTAACGGAAACTTTAAAAATGCCGAAGACCTAACCAAGCGTTTAGAACAGCTAGACACACCTATATCAAGTCAAGACAAAGAAGAAATACTACAAATATTCGAACAGGTATTTAACCATAAAGCATTTACGGGGAGATCAGGAACATTTTACGGTTATGAAGGTCTAGGGTCTATATATTGGCACATGGTTTCTAAGTTAAAATTAGCGGTTCAAGAGTGTTGCTTACAATCTATAGAAGAAAAGGAAGCGGTAAGCAATAAACTAATAACCCATTATTATGAAGTAGACAAAGGAATCGGCGTACATAAACCCCCTATATTATACGGTGCTTTTCCAACGGATCCTTATTCGCATACACCAGCGGGTAGGGGAGCGCAACAACCCGGCATGACAGGCCAAGTAAAAGAAGATATTCTAAGCCGTTTTGGAGAATTAGGGGTTTTTATTAGCAAAGGAAAAATTCACTTTGCTCCAAGTTTACTACGAAAACAAGAGTTCACACAAAAACCAAAAACAATTACATACCTAAGTGTAGTTGGGGAAAAACAACAGCTCGAATTGCCTAAAAATTCAATAGCATTTACCTATTGTCAAGTATTAATAAGGTATCAGGTTTCAGATCATGAAAAAATAACCATACAAACTACAGAAGGAAAGCATCACACGATAGCAGGATTACAGTTAGATGAAAAAACGAGTTACAACATATTTCATAGAACCCATGAAATACAGCAACTACATGTTTATATAAATGAAAAATGTTTACGATAAGATGAAAATAAAACCCTATATATTGTTATGCCTACTTTTTCTAATTTCTTGTAAAAAAGAGAAAGAAAAAGCGAATACTACTATCGTAACAACCAAAAAGACCCCAGCGATTATCACAGCAAAACATATATTAGGAAACCCCAAGTACCCAGCAATTTCCTTTGGAGGTTACCGCACCAATTCAAGAGACATACAGCCCTCTGTAAAAGAATTAAAAGAAGATATGAAAATTCTTCATGCCATAGGCATTAGACTCTTGAGAACCTACAATGTACACTTGCCACATGCCACCAATGTATTAAAAGCAATACGTGCACTCAAAAAAGAGCAACCAAATTTTGAAATGTATGTGATGTTAGGAGCGTGGATTGAATGCAAAAATGCAGGGGAAAAATCAGGAGTAGATCACACACAAGAAAGTCAAAAGAATAAATATGAAATTGAAATAGCCGTAAAACTAGCCAATGACTATCCCGATATAGTCAAAATAATTTCTGTAGGAAATGAAGCAATGGTAAAATGGGCAACAGCATATTATGTAGGACCAGAAATACTATTAAAATGGGTAAACTACTTACAAATTTTAAAAAATAAAGACATACTTAATAAAGAGGTATGGATTACTTGTTCGGATAATTTTGCTTCTTGGGGCGGAGGCGGTAAGGAATACCACAACGAAACGTTAAACAAATTGATAGCTAAAGTTGATTTTATATCGATGCATACCTATCCTATGCACGACACACATTACAACCCAGAATTTTGGGGCATTACATTAGAGGAAAAAAGCTTGTATACCCTAGAAAAAATAGAAAAAGCCATGCTAAGAGCGATTGCATATGCAGAATCTCAATTAGATTCGGTCAAAAACTATGTAAAATCCCTAGGAGTAGACAAGCCCATTCATATAGGCGAGACAGGATGGGCCAGTATGTCAAGTAGAAAATACGGAAAAAAAGGGTCGAAGGCTACAGACGAATACAAACAAGCCATTTTTTATCATTACATGAAAGAATGGGCAAGGGAAAAAGGCATTTCTTGTTTTTATTTTGAAGCGTTTGATGAAATATGGAAAGACAAACAAAACCCCAAAGGGTCAGAAAATAATTTTGGTTTGTTTACGATCGACGGAAAAGCAAAATATGCACTCTGGAACGCTGTAGATGAAGGTGTTTTTAAAGGGTTGACCCGTAACGGAGAACCCATAACAAAAACCTATGAAGGAAGTGTCGATAGTTTGTTACAAAATGTTCATCTACCTCCCATTAAAAAAGCGCTTTCACAATAACTTCAACTGACAACAAGTATGATACCAAATTTTTTATCCATTCATAGTAGTAGAAGGCGAAGAGAACAATTTTTTATACCAAATAGTTACGAATTATAAAGAATATACAAGGGGGTTGGGAGAGGATGAGAATAATGATAATCAAGAAATCAAACTAAAAATTGTATTGTATTGACGCCCTTAGAAAAAATGGAGATCCCGGAGTAAAATGAATTTCCTCTACAGAGGCTATTTCATTTTGCAACCTAGACTCTGTAGCAAATTGGGTTTCATTCCATTCGCTATCAAATAAATTTTGAATCTGAATTCCCAAACTAATAGCATCCCATTTATAACCAAGATTCAAGTCTGCAATCGTATACCCTTTTGCGATAATAGAATTATCTTCATTGGCAGGACGGTCTCCTATATGACGTACATTGATATTACTGTATAAGCCTGAATCAAACTGAAAATTCAAGCCACTTGCTAAGGTAAAATCAGGGGCTAAAGGTATATAATCTTCCCCAACAGCTTCTTCGGTAGCACGTGCATAGGTATAATTGGCATCAAAGTTCCAATAAAACCAAGAAGTAGGCTGATAGCGGTAGCTTAATTCGACACCTTGACGTTGTGTTTTTCCGCTCGGTTCAACAATTCCTGCATCGCCTACATACACAAATTCTTGTTCTAAAAACAAATACCAGTAGGCAACATTTAAGAACATTTTTGAAGTAGGCTTCCAAATAAAACCAGCATCAAAACCATAAGCGGCTGGAAGTGTTTTTTCGGTTATTTCCGTAACAACAACCCTTGTGTCATTTGAGTGAAATCCTTTACCCCCTTTTAGATATAATTGTAAGTCATTAGATTGATTATAAGAGATCGTTAGTTTTGGACTCACAATGGCTTGTGTTTCTTTTAGTGTCATGTAAGCAGTTGCCAAATTATCATTATACTGAAAGTCAAAATAATCAACACGAACAGAAGGGTTAATCGTCCATTTATCAAAGTTTAATGCAGTACCTAGATACGCCCCAAAATTGGTTTCGTTAATAGTACCAAATTGAATTTGATTCAGGGTTTCTTTACGATTTAACGTATGCGAAAGTTCGTTCTCTTTACTTTGGTCTTGTCGTAAGCTAATACCTGCTTGCCAACTACCATTCATATTTTTACCAGAAAAACTTCGTCTATATTCACTATTTACCCCATAGATCATTCTACTTTCCCGTTGTTTTATCTGATCTCCGTTTGTAGGATCGTCAAGGAAAAAGGTAAAATTAGAATACAGCTCAAAGTCATAATGGTTGAGGTACATAAAACTACGTATGTTCGACTTATCATCAAGTATTTTATCATAGTTTACTAAAAGGTTTGTTCTAGACGTATTACCACCTTCTGTATCGTCAATAGCCCCAAAACGAGTTATCGAACCATCATCTACAGAGCGTTGTGGTATTTGCCCCGAAGCATCCCATTTGCTCGTAAAATAAGAAGCAGTAACCCCAATTTTATCGGTAGTCGACAAATGACTTGTGTATTTACTAAAGATGTTGACCCGATTAAAGTTTTGTGAACTTTCAAAAGGGCCGTCTGACAACAAATACTCCGCAGCCATATAGGCATTATTTTTTGGACTTTTTACCAAATTGAACATTCCCAACAAACGGTGCGAGTTGAACTGACCCGTTTCTAGCTTTACCGTACTATTGTCTAGTTTTTTCTTAGTTTCAAACGCTACATACCCAGCCGTGGTAAAGTTTCCTTTGTCTTCGTAATAGAGTCCTTTACCAAAATCTACTTTTTGAATGGTTTCGGGAATTAAAAAATGCAGATCGGCATACCCCTGTCCATGAGCATGCGATACCATATTTACTGGCAATCCATCAACGGTAAGGTTGATATCAGTACCATGATCTATATCAAAACCACGTAAAAATATTTGCTCGGCTTTTCCACCGCCAGCATGCTGACCAATAATTAGCCCCGGAACTTTTCTTAAAATATCTTGAGAAGAGTTAACAGGATTCGTTTGTATATCAATATCAGCAATAAGGCTAAGTATGTTCGAATTTGGTGCGATAATTACTTCGTCCAAACTTATTGATTTTGTTTCTAGTATTATTTTTAAGGTAGCATTAAGGTCTTCAACAGTGACCAATTGGGTCACATAGCCTAAATGTGAGAACTGTAAAGTATCACCCAGGGATACCCCTTCAAAAGAGAAGCTACCTCTATCATCAGAATGCGTATGGTGGTTTTTGGTTTTATTTAAAATGTTTACTTTTTGAAGCGGTAATTTGTTTTCATCCAGAACAATACCATTCAGTGTTTGTGCATTAATTGAAATGTGTAGGAAGGAAATAAATGAAGCAAGAAAAATAATTTTTATTTTTTCTGAACTCATATGAATTGATTTCTAAATTTGATTTTGAAGGGTTTTACTCAAAAATACGTTCAGATTAGGACGTACTTTTACTTGTCGACAAACGACAAAACAAAAAAATGAGCTTATTAGCGCTTAATTCAACCAATTAACGACGCTAAAATCAAAAAAAACAAACATAATTTCAAAATATAAAGTGAAAAAATGTGACAGGTTTTGTAATGTTCTTCAATAATTTGTTTTTACGTTTTATAAACTTCTATTAACAGCTCATGTAGATACTTATCAGTACCACCATGTTCGTGTACAAAAAATAAAAATGCAATCCATCCATCTGCTAATGACTTTAAAAAGAGAAAACATATAATAGCGATTGCTATAAAAAGGAAGAAATAAGTGTGTAAAACGATTTTGATTTTATGCGCATTCAGTACCTTACAGCTACTTTGTAGCTATATTAAAAACTTTTTAAAAAAAAGTATTTATAAATGCTGTAATATCAATAGGGAGTGCCGTTTTTTGTTTTTAAATGAACAATGTATAAAATTGTTTTACAAGGCTAATGTATAAATATTTAGTAAAACTATGCAACTTTTAGTATAAAATTTATCTTTTTTATGTTAAAATGTTTTATTTTAAACATTTCAAGTTTTTTCAAAACCAAACCAATGATACAGCATACAAAAAGCCGAGAAAGCATTTCGTTAGGACAAAAGGCCGCTTTTGGTGCGGGGCATTTAATAAACAACCTAATTCCGGGAATTCTTGGAGTGTTTGTTCTTTTTTTAAAAACAAGTGCCTTTGGCATGGATCCCTTGTTAGCAGGATTTATTGTAGGCGTTCCACGATTGTTTGATGCAATCACCGACCCAGTTATGGGATATATTTCAGATAATACAGATTCGAGATGGGGCAGAAGGAGGCCTTATATTTTTATCGGAGCCCTATTTACAGGAATCGTTTTTGCCGTTCTTTGGCAAATCAACGAGCACAACACCGAAATGTTTAACTTTTGGTATTTGTTGTTATTTTCTATTGTACTCATTTTCGGAAACACTATTTTTTCAACCCCCTTAATTGCTTTGGGGTACGAAATGACCTCAGACTATAAAGAACGTACTCGTTTGATGAGCTTTGCCAATACGATTGGACAATTGGCATGGATGTTCGTACCGTTTTTATATATTTTAATTCCAGACAACAGGTATTTTGATTCTCAACCCGATGCGGTTCGAAACATTGCCTTAGCTGCAGGTATTATCATCATTATTTTAGGAGTGTTACCCGCGATTTTTTGCCGCGGAATTGATGCGAGTAAGATGGAAGGAAGAACCCCCATCACCCTAAGCAATGTGTGGAAAAGTATGGGACAAATAGTAAACGGTATGAAACAAACCTTTAGCAACAAACCCTTTGTAAAACTCTGTATTGCTACTTTTTTAGTATTCAATGGTTTTCAGATCGTAGCAGAATTTGGCGTGTTTATCATCAACTTTTATATGTTTGAGGGCGATTGGGTAGCTTCAAAATGGTGGATTGCACTTTTTCCCGCTATTACAGCGGCGTATACCGCATTTATAGCCATCCCTATCATCAATTGGATGGCAAACACCTACGGAAAACGAAAAGCCTTTATTGTCGCCACGCTTATAGCCATTGTGGGGTACATTCTCAAATGGTGGGGATTTGACCCAGAGAATCCCTATTTAATTTTTATGCCAATTCCGCTGATGGCATTTGGTATGGGCTGCTTATTTACCTTGATGATGAGCATGACAGCCGATGTCTGTGATTTGGATGAATTGCAAAATGGAATGCCACGCAAAGAAGGTACCTTCGGAGCCATTTATTGGTGGATGATCAAAGTAGGGCAAGGGCTAGCATTGGTATTGTCAGGATTGATTTTAAAATTGTTGGGCTACAGCGCCACCACGGTTACACAAACCCCAGAAGCCTTGTTGGGTATGAGAATTACAGACATTGCCTTTCCTGTAATTACATCTTTATTGGCTATCATAGTGATGCGAAATTATTCGTTAAATGAAAAAAAGGCCAAAGAAATCAAAGAAACATTAATCAAAAGAAGAGGTACGTTATAATGTTTAGCTCCTTATAACCCCTGTTTCATGGTGTTACCTAAATTCCTTGGTTTTTGAAGGGGACTTTGATGGGCGATGCATTGAAATTGGCATTCTTTTTCGTATTTTTAGTTGCTAACTTGTAAGAAACAAGAAACAATAATGCCCGTTGTAATTTGAAATTACCTGCGGTGTAACTTATGGAAAAATGGAAGATAACTATATAAGAGCTACGTATTTTTTTGACTATGAGTGTACTGAAATACAGAATTTAATTTCAGGATTAGACACTTTATCAACGCAAGAAAAAATCACACAATTGTATCTAAAAGTTCGAGACGGTTGGAAGTACAACCCATATGTAGTTACCCTAGAAAAACAAACCTATAAAGCCAGTCATATATACAACAAACCCGAGGCCCATTGTATCGACAAAGCCATTTTGTATGTAGCAGGTTTACGGGCTTTAAAAATTCCTGCGCGCATTCGATTGGCAAAGGTTTCGAATCATATTGCAGTCGAACGGTTGGTCGAAAAAATGGGAACAAACGAAATTGCCCCCCATGGATTGGCAGAAGTATATTTTAACAAGCAATGGGTTAAATGCTCTCCTGCTTTTAATAAAGAACTATGCGAAATGTATCGTGTAGCTCCCTTAGCATTTGACGGGACTAAAGATTCGGTTTTTCAGGAGTATAATGATGATAACAAAAAGTTTATGGAATATGTTGAAGAATATGGAAGCTTTGACGACGTTCCCTTACAATTCATTATAGATACTTTTAGAAAAAACTATCCACAGCTTTATCAGCAATATAAACAAAGTGGAGAAATTAAATTTTAAACTCATGAACAAAACAGCATTAATTACGGGGGCAAGTAGCGGTATAGGCAAAGAATTAGCCCATATTCACGCACAAAAGGGAGGCGATTTAATACTAGTAGCCCGACGTCAAGACCGACTCCATGCGCTAAAAGTAGCGTTAGAGGAAACACACAACATATCTGTTGTTACGATCGTTAAAGATTTAAGTACCCCCAATGCTGCCAAAGAACTATTTGAAGAAGTCAAAAAACAAGCTATTACGGTAGATTTTTTAATCAATAATGCAGGCTTTGGTTTGCGCGGAAAGTTTCATGAATTATCATGGGAGCGTCAAATGCAAATGATTCAAGTAAACATGGTCACATTGACCGCCTTGATGCACCTGTTTTTGCCAGAAATGATAGCGCGCAATAGTGGTAAGATATTAAATACATCATCAACAGCGTCATTTATGCCCGGTCCTTTGCAAGCTGTCTATTTTGCCAGCAAAAGCTACGTTACTTTTTTGAGCAATGCCGTCGCAGAAGAAATAAGGGGTACAAATGTTACGGTGACAAATTTAATGCCCGGTGCCACAGAAACCGAGTTTGCCAAGACGTCAGGAATGGAAAAAACCGATTTGTTTAAAAAAACCGTAACGGCGCGTTCGGTAGCCGAAGACGGGTATCATGCCATGATTGCAGGAAAATTAGAGGTAGTTTCTGGTTTGACTTTTGGGCAAAAAGTAATGATGAAATCTATACCGTTTGTATCCAAAAAAACCTTGTTAAAACAAGTAAAACAAATGCAAGAAAGCAAACCAGAATAAAGGAGTTTTCTGTTTAATTTTTGAGTAATATAAAGTTTGTTTTTAAACATTTGTACTCCTTTTTGCTATATAGTAAGTTTATATCTACAAAAAGCAATGCATCTATACGTAAATACTAGGGATAACCCTTAGTTGAGGTCTAGGGGTATTGGGTATTGCGATACTCCTTTGGAACTATTAAATTTAGTTGCAAGAACTAATAATAGCAATTTAGCCCAATTGACTAGCATAGCTGAATTGTAGTCATTTGTTATTTCTCGACAAGTTTAACCAAATTTGAACCCTTTGTAATGAAAAAAAAGAAAAATTATCAATCAATTAAGCTAAAGTTAGTACAGTTTATAAAAGCCATGTTTATAGGTTTGTTTTTTTTACTTGGGTTAAGTTCTACTTTTATACATATCAACTATGCTAAATTAGCAGAGTGGAACCCCTATAAAAATCATAACCTAGTTTATAAAAACATAATAAAAGATTCTAATAATGAGATGGATAAATTGGTGGAAGGCTTGAAAAAAGAAGGGCAATTTCATTTGGCAAAACAAATTGAAATAATTGAAAATACAAAACAGGAAAAACTAAAGGATTTTCATTCAAAAAGAAATGACTTGATAAAAGAATATTCTTATTTTGGGTATCCTTCTCTTAGGATGTTTTTATACGAAGTTGGCAGGTCAATATTTTCTTTACTCCCCACATTATTACTCGTTATATTTTTAAATAGCCCTAAACTGATGTTTCGTTATAAAACATTTTTTATAATAGGAGCTGTTGGGTTGGTCTACGTTTCTTTATTTTGGGTCGTTCATTCGTTATTTATCAAAAGTGACTACCCAATGGATGCTTATATTTTTAGCTATGTCTTTAGTGCACTAGTAGCAACCATTGTTGTGATATCGGTGGTTTACCTAATGGGAAAGTTAGAAAAAAGAAAGCAAAAAACACAAAAAGAACTCGAACAATTGGTGACAAATGGAGAGGAATTAATAAAGCTATTAAAACAACGCTAACCATATGACTTTAGAAGAGCTTAATAAAAAAATAAAAAAACTCATCTACGAGTTAAAAAATAATGTAAATACTAATGACGAGGCTATTAGTCAATCAGAGGAGTCTCTTTTAGCAGTGAAAGACTTGAAAGTACAACTTTATATTTCCTTGGTAAGAACTAAAAAAATGAAACAATTAAAGTCCGATTTACATTCGATTACCCAAAAAAATAACGCATTAAGCCAAGAATTAGGCTTAGAACCATAAAAAGTCTTTCACAGGCTTTTTATGATTTTTTGAACGTACTATTTAGGGTCTTTTTCTTTTTTGAGTCGAATTTTGCTTAATACCTCGTATTCTTTAATTTTCAATTTATAATCTAACCAAATCTTAATAGAAGGATCAGTCAACACTTGCTCTTCATTCATTAATAAAGCATCTCTTACAAAGATCAACTCATCTTCAGTTAGTCTAGGGATTTCAACATCGTTGAGGTTATAGGCTTCAACAAGAGCATTGCTATCGACTTCCAAATCGTTTTTCTTTTCGGTAACTAACAACATGTCTCCTTTTCCTGTAAGCAACCATCTAGGGTTGATGTCTGTGTATACTTCAATAATTTTCGCTAAAATATCACTCCGTAATTTCGAATTGGCTTTGATTGCCTTATCAATCGTACTACGAGTTCCGATACTTTTTTCGAAGTGTAAAACACTCATCCCTTTGTAATTGATATACTCTTTTAACCACTTCATGTATTGTGAATTAGAAAATAAACGAAATAATATAGCGATAATTATTGTAATTACAGTAATTATTGTTATCTTTGTTTCGTAATCATAACAAAGTAACAATATTTGAGTATGCAAAGCAAAGAATGAAATATTAAAAACGAATAAAAAAAACAGATCATAACAAGATAAACAACAGTAGTAGTTCTTAAATAGTAATATCAGAGGGTTATTATTATTTAGTTTAAGGCAGCACTAGTACCGCTAGTCATAGTGTTGCTTTTTTCAACTACTCAAAATGTAATTAAAAATAAATAACTAAAAACAACGTCCCTAGAAAATGAAAACCCCAGATCAACAACCAAATGAAATATTTTTTTGTAAGTATGTTTATTATCAACACGGGAAAAATACTATGTCTTAAAAACTAAAAGAAAAAATAACGGCTGCATGAGCAAAAACTGTAAAATCAAGGGCTAAACGTCAAAGTTTGATTCATAATTAAGAGGGTTAATTATTAATATTTCGAAACCATGCTACTTAGCCAATCCCTTGAACAGTTCTCCATGCAGGAAGGGGGACGTTAGTTTGCTGAGGCGTGAAAATCGACAGTTTTCACGTCTCTTTTTTTTAACGTCACATAAATATAAAGAATACCGCGTATTTTCTTAATAAAAACACATTATTTTAACATTTAATTCATAGTTTTATGACGATATAAGTATTGAACCCGAATTATACAATAAAAAATCTATGGCGGCCTGATATTGCTTCAAAAGCAAACGTTTCACTGAGTTTTTTACTTTAGCCATAGCGATGCTATGCTGAAAGTAAGAAAACACTTGATTTTATGGCACTATCAAACCTCATAACGAAGTTTTATTATAGAATGCGGGTCAAAAAAGAAAAAATTGTATTCTTTTCTTTGTTTAATACCCTGAAAATTTAAAAAACTTAAACTAACTACTTAAAGTTTAATCAAATGAGTAAAATTGTTGTAGAATACCTAGGATTTGAAACCGAGG
Organism: uncultured Tenacibaculum sp.; assembly: GCA_947496185.1. GTDB lineage: Bacteria > Bacteroidota > Bacteroidia > Flavobacteriales > Flavobacteriaceae > Polaribacter. The sequence goes on from CANMCD010000021.1 coordinate 37,844, forward strand.
CTTTTTATTATGGCATAGAATACGGTAGGTATACCAGTAGAAATGGATACCCCGGCATAGGCGTAAACGGAGGTGCTGTACATTTACAATTCAATTCAAGTCCAAATACCTTACGTTTTTTAGAAGAAATGCTACAGATTAACGAGCGTTTTAATAATGAAGAATTAGAAAATCCTGCTGATTGGGAAGCCTACAGAAGGGTTTTGATAAAAATTTATGATGCCGATGGTTATATTATACGGCATATCGAACTTTTAGATACGTATATTTCTAATTACAGAGAAACGTTAGAGCTGCTTTACGGCTCTAGTAATGTGGTGAGTGTTGTTTTTCGTTCTGCTACCCAAGTCTTTAATAAAGGGGTTGCGCGATGGTCTTTTCTATGGAAATTAACAGATTTTATCCAAAGAGAATATAGGTCGCCCATAGTGGAATTTACAGGAAATGAAGAAACAAATGAACGAAGGGTTAGAGATTTACGTGTGGAATTAGAGTTGTCTAGTCAAGACGAAGAAGCATTACAACAAGGGGAATTTGGCTTCCATAAAATATTACCAAGAAGAAAAGTAATAAACCGTTCGAGAAATTATCCCGAATTAGAAAGACAGCATCAATTAGGACTTACACAAAGGATATTAAATGAACCGTATTATCCTCATTGGTTGAGTATGCGAGTAGGAGACCGTAGAACCTTTACCGTGAATTTTAAAGGAGGTGTTGATAGGTATAATCAAGTAGGTTTTCGAGCACACCCAGATTTTAGGTGTACCCCTGAGTTTTTTACCAGCGAAGATACGGTAACCATCGAATGTCTTAGAGATGCAGGAGACAATACAGAGGGCGTGCAGCTGAGGATTATGGGGGATAATACCGACGTGGTAGGGGCGATTAACATTTTTTATCCTAGACCCAAATCTATTGATGTTGAGTGGGTTGTTGTTGAGAAAAAAGGGGGCAGAGAAGATAGAAGAGTTATTTTAGAAACAGTAACAATTGATAGACAAATAATTCAAGAATGGCTAGATAAGGCATTTAGGCAAACCCTTATTGATGTGAGGGTGATTAATGAAGAAGCAGAGGAGGTTGATATTAGTAATCTTAGTGTTTTACATAGATTTTATAGAGAGAGAATACGGGATGGGTTTTTGGACTTTGAAAAGGCAAGAGTGGTTGATGCAGAAGGTCAAAGGTTGGTAAATATGATTGCTGCTATTGATCATATACGTAGTAGGGAACGTTCAAATGGGGAATTTGAGCCAATAAAGCCATTACGTTTATATTTTACCTATTTTGCTTCGTATAAAGAGGATAGTCAAGGTAATAAAACGGAGTATGTTAATGGAGTATCCCCAACGGGACATGGTATTGGCTTTATGCTAATGAATAGTGATAGGCAGGAACCAGAAACAGTGGTTCCGCATGAGGAAATATTTCATAGATATAGTGATTTACAATGAGAAAATTAATACTACTGAGTTTTGTTTTAGTTGGCTGTTTACCTTATAAGAAATATTTGGCAAATGATGATTTTTGCGGTTTTGAAGATCCTATTTTTAAACTTAAAGAAGAGGAAAAACATTTTGATATAATTAAATACAAGTCTAATATTAATGATGCCTTAAATTCTAGAGGTAGTTATGTTTTACTGGATAATGATGAGCTCAAGTCTTCAATACGTGTGTTTCCAAATTATTGGATTTCAAAAACAATTTTAAATAAAAAAAAATCTGTTCGTAAAAATGTTATTTATGATTCATTAGGAAGGATAAGTGTTTTTTATGTGAAATATAAAAATAGTTCTGAAAATATAGGTATTGAAATAGAATACAATGTAGATGGTAGTATAGATAAAGTAAAGGATTTTCGTAGATCAGATAAATACCCAATATGTTATAAGGAGGCTTTAGCAATAGTGAGGGGTAAAAAGAGGAAAAGAGATAGTATTACAAGTTTGCGTAAGAGTACGTTTAATTATAGGGGTAAGAAATATTTTGTTTGGAAAGTGTTTACGGAAGTTCCAAAGCGTTTTGGTAAAGAGAAGTTTCGTTTTTTTATGGTGGATGCTCAAACAGGTAAAATACTTACAAAAGGTATTACAGAAATAATACCTCCTGAGTTTAAATATTAATTTTTTATATGGGTTTACAGATGGCAATGGGAAATACTTCATAGATATAGTGATTTACAATGAGAAAATTAGTAATATTTTGTATGGTTCTAGTAGGTTGTAATACTTATAAAAGTTATTTAATAAACGATGATCTATGTAATTTTGACGATCCTATTTTTATCCTTAAAGAAGAAGAGAGGAGTTTTGATGTTGTTAAATACAAATATTTTATTGATAGTTTGTTAATATGGGGAGGGAGGCGTGTATTGGAAAATAATGAAAAACAAAATATATTAATTAATGTTTCACGGCGTAGTGGAGCTATTACAAAGACAATAATAGATAAAGGGAATGGGATATTTAAAAGGATTAGTTATGATTCTATTGGTAGAATAAGGTCTTTTACAAATAAGTATAGTTCAGATTATTTGCAAGATATAATAGATTATTATCCTGATGGAAGTGTTAAGAGGTTTAAAGACTATCGTAAAGCGGATAAGTATCCAATTTGCTACAAAGAGGCATTAGCCATAGTGGCACGTAAAAAAAGGAGAAAGGATAGTATTACGAGGCTTCATAAAGCTATATATAAACGTGGAGGAAAGAAATATTTTGTTTGGGATGTGCACACAAAAGTACCAAAACGTTTTGGAAAAGGTCAGTCACGTTATTATAAAGTAGACGCTCAAACAGGTAAAATACTTTTAATAGGTATTACACGAGTAGTTCCTGCTGAGTTTGTAGACTAGTTTTTTATATGGTTTTATAAATGGCAATGGGAAAAACTTCATAGATATAGTGATTTACAATGAAAAAACTAGTAATATTTTGTGTTATCTTATCAGGTTGTAATCCTTATAAGAAATATTTGGCAAATGATGATCTTTGCGGTTTTGATGATCCTATTTTTACCCTTAAAGAAGATGAAAGATATTTTGATGTAGTAAAATACAAGTCAGCTATTGATAGTTCATTGAATGCTTTTGATAGATGTGTCTTGTTAAATAATGAGAGATTATATGTATATATATATGCTTGGAATTATAATAAAGCAATTACTAAGACAATTCAAGATAAAAATACTGGGATCATAAAAAGGATTGGTTATGATTCAATTGGAAGAATAAAGTCTTTTTCGAATCACCATATTTATAATTCCGATTATTTACAGGATATTATATGGTATAACACGGATGGTAGTATAAGAAAAAATAAAGATTATCGTAAGGTAGATAAGTATCCAATATGTTATAGGGAGGCTTTGGCAATAGTAGCACGAAAAAAAAGGAGGAAAGATAGTATAACTAGGTTGTTTAAGAGTGAGTACAGTTATAGGGATAAGAAATATTTTGTTTGGAAGGTTTATACAAAAGTTCCTAAACGTTTAGGAAAGGGTAAATCACGGTATTTTAACTTAGATGCACAAACAGGTAAAATACTTACAAAAGGTATTGTGGTAACTGTGCCTGCTAAGTTTAAAGATTAATTTTTTATATGAGTTTACAGATGAAAATACTTCATAGATATAGTGATTTACAATGAGAAAATTAATGCTACTGTGTTTTGTTTTGATAAGTTGGGTTGAAGGAAGGAAATAGCGTATTTGGAAATGCCAAGTTAAAGAATAAAGGAGAAATAGTTTTAGGTAAATTGCCCCTTCCTCATACTTTTGATGAGGATGATGCTATAATACCATTCCATTAGCGCAAGAGGAAATTTCTAATTATCTCTAGATTCTAATAATGTTAGAAAAGAAGTGTGTAAATGGTAATGAAAAATATTTTGTAGGAATGGTTATTTGTAATTAAAAAACTAATAATACTGTGTTTGTTTTAAAGTTAGTTGTTCATTTAATCCTTGTGATGTGTCAATTATATATTAATGATTAGTATATTGTTTTACTTAATATTTAATATTATTAAGAAAAAAGTAAATTATTTTTATAATAATATAAATTATTTTTATAGTAATATTTGAGGTAGTTTGTAAAATTTATTAGTTTTGTTCATCGATATTGTTACTAGGTTTAATAACTGGCACAAGCTATTTCGTACAGGTGAACTAGGAAAAATAGGGTGACATTACAGTTATTACAAACTTAGTTGGTGATATGGTGGTAAAAGAAAAACCATATAAAAAATATAGTTTTGACAAAGTGGAGGGGATTTTGTGTAAAATAGCACAAATATAAAAGGAATCTAACGTTACTAATAAGTATAAAAATATGTAAGACTACTATGATTCAATTATTGAATTAATTTAAATCATAACAGTAATGAGAACAGTAAGTCTTGTGGGGGCAATAGGCTTGTTTTTAACTATTTTTTTAGGGTTTAAAAAGTCTTTTAAAATTAATAATTCAAGTAAATCTAATAAGGTAGCATATTTTGCAAGTGGTTGTTTTTGGTGTGTTGAATCTATTTTTGAAAGTGTTGATGGGGTAGAAGAGGCTGTATCAGGTTTTTCAGGAGGAAGAATATCAGGTTCTTCGTATAAAGAAACAGGAACAGCAATGCACGCAGAAACAGTTGCGGTTTATTATAATGCAGACAAAATAAGTTTTAAAACTTTGGTTGATGTTTTTTTTGGATCACTGGATCCTGAACAAGAACCTGATTTTTGTCCACAATATCGTTCGATAGCTTTTTATCAAACAAAAGAAGAAAAGGAAGTTATCAATAAAAAAATTGTTCGTTTATTAAGTAAAGATAGATTTGATGGGAAAATAACTGCGAAAGTAGAAAAATTTGTAGCTTTTTATCAAGCAGAGGCTTCTCATCAGAATTATAACAAATTACATCCTAATGATCCATATGTTCTTAATGTGTCTATCCCTAGGTTAAACAGGTTTAAAAACAAGTTTCCGCATTTGTTGAAAAAATAAAAGGAAATACCAATCAATTATTGCTGTAGTTTTAAATCGTATTATGCATAATATCATCTTGTTAGGTTTGGAGTCGAGTGTGTTTTACTCATAGTTAATAGGATGTGTTTAAACAATCAATAATTTAAGGATAACGATACTTCTGGAGGGGTAATCATTTTTTGGTTTCCTTGAAAATCTGAAATTAATGTTTTGAGAATGGTGCTTGGCTTGGTACTTCTGATAGCTTTTGCAGTTGCTGCCCGATAATAGTATCGCAACCTTTTTTCGCATTTCGATCAGCCAAAATACAAAGGACATGTTTGATATTCATGGTTTTAATAGAACGAGCTACTTTTTTAGGTTCATTCTTCTCAACGCTTATGTCTCTTCTTGTTTTTAGACCACAAAAAACACAAAAACAAGTACAAGTATTTTATAGGTTATAAAGGAAACAGTTCCTTCTCTTCAGCATTCCTTTGCTGCTGTTAGCATATTCAAATTAAGATTAATGGCTATCCTAGATTATAGCTAGTGTGAATATGAGTAATAAAAAAACAAACGATTTTGATAATAATGATTGAGGTGTTTTTTTAGCTATACTAACATGCAATAGTCATGTGGTGGAGGTAAACCAGGAGAAGTTTTTTTAAAAAAGAAATTAGGGGTTGTTAATGGGGGTTGAAGATGCAATTTTTAAAAGCTACCAAAACTTGACGTAAATATGATAAGTTTCTAATGGGGTAAAGTTGAAGTTGTTTTGGTAGCTTATAAATAATGTTAAGTCTGTTTAATAAAGTATAAATTTTGTTGTGACTCTTTTCAAATGTACGTCTATTTTTCGGTGAAGAAAACGTTGTAGTAGTTTTGATGTAGTATCTTTTTTTTATTTATAAAAATTGAGTATCGATTAATTTGGTTTGTTGTTAGCTCGTATTTTTTTACTGCTTTTATAAGGAAGAGTATCGTGTTGTTCGTTTTTTAAGTGTCTGTAAAGGTGGTTTTTAACTGCTTTTTTTTATGGTTGATTATATAGACGATACTACTACACCGTGTATCGTTTTTGTTGTTTGATTTTTTATGTATTATTTTTTTAACAAAGCAGTAAGAAAAGAATAATTCGATTTATTTACACGAAGTTATTATGTTTCAAGAGCATAAAAAGAAGAAATATTCTCTTTTTAAATGTTTTTAAATAGATGATTTCTAATTAGTAAGGGTTAGTGTTAGATTGTTTACGGCCTAGGGGTAATAGATTGTTTGTTTTGGTTTTTTTAGTTAGGGGGTGGGCTATGGCGTGTAGCAGTAATATAAGCGCATAAAAAAAAAGTTACCAAAATGTGCAAACTATTGGGAGGGGAATGCATCGAAGTTTTTGGTAACTTACTTAATAATGAAATTATCAAAAAGGGGAACAATTCATTAATTAATTCAAAGCCAAATTATTACAATAAATAGCGTTTAAAAGTACTGTAGTATTTTTGATGTGTAAATAAACCCCGTATTTACGGTCTTTAGAGAAGGGAGTACTAAATGAGAAAAAAAAGTGCAAAAAAGAGAAAATTGCATTTTATTAACTGTTTTTTAGGTAGTTAATGAATGCTGATAAAAAAGAAACTAGATATTGGTTTATTCTTCAGAGAATTCTTTTTGTATAAAGTTGTTGATGATTTCTTTAATATTTTTAGGACAACGTTCATTGGCGTAGACCAGCTTAACTACTTTTTGGCCCTTTACGGTATGACTCCATTGTACAAGTTCCCGAACTCTTTTTCGATCTACTTGGTAATTTTCTTTATTCAAATAATTTTTAACATCTTTTTCTACGGTAGCAATTTTACTATTAAAGTCTTTCATTTTTAGGAGGCTTTCAAATGTCATCTTTCTTGTTTTAGAGGTTGATAATATTTCACAGATTGCCTAAATATAGTAAAGAAAAAAATATAAGTAGTTGTTAATCAGTGATTATACGCAAATATAAAGGCTATTGAAAAAATATAAAATACCTGATTTTACTAATTATTAGATCAGTGTTTTCCCTTAGTTGTATCAGGGAATACCCTAATTTTTTAGTATGTAATAAAGGTAATGGAAGTGTTATATTAGGGTTGGATGTACTTTGTATAAAAGGGGAAAGCTTCCAAATGGTACTGGAAGCTTTGCTTAATTCAAGGGTATTTATTATAAACTCAAGGGGGAAATATCTTATCTTCGAGTTAAAAGTACTATATATTGTTAATGTTTATTAAAGTTTTTAGATAGGGCTAATTTTCAACAAGATAAAGGGTAGTTATGTGTAGATTACTGGTTTATGGCAAAATTTATTATTGTAAGAATAAGTAATTTTGCTATTTATGTTTTATATTGGAGTAATGGTATCAAATAGAAGGTAAAATTATGGGTAATATTTCTGAAGAGATTAACTCAACGTTTCCTAGTAATAGGGTAAAGCTTTTAATTAATATAAAATACACGGCTAATTGGATAAATAGTAAAGAGAATGAATTTTTTCGTCCTTATGGTATTTCTCCACAGCAGTACAACATACTTAGAATTTTAAGAGGGGCAAATAAACCTATTAAGGTTCAGGTTATCAAAGAGCGCATGATTGAACGTGCACCAAATGCTACGCGTTTAATGGACAAATTGTGCGATAAAAAGCTTATTGAAAGAGAACGGTACAAACATGACAAAAGAGTCCTTTTCGTTACGATCACGGATAAAGGACTGGAGTTATTAGCTGAAATAGACAAAAATATAAACATCGATTTTATCAATAATATTTCTGAAGAAGAAGCAGAAAAACTTAGTAATATCTTAGATAAAATAAGAGAATAAGTGTTTTTGTAACGTTCTATTTATAAGATGTCATTTATTTTTTCAGGGGGTCTACCTATCACGGCTTTCGTTCCGTTAACGACTATAGGGCGCTCGATTAATTTTGGATTTTCAACCATTGCCTTCACGATTTCTTCGTCTGTTAGTTCTTTTCCTTTAAAATTTTCTTTCCAAATTTTTTCATTTTTGCGTACTAATTCGATTGGACTGATTTTTAGTAGCGCAAGTATCTTGTTTAGCTCGTTTTCAGTAAGGGTATTTTCTAGGTATTTAATAACTTCGAATTCCTTACCCACGTTTTCAAGTATGGCAACTCCGTTACGAGATTTACTGCATCGGTTGTTATGATAAATTTTGATCATAGGTTATTGTGGTGTATTGTTTTTTTATGGTAAATGAGGGGTTATTCTTTTTGTCCCATCATCATTAAATAGGCCTTTAAGAAAGGATTAATGTCACCGTTCATTACGGTTTCTACATTTCCAGTTTCGTGTGCTGTTCGAACGTCTTTAACGAGTTTGTAGGGGTGCATTACATAATTTCGAATTTGGCTTCCCCACTCGTTTTTTAGTTTGTTTGCTTCGATATCGGCACGAGCTTCTTGACGTTTTTGTAATTCAATTTCATACAATTGAGATTTTAACATTTGCATGGCAGTTGCTCTGTTGTCATGTTGTGATCTCGAATTTGAACATTGAATTTGTATGCCAGTAGGTTTGTGTACTAATTGTACTTTGGTTTCTACCTTGTTTACATTTTGCCCACCAGCACCACTTGATCTTGCTGTAGTGATTTCGATATCAGCAGGATTTATTTCAATTTCGATACTGTCATCTGCTACAGGATATACATATACCGAAGAAAAAGAGGTGTGTCTTTTGGCATTGCTATCAAAAGGAGAAATCCTAACGAGTCTATGTACACCGTTTTCGCCTTTCAACCAACCAAAGGCATAATCTCCTTCTAACTCTAGTGTAACGGTTTTAATACCAGCAACATCTCCTTCTTGGTAGTTGAGTGTCTTTATATTGAAGCCTTGTTTTTCTGCCCACATGGTGTACATTCTTGTAAGCATCTCTGTCCAATCACAGCTTTCGGTACCCCCAGCGCCCGCAGTTATCTGAATTACAGCACTAAGGTTATCACCTTCTTCGGAGAGCATATTTTTAAATTCGATGTCTTCTAATAAAGAAACGGTTTTATCGTAATTTTCTGAAATTTCGTTTTCATCTACATCGCCTTCCTTATAAAAATCATACAAAACATTTAGGTCTTCTGATAAGGAGACAATATGGTTGTAGTCATTGACCCATTTTTTTTTGATCCTTAAAGATTTCATAAGAACTTCGGCCTCTTTCGGATTGTTCCAAAAGTCTGGGTTTGCCGTTTTTTCTTCTTCATTGGTAATTTCAATTAATTTTTTTTCGATATCCAAGTAACCGCGTAATTTTTCTACTCGATTGGATATGTCTTTTAACTGCTCTTGTGTAATCATATTGTAACAAAAGTATTAAAATTTAATATAATTGAATTGTAAAATACTCATAGTTTCTGCGAACAATTTGTGGTTTGGGGCTCTTATAAAAAAATAAGAAGCTGTTTTGAAAACAACTTCCTATTTTTTGTGGTATTATTTGCCCATTATGGTAAGTTTTAATACCTATTTAGGCTATATTATTATTTTATTAGTGCGTAGCTACGTTTAATAAAGTTGGTTAATTCTTCACCATGTAATAAATTTTGAGAAAGTTTTGCTAAATCAAAGGCTTGAGATATTAATTCTTGCTGCTTTTCTTCATCTCCACTTAAGATATCAGAAATTAATTGATGGTTTGTATTAACTACTAAATTATACATTTCTGGCATGTTGCCCATACCCATCATTCCGCCACCACCTGAAGCACTCATTTCTTTCATTCTTCTCATGAATTCTGGTACTGTGATTAAGAATGGTGATGCATCAGAATCCATAGCTTCTAATTGTACTGTATACGTTTCTTTGGCGATGGTCTTTTCGATGATTGGCTTTAATTTTTCTTTTTCTTCGTCAGAAAGTTTCGAAACTGCTGTTTCTTCTTTCTTAATTAAGTTGTCAATATGATCTGCATCTACACGTGTAAATTGAACTTTGGTATCACCACCAGAAGTTTCTAATTTTTGCATTAAATGCGACACGATAGGTGAGTCTAATACTAGTACTTCGTATCCTTTTGCTTTGGCTGATTCTATATAACTGTGTTGTGCGTCTTTGTTAGAAGCATAAAGCACTATATGGTTACCGTCTTTGTCTGTTTGAAGGTCTTTGGTTTTTTCAATTAACTCATCAAAAGTAAAGAACTGGTCGTTGACTGTTGGGTAAAGAGCAAACTTCTTCGCTTTGTCAAAGAATTTATCTTCTGACAACATTCCGTATTCGATGATTACTTTGATGTCGTTCCACTTTTTCTCAAAGTCTTCTCTGTTGTTTTTGAATAAAGAACTTAGTTTGTCTGCTACTTTTTTGGTGATATAACCAGAGATTTTCTTAACTGCTCCGTCAGCTTGTAAATACGAACGAGATACATTTAATGGAATGTCTGGAGAATCAATAACACCTTTTAGCATTTGTAGGAAGTCAGGTACAATACCTTCTACGTTATCAGTAACAAAAACTTGGTTTTGGTATAATTGAATTCTATCTTTTTGTACGTCTAAATTTTGACTTAATTTAGGGAAGAATAAGATTCCTGTTAAGTTGAAAGGATAGTCAACATTCAAATGAATATGGAATAAAGATTCTTCAAATTGCATTGGATACAATTCGCGGTAAAAATTCTTATAATCTTCATCCTCTAAATCTGCAGGTTTTTTAGTCCAAGCCGGATCTGTATTGTTGATGATATCATCTACTTCGATTTGCTTGTGAGGCTCTTTTGTTTCTTTTCCTTCTTCATCTACGATCGTTTGTGGTGTAAAATCTGGATCGTTGATTTTCTTAGTACCAAATTTGATTGGAATTTGGTTAAAACGGTTGTATTTGTTTAATAAACCTCTGATTTTTCCTTCTTCTAAAAACTCTACAGAATCTTCAGCAATGTGTAAAATAATATCTGTACCACGCTCAGTTTTGTCATGTGCTACTAAGGTGTACTCAGGAGATCCGTCACAGGTCCAATGTGCCGCTTTTTCTTCTTTGAAAGATTTTGTGATGATTTCAACTTTGTCAGCAACCATAAAGGCAGAGTAAAACCCTAATCCAAAATGACCGATAACTCCAGTTTCGTTTTTATCATCTTTGTATTTTTCTAAAAACTCTTCAGCACCAGAAAAAGCAATTTGATTGATGTACTTTTCTACTTCTTCAGCTGTCATTCCTAATCCTTGATCAGAAATAATGAGTTGCTTATTTTCTTTGTCAATTTTGATCTCAATTTGCGGAGTTCCATATTCAACTTTTGCTTCGCCTATTGAAATTAAGTGTTTAAGTTTGGTCGTTGCGTCTGTTCCGTTTGAAATTAATTCACGAAGAAAAATTTCATGGTCAGAATACAAGAATTTTTTTATTAACGGAAAAATGTTTTCTACTGATACATTAATGTTTCCTTTACTCATAATTTTATATGTTTTGTTTTTTATTTTAAATTCTGAATTATCCAGTAATGGTCAAAAAAAATACCAAATGTTTAAATCTGTCAACTTGGCATATTTTTAATTATTTCGAATCCATTTTGTCTACTACATATTAAATTGATATTTTTAAAAACCGTTAGATTTTAGATTTAAATTAAAAATAGCTGCTAATGTATAATTCAAGTATAACAGGATTAGGGTATTATGTTCCCGATAATATTATTACTAATAATGACTTAACCCAATGGATGGATACCAATGATGAATGGATTCAGGAACGAACAGGGATAAAAGAACGTCGTTGGATAGATCCCAAAACAGATGACACAACTTCATCGATGGGGGCAAAAGCGGCTAAGATTGCCATTGAAAGGGCAGGCTTGACCAAAGATGATATTGATTTTATCATTTTTGCGACCTTGAGTCCAGATATGTATTTTCCAGGGGGTGGTGTGAGAGTACAAGACATGTTGGGCATGCCAACGATTGGAGCTTTGGATATTAGAAATCAATGTTCTGGATTTATCTATGCCTTGTCTGTTGCTGATCAGTTTATTAAAACAGGGATGTATAAAAATATCTTGGTCATAGGGTCAGAGAATCATTCAGGAGGGCTTGACAGGTCTACTAGGGGAAGAGGTGTCACGGTGATTTTTGGAGATGGAGCAGGAGCTGCGGTATTGTCTCGCTCAGAAGAAGAAGGAAAAGGTATTTTGTCTTCTCATTTACATGCTGAAGGGAAACATGCCAATGAGTTGGCCTTGGCAGGACCTTCTACGGGTAGGTGGATACCTGAAATTATGGAAGCGAATGATCCTGAAGATATTTCATATTTTCCTTATATGAATGGACAATTTGTGTTTAAACATGCTGTTGTTCGGTTTTCGGAGGCGATCGTTGAAGGACTTAAAGCGAATAATCTTGAAAAAGAAGATATTGATATGTTGATTCCGCATCAAGCGAATCTTAGAATAGCCCAATTTATACAAAAAAAGTTTGGATTGGCTGATGATAAGGTGTATAACAATATTCAAAAATATGGTAATACTACTGCGGCATCTGTAATTATAGCCTTGACAGAAGCTTGGGAAGAAGGTAAAATTAACCGTGGAGATTTGGTGGTGTTGGCTGCCTTTGGAAGTGGTTTTACTTGGGGGTCTGTAGTGCTTCGTTGGTAATTATATTTAAAATAGTATTAACCTGATTTAGACATAAACGGTGCTCTATGAAGGTTATGAAATATAAGACATAAATAAACCTTAGATCTATCGTAGTATCGATCTAAGGTTTTTTTTCTCTTGTTTTTTAATGTTAAAAAAGAAAGGCATACCCGAAAAAATATCCCTTTCTCTATCCCCCTAACTAATATTCTTCTCCCTCTTTCTCTATACTTATAAGACACATGAATGTTAATAAAGTCACATCATGATTGTGTATTAATACTATTATATTGTTTTTTATATTTTTAACTTGCTGTTAGTCAGTAGTTTGCTTTAGTGTTGTTTTTTAAATTTATAGTTTAGGAGTGAAAACATTGTGTTTTTTTTTATTTTCGGCGCCTAATTTAATATACAATGGTTAACAGGACTTTATCTCTAAAAATAAGAACGATTCATCGTTATTTGGGGTTGTTTTTAGGAATTCAATTTTTATTTTGGACAATCAGTGGGTTGTATTTTAGCTGGACTGACCTTGATGATATTCATGGGGATGGCTATAAGAATTTGGCTTACCAACCCAAAGCATTTCAAAATTTGATTAGTCCTTCGGCAATACCAACACAAGAGAGTATCAAAACAATCGAGTTAAGAGATATTGCCAATCATCCTTATTATTTAATTAATAAAAAGGAGTTGTTTAGTGCTTTAGATGGCACTAAAAAAGACGAAATTACTAAGGATGAAGCACTTTATATTGCTAAGAATCGTATGAAAAGTGGGCTGGAAGTGGCTTCAATAACACTGTTAGATAAAACAGGAAAACACCATGAATATAGAAATAGAAAGTTACCAGCTTATGTAATTTCTTATAAAACAGATGATATTTTGAAAGCCTATATTTCTGTTGAAGATGGTAAGTTTCAGACAGTGAGACATCAACGATGGAGATGGTTTGATTTTTTATGGATGACGCATACCATGGATTATGAAGGAAGAGATGATTTTAATACGACTGTTTTACGGGTTTTTTCTCTTCTGGGCTTAATAACTGTTTTGAGTGGTTTTTCACTTTGGTTTGTCTCTTCTCAATCGTTGAGAAAGTTGGTGAAAAAAAGAAAAAATTAATTGAGTATGTACTATAGGTAGAAAGAAAACACCCGTTTTTCTTAAAAACAGGTGTTAACTTGTTCAGAATTTTTAATAATTATTCTAGTGACTTAGTGCATATCCAGCTGCTTTGCCGAACTCTGATAAAATCATAGAAATACTTTTAAAAATGTTTTGAACTTTTTTGAGTAGTTTTTTCCCCATAAATTTAAATTTAGATGATTTCCCCTATAGAAATCTGTTTCCTTAAAACTACATAAATAAAAGCTATGATTGTTGTTGTATTCATAATTTTTTGTTATGTTTGTATAGATTATTTCAATAAAATAACATAACTGATTGTAATATAGTAATTTGAGTTGTTGTTTTTTCTTCGAAAAAAAAGGAAATATGCTTACGTGTAAAAAAAGTGAAGAACTTAGTGTTTATAGTGGTTTTGCCTAATTTTTCATAATGGTTATACATCGGGAGTAAATGTTAAGTGTATACAATTTTCGGTTTCTTTTTTGAGATGTTTTTAAATTTGTGATTATCAGTTGTTTACGTTGGTGATTTAGCAATATTTTAACATTTATTTTTGTAAGTATTTGCTTTTTGTTGCTACTTTTCTAGTACGAATGTTTAAAAAGTACTTAAAATGATAAAATTAAAGGATTATTTATCAGTATTTTCATTGTTAGTGGTTTTTGCTTTTGCAATTATAGCGTGCGATAAAGACGACGATAATGATGAAGATCACGAAACATTCCCTCAGAACTACTTTGCGGTTGCTAACAGGGTTAGCAATACAATTACCTATCATAATACTAGTGATTTAACCTTATTAGGAACGACTACTTTACCCAATGGAACACAGCCTACTTATGTAGCTTATTCAGCAAAAAAAGATAAGCTGTATACAGGTGGTTTCGAAAGCGGAGTTTTGTATGAAATTAATTCTGAAACTTATGCAGTAGAACGTAGTATTGATGTAGGGTTAGGAGCTTTTCATCTTTGGTTAAATGATACTGTAGACCAATTATGGGTGAATAATATTAACGGCTCAGTAAAAACAACTACAGTAGTAGACTTGAATAGTTTTACGGTAAGCCAAACGATTGGTCTACCAACGGGATTAGGCTTGTCTTCAAATGCCGTTCAACATGATGTCATTATTACTCCTTCGGGTGATTTTGCGTATGTAACTGTGTTAGATGGTGCTAATACGAGTCATCTTGTACAATATAGTACCTCGAATTTTTCGGTGGTCAATACCTTGCAGTTTGGAGGTGATGGGCATCTTGGGTATTTTAATAATTACCTTTATACGCTTTCACAAAATGCAGGGGAAATTAAACAGCATAATCCCGCCAATTTGACGGTAATAGCAACTATTCCATTTTTAGGTTCGCATGGTGTTACGGCAAGTAGCACGTATTTATTCGCTGCAGATTTACCTGACGGAAGGTTAGGTGTTATCGATGCACAAAACACTGTAATTGCTACTGCAAATACGAGTTTTGATGCTACACATAATTTAGCAATAAATAGCTCAGGCGACAAATTATTTGTAAGTTATTCTGGAGCAACACAAACTAAAGTAGCGTTATTTGATGTCGCAAGCAATGGACAATTGACATTAAACACTACGTTAGACTCAGGAACAAATCCTTTTGGGGTTGCTTATATTCAAAAATAGTAGATTGTTAATCTCTTGTTGTATGGAAAAAGCCACAGTTATTATTTATAATAACTGTGGCTTTTGATGTCTTTAATGAATGTGACAACATTAATTAGTGCACGTAACAGGAGTACTATTAGTTATTTTAAAAGATTGATAATCAGTGTTTTAATATTTTTGGTTGAAACCATGGTTGAAACTTTTTGTTTTTTAACTCTCATTTAAACTCACTTCTTCTTGAGTATAATAATCGATTGTTTTAAGTAATTCAGAGCTAAAATTGTAAATATCGTCAATAGTATTTATATCATGTTTGGTTTCTTTTTTATTTTCATCAAACAAACCAATTCTTTTTTGTCTAGTGTCTAGGTAAATCCTACATAACGGTTTTCTGTTATTATCTTGGAAAAGTATACCAAAATATGACTGGGTGTCTCTATGAACAATATTTTCTGACGGAGTCTTTTTTCTTAATATAGCTTTTACAATCTGAAAAGCTTCGATCTCTTCTTCAGTAGTAATAATTTTTGATATTTCCTTAGGTTCTTCAATTTCTTCTTGAGCTTCTGTTTCTTTGGTTAATGCGTATTTTAGCCTTGAACTTATTACATCATTTATAGAGCTCTTAATCGCTCTTTTTGAAAACTCTTTAAAATTTTCCAATCTTTTTGCGGTTATTGTGCCATCATAAAACCTACTGACAAGAAGTTTTGTTAACTCATTCGATGGGGTTTCTAGTTCTTTTTCAAACTCAACTCTAATTGCTTTAATATATTTTAATGAATTGGCGGAATTTAAAATTTTGTCTAAATCAAAACTATCTTTTTGGAATTTTGACAGCTCAGAAATATCAGCTTCTTTAATGCTGTCTAAATTGATTTGAAGAAAAGGTTTAGCATCCATTATATTGCTTTTCTCTAAATCAGT
The DNA here is from genome assembly GCA_947496185.1 of uncultured Tenacibaculum sp. Classification (GTDB taxonomy): domain Bacteria; phylum Bacteroidota; class Bacteroidia; order Flavobacteriales; family Flavobacteriaceae; genus Polaribacter. Next base: position 54,118 of record CANMCD010000021.1, read on the forward strand.
ATAAAATTCATAAACTATTCCATTTGTAAGAATTGCAAATCTTGACTTTGTAACATTGAAATATCTATTTATTTGAGAGTTGTGGTTGTTGAGTTTTTCTTTCCAATGTTTACATTCAATTATAATGATAGGATGGTTCTCTTTCATTATAGCATAATCTACTTTTTCTCCTTTTTTAGTTCCAATGTCAGCCGTGTACTCTGGAATCACCTCTATTGGATTAAAGACATCATACCCTAGTAATTGTATAAACGGCATTACAAAAGCGTTTTTTGTAGCTTCTTCTGTTGTAATGTTGTCTTTTAATCCATCAACGCGGTTGTGTAGTTCAATTAATTTTTGTTTTAATTCCATGGTTTTTTATAAAAAGTTAGGTTAATAATAGTTGGTTTTTTCTCAAAACTATGAAATTCTTAAGTTTAATTAAAATTAGAAATAGCTAAAAATCCCGATAATTAAATATTTACAGTAAAAATCCTTATAAGTATCAGGGTTAACCCTTAGTTTCAATTTAGGGTAATTAGGTATTGTAATATCCGTTTTAACGTTATAAATTTGGAAAACCAAATTTTGTTGAGAAAAATTAATGATATCTAACTACTAAACCCTTTAAATATTCATCTTTTAATGCTAATTTTACAATATATTTAATAATCAAATAATTTATAAAGATGAAGAAAATACTACTTTTAATAGTTGCTATCACAAGTGTTTTATTGACAAGCTGTACAGATAATACATTACAAGAATTAGAAGAGAGAAACCATGCCAAAAAAATCAAATTCACAGAACCAGGGGAAGACCCAGGGGTTGACGACGGAGAACGACAAGAAACAGGTAACGAATAAGTTTTTTAGACTTATATTAGGGTTACTGGCTTTTTTTACAGTTACTTCATCATTGTTCCATATTTTTTTTAAACCAAAGTCAGAGGAATATATAAAGCACTATAATTCTTATTCTGGTATTATTAAAAAAAGAGATAATGGTACAAAAGAGCTTTTAAAGCAATTTCAAACTGTAATTAAAGGGAAGAGTAAAGATTCAATTACTATTCTTACTGATCAGTTAGTGTTAGATTATGAACAACACTATATCAACTCTAGGAATGAATTAAAGAATTATTCTAAAATATCAAAAGATTTAGCTAGTAAACACTCATTTAGAGGAAGAAGTAGTTTTAGATACTGGATTTATTTATTTGGAATTGTTTTAGTTGGTTTACTTTTCAGTTGTAAATCCTTGTATCATGATATGAAAGAGGGGAGTACTTATAAAACACATTTTTTATCATTATCTGGAATTTGTGTCTCCCTTTTTTGGGCAATTCATTTGATCTTTTTAACCCACAAAGATTTTAAACAATCAAATTACATTTTATTGATATTGCTTTGTGCAGTAATGTCAACTTATTTCACTTATAGATTGGTCAAATACTTTAAATATAAAGACGATATCATTAGAAATCTGATACAATTCATCATACGTGTAAAGGAAACACATATGGGTGGTTTAGCTGTTAAGTCTCTCTATGCCTCAAGAACTGGAGAGCCGATGTGCAGCGAAGAAGAAGTGTGCGACGCTTTGGATGAATTTGATAGGGATCTACAAAAAACAATTGCTAAAGTTTAAAGTATGAAATTGATAAGCAGTATCAAAAAGTATTTTTCTAGGAATAAGTACTTAAAAAAGCAGGACTCTGAGTTTTTCAATTCACCAACCCGAAAAGTAAACTTAAAAAAATTAGATCGAATATTAAGAGAGAAAGCCGCAGAAATATCTTTAAGAAATAAAGGATACAACAGGGATAAAATGGAGATTGAGACTCTAAGGGAAATTCTTAGTGACGACCCAGATCGATACACAAAGGTTGAGATCGGGGTAATATTGAAATCATTGGGGAATAAAAACTAAAATCAAATTATTAAACTTAAATATAACTAACCTAACTTAAAAAATTATGAAACCACTATTTTACCTTTTAGGAATCGTTTTAATTGGATATAGCTGCTCATCTTCATCAGATGATGGCGATATTAAACAATACAGTATCGAAGGGACTTGGTATCCGTACAAACGTTACGACGAAAAGGCAAAAGAAGTAACAGTTACAGAGTGTGATAAAAAAAACGTAAAAGTTTTTTTAAAAGACGGCGTGCTTCTCGAAAGCGAATATAGGATGAATGATAATAATCAGTGTATAAATAAGAGAAATGACACTGTAAGCTACTCCTTAGATAAAGAACAACTCAAAATAACAAGGCTTCGAGATTTATTTGGAGAACCACATATGGAAACAACAGTGTTTATTGTGGAATTTATAGATGAAAATACATATAAGACATATTTTCCTCGTCAAGACTCTATAGGGTACATGCCTGACCATCATTTGGCAGATAGAGTTTTCTGGAAAAGGAAGTAATAATCATTTCAACAAATTTTTTATGAAAACTACAATAAGAGCTACTTTTATAGTTTTTCTTTTTTCCTTTACTTGTTTAAGTCAAGTAATAAAAAATGATATAACTGGAAAAATATTAGAGTATAAAGAAATAAAAAAAGCAACTCAGTTAAAAGATGAACTTCACACCGCGCTTAATTCTTGGATAGTTAAAAACTATCAAAATACTAAAAAAGGGATTGTATTAAATAATAGTAGTAAAATAATTTTACACTCATTTTTTAATGCCTCTTTGCTCGATAATTTTGATAATAAACAGAAATGTAAAATAGAATATACTTTAGAAATTTCAATAAAGGATTACAAGTATAAAGTAAGCTTTAACTCATTTTCGATCTCTTCAAAAACACACGGTGCTCTAGCTGCTAGTTTATTTAGTTACTCGACTACAAGTGAAGACTCATTTAGAACGGCTGTAACAGAAGTTGCCAAGAATAAAAGAAAAGGAGCGAGAAAGAGACTCTTGAAATTACTTCAAAACAAAAAGAAGTTCCTTAAATTCTATCACTACAAAAAAACTCGTGACGCACATGTTGAAACACAAATAATAAGTCACTGTATGGCATTAACTACATTGATTGACAATAATATTAAGCAAGTAGAGGATGATTGGTGATAAAACTATACACAACTAAACTATTTTTACCCCCTTTAAAAAACAAAGGGGTTTTTTATTCGCATATTAATTAACTAAACAACTTAAAACTACAACTATGAGACCTGTAAAAATTACAGTCACTAATCTGAAAACACACAATTATGCTTACATTACAAGTTACCCAAAAAAACCAAAAAGAATAAAGTACAAAGTTCCTTTGTATCTTGTAACGGTTGAAGGTAAAAAGGCAGATAATTCAACAGTAATTGAAGATTTTCAAGCCATACGTTTTGGAGTGCACAAACCCTTTAACGATAGTGCCCCTAGGATAGTAGGTTTGTCAGATTCTCAAACACATACTTTGTCTTGGGACCCAATCAGTACAATCCAAAACGAAGATGCATGGAGGGTTTATGAAGGTTTTTTTATTCATCGAGGGCCACGAGATTTACTAAAAGGAGATTTCGGTTCTATAGGGTGTGTTGAAATTTGTGGTCCTGGTGAATGGGATAGATTTAATGATACTATTAGGCTTTTATCAGGCTGTAAGGATTTGAAAAAAGCGAGTAATAATCGTTTAATTACAGCAGATTACGAAGCGTGTGATCGCCCAAAACTTATAAAAGTAGGCAAATGATGAAAAAATTATTTAATTGCATTGTAATATGTGTTTTTATGTGGGCATGTAAAAAAAATACACCAACTAAAGAAACATCTAAAATAAAAGAACCTGAAATAAGTAAAACGGATACAATTTTTAAGAATGATATTAAAGTTTTTAATGTAAGCTTTGATAGCCTTTATGTTAAAAATACCGAGGTTATAAATAAACTTAATAATGTAATATCTTCTTCTTTTAACGAGCATAAAGTTGTCAATGACGAGCCAACTTTAAAAAGAAGGTTAGAAGGATATAGATCAAAATCATTTGCTAAAATTCTGGCTCGTGATTTTGAGAATGAAAATTTCATAAAAGCTATAAATTTCAATATTTCCTTTTTAAGTGAAAAAGATGTGGAGTTTCCAAGAAGAATAGTGATTGAAGAATGGTCTTTTAAAGATGCCCAAACTGCAAAATTATGTTTTGATAGTTTTGAAGACTACAAAGAAAAGGGAATTCACCTAGTCGCTTTCAATTGGATTTGGATACTGCAAAAAAATAAGTTGTTTTTAATTTCGTCTTTATATTGTGAGCCTGAATCAAAACCAATGCAGCTTCTAAAGAGTGAATTAATAAAGTTAATAGGTGAAAAATATAAAAGTATTGAAATGAGTTCAAGGTAAGTTATTCACGATTAAAACAATGATATAAAAATTACTGTATGAAACAAAAACTTAAGTCTATAATTGAAGATAATACTTCTAGTAAAGGGAAGGTTTTTGACTATTTCATACAGTTTTTAATTTTTGTTTCATTAGTAACTTTTTCATTGGGAACACTTCCAGATAATAGCTATTTACTAAAAGAGGTATTGTTTTACATTGAACTTTTTTGTGTTACAATATTTACTATAGAATATATACTTAGATTGATAGTTGCCGACAATATATTTAAATATGTTTTTAGCTTTTATGGAATAATTGATTTAATAGCAATTTTACCTTTTTATTTAAATTTTACAATAGATTTAAGAGCTTTAAGGGTATTCAGAGTATTCAGAATATTTAGAGCTTTGAAGTTAATAAGATATAATAAGGCTATTAATAGGTTTCATATAGCAGCAAAAATTGTAAAAGAGGAAATAGTACTATTTACTATTGTCACATTAATTTTAATTTTTCTTTCTTCTAGCGGTATTTATTTTTTTGAAAATGAAGCCCAACCAAAATTATTTAGCTCTGTTTTTCATTCTTTATGGTGGGCGGTTGCAACACTAACTACAGTCGGTTATGGAGATGTATATCCAATAACTACTGGAGGAAAGATATTTACATTTTTTGTTTTAATAATAGGGGTTGGAATTATAACAGTACCAGCTGGGTTAGTTGCTTCAGCTCTTAGTAAAGCTCGTAATTTGGAAGAAGATGAGAGAAGTTAATATTTAAACAAGTAATTTAAAAAAGGGAATTGTTTCTTTATGATAAATTCAATAAACTTGGAATATAAACATTAAAGTTTTACTGATCGTAAGTGACCTTTAAATGTTTTACATCCCCTTGATATTAGCAGTTGTTTTTTTATTTTAATTAGTAAAAAATTAACTATTATGTGACCTCTAAATAGAAAAGTACCAAAAGAGGAGGTGTAAAAAAGGGTTTTAAAACCTTTAATAACAAGGTTGTAT
>CANMCD010000022.1 GCA_947496185.1 uncultured Tenacibaculum sp.
TCGGCTAATTTTTTATTCAACGAACGGTTTAGAGCAGGAGTAGCATGGAGGTGGGATGACTCGATAAGTGCTTTGCTGGGCTTTCAAGTAAATAGGGCCTTTCAGATAGGGTATGCTTATGATTTAACCACCTCAAATTATACTAATTACACCTCAGGATCACATGAGATACTGTTGCGTTATGAACTTGCTAGCGGTCAAACGATGAAATCACCAAGATTCTTTTAATTGAAAAAACTAACGTATATGAAACGAATAATATTGCTCTTTTTTCTGCTATTCAATATAGTATTACAAGGACAACGAAAATATGCCGCGGATAGGTATTTTAAAGAATTTGCGTATAAGAAATCAGCTGCGCTTTATAAACGTTTGTATGATAAAGGCGATACATCATATTTAGTACTAAGTAGGTTAGGAGACTCTTATTATTATACAGCTTCTTATGAAAAAGCAGAAGAGGTTTATGAAGAACTCACGACTATATATAAGGGAACAATCACCTCAGAACATCTGTTTAAATATGCACAAGTATTAAAAATTAATGGGAAGGTTAAAGATTCTGATACGTGGCTTCTAAAATTAAAGGAAGTTAACAGTAATGATAGTAGGGTATTAGATTTGGTATCTAACAAAGATTATTTTATCACCTATACGAATATGCCCAAAACCTATGTACATATTCACAATATATCTGTTAACAGCAAGTATTCTGATTTTAGTGGTTTTCTTCGTGAAAATGATTTTTATTTCTGGTCAACTCGTCCCAATGGAAAAAATGACGAATTATACAGCTGGAACAATCAACCCTATTTGAATATTTATAAGTCAAAACAAATGTCAACGGATGAAGCTGAAGCTGTTGATGTGGATGATACAGAAAAAGTGGTTTCTATAAATAGTAAATACCACGATTCGAATTTGGTGATTACCAAAGATGGAGAAACGGCATACTTTACCAGAGCCAATCACAGAAATGGTATGTCAGGTGTTGATAAACAAGGAACAGCCCATTTAAAGTTATTAAAAGCTAAAAAATCTCAAGACGGTTGGGGAGATATCAAAGAAGTCCCTTTTAACAATAAATCTTATTCTGTAGGGCATCCAGCCTTGAGTGCAGATGAAAAGACCTTGTTTTTTGTTTCTGATAAACCTGGAGGTTATGGAGGCACTGATTTGTATAAAGTTAGTATTGAGGAGAACGGTAGTTTTGGAAAACCTGAAAATTTAGGGCCTAGAATTAATACAGAAGGAAGAGAAATGTTTCCTTTTTTGATCAATGAAAAACTATTTTTTGCCTCAGATGGGCATATCGGTTTAGGAGCCTTGGATATTTTTGAATCAAAATTAGAAGGAGAAGAATATGGTGACCCTGTAAATTTAGGAAGCCCTGTTAATAGTTCATTAGATGATTTTGGATTTATTTTGAACAAGGAAGGAACAGCGGGTTATTTTTCCTCTAATAGAAAGGGAGGTAAAGGAGATGACGACATCTATAGCTTTAAGATATATCACTGTAAAGGAGGTATTAACGGAATTGTATCAAACACGAGAACAGGAGCTCCGATAGGTAATGTTACCGTACGCCTACTAAACAAAAAAGGGGAGCCTGTTTCTGAACAAAAAACACAAGAAGACGGAAGTTATGCTTTTGCAGAGGTAGATTGTGAAAAAGATTTTATAGTGGTTGCTTCAAAGGATGATTATAAGTCAGCTCAGAATAATCTAACAATGGCAGATATAGACAAAGAAAAACTACAAAGTAACTTAACCATAGAGCCTTTAATTATTGAAAGTCAAATTGTCATTAATCCTATTTTCTTTGATTATAATTCATATCAAGTGCGAGAAGATGCTACTTATGAGTTAGAAAATGTGGTGAGTGTTATGAACAGTCATCAAAATATGATTATAAAAATAGAATCTCATACAGACAATAGAGGATCTGATAAGTATAACAAAAAATTATCTGATCAAAGAGCCAAGGCTACTAAAGACTATATCATCTCAAGAGGCATTGCTCCTAATAGAATAGAAAGTGCCAAAGGATATGGAGAGTCACAACCCGTAAAGGACTGCTCGAAACAAAAGTGTACAGAGACTGACCATCAAGAAAATAGAAGATCTTATTTTTACATTGTAAAAAAATAAGAATTGAACACTAGATTATAAATTCTTGTAGTACATCAGCTATTTTTCTATTATCAGATAATTGAGGAATTTTATTCTGCCCCCCAAATTTACCTATAGATTTCATATATTCATGAAACCCTCCTTTTTTAACCTTACGGATGATTAAAGGACGTAATATATTTCCTTCAATCAAATCTTTATAATAAGTATTCTGGGTTTGCATCAAAGCATCAATTTTCAACGCCATCTCCTCAAGATCTTCAGGCTCATCCTCGAATTCAATAAACCACTCGTGATAAGGCAATCCTTTCTTAGGCGTAACTTGTGGTGCAACGGTAAATTCACTAACATTAACTGCTGTACCTATAAGTACCTCTTTTAATGCTTTTTCAACTTCTTTACCAATTACGTGTTCACCAAAAGCAGATATGAAATGTTTGATTCTACCAGTAACTTTAACTCTATGAGGGCGTAAAGTAGTAAACTCAACAGTATCTCCAATATTATATCCCCACAAACCTGCAGAAGTGTTTAGAATAATTACATAATTCACGCCTAATTGTACATCTTTTAAAGAAATTCTTGTTGGATTATCTTTAAAGAACTCATCTGCCGGTATAAACTCATAAAAAATACCTGAATTTAACTGTAATAACATTCCTTTTTCAGTTTGAGAGTCTTGATAAGCGATAAACCCTTCCGAAGCAGGATACAACTCCACATAGTCTATTTTCTTTCCTATTAACGCTTCAAATTTATTCTTATAGGGTTCAAAATTTACCCCTCCGTAAACAAAGAAATTGAAATTAGGAAAGATTTCTGAAATTGTTTTCCCTGTTTTGGCTATTAACTTTTCAAAATACATCTGTACCCAAGAAGGAATTCCACTAATTACCGTCATATTCTCTGGCAAGGTTTCCTCGACGACTTTATCTACCTTTGCCTCCCAATCTTCCATACAGTTCGTTTCCCAACTTGGCAATCTATTTTTAAGTAAATAATTAGGCACATAGTGTGCCGCTATACCACTTAACCGACCTATCTTAACACCATTTCTTTCGTCCAACACAGGGCTTCCTTGTAAAAAAATCATTTTTCCGTCTACAAAGCTAGCGTCCTTCGTTTCTGAAATATAGAACAACAATGAATCTCTTGCTGCTTTTATATGTGTTGGCATTGATTCTTTGGTAATTGGAATATATTTTGCTCCAGAAGTAGTACCTGACGTTTTCGCAAAATAAAGAGGTTTTCCTTTCCACAAAACATTTTCTTCTCCAGCCACTACCCTATCAACATACTTTTTCAAGCCTTCATAATCATTTATAGGTACTCTTTTTTTATAATCTTCATAATGCTGTATCGCACTAAAATCATGGTCTTTTCCAAAAGAAGTGTTTGTGGCTTTTTTTATTAAATATTTAAAAACTTTTTCTTGCGTTTTGTATGGGTTATTTGCCCATTTGTATACGCTTTTTTTAACTTGTTTTGCAAATAAGATTGCTATCTTAGATTTAATACTCATTTATTGAAAATCTATATAGTTTGTGGGGTTAACAGGATATCCATCATTCCATAATTCAAAATGCAAATGAGGCCCTGTAGACAGCTCTCCTGTAGATCCAACATTAGCAATTACTTCTCCTGATTTAACTATTTCTCCTTGTTCTTTTAATAAGGTTCCATTATGCTTGTATACAGACACATACTGATTGGTATGTTGCAACATAATAACATAGCCTGTTTCTGCTGTCCATTCTGCTAAAATTACGGTACCGTCAGCAATCGCCTTAACTGGCGTACCACTTTGGGCAACAATATCAACCGCAAAATGTTTTTCATTTATATTATAAATTTGTGATATATTTCCCGTTAAGGGAGAGAAAAACACATTTTTAGCTCTTTCTAAAGCTGTATTTGATACGGAATACCTGTCTTCACTTTCGACTTTCTCTCTAAAAATAGAATCTTGTTTTGTCGGTTTTAATTTTTCTTCATTAAATACCTTTCCACTCGCTATTTGAATAATCGAGTCTGTCCTTTCAGGTTTTATTTCTCCCGTCAATACAAGCTTAATAGCTCTTGTATAGTTTTCTAATATTCCTAATCTATGTTTTAAAGAGTCCGTTTCATAAATTAAACGCGTAGCTTTCTTTTTGAGGGAAGTCGAAGAATAACCAGGTATGTATTCTCTTAAAGATGTAAAAGCAATTAATAAGGTTGTTAAAACAATCAATAACACAGAAAATAACCCTCCTAGCACAAATACATTTAACCGAGAAAGCTTCAAAGAAAAACGTTCCTGAAAAGTATCTTCATTTAGAATTACCAGTCGATATTTATCCGTTAACTTTTGTTTTAATTTGTTCTTTTTATCCTTATTAACCACTGCTACAAATTTGGGTTTCAAATATACAACTAAAATAATCTTCTTTTTATTGCACTATATTTTTATGTATCGTTACAAAAAACAACTACGTTTTTATATTTACTCACCTTAACAATCAAAACTACACTACTAAAAATAAAACAGTTACTACATAAAAACTTTATAAAAAGTACTAGCTTCCAATAAAAAAAGGTGATATGAAAGTAAACTTTCATATCACCGTAAATTCTTAAGAAGAAGTACTATAGAAACGTATAATACATTCTTATTTTTCTACTTATTTAAACTTAAAAGGTCTTCTAAGTGTAATTTCTTCAGTAGTACCATCAGGCTTTGTAACAACGGCTTTGTTATCACAAGTTCCGTCACCAAAGTCAACAGAGTACATATCACCATTTCTTCTTGTAACCTCAACAACTCCACTTTCGATATACCTACAAGCATGATTTCTTATCAAATTATCAGTAATCTCAACAGATCTTGTTTCCCCATCTTTAGTATGCTCCCAGTATCCTGATATAGACACCACATCATCTCTACGAGTACGTGTATCTCCTCCTTCAATTACTTCTTTCACTTTTTCTCCTTTATTCATTACAACTTCTCCTGATTCCAAAGTAATGGTTAAATCTGAAACTATAGTAACCTGAGGATTTCCATTAGCATTCTCTCTTACTTTAGAAAATGATTTTTCTCCTTCAAATACGTTACCATTAATCGAAAAATTTTCAAAAGTAACTTTTCTGCTATAGCTCCCCTCTTCTCTCGTATACTCTTTAATTATTACTCCTGCTAACACTACAAATCTCCCACATCCTTCTCCATAATCTAAAATCACTCTTTTACCATTAGGAATTTCTTCAACAGTTCTTTCAACACAACCTGGGGGTCTATTCGCCCTATTAGAAGAAGTTTTACCAGCAGTAAATAGGTCATAATCCTCTTCTAATAGATTGTCAATAGATGAAGAAATATCATCTGCTTCAATAACATTTAGCACCTCTTCTGTTGACATAGAATCATTCACAATTTCTTCATTTTTGTCTGATTCACATGAAGCCATAAACAAAAGGCCAATCACAGAAAGGTAACCAAGGTTTCTCCTCACAAATCTTAAAGTCATAATTTCTAATTTTTAAAAGTTAATTAGCTATTAGACTAAAAAAGTTTAAAAAGGTTTAATTTATTTTTTATTTTTTATAAAAATTCATCTCATCTATTAACGCCCACACATTTTCAGAAAGCAAAGGTCGTACTACTTTTCCTTCGCTAATACCCGTACGAATCATCGTAGATGATACTTCTATTATAGGTGCATTTACCCTATGAATTTTAGGATGATTATCAAACCTAGTTTCAACAATTCCTTCTGATATTCTAGGATAAACATATACATTATAATCTTCTAAAATAGCCTCAAAATTTTTCCATTTGTGAAAACTTTTAAGGTTATCTTCTCCCATAATGATACTAAAATTTTTGTTAGAATACTTTTCAGAAATATGAGCTAGGGTATTGATCGTATAATTTGGCTGAGGAAGTTTAAATTCAATATCTGAAGGTCTTATCTTATCATAAGATGCTGTAGCCAAATACACCATTTCTAAACGATGATGATTATCAAGCAATGATTTTTTTTTCTTAAACGGATTGTGAGGTGTCACGACCATCCATATTTCATCCAAATCTGAGTTTTCAACCATATGATTTGCTATGATTAAATGCCCTACATGGATGGGGTTGAACGTCCCAAAATACAATCCGATTTTTTTATTCATAAGTAACTATTAATTTATAAAAACTACTTTTTACATTCTTGGTTTATTCCTAAATATTCATCTACCATCGCTTCCACTTCTTTTAAGGCTACCTCCAAATCATAATTTTTAATCGTCTTATCAAACATCGATGCTGTAGCCAATTCAATAGGTGCTTTAGCAATTCTTGCAGCTATCTTTTCATCACTCTCCTCCCCTCGTTTCTTCAACCGCTTTAGAAGTTCATTAATATCTGGTGGTTTTACAAATACTGCTAGGGTCTCTTCAGGAAACTTTTCTTTAATACGCAAACCGCCTCTTACATCGATATCAAAAATAACATGTTTTTCTTCTGCCCAGATTCTTTCCACCTCAGATTTTAAGGTACCATAAAAATTGTCTCGATAAACTTCTTCCCACTCTAAAAACTCATCATTTTTAATTTTTTGTTTAAAATCTTCCAACGATATAAAATAGTAATCTTCTCCGTTCTTCTCATTACTTCTTGGAGCACGTGAAGTTGCTGAAATAGAAAATGCTAAATTAAATCTTTCTTGTTTCAATAAATGACGAACAATGGTTGTTTTACCTGATCCTGAAGGGGCTGAGAATACAAATAACTTCCCTTGAAATTTTTTGGCCATTCTGTATTATAGTATATTTAGTATTTGTTCTTTAATTTTTTCTAATTCGTCTTTCATTTGGATAACTAATTTTTGCAAAGGTGCAAAATTAGCTTTAGACCCCATGGTATTAATTTCCCTACCAATTTCTTGTACTATGAATCCTAATTTCTTTCCGTTTGAATCAGGTGTAGCAAGTTGTTCTAAAAAATAATCTAAATGATTTGAAAGACGTACCTTTTCTTCATTAATATCTAATTTTTCAAGATAATAAATCAATTCTTGTTCAAATCGATTTTCATCAACCTCAACTTTGAGATCACTCAACGCTTTTAGTAACCTTTCTTTTACATGCGAAATCCTTTCACCATCTATTTTTTTAGCTGCTTCTAAAGCTATTTTAATATTCTTAATTCTTTCCTTAAAATCTTCTTCTAATAATTTAGCTTCATCTATTCTGTATTGAATAATATCTTGAATTGCACTATCAATACCTACTTGAATTTCCTTCCACTCAGCTTCATCTAACTCTTCTCGTTCCGTTTTTAGAGCATCTGGCATTTTTATCGCCATATGCAATAATTCTAGGGTTTCATCGGTCGTAGGTGAGGCTATATTTTTTAACTGATGCATATACTCTCGGACAACACCTTCATTCACAGTTGTATTTGTTTCATCCGCGGTCATCTCTACAAAAATGGAAAAATCAACTTTACCTCGAACCAAGTTAGTCGCTATATTTTTACGTACTTCTAACTCTTTTTCTTTATAGTAAGGAGGGAAACGGGTATTTATATCTATATTTTTACTATTTAATGACCTAATTTCAATAGTAACTTTTTTAGTTGGCAACTGTAATACAGACTTCCCATACCCTGTCATCGAATGCAACATACTCTCAAATTTATGATCCGTAAAGATACATTTATTTATTGGTTGGAGAAGGAGTTTGCTTAGAAACTAAAAACACCCCTAAAAAGATCAAAAGTGTCGCTAAAATCTTTACCGTATTCAACGTATCACTTCCTACCAACAAAGCATATAATGAAGCTATTACAGGCTGCAAGTAAATAAAAACACTTACCGTTGTTGGCTTTAATTTTGACAAGGCATATAGGTTAAATAAATACGTGATACAACTGGCAAAAACAATTACATAAAGTACACTCATATAAATTGAAAAAGGCATTGTTTGCCACTGCACTTCTTGTAATTCGAAAATTCCAAAAGGCAACACTTGAATCAACCCAAATAAATACAACCATTTAATAAAGACTATTGGATTGTACTTTTGAATAACCCCTTTAACAACAACCAAATACAAACCATAAGAGGCCGCATTAACAAAGACTAGGAAATTACCCAACATCATATTACTAGCATCTGCTCCACCGCTATTCCCATAAACAATCAAAATTATTGTACCTACCATCCCTACAATTACCCCGATTATTTTTCGCAAGAACAAACGTTCTTTCAACAAAATAGCTGCAAAAATAAGCACCAAAATCGGCGTAGTAACCATTACTACTGAGGCACTAATAGGTGTGGTATAACTTAATCCTTTAAAAAAAGTAAGCATGTTCAATGCGATACCAAAAAATGACGCTTTAAAAATAAGCTTCAGATCATTTTTTTCAATTTTTTCTTTTGCCAAAAAACATCCTAAAAGCCAAAAAATAAGTGTTGCTCCAGCTACTCGTAATACAATAAAACCAAACGGTTTGATATAAGCTGGCATAACTTCTTTTGCTACTGTATAATTAATCCCGTAAATGATGGTTGCAATCAATGCTGCCATCAAAGCTAATACTCTAGTATTCATCCCCTCTACTAACTATTAATTTAATCCAAATTACACATTAAAAACCACATAAACTTTAAAATAATATTTTCTAAAACCTATTAACAAAATTCTAACATATGATTCAAATGTAGGGTACAAAGATGCACAATATCCCCTAATCAATCTTCGTTTTTAAAACTAAAAAACCGTCTAAAAATATTTTTAGACGGCTTCAAATTAACTGTTCAATTAAACTTTTGTGTTTAATTGGTATAATTCTTTTAATCCAACAATGGCGGTATCCTTAATACTTGTCCTGGATAAATTTTATCAGGATGCGAAAGCATCGGTTTGTTCGCTTCAAAAATAACAGGGTATTTCATTGCGTCTCCGTAGAATTCTTTAGCAATCTTACTTAAGCTATCACCTCCTACTACCGTATGAAATCTTGCCATTTCCTCTTCTTTGATTTCTTCAACTTCTGCAACAGTCAAATTATCTTCTACTGTAGCAATTCCTTCTGTATTTCCAACCACTAACACCACCTTTTCTTTAGTAGCCAAATCAGAAGCCTCTCCTTGTACTGTTGCTTTATCATCATTAACATTGATCGATAAGTTTGAAACAGTAAGTCCCAACGTATTGACTGCCGCTACTAATTTTGCTGCTTTTTCAGCAGCTTCTTCTTCTGTCGTTTTTCCAATTCCGAATACTTTCGCTCCGGCATTTTTGATAAATGAAAAAATTCCCATTCTTTTTGATTTTTTATTGATTAATAATCGTTTAACTTCCGCACAAGATACAACTTTAACATGAATTCCTGCATAGATTTATCAATCAATAATTTAGTTTACAGCATCTTTTAAAACGTATACTCTATCCCCATGGCTACCCCCTTGACATGTTCAGTTCCCAAACGATAATTTGTATAGCCTACCGAAAAAGCTGCTTTTTTCCTATGATATTTTACCGAAGAACTAAACTCTCTTACACTTGTTGCATTAATCAAGCTTTCTTTATAAGAAACACGGAGACTAATGGGCTCAACAGGATAGATTTCTGTGCCAAACCCATAAGTAAAACCCGATGTAGCAACTTCATTCCACACACGTCCAATACCTACACCCCACCAAGCCGTTAAATATTTTTCTCTAAAGCGGTAAAAATTTAACATAACCGAAGAATAGTCTAACCTCTCATTTTTTAACACAAATTTTTCTCGAAAATTCACATGTGACACCTCCAAACCAAGGATAGGAATCGGTTTAAACAGAACATTTATTCCCAAGGCTCTAGTGTTACTAGCCAGATAATTTGCCCCAATTTTTAAATTACTTTTTTTGGCTAGACTATCCAAACTCGTTGTATATTCTCCATAGTCATAATAGATATGAGGTTGTAATGATCTTTCTTCAAGGTCACCAAAAAACACATGCTTAATGACTAGAAATACGTCACCAACATTAAAACATTCATCGTCTCCATCAAAAGATGAAGAACTGTCTTCATTACTTGAACTACTAGCATACGAACTAACAGCACTTACTTCTTCCGATTTTGAAGAAGACGACTCCTTTGACAAACTTTTTTTTGCTTTTTCGAGCTTACCTTGTGAAAAAGAACTTATAGAAACTAACAAGAAGAAAAATAGTATTTGTTTCATTTGGGAACATCACTTTTTTAAATTACTGAACACCAAAAGACAAACACTATACCGAAAAAATTAAGCAATACTTTTTTTAACTCTAATTAAACACAATTAACAGATTCATAACATTTTTCACTCTTATCTAAATCTAATAAAATTCAAATACAATCAATACTTTAAAACATTACATCCTAGATTTAGGCAATTTTTAGAATGTAATGTTTCAATATAAGTTTAAGATTTTTCAAAAGAATTCCAACCCTGAGCTTTCAACGGAATCTCTTGATTAGCTCTAGTAATCAAGTTTATCCCATGATTTTCTTCTACAACATGACCAATCACACTCAAATGCGGATTTCCTTTGATTTTTTCATAATCATCTATCGCTATTGTAAATAACAGTTCATAATCTTCTCCTCCACTCAACGCAACCATCGTAGAATCCAAATTAAACTCTTCACAAACACTTATCACCTGAGGATCTAAAGGAAATTTTTCTTCATAAATCTTACTCCCTACCTTACTTTGTTTACAAATATGCATAATTTCAGAAGAAAGCCCATCTGAAATATCTATCATAGATGTTGGTTTCACCTCCAGCTTTTCTAACAACTCTGGTATATCTTTACGAGCTTCGGGTTTTAACTGTCGTTCAATTATATATGTGTAATTATCTAAATCAGGCTGATTTTTAGGATTTACCTGAAACACTTGTTTTTCTCTTTCTAAAACCTGAAGTCCTAGATAAGCTCCCCCAAGATCTCCTGAAACCACAATCAAATCACTTGGCTTCGCTCCATTTCGATAGACCACCTTATCTTTCTCTGCTTTACCGATAGCTGTTACCGAAATCAACATCCCCTTCGTAGAAGAAGTAGTATCTCCTCCAATCAAGTCTACTTTATACACACTACAAGCTAATTGAATTCCTGCATAAAGCTCTTCAAGCGCTTCTAATGGAAACCTATTTGATACTGCAATTGACACTGTAATTTGTTCTGCCTTAGCATTCATTGCATATACATCTGACAAATTAACCATTACAGCTTTATATCCCAAATGCTTTAGAGGCATATAACTTAAATCAAAATGCACTCCTTCGACTAATAAGTCAGTAGTAACAATCGTTTGTTTTTCTGAGACATCAATTACTGCTGCATCATCTCCTACCCCTTTAACTGTAGTCGAATGATATAATGAAAAGTGTTGGGTTAAATGATCAATCAAACCAAATTCTCCCAATTCAGACAATGACGTTCTTTCTTGATTTTTATCTTCTAACATACCGCAAAGATAATATTAAACCCAATCATTACGAGTTGTGATTTAAATTAATAACGCAAACAATCCTTAGATTTTAAAAAATAGCTTTTTTACACATGACACAATATTAACATAAATTAATTTAATCTTTTTGCTTTTTCTAACTTTAACAGTGAATATTCATGATTTTTAATAATTTTTAATACCTTTGTAATCAGATAATTAACAACATACCATGATTAAAAGAATATTTTTACGTTCCGTATTAATAATCCCTTTTATCACTGGAAATCTATTTGCTCAGACCCCTTGTAATAATGGAAATGCCGCAGGATACCCTTGTAACGGGTTCGACTTTATGTCAAATATTCCTGTTTCTACCCTCTCTAATGGTAATCCTAATTCAAATGGAGCAGCTCCGGCTGGAAGTGATATATGGGGATGGACGGATCCTTTAACACAAAAAGAATACGCATTAGCAGCAACCTCTAATAGTACTGCTTTTGTAGACATCTCTGATCCTGTAAATCCTATTTTTTTAGGAAGATTAAATTCAAATGCTGGCAACAACTCTTGGAGAGATGTTAAAGTATACAACAACTATGCTTTCATCGTTGCCGACGGTGTTGGATCTCATGGCGTACAAATCTTTAACCTTACACGGCTGAGAAATGTAACAACGCCTCAAAACTTTACCGCTGACCGCATATATTCTGGTGTAGGAAGTTGTCACAATATCATCATTAATGAAGATACTGGTATAGCTTATCTACTAGGATGTAGAAATGATAATGGCGGCGGCCCTATTTTTCTAGACATTTCAAACCCTATGAACCCTATCAACCTTGGAAACTATAGAAGTGCTGGCTATTCTCATGATGCCGTAGTAGTTACCTACCATGGCCCTGACACAGCCTATACTAACAGGGAGATATATATTGGAAGTAATGAAAACCAAATTGTTGTTCTTGATGTTACCAACAAATCTAACGTCCAAAGACTTGCAACCATAAACTACTCTCTAACAGGATATACACATCAAGGCTGGTTTACAGAAGATCACCGATACTTTATTCTAGGAGACGAACTAGATGAACGAAATTATGGGGTAAATACTCGTTCGTTAATTTTTGATTTACAAGACCTAAATAACCCTCGTCAATCTTCTACTTATTACGGTTCTACTAGGGCTATAGACCATAATGGTTACGTCAAAGGCAACGAATTTTATATAGCAAGTTACACTGCGGGATTGCGAGTTTTGGATATTTCGAATATTGGTGCTTCATCAAACGCCATGAACGAAATTGGATATTTTGATACCTATCCTCAAAACAATAACACTTCCTTTAATGGAGCATGGAGTGTATACCCTTACTTCAACAGCGGAAATATTGTTATTAATGATATTCAACGCGGATTGTTTGTAGTAAGGAAAAGTGGTACACTTTCCATTGACGAAAGCACATTAAAAACCAACCTGTTTACTATAGGGCCCAACCCCAGTTCTTCTAACCCAACAATAAAATCCTATAATAAACCAATAGAAAATATTGAGGTTTATAATATACTCGGTAAAAGAGTTTATGACGAACAATCCATAAACAATACGGAATTTATTTTACCTATAGAAACCATGGCTAAAGGTGTTTATTTTGTAAGAATCAACAATTTAATTACCAAGAAACTCATACACAAATAATAATTGATTAATAAACGTACAATACTATGTTACCTGCTTCTTTGCATGCTTTTTGTACAATGCAGCAAAGAAGAAATCAAGAACACAGAAGTTCCTGAAAACACGAGTTTTGTCAAAACAATAGGTGGCTCAAAAAATGATGTTGCCTCATCCATCTCTAACACAAATGATGGTGGTTATATCATTTTAGGGCATACCCAAAGTAATGACTATGATTTTAGCGAAAAGGAAAATACGAGTTTTGATGTTATGCTCCTTAAATACCTCGCTAATGACGAATTAGCTTGGAAAAAAACCTATGGTGGAACGGACGATGACAGAGGGAGTAAAATCATAACCACAGCTGACGGCAACTATGCTATTATAGGATACAGTAGAAGTAATGATATCGATGTTAATGAAAATGCTGGTGATAAAGATTTTTGGCTACTAAAACTTGATACTTCAGGAAACATTCTCTGGCAAAAAACTTTTGGATACTTAGGAAAAGACTTTGGAACTTCGATAATACAAACAACCGATAACGGCTTTTTAATCGTTGGAGAACTTGATGTTACTTCTTCTGGAGGTCAAGGAAACTCTAAAAGAAAAGCGAAACATGCTGGAGGAGATATCTGGGCAATCAAAATAGATAACCAAGGAAATATTCAATGGAGAAAATATTTTGGAGGCTCATTTACTGACACCCCATACACTGTTATACAAACCCATGAAGGCGATTATATCATCGCAGGAACTTCAGATAGTACAGATGCAGACATCTCAAACAACAAGGGAAGTTATGATTTTTGGGTAATAAAGATTAATTCACAGGGTACTTTACTTTGGGAAAAAAGCTTAGGAGGTACTGAAATTGATGAAGCAAAATCAATAGTGAGTATTGACAATCAATACTTTTTTATACTCGGACACACAAGAAGTTCGGATCAAAACGTTAGTATTAGTAAAGGTGGCGCTGATTTGTGGCTCATAAAAATAGACACCCATGGTAATTTATTATGGGAAAAAAGCTATGGTGGTAATAATTTTGATATTGGAAACACTATAAGAAAAACCAACGATGGAAATTTCATTATTGGAGGTAACACGAGAAGTGCTGATTTTATAACCAACAAGGGGCAAAACGATGCTTGGTTATTAAAAATAACACCGAATGGAACCGTACTATGGCAAAAAACCATCGGCGGAACCGATATTGATATTTGTTACGATGTAATAGAAACGAGGGAAGGAAGTATTATAGGTATTGGTGAAAGTACAAGTAATGACCAAGATATAAATGTAAACCGTGGTTTTTCGGATTTACTCATTATAAAAACACAATAACACTACTATTTTTAGTACTTTTCCCACTTAAAAAACAAGGTATTTAAAAAAATTATCATGAACATTATCAGACATATAAAAAACCACCTATTCGTATTACCTATCGCCATATTATGCTCTTGTAGTGCTGACAACGATGAGGCTATTAAGCAAATTGATGTCACCTTGAATTTCACCCATTATATGGACACCCTTGCTATTGACCAAAGTGACTTTAATAAACTTAATCTAACCAATAAAAAAGGGAATGTCTTGAGTATAGAAAGACTTCGTTACTTAGTTTCCAAGGTAATATTGGTTAACGATGGCGGAGATACTACACAGCTTAAAAATTACCAACTGATCGATCTTAACGACCCAGAAAGTCTAACATTAAAATCATCAGAAACGATTAAAGAAGGAAACTACGCGTTATCCTTTACTTTTGGTTTTGACAACGAAGACAATAAAGATGGCGCATATGCAGATTTAAACACCGCTTCATGGAATGTTCCTGCTGCGCTAAATGGTGGCTACCATTTTATGCAGCTTGATGGTAAATACAAAGACAAAAATAACCAAGAAGCCCCCTATAACTATCATGCTATTCAAGCTTATGATACGGTTAAAAAAGAACCTAGTAGTAATACTTTTTTTACGATAAATCTTGGTAGCAGCTCTCTAAACAACAGTGCTACTATTGATATTAAAATGGACATTTCTAAATGGTTTAAAGGAACTCATGATTGGGATTTGAATGAATACAATACCAACTTGATGGGAAATCATGAAGTACAGAAAAAAATGGCAGACAATGGTAAAAACACCTTTAGTCTAGTAAGTGTAAACCAATAATACAATTAATGCGTGGGGGATATTTCATATTTTCATTACTATTGATAATCAGTTGTTCTTCTAAAGAGGACTCAGACATATACACCCCAATACCAACATCGCTAGAAATTCCTGAAATATTAACTCAAAAGTTAATACCTCCTATAATACCATCTACCAATCCACTTACTGTTGAAGGAATTGCACTAGGAAAAAAATTATTTTTTGACAAAATTTTATCCAAAGACGGAACCCAATCCTGTGCCACTTGTCACGATCCAATGAGCGCTTTTTCTGACAACGACCGCTTTAGCGAAGGGGTAGACGGGCAACTTGGAGATCGAAATTCAATGCCACTTTTCAATTTAGCATGGAATTTTGAGGATCGTTTTGCATGGGACGGAAAAGAGTTAGGCCTTGAAAGGCAAGCTTTTGAACCTGTTAGAAATCCTATAGAAATGCATAGTAAATGGACAGATATTGCTGTAAAATTAAAAAACCACCCAGAGTATCCTTCCTTGTTTATAAAAGCTTTTGGAGGACAAGATATTGACTCTACACTTGTAGCAAAAGCTATAGCGCAATTTGAAAGAACTTTGATTTCTGGAAATGCTAAATTTGACAACTATTTGTTAGGAAAAACAAACTTGACACCTGAAGAACTTAATGGATTTAACGTTTTTATGGATGAAAATAAAGGAGATTGTTTTCATTGTCATGGAAGTAACAACAACCCCTTATGGACAGACAACCAATTTCATAATAACGGTCTGGATAGTGTTTTTTCAGATTTAGGTTTTGGAAAAATTACGGGGGATCCTAATGACAATGGAAAATTCCGAACACCTTCTCTAAGAAACCTAGTCTTTACCGCACCTTACATGCACGACGGCAGGTTTGGCACCCTCGAAGAAGTCATAAACCATTATTCAGAAGGCCTTAAATTATCACCAACCATTGACCCCCTTATGAAAAAAGCCAATCAAGGAGGCGTACAACTCTCTCCAAAAGACAAGTCCGATTTAAAAGCCTTCCTTTTGTCACTTACAGATAATGATTTTATAAATAATCCTGATTTTCAAGAATAAACATATAATTTAAAACATTTCCAAACTAAAAACAACACACTAAAAAACAATATTATAAAGCAATTATCAGCAAACTTTATGGTCATATAAATGATATTCATTTTAAAAAATGATAAAAATCATATTTTGTCATTATCTTTGCTGTTGATTTAGACTTAATCTATTTTAATCATATGATAAAAGTTTCAGATACAGCAAAAAAGAAAGTGGTAGAGTTAATGACCGATGATGGTTTTGATGCAACCAAGGATTATGTCAGAGTTGGTGTGAAAAGTGGAGGTTGCTCAGGATTATCTTACGATTTAAAGTTTGACAAAGAACAAGAAGAGAATGACAAGCTTTTTGAAGATAATGGTGTAAAAATTATTGTTGATAAAAAAAGTTTTTTATATCTAGTAGGTACCACTTTAGAATATTCAGGTGGTTTAAATGGTAAAGGATTTATTTTTAATAATCCAAATGCTAATAGGACATGTGGTTGTGGCGAAAGCTTCTCCTTATAAGACAAACAAACAACAGTAAACAGAAGATTACAACAGATGAGCAAGTATACTGAAGATGATTTACGGGAAGAATTAAAAACCAAAGAGTACGAATACGGTTTTTATACGGATATAGAAAGTGAAAAATTTCCAAATGGATTGAATGAAGATATTGTTCGTGCTATATCAAAAAAGAAAAATGAACCTGAATGGATGACGGAATGGCGCTTGGAAGCCTTTAGAGTTTGGAAAAACATGGAAGAACCCGAATGGGCAAATGTAACCTATGAAAAACCAGACTTTCAAAACATTTCGTATTATTCAGCCCCCAAACAAAAGCCAAAATTAGACAGCTTAGATGAAGTTGACCCTGAATTATTGGCTACGTTTGAAAAGTTGGGAATTTCTCTTGACGAGCAAAAACGTTTGGCTAATGTAGCCGTAGATGTAGTAATGGACTCTGTTTCGGTTGCTACAACGTTTAAAGAAACGCTTGCTGAAAAAGGCATCATCTTTATGCCAATTTCGGAAGCGATACAAAAGCATCCTGATTTAGTTAAAAAATATATTGGCTCAGTAGTGCCTCCAACAGATAATTTTTATGCAGCACTAAACTCAGCCGTATTCTCTGATGGGTCTTTCTGTTATATTCCAAAAGGGGTACGTTGTCCCATGGAATTGTCAACCTATTTTAGAATTAATGAAGGCGGAACAGGTCAGTTTGAAAGAACCTTAGTTGTTGCTGACGAAAGCAGTTATGTATCGTATCTTGAAGGGTGTACTGCACCACAAAGAGATGAAAATCAACTTCACGCCGCTGTAGTAGAATTAATCGCAATGGACGATGCTGAAATAAAATACTCTACCGTTCAAAACTGGTTTCCCGGGGATGCTAGTGGTAAAGGTGGTGTATTCAATTTTGTTACCAAAAGAGGTCTTTGCGAAAAAAATGCTAAAATATCTTGGACACAAGTAGAAACAGGTTCTGCTGTCACATGGAAATACCCAAGTTGTGTACTTAAAGGAGATAATTCGGTTGGTGAATTTTATTCTATTGCCGTAACTAATAATTTCCAACAAGCGGACACTGGTACCAAAATGATACACTTAGGTAAAAATACCAAATCGACTATTATTTCGAAAGGAATATCCGCAGGTAAATCTCAAAATAGTTATCGAGGGTTGGTACAAGTAAATTCCAGGGCCGAAAATGCCCGTAACTTCTCGCAATGTGATAGTTTATTAATGGGTAATGAATGTGGTGCACATACATTTCCTTATATAGAAGCTAAAAACAAATCTGCACAGATTGAACATGAAGCCACTACTAGTAAAATTGGTGAAGACCAACTTTTCTATTGTAATCAACGTGGAATCGACACTGAGAAAGCTATTGCGCTTATCGTAAATGGTTTTAGTAAAGAGGTATTAAACAAGCTTCCTATGGAGTTTGCAGTAGAAGCTCAAAAATTATTAGAAATTTCACTTGAAGGTAGTGTTGGGTAAACCAAGCGCATTTTCAATCAATTAAAAATCAACGTCAAAAAAGCAAATATCATAGATTAAGATGTTAAAAATAAACAACTTACACGCACAAGTAGAAGATAAGGCAATTTTAAAAGGAATTGACCTTGAAGTAAAAGCAGGAGAGGTTCATGCAATTATGGGCCCTAATGGTGCAGGAAAAAGTACTTTGTCATCAGTAATTGCTGGAAAAGAAGAATATGAAGTAACCGATGGTACTGTCGAATTAGATGGTGAAGATATAAGCGAATTAGCTCCAGAAGAAAGAGCACATACTGGTGTATTTTTATCATTTCAATATCCTGTTGAAATACCAGGAGTTACCGTTACCAATTTTATAAAAACAGCCATTAACGAATCTCGTAAAGCTAGAGGCTTGGAAGAAATGCCTGCTAAAGATATGCTTAAAAAGATTCGTGAAAAATCAGAATTATTAGAAATTGACCGTAAGTTTTTATCTCGTTCTCTAAATGAAGGTTTTTCTGGAGGAGAGAAAAAACGAAATGAAATATTTCAAATGGCCATGTTAGAACCAAAATTAGCGATCTTAGATGAAACGGATTCTGGTCTTGATATTGATGCTTTGCGAATTGTTGCAAACGGTGTTAATAAGTTAAAATCGGAAGACAATGCCGTAGTAGTAATTACACACTACCAACGACTTCTAGATTATATAGTACCTGATTATGTACATGTTTTACACGATGGTAAAATTGTAAAAACGGGTGACGCTTCCCTAGCCTTAGAGCTTGAAGAGAAAGGATATGATTGGATCAAAGAGGAAGTGAATAACTAATTTCATAAAATTTTAGGAAGTACCATATCCCTATTATTATATGAATCTTTAAACGTTTACCATTACTTATGGAGTTAAAAGAAAAATTATTATCATCATACGTAGCTTTTGAAAATGGATTAAACATCAATTCAGATGTACACAATATCCGCACGAAAGCTTTAGAAAATTTCGAAAAACTAGGTTTTCCTAGCAAAAAGCTTGAAGCTTGGAAATACACCTCTTTAAACAATGTTTTAAAGCACGATTATAGTCTTTTTCCAGATCATGATGTTGCTATTGAATTAGCCGATGTAAAAAAGTATTTCATTCATGATATTGACAGCTATAAAATTGTTTTTATTGACGGAAAATACAGCTCATTTTTATCAGAAACTACCCATGAAGGGATGGATGTTTGTCTTTTGTCTGCTGCACTTTCAAAAACAAAGTACAAGCCAGTTATTGAATATTATTTCAATAGAGCTGCCAAACAAGACAATATGACTTCTTTGAATACAGCTTTTGCTACTGAAGGAGCTTATATACACATTCCTAGAGGTGTAGAAGTAGAAAAACCTATTCAAATTATCTATTTTACCACAGGTAAAGAAGATGCTTCTTTGGTACAACCCAGAAATTTAATCGTAGCGGACAATAATGCACATGTTCAAATTATTGAACGCCATCAGAGCTTAACAGACAACCCAGTACTTACCAATTCTGTAACTGAAATCTATACCGATGTTCATGCTACTGTAGATTATTATAAAATTCAGAATGACAATAAAAATGCTTCTTTAGTTGACAACACTTATATTGAGCAACAAAAAGAAAGTGTTTGTTCAGTACACACCTTTTCTTTTGGTGGAAATATTACCCGAAATAACTTAAACTTTTTCCAAAAAGGAGAAAGAATTGATTCTATTTTAAAAGGTATTACCATTATTGAGGGAAAACAACACGTTGACCACCATACATTGGTACATCATATTGAACCTAATTGTGAAAGTCATCAAGACTATAAGGGTATTTTTAATGAGCGATCTACAGGGGTATTTAACGGTAAAGTAATTGTTGAAAAAGAAGCACAAAAAACAAATGCATATCAACAAAACAACAATATTTTAATTAATGACAAGGCCACTATTAATGCCAAGCCACAATTAGAAATATTTGCTGACGATGTTAAATGTTCTCATGGATGTACCATTGGTCAATTGGACGAACAAGCTTTGTTTTATATGCAACAACGAGGTATTCCTAAAAAAGAAGCAAGAGCCTTATTAATGTATGCTTTTGCAAATACCGTTTTAGAAAGTGTAAAAATACCTGAAGTTAAGAAGAGAATTACTAAGTTAATCGCTACGAAATTAGGAGTTAATATTGGGTTTGACCTCTAATTAAGCAAGTAACTTTAATAATATAAAATGAGTAACAAAGTTTGTTACTCATTTTTTTATTTACTAGCTCAAAATAATAAACACATAATGCCCAGAAATAATCCTGAGCATTATGAAAATTAATAGCTTATGTATAAACTCACTTTTAGCTAAAAACACTAAGAGCTGTGATGAGTTTTTGATATGATAAAATTATTCTTTCACAAAAGTTTGAGAATACGAATCTATCGTTGTTTTTACTTCAATGATGTAAAATCCTTTGTTAAGCTCATCTAAGTCGATAGACTTCGATAGTTCACCTTGTTGTACGATAGCTCCTGTCACATTCATTATTCGATACGTACCGTCTAATTCACGTTCTGGGATTCTAATTTGTAATGCTTTATGGGTAGGGTTAGGATACACCATTAAGTCATCAATAACTTCAGTTGTTGGTACAAATTCAGCAACTTCTTTAGGTGTAAATGAAGAATCTAAACAGAAGTTTTTGGTGTCTGTTCTTTTAAATTCACCTCCTGAAGCTAAAACTTTTCCATTACTTGACAGTTTATAAGATCCTCTTCCATAACTACAGCAAATACCGTCTCCATAAGAATCTTCAAATACTAAATCATAACATGCTTTAGGTAATGTTTTTGTCACCGTTACTTTAGAGCCACTAACTTGTCCTCCGTAGTTTCCTCCAGAGGCTACTGCTTTACCAGAAGCATCTTTAATCTCCCAACTAGTTTCAGAAGCATATCGATCAAAAACAATTTCTAATGTTACTGTAGCGTCTCCGCCACCGCCACCAGTACCTTTCTTAGAAAGTGCGAATTTATCAATTGCCATATCACCCTGCCAAGTTGTACCTGTTTGTCCATTAAAACGTAATTTAACCGTTTTTTTAGCATAACTTTTTAAGCTAACAACAGCGGTTTGCCAAGAATTTCCTTGATTTCCTGATTTGCTCCATATAGATTTCCATGTTTTTCCTTTATCTGTACTTGCTTCAAGTTTTAGGCTTCCCATCGCACTGTTTCCATACATATGATAACTAAAGGTTACCGTAGCGTCACTCAAGTTTTTCATATCAAAACAAGGCGAAGTAAGAATGGCTTTTTTACTTGGGTAGTTTGGTGTTGAAGATTCCATATAAACATAATAGTTTCCATCGTTAGCTGATGAAGGCCCCGTATCTCTTGAAGGCGTCGTTCCTGATTTTACAGTCCAATTAAAATCATCTTTAGAGCTTTGAAGCCAATTACCGATACTATTTTCAAAACTTTCATTGTAAGGAAAACTACTTACAGTTTTTTCGCATTTAGCGTCACCACCAGGAGGCGTACCACCCCCACTATTGTCTACTCCTTTAGCAGGCATATCACTACCAATTGCACTAATTAAATTATCCGATCTTCCGTAAGAACCGTTTGGACATCCTCCAGTATTGTGAATAGCAATCACAAGGTTTGAATTATAATCCAATACTGGTGAACCAGAACTTCCTCCTTCGGTATCCGCATAATAGGTAACTTGTCTACCAGATGAAGAGCTTGTATACACTCTTGAAAAACCTCCTGCTGTTGCATCTCTATCTGATTTTACAGAAATTTCTTTTCTTCTTCCTCCAGGATGTTGAGGGATATAAATTCTATCCCCTTTTGCTGGTGCTGCAGAACTTAAACTTAAGAACCCATATTTATTTGTTGGGTTTGTTGGTAATTTAACTAAGGTATAATCTAAACCACTATTCGTTTTGATAAACGTTGCCGAAGAAGCAACTACATCACTTTGTGCTAAAGTTGAGCCCGAACAACCATCATGCTGATAATTGAACACGTAGTCAGTATTTTGTGCTCTAGAAGCCGACCCAATACAGTGGTTGTTTGTCATCAAATGCCCTTCATTTCCTAATAACCAGCCTGTACATAATGAAGTACCACCAATCATCAATCGACAAACTGCCTTGGCTTTTTCATACATGGTAGTTCCCTTATAACAAGCAATACGTTCTTTGTTATCACTTGAACAAATAGAACGATTATCACCATTTATTTTACGCATGATTACATCTTCAGGATACCCATAGGCTACCTTCGTAATTTCAAATCCATGATGACTGCCTACACCGCCCGAAGAGTATAATTTCACCTCTACTTTATCATCAAATAAAACTTGAGACCAGAAATCACTTATCATCGTCATATTATTGTCTACAATCTTACCTTTACCTCCGTAGATTATAGATTTACCACTATTAAAACCTGTAATTTCTACATAATCACCTTCTGCTAAATCAAAGTTTTTAAAATACAGCTTGACATAAGAAGAGTTTTTTGAATAAAATACTTTGCTGTACGCAACTTGTTTTCCACTTTTATTGGAAGAAGATCTACTAAACCTTTGATAGGTCTTAGTTACCTTAATATCGGAGTCAAACTCATCTCCAATTTTAAAAATTTTCTGGGAATGCACTTGTTTTGTACAAAACAAAAAAGCAGCCAAAAGAACCACTCTAAACGCGTAGTTTTTTTTCATTTTTATATATTTTGTTGGTTAATTAATGAGACCTAAATTAACCATATTCAAAACATACCGCAATTTTATGTTAATTTTATACAGATTTTTTACTAAAACGTTGTATTAAATGTTTTTCACATAACAAAAAACAAGTTTTAAGAGTTTTCCCTTCGAACCATTTCATTTACCCATTCAGGCATAAATGGCGATGTACACCCTTTTGGAACTGGGTAATCTCTATACACACCTAATTCCTCTCCTATAGCTAATGCTTTTTTTCTATAATTCGGTAAATAGATTCCTATATAAGCTAAAGCAATATTCATTGTCCATTTTACTTCTTCGGGGGCATTTTTCATTTGTTTGTAAATCGTTTCTAAAATTTCAGGGATATTTAATACCGTTGGTTCAACCCTAGCTTTGATAGCGGTTAAATTCCAACCAGCTCTGGCTAACATAAGGTTTGAAGATACCATCCATTTTTCTCGTACTACGCCATTTTTAGGATGTGGCTTTACAACGTAAGAATTTACCCAATCAGCTACCCTAACAAAATTGGTAGAACTTACAATGTATTCAAGCTCTTCTAAAGATAACTTTTCAGGTTCCATGATGAGAATTGACAAGAATCTAGCATCAACATTTTCTGTATTCCATAATGCTATTGACAATTCATGGTTTGTTTTTAACTTTTTGGCAAGTTTTCGAATACTGCCTAGTTTTACACCAAACAACGTTCCTTTTTTAAAGCCTGCTTTTATATAATGTTTACGTACTTTTTCTTCTCCTAACGATTCTAATTCTTTTATTATCTCTTCAACCCCCATATGTAAAATATTTATAATCAAACAATTTACAATTTTATAAGATTAAATCCTAGACATAAAAATGACAATTACCCAAGTCGTAATACCTTCAATAATATTTTTTACAAAAAACGCTTATTTATTTAAATAGTAAAATTGATTTGCTTGTAAGGTACTTCCTACTAAATAACCATCGGGATTTGCTCCCCAAGTAAACCGCATAAAATCAAACCCTCCGTGTTCGTAATACCAAAATTCAATTACATGATCTCCTTGCGTTAAATTTACAGTTCCTTGTCGTGTAGTAGATCCTTGATCGTACCAGCTTTCAAGTACCATCCGATTATCAATATAAATTCGACTTCCATCATCTGATGTTGAGCTAAATGTAAACGAACCCGCGTTTTGTACTTTTATGACTCCTGTAAACAATAAAATATACCCTTGATTATCAGGAGCAATACTAGCTCTTAAACTATCATCTAAATTAGCATTGGTAGTTCCTTCACTAGCTATCACTCCTAAATTTCGATTACATATATTAGGGCTTGTAGTATTATTAATATTCCATGTATAATATCGTAATCCAACGTGCTGAGTATTGGCACTCGAATCACTCGACGTGGGTAACCAAGTGGTTCCATCAAAATAATATATGGTACGATCTTCGTTATTGAACACCAACGACCCCGTATTGGGATTTACAATACTATTCATTTCTACACTCGTCCCTACTGTAGGCAAGGTAAAAATAGCATCCGCATCAATTTGTGCAGACAAGGAAATAGAAATATGTAAAAGGAATATACAGGCAATTTTTTGATAAAATTTTATCATAACTTTCACTTTGCTTTTCTCATTTTCAAAGATATAAAAAAAGCCTTACGAATGTATGTAAGGCTTCTTTTGTATAATAAAATTAAAAATTATATTATAATTCTAATGCTTTAGTTGGGTTCTTGTCCATTAGTATTTCTACTGGATTTTCCAATGCTTCTTTGACAGCTACTAAGAATCCTACCGATTCTCTACCGTCTATGATTCTATGATCATATGATAAAGCGACATACATAATAGGTTGTATCACAACTTCCCCGTCAACAGCCATTGGTCTATTTACGATATTATGCATTCCTAAGATTCCACTTTGTGGAGGGTTGATTATTGGTGTTGATAGCATAGATCCGAAAACCCCTCCGTTAGTAATGGTGAAGGTACCTCCTGTCATTTCATCAACGGTAATTTGTCCATCTCTGGCACGCAAAGCCAAACGTTTAACTTCGCTTTCTACCCCTCTAAAAGTTAGGTTCTCTGCATTTCTAATAACAGGCACCATAAGTCCTTTTGGTCCTGATACTGCTATAGAAATATCTTGAAAATCATGCGCTACCTTGTAATCTCCATCAATCATAGAGTTTACATCTGGATACATTTTTAAAGCCCTAACAACGGCTAAAGTAAAGAAAGACATAAAACCTAGCCCAACTCCATGCTTGTCTTTAAAGGCTTCTTTAAACTCTTTTCTTAAATCGAAAATAGGTTGCATATTCACTTCGTTAAAAGTGGTAAGCATTGCTGTTTCGTTCTTTACAGAAACCAAACGTTGCGCAACCTTTCTACGTAACATAGAAAGCTTCTTACGTTCAGTTCCTCTAGCACCATTTCCTGGTGTACCCATTGAAGGTACGGCTTTTACAGCGTCTTCTTTTGTAACTCGACCGTCTTTTCCAGTACCTTTTACTGCTGATGCAGCGATTCCTTTTTCTGCTAAAATCTTCTTAGCAGCAGGAGATGCCGATCCAGTAGCATAGGTTTCTTTTGCTTTTACTTCCTGTGTAGTTTCTTTATTTTCAACTTTTACCGACTCAGTTTTAGGAGTTGCTGATCCTTCAGGTTTTGCTGCATCCATATCGATATGGCACACAACTGCGCCCACTGCGACAGCGTCTCCTTCTTCAGCTTTTAATGTAATTACACCACTTTCTTCAGCAGGTAATTCTAAGGTAGCTTTATCAGAATCTACTTCGGCAATAGGTTGATCCTTTTCAACATAATCACCATCTTCAACCAACCACGTTGCTATTTCTACTTCGGTAATTGATTCCCCTGGAGAAGGAACTTTCATTTCTAGAACCATCAGTCTTTAATTTTGTTTATCTGAATTTGTGTTGTTTTCTTTATTCGTTAGGCATATTTAATTTACACCTTATTTTACTTTTAATCAAATACTTTATCGATTACTTCTTGATGACGACGTCTAAATCGCACACTTGACCCTGCTGCAGGAGCAGAATGATATCCTCTAGAGGCACACTCAAGGGTAGCCAAATCAAAACGCTCTACCATATACCCCCATGCTCCCATATTCTTTGGCTCTTCTTGCGCCCAAATATAACGTTCTACATCAGAATATTTATCGATAATCTTTTTAATTTTTTCTTTATGTAATGGGAAAAGTTGTTCAATTCTTATCAAAGCGACATCATTTCTTCCCAATTTTTCACGCTCTGCTAACAGGTCATAATAAAATTTACCCATACAAAAGACCATTTTCTTTACCCCTGCAACGTCAATTGTATCGTCAATTACCTCTTCAAAAGTTCCATTGGCAAGCTCCTCCATAGTGCTTACTGCTTTTGGTAAACGTAATAAACTCTTAGGTGTGAAAACAATTAATGGTTTTCTAAAATCACGTTTCATCTGACGTCTAAGAATATGATAAATATTCGCAGGTGTAGAACAATTTGCTATGGTCCAATTATCAATCGCAGAAGATTGTAAAAATCGTTCTATTCTTGCCGACGAGTGTTCAGGTCCTTGTCCTTCATATCCATGAGGCAACAACATCACCAAACCATTTTGCAACTTCCATTTATCTTCTGCTGAAGATATATATTGGTCAAACATAATTTGTGCTCCATTGGCAAAGTCACCAAACTGTGCTTCCCATATTGTCAGTGTATTTGGAGCTGCCATGGCATAACCGTAATCAAAACCTAACACACCGTATTCGGATAAATGCGAATTGTATATCGTCATTTCCCCTTTGTTGTTCTGGTTGGTGTTTAAAAGGTTAATTCTTTCTTCTGATACTTCATCACGTAAAATTGCATGACGGTGTGAAAACGTTCCTCTTTCTACATCTTCCCCAGATATACGTACATCGTACCCTTCTTCTAGAAGTGTTCCATAGGCTAAGTTTTCAGCAGTACCCCAATCTAATTCATTGGTTTCAAATACTCTTTTAGCTCTATCGTTTAATATACGTTCTGCTTTTCTTACAAACTTTACACCTTCTGGTGCTGTAGCAATAATTTTTGCTATCCCTTTAAGTTTTTCTAAACTATAACTTGTGTCAACTGGTTGCAGCATTGCTTCCAGTTGCTTTCGAACGAATCCATCCCAAACCTCTGGCATAAACTCATTTACACGAGATACTTCTTGTTTTTTAGACTCTTGAAATTCAGTTTCAAGCATGTCTTTAAACTCTTTCGTTATCGTTGTTACATAAGCATCGTCTACCTTCCCTTCTGCAACAAGCTTTTCGGCATAAATTACTTTTGGATTTTTATGCTTTGCAATCGATTTGTATAAATTAGGCTGTGTAAACCTTGGCTCGTCTCCTTCATTATGTCCGTATTTTCTGTACCCTAATAAATCTACAAAAACGTCACGCTTAAACTTCATTCGAAATTCTACAGCTAACTGCATTGCATGGCAAACTGCCTCTGCATCATCCGCATTTACATGCAATACTGGTGACAATGTAACTTTACCTACATCTGTACAGTAATTACTTGAACGCGCATCTAAATAATTGGTGGTAAATCCAACCTGATTATTTACTACAACATGGATGGTACCTCCTGTTTTATACCCATTCAACTGTGCCATTTGCACGACCTCATACACAATCCCCTGACCAGCTATGGCAGCATCACCATGTACTAGTATCGGAAGGATTTTCGCATCGTCTCCTTCGTATTTATTGTCAATTTTAGCTCTAACAATTCCTTCTACAACAGCATCTACTGTTTCGAGATGTGAAGGGTTAGGTACTAAGTTCATTTTTATTTCTTGTCCTTCCATATAGGTTTTACTTAATGTTAAACCTAAATGGTACTTTACATCACCATCTATATCTTGGTCTTCGAAATCTTTTCCTTCAAACTCGCTAAATAAATCGCGAACTGGCTTTTTGAAAATATTCACCAAGGTATTCAATCGTCCTCGGTGTGCCATTCCTAAAACACATTCCTTTACATCATATTTTTCTGCCGCATCTCTTAGCGCCATACTAATACCCGGTATCAAGGTTTCACCTCCCTCTATAGAGAAACGTTTTTGCCCTACGTACTTCGTTTGAAGGAAGTTTTCAAATCCTACCGCTTGGTTTAATTTAGAAAGGATATATTTTTTGGTATCCGAAGAATAATCGGGATGATTGTCATTTTTATTCAAACGGTCTTGCCACCATTTCAATTCCTCTGGATTACGTAAATACATATACTCAACACCAATACTATCACAATAGATGGTTTTTAAATGTTGAATAATATCAGAAAGTTTCTTTGGGCCAATACCTAATATTTCTCCAGCATTAAAAACAGTAGACAAATCGCTTTGTGTTAGTCCGAAGTTTTCTATATCCAGTGTTGGTGAATATTTTCTTCTTTCTCTAACTGGATTGGTTTTAGTAAATAAGTGTCCTCTAGTACGATATCCGTTTATAAGGTCAATTACTAAAAACTCTTTGCGAACTTCTTCTGGTATTTCAACTGAATTTTCATCTTCTGTTAATGAATAACTTTCATTAGCTAGATCGTACCCTTGAAAGAAGCTCCTCCAACTTGGTTCTATCGCATCAGGATTTTTTTGATATTGTTCGTACAAATCTCCAACGAATCCAGAATGTACTGCGTTTAAGAACGAAAACTTGTCCATAATTTTTATATAAACTTTTCTTTATAAATAAGAATAATGGATACAAAAGTACAATTTTTAGGCATATCAAATATTTTTTATTTTAATATTTTCCTCCGTATTTACTGTCTTTTTTTTGACATCTTACAGAATGACAACACAAATAACCGCCCTCTTTTGTAGTTTTTAAAAACTGTTTAAAAAATTGAATTACAGCTTTTTCTCAACTACCCCTTGTTAAAACTCGCATTTTATTTCACTTTTTATTTGGAGATATCAAAAAAACACTTAAATTTGCACTCGCATTTTGAGGAAGCAATGTTTTAAACTCCTCCTTAGCTCAGTTGGTTAGAGCATCTGACTGTTAATCAGAGGGTCCTTGGTTCGAGCCCAAGAGGAGGAGCTTTTTTAAACAACATCTTAATCAATTTGCACTATACATTCCTCCTTAGCTCAGTTGGTTAGAGCATCTGACTGTTAATCAGAGGGTCCTTGGTTCGAGCCCAAGAGGAGGAGCTGAAAAAGACTTTACAATACGTAAAGTCTTTTTTTATTTCATTTATTCTCCTAATGCCAATTGATTTTTTATGAGTTGATAATAATTTCCTTTCCTTTCTATCAAAGATTCGTGATTACCCAATTCAATTATTTTTCCTTTGTCTAACACCACTATTTGATCTGCATTCATTACGGTACTCAATCGATGTGCAATTACTACTACGGTTTTTTGATTAAAAAATACATTTAAATTTTCCATGATAATTTTTTCATTTTCCGCATCCAACGCAGAAGTTGCCTCGTCAAAAAACAGGTAACTTGGGTTTTTATATACAGCCCTAGCAATTAGAATACGTTGTTTTTGCCCGGTACTTAACCCAACACCTTCAACACCTATCTGAGTATTGTATGACAGCGGTAAACTCTCTATAAAACTATCTATATTCGCTACTTTTACGGCATGTGCTAATTTGGTTTTATCTACATAATCTACCCCTACCGCAATATTATTGGCTATGGTATCATTAAATATAAACCCTTCTTGCATCACCACTCCTGACACAGCCCTCCAAGATTTTTGATCGATGTATTTTAGGTCTTGATTGGCTAAGGATATTTTCCCTTCATTCGGATCGTAAAATTTTAGTAGTAATTTCATTAATGTAGTTTTCCCACTACCACTAGCACCAACAATTGCAGTTATTTTATTTGCAGGAATAACTAAATTTAAGCCTCGAAGTATCAATTCACTTGCCCCAATATACCGAAAAGAAACATTCTCCAAAGTAAATCCACCCGTTAGTAAACTAGCTTCGACAGCGCTTTTTTGAACAGAAGTTTCATCTTCTTTTTCATGGATTTCAGATAAACGTTCCAAGCTTATTTTTGCATCTTGTAGTTCCTTTATAAATTGAATTAATTGTGCTATCGGAGAATTAAGCTGCCCTACAATATAGCTAATCGCCAGCATCATCCCTAAAGTAATTTCACCATTCACAACCAAAGCTGCAGACATAGCTGTAATCAAAATATTTTTAAACTCATTGATAAACCCTGAGCCTACACTTTGGTATTGCTCTAATGTCAGTCCCTCAATAGACACTTTAAACAAACGCGCTTGAAGAAATTCCCATGACCATCTCTTTTGTTTTTCTGCATTGTGAAGTTTTATTTCTTGCATTCCTTTGATAAGCTCAATTACTTTACTTTGCTCTTGACTTACTTGAGAAAATCGTTTGTAATCTAAATCACTACGTTTTTTCAAGAAAATTGCAATCCAACCGAAATACAATAAACTTCCCAAAACAAAAATCGCAAATATAGATAGGTTGTAATATGCCAATACCATACTAAAAACAATCAAATTGACGAGAGAAAATAATACAGTAAGCGAAGAGGTTGTCATGACGCGTTCAATACGTTTATGATCGTTTATTCGCTGAAGTATATCCCCTGTAATTCGGGTGTCAAAAAAAGATATTGGTAGGTTCATCAGTTTGATAAAAAAGTCAGACACCAATGAAATATTTATTCGTGTACTTAAATGAAGAAGGATCCAACTGCGTATGACCTCTACTCCAGTTTTCCCTACAAAAAGGGCAAGTTGTGCAAAAAGAATCAGGTATACAAAATGTATGTCTTGGTTTTTAATACCAATATCTACGACACTTTGCGTCAAAAAGGGTAAAATGAGTTGCAAAAAACTACCAATTAACAGCCCTAGGATTAATTGTCCGACAAACTTTTTATAGGGAATGATATATTTTGACAACAACGAAAACCCTACAGAAGGCTTCTCTTCATCAAATTTAGTTTCATAAAACTTAGGAGTTGGATCAAGCAGTAACACCACCCCTTCTTTGGTATTTTCATCAGCATTATTACCAATCCAATGTTTGATAAATTCATCTTTTGTATAAATAAGCCTACCATGTGCTGGGTCTGACACAGACCACTTATTTTTATCAATATGGTATAACACCACGTAGTGATTTTTATTCCAATGAAGAATACAAGGTAATGGTGCTTCGTCTAGGTCTATTAAAGAAATTTGTACCGCTAGACTTCTAAATCCTAGACACTCTGCGGCTTCACTTAAACCTAACAAACTACTTCCTGTACGTATGGTTTCACTTAAGTTACGCAGTTCTTGTAACGAAATTGTTTGCCCATAATGTTTGGCAATCATTTTTAAACAAGTAGGCCCACAGTCTTTATGTCCAAACTGATGGTAAAACGGAAAACTTTTTCTTAACATAGGGTAGATACTGGTATCTTAATATCAATTACGAACTCTAATCACAAAGAAACTATTTTTATTTTATACACAAAAACCCAAGGCGAACCTTAGGCTTGTGTATTATGTACTTGATTTTTCTTTTACTTTATTCTGCTATTTGATAATCAGGATGCCCTGTTTGCCAGAAGGCAAAGGATAATATATCTGCTAATTCTTGGTTTCTTTTTTCTTCTGTCTTACTAAACCCATGTCCACCTTCAAAATCTGTATATAACAATACTGTATTATCTAGGTGTGCTTCTTGTAACTTAGCTGCAAACTTAGCTGGTTGCCATGCTGACACTCTTGGATCATTCATCCCTCCAGTAAGATATACTGAAGGATAATTTTGTCCAACATTAATTGAATGATATGCATCCATTCTATATAAACCCTTAAATTCAATCGAATCTTTTACGGTACCATACTCTTTAACTCCCCTTTTTCCATTAGCCCTACTTTCATGACGCAAAACATTTAAAGAGCCTACTTGAATAATTGCAGCCTTATAAAAATCAGGGCTTTCAGTTATTGCCTTACTTATACAAATTCCACCTGCACTTGCTCCCAATGCTACAACCTTTGACGAATGAGTATAGTTATTATCAATTAAAAACGACACACAAGCATTTAAATCTTTCCACGAGTTAGGTTTACTTGCTTTAAGTCCTGCTTTATACCAATCATCCCCCTTTTCTCCTCCTCCTCTAACATGAGCTACAGCGTATACACCTCCTTTTTCTAACCAAGTAGTCATTAAAGTTGACATCTTTGGAAGTAAAGACAAACCATAAGCCCCATAAGCTTTAATCAACAACCTATTATCTCCGTCTTTTTTCATTCCTTTTTTATAAATTATTGACAAAGGCACTTTCTCTCCATCATGAGAAGCGACTTCTATTTCTTCAACTATAAAACCTTTTAACGTTTTTGATAGATTATTACCTCCTAAATTTTCTTTTTTGAATTCTTTCGATAAAAAGTCAAAATCAAACCTTTGTTTTTTACTCAACCAGCCACTGGAATCAAACCACAAATCTGAATAACCAGCTCCTTTAGAGGAAATATTTAACGAACCATATGGTTCTGACAATTTAATTTTATTAATCTTATTATTGTTGTCTAACAAAAATAACGATGCTTCAACACCATTTCTAGTTCTCACGAAGTATACTCCATTATTCGTTACTGCCATACCTGTAATAATCTCATTAGGATCTTCTTCAACTAAAACTTCAGGATTATTAAAATCCAAATCATCGAATGAAGTCTTACAAATTTTAAAATTCCCTGCATTTTTAGCCGTTAAATATATAAAATCATTACCGCTAACCTCATATGAGAAAATCAAATCTTGTTTGGTATAGAGTAATTTCCAATCAATATTACCTTCCTGTAATTCACTAGTTTTGGCATAATAAAAATCTGCATATTGGTTTATTAACCCTGCACTAAAAACATATTCCCCTTTATGTTCATCTATAATTGAAACACATAATTCCTCCTTTTTTATGGGAATAGTAGCGTTATTTTTTTTAGAAAACAATTTTATTAACTCATCAGATTTAACTCCCAACTTATAGAGTACAGCCTCTGAATTAAGCATAGATTTATTCTCATTATCAAAACTTGGAAAATTAGTATACACTATTCCTGAATCATCTGGAAGCCAACTAACTCCTAGCACATTCGGCCAGCATTTATCTAACACACCTGACAATACTTTCTTTGAAGCCACATCAACTATTATCATCTCAGAGATATCCCTATCCGACTCTATTAAGCTTATTACTATCTTGGAACCATCCCTACTAGGCTTAAAATAATTAATAATATATTGATTATTCAACTCCGATTTAAAGTCTTTAGGATCATACAACAACTCTTCTTTAGCACTTAATGATTCTCTATAATACAGCTTAGGTTGATTCCCTTTTACATCTTTTTTAAAATAAAAATATTTGTCATTTTTAGTTCTGTAGGTTTCTAATATTGACTCTTTATCAACAGACATTCCTCTTATCTTATCTAAAAGCTCCTTTGTAACACCCTGTTGTCTAAGTTTATTAATTTCTTTATTCTTGTCTCTTACCCATGAAAGAAATTCGGGGTTTTCAAGGTCTTCCATATACCGATAATTATCTGCTACTTCTTGACCAAAATAAGTATCTATTACTTTTTTCTTGGGTGCTAACACTGGTTGCTTTTCTTTTTTAGCACATGAGATTATTATAAAAACAATCAGTAGTAGGTTTAGTTTAGTTTTCATTTGATATTTTTAAGTCTTTTTTATCTACAAAAGCCTAAGACGAGTCTAAGACTTAATGTTATATACTTGATTTTTCTTTTACTTTATTCTGCTATTTGGTAATCAGGATGCCCTGTTTGCCATAGAGCAAAGGATAACATATTGGCTAGTTCTTGATTTCTTTTTTCAGAAGAAGCATGTAAACCGTGCCCCCCTTGAAAATCTACAGACAATATTATCGGCTTATCTGAAGTATTTAATGCTTGCATTTTTGCGGCTAACTTACCTGGTATCCATGGCATCACCCTAGCGTCATTCATCCCTGCAGTTAAATAAACAGCAGGATAATTTACGTCTTTTTTCACATTATGATAGGTATCCATCTCTAAAAGTGCTTGAAATTCCGAAGGTTTATTAATATCTCCAAATTCCTTTACATTATTAGGGCCATTAGGTGTTTCGTGTAACCTTAACGGATTTAAAGTTCCTACCTTAATTATGGCTGCAGAAAATAGACTTGGTTCTTCTGTAATAGCTCTCCCTACACATATTCCTCCTGCACTAATCCCAAAAGCAGCAATTTTATTTGGTTGCGTATATTTTTCATTCACTAAATATTTAGCACAGGCTATAAAATCTTTCCATGTATTAGGTTTGGTCTTTTTTAACCCTCCTTCATACCATTTATCTCCTTTTTCTCCTCCTCCTCGTACATGTGCAACAGCATACACTCCCCCTTTATTAATCCAAGCTAACATAAAACTTCTTGGATAAGGTACAGTTGAATGTGCATAAGCTCCAAACCCTTTTAGAAGTATTCTATTCAATCCATCTTTTTTAATCCCTTCTTTATAAATAATAGACAAAGGCACCTTAACTCCATCATGTGAAAGTACTTCTACCTCTTTTACTATTAAGTTATTAAGGCTAGTTTGACTATTAGAAGGGTATACCTCTTCTTTTACAAAACGATTTTCATCTCTGTAATATTTATAAAACTCTCCTTTGTTTGTCCAGCCGTATGTTTTTAGCCAAATATTCTTGAATTGCCCACCATGAGT
The DNA here is from genome assembly GCA_947496185.1 of uncultured Tenacibaculum sp. Taxonomy (GTDB): domain Bacteria; phylum Bacteroidota; class Bacteroidia; order Flavobacteriales; family Flavobacteriaceae; genus Polaribacter. The sequence goes on from CANMCD010000022.1 coordinate 35,026, forward strand.
TCTTAAATAAATTTTTCCCTCAGGTCTGGGCATTTTTATATTTTGAGATGTTTTATCCTTAAAATCATATATAAAAAGTTTGGCTTCCACTCCATTTTTAACCTTTACATAATAAGCCCCATCTTTGGTCAAAGCTAAATCAGAAATAACTGCTTCAGGGTCTTCCGCTACTAATACCTCTGGACTATTAAAATCTGGTTTTAACAAAGAGGTTCTACACAATCTAAAATTGGAAGCATTTTTGGCACTTATAAAATATAAATCATCCTTGTAAACTGCTGTATTTTTGACTTTATCTTCTTTTTTAAAAAGAGGTTTCCATTTTATACCACTAGCACCTGTATAATTATCTACATAGTAACAATCAGAATAAGCAGTTGGACCTCCTAATACGCCAAAAAGATATTTTTGATTACTATAATCATCTATGTCAATCATAGTAATATCTGCAGCGGTAATATTTAAGTCTGGATTGTTCTTTTTCGACAACACAACATTCCTTTTTTTAGGAATACCTCCTATTGTATGAATAACTGAAGCCGTATTCAGTAAATATTTTTTTGAATTTTTATCTACATCAGGCAAATAGGTATATATAAAACTTTTGTTATCCGACAACCACGAAACTCCTGATAATTCTGATGGCCAGCAATTTGATAAAACATCTTTATGTAATTTTTTTGAAGAAACATCTAGAATAATCAACTTTCCGATTTCTCCATCATTTTTTGCCATGGCCACTGCTACTTTTGAACCATCATGACTTGGATTCATGTAGTTAACCCGATAACCTTCTTTATACGTAGAAAAATCATATAAGAAGACTTCTTTCCCTTTTAATCCTTTCCTGTAATACAATTGATCGTTCTTACTGTCCTTACCAACATTCTTTTTAAAATAAAAATAAAAATCGTTGGAAGTAATACTTAATTTTTGAACAGAAGGGTGACTTTTCTTATTATCTCCCTTTAACTTTGGGACAACCCTTTTCTTTCCTTTACTCAGTGATAAAATTTTCTCTGCATAAATATTCTGCTCCTTAAACCATTTTATTACTGAAGAGTCTTTCAAACTTTCTAACCCTCTATAAGGATCTTGAATTGTTTTTCCATGGTAGGTTTCTTCTACTACGCTTTTAGGAAATAAAGGTGGTTGGGGCAGTTTGGGGTTTGAAGTTTTACAACTATACATTAGCAGGGGTAAAATCAATAATGCTCCTACTGTTTTTATGACTGATAAACTTCTTTTTCTTTTATTCATAATGATCCTATTTTTCACAAAGAAACTATTTTTATTTTATACACAAAACCCCAAGGCTATCCTTAGGATTTTGTATTATGTACTTGATTTTTATTTATCTATTTAATAATCAGAATACCCTGTTTACCTGAGGGCGAAAGTCATGATTTTAACTAATTTTTCTTTTTTCTCTTTTGAAGAAATACTTATACCATGTCCTCCTTTAAAGTTCACCGACATTAACACTGGTCTTTCTGATGTATTTCATTCTTGCATTTTTGCCACCATTTTTTCTGATTACCAAGGAGAGGTTCTATAAATTAAATTACCTAGGAGGGTCGTCTTGAACATTACCACTACTACCACTAGTAGCTCCCCCAATAATTTTTGTAATGTTACTAATTTTTGCTACTTCAAACTTTTTAAAATAAAGTTTATTTTGTCCATTCATATTAGTCTTTTGTTTTTTCATGAGAATATTATTTTTTGTTCTTATTACAAGACAAATTTAAGACTATCTTTTTATTTTTAATGCTAAGTTTATAATAAAAACTTCATAAAAAAGAAAAACTCTAATTACCAAATAATTAATTTTTATTTATTTTTTTTATAAAATAAGACGGATACAGCTTTGTCTTCTTATAAAAAGCTTTAGAGAATGTTTGGTGATTATTAAAACCACATTCTTTCGCGATAGCTTTGATAGTATATGATCGAAAACGACAATCATTAGTCAGCCTTCTGATAGCATAATCTACTTTTAAGTTATTGAGATAATTTGCAAAATTTGTACTCTTTTCCATATTGATAACCCTTGACAAATAAGTACTATTTGTTTTTAGCTCTTTAGCTAAAGTCGTAAGTGTATACTTTTTTCTTATAAAACTTTTGGATCTTTCAAATTCTTCTAAATTCTCAATAATTTTTTCTAATAATTCTTTGGAAATCCCTACCCCAACATCAACTTCATTAAGCTGTTTTTTCTTTTTTATGAGAGAGTTCTCCAGCTCCTTTTTCTGCTCAAAACCTTCAACAACCTTTACAAACCTTTTTTTAAGTAATTTATTTTTCTGATAAATAGAAAAAGAATACAACAACAACAAAAGAATGAATACTACTGACAAAATTATTATTCTTTTTTTACTCTCCCCTTTTTCTTCTATAACCTTAATTAAACTTTCTTTTTCTTTCAAAAGATTAGGCACATCATAATACTCATTAATTTTATGAAACAAAAACTTATTTCTCGAACTTGAAATACTATCAAACCTCAATAATCTATTTAAGAAATAAATCTGTTGACCAATATCTTTATTTTCTTTATAGTACTCTATCAACAATCTATAAATCTTAATAAAATCTATATTAATATCATCCGTTTTATTCAAGTATTCATCTAACTTTAGCAAATAAAAAAAGCCTTTTTTCTTTTTCCCAACAGACAAATACGACTTGCCTAAATATAGTTTAACATATGCTTTTTGCCTTCCTTCATTCATTAAATCATCACTTTTATGCAGACTATCAATAGCTGTTAAAAAATCATTTCTTTTAAATGAATTAATACCACTCCGTAGTAAAAAGTTGGAATACATTACCCTATCACGTCCCCTCATAGTATTTTCTATCCCTTTTTCTATATAAATTAATGCCGAATCTATTTTATTACTAAAATGATATGCATCAATTACTATTAACTTTTGAATCATAAGTAATTTCCTGTTATCCTTATCATCAAAACCTTCTAAATATTTTAAATAACTACGTGATGCATTTAAAAAATTAGTTTTATCCCCTAACTCTTTCTTTAAAACTGAAATATTATTATTCAAAAGAAGGATATATTTTTGATTATTCTTCTTTTGCGCTATTTTCAACGAATTAATATATTCCGAAAGTGCATTTTTATAATTACCTAAACGACAAAAGAAATTACCTTTTCGGAGGTAACCATTCTCAGGATATCTCATACTATTTTTCACATTTTTAGTCATTAGAATAATACTATCAGAATATACTAGTCCTTTTTTTAAGGAAGACAACTCTGATAAATAATAATAAGCATTCGCCATTTGCACTGAATCATTTAACCCCTTCGCTTTCAACAAATAAGCTTTCGCATAGAAAACATCAGTTAAAGTATCAATACTTGACTCTTTAAAAGGTCGAGCCAACTCCTCAAAAGACAAACTCTTTAAAGAATCAATCACCTTATCTTGTCCATAACAAAAATTAGTAAAAAAACAAAAACACACTAAAAAAAGAAACTTATTCATTTTGTACTTTTTTCAAACTTATAAAACCTATTCATACAACTATAACATAGCAATTCATACAAACGTTGTTTATCTCGAAACATCCGATTCACCATCATATGTATATGACTTCCTAAAAAACTTTCCAAAGAAAGTGTCTCTTGAGGAAAACACTTCATAACCTCTTTGGCAATGATTTTAAGCTGCTTCTCTTTGTCAGAAAACAACATTAACAAAGGATTATATTCCTTTGGAGGGCTTTTCATAAAGCTAAAAATTGACTGCTTTAAAACAGCATACTTTTTATGCAATTGCTTATTCAAACGCTTATCTGCATTAAACTCTTTTTTATATGCTTCAAAATAACGAGTAGTAAATGCAATTTTTTGTTCCAAATCAAACTGAAAAACATTCAATAAACCATCAATCGAACGCAAAGCAACCAAAAACAACAATTCGTCATCCTCAACCCTATCTAATATATTTACGATAAATTGACTATCATAAAAAAACAAGATCTCGGAAACCTCCATAGTCTTCGCCCCATAACGTTCTACTTCTCTTTCATAGGTATCTACCTGAATTTTCCATAAACAATCTTTAGTAACATACGTTTGCAGCTCCTCATTAACTTTTAATATAACAGTACCCAAATACGCTTTATTCGGACAATGCAATCGAAAACGTATATGTCCATTCGGATCCGAATAACGAATAAAAAACCATTGATCTATCCATTTGCCTTCCAACAACTCTTCAGTTAAAGGCTTAATGACTTCTGTTAACACCTCATCGGCCATTCGCTTGCCCCCATACAATTTGTAGTATAACCATTCGTCCCCTAGTATAAACCGTCTTTTCTCTATCATATAGCTTTTTTATTTTTTTTGATTATACAAAGTAATAACACATTCATTCGTATAATACCTTCCTTTTTTTTCGACTAGCCCTTGTGCTTCATATAGAAACTCCTCCAACACACAACGCTCTTTTCCTTTGATATGTGTTATAAAAAGAGACAAACAATCGTCATTCTCTAAATTAATCAACAGTTTATTGTCTCCTTCAACGAATTGTATGTAATTAGGAACATGGTATTTTTTTCGCCAGCCTTCTATCAAATTACGAAACTCGTTTTTTGTTGTGTTAGCACATTCCACCCATACTTCAATTACTTCTTTATCCAAAAACCATCGTGCCTTTGACAATACAATATCGTTATAGACAACTCTGGGTAAAAAAGGAAATTCAACTACACTTCGATGCCATGAAAATCCTAAATGCTTTTGCTGGTTTTGAAATGAGATGTCGCAAAGAAAATGATAGGTTGCCAAAGCTTTAGAAGCATAATTATGTGCATTTGTTAACCTTGGAATGACTTCCTTGTTTAACCGTATTGATCGTAATACGATACGATTACCTTTTACCGAAACTTTCAAATCTTCAATAGGAATCTGCTGTTCTATAGGTAAGGTAGATTTCGCTAAGTATGGTATTTCATATTCCCTTATATGGGTTCTTTTTAGAATATTTCCAGTTCTCGATTCGGGTAAGTGCACAATTTCTGCCAATATTGCCTTAGGGTTAAACGATTGCTCCATGGAAGTAATCGTTTTCACCTGTGCTTCTATACGCTTATCTAAATGAGAAAACCGTCCTAATAAACTTCCTGCGTTGGCATGAACACCACGAACCAAAAGTGTTTCTGTGCCCTTATTTTTTAACACCTCTACAAAAGCTGTCATAATATCAGGAATGTACTGCCAATCTATATCAATTTCTAGGAAATCATCATCCGACAAAGTGAGTATATATTCGTTTTCTTGAATTGTTTTTAGTAATTTTCTATAGATGATTTCGTCTACACGTGTTTGTTCGTTTGTACTTTGAATGCCTTTTTTGGGTGTAGGCTTTATATCACTTAAAAAAGGAACGGTATCAAAACTTTGTTTATCCTGTAAATATCCTATTCCAAACTCCTCATCCAATACCTGACTTAGAAAAACTTCTTTAGTTTCATAACGTGCCACAAATGCCTTTTTAAACGCCTCTAAATTCCTATTTTCTTTATATGGATTTAGTTTGCAAAGTAAAGGCACAACGTTTTTTAGCGTTTTTGCATGTTTCACATTTAATGTCTTCTCACGATACTGTGTATATACATCTGTTTGTAACAAGTATTTTTCTTCATAAGGCACTCCTATTACATCAAGAGTATCGTATACTTTTTGATAAGCTGCTATTGAATTCCCCATAGTATTATCCAGTTCCTCTAGTGCATTCTTTATATCAATGAGCCTATTTTCTATACCACTTAAAGCACTGTTTTTTGCCATATCCAACAACCTTTGTAAAGATGCTTCCCCCGTAACAGTAGGTTCTAGCTCACTCGTCAGTAAATGATTATCTAGCAATACATGAACAAATTCTTCTGCCTCTTGTTTATCAACAGTATCTGTTACCAAAAATGCCACAAGTTCTTGGATTGTTTTTCCTGCTTTTGAAAAATTTAAAACAGCAGTGATATACGAAGACCTTTCTACTCCTTCAACCGTATAATGTCTTGTTTTCTCTGCTAGGGTATAATCCATATAACGGTATTGATCTCCTACCGTATATAAGGTGCTATTCGGAAAGTAGCGCAGCACTTTTTTGATTACTGTACTATTTTCAAGATGGTTCGTTAAACGAACCACATACTCCATATCCAATCGGGTTTTACGTGTATGGTTATTGGTATCTTCTAGCTGAATTTTTGAAGTTTTTGAAAATGATCCCATACTCACCCCTGCAAACAGGCCAAAGGGAGTACAGCGAGTAGCAGCTCTAGCAAAATATTTTATAAACGTATAGATAAGACGTTTCCGCTGCGTATTGGTATAGTACGTTGTCTTTTCTTCAAATAACTTTGAAAGCTGTTTATAAAGGTATGGTGATGCTAAAAATATAGCTTCTTGTAGTACGTTATTTTCCCATGTTTGTTGTAAACTTTCAACAGATATTTTTTGCCCAGAAATTACACCGATAAAATCGGTGACAGAGAATATGGGGGTTCGTAAAAAATACTGAGAAAGGCAATGGTATTTCTTTCCCGTTTTTTTCATTGTTTCGCTCCTGATACGAACGCGAAGTTACTTCTTTTTATCTAAAAATCCTAGTTACGCACTAGACTAATAAAAACAACCCCATTAAAAACAAACTAAAAACAGGCTAAACATCATTTAATGAAATTATTTCTACACAAAACAATTCAAAAACCTAAAAAACAATAAATTAAACAACACATTTTTAATTTTCATTTATAAAACCACGGTTTATATTTATAAATACACACTACTATTTTTTTGATTAACAAGCTTTTATTATTTTCTTTGTTACAGAGAAATTGCTCTTGAATATTACAGACACAAGCGAAAACCGAAAAGCTTTAAATAGAGTAGGTATCATGATTTAATCCTCAAATCAAAATGAAAAATTTATTAAAAAGAGAAAAGAAACACCCAAAGAACAACATTCTTCAAAAAAGAAAAGAGAATAATATTGGTTAGTTGGGAAAATTACTATGAAACGTTTATGAAAAAAGAAAGATGATTTTTCCCGCTTTCTTATCCGCAATTTTTAGTATAAAAATACCTGTATTAGACATAATAGTAATGATGTAAAGAAACTTAACATTACTAATAAAATGGGAGTAGTTTACATAAACTACCGAAAATTAGTAAACCATAGTTGATCAAGTCCGAAATTAAAATTCACCGAATAACAAATTGCCTTTAACGTAACTGCTATTTTGTTCTATAGAATTTTATTCTTGGACTTGTTTTTTTATGTTCAATCCATCTTGGCTTTTTCTATTTCCAAAAAACGATTAAACGAATCAATTGACAACATCGTTGCCGTTTGAAAATTCTCAAGAAAATTTCACCTATCATTGCTACTTCTTTTTAAACTATAGAACAATATAAACCTTCTGTAACTCCTATAATATAATCAATCCTAACAGATACCGATAACCACTCTATCAAGCTATAAAACTTAGATATCCTTTATAGATAATTCCGTCAAAACCTCCCCATATTTTCAACATGCCTTCCTTCATTTTCTAGTTATTCTCTGGTTGTTTTTTATAAAAAGAACGATACCTCCTATTTTACAGCAAAAAAGACCCTAAAAACAAAAACACACATAAAACACTAACAACAAACATCTTATAGTATCAAAATTTATAAATACAAACTAAAATTACGTGTAAATTTATAAATACAAACTAAAACTGTTTTCACAAATTGAATTTTGTCTATTTCTTTGCAGTCAACAAATCGCTCTTGAATATTACAGACAAGTGGTAACCGAAAAGCTTTAACAGAGTAGGTAAATTAAAAAATTTAAACCCAATTATTAAAATGAAAAATTTAGTAAAAAAAGAAAAGAAAATTTCGCAAAAACAATCTCAAAGAAAAAGTAAAAACAATATTGATTAATCGGGGAAATTGCTATCACACGATATATAAAAGAAAAACAAAATTCACAAAGGAAGTTACCAGTATTATTTACTTGTAATTTAATAGAAAGCAATAAGCTCTTTATTCCCATCACTTATATTGTAAATGACTACTGTATCTTCCTTTGATAAAAAAATAAAAGACTGCTATGTAATTGGAAATTTTAACTAGGTTTTACCAATTCGGCATTTAACCGTAATTAAAAAGGGTGAACTGTTTTTAGTATGACTACTTTACATGGGATGACAAGGAGTTCTAAAACAGTATTTAGTTACATCTTTACGCCGAATTGGTTTTCTTTACACCAAAATATGAAGCAACACCCTTTGCTAATAACAGATAAAATTCCGTTGACAATACCATTTTTGCATAAAAAAAGGCAGTAACGCCTGTTACTACCTTTACGAATATGTGTTAAAAATATTGATAACCAGTCTCTCGTATAAAAAGAACCCTTCTTGACTTTTTCTATTCCCTAAAAAATAGCTGAAACTCATTTTCGGTTAAAAACAAAAAGTCAAGATGAATTCAAAGAAAAAACATCAATGATACTTACACTAATACATTTTCTTTTAAAAATAAATTTTCTTGCAGTAATTTCAATGCTGCAATCTTGTAACTTGAGTCTATTAATATTGATAAGTTGTTGTCACTTTTACCTAGAGAAATCATTTTAATAGGGATATACTTAAGAATATTAAATATTCTATAGGTCTTTTCATCACCTGCAATAGATTCTCCTACAACACATATAATGGTGTTTAAGGACTCAGTCGTAACCTTAGCATACCCTGTCAACTCATTTGTAATAGCTAACAACCTAGTCGTATCATCAATGGTCAAAGACACTGACTTTTCAGAAGTCGTTACCGTATCAATAACCACTTCATGTTTATGAAAGACATCAAATACTTTCTTAAAGAAATCATGAGATGCTAACGAAGTATTTGATTCAATTTTAAGTATGGTTACATTATCTTTTGCCGATATAGCTTTGGCTCCTCTTGAATGTACTTTACTTGAGATTACCGTTCCGAATGCATTAGGACTAAATGTATTTTTTAAGATCACTGGAATTTCTTTATCTGTCAAAGGCAACACTGTTTTAGGATGCAAAACTTTTGCTCCATAATGTGCTAATTTTGATGCTTCTGAATAGGATAAATACGGAATCGAATAGGTCTCACTCACATAACGAGGATCGTTATTATGTACCCCATCAATATCCGTCCATATTTCTACCTCCTCAACATCCAATGCCGCACCAATAATTGTAGCTGAAAAATCACTTCCTCCACGTTTAAGATCACTTATTTCTCCGGAGCTGTCTCTACAAATAAATCCTTGTGTTATGTATACATCATTTTGGGGTGCACTGTCGAGTACCGTAACTAAACGCTCAGACACTTTAGCAATATTTGGTGTTTCCGCTGAATCAACATGCATAAAATCTTCTGCATACAACAAGGTATTCGAAACACCGTTGTTATTCAAGAATACAGAAAATATTTCCGTTAACAACGCTTCTCCTTTGGTTGTAATTTTAGATTTTACAGTTTCTGAATAAGCAACACTTGACAGCGCAGCTATTTCTTGAATAATCTCTTTAATTCGCTGTTTTAAAGTTTCTCTTTGATTTTCATCTTTTATCAATTCATCTACAACATCAAAATGTTTGGTTTCTAAATGATATAAATGCTCTTCAACAATCTTAACTTCTTTAATTTTCATATGCTCAACAATAGCGACTAGCTGATTTGTTACTCCAGACATAGCGGAACATACAACGATTTTTCTTTCTGGGCTTTCAACTAAGATATCTCTTACTTGGTGGAGGCTTTCGATAGATCCTACTGAGGTTCCTCCGAATTTTAATACTTTCATTTGATTTAGTTTTACTATTATTTTGCACCATCTACTAAATCTAAATCACTTTAATAAAACAACTTTTTCCCCCTTTCTGTTTCTCTATACAAAGAGTATTTTAATTTTCTTATTTAGACAAAAAGAAAGTTATCTTTTTACAGTAATTCACATTAATAACTGGTATTAGCAGTAGTATTTTACTTTTTTTAAATTATCGAATTTGTTTTAATATATGTGTTACTACAATTTAAGTAATTGTAAACTTTACGTACACATCATTACATTGAGTACTATCTTATCGATATATATAAGAAATAAATTAAGGAGTAGAGATAATCAACTAAACAAGTAGCTGATTACCTAACAATAAACTCTTAATTTTAACATTTATTGTTATTTCTTCTTAATTTTTATTTAATGACTATTTAACTTTTAAATGACACACAAACAGTTGTTGTATGTTTACAATCGAAAAATAATTAGCTTATGATACATTTTATCAATCCACAATCGTTTTACTTGTGGTGAGGGCATGAAGAATTTTTTGAACAATTGCCTTTGGATGATTTAAAATAAAAAAATGATCTCCTTTTAACAATTCAAAAGTACAAGGCGCTGTTGTTTCTTCTTGCCAAGATTTCATTTGAGCTATGGTAGTTTTACTGTCACCTTCTCCGATCTCTTCCGTACCTAAACATACATGTATTGGTATGGAAAGTTTGTCTTCCTGATCCACATAGACATAGTCTTCTAGTACTTTGAAATCTGATTTTAAAATTGGATAGTATAATTCTAACAGGTCTTCTACTGCTAAAATTTCCTTAGGCAAACCTCCCATTTCATTAACTGATTTCCAAAACTCGTCTTTAGGTAAGGTTGATTTTTTGACTGAAAAACGTTCGTGTTTAGGAGCACCCCTTCCTGTAAAAAAAAGAAAATTAGGTTGTCTTAATCCTAGTTTTTTTATTTTTTTGGTAAGCTCATACCCTACCAAAGTTCCCATACTATGTCCATAAAACACGTATTCATTTTCTTTGATAATGGGTTTTATCGTATCAAATAAATCATCAACAATCGCATCAATACTTTCTAATAAATTCTCGCTAAAACGATCTCCTCGACCCGGTAAAGACAGCGTCACCCAATTTATGTTTTCAGGAACAAATTTTTCTAATTCTCTATAACTATATTTAGTTCCACCAGCAAAGGGTAAGGCAATTATTGTCAATTTATTATTACCACTTACATTTCCAATCATATCAATAGAGGGTTTATTATTTTTTGATTTACTAAATTAATCATTTAGTCTTAGCTTACATAATTTAAATAGGACTTATATAAAGGGAATATACGCTTCTCAGAAACCTTTAGTCCTAATCCAGCATATAACAATGCGTTATAATAAACGTTTTTTAACGGTGCTCCTTTCCATAGACACGTACTAGCTCCTTTGAATGCACTTTTAGGTGTATGCCAATCAATATTGAAAGAAATAGATTGACTTAAGCCATGTACCTGATGTAACATTCCGGGAGGCATGTATAAAATATCTCCAGGCTCTAATACAGCCTCTTTTATCTCTAATCCTTTTGCTTCTGGAAATTTTTCATAATCTGGATTTTGCGGATCAAATTTTGCCCAACGCCACCCATGTATATAACACTCTTTTTTATGTTGAATATCTATTAAAATAAACTTCTTCCTTCCTACTACTTGAAAAAACAAGTTATTGGTCATTAAGGTATCGAAGTGTAATGGAGTTAAACTTCCTGTAGAGCCCATAAAAAACTGTATGTAATTTTGCCATTTTTCCCAATACCACTGAGGCAATAATTCTTTAGGAAAAGGATAAATGTCTTTTAAATATTCTGGAAACATATAGAAAAAAGGAATATCATGTAAGTACCCTGGCTTATCTGCCTCAATTCCAGCCTTAATTTTTTGTTCATATTCATCTAAAAGAGCCACATAATCACTTATTAACATAAGCTCTCTCTTTCCTTCACTAACATTTCCTACTTTTATTGACACTTTTTTTCCTGTCTCGTTAGATTTGAAATAATCCGTATTCCAATCTAATGCTTTCCATTTTTTTGTCTCCCCTCTTATAACGACGGGTTTGTTTTGATTTACATATTTCTTATAAAAGATATCTCTATTTATTGACTCTTCAATTTCAATATGTGCAAACGTTTTTAATTCTACTGCTTTTAATACTTTCATCCTTGGCTAGTTATTATTCATCTTAACTTTTTATACTTCTCTTAAATAATGACGCTAATATGCCCGTATTCCCCTGTTCTTTTACGCATAGGAGTACTAAGCCCATCTAAAAAGGCTTCTTCTGAGCAAATTCTTCTTTATTTTCAGTTAAAACAAAAAGTTACAATGAGTTTATGTTAAAAAAATAACAGTATTTATATTTTATTAGTTTGTTATTTGAACGTAACACTTTACTCATACGAAAAAGTGTCACGTTCAAGTTTTAATTACTTACTTTAATGGATATTTTTATTCCGTTACACTTTCTTTATACTCCTTTATTTCCTCATTGTAGATCACGTCTAATTGTTTTATTTTTTTATTTCTCAAGTGTATGATTGAAACAATTATCAAAATTGTACCCGAAATTAAAAACAATATCAAAATAGCTGGTGTTCGTATCGTACCGGGAAAACTCCCCAATATATCCGAAGAAACCCCTTTAAGTGCATTTTCAAAATAATCGATAAAAGCTCCGGCCAGTAAGAACGCTAAAGGTTCAGCTGCTCCAACAAAAAGCATTTCAAAACCTGATAGTCTCCCTAACATTTTGGAAGGAATGACTACTTGATAAAACACGTCGTTGCAAGATTCTGAGATTGTAAAAAACAATATCACTAAAAACCCTGCTATTCCTAATGTGTATAAATTAAAGTTTAACCATATCGAAGCCAGAATAAACCCAACGATAATATTGATAAATAAAATGGTACGAATAGGTTTGTTGATTTTTTTAATACTTCCCATAATGATACCAGCAACCAGCCCCCCAACAGCAATAACGGACAATAGATTTCCTAACATATACTCTGTAGAAAAATCCAACACTAGTGGAGCAAAAGCAACCATTACTAACCCCATAGAAAAACTTACTAAAAAGAATAAAAAGAATAAGTTTACAAGCCCTTTCTTTTCTTTTAAAAGTCCTTTTACTACCTTCCAATCACTTCTTATATTAAATCGCTCGTCGGATTTTTCAGTTACGGCAAAGCTAACAACTAAGAAAGCTATAATCGACACGGTAAATGTGACAACGTCAATCAAGAAAATAGTATCCAAGCCAAGTAATTTATACAAATAGGGAGCTATAATGGGAGCTATAATTCCTATTGAGGCAAATATCGAGGTAGAAATTCCTTGTGCCTTAACGAGTTTATCTTTTGAAACTAAAGAAACCGTCGCTACATAAAACGCTCTAAAAACAAAAATACTAGCGATAGAGCCAATACCTGCTACCAACATGATATGCCATGGCAATAGTTTTCCAACGGAATACAAATACAATAATGACAAACTACCTAATCCCGCTACTAATTGACCATAAATAATAATTTTCTTCTTATCCCATCTATCAATTAAGCCTCCTATAAACGGTGCTAAGAATACCCCGGGAGCGGCTTCAAAAAACCATATTCCTGTATAGGAGCTTGTACTTTCTCCAAACTTATCTAACACCCATATACCTAACGTAAAATCTGTTAAATCTGTTCCAAACAATGAAACCATTATTAATACAACGTATAATAAAAATTTTTTCATGAATTCAATTCTTTACTGCTTATGATTAAGGATAGTAAATAGCGTAAAAGTCTAATTATATAAGTAACCAGCTAAAAATAACTAGACGTATTTACGCTTATTTACTTCCTAAAATTTATTTATCTTTTAATACTACTTGTTTTTCTACTCCTAAAATTTGTTCCGAGATTCCTTTTAAGTTTGCTTCCTGTAACAAGGTTCCATGATCTCCTGCCATATAACAGATTTCAACAGGTTTGTTGGTATAATTACTCCAACCATAATCTTGTGTTGCTTCGTCATCATTTTTGACTTTAACTATTTCTGAATTCTCTGTTAGCACATACCTATCCATTGCCTTAAACAAGACTACTTTCGAAGTTAGCTTTGTAGTCACTTCTGGATTATAATGATACATGGTATTTCTATACATAACTTCTAATTGTCCCCTAAGTTTGGTTTCTGGTATTTCTACATTTGCCTCTTTTGAAAATTGTAATAAATACTGAATTTGTTCTTCTTTGGTTTTTCCGTCAAAAGCCCCCTCTGGCACTTCTAATCTAATACCAAAAATTTCGTAAATATCTTCCATAGCTTCATTAAGTATCCCTCTAATTATCCCATCTTCATCGGATGCTATTGGGCCATTATTAAGACTGGTAGGTTCTGCATCTAGTGAAATAATTTCCGCTACCTCAAAACCATCCCTTTCTAGCTGCAGTGCCATTTCTAATATCACTCTTCCTCCAAACGAATAGCCCCCTAATTTATACGGACCTACTGGATTCACTTTTTTCATTTCGGCTATAAACACGCTTGCCAATTCTTCAACAGAATTTACAACTTCGTTGGGATCGTCCAATCCAGGGGACTGCAACCCATACACAGGTTGTTCATTACCCAAGGCTCTGGTCAATTCGACATATGACCCCATTGAACCCGAAACGGGTGGTGCAAAAAATATAGGTATTTTATCGCCTTCCTCTTGTAAAGGTACTAGTATTTTTGTTTTCATTAGTGAGCCTGTAATCAAGCTATCTACAAAAGAAGCTATGGTGGTATACTCAAATACTGTCGCTACATTTATGAATACGTTAAACTCTTCGTTAATACGTGCCGTTAATTTCATCGCCAATAATGAATGTCCTCCTAACTCAAAGAAATCGTCATACACCCCTACCTGCCCTATATTTAATAGCTCTTTCCAAATGGCTACCAACGCTTCTTCTTGTACATTTCTTGGGGCTACATATTTTTGAGAAGTAAGTGCTGCTGTATTTGGGTCTGGTAATGATTTCTTATCTATTTTCCCATTGGGTGTTAATGGCATCGCTTTCAACTCAACCCACAACTTAGGAATCATAAATTCAGGAATTAATTCTTTCAATGAGTTTTCGATATCCTCCTTAGTTACTTCCGTTTCTTTTACAATATACCCTACTAGCTGCTTACTACCCGTAACATCTTTTTTAGCTAACACACATACACTTATCACCCCTGTAACTGACGATACCGCATTTTCTATTTCTCCTAATTCTACTCGATACCCCCTTATTTTTACCTGATCGTCTTTTCTTCCTATAAACTCTATATTTCCATCAGGCAACCATCGCGCTAAATCTCCCGATTTATAAATACGTGCACCTTCTTTAAACGGATGTGATATAAATTTTTCAGAAGTCAAATCTGGACGGTTCAAATATCCTCTTGCCAAACCATTTCCACCAATACACAATTCACCTACTACTCCTTCTGGCACTAACTGATTGTGATCATCTACTATATAAATTTGTGTATTGTGTATCGGCTTACCAATTGACATAACCTCTCCTATGACTCCATTGAATGTCGTGGCACAAATACTGGTTTCTGTAGGGCCGTACGCATTAATATACCTATACGATTTCGCAAACTCTTTTGCCAAACTAGCTGAGATTGCCTCTCCTCCAGTGATCAACGTTTGCAACCCACTTAAATCTTCTACCTTTAATAACTGTAAAAAAGCAGGTGGTAACACTGCAAAAGTTACCTCATTATTTTTAATATAGGCACTAAACATCGCTACATCTGTCTTTTCTTCTTCACTTATCATATACAAACTTGCTCCTCCTAGTACGGAAAGGAATATTTCCCAAACGGAAGCATCAAAAGAAGAACTTGCAAATTGCAAACAACGATCTTCCCCTGTCACAGGCAGATTAGATATCTGCCCTAAAATAGTATTTAAAAGGCCTCGATGTTCTATCATCACTCCTTTAGGTTTTCCTGTACTTCCAGAGGTATAAATGATATAGGCTAACTTCCCTGCATCTCCATGATCTGTACTTGTTTTTTCTGCATAATTTGTTCGTTGCTCATTAAATACTGTAATTATAGTATCATCTACAATAAAAGAGCACTGACTATCTTCTTTGATATATTTTTTTCGATCTTCAGGATAATTAGGGTCTATTGGTAGATAAACAGCTCCTGCTTTTAATACTCCTAAAATAGAAATGATTAAATGATGCGATCTCCTTAGTTCTAAACCAACAAAGTCTCCTATTTGTACGTCTCCTTCTGCTATTAAATAATTCGCAAACTGACTTGACAAGTTATCGAGCTCTTTATAAGTTAATGAGTTCTCTTTAAAAACAACCGCTAAATGGTCTGGTTTTTCGGCAACTACTTCTTGGAATACCTGAACTATAGTTTTGTCTTTAGGTAACTCCTTATCCGTTTGATTTAAATCATATAATAGTCTCTGTTCCTCATCAGTACTTAACATAGAAATAGCACTAATTTTCTCATCAAAACGTGTTGCCATGTTTATCATCAATGTTACATAATGATGCAACATTTTTGTAACAGTGGCTTCTTTAAACAAATCTGTACAATATTCCAGACTTAAGGATACACCTTGGTCATGTTCATCTGCATTTAACGTAAGATCGAAATTTGCCGTATTCCCTGTGTATTCAAAAGGCAATAAATTTAAATCCTCAAAAGATTCTTGATCGCCATCATCTGGGGTGTTTTGTAAAACAAACATTACTTGAAATAACGGACTTACACTCATGTCTCTTGTAGTAACAATACCATCTACCACTCTTTCAAAAGGTACTAATTGATTGTCATATCCTGATAAAGTCGTATCACGAACACTAGCTACCAATTCTCTAAAAGTAGTGGCACTTTGTATATCTGTACGCAATGCTAAGGTATTCACAAAAAACCCTATCATACCTTCCAATGCTGCTTGTGTTCTATTGGCAATTGGAGTTCCTATACAAATATCTGTTTGTCCACTATAACGAGATAACAAGACTTTAAAGCCCGAAAGCAGTAACATAAACATAGTTACCCCTTCTTTATCACATATTGCCTGTAATTTTTGAGTCGTTATTTTATCTAGTTCAACATGAACAGTTGCTCCTGCATTTGTTTTCACTGTCGGACGTGCATAATCTAACGGTAAGGCCAATGTTGCTACGTTACTTAGTTTTTCTTTCCAATATCCAAGCTGCTCTTCCAACACTTCACCATCAACGTAAGTTCGTTGCCATATAGCAAAATCTGCATATTGAAGTGGTACATTCGCTAATGTCGTTGGTTTGCCTTTTAAAATCGTATCGTACAATTCTGAGAATTCATACATTAAAATTCCTTCCGACCAACCATCACTAGCAATATGGTGGAAAATTCCCGCTAACACATAATTATCTTCCCCTACATCATATAAACAAGCCCTAAATTTATAGTCCTTTGATAGTTTAAAGGGCTTTTCGATGTACGCCTCTAACGAAGTCAACAGTGCTTCTTCTGAGGGTACTACTTCCCTATCCAACACCCAATTTTCAGCACTTATAATTTCTTGATATCCTTCTCCTTTTTCCGAAAGAATCATTGTTCTTAATACTTCGTGTCTATCGACAATTGTTTTAAAGGATTTTGCTAAAACATCTTTATCCAACGTACCTTTCAAACGCAGTACAATTGGCATATGGTATTCCGTACTTCCCTGTAATTGATCCAAAAACCACAAACGTTCTTGACTAAATGATAAAGGTATACGGTCTGGTCTTTCTTGAACCGTTACTTCTGGTAATACAGCTCCCTTTGCTTGTTGCGATAGATAACTCGCTAACGTCGCTATGGTATCGTATTCAAAAACGGCTCTAATCGTTATTTCTACTTCAAGGTTTTGACGAATCAAAGACACCAATCGGGTTGCTAATAATGAATGCCCCCCTAACTCAAAGAAGTTATCTTGTATTCCTATTTTTTCTAATCCTAATAATTCTTGCCAAACCTCAACTAACTGTTCCTCTGTCTCATTTCTCGGCGCTACATATTCTTGTGATGATAGCTCTGAATAATCTGGATCGGGTAAGTGTTTCTTATCTATTTTTCCATTCGGAGTCAACGGCATTTCTTCAAAGTTTACCCATAACCTTGGTACCATGTACTCTGGTAAACTCTCTAA
>CANMCD010000023.1 GCA_947496185.1 uncultured Tenacibaculum sp.
AGGCGGGACTTGAACCCGCACGGGCGTTACTGCCCATTGGATTTTAAGTCCAACGTGTCTACCAATTCCACCACTTCAGCATATCTCTCGACTTTATAAAGAGTACGAGCGAAAGACGGGATTTGAACCCGCGACCCTCACCTTGGCAAGGTGATGCTCTACCCCTGAGCTACTTTCGCGTAGTCAATTTAATATTTAAATGAACTTGCATTACTGCGAATGCGGGTGCAAATATAACATCATTTTTTTAAATACAAAGTAGTTTTTTGCTTTTTTCAATTACTTTAACTTGGATTCGCTCGTGTAATTTTTTTATTTTGTTTTGTTTTTGTTGATAATCAACAGGTTGTTGGTGTTTACGGAGATGAGGTATTCAGTTTTTTAAGGCATAATATACTTATTAACTAAGAATACGATAATAAAAAAGTTATGGCGGTTCTATAAGAAAGAAATATCTTTGCAGAAATATTAGAATGATAAGGTGAGTACTGTTTCAACAATTGAGGATAAGATATCAGTAAAAACATTGTTTCATGATTTTAAGCAGCTTACTAAGGTGGGGCTTTCTGTTAGTGTTGTTTTTACTTCGATTATAGGCTACTTATTAGGAGCAGATGAATTTGATTATACGACTGTTTTTTTGTTGGCAGTAGGAGGTTATCTAATGGTAGGAGCCTCAAATGCATTTAATCAGATTATAGAAAAGGACATCGATGCGTTAATGCAACGTACTAAAAACAGGCCTTTACCTGCAGGGAGAATGTCTGTGAATACGGCAATGATTATTGCGTCTTTATTTACAGTGGTTGGGATTGTTATTTTGTATACGATTCATCCGAAATGTGCTTTATTTGGAGCAATATCTATTTTTTTATATACAAGTGCATATACTCCTTTAAAAGGGATTACCCCGTTGTCTGTTTTTGTGGGGGCTATTCCGGGAGCGATTCCCTTTATGTTGGGATGGGTAGCAGCTACAGGTCATTTCGGTATTGAAGCAGGCTTTTTATTCATGATACAATTTTTCTGGCAGTTTCCGCATTTTTGGGCCATCGGTTGGTTGCAATTTGAAGAATATAATAAAGCGGGATTGCATATGCTACCAATGAATAAGAAAGATAAAGGAGCGGTTGTTCAAATTATTTTTTACACCTGTGTTATGATTTTAATGTCTATAGCGCCAGTATTGAAAGTAACGGGTAGGTTTTATATACATCCAATAACAGCAGTGATCATTTTTTTGTTAGGGACATTGATGTTGTTTTATGCATTCAAACTTTATAAAACAGAAGAAAATACAGATGCTAGGAAGCTTATGTTGGCTAGCGTATTCTATATAACCATTGTGCCTATCATTTATATGATAGATAAATTTTTACATTAATGAGTGAACAAATTGAGATCGTAAAAGAGGAGTTAAAAGTAGCCAAAAGAAAATCAGCAAAACCTATGTTGTGGGTTTCTATGATTAGTATGGTTATGTTTTTTGCAGGGTTGACAAGTGCTTACGTGGTGAGTATGAACCGTGAGGATTGGGTGACTTTTGAATTGCCTGATGCCTTTTATATAAGTACGGTATGCATTTTATTGAGTAGTATTACGTTGTTTTTATCTCAAAAAATGCTTAAACAAGGAAAAATACAGCCTTCCCAACTAATGTTAGTGATAACATTTGTCTTGGGATTGGGGTTTGTATGGTATCAATATGTCGGTTTTAACCAATTAAAAGAAATTGGGTTGTACTTTACAGGAGCAGAGAGTACCGTGTCTAGTTCTTTCATGATTATTATTACTTTTATGCACGTTTTACACCTATTAGCGGGGGTAATTGTGCTTTTGGTAGTTATTTATAATCATTTTAAGAAGAAGTATTCGTCTACCAATATGCTTGGGTTTGAACTAGGTGCCATCTTTTGGCATTTTGTAGATGTTTTGTGGATTTATCTATTTTTCTTTTTCTATTTTATTAGGTAATGAAAAATGTGTAATTTTGCCGCACCGTTTTAACAAAAAATAACTAAATAGTAAATAGTATTTATGGAAGCAAATATTGCTGTAAGTTCTGATAAAAAAGAAGTCTGGGGCGGAGGAGGCGTAAAGCCTTTCGGTGCTACCTACGGAAAAATGATGATGTGGTTTTTCATCTTGTCAGATGCATTAACCTTTTCTGGATTTTTAGCAGCGTACGGTTTAACTCGATTTAAGTTTATAGATTCTTGGCCGATTGCCGACGAGGTTTTTACACATATTCCTTTTTTCCACGGTAATTACCCAATGATTTATGTAGCCTTCATGACCTTTATCCTGATTGTGTCTTCGGTAACGATGGTGTTAGCTGTGGATGCAGGGCATCAAATGAAGCAAAAAAAGGTAGCAAGCTATATGTTTGTAACCATCGTATTTGGTTTAATTTTTGTTGGGTCACAAGCTTGGGAATGGAAAACATTTATCAACGGTTCTTATGGAGCTGTAAAGTCTTCAGACAACCATGTTCTTCAATTTGTAAAGGATGGACATCAGATCGCTTTAGCAGATTTTGTTCATAATGGAAGAGGTGATGAAAGAATTCAGCATAAAAGAGAAAACGGGTTATGGTTCGAAAAAGAACAAACGATATCACAATATTCAGTAGCGCAGGTTCAGGAAGCATTTAAAAAAGATCCTTCTTTGCTTATAAGAACGGAAAGAATTAATCCTGAGACAAAGCAAAAGATTATCTTATCTAGAGAAGAGAGTCTAGCACAGTTAGCCAAAGCTACGGGTGTAATAGAAGGAGCTAACTTAATAGAAAACGAATATGGTAACCCTATCTTTGCAGATTTCTTCTTCTTTATAACAGGATTCCATGGGTTCCACGTATTCTCAGGTATTGTACTAAATATCATTATTTTCTTAAACGTTGTTTTAGGAACTTATGAGAAGAGAGGACACTACGAGATGGTCGAAAAAGTAGGATTGTATTGGCACTTTGTAGATTTAGTTTGGGTATTCGTATTTACCTTCTTCTACTTAGTATAATCATTAAAATATTGTAACATGGGAAGTCACGCACACGAATCAAATACTAAAAGAATCTGGATTGTATTAGCAATCTTATCTATAATAACAGCTGTAGAAGTGGTGTTAGGTATATACAAACCACCATCACTATACTTAGGAGGGGTTTTAGGAACAAGTTTTTTAAACTGGATTTTTATCATCCTTACCATTGCAAAAGCTTATTATATTGCTTGGGCATTTATGCACCTAGAAGGTGAAAAAACTTGGTTTAGACGATCAATAGTTTGGACGGGAGTCTTTTTAATATGTTATCTAGTAACATTAGTGCTCATAGAAGGCGAGTATTTATTTGATACATTAGCACCATTGGTAAAATGGTAATGAAATAAAGTCAAAAAGGTGGTTTTAAGCCACCTTTTTTTATATAAGTAAATTAATTTACGACGCATGAGTAAGAAACAAAAATTCATTGTACTATTCGCTCTTTTTATAGTGCCTTTGTTATTTTATATCTTTTTGTCACTAGGAATTAATAACTTTGCAAAGTTACCAGCACTGACCAAAGGAGTAATGAATGTTTCTGTAATTGATAAAAAATATCAGTTCGATAAAAGAATCTCTATCGTTACTTTTTTAGGCAAGGATGTGGACGCTGTCAAGGGGGAGTTTTTCAATTTAAATCAAAAAATATACAAACCTTTTTATGGGTTTAAAGACTTTCAAATGCTAGTCATCGCAGTAAAAGGGACTGAGGAAGAAGTTGCAAAATTACAAAAGAAATTAGGGGCTTTTACCAATATGGTAAAATGGAAATTTGTTTTTGCAACAGAGGAAGAAATAAATATTCTATATCAAAGTTTCAAATTGAATGAAACACTGGATACAAATTTACATAGTTCAAAAGCTTTTATAATTGATAAAGAAATCAACCTAAGAGGAAGAGACGATGATAAAGATGCTATTGATGGAAAGTTATATGGGTATAATATGAAGTCTGTAGGGGAGTTAAATGATAAAATGAAAGACGATGTAAAAGTTGTATTGGCAGAATATCGTTTGGCTCTTAAAAAGAATAACGCTAATAGAGAAATATAAAAAACAGGTTAGAGATGAAAAAACAGAATTACTCTTATGTTGGAATTTCGTTTATCATTTTGCTTTTTGGAATATATGCCGTTCCAAAAATAATCAAACACTTCAAAAAGGCAGATTTACATAAATTTACAAAAGTGCCAGATTTTGAATTTATTAATCAAGATGATAAAAGCATCACTAATAAAGATTATAAAGGAAAAGTCTATGTCGTTGAATTCTTTTTTACGACCTGTCCAACCATATGCCCTATTATGAATAGGAGAATGGTGGAAGTACAAAATGAATTTTTAGGAAATCCAAATTTTGGAATTGCTTCTTTTTCTATTAATCCAGACCAAGATAGCCCCAATCAATTGCGTAACTATGCAAAAACGTATGGCATACACCATAAAAACTGGCATATGTTAACAGGTAAATCAGAAGAGGTGGTATATAAATTGTCAAATGATGGATTTAAACTGTTTGCAGGAAAAGGAGAAGCTGATCATGCAGGGTTTGAGCATTCAGGCTTATTTGCTTTGATAGACAAAGATGGATATATACGATCGAGATACGACCAACATGGCAATCCAATAATGTATTATCGAGCATTGGATGAACATGGGTTTCCAAATCAAATAAAAGAATTGAAACAAGATATTAAGCTGTTATTAAATGAGTAATAAGAACGTTGACGAAAGAAAATACAAACGATTTATCACGGTTGTTTCTATAGTGATACCTATAGCTGTTGCGGCACTTTTTGGTATTAAAATTCCTAATGTTGAACCTTTATCGTTTTTACCGCCAATTTACGCTAGTATCAATGGTGTAACTGCAGTATTATTAGTATTGTCTGTTATTGCGATAAAAAAAGGAAACAAAAAGTTACATGAACAACTGAATACAACAGCGATTATTTGCTCTGCTTTATTTTTAGTGATGTATGTAGCCTATCATATGACTTCTGAATCCACTAAATTTGGAGGAGAAGGAGTTATAAAATATGTGTACTTCTTTATTTTAATAACACACATTCTATTATCAATAATAGTGATTCCATTTGTATTGATCAGTTTTATGAGAGCAAGGTTAGGGAAATTTGAAGGGCATAAAAAAATAGCTAAAATTACCTTTCCTATTTGGCTATATGTTGCCGTAACGGGCGTAATAGTGTATATAATGATTTCACCATACTATGGATAAAAAGAAGCTGTTTTTACTTATTTGTTGTTTTTTTCAATACAAAATATTTGCACAATGTGCGATGTGTAAAGCTGTTGTAGAAGGAGGAAATGAGACCATGGCAGAAGGGGTTAACAATGGAATTACTTATTTAATGGTATTCCCATATATATTAGTAGGAATACTATTTTACTTCATTTACAGACATAGAAAAAATAAAAACAATAATTAATGTGAGTTTTGTGTAACACATGCAAAACTTGATCGTCGTATAGGGGTAGTCAGTAAAAAAATATCAAAATGTATTAGGTCATTTTTTTACGACAGTTGAAAAAGTAAGGAATATTATAATCTAGGGTTCTTTACCTTTTTGTTCCGTTTGGAAATTAATTGTGAAGGACTAATCGAATAAAAAATATAAATTTTGAAAACTAAAATTGTACTGCTAGCTACCCTTTTGACAACACTGGGAATTAATGCTCAAAAAAAATGGACTTTAAAAGAGTGTGTTGATTATGCATTAAAAAATAATATTACGATTAAACAGAATAAGTTAAACGTAGATCAAGCAAAATTGGATGTAAAAATTGCTGAAGGTAATTTTTTACCTGATTTGAATGCTTCTTCTTCTGGTACATTCAATTCTGGTCTTTCTCCAGACGGAACAGGTGTTCTGCAGAACACACAAAACTTTAGTTCTAATTTTCAGTTTGCTAGTCAGGGGCTTATTTTTAACGGTTTTAAAAATATAAACAATAAAGAACAAAGCTTACTTCAAGTTAAAGGAAGTGAATTCGATTTAGCAGTTATAGAAAATGACGTCTCTTTAAATGTGGTAAATACATATTTAAATGTTTTGTTTGCTAAAGAGAATTTGTCAGTAGCACAAACTCAATCGGAGATAAGTAAAAAACAAATTGAAAGAGCAAAGGCACAGTTTGAAGCAGGAGCAATTCCTAAGGGCGATTTATTAAATGTAGAATCCACAGCTGCAAATGATATACAAAATGTAATTATACAGGAGAATACATTAAATATTGCATTGCTACGATTATCTCAATTGCTTCAAATTTCAAATGAAAACTTTGATGTGGCTGTGATAGATGTAAATTCTCCTTCAGCTGTTTTGCTGTATGATAATGCGAAACAGGTATACGATAAAGCATTGACGAACCGTCCTGAAATTAGTAAGGCTAAGTTAGATGTAAAAAATGCAGAAATAGGAGTGGAGCTAGCGAAGGGAGATTATTTGCCTACACTATCTTATTCTTTAGGATTGAGTAGTTCTTATTTTCATAGATTTACAAATATATTACAAGCTAATGATTTCTTTTTTAGTCAAATTCAAGATAGAATACAATATAGTGTTGGCCTATCATTAAACATACCTATTTTTAATCGTTTTCAAACTAAAAACAGGGTAGCGAAGTCACGTATCAATAAAAAAGCTTTTGAATTGGCATTAGAAAATCAAAAGTTGGAATTAGAACAAACCATTGAACAGGCGTTTTTAGATGCGAAAGCAGCAGCAAAGACATTTGAGGCAGCTCAAATATCATTGGCAGCCCAAAAAGAGGCTTTTAAAAATGCACAAACGAGTTATGAATATGGATCGATGACTCAATTTGATTTCGATCAGGTTAGAAATCGCTTAGTAAACTCACAAGGAGCGATGATTAGAGCTAAATACGATTATATCTTTAAAACAAAAGTTCTGAAATTTTATTT
Source organism: uncultured Tenacibaculum sp. (assembly GCA_947496185.1). Classification (GTDB taxonomy): domain Bacteria; phylum Bacteroidota; class Bacteroidia; order Flavobacteriales; family Flavobacteriaceae; genus Polaribacter. Next base: position 6,988 of record CANMCD010000023.1, read on the forward strand.
TGGAGAATCAATTATTGATTAAACAAAATACTTTTCACTAAAAATAATTTATTGTAAACCTTGTCTTAAGAAAATAGGCAAGGTTTTTTTGTATCCTGTATCTTTGCAAAAAAGTTTATTTGTGGCAATAATATTGAACATAGAAACGGCAACAAAAAATTGTTCCGTAAGTATCGCAAAAGATGGGATTGTTTTAGGGGTATGGGAAGTAAATGACGGTAAATATTCACATGCTGAAAAACTACACCCTTTTATTCACGAAGTCTTAAAAAATTCAGAAATTGAATTTAATCAAATAGATGCGATTGCTGTTAGTAAAGGGCCTGGGTCTTATACGGGATTGAGAATTGGTGTTTCGGCAGCTAAAGGACTGTGTTTTGCTTTAAATAAACCGTTAATATCTTTAGAAACGCTTGAAGTGTTAGCGACAAGTCTAGCGATCGAAGATGGTTATATAGTACCTATGATTGATGCACGAAGAATGGAAGTGTACTCAGCGGTATATGAGAGTAATTATACTAGAAAAAGAATTATTCAAGCAGAAGTTATAGATGAAAGTTCTTTCCAAGATGTTCTCTCTGAAAAAACTACTTATTTTTTAGGGGATGGAGCAGAAAAATGTAAAAGCATTTTGTCTCATAAGAATGCAATTTTTGTAGATGGAAAACATCCTTCAGCAAAGGAAATGGCTTCATTAAGTTTTGCAAAATTTAAACAGAACTTATTTGAAGATGTAGCCTATTTTGAACCTTTTTATTTGAAGAATTTTGTAGCAACTCCAGAAAAGAAAAAGTAACTACACTACTAAAGAAATATATTTTGAGTCATTCTAAATTAGTGGTTTAGGCAATAATTTAATCTTGTTTTCGTTTGGAGTTCAAAATAGTATCTTAGGGCTTGTTAGCTATAGGTTTTTGTGTTTTTAGAAATCATAAAAATATGGCTTTTTAAAAATATTTTCCGCATAAAATTAACTCTTTGTGTTTTATAATCAGAGTTTTTGTTAAAAAATTGTTATATTTGTTTCACTTTTAGATTGTATGTTCCCCAGATTAATTGCTTACAGATGTCCTGTGTATATTGGATGTTAGGTGTGCGGCAGTTATTTGGGATGCGTGTATGTTGGTGCTATCCCATATAAATTAAACTAAAAATTACATTTAAAAAGAGTAATGTTTATAAAGTATTATTTATATGGAGGGGTTATGCTTTTTTTTGTCGTTTTCATGGCTCGACTTTGGAAATGAAATGATGTCATATCGAGAGGGGTTTGACATTGCTAAGTTTTTTACTTTTTTTCTTTTAATAGTAGTCTTAACGCTTGTTACGCGTAGTCTAAACGTAAGTCTTTGGAGCTTTTCTAAAAGAACAGTGTCTATTAAGAGAAGTCTATTTCTATTTCCATTTTTATTTTTTGGGAGTTCTTTTTCATTTGTTAAAAGTGATAATAATAATCAATGGTTGGTTGATGATGATGATTTATATGTAAAAGAAAAGATTAATAATAAAGAGAGAGAAGAGAAATTAAAAGTAAGTAAAAACTCGTTAGCGTATACTACTACTTCAACAATATTTAATGGGAGTATCGCTACATGGTTAGGAACTGATTTGACATATACCAATGGCGATGGGTCTCCAGCTAATAATGGATTAAACCCACTTAGTGACGGTGATAGATCTATAGCAGGAGGAATACGTTTTACGCCTAATCAAAATATATCAGGGAAAGTAATTTATTCATTTACAACTCTATCACCAGTGATCATAGATGAGTTGCGAAACGATCAGGTAGGGCTGAGCGAAAATCTTTTTGTAGAAGGATCAAGAATAAAATTACAGGCAATGGTTGGAGGAACATGGACAGACATATCTGCACCACATATAGTTTCTGGCACAACACTCAATTCTGATGGAGTAGGAACGGCTGTAAAAACAAATGTTGATATAGAAGCTAGTCAATTTCGATTAATGGGGATTAGTGGAGCGATTTCAGCAGGAGAAGAAAGAACTGTTAGGGTTCCAAATCCTTGTAGTTGGGTTGATTACACTGATTTTACTAGTGATGGATGGAGAACGAGTTCAGGAGGGTGTTTTAGCTTCGAATATCAAAGAGGATGGAGTTGTGTTGATGGTAATGTTGTAAGGTTCGATAATTGTGGAGGTAAGACAGGAATGAAGATGTGGAGAACCTTTGAAACAACACCTGGCATTCGATATGAGTTAAGGTATAAACAAAGGAAGAATGAAGGAGGTCAATGGTTTGAGGTAGCTGGGGTTGCTTATGCAATAAATGGTTCTTCTAACAGCGGCTGGAGGCTAGCAGAGAGGAAATGGAACTCAAAATATGACTCTCATTGTGATGATTTGGTAATGTCATTTACTGCGCAAAGTACTAGAACTACGATTGTTTTTGAAAATACAAAAGATGGACATAGTAAAGATAGTGAGTTAAGAGATATAAGATTATATAACAAAGCAGGAGCGTATCCTTGTGGTTATACAGACAAAGTTGTAGGAGATGACAATAGTACCATATTAGAAGAGGTTTCTATAAAGGTAAAATTAACTTGTGATGCCATTAAGGGAACAGAAACACAAGATGATCTTGATGCAGATGGTGTGAATAACCATTGTGACTTAGATGATGACAATGATGGTATTTTGGATGTTGATGAAGGATTTGTAGAAGCTTCTAATTGTGTGGAAAGTCAAAATGGGACATACTATTTTATGGGAGAACCAACATCGGGTAATTCAGGTTGGACTAATTTTAAAGAAACGCAAATTACAAACGGAGATAGTTCCGTTAATGTAGGTATCTCTAGTAATACCAATTTCTTTATGCAACCTAGAGCCAATAGATGTGGAGTTTCAGGAACACCATATAATATTGTAGGTACTTCTATTAGAGGTACTCAGGATAGGTATACTTTTACTTTTGATGAACCTGTTACGGATATAGTTGTGTTTATAAACGACATTGCTGGAGGTTGGCAAGGGCCCTGTGGTTATGAAACTGTTAGGTTTGATAGACCAATTGAAGTTATACGAAATTGTGGACTCATCCACGGATCAACTACAGTAACGGGTACTTGTTCTAATGTTGGAGCATCTTCCTTTATTAGAGTGCCCGGCACTTACACAACATTTACAATGACTGTAGATAATAGAAATGCTTCTTCGTGTAACTGTGAGAATTATTTTATCGCAGTAGGAGTACAAGGATATGGAGATTGTAGTACAGGAGGAACAGTACAGACAAGAGATACCGATAATGATTCTATACCCGATCATTTAGATTTAGATAGTGATAATGACGGGATTTATGACATAGTAGAGGCGGGAATCGCTTCTCTAGATGTAGATAATGACGGTAGAATAGATAATATGAATATTACTTCAGTAAACATTGATGTTGATGAAGATGGACTTGCAGATTCTTTAGAAGCAGTTAATGGAGCTGATAATGGTACTACACCTAGAGAGACGACTAATGGAACGGTAGATTATTTAAATTCTGATAGTGATGGAGATGGATGTAGTGATGCAAATGAAGCGTATAATAATGACACAGTAGATGGTTTAGGGGATACATACTATAACCCAAATAACTTAACTGAACCTTTAACGTTAAGTTCAGGTGCTGTAGATGTTTATGGAAAAGTGAATGCTGCAACGTATACTACAGGAGATGTTCCTAAAGTAACAGATGGTGAAGCAGATATTGCAATATGTAATCCTTGTCTATCTGGAGCAACTAAGGGGATTCCTACTGAAAATGACCCTGATGGTGATGGTATTAACAATGACTGTGATTTAGATGATGATAATGATGGTATTCTGGATGTAGATGAAAATGCATGTCAAGTACCAGATGATATTTCTGTTGCTCAAAATGTTTATCATTGGAGTCGATGGACTGGAACTCCTGAAAGAATTATACAAGGAGTGATTTCTGATGGAACTTTTGCTCCTATAAATATAGAAGCTGAAACAGTTTCAGGCAATAATAATCTGCATGTAAACCAGATGTATTTTTATTGTGATGGGAATCAGTCTAACCCAGGAAGAGGCTATTCTAATTCAGCAAATGTTCCTGTTGGGAGTTCTAAAGCTATTGCAATTAGTGTAAATCCAAATAATACTGTAACAATTAGGTTTACTTTTGAGAATGGAATTGCTATAGATCCGTTAATTCATTTAACATCTTTTTCTGGAGGAGCAGCAGGTGAAAATGTATCTAATATAGTTTCTTTTGATAAACCTTTTTCTATAGTTGATCAGTGCTGGACAGTTAAAAATGGTAATAGTGTAACGGGTAGCTCGAATATGACAGCGGGTAGAAATGAGCCCAATGCTACTTTATTGTTTTCAGGAAATCATAGTACAATTACTATGACAATAAGGAGACCTAATGCTATTGCAGGTGATGCTATTTTCTTTTCTGTAGGAACTCGAGGTTTTGAATATGATGAAAGTTTTTGTGTTCCAACAGCAGATGGAGATGATAAAGATCAAGACGGTATTATTAATCGTTTAGATTTGGATAGTGATAATGATGGGATTTATGATATAGTTGAAGCTGGAATTGGATCTTTTGATACAAATTCTGATGGAAGGATAGACGATATGGATAATATATCTGTAAATGTAGATATAGATTATAATGGGTTATCTGATGAAATTGAGCTTATTTATGGTGAAGACAAAGGGGTAACTCCAAGAGAAACGACTAACGGGGTCTATGATTATCTGAATTCTGATAGTGATGGAGATGGTTGTAGTGATGCAAATGAAGCCTATAATGATGCTAGTATTGATGGTGTTGGAGATACGTATTATAATCCTTCTGGTTTACCTGAGCCGTTAACTCAAACTTCTGGTGCTGTTGATAATAATGGAAAAGTAATTATTGCTACTTATGATACTGGTGATATTCCTGCGGTTATTGATAATGATGCTCTAGCATCTGTATGTAATAACAATACGAATGCTATTAATGATTTTGTGAATACAAATGTAAATCAGCCAGTTTCAGGTAATGTGTTAACAAATGATTTTGATCTTCAGGGGCATAATCAGGCTATTAACGGAACACTAATTACGAATGTTTCAAACGGTACAGTAACAATAAATCCTAATGGTAGTTTTACCTATACACCAAATTCAGGTTTTATAGGAGAGGACAGTTTTATATACGAGGTGTGTGATGACCAAACTCCAAGTGCTTGCGCAACTGCTCAGGTGTTTATTGAAGTGTTACCAGCTGTAACAGCTGGTGATGAACCACCGATTGCTAATATAGATACAGGAATAACGAAGGTTGATACAACCTTGACAGGTAATGTCTTATCGAATGATTATGATCCTGATGGTGATCCTTTACAAATAAATACTGTTCCTGAGGTTAATACGACAAATGGTACAGTAACAATAAACCCAGATGGAAGTTATACGTATGTGCCAAATACTGGATTTATAGGTGTAGATAGCTTTGAGTATACAGTATGTGACAATACAACTCCTACACCTTTGTGCGATACTGCAGTGGTTACGATTCATGTTATGGCTGGTGATGAAAATATAACGGTGGCTAATGATGACGCGTATTTTACGGTGGCTGACATAGCTAACAATCAGGTTTCTGGAAATGTACTTGATAATGATTTTGACCCAGAAGGAGATGCGCAAACCGTAAATACGGCTTTAGTAACTACGGTTCAGAATGGTAGTTTGACATTCAATGCTGATGGTTCTTTTGAGTATACACCAAACTCTAACTTTTTTGGACAAGATAGTTTTACTTATGAAGTATGTGATGATGGAACACCTCAGGCGTGTGATCAAGCAACTGTAATAATTATGGTAGCTGAGTTTTTACCACCAGATTATTATCCAACATTATTTACGAGTAGGACAATTGTTAATGGACCGTCAGCGGTTATAGATTTTGTGGTTTATATAGGTGAAGCTAATAATCAATTATCGAATGTTATTGAGCCAGTAGAGGTTTGGATAGTTGATAATGATAGGTTCACTTTTTCCATTGATCCAATAACAGAACTAAACGGTTATAATGTACATAATGCTGATTGGACATACCAGCTAGAAGGAGGCTATCATAAGTTTATTTATATCGGAAATGGAGGGCTATTTCCAGGTCATTACTTTTCAGGTATAGGCGTCAAGGCGATTTTTAACTCACCTGATGATTCGAAAGGAACCACACCTTTAACAGTGATTATAAAATCAAACTCGGGAGGAGAAATTAACGATGCAAATAATATTGATCAAGATATAATTCGGTACAACAACAAATAAAGGACACAGATATAAAATAGAAAGGGGGGGAACACCTTCTCTTTGAATATTAAATTTAAGAGATGAATTTACTAACTAAGATGAATTTTTTTATGAGAAAAAAGATTACTTTTTTATTGCTGCTATTAGGGGGGGTCTATAGCGGATTTAGTCAGTCGGTCAATTTAATCGATGCATTAATTGACCCAGCTCCATTGCCTTCAGTACAAGCAAATGGTACTGGAACAGCAGAATTTAGGTTGCAGGAGACATCGGGGACTTCAGTAACATCTCCAGTTTTTGGGGTATTGCCAAATGTTACTATTACGGTAGATTTGGGAGATTTTATTGACTTGCCAAATGGAGTGGCATCTTTAGGAGATATTACAATTACTGACGTTAATACAGGGTCAGATGCCAGTTCTCTTTTTACAACAACCTATGATGGAACGAATAGGATATTAAGATTTGAACAAAATAGTATTAGTATTGAAGCTGATGCAAACATAATTTTTACTTTTCCAATAAAAGTAATTCAAAATTCTAGTGAATCAGAAATTAGTAATGGTTTTAATGCTAATATTGCAGCCTTAGGGCCTAATACAAATGCAGAAGGGAATGCTGCGTTCTTTACTTGGACTAGTAATACAACAGTTGGGGTAAACGATGTAGCTAATACTTATGAAGGAGATCCAATTAGTGGAAACGTATTGGTAAATGATTTTGATCCAGAAGGGGATACACAAACGGTTAATGCTACGCCTGTAGTTAATGTTACTAACGGAACATTAATTTTAAATCCTGATGGTAGTTATACCTATACACCAAACCCAGGATTTGTAGGAGAAGATAGCTTTACATATGAGGTATGTGACGATGTTAGTCCACCTGCCTGTGATCAAGCAGAAGTATTTATTGAGGTATTATCTGATGGAAGTTTAGAAAACGAAGCGCCAATTGCAAATGCTGATAATGTTACAACAGAAGAAGGAGTTACATTAACAGGTAATGTTGCTAGTAATGATTTTGACCCAGATGGGGATCCTTTAACTGTGAATACTACACCAGTGGTTGACGTTACTAACGGAACATTAACCTTGAATGCTGATGGTACATTTACTTATGTACCAAATGCAGGATTTACAGGAACAGATACTTTTACATATCAAATTTGTGACGATGCAACACCTGCATTATGTGATACGGCAGTTGTAGAAATAAGAGTTGATGGAGATACTGGAAATATTACAGTAGCAAATGACGATGCTTTTACAACAACACCAGATGTTACATTATCAGGAGATTTGTCAAGTAATGATTTTGATCCAGAAGGAGATACGCAAACTGTAAACACGACTCCTGTGAGTAATGTAAGTAACGGTACACTAACGTTAAACACCGATGGAACATTTACCTATGTACCAAATGCGGGTTATACAGGAACAGATGGTTTTACGTATGAAGTATGTGATAGTGGAACACCTCAAGCATGTGATCAAGCTACGGTTATTATTACAATTGGAGGAATTGCAAACTCAACTGTAGCTGTTAATGATATTGCAAATACATATGTAGATGTAGCTTTTAGTGGTAACGTATCAACAAATGACTATGATCCAGAAGGAGATGCACAAACAGTGAATACAACACCTGTAGTTAATGTTGCCAATGGTACATTGACGTTGAATGCAGACGGTTCGTATACTTATACACCAAATGCAGGATTTACAGGAGAAGATAGTTTTACGTATGAAGTATGTGATGATGGAAACCCACAAGCATGTGATCAAGCACAAGTATTCATAGAAGTAATTCCAGAAGGAACTTCAGGAAACGAGGCTCCAATTGCGAATGCTGATACAGCGACAACAGAAGAAGGCGTTACTTTGACTGGAAATGTAGCTAGTAATGATTACGATCCGGATGGAGATCCATTGACAGTGAATACAACACCTGTAGTTAATGTTACCAACGGTACGTTGACCTTAAATGCAGACGGTACATTTACCTATGTGCCAAATGCAGGATTTACAGGAACCGATACTTTTACATACCAAGTATGTGACGATGCAACACCACCATTATGTGATACGGCTGTTGTAGAAATTCGAGTAGATGATGATAATGGAAATATTACAGTAGCAAATGACGATGCATTTACTACTACAATTGAGGATGCGTTGACAGGTAATGTGTTAGCAAATGATTTTGACCCAGAAGGGCATACACAAACTGTAAATACGACACCTGTAGTTAATGCTACTAACGGAACCGTAACGTTAAATGCAGATGGTAGTTTTACATATACACCGAATGCTGCTTTTGAAGGTACGGATAGTTTTACATATCAAGTATGTGACAATGGAACACCTCAGGCTTGTGACCAAGCAACAGTTTTAATTACTGTTGGTGGAGCACCAAATACTACGGTAGCAGTAAATGATGTAGCAAATACTTATGAAGGGGAAGCATTTACTGGAAACGTATCAACGAACGATTTTGATCCAGAGGGAGATACACAAACTGTAAACACAACACCAGTAACGAATGTAACAAACGGTACTTTAGTACTTAATCCAGATGGTACGTATACGTATGTACCGAATCCAGGATTTACAGGAGAAGATAGCTTTACGTATGAAGTTTGTGATGATGGAAATCCACAAGCATGTGATCAAGGGCAAGTATTTATTGAAGTACTTCCAGAAGGAACTACGGATAATGAAGCACCAATAGCAAATGCAGATACCGCTACTACTGAAGAAGGAACAACTTTAACAGGGAACGTAGCTAGTAATGATTACGATCCTGATGGAGATCCATTGACTGTAAACACAACACCTGTTGTTGATGTTACGAATGGAACTTTGACATTAAATCCTGATGGGACATTTACGTATGTACCAAATGCAGGGTTTACAGGAACGGATACTTTTACGTATGAAATATGTGACGATACAAGTCCGACACCACTTTGTGATACTGCAGTTGTAGAAATTCGAGTGGAAGAAGATAATGGGAATATTACTGTAGCAAATGATGATGTGTTTACGACAACGCCAGAGATTGATTTGTCAGGTAATGTATTGGCAAATGATTTTGATCCAGAAGGAGATACACAAACAGTAAATACAACACCAGTAACGAATGTGTCTAACGGTACATTAACCTTGAATGCTGACGGAACATTTACGTATGTACCAAATGCAGGGTATACAGGAACAGATACTTTTACGTATGAAATATGTGATAACGGTACACCTCAAGCGTGTGATCAGGCATCAGTTTTAATTACTATTGGAGGAATAGCAAATAGTACGGTAGCTGTTAATGATATTGCTAATACTTATGAGGGAGAGGTGTTTAATGGAAATGTTTCGACTAATGATTACGATCCAGAAGGAGATACACAAACAGTAAATACAACTCCAATTGATGATGTAGATAATGGTTCGTTAACTTTGAATGCAGATGGAACGTATACGTATGTACCGAATCCAGGATTTACAGGAGAAGATAGCTTTACGTATGAAGTTTGTGATGATGGAAATCCTCAGGCGTGTGATCAGGGACAGGTATTTATTGAAGTACTTCCAGAAGGAACTACGGATAATGAAGCTCCTATAGCAAATGCAGATACTGCTACTACTGAGGAAGGAACAACTTTAACAGGAAATGTAGCAAGTAATGATTTTGATCCAGATGGAGATCCATTAACAGTTAATACAACACCCGTTGATAATGTAGACAATGGTACATTGATATTGAATCCTGACGGAACATTCACGTATGTACCAAACCCAGGATTTACAGGAACCGATAGCTTTACGTATGAGGTTTGTGATGACGCAAGTCCAACACCGTCTTGTGATACAGCTGTTGTTGAAATACATGTTAATGAGGATACAGGTAATGTTACTGTAGCTAATGACGATGCATTTACTACAACACCAGATACTGATTTATCAGGTGATGTGTCTAGTAATGATTTTGATCCAGAAGGAGATACGCAAACAGTTAATACAACTCCAGTAGCGAATGTAACGAATGGAACATTAACCTTAAATGCAAACGGAACATTTACGTATGTGCCAAATGCAGGGTATACAGGAACTGATAGTTTCACATATGAAGTATGTGATAATGGTACACCTCAAGCGTGTGATCAAGCAACAGTTATTGTTACTGTAGGAGGAATTGCCAATACTACTGTTGCGGTTAATGATATAGCAAACACAAATGAAGGAACTACGTTTAACGGAAATGTTTCAATAAATGATTACGATCCAGAAGGAGACGCACAGACTTATAATACGACTCCAGTAACTGATGTAAGTAATGGGGTATTAACGTTGAATGGAGATGGTACGTATACCTATACACCTAATGCAGGATTTACAGGAGAAGATACGTTTATTTATGAAGTATGTGATGATGGAAATCCGCAAGCGTGTGATCAAGGACAAGTGTTTATCGAGGTATTACCTGATGGAAGTTTAGCGAATGAGGCACCAATAGCAAATGCTGATAATGCTTTAACTGAGGTGGGTGTAACTTTAACGGGTAACGTAGCAAGTAACGATTATGATCCAGATGGAGATCCATTAACGGTAACAACGGTTCCAGTAGTAGATGTAAATAATGGAACATTGACATTAAACCCTGACGGTAGCTTTACCTATGTACCTAATGCTGGATTTGTAGGTACGGATACTTTTACATATCAAGTATGTGATAATGCGACACCAGCATTATGTGATACGGCAGTTGTTGAGATTCGAGTAGAAGAGGATAATGGAAACATTACAGTAGCAAATGATGACGCGTATAATACAGTGGCAGACACTGCTAATAACAATGTTTCAGGGAATGTATTAGATAATGATTTTGATCCAGAAGGGCACATACAGACGGTTAATACTACACCAGTATCGAATGTAAGTAATGGTACTTTGACCTTGAATGCAGACGGTACATTTGATTACCAACCGAATGCTGGTTTTGCAGGGCAAGATAGTTTCGTTTACGAAATATGTGATAATGGAACACCACAAGCGTGTGATCAAGCAACGGTAATTATTTTGGTTATGAACTTTATGGCTCCTGACTATACAATCACTGTAGAAACAAGAGAATCAAATGTAGTTGGACCAGAAGGGGATATTGATTTTGTAGTATTTGTAGGAGAAGGTAACGGATTTAATTCAAATGGTATAAATCCAGTAGAGTTTAGAATACCAAATAGTGAAAACTTTGAGTTTACGTTTGATACTACTATGACTACATTAAATGGAAGTCAAGTATTTAATTCAGATTGGACTTATACTTTCGAATCAGGATTACACAAGTTTGTATATGTAGGAAACGGAGGAATATTTGCAGGAAATTCTTTCTCAAGAGTAGGGGTAACTGCGAAGTTTATTTCACCTGAAAATTCAAGAGGAGAAAGACCTTTAAAGGCAACTATTAAAGGTAACTCTGGAGGACAAACGTTTAGAGGAAATGACAATGATACTGATAAGATAAGTTATAGTAATAACTAATCAGTATTTATAGAATATAGACTAGCGGTTAATTTAGGCCGCTAGTCTTTATAAATGTGGAACTACAATAAATAGTTCAGGCGAAAATCATTGATGTTCTGATGAAAATATTTTTGAAAGAATATGATTTTAGGGTAAAAATTAAGAGTTAAATGTATGAGGAGGTTCGTTAAGTTATTGTTTTTAATGTTACTGATGTCGGTAGAGGCAGTGGTGTCTCAATCAGTATCGTTGCAAGATGGGACTATTGGTCCTGCACCATTAGCAACTATAAAAAATTCAGGAGAAGGAATAGCGAGTTTTACAATTCAAGAATCGTCTGGAAACGATGTTCAAACTCCCGTTTTTGGAGGGTTACCTAATGTAACTATTACGGTAGATTTGGGGGATTATATAGCGCCTAAAAATTCAGGTGATGTTTCTTTGGTTTCAGGCACATCAAATCAAGTGGATGTATTGTCTTTATTTGATGTGGAGTATGATAGTCAAAGCAACATATTAATCTTTAATCAAAAGGCTATTATTCCAGCAGATATGCGTGAAGAAATAAGTTTTCCAGTTGTAGTGACTCAAAATTCTTCGAGAGATGAAAGTTTTAATGGTTTTAGTGCAAATATTGTGGCTAGAGGAAGTATGACAGATGCTTCAGGGAGTACAAGTTTTTTTACATATACTTCCAGTCCAGCACTTGAGGTTATAAAGTCTGTTACTAATTTTCCACCCCATTTCTCTGTAGGAACAACTATAAATTATGAGATAGTTGTGACCAATTCTGGCGATGAAGTTATAAATAATATTGATGTTACAGATGCTAGCGCGACGATCGTTTCAGGAACTCCAATAACAAGTTTGGAACCTGGGATTTCAACAACGGTAGTAGCTAGCTATACGCTTACGCAGGCTGATATTGATAACGGAAGTTATAGTAATACAGCTGTTGCTACGGGAGATAGTCCTTATGGGACAGATGATGTAGTAGTAGTTTCTGATGCAGGAACGGATGCAAATGGAAATACAATTAACAATCCATTGACTATTGATGGACCAGACGAAGGAAGTGATCCGACTGACGATCCTACAGTGATAGATTTAACAGATGGCCAACAAGCAAGTATGGCCATGATAAAGAGTGTTACCTCTACAGGGCCTTATGATGTTGGTACGGATATAACTTATGAAATTGTTGTTACAAATACAGGTACTTTGATGTTAAATGATATTGAGGTTTCTGATATTGGAGCAACCATTCTTTCGGGGAGTCCAATTACGTCTTTAGAACCTGGTGCTTCAGCGACAGTTCAGGCTAGTTATACGCTTACAGCGTCAGATTTTGATAATGGTAGTTATAGTAATTCAGCATTGGCAACAGGAAATAGTCCAACAGGGATAGATGATGTAGTAGTGGTTTCTGATGCGGGAACGGATGAAAATGGGAATACAATTGAAAACCCATTGACTGTTGATGGACCAGATTTTGGGCCAGATCCGACGGATGATCCTACCGTTTTGAGTTTGATTGGAGCAATGACCATGATAAAGAGTGTAACCTCGAATGCTCCTTATTCAGTAGGAGATATGATAAATTATGAAATTGTTGTTACCAATACGGGTACGACTAATATTACTAATATTGAGGTTGTTGATAATGATGCAACCCTTATTTCTGATAGTACTATACCGAGTTTGGCACCCGGAGTTTCAACAACACTTTTAGCAAGTCATACACTAACACAGGCAGATTTAGATGCAGGAACCTATTCTAATTCAGCATCAGCTACTGGAGATTCAGTAGCAGGAACAGATAATGTTTCTGTTGTTTCGGATACAGGTACAGATCAGTATGGAAATACAATAACCAATCCTTTAATGGTAGACGGGCCAGACCCGGGGAACGATCCGACTGATGACCCAACAGTTACAGATTTAACGGGTGGGCAAAACGAACATATGACATTAATTAAGAGTGTGACTTCTTCAGGACCCTACGGAGTAGGAGATACGGTTACTTATGAAATGGTACTTACAAATACAGGAACTTTGATGCTGAGTAATATAGATGTAACAGATGCTGGAGCGACGATACTTTCAGGAAGTCCGATAGCGACATTAAATCCAGGAGAAACAGCGACAGTTCAGGCAAGTTATACTATTACACAAGCAGATATAGATCATGGTAGTTATACAAATATAGCGGTTGCGACAGGAGATAGTCCTTCAGGAATTAATGACGTAGTATCTGTTTCGGATGCAGGAACGGATGAAAACGGAAATACAATTACAAACCCATTATTGGTAGACGGACCAGATGAAGGAAACAACCCAACAGACGATCCTACTATTTTGAATCTAGTAGGTTCAATGAGTTTAGTTAAAAGTGTAGTTTCTACAGGGCCTTATTTAGTAGGTGATGTTATTACCTATGAATTAGAGGTGATTAATACAGGAGAAACAACCATTACAAATATTGAAATAACAGATTTAGGAGCAACAATTGTTTCGGGGAACCCAGTAGCCGTACTAGGGCCAGGAGCTTCAGCAACAGTTATCGCTACTTATACACTGACTGAGTCAGATATAATTAATGAAAGTTATACAAATATTGCAACAGCTACAGGAGATTCTGTAGGTGGAACTGACAATGTTACTACTGTTTCGGATGCAGGAACAGATGAAAATGGAAATGTAATTCCTAGTCCATTGGAATATGACGGGCCAGATGCTGGAGACAATCCTAGAGACGATCCAACGATTTTAAATTTAGATCCATGTCTACAAGTCTTCAACGAATTTAGTCCTAATGGCGATGGAGTAAATGAATATTTTAAAATTAATTGTATTGAGGCCTATAAAGACAATATGGTTGAAATATTTAATAGATGGGGAAATGCTGTTTATCAAGCATCGGGTTACGACAATCATGATATCGCTTTTAGAGGCGTGTCAGAAGGAAGAGGTAACCTTAAAGCTAAAGAGCAATTGCCTACAGGAACGTATTTTTATGTTATTGATTTAGGAAATGGGAGTGAGCTAATTAAGGGGTGGCTTTATCTCAATAGATAAGTTTTCATAAATCATGTGAGAGATGATTAAATAGAATGAATGAGATATGAGATTAATTTTAGGGGGGTGTATATTCTTGTTGCTTTTAGTTGATGTAAAAGCACAACAAGATCCACATTATACACAATATATGTTCAATACCATGAGCGTAAATGCTGCCTATGCTGGTTCAAGAGGGCACGCAGTACTAACAGCCATAGGGCGAACACAATGGATAGGTTTTGAAGGTGCTCCTGATACCCAGAGTATTAGTTTTGATACTCCTATAGGTTTTTCAGGATTAGGATTAGGGGTAAATTTGGTCAACGATAAGATTGGTCCATCGCATGAAATTTACTTTGACGGAAATGTTTCGTATGGAATACCTGTTGGTCAGGAAGGAAGTTTTTCTTTTGGATTACGATTGGGAGGAAGACTTTTAAATATAGACTGGACAAAAGGAAGTGTGGTTCAAAACGAACAACTTTTTGCCAATAACATTAATGGACGGTTTTTGCCAACTATTGGGGCTGGGGTTTATTATTATACAAGCAAGTGGTATGCGGGGTTGTCAGTACCGAATTTTGTAGAATCAGAACACTACGACGGTTCGCTTGAATCTTTTGCAACTACGGCTGTAGAACGAATGCATTTTTTCTTAATAGCAGGGTATGTTTTTGATTTATCAGGAACCGTAAGGTTTAAACCTGCTGCTTTGGTAAAAGCAGTGGCAGGGGCTCCTGTGTCAATAGATATATCTGCAAATATTTTGTTTAATGACAAGTTTAGACTTGGAGCAGCGTGGAGATGGGACGACTCAATTAGTGCTTTGTTAGGTTTTCAATTGACAAACTCACTTTTACTAGGGTATGCCTATGATTTAACGACCTCTAATTATAACGTTACCAATACGGGTACACATGAAATAATGCTCAGATATGAGTTCTTGAGAGAATTAAAGTACAGATCACCAAGATTTTTCTAAACTACATATTATGAAACAAACATTAATTAAAGTTGGTTTATCAGTACTTATTTGGACGTTATTAGTAGTCAATTCTTTCTCTCAAAGTCGTAATGTAGCAGATAGGTACTTTAATGAGTTTTCGTATGTTAGAGCAGCAGAGTTGTACAAGGCTTTGTATTTGGTTCATAAAGATGACTCAAAACATGTATTAACAAGGTTAGCAGATTCTTATTACAATAATGCAAATACAGAAGATGCCGAAAAGTGGTATGCAAAGTTGATTGAAAGATATTATGACAACATTGATGATACCTACCTTTTTAGATATGCTCAGGTATTGAGAAGTAATCAGAAATATAAAAAATCAGACTCAATCCTTTTAGCATTAGGTGTTTTTTCAAACAAGAGTTTGCTTAAAGGCAAGGGAGATTTAACTTATATCGAAGAGTACACCAAAATGAAAGAGCAAAGAGTAAGTGTTCGTAATGTTTCTACCAATACTAAATTTTCAGATTATGGAGGTGTTGTGAACGATGGAACTGTGTATTTTTCTTCTTCAAACTTAACTTTGGGGAGAAAACAACGAATTTATAGTTGGAATAATCAACCTTTTTTGAATTTATTTAGAGCAAAAAAGAAGTTTCAACCTGTAAAAGACAGTGAGAAGGACACAGTAGTTGAGTTAGGGAAACCTTCGATATTAGAAAAGCCGGTTACAACAGATTATCATGAAGGTAGGCCTGTGTTTACTAAAGATGGGAAAACCATGTATTTTACTCGTAATAATTTTGATGGTAAAAAAGTAAACAAGGATAAAGAACGTACCGTTAATCTTAAGATTTTTAAAGCACGATTGGTAGGAGCTACATGGACGAATGTTGTTGAGATGCCTTTTAATAGTGATCATTATTCTGTAGGGCATCCAGCATTAAGTTCAGACGAGCGAACCTTATACTTTACTTCTGATATGCCTGGAGGGTATGGTGCTACAGATATATATAAAGTAGCGTTATATGAAGAAGGAACTTGCGGTGAACCTGAAAACCTTGGCGAGGAAATAAATACCACAGGTAGAGAAGTTTTTCCTTTTATAGGTTCCGATGAAGTTTTATACTTCTCTTCGGACGGTCATTTGGGGCTTGGTTTATTGGATGTTTTTAAGTCTAAGTTTGAGAAAGAAAAGAAGCGATATGTTGAAGTTGAAAATTTAGGAAGTCCGTATAATAGTAATAAAGACGATTTTTCTTTCTATATCGATAAAGAAGATAAATACGGTTTTTTCTCTTCTAATAGAAAAGATGGTAAAGGAGATGATGATATTTACAGTTTCTTTATTTATACGGATATACCCGTTTATCAACATAATATTAGTGGGCGTGTATTTGACGATGAAACCAATGAACCTATTGCTGAAGCTGTGGTTTCTATTATCAATAAAGATGGTCAAATAGTCGATGAGGTTTTAACAGATGCTGATGGGAAATATAAATTTTCTGAAGTATTATTTGATGAAGATGAGTACACCGTAAAGGCAGCTAAATTTGATTATAAGCCATTTAAAAAAGAAGTAAAACTTACAAAAGGAGAAGATATTGAAAATTTAGACATAACAATTATTCCATTGGTTATTGGTAATCAAATTGTGATTAAGCCTATTCATTTTGACCTCGAAGAATACGTGATAAGAGATGATGCTAAATATGAGTTAGAGAATATCTATGCGGTAATGACCAATCATCCGCAAATTGTTATTCGTATTGAAGCACATACGGATAGTAGGGGTACTAATAGTTTTAACCAAGTCTTATCAGATAAGAGAGCAGAGGCAACCCGAGATTATTTAATCGAAAGAGGTGTAGCTCCTGAAAGGATTGAAAGTATAAAGGGGTATGGAGAATCAAAACTTTTGAACGATTGTGATGACCGTAATCAGAATAAATGTACAGAAGAAGAGCACCAGATGAATAGACGTTCGTTCTTTTATGTGGTTAAAGGAGAGGAAGAAATAAAATTGAGAAGAGAAAATGAAAGACAGAAATCGATAAAAAGAATAGAGGAAAGAAGAGCAAAAATCAAAAAGCTGAGAGGAGAAAAGAAATAGAAAGAAGCTTTTTAACACTTTAACTTAACCTAAAAGTCGTTTGACAATACTTGTGCAAACGACTTTTTTTATAGCTATAAATTCTAGTTAAAATTATCCTTGTTTTTGGATTTCTACGGAATGTGGATAAGGTATTTCAATTCCCGCTTTATCAAGTGCCAATTTTGCTTGTTCAGTAACATCAAAATATACATCCCAGTAATTTGGAGTGTTCGTCCAAGGGCGTACAGCAAAATTAACAGCGCTATCTGCTAGTTCTGAGACACTAACTGCTGGGGCTGGTTCTTTTAAGATTTTTGAGTTACTTGCCATTACTTCTAATAAAATCTCTTTTGTTTGTTTAATATCAGCGTCATAAGAAACACCGATAGTCAAATCTACCCTTAATTTGCCTTCGGTAGAATAATTGACAATAGTACCATTTGATAATACACCATTAGGAATGATGGCTAGTTTGTTTTCAGGTGTATTGATGTGAGAAGTAAAAATTTGAATTTCCTTTACATTTCCTAAAACCCCTTGAGCTTCTATCAAATCCCCAACTTTAAAAGGTTTGAAAATCATGATGATTACACCTCCTGCGAAATTTGATAATGAGCCTTGAAGTGCCAAGCCTATGGCCAATCCAGCAGCACCTATAATGGCAGCGAAAGAAGTAGTTGCTATGCCTAATTTAGATATTACAGTTACCAATAACAGTATTTTAAGTGCCCATCCTGTTAAATCACTCAAAAATTTTTGAAGGGTTATGTCTACTTTTTGTTTTTCCATAACTTTTTTAAAAGCCTTGATGATAACTTTGATGGCAAACCACCCAATAAGTAAGATGGCTAATGCTGTGGCAATTTTTGGTAAATAATCAACTAACAGACTCTCAAATTTTTCTAGGTATTGTTCCATTTTTACTAGTTTATAATTTAAATTAAATGTAATAGTGTTTTTTGTAAGTTAGTTTTATGGTACTAACATGATATGTTAGAACTGGTTTTTATGTAACTATGTTATTGCATTGTTAGTGTGTAGTATGTCTTTTCAAATATCCTACCAAAAATACATGTTTGGTTAGGAAATTAAAAATTAATACGCTTTTTAAGTTTAAAACTTACCTAGATAAGGAGGTGATATTAATTGTTTATACAATATGTCTTAATAAGTAATGAGATTTAGACATGTAAGTAAGGTGAAGTTTGTGGAGGGGATGGAAAGAAATGTAGGTTACTTCCATCT
The DNA here is from genome assembly GCA_947496185.1 of uncultured Tenacibaculum sp. GTDB lineage: Bacteria > Bacteroidota > Bacteroidia > Flavobacteriales > Flavobacteriaceae > Polaribacter. Next base: position 26,165 of record CANMCD010000023.1, read on the forward strand.
TAGATTTTTCTGTAAGGAAAAAAGAAAGGGGGTAAGCGAATTATTTAACTTCAAATGTTATTTTTAAATTTACTCTAAATTCAGTCACTTCGTCGTCGTTTACAACAACACTTTGTGATTGTACAAAGGCAGATTTGATGTTTTTAACTGTTTTTGAGGCTTGTTTTACTGCTTTTTTTGTAGCGTCTTCCCAGCTTTTTTCTGAGTTTGCCAAAATTTCAATAACTTTCATTATTGCCATAATAAGTTGCTTTTAAATTAGTATTGATTTCAAGTTACAAAATCTAAAAAATAGTTGCAGAAAGAGTTGTGTTAAATTAATGTTATGTAAATATTGTGTAAGTGTAAAATATTGATTACCTTTGTAATATAAATGTTAATGATAATAATGATTGATATGAATAAAATGTTTCTTTTAGCCTTTGTAATGTGTGTTTCTTCTATGGTAGCACAAGTTTCTCCAACGTATGAAAAAGCTGATGATTTGGTAAAGGCAACATATTTCTATGAAGATGGTAAAATAAAAGAACAAGGCTTTTTTAAAGGTAAAAAATTAGAAGGTACTTGGGTTACATTTGATAAAAAAGGAAATAAAACAGCTATAGCACATTACGAATCGGGAAGAAAAGTAGGAAAATGGTTTTTATGGGAAAATGAAACATTAAAAGAGATCGATTATAAAGATAATAAAATAGCAAACGTACAAACCTGGAAAGGGGAGACTGCGTTGGCTATTAAATAGTCTTGAATAAGATATATTGTTTATAAGAGTCTGGTAGTATTATACTACTAGGCTTTTTATTTTCTGCCAAAATCTGCAGGAATTTCACCCCATGCCTTGGTTTCCCATTTAAGAATTTTTACCTGATAGCTGTTATTTTTCAACCAATCTTCAGCTCTTTTAATAAGCGTTAAAATTTCATTATTAGAACTATCAAAGACTAAATTTGTTTTGCACTTTTTTTGAGTAATCCATTTCATGGCAATCACAGAATCCGTGTATATAGGGATGTTTTCTTTTTTCTTATTTTTTAAAAGAGCGATACCATGAACAAGTGCCAAAAACTCACCTATATTGTTTGTCCCTTTTTTAAAAGGTCCCATTCTAAAGATTTCCTGTTGATTGTGAGTAAGTACACCTCGGTATTCTAATACCCCCGGATTTCCAGCACATGCAGCATCTACCGAAATACTCTCCATGATAGGAGAGCCATATTTTTTGCGTTCTTCTTCTGATAAAACCTTTTTTTTGGTGTTGACCCCTTTGTAATCATTATAGCTCTTTTTGTAAGCTTTTTCAGCCTCGTCCTTATCTATAAAAGCCTTGTATTCGGCACCAACAAAACCAGTAATTTGTTTTTTACAATTATCCCAAGAAGAAAAAATACCTGTTTTTTTTCCCTTCCAAACAACGTAATATTTTTTCTTTTTGCCCATTATCTTTCCATAATTATTTTTTCTATTTCTCTTGGGAAATGCTCATATTCTAATGCATGAACTTTTTGGGCAATTTGTTCTGGAGAATCCTCTTTTGATAAGGGGGTCTGTGCCTGAAAAATAATAGCGCCTTCGTCATAATGCTCATTAACAAAATGAATGGTTATACCCGTCTCTTTTTCATTGTTTTCTTTTACTGCTTTATGAACATGCATTCCATACATGCCTTTTCCACCATATTTAGGGAGTAGCGCAGGGTGAATGTTAATGATTTTATTGGCAAAAACACTAACAATTTGAGAAGGTATTTTCCATAAAAAACCTGCTAATACTATATAATCTGCTTTTTCTTTCAAAAAAGAGAGGACACCTTCTTCTTTTAAAAACTCGTCTTTAGAAAAGTAGGTACAAGGAACATTTAGGCGTTTGCAACGATCGAAAACTTTGGCATTTGCATTGTTTGACAATACATGACTCACTATTGCATCGTTAGATGATTTGAAGTAATTGATAATATTTTCTGCATTACTGCCCGATCCTGAGGCAAAAATAACAATACGGTTCATGTTTTATATTTACGGTTATGTTGTTTTTGTTGTGTTAGAGAGCTTTTAGACACACTTTCAACCTTCCAAACGGAAGCTCTAACTACCTAATTCGATTTGAATTGTTATTGCAAAAGAAAGAATAATTATTAATATTAGCGCGCTGTAAGAACTAAGATTCAAGTATTTTTTTTAATTTAGACATCACATTTTTGAGTAAAAATTAGAATTAAAACTTAAGATTTGTATTTTTGCCCCGATTTTAAATTTTAAAACTTATAAAATTATGTCAGACATTGCATCAAGAGTAAAAGCGATTATCGTTGACAAATTAGGTGTAGACGATAACGAAGTAACTAACGAAGCAAGCTTCACTAATGATTTAGGAGCAGACTCATTGGACACTGTTGAGTTAATCATGGAATTTGAAAAAGAGTTTGATATTCAAATACCAGACGACCAGGCTGAGAATATTGGGACTGTAGGTCAAGCGATTAGCTATATAGAAGACGCAAAAAACTAAGAATTATATGCAAACAAAGCGAGTTGTAGTAACTGGACTTGGCGCATTAACGCCAATAGGAAACAATAAAGAAGAGTATTGGAATAGCTTGGTTAACGGAGTTAGCGGAGCTGCACCTATAACGTATTTTGATGCTGCCAAGTTCAAAACTCGTTTTGCGTGTGAACTCAAAAATTTTAACGTGAATGACTTTATTCATCGAAAGGAAGCACGTAAAATGGATAAGTTTACACAGTATGCTGTAGTAGCTTCTGATGAAGCAATTGCAGATGCAAAATTAAACTTAGATGATGTCAACAAGTTAAGAGTTGGCGTGATTTGGGGAGCAGGAATTGGAGGAATAGAAACTTTTCAACAAGAAGTTTTAAATTTTTCAGGAGGAGATGGAACACCTAAGTTTAATCCTTTCTTTATCCCTAAGATGATAGCAGATATTGCTCCGGGTAATATCTCTATAAAAAATGGCTTTATGGGGCCAAATTATACAACGGTTTCTGCTTGTGCTTCTTCGGCAAATGCAATGATTGATGCACTTAACTATATAAGGTTAGGGCATTGTGATGTAGTTGTGACAGGAGGTAGTGAAGCAGCAGTTACCATAGCAGGTATGGGTGGATTTAATGCTATGCATGCCTTATCTACAAGAAATGATAGCCCAGAGACAGCGTCACGACCATTTGATGCAGAAAGAGATGGTTTTGTGCTAGGTGAAGGAGCTGGAGCTATTGTATTAGAAGAATACGAGCATGCGAAGGCAAGAGGTGCAAAAATATATGCAGAAGTAGTTGGAGGAGGTTTGTCTTCTGACGCTTACCATATGACAGCACCACATCCTGATGGCTTAGGTGTGATCGCAGTAATGAAAAACTGTTTAGAAAACGCTGGTCTAAAACCTGAAGAAGTGGATCATATCAATACACACGGAACTTCAACTCCGTTAGGTGATGTGGCAGAATTAAAAGCAATATCTGAAGTTTTTGGTGATCATGCCAAGAATATAAGTATTAATTCAACCAAGTCTATGACGGGTCATTTATTAGGAGCAGCTGGAGCTATTGAAAGTATCGCTTCTATTTTAGCAATGGAAAACGGAATTATTCCTCCTACTATTAATCATAGTAATGTTGATGAAAATATTAATCCTGAACTGAACTTGACACTTAACAAAGCAGAAAAGAGGGAAGTAAAGGTAGCGATGAGTAATACTTTCGGATTTGGAGGGCATAATGCGTGTGTAGCGTTTAAAAAATTAAGCTAAAGTGAGTGTATGAATTTTTTTCGTAGAATAGTTAACCCCCAAGCTAAAGAGGATGAAAACTTTTACTACGAATTAAAAGAGTTGCTTAATTTTAAACCAATTAAGCTAACACATTATAAAAAAGCGTTTACACATAGGTCACTAAAATTAGTCGATAGCAAAGGAAATCCAATTAATTACGAACGTTTAGAGTTTTTAGGAGATGCTATATTAGGATCTGTTATTGCTTCGTACCTGTATAAAAAGGCACCAAGTGGTGATGAAGGCTACTTAACTCAGATGCGATCAAAAGTAGTGAGTAGAGAGCATTTAAATACTTTAGGAAAGGATCTTGACCTTATAAGGTTTGTTAAGAGTAATGTAGGAAATAATCAAATTAGTGATAATATCCACGGAAATATATTGGAAGCCTTAATTGGAGCGATATACTTAGATAGAGGATATAATTACTGCCATCAATTCATTTACGACCAAGTAATAATACCTTATGTAGATATTGAGAGACTCGAAGGTAAGATTTCAAGTTATAAAGGATACATTATCGAATGGTGTCAAAAAAATAAGAAGAAATATAGTTTTGATTCTTACGAAGATACAGGTAATCAATCGAAAAGACATTTTAGTGTTCGAGTTCGAATTGACGGAATAGCAGTAGCCAAAGGAAGAGCAACCTCTAAGAAAAAAGCTGAAGAAATAGCATCCAAAAGAATTTATTATTCAATGCAAGACAGGATCAAAGGCTTTTGACCAAAATAAGGTAATCGAAAACCTTTTCGTGAATTTCATCTGGTTTTTTGGATACATTCATTAACTTAGCGGAAAACTAACAGTTGATTTTATGCCAGTTTACGAGTTGGACTTTGATGACGCTTGTAGTGATTATGTGTTGATAGGAATTCATACCGTTTTGAAAAATTATAAATTAGCCTATCTTTTAAATAAAACACTTAATACTTCCTTTGAAAAAGCAGACTATAGTCTCGATATTAAGAGTAAAATAGATGATGTGAAAACATCATTTTCTATATACGAATATGTCAATGCTGGTTGTAACTATTTTCTAATAGACAACGTTAGTAAATACCATGTAAAGACAGATACAGTAGGGTTGTTTACACAAAGCGAAATCATAGATTATCTCATTCCAGAAAAGAAAAAAGTAGATTATTTTCTAAAAATAGAAGGAGAATTTGAACAAATATATTTAAATGATTGGATAGAGAATATCAAGCAGATTTCACAAATAATAACATCATATCAAATAGAAGTTGATAGTTTAAAATCTAAAGACTTTTTAATTTTTTAGCATATGCCACAAAATAAAAAAACGAAAATTGTTGCAACATTAGGGCCAGCAACCAACACCAAAGAAATTTTATCTCAAATGGCTGCTGAGGGCGTAAATGTTTTTAGAATAAATTTTTCTCATGCAGATTATGACACAGTAAAAACACGTATCAAACTGATAAGAGAGATTAACGAAGAAAAAGGATATAATGTAGCAATCTTAGCCGATTTACAAGGGCCAAAGTTACGTGTTGGGATTGTAGAGGACGATGTACTATTAAAATCAGGAGATACATTCACTTTTACTACAGAAGAATGTATTGGTACCAAAGAAAAGGCCTATATGACATATCAGCGTTTCCCTAAAGATGTTAAGGAAGGCGAGCAGATACTTGTGGATGATGGAAAATTGTTGTTTAAAGTAATATCAACAGATAAAAGTAAAAATGTAGTTACTGAAGTAATTGTTGGAGGGCCTTTAAAATCCAAAAAAGGAGTGAATTTACCCAATACCAATATATCCTTACCTGCATTAACTGATAAAGATAAAAAAGATGTGGTGTTTGCATTAGAACAAGAGGTAGATTGGATTGCCTTATCTTTTGTAAGAACACCAGAAGACTTAAGAATCCTTAGAGATTTAATTAAACAAAAGTCGCAATACAGAGTACCTGTAATTGCCAAAATTGAAAAACCAGAGGCTGTTGAAAACATTGACGCGTTAATACCTTATTGTGATGGTTTAATGGTGGCTAGAGGAGACTTAGGAGTTGAGGTGCCTATGCAAGATGTGCCTTTAATTCAAAAAAGTTTGGTTAGAAGAGCCAAACAAGCAAGGATACCGGTAATTATCGCTACCCAGATGATGGAAACAATGATAGAGAACTCTGTGCCAACACGAGCAGAGGTAAATGATGTAGCGAACTCTATTATGGATGGAGCAGATGCCGTAATGCTTTCTGGTGAAACATCCGTAGGAAAGCATCCAGTAAGGGTAATTCGAAAAATGTCAGAGATTATCACCAGTGTAGAGTATTCGGATTTAATCAAGGTGCCACAAGAACCGCCACATATTAGAACAAATCGATTTATCACGAAATCAATTTGTCATCATGCAGCACTTATGGCAGATGATATCAAAGCTGCAGCAATCTCTACCCTAACGAATAGTGGATATACAGCATTTCAGATTTCGGCTTGGCGTCCTAAAGCACATGTATTGGCTTTTTCATCTGAAAAAAGAATTTTAGGAAAGTTAAACCTTCTTTGGGGGGTGAAAGCATACCTTTATGATAGAGAGTTGAGTACAGATGATACTGTTGCGGATATAAATGAAATAGCGAAAGAAAAAGGCTATGTAAAAACAGGAGACTTTTTGATTAACTTATCATCAATGCCTGTAAAAGAAAAAGGAATGGTGAATACCTTAAGGGTTTCTCAGATTGACTAAGAAACACGTATTATTTTAAAGTAATAATAGCAATATATTAAAAATCCAAGACACTATATTTTAGTGTCTTGGATTTTTAAATTTAATTTCTTGTAGTTTTAGTTATAAGTTTATTTTCTGTGAAGTAATGATGGCATCGTTTGTAACAAAGGGCATAGGCATCATTATTTCGTTTCTTGGAGTCAAATTAAATTTTGGATTAGATAGAAGGTCAAAAGAGATTTCATTTAAAAGTAACGCTAGAGAAGTGTTCTTATCAACTGTAAAAGATACGGTTAGGTTTTTATCTGAATTACTCATATGATAGGTTAAAAAAAGCCCTTTATCTGCGTTGTAATTTTCTTTATCGACTAGGTTTATATTATTAATACAAAATTCACGAAAGTTTAGTTTGTTAGGACTATAAAATAGATATTGATTAATTTCTCTACGAGGTGTTATAGTAAGGCTTACAGTTCTCTTATCGTGAAAGGTTGTATCAATATCAATCTGAATAGAAGAAGTGGCAATGTTCTTAAAGTCAGTTTCTTTAATGTAAGTGTAAGGAGTGTTATATTTGCTTTCACTTACAAGTTCAGGAATGTTTTCTTGAGTAAAATCTTTATCAAATACTTGTGTAATATATTCGTCAAATGTTTGATTGTAAGTTGCCCAAAAGGATTTCTTACTGTCTGATTTTTCTATATAGACCAAGCTGTTTGGACGTTTTTTATCAATAGAAAAACTGCTATTAAATGTTGCTACAATAAAGAATATACATGCAGCGAATCCCGTTAAAAAAAGCCAAGTACTTTTTCGTTCTTTTTCAATAAAAATAGGAAGTAATAATCCGAATATGAATGTAATAAAAAAGGAAGAAAGAAATAACATTTTTAACCCCAACCCAACAGGAAATAGTTTAACCATAGGACTAATGGTGTATACCGTAGGTATACTTAAAAGAGCAAATAAAATAGCGTTTGTGTTTTTTCTTGCTTTTCCAAAAAGAGCTATTCCAAGTATTAAAAGGGATATATATATCGGAATGATAAAGAAAGAGGCTCCTTGTAATGTTTTTGCAATAAGTATATTAAATGCGATTCCAAAAAGTATAGGAGCAATAAACAAGTCTAAGGGTTGTTCTTTTTTATAATAGTGATAACTTTTAAATAATACCCATAAAGTTGCTAGAGAAAATGCAGCTATATATTGATAACCATTATAGGTAAACCCATGTAGTATATCCTTGTATGTTGGATGGATAATTAACAAAAACTTCCATAACAAAAAACTACCCAAACAAGAGGTTATAAGTGCACCAAAAAAAGGGATAAATCCTTTTAACATACCATTTAAGGTTAGTTTACTTTTTTTAAGTCCAACGACAATTAAAAGTATAAAAAAGCCTAGAGCAATTAATACAAGAGGTAAAGCCCAAGAAAAAGGATAGGTAAGTAAGGTTATCGTAGGAAAATTGAAAAAAACTAAGTCTTCTTCACTAGACAAATTAGACAAATTACTATTAGAAAAATAAGCGATACAACTCATAAAATAAGATGCTTGGTGTAAAAGCGAGCTTCTATCGATTCTTTCATACGTATCTTGTTCTGTATGGTAGTCAAAATGATCTCCAATAAAGGCAAAATTAAAACCACTGATACCTTTTTCTTCTCTAAAAACCGTTAAATCGGTATCATTCGGTAAGATTTTATAGACACTATATAATAGAGAATTGGCAACTGTAGGATTAGGGTTTGCTTTTATGAATTCGTTTATTAAGTTTTTGTTACCACCATTTGTTTCCAATAGCATATAACTAGGGCCTCCACTACCTCTGGCTTCAAAATTGATGATCAAACCTACATCTTTTGCCCATTCGTGTTCTTTTACAAAAGCACTCGCTCCATTTAATCCAAGTTCTTCTGCATCTGTAAACAATATAATAATGTCATTTTTGGGTTGTTTGTTCTGCGCTAAGAAGGCTCGAACACCTTCCAATATGGTGGCAACACCAGAGCCAGCGTCACTAGCACCAAGAGAAGAATGTGGGTTAGAATCGTAATGAGTGAGTAATAAGAATGCTTTTCCGGCAGTACTGCCTTCAATTTTAGTAACGATATTCTCCACTGTTGTCACTACTTTCCATTTTTTGTTAAAAGCAGTTTGTTTTTGGATTGTAGGTTGTAATTGTAGTTTTTTTAATTCGTTTACAATATATTTTTGTACTTCCTTGTGTTCAATACTTCCCGTATAATGTGGTTTTTTAGCAATGTTTTTGATATGGTATAAAGCATTATCTATTGAAAAATCGGTTAAGGAAGTTTCTTCTTTTTGAAAGGAGAGTAAAGAAGTATCGTAGTCATAACTCCATATAATGGTTGCTATGACTATGAGACTACCTAAAAATTTGTGAATTCGTTTCATGTTTGATTGTTTATTTCGTGTCAAAAATAAGTCAATTATCCTATTATATTTGGATAGATTAAATTACGATTATTTTAAAAAATCACTACTGGATTGAATTAATTTCCTTTGAGTTATACATTAAAAAAAGAATATTTTTTTTAAAAGAATTCAATTTATGTATACGGTTATTGAAAAAAACATGATTTGTAATTTTTTTAAGAGTTTAACTATTTAAAAATCAGTATATTTAGTGATTAAAACTAATTGATATGGGAATCATAAATTTTCAAGGAAAACGTTCAAATACCCCTTCAAAAAAAAACGAGCCAATTTTGGTTTCGGATTATATGTCAACCAAAATAGTTTCTTTTAAAGAAAATCAACCCATTGAGGATGTTATCCAAATATTAATAGATAATAGAATCTCAGGAGGGCCAGTTGTTAATGACAAAAATGAATTGATTGGAATTATATCTGAAGGTGACTGTATAAAGCAAATATCAGAAAGCAGGTATTACAATTTGCCAATCGATCAAAATAATACAGTAGGTAAAGCAATGGTTAAAGAAGTAGAGACGATTGATAGGAATATGAATATTTTTGATGCAGCTAATAAGTTTTTAGATTCAAAACGTAGACGATTTCCTATTGTAGAGAATGGTAAGCTTATTGGACAGATTAGTCAAAAAGATGTTTTAAAAGCTGCCATGAAATTAAAAGGCAATACTTGGAATGAGTAATAGCTATTCATTTATGCTGTATAGTAAATAAAAATGCAAGTCTAAGTTATCTTGTGAAATGAGATTATAAATAGTATTAGACAAATAGCATTACTTTATGTTTTGGTTATAAACTAATAAAAACGTATCTGGGGCTAATTTAGCATACCCTTGATCATAAATATAAAAAACATTATTTCCGTTTTTACCGACTTCAGTAGAGGTAAAAAGTTTAAAATTAAAACCTTTATCAAAAAGTATACTTCTGGATATTTTAGTTTCTCCAGAAGCGCTTAAATCTGAAAGAATTTTATAATTTTTACGCAGCCGATTGTTAATGTTTCGAATAAGGTTCTTGCTTGTTCTATTAATTCTGTTATTGTAAGAATTTCGACAATGGTCACCACAAAATTTTTTATCTATTCTACCTGTAATTTTTTCATTACACTCTAAGCAATTTTTTTCTTTCATAGGTTGTTTTGTCTAACTCATACCAGTTAGCTTTATCTTTTTCAATAGCAAATTCATTTATAAAATCTAGTCCAATTTTTTTTAATATTTTGTTAGAGGCTATATTATCTAGCAATGCGGCTCCGTATATATGATCGTATTTCATTTCTTTAAATCCATATTCCAAGCAGGCGAGTGAAGATTCAGTAGCATACCCTTTACCCCAATATTTAGGAAGGAGTCGATAGCCAATATCAATAAAGTTTGTGAATCCGTTGAGGAGCTCTTTCTCTCCTTTATTAAACTTCAAGCCAGACCAGCCTGTAAAATTTCCAGAAGACTTTTCAATTACCGCAAACCTTCCGATACCATGTTCTTTGTATTGTTCTCTAATAAAGGTTAAATTATTTTTGGCCTCTTCTTTGGTTTTTATGGGTTTGTTGCCTAGGTATTTGTGGACTAAAGGGTCACTGTCCAATTCAAAAAAACCATCAACATCGGTTTCCAATACCTCTCTTAAAATAAGCCGTTCTGTTTCGATATAAAATTTCATCGTCAATTTTTTTAATCTCTATGCTAAAGTAACAAAAAAATACTTGTTTACTCCATTTACAAACGAAAATAAGCGAAAACAAACGATTATAGACCGTTTAAATCTTATATAGATTTGATATTTGTATTGTTGGTTTGTTTGGAATAACACGTAATAACTTAAGTGAAAAAAAAATGATTATGAATGGAATAAGAAATAGGGTTCAGTTAATAGGGTATATTGGTAATGATCCTGAAATAGTAGTTTTGGAAAGCGGTAAAAAGCTAGCTAGGTTTTCGTTAGCTACCAATGATAGCTACAAAAATGCCAATGGAGAACGAATAACAAGTACTGATTGGCACTATTTGGTTGCTTGGGAAAAAGTTGCCGATATTGCAGAAAAATTTTTAGAGAAGGGAAAAGAAGTGGCAATAGAAGGGAAGTTAACCAATCGTTCTTATGAATCAAAAGATGGAGGAAAACGTTATAAGACAGAAATTGTTGTACAGGAGATATTAATGTTAGGGAATAAGTAGCAGAGAAAATTGTATGGTAATTGCTATGAGAGACTTGTTTAACGTGTTGTGATACTGTTTTTTGATGATTATGTTTTTGGCGGTAGAATTGTCTTGTGAACCGATATTTTTTTGTAAGAATTGGTTGTGTTTACCATTAAGCTTACGTTTTGAACCGAATTAAGGGTTAAATAATATATTATGGTTTGATATTATTTAAAATCAAACGTTTTAAGTTTTTTTGTAATTATGGGGATATTAAGCTGCAATTAGTTAAGTGCCTTATTTTGCTGTGTTAATAAAGCTACGTGACAAAGTTTTGATTAATAACGAGGATTTAAAAACGTAAAAAGGAGGTCGTTTTTTATGAACAGACCTCCTCAAATATGTTTACGTTAATAACATGTCAAAATGTAGTGTAGGATTAAAACTCATAAGAAAGCTCTAAACCATAAGTAGCTGGGTTTCCTAACCAAACTAAATCCTTAGTAGGGCCTGCCACTGATTGACTAGAATAAAATTCTTGTGCGTATTTTTCATCGAAAATATTTCTGCCTGATAAAGTAATGTCAAACTTATTATTAATACTTGTCGTTAACCTAAGGTCTAATAAATGATAACTAGGACTAACAATATCAGGTAGCTCTTCATGCCATAAAATTTCACCAGTACCTTTAAAGTCTATCCTGCCTTTTAAGGCGACACTGTTTGAAACAGGAACATTCGATTGTAAAGCGATATTAAAGTTGTCAAGAGGAACGAAAGGAGTACGAACACCATTAAAACTACTTCTATCGGTATCTCCTGATCTACCTGCATCCGTAATTTCAGCATCTGTCATACCGTAATTGGCTAAAATATCTAAGTACTTATGTGCTCTTAACTTCATGTCAATTTCGAATCCTTGAATTTGACTTTTGTTATAATTATAGTTTCCTAAAATAATATCTGGAGGTGTGAGTTGAAGTCCATACTGTTGTTGGTTGTTAAGGTCTGTATAGAATGCGCTCATATTCACAATAAATCTATTTTCCCACCAATTAGTTTTAAATCCAAGTTCATAATTATCACTGGTCTCTGCTTGGTATTCTTTATCAAACAACGTTGTTCTTTGTGTGTTGAACCCTCCGACACGGTATCCTCTACCATAATTAGCAAACAACAACATGTTTTCGTTATGTTTATAGGCTATAGAGAATTTGGGTTGGAATTCACTATCAGTTCTCGAATCATTCGTGTTTGTTATGGTATTATGTTGTTCAATCTTATCATTGTCATAACGTAATCCAAGTGATAATGTAATTTTGTCGGTGGCTTTATAGTCAAAGAAACCAAAAAGAGCAACGGTATTATAGGTGTTAGTAAAATCAGATACTCCTAGGATGTCAAATACTCCTGTAGGGGCAATAGGATTTTGAAAATATCCTAAATCAGCTGCTGCTTGGGTGTTAAGATATTTTTCATTTTTTTGATAAAAAGTACCCAAATCCCAAGAAAACTTAGCATCTTTATTTTTAGAACTAGCTCTAAATTCTTGATTAAATACTTTAGAGTTACTATCTTGATATTGTAGTAACATTGGATCTGCTGAATGATCTAAATCTCCTGTTCCATTTCTTTTGGCATCATTATAAGAAGTAATAGATTGTAAAGAAAAGTCTTCAAAGTCATATTCTAATTTGGCATAAGCAAATATGTTTTTAAGGAAGGCTTCTCCTACTTCATCTGAAGTAGCTACTACATCATCAATATTATTGGGGTCAACTTCTTCTGCATTATTAGCAGGGGTATGATAATACAATCCACCTCCACCAATATGGTTGAATTGACCATTTAAGGTTATTTTAAATTTATTAGTTACATTAAAAAATAACTGGCCTCTTGCATTGTAATTGTCATAAAAATCAGGAGCAGCATTGAGGGTGGTATTGTGAAATAAGCCTTCAGATGATTTATAACTACCCGATACTCTATAAAAAATCTTGTTTTTCATGATAGGTCCTGAGAATACACCTTGAGCTTTCATAGTATTAACATTCGGGTACCCTACACGTAGTTTATTGACAAAGGTATTGGTAGGTTTTTCTGTTAAAATATTTATAGCACCAGCAATGGCATTTTTTCCATATAATGCTCCTTGTGGGCCTTTAACCACTTCGACAAGTGCTAAATCGAATAATTCTTGATTTAATAAATTAGAATCAGGAATGGTAACTCCATCTATCACAAAAGAAACAGGAGCGTCTCCATTTCTAATTTGAGGTACCCCCCTTACAGTGACAAAGTTTACCCCAAAATTTTGAGAGGTGTTAAAGGTTAGGTTGGCAACTTGTGAAGAAAAGTCTTGTAAATTAGTGATTCCTGAATTTTCAATTTCTTCTGAAGTTAAAGAGACCACTGATTCAGGAATGTTTTGGATAGATTCTGCCCTACGTCTGGCTTGTCCAACAACGCCTTTAAACCCTAAAACAACGACTTCTTTTAAAAAGGATGAATCTTCTTTCAGCGTTACTTTTATTTTTTTGTTCTTTTTTACTTTTATTTCTTTATTTTCATAGCCTAAGTATGAGAAAATTAAGGTTGCATCTTTGTTAACAGTTATGGAGAATGTTCCATTTTCATCTGTAGTAATTCCGTTTTCTGTACCTTTTTCTAAAATATTTACATCAGATAAGAGTTCTTTATTGGCACTAACACTACCTACTATGGTAATTTTTTGTGTAAATGCTAAGGAGGAAACAAAAAATGTCACAATCAATAGATATTTTTTCATTTGATGGGGTGTTTTTAAATTGTATCTTATTAAATATAAGCATTTTATTTGTTTTTTTAATATTGTTTGTAGCTCCTTAATTTAGGGGGTAGTTTAGGATACCTAGAGAAGTATGAACTTAAGTTTGATATTAATTAGTCTTATATATCACGAAAATTTATACATGAACGAATGCTCATACATTGGGATAATGTAGGGTAAGGAAGGTAATAAATAGTATTTATAAGTGTTATTTTGGTAATGAAAAATAAAAAGTAGTACCTTTATCAAGAGCAGATGAGAGCCAAATTTTACCATCATAAATATCTATTATTTTTTTAACGATTGATAAGCCTACTCCAGTTGATGCATCATTATTTTCAAGAGTTTGGAAAATTTCAAAAATCTTTTGATGATATTTATCGGAAATTCCCATACCATTATCTTCAACGCTAAAAACCCAATTATTTTCCTCTTCTTTACAGTCAATATTAATTATCCCTTTTTCCTTGTCCATATACGTAATGGCATTGCTTATTAAGTTTTGGAATAATTGATGTACTCTAAATTTGTCAATATGTAATTCAGGAAGTTTATTTAGGATACTTAAAGTAATGTGTTCAGGTACATAGATAGTTTCAATAAGTTCTTTTACGACAATATCAAGGTCAATTTTACGCCTTAAAGAATCCACTTGATCGATACTAGCATACTTAAGTATTCCATTGATCAGATGGTCCATTTTGTCAATTTTTTTAAGAAGTAATTGGATGTTTTGATCGATTATCTCATTGGTGCTTTCACACATTTCTTCTTGAATCCAACTAACAAGTGCATTCATACTTCGTAAGGGTGATTTTAGATCATGGGATACTACATGCGCAAAATCTTTAAGCTCTTTATTGCTTTGCGTAAGGTTTTTAACCAATATTTTGTTTTTTTTGTCTGTTTCGATACGTAACTGAAGATTTAAGGCACTTTTTAATTGGGTAGCGGCTAGATTTGCAATGGTTTCGAGTGTTTTTAAATGGTAATCAGAAAAGAAATCCTTTTTTGGATTGGTAGAGTCAATAACTCCAATAATTTCATTGTTAGCGATGATGGGAACAGAAATTTCTGACATTCTGATTTTATCATCAGCGAATAACCTTTTGTCTAAAGAAATATTATTTACAATTTCTGAACTTCCCGTTTTAGCAACATGACCTATTAAACCTACGCCTACTTCTACCTCAGGTAAATGGTTTTGAACTTCTCTTTCTTCAGGATAACGACTATAAAAGGCAATTTGTTTTAACTTACCACTTTTGTAATTCATTAAGTAGATTACACAATTTTCTAGTCCTAAAAGTTCAGATGCATTTGAGGTAATTTCCCAAGCAATTTCATAAATATTAGTTTTTCCTAAGATGGAAGACATTAGCCCATTAAGTGCTTTTAATA
The DNA here is from genome assembly GCA_947496185.1 of uncultured Tenacibaculum sp. Taxonomy (GTDB): domain Bacteria; phylum Bacteroidota; class Bacteroidia; order Flavobacteriales; family Flavobacteriaceae; genus Polaribacter. Next base: position 41,461 of record CANMCD010000023.1, read on the forward strand.
GCGATTGATTTTGCAATTCTTTTGTGACATCTTCAATTAAGAATACTTCATAATCAGGATCCTTTTTTCTTGTACGAACAACCGATACATTTGTTTTTGCCCAAATAACACGTCCTTTTTTGGTGCGATACCTTTTGTTTAGCGCAAAGTGATCTAATTCACCTATTTCTAATTTTTTCATCAGTTCTTGAGAGCGGTCTTTATCTTCTCGAATACAGATATCCGTAACATCCATGGATAGTAATTCTTCTTCGCTATAGCTTAAAAGATCTTGTATTGCTCTATTACATTTTATGATTTTTCTTTTTCTAGTAAGAATAATTCCAAGTGAAGAATATTCAACAATTGCGTTTAGTTGTTTTTTCTGTTCGTCAAAGATGTGTTGTTGTTGTTTTTGTTTCGTTATATCTCTTATTATTCCTTGGGCTAATTTTGCTTTACCTTCTTTATTATATATAATATTACAATTGATATCTACCCACTTTAATTCTTTTTGTCTATTAAAGAGCCTCGCCTGAAAGTTTCTAAAGCTACCATCTTTTACAAATTGTCTAAATGCATTCATAGCATAGCCGACATCTTCTCTATGAAGTATGGTCATGACGTTGAAAGGTTTGTCAAGGTTTTCAATGCCAAAAAAATCACTTGAAGCTTGATTCATTTTGACAACATTTCCCATTAGATCCATCAAAACATAGGGGTCTATGATACTTTTAAATAAATTATCAAGTTCAATTTGTTTTTCATACTCAACAATTGACAAGCTATGTTTCGCTGCTTGAAGTTCTTTGTTGGTATTATCTAAGTCTAAAGATTTTTGTTTAAGTATAGCTTCTGCTTTTTTGAGGGCTAATCTTTCTTGTTGCAGAGATTCTTCTAAAAGTTGAATTTTATCTTTATCCATTTTACGCCTTAATTAGAGGTTAGGACAGAAACAACTCAGGGGATGTTTAGTCAATTTAAATAGTAGCGTATAGTTGTTAATCTTTTGGTTAGATTTATTACAGCGAAAAATCTTTAATAAAAAAAGATGTTCCTTACTTTTTGAGTACCAATATAATGAAATTAATAAAAACTATACAATTAAACTAATTTAAAGTGTTGTAAAGGTGTTGGTTGAATTTGTGTAGGGAGGGGTGAAAAGATTACCCTCCCCTGTTTTTTTACTATAAATAAAGGGCTAGTAAAGGTGTCATATATTGAGGCTATACTAAAATATCATAATTCTTAATAAATTTATTCTTGTGGATTCTACTTATTGTAACGCGATGGTTATTTTCTAGAAGAATAAGATTATCTTGAAGAAACACTTGTTGTATTTTAGTAAGGTTGACAATAAAATTTCGATGTACTCGAATAAAATGTTGGTTATCTATTTTTTTTATAAACTCCTTTAGGGATAGATGTACGATAAAGCTCCCTTCTTTTGTTACGATTGAACTATACCTCCCCTCAACATTTACATAAAGAATATCTTGAGGTAAGAGTTTGTACAAAATATTATTTTTTTTAATAAAAAAACGTTGGTTAAAATATACAGATGGATTTTCTTGTTTCGTAAATATATTGGTAGCCCCAGAGAATTTTTCGAAGGCCAATTGTATCGCGAATATCAGTTCTAATTCATTATATGGCTTCAACAAATAACTTGAGGGACTGGTTAATTTTGCATTTTCAAAAACTTTTATAGACGTAGAGCTTGTCAGGAATAAAAAGGGGTTTAGTGAGTTTTTGTTTTTTGTAATTACTTCAGCAAATCTAATTCCATGTGGCTCTTCGTTTAAAAAAATATCAATAATAACAAAGTCAAAGTCTTTGGTATAGTAATAATCTAAAGCCTGATCAAGTGTCTTGGCGATGGCTATTATTTCGAAGTTATTATTTTCTAATTGTTTCTTTAAAAGAGTAGCTTCTTTTTGATTGTCTTCTATGAGCAGGATAGTAATGGGTTTCATATTTAGTTGATTTTGGTGAAAAGAATAAAAAATTCGGTATCTTCTTTATTTTTTTTAATAAAGAGTTCTGCGTTATTTTTTTTTAATATTTTTTTACAAAGCTTAATTTTTAAATCATTGTTGTTGTAGTTTTTCATGTTGTAAACTAGATTTTATTTTTTTAATTGAAATTTTGTAGTGTTTTTTGTTTTGGTATGCCCCTTCAATGTATAATTCTTGAGGTTTGAGGTGAGGGTCTAGATTGAATTTTATGAGGTTCTCTAAAACAATTTTTAAATTATTTACATCTACGGTAACATAGATATTATTAGGAATATTTATAAGGGCTTTACTGACTATTTTTTCTAATTTGTTGTTGTGTATAACTTGTTGTATTACTGATTTTAAGTGTAGGTTTTCTGCTGAAAAGTGAAGTTCGTTATTATTGATTAGCTTCCAATAAAAGTGATTGTTTATAATTTCATTTGACTTTAAAATAGTAATATAAGTTTGAGTGAGTTCAGGTAATAATAATGTAGGAGTATGTGATAAATTGGTTATTTGTATCTTGTTTTTTTTAATACGATCTAGCATGCTTTCTGCTGATGAAGAAACACTCATTAATGAGTTGTTAATAGTTGTGTTTGTATTGTATAGGGTTAGTTTTTTTTTCTGTATTGTTTTTTTTTCTATTGAAAAATAAAGGGTGACAAATGAATGAAAAATCGTGCCCAAAACAAAGAAAATAAGAACGAAATTTTCCATAGTGGTATAGTAGTTTTTTATAGTAGGAATTTTCTGTTGTTAAGGTAGAATGAAAATTCTGATTAAAAATCGGTGTAATTTTAAATTAATATGCCTCTAAAGTTGAGATTACGTAGTTTTTGTACAGTATTTGTGAGGGGGGAGGATTGGAAGAATGTGTTTGAGTTTGAGTAGTTTTGATTGTTTTTTTCATTGTAATATTAGGTATTTATGTATTCTTAGTCATTTGTTTATTGAAGGGGGAAGCCTATTTTGGAACCGTTGAAAAGGTGAATTGCTTTTTGAAAAGACTGTTTTCTAATAAGAATCTATGACTTGTTATAAATAAACAAGTGAATTAGTGTTTTACCTACTTAATGAAATGTTAAAATATTTAATTGTTTGATTTTTAGTATATTTTTTTTCTTCTTTTGTTAAAAAAATACTTAACCTACTACTGTATTGGTTGCTTGAGTATGATGGTTGTTCCAGTACCAATGTTACTTTTTATATCAATACGAATGTTGTTTTTTTTAGCTAGTTTTTTGCATAGTTGAAAACCAATGCCAGAACTAATTTTTTTTCCATGATTTTCTTTTGTTATGCTAGTATGCTGTAATAATTTTTCGATAGTTGCTTCACTCATGCCTATTCCAGTATCTTTAATTGTTATTATAGAATTTGATGTTTCCTTACACTTTTTACCTTTAATATAGATGGTACTGTTAAAATGAGAATATTTTATACTGTTGTCGATTAAGTTTCGTAAAATTGTAAAGGTGGTATTTGGATCAGCATACCATGTAGCATCTTCACTGATAGAGCATAAAGCTTTTATTTTTTTCTTTTTTACTGTAAAGGTAAGATCATTAAGTACCTTATTGATAATCTTATTAAGGTTAATGTTTTGAGGTGTAGAGTTTATTGTTTTAGTGTTTTTATAGTATTGATGTAGTAGGTTTTTAATAGATGAGTTAATTTTTTCTATTTCAATTATTCTTTTTTTGATGTACAAAGTTGTATCAAAATTCTTATTATTTTCTATGACATTAATAATATCAATATACATCATTTTTACAGCATGCAAAGGAGATCTTATGTCATGTGAGATAATGGTAAAAAGTTGATCCTTATTAGTTGTATTCTTTTTTAGTGTTTTTACATCGAATTTTATTTTTTTATTTTCAGCTACTAATTTTTCATTATAAGTATAGCATACTATATTTAGTATTACTAGAATAACGATTAAAAAAAAATCTTCTGGAGAAAGAAACAGTATATAAAAATCCATATGCTAAAATTTTTTGTAGGTATAGATATATTTTTTTTCTACAAAAACCAAGTTAAAAGCTGTTTAATATTTACTTTGGTTACATTAAATATACCTTTAGGAATTGCCATATAACCATTCATAACAAAAAGTGCTTAAACTATAATATATCTCATCTAGGTTTGTGATTAAATAAGATTAAAAACAAATTATTTGATGGAAAAAATATCATATGTAATCTTTTGGTTATTAGCAATATTGTCTCCTGTTTATGCTGTAATGGGGACTATTGTATTTTTGATTATAGTAGATTTTGTTACGGGAGTTTTTGTAACCTACAAGAAAAAAAAACAACTTAGAACAGTTCACATAGTTCATGCAACGTCAAAAGTTGTCATATATAACTTGGTAGTCTTATCAGCTTTTTTATTAGAACAATTTATTATTGATGAAGTTCCTTTTTTAAAGATTATATCTGGTTTTATTGCGGTTTTTGAAATCAAATCTATCATGCAAAACTTTGATGTTATATATGGGGTAAATCTTTATAAAGTAATATTGAAAGCATTGAATAATAAGGCTAATATAGCCAGTCTTAAGAATAAAGAATAATACAATAATAATTTTTTAAAACAAAGAAATGGAAGAAAGGTCAACGGTTGATCTAAGGAAGTTTAATGCCTTTTTAAAAAAGAATAAAGGTGTAGACTTTAAAAGTGTAGATCTATTAAATAATACAATTACAGATGGTTTTATATGGAACTATTCAGAAGAGGAAAAGAATATTATGTTGAATCATTTAAGAGGGTATCAAAGATTGCTAAAGGTTTTACCAGAAAATTATGAAGGGCTAGATGTTGATAAAACAGCGAAAGAACTTTTAAAAATAGGTATTCATTCTGCCGTACAGATAGCAGATATGGGAAAAAAAGAGTTTATACGAAAAGTAAAAAAAATAGTTAAAAAAAATGAAGAATTACCATTGACTATTTTTAAACGTGCAGAAGGAATTAAAAAAATTTTAGTCTTAAAATACGTTGATCATATTCAGAAATCAGAACCTCACACCAATGCAAAAGGATTACATATTTAAAAGAAATTAAGAACAAATGAAAAAATTACCAAATTACCCAACACTTTTTGGGAAATTGAATACAAAAGAAGGGGATGAAGCTAGATCCGTATATTCCCCAGCAGCTTATTTGACGGATTTGTTAAATATGCTACAAGATGAGACAGGCGAAAATAGCCTAGATTTTATTGATACTAGGAGAACCGATATCAAAGAGATCTTTTTAAATGATGAAAATACGTACAACTTAGTTCCTTATTTAGATATTGTAAATGAGTTATTAGAAAGTAGGATTGAAAATTTAAAACCAGATTCAGAAGCATACGATACCCTGACGAATGCAAAATACCCTTTTAATATGCCTTTTTCGTTAGACAATGAAAAGGTGAAAAATAATTTAAAACATTTAGGAATCACCTCAGAGGAGTTGTATCGATTGTTTGGGAGGGAAGAACAATCTTTAACGACAGCTCAAAACTATTTAGGACTTACAGGAAAAGAGTTGAGTGTTTTAGTGAACAATAGTTATGATTATGCTTTTCTAATCCGCGTAAGAAATGTACTTAATGAAGAGACAACCAAGTCTACGATTGTTGATAAAATCAAATCGGTATACGATACTTCAGAAAAACAACTCCAAGAAGATTTTATCTCGTTAGAACTAAATGAATACCACCTTAAAGCTTTAAAAACTGGTGAACAAGTTTGGCTGAATGAAATTTTTAATGCTTATAAAGCAACGCAAGATAGGTTTGCATCAGAGAGTTCTAGTGCTAAGTTTTTACAAACAAGAGTTCAGAGACTATACGGAATACAGGCTAGAATATTCTTGTTCTTAAAAACACAAAAGATTACAACGGAAGATGTAGAAAATAGTTTAAAACAATTTTTTGATCAAACCGAGATCTTAGAGCTTATTCAGTACATTGATTTTGATTCAACATTTGCTGATAAAATCAAAACCAATACATTACCCGAAGCAAAAAGAGAAGAGTTAGCAAATAAACTGAACACTTTACCTTTTAACAATGTAATTTATTTTTCGGAACTTATAGGCCTTTCTCCAGAAGAATGTAGGGAATTATTATATCATGACTTATATATAGATCCTTCGGATTTATCAAAAGTAGAAAAAGGTCGGGCCAATTTTTATATCAATCATTTTACCAAGAACAACACCAACTACGTAACTCTTAATGACAAACAAACGAAATTACAATGGGGAGAGAGTACTACGGCTACGATTCCATTAACCTGGTTTATTCGTGTGAGTAGCTTTGTACGCTTGGCAAAAAAAACAGGGATATCTTTTCAAGACTTAGATAGGATTCTTACCTCATGTTGTAAAAATTCCGATGGTATTCCAACGATCGATCAACAGGCTTTACAAACCATTGCGCAAGTAGTGTATTTACACAAGACTTATGACCAACCTATTGATGCTATTGTAGCCGTTTTAAGTGAAATTAG
>CANMCD010000024.1 GCA_947496185.1 uncultured Tenacibaculum sp.
TATACAACCCTTTTTGACACCCGCAAGACTTTATGCAATGTTTTTTTGTTAAAAAATCACAACACAAAACCAAACACTTGAATAACAATAATATAATACAAAAACTTTTTTTCAAGGTTTTTTTAAGTAAGTATATAAGACCTAACAAACACCAGACAAAGCACTATATATACTATAAGTATATACCCTTACTTCATAGTAAGTATAGAAAAAAGGTAAGCTCTTATCAAACTTACCTTTTCTATCTAAATTATATATCGAAGCAATGTAACTATACATTACTGTCTGCTAATTCGTATACTGTATATAGAGAGAGTTCTAAATCAAAAACCATATGAAGTACTATTCTTCCTCCTCCCCTTCTTCATAAATAAGTCTATCCACTACGGTAAGAAAAAACGTTGTCCCTACATTCTTTTTACTAGTCAACCAAACTCTCCCTCCATTTCTTTCGATAATCTTTTTTACCAACGCCAAACCAATTCCTATAGACTCAACATGGGTATTTACTTCTAACTTTTGAAACAAATGAAAAATCTTTTTATGATACTTTTTATCAATACCTGGCCCGTTATCCCCCACCATAAATACAAACTCATTACCTTCTTTACGACAGTCAACATAAATCCTTACTATCTTTTTATTATTATGTTTAATTGCATTTTGAATCAGGTTCTGAAAAACTTGAAGTATTTGTGATTCATTAAACATCACATTGGGCAACTTGGTTAATACTTTTACCGTACATTTATCTGAAGAATTTAATCTAGCAAGCCTTCTAATTAAACTGTCAAGATTAACCTTTTTCAGCATTTGTTCTTTTTCCATCTGCAACGAATAATTCAATATACCATTAATCAACAAATCCATCTGTTCTACTTGTTCTTGAATTTTCACAAGATTATCTGTTATATCTTCCTTTGTAGTCGCTTTATCCTTATTCATCTCATTAACCCAACCAGTCAATGTATGGATGTTTCGTAAAGGACGCTTTAAATCATGAGAAACAACATAAGCAAACTCTTCCAAATCTTTATTACGTTCATACAATTCTTTCGCTCTATCTTCAAGATCTTTTGTACGTTGCCGAATCCCTTTTTCTAAGTTTTTATTTACTTCTTCTAATCCTCTTCTATAGCGCATAAATCCATTTAAGATAATGAATGAATATATAAATATGGTTGTTATAGATATTAATATCGCACCTTCTGTAACAATATCAATATCCGAATCAACAACTCGATAGGTCATATGAATAAGCTGAGTAGAACTAAAAATTATAATTAAAACTCGGTTACTCAATAAGAGTATCGCACCAAACAAAGCAATAAAAGTCCCTAATAAATAATCAATGGAAAAATCATTTAAGGCTACGGTATTGGTAAGGTGGTGCTGAAACAATAATAATGATAGAAATACGTACAAGCCATAATACTCCAAGACATGTTGCCACTTCGTTAATGGTAGCAACCCAACAACTAAAAAGAGTAGGAAAAAAAACTCTCTAACAAAAGGAATTTCAATAACATTTTCATTAAAATAGGAAATCAGCACCGAATACCCATATACTCCGGGAGCTATAAGCAACAACGCCAAACTACTATTTTTTATCTCGAAAGGCTGAAGCTTCCCGATTTGTTTAAAAAAAGATTGAGTCATAACCTACTTTAGAGGACTAATTTATAACAATTTTAAAGATAAGTATTTAATTTAAAAAAACAATAAAAATAAAAAAACAGTTTAACGTTTATTTTCCCCTATCAATTATAGCGTTAAAAAACCATAAAGAGTTGTGATATTACTTTTAATTCAATCCCTGTAACGAAGTAATAAGACATAATATTAAATAGTATATGAGCAGAAATGACAGCATAATACTTTGTATTCTTTCAGCTTCAAACCTACTATTTGTATTATTTTTGCCCATATTTTTAAAACATGTCAAAAAAATTACGCCCGATGATGTTTGTGGGCACTGGATCTGATGTAGGTAAAAGCATTATAACTACTGGTCTATGTCGTATTTTAAAGCAACGTGGATACAGTCCTGCTCCTTTCAAAGCTCAAAACATGTCTTTGAATAGTTATGTAACCGCCAACGGACTTGAAATAGGAAGGGCTCAAGCGGTGCAAGCTGAAGCTGCTGAAGTTGATGTGACTACCGATATGAATCCAGTTCTTTTAAAACCCACTGGTAACAACAAGTCACAAGTGATTTTACATGGAAAGCCTGTGGGAAACCAAACAGCTAAATCTTATTTTCTTGGAAATAACAAAAGACACCTTTTCGAAGAAGTTATAAAAGCTTTTAAAAACCTAGAAAATAGCTTTTCACCAATTGTAATGGAAGGGGCTGGAAGTATTAGTGAATTGAATTTGAAACATAGAGACATCGTCAATATGCGAATGGCTAAAGCAGCAAATGCAGATGTTTACCTTGTAGCAGATATTGATCGTGGGGGTGTTTTTGCAAGTGTCTATGGTAGTATTGCTTTATTGGATGAAGAAGAGCAAAAGTTAATTAAAGGAATTATCATCAATAAATTTAGAGGAGATATTTCTTTATTTGAAGAAGGGAAAAAACTTTTAGAATCCTTAACCAATGTTCCGGTATTAGGCGTTGTTCCCTACCTTAAGGATTTATACATTGAAGAAGAGGATTCCCTAGCTTTAAACAGCAAAGCCAAACATATGGAAACTGGAAAAATCAATATTGCTGTTATACTCCTTCCTTATATCTCTAACTTTACAGATTTTAATTGTTTAGAAAAAGACAAAAGAGTACATCTTTTCTACACAAGATCCGTCGAAGATATAAAAAGTGCTGATGTTATTATTATTCCAGGAAGTAAAAACACCATATCCGATATGTCTTTTTTAAGATCCAGTGGTTTAGCAAAAGAAATTTTAATTGCTTACGAAAAAAAGACTTTTATTATTGGTATTTGTGGTGGATTTCAAATGTTAGGAAAATCTATTGCTGACCCTCACCATGTAGAAGGAGAAATTAACCAAATACCCGGACTAGGTATTTTTCCTATTCATACTGTATTGGCAACAAACAAAACCACATTACAATGTAATTTTATTTTTAAAAATTACGAGACTGTTTGTAAAGGGTATGAAATACATATGGGAGAAACAACTTTTGAAAAAATGAACCCTTTGAACACCATTAATAATAAAGCAGAAGGTTTTCACCAAGCCAATTGCTGGGGAACCTATATTCACGGTATACTAGATAACACAATAGTTGTCGATGATCTTCTTTCCAATTTCAACAGCAATAAACCTGACAAAAGTTTTGATTATACTAAATTCAAAGAAGAAAACTACGATAAACTTGCTATACATCTAGAAAACAACCTCGACATTGCTTCAATAATTAACAATATGACCCAGTAGATATGGACTATGGACATGGAGATGACTTATATAAATTTAAAACTCAAATTAAAGCGAACTTTAGTTCAAATGTTTGGTATAAAGGCCCCCCAACATCCTTACTATCTTTTATAAAAACTCGTCTTTCTTCTGTAGAAAGCTACCCAGCTCCAAGTGCTGAATTACTAATTAAAAAAATAGCTTTACATCATCACCTTGATAACGATACTATAATAGTAACCAACGGAGCTACAGAAGCTTTTTATCTTATTGCTCATGCATTTCAAAAAGGAAAGGTAACACTCTGCACTCCTTCTTTCTCAGAATATGAATTAGCCTCGAAGGTTCATGGTTTGGATCAAGAGTTTATTTCTAGAAAAAATATCTTAACACATTCTTTTACTTCTGATATTGCTTTCATATGCAACCCTAACAACCCTGATGGTTACGAAAATACTCCTGAAGAAATTTCAACGTTACTTCAGAAACACCCTACTACTATTTTTATTATCGATGAAGCTTATGTTGATTTTACTAGTTCTGAACTTTCATGTTCCTCTTTCTTAAACTTACATGAAAACCTGATCATCGTAAAGTCATTAACCAAATTATTTTGTATTCCGGGGTTACGTTTAGGATATATCTTAGCTTCACCAAACATCATCCGTAGTATAAAAAAATATAAAATGCCATGGAATGTTAACACCTTAGCCTTACAAGCAGGAAGTTTTATTTTTGATAATTTCAACAACACCAAACCTGTTTTTGAGGAATATTTTAAAAATGTTACCAAATTAAAACAGCAAATAAACGCCATAGAAGGGTTTCATGTTATTCCTAGTAAGACCAGTTATTTTCTTATTAAAATAGCAAATCCCGTTTCTTCAGCACTAAAATCTTATTTAATTAACAACCATCATATTTTAATCAGAGATGCTTCAAACTTTCCTTCATTAGATAAGCATTATATCCGTGTTTCTTGTCAGACTCCAGAAAAAAATCAATTATTAATTAATGCACTTAAACAATGGAAGAATTCATTATAATACTTCCCTTAGTCCTTGCCTATATATTGGACTTAGCCTTAGGAGACCCTCGTTGGTTACCTCATCCCATCGTATTATTTGGTAAACTAATTTCTTTTGGAGAAAAAAAATTAAACAAAAATAATGCACTTTTTTACAAGGGAATGATATTAACCCTTACACTTACTATAGGTGTATTTTGTTTTTTTCATTTCGCTCTTAAAATACTAACTCCCTACCCTATAGCAACACTAGTTTTTAATACCGTTTTTTTATTCTTTGCTATTGCAAACAAAAGCCTAATTACTGAAGGAGTAGCAGTTTTTAAAGAGTTAAAAAAAGGAGTAAAACAAGGACGTGAACGTCTTTCTTGGATTGTAGGCAGGGATACTTCTGAGCTTGATGAACAACAGATTAAAACGGCTGTTTTTGAAACTATGTCAGAAAATTTAAGTGATGGTGTCATAGCTCCTTTATGCTACTTTGCAATTTTGGGAGTTCCGGGTGCTATGCTATACAAAATGGTTAATACTCTTGATTCAATGATAGGTTACAAGAACGATCGTTATATTCATTTTGGAAGGTTTGCTGCAAAACTAGACGATGTTTTAAATTATATACCTGCTCGATTGACCGCCCTATTTATGCTAATTGTTACCTTTAAAATACGCAAACTTCCTTTTATTATACAATATGGGAACAAACATGCTAGCCCAAATGCTGGCTACCCTGAAGCTGCTTTAGCCGCTATCTTACACTGTAGGTTTGGTGGTCCAAATTATTATCATGGAAAACTTGTTGATAAACCTTACATAGGACATCATAAGCGAAAACTACATGATAATGAGTATAAAAAAGTTTCGTTAATTAATCATTTAGTCACCTTGTTTTTTGTTATGGTTATATCACTAATATATATGGGGGCATTACTTTTATAAAACAAAGCTGATTTTGAGCTCAAAAAAGCTATTTAAGGGTTTTTAAGGAGTGTTATTAGGGTTTTCCCTTAGTGTATTTTCAGTAGTTTTACCTAGATACATTATACAATTAATATACATACCTTTACGCCAGTTTGAGTAGAATTGAAATTCTATTTAGGGGAAATTCCTACTCAACATGTGTTGGGTGGGAATTTATTATTCCCTATGTAATATCATAAACTAACCAAACTTTAAATTTCTACTTTCAAATATGAAAAGCTCTCGTTAGAGGGCTTTTTGATTTTATTAAAAGATATATAAAATCTCCTTTTATTCTTACAGTAATTTCAATTTACTACAAGTATTATTTGGCTTTTTTTACTGCTAAGTATAGTGTCAATGCACCAAGCATTGCGAAAAAGAAACTAAACAATCCGTGAATTACTATTATTCCAAAATGAAATAGTATTCCTAAATACCAAGCTGTTTTTCTAATTTTAGTATTTTTAAAGAAAATACATGAGCATAAAAACAATTCAAAAAGCAATACTCCCCAAGTAGTATACGCTATAATAAATGGATTCTTTAACAATGAAATAACCAACGGATATAAGGTATCATTCATACCGTAAGATTGGTGTCTAAACCAATAATAAACAGCAGTACCGTTACCCCATTCAGGAACCTTAAATTTTCCGACACTAGCTTGAAAATAGAGAAATGCAATTTGTAACTCAATTATTATAAATGAAAAAAAGGCTATTGTTTTTGCATAAAAAGAACTATCTGCATCGCTTTTAGGTGAACTCCAATGCGACCTCCTTTGGTCTGTTAAACAAACTGGTATTAATAATAATGTTAAGATGTTATTAATTTGATCTCCTCCATCTATAATCAAAGAGGTATTGAAAAAACTAAAAGTTACCCACCAATGAAAAACACAAGTATACCTCGGATAAATCCCTAATATTACAATCATTAAAATAATTATAGATAGTACTTTAACAGTAGTGAAATTTTCAATTAAGGCGTATAAGTTTAAAAAAGGATACTTATCTAGAGATGGCAAAACTTCATTATTAATCCCTGTAGTAAACAATACCTCATTAGTATTAAATAACAAAGTTAATAGAAGGCTTAATGCTAATGAAGAACGGGCTACCCCCAGCATTTTATTCCAATAATTTAAATCTATTAGACTTTCGAACTTAGATATAACGCTATCAGATACTATTCGCATTTAAAATTGATTAAGATTAGTTCAGACTCCATATAGACTGTTTTTTTTAAGTTTATCCATGACCATGGAATAGGTTTCTTCATACCAATACAATATAAACCACATAGTGAAGGTTTACTGATTTTTATTGAGACTATATTTAACTTCTTTAAATTAGCAGGCTCTTCTAAATACTCAGTAACCTTACCTCTATATTTTATCCATAAATTAGCATCTATACCTTCTACTACTCTTGAAATCTTGGAGTTTATAATTCTATTTTCTCTTTTTATACCTAAAAGTTGAGAAATTTGAGTATTTCTTAGCATTACCTTCTCCGCAGTATTTTGTATTGTATCTATCTTATAGATATATGCTTCCTTGTCTCTAGCATTTTTGGTAAAAAAAGACCAACCTTGTGCCAAAAAACTTTTTGTTTTACGCTCTGAAAAAAAAGGATATCTTGACTTTATTGGATTTTCTGGAATAGAAACAATAAGTATAAAATTAACTGCTAAAAAAATTGTAATGGTAACAATTATTAAAAACTTTTTTTTCAAAATATTTTTTTTTAAAAAAAACCGAAATAATCATCTTCAATTAACGATAATTACTTCGGTTAAACTTGTGTTTATTTATTATTGTAATTGGGTAGCTATAGCCCCAGAAAGCTCTTCGATTGGGTACGAAATTGGTTTATCATCAGGTGTGTAAGCTACTAAAACGGCAGCTACAACTACAACCACCACAGCTACTACAGCAACTTGAACAGCTACAACCAAAGCCTCATTGTCTGGAACTTTAGTCAAATCAATATTTTGGTCAACGTGGTACTCTGCTAATGCATCTTGTTTAAGCCTCCCTATTGATTGTGGATTTTTTAAACTAACCTCATAATCTATTCCAGCATTTTTTAATTTTTTACTAATGAAAGGAAATAACTTTTTAGAAGCATTATTTATTGCCTCCTTAATTATTACAGGATCCTGTGAGTACATACTTTTTTGAAAATCATTGAAGAAATCAGGGTTATCTGCTCTAAGGTACGCGATGGCTTCTACTTGAGTTTTTTTGTATTCCTCTCTTTTTTCTGAATCGTTTAAAAAGTTTTGTAAAGACTCACTTTTTCTTCTAGTAGGGAATAACGAAGCCGCTTTTCCTTCTCTAAATATAATGGAAGTAAAAAGCTCTTCTCCTGAAAATCTTTCTTCTGATGTTTCTTTCATGTTTTCAACAATACCACTGTCGTTTTGGTTACATGATGTAAATAAAATTAATAATGCTAAAAATCCTGATAAATAGGGCTTTCTTAATTTGTGTAAATAGTTCATACGTTCTTAAGTTTTGGAACTTATTTGAGTTAATATAATTTGTTTTAGGCTTTTGTTGTTTTTTGTGGTCTATAAAGCCTTTGATACCACATATTATTATTAGAGTGAATAGACACCAACCCCTTATATTTACTAACCTTTTGTCTTATCTCCCCAAAAATAATATCATAAAAACTATGGGTTTTAAGTTTTGAAGTGAACATACCAACATATGATGTAAAACATACTTTTTTCAATACTATTAAAACATTTTTCTACAACAAAAGGCTAATTATAAATTAATAGAAAAAAGCTGATAGGTATAACTTTTTTCCTCAATTACAATAAATCATAAAAACAAAACACAAAATACTATATATCAAACACTTATTTTTTTATTTTAATTAAAATATTATTGATATCACTCCCATTATTTTATGACATCTATAATTTTTTAAATATTTAACCCATCAAAAAAGCTTTATTTTAAAACAAAAAGCATTATTTTAATCCTAATTTTTTTCCTTTTCAAAAAATTATTCATAAATAAAAAAACATTTCAAATACAAGTAAATTGATTATTTTTGGAGAGTGATTTTCATAGTAAAACATATTATCCCCAAAGGTTTCGTTGGCTTAGCTATTTTTCCTTTTATTTTCCTAAAACGAAAAGAACTTAAAAATGATATTTTCTTGATAAACCATGAAAAAATCCATTTAAAACAACAATTAGAAATGTTAGTCATTTTTTTTTACCTTTTCTATGGTATTGAATGGTGTGTTAAATTGATTAAATATCAAAAAACTTCTCTAGCCTACAAGAACTTAAGTTTTGAAAGGGAGGCTTACCTAAACGAGGGAAATATAAATTATCTTAACACTAGAAAAAACTGGGCTTTCCTAGCCTATCTATAATTTACAATTTATTCCATTTATTTTTTAGATTTATGTAAATTGCAGGACTATAAATCAAGTTAATTTACGAATGAAACAAATAGCTCCTTACAAACCCAAATACAAGGTACGTATTGTAACTGCTGCCTCATTATTTGATGGTCACGATGCTGCCATAAATATCATGAGAAGAATTATCCAGTCAACAGGTGTTGAAGTTATTCATTTAGGGCATGATAGAAGTGTTGAAGAAGTAGTTAATTGTGCTATACAGGAGGATGCAAATGCCATTGCTATGACATCTTATCAAGGAGGTCATAACGAATATTTCAAATATATGTATGACCTCCTTAAAGAAAAGAATGCAAGTCATATTAAAATATTTGGTGGTGGTGGTGGTGTAATTCTTCCTGAAGAGATCCAAGAATTAATGGATTATGGAATTACACGTATTTATTCTCCTGATGATGGACGTGAACTAGGGTTGCAAGGGATGATCAACGACCTTGTAGAACAATCTGACTTTGCCATTGGAAATCAGCTCAATGGTGAGGTAAACAACTTAGCTACCAAAGAAATTGGAAATATTGCACGTATCATCTCATCTGCAGAAAATTTTCCTGAAGTAGCGAAAGATACCCTACAAACAATACATAAAAAAAATAAAAATTCAAAAACTCCTGTGCTAGGAATTACAGGAACAGGAGGGGCAGGAAAATCTAGTTTGGTTGATGAATTAGTAAGACGCTTTTTGATTGATTTTCCAGAAAAAACCATTGGATTAATTTCAGTTGATCCTTCTAAAAGAAAAACAGGAGGAGCTCTTTTAGGTGATCGAATTCGTATGAATGCTATCAATAATGAACGTGTTTATATGCGATCATTGGCCACTAGACAGTCTAATTTGGCTTTATCTAAGTATGTAAATGAAGCTGTTGAAGTATTGAAGGCAGCAGAATTTGATTTAATTATTTTAGAAACTTCTGGTATTGGTCAATCCGATACAGAGATTATTGAACACTCGGATACTTCTCTTTACGTAATGACCCCTGAATTTGGAGCAGCAACGCAATTAGAAAAAATTGATATGCTTGATTTTGCTGATCTAGTAGCGATCAATAAATTTGATAAAAGAGGGGCACTTGATGCCTTGAGGGATGTAAAGAAACAATACATGCGTAATAACAACTTATGGGATATCCCTCAAGATGAATTACCAGTATTCGGAACTATTGCTTCACAATTTAACGATCCTGGAATGAATTCTTTGTATAGAGCTATCATGGATAAGTTGGTTGAGAAAACTGGGGCGGATTTACAGTCTACTTTTGAAATAACCAAAGAGATGTCTGAAAAGATTTTTGTAATTCCTCCTTCTAGGATACGATATCTATCTGAAATTTCTGAAAATAATAGGGCCTATGACAAAAAAGTTATTGATCAAGAAAAAGTTGCACAAAAACTTTATGGTATCTATAAAACTATTGAAAGTGTTGCTGAGACCTCTATCATATTAAACAAATCAGGAGTTGATGAAGATGTTCTTAATTTTTCCGTTGAGAATAAAGACTTTTTAAAACTCTTAATCGCTGAGTTTGATAGGGTAAAAATGAATCTTGATCCCTATAATTGGGAAATAATTTTACAATGGGATACCAAGGTTAAAAAATATAAAGACCCAATTTATACCTTTAAAGTAAGGGATAAGGAAATAAAAATTGAAACGCATACTAAATCGTTATCGCATTCAGAAATACCTAAAGTGGCCTTGCCTAAATACAAAGCTTGGGGAGATTTACTTCGCTGGAACCTACAAGAAAATGTTCCCGGTGAATTCCCATATGCTTCTGGACTTTATCCTTTTAAACGAACTGGTGAAGATCCAACACGTATGTTTGCTGGTGAAGGTGGTCCTGAACGAACTAATAGACGTTTCCATTATGTGAGTTTAGGCATGCCTGCAAAACGTTTATCAACAGCGTTTGATTCGGTAACGCTATACGGAAACGATCCTGGACATCGTCCTGATATTTATGGTAAAATTGGAAATGCTGGGGTATCTATTTGTTGCTTAGATGATGCTAAGAAACTATACTCTGGATTTGATTTAAGTCATGCAATGACTTCAGTTTCTATGACAATCAATGGCCCTGCACCTATGTTACTCGGATTCTTTATGAATGCGGCCATTGACCAGAACTGTGAAAAGTACATCAAAGAACATGGTTTAGAAGGAAAAGTTGAAGCTAAATTAAAAGAATTATACGATAATAAAGGATTAGAAAGACCACGTTATAATGGTGAATTACCCGAAGGAAATGACGGATTAGGGCTGTTACTTTTAGGGGTAACAGGTGATGAAATTTTACCAAACGATGTTTATACGGAAATTAAAACGGCTACTTTAGCACAGGTTAGAGGTACAGTACAAGCTGATATCTTAAAAGAAGATCAAGCACAAAACACCTGTATTTTTTCTACTGAGTTTGCTTTACGCTTGATGGGAGATGTTCAGGAATATTTTATACATAAAAACGTACGAAATTTTTATTCGGTTTCCATTTCTGGATACCATATAGCCGAGGCTGGTGCAAACCCAATTACGCAATTGGCACTTACCTTGGCGAACGGATTCACCTATGTTGAATACTACTTGTCAAGAGGAATGGATATTAATAAGTTTGGTCCAAACCTATCTTTCTTTTTCTCTAATGGTATTGATCCTGAATATGCTGTTATTGGACGAGTTGCTCGAAAAATATGGGCAAAAGCACTCAAATATAAGTACAATGCTAACCCAAGAGCTCAAATGCTCAAATATCATATTCAAACCTCTGGACGTTCACTTCATGCACAAGAAATTGATTTTAATGATATTCGTACAACATTACAGGCACTTTACGCAATTTATGACAACTGTAATTCACTTCACACAAATGCGTATGATGAAGCTATTACTACTCCTACAGAAGAAAGTGTACGTAGGGCTATGGCAATACAATTAATCATTAATAAGGAATTAGGCCTAGCCAAAAATGAAAATCCAATTCAAGGATCTTTTATTATCGAAGAGCTAACGGACCTAGTAGAAGAGGCTGTTTTGACTGAGTTTGATAGAATCACTGAACGCGGTGGTGTATTAGGAGCTATGGAAACCATGTACCAGCGCTCTAAAATTCAAGAAGAAAGTCTGTATTACGAAACCTTAAAACATACAGGAGAATTCCCTATTATTGGTGTGAATACCTTCTTGAGTTCAAAAGGGTCTCCTACGGTTACTCCTCAAGAGGTTATCAGGGCTACAGAAGAAGAAAAACAGTTTCAAATAAAAACCAAAGAAAATCTCAACGATGCTCATAAAGAAAAAGCGCTTGAAGAACTGAAGTCAATACAAGCTTCGGCCGTCCAAAACGAAAATATCTTCGAACGTTTGATGGAAGCTAGTAAAGTTTGTTCTTTAGGGCAAATTACTTCCGCTTTATTTGAAGTTGGAGGACAATACAGAAGAAATATGTAATATTATTATAAGCCCTAAAAAAGACATGTTTTTTAGGGCTTATAAATGCTTTTTAAAAAAATACATCTTTGTAGATAAAGCAAACTAAACTACGTAATGCAACAAAAATATAATTTAGGGTTCTTCCCTACTCCTTTACACAAACTAGAAAACTTATCTAAAAAATATAATGATTATACGCTCTATATTAAAAGAGATGACCAAACTGGATTGGCTACAGGTGGGAACAAAACGAGAAAGTTAGAATATTTAATTCAAGAAGCTTTAAATCAAGGCTGTGATACTATTATAACAGCTGGTGCACAACAATCTAATCATTGCCGACAAACTGCTGCTGCTTGTGCTCATATAGGGCTAACCTGTCATTTATTATTAGGTGGAGAGGCTCCTTCCTCTTATGATGGAAATTTACTACTCTCTTCGATTCTTGGAGCTAACATTCATTTCACTGGAAATAATAGAAAAGGAGAAGATGTAAACAATTTGGTAAGCCAACTAGAAAAAGAAGGTAAAAAATGTTATGTAATTCCTTATGGAGGATCTAATATTATTGGTGCTTTGGGTTTTGTTAATGCTGTAAAAGAATTACAAAATCAATTAACAAATTATCAAACTTCAATTGATTATATCTTTTTTGCTTCAAGTTCAGGAGGGATGCAAGCTGGACTTACACTTGGTAAAGAATTGTATGATTTAAATACAACACTTATCCCTATAAGTATTGATAAAGAGGAAACAGGTGGTAAGACGTTAGAAAAACATGTTTTTACTATTATAAAAGAAGGAAGAAAAGTTTTAAACCTTGAACGAACATGGTTTGAAAAAGACATTTACTTGAATAGAGAATATGATAAAGATGGATACGGTGTCATTACCAAAAATGAACAACGAGCTATTAATGAACTTGCCCAAAAAGAAGGTATTTTATTGGATCCTGTGTATACTGGACGTGCATTTTATGGTATGTTAGATTTTTTAGACAAAAAGAAACTCCCAAAAAACAGCAATATTCTTTTTTGGCATACGGGTGGAATACCCGCAATATTTAGCACCCCTAAGACTCCTTCTGTAAAATAGTCAAAGCTACACGAATTTGATCATACGGAACTTCTTCTTTTAAAAATTCAAAATAAGGTTTCAATGCAACTTCTTCTTGTAATACTTTTTTTGCGTTTGCTACTTGTTTTAATACTTCTGGAGTTGTGTACGTTTTTAAATTTATATTTTTCCCCTCTAAATAAAGTTTTGATAAGTGCGAAAAAATGGTTGCTGATTTGAGATTTCTATAACTTGCTATCTCTTCTACCGTTAAACCTTCTTGGTATAATTTATACGTTTCAAGTGTTGTGTCTTTCTTGTTTTTTCTTTTCTCATTGAGAAAATTTTTTATTTCATCCATAAACTCTCCTCCATACACCTCTAATTTTCTTTGACCAACACCACTTATCGCTAAAAATTCTCCATCGGTTTGAGGTCTTTCCTTTTCTATTTCTCTCAAAGTAGCATCACTAAACACTAAATACGCCGCAATATCTTCTTCTTTAGCAATACGATAACGCAACTTACGGAGTCGCTCAAACAGTGAATTATCCGTTTGTTTTTTAACCGTTGTTTTACGGGTAGCTATTTTCTCTTCTTTCTTAAACTCTTTAGGCGTAGTTAATTGTACTTTTTCTCCTTCGAAAAGTACTTTTTTTGAAAATGCTGTAGGCTGTAACGCATTATTCAAATGAAAAGCTATTTGGCAAAACCCTTGATTAATCAACTGAATAATATAATGTTGCCAATCTTTCCATGAAATATCCTTTCCTGCTCCATACGTCTTTAAATTATCATAATTTTTATCTAAAATATTGGAATTTCTTGCCCCTTTCAATACATCAATAACGGTTCCCATTGCTTCTTGACCTTTTAACCTATAGATAGCAGACAACACTTTTTGTGCGATAACAGTTCCATCAAAAAACTGAGGTGGATTACTACATACATCACAATTACCACAATCTTTTTCAATTAGTTCTCCAAAATAACTTAATAATATTTTTCTTCGACAAACGGTGGCTTCAGCAAATTGTTTCATTCTATCAAGTTTGGCTTCTTGAACCTCTTGATTTCCGGTATTTTCTATAAACTTACGTAACTGAATAACATCTGCATAACTATGAAACAATAAAGCTTTGGCAGGAAGGCCATCCCTTCCAGAACGTCCTATTTCTTGATAATAGCCCTCTATATTTTTAGGCATATTGTAATGTATTACCCAACGCACATTCGATTTGTCAATACCCATTCCAAAAGCAATGGTCGCACAAATGACCTCACACTCATCTTTAATAAATTCTTCTTGTGTTTTTGCCCGCTCTTCAAAAGATAACCCTGCATGATAGGGTTTGGCCTGAATATTATTTTGCAATAATTTATTTGATAATTGCTCTGTAGCTTTTCTACTTAGGCAATAAATTATCCCGGCTTGATTGGGGCGTTTCTCTATAAATTTTATGATTTGTTGCACACGTTGATTAGCAGGCCTAACATCTAAAGAAATATTCTCTCTATTAAACGAGCTTATATATCGTGTAGCATATGGAATTGCTAATTGCTTTAGTATATCTTCTTGTGTGGCTTGATCAGCTGTTGCGGTTAAAGCTGTTATCGGAACTTCAGGTAATGACTTTTTTAAAAAGGCTAACTGTTTATAGGACGGTCTAAAATCATGCCCCCATGCAGAAATACAATGTGCCTCATCAATGGCAATACTACTTATGTACGCTTGATTAAGGATGTTTTCTAATAAAGGTAAACTTTCGGGAGCTACATACAAAAGTTTAATTTTTTTTGTGACAACATCATCAAAAACCTGCTGTTGTTCTTCAGGAGATTGACTACTGTTAAAAAAAGTAGCGGGTATTCCGTTTGCCTTTAAACTATCTACCTGATCTTTCATAAGTGCGATCAAAGGCGATATAACTAAAGTAATCCCTTCAAAAAATAATGAGGGCAATTGATAACAAATGGATTTCCCTCCACCTGTAGGCATAATAACTAACGTGTCTTTTTTAGCCAGAATATTTTCGATAATCTGTTGTTGTTCTAGCCTAAAACTATCGTACCCAAAATTTGACTTTAATTTTTCTAATAATTCTTTTTCAACTACCTGTTCCATATATCAAAAGTACATATAAAAAAAACGAAGAAACCCTATCTTCGTTTTTAATTATAATAAAGTTATTAAACCTTTTTCTTACTTAATATCTTGTAATAATACCTCAACAGCTTTTTTTAACTGTGCATCTTCACCGCTACTTTTCCAGCCTGGTAAATTTTCTACCAAATAGTCTGGAGTAGCTGGAGCTTCATTTTCCATATTTTTTCCTGTTTTTTTCACAAACCAAGCTCGAAATGGCATTCTGATGTATCCTTTTTGTAGAGGTGTTCCTGAAGTAGATATTACTGCTCCAAATGTTGGTTGCCCTACTAATTTCCCAATACCTAAATTTTTATAGGCATGTGAAAATATCTCTGCATTCGAATAACTATTTTCATTACACAAAGCTACAGATGGTTTGGTATTCACCGATAGTATAGCACGTTCATTAAACGGATAGTTACTTGCAAACTGCTTGTGGTTTTTTAGGCTTTTAGTCGCTCCTCTAGGTATGGTATAGGCGTGTTGTTTAACATTTAAAACAGCCATTAATCGGTCTGTCGTCCATCCTCCTCCATTATACCTTACGTCAATGACAATTCCTTTTTTACCATATCCACTGGCCTTTAACTCTCGTTCAAATCGCTCAAAACTCTGCATATTCATTCCCTGAATATGTATATATCCCAACTGTCCTTTCGAATATTCATCGACTAGCTTTTTTCTAGAAGAGACCCATGCTTCGTACTTATTCTTTTTTAACGAGCTTTGCGTTCTAATTACTATTTCTTTTGAATTATCTAACGTTACTAATACTTCCCTTCCTTTAGCATTTCTGAGTAGGCTATAAAAATTCGTTTCTTGTCCAATTTTATGGCCATTAACAGCTACAATAATATCACCAATATTCAATTTACTTTTTGATTTATCTGCTGCTGAGTTTGACAATATGTAATCTACACGTACACCTTCTTTAACATGGGATACCTCAATACCTAATAACCCTATATTTTCGCTTTTTACGTTATTTTCTGGCCTCCATATATATCCCATATGACTAGCATTCAACTGTCCTAACATCACATTGAACATATCTGTAAAGTCTTGTTGGGTAGTGGCTGATAAGACCCATGGTTTATATTTTTTTACTATGGTATCCCAATTATAACCGTGAAATTCTGGGTCATAAAAACGCGATGTTAAACTTCTTACCCCTTCTTCAAATATTTGTTTTCTTTGTTTTGAATGGTTAACAGTATAATTAGCTATATACGACAACGTAATTATTGAGTCTGACTTTATGGATAATTTTTTCAATTTTCCTGACGCTCTAAAATATATATGTTTTTCCTCCAGTGTTCCTAACGATGCTATTTCTCCTAGATTATTTATTTCTTTTAAATTACTTCCATCCCATTTTATTTTATATATGCCTCCTTTATTTGTGGCAGATTGCTGTGCGAAAAAGTAAATAAACTCATTATTATCACTGAAAACTGCTTCATATTCATTCCCTGATAAAGAAGTTACTTGAACTAAACGTTCGTATATTCTTTCCTTATCAATTTTTACTGTAATGGCCTGCTTTTTCTTTTTTTCGTTTTCTTTATTTACTTGATTACTCTTACTTTCATAATATTGACCGTTTTCATGATCAAATTTTGTTTTCTCCCATTCTTCTTTTTCTAACCAAACCATCCAAACGTCATTATTCATTCCATTACGATTAGATATAAAGGCTATTTTTTTTCCATCTGAACTCCAAACTGGACTCGTATCACTTCTTGGATGCATACTAACATTCATCTTGATATTTTTATCCACTGCTGACTGAATAAAAACCTCACTATCAAAATCTAAATCTTGCTGTGAATACACAACGTATCTACTGTCTGGACTCCAATTTACTCCCTGAACACCTCCCCATGAATTTGAAAACATTTTCTTATTTTTTATTTCTCCTCCACTAAGATTCGCTATAAAAAAAGCTCCTTCAGAAGTCTCATAGGCTATTTTCTTTTTATTTGGAGATACAGCAATGTTTGTAATGTCA
Organism: uncultured Tenacibaculum sp.; assembly: GCA_947496185.1. Classification (GTDB taxonomy): domain Bacteria; phylum Bacteroidota; class Bacteroidia; order Flavobacteriales; family Flavobacteriaceae; genus Polaribacter. Next base: position 17,468 of record CANMCD010000024.1, read on the forward strand.
GCTTTTTCACTCAATTCTTTTTTAATGTCAATTTTAATACTTCGACAAAGATCAACCGATGTATGTTTTGAAGTTGCACTGTAGATTTCAAACTTACCTCCTCTATCAGAAATAAAGAAAAGAGTTGTATCATTAATCCATTGAGGTTTTATGTCTTTGTATGTATGGTTTGAGATATTATTGGTGTATTTCTTTTTTTTATCGTTTTCCTTTACAAAAATCTCTCCACCAACTTCTAACGCTATTTGTTTTCTATTAGGAGAAATTTCATAATGATTAATTCCGTTCGTTACATTTTTTATTTCAGATTCATTAAAATGATTATCTGATTTAATATTCAAAGATATCTTTGTTGTTGTTCCTTTTTCTAATTTATAAAGATCAATTCCTGACATATACAGAATAACTCCTTTGTTACTAACGGAAAAAGAACGAATACCGTCTATTTTTTGATAGGTTAATTGGACTGGTTCACCAACTTTTTGTCCTTCTTCAGAAATAACTTGTTTATATATATTGTAGCGCCCACTTTTCGCACTGATATAATATAAATTACCACTTTCATCCCAAACAGGAGAATGATCATTTTTCTTACTCGTGGTTATTCTATGATATTGATTGTTACCCTTATTGTATATCCAAATATCCTTTTGTGCTGCTCCTTGATAATCTTCTCTTGAAATCCTACACTCCCCTTTAACATATGCTATCAATTTAGCATTAGGAGATGTAGCTGCCATACTACCATATGCTGTCAACAACCTTTTAGGAGTGCCTCCTTTTTTATTTACCTCATACATTTGTTTTTCCCTTTCTGGCCCATTATACGTTCTATTAGTTGAAAAAATAATATTGCTATTATTCCAGCAAGAGGGTATGTTTTTAGTAGGGTAATAGGTTAGCTGTTTTAAATTTCCTCCAGATAAAGAGATTGTAAATACATTTTCATTGCCTTTTCTATTAGATGAAAATGCTATTTCTTTTCCGTTGGGACTCCAAACTGGGTTACTTTCATAGGCTTGATGAATTGTTAAGCGTCTAGATTCTTTATTTAAAAAGTTATGTACCCAAATATCTCCATGATATCCAAATGCCATATATGTTCCGTCTGGGCTAATCTTTGGACTTCTTATTAAGGTTCCTTGAGAAAAAATATTATTAATAATCAGTAGTGTAGCTAATGAAAATAGCTTTTTTGAAATCATAGTTTTTAATCTTATAGTGCTAAGATAATTTAATCAAAAAAAAAGTTTTACTTATTTAATAAAATTTTAACAATTACCTCTTAAATAAAACAAAAAAGCCGTTTAGTATTCACTAAACGACTTTAGAACCATTTATAATTACATCTGCTTGTTTGTTTGCTTATTCAAGTATCAGTTTTTTTGTATAAACAGACTTCTTATCATTTATCCTCATGAAATAAACTCCTTGAGGTAGATTTGAAGTCGAAATTTGAAAAGTTGCTGCTTCAACTTCTACATTCTTATATTCATTTACTAACTGACCTTTATTATTAAACAGTTTAACAGAGATTTTCCCTACCTTTTTTCCTTTAATATTTATAAAATCTTCAATTTTAGGGTTCGGGTAAATCATTATTTTATCTGAAATTTCTTTTTCAAGATATGTAGGTTGCATAACATGTGCTCTTGGTGATCTCCAAATCCCTCTTCCATAGGTTGAAGCATATAAATAACCATCAGCATAATTAATTTCTAATTCTGTTACCTTTACATTTGGCAGGTTATTATTAAACACTTGCCATTGTTGAAAGCGATTATCGATATAATAAATTCCATAATCCATTCCCACATATAACCCATCGCTATTGTTATCATCCCAAGCAATTGCATAAGGAGAAAAATTAGGTAAACCATTACTATAGTCATTCCATGTTTTTCCTCCATCCTTACTAATCATTACTTTTTTCGATGAATAAGTTACAGTTACTGCTATTTTATCTGGGTTCTTTGGATGAATAGCCATACTATTAATATACCCTTCAAAACCAGATAATTCCTCCCAATCTTGTGTAACTCCTCCGTCTGTGGTTTTATATAGTTTCATTCCTCCTTGTCTGGAATAAGAAGAAGCATAAATAACCTTACTATCCGACGGTGCTACTTTTACTTGATTTGTTAATCCCATAAATTTTTGAGAAATCTTTTGCCATGTCGCTGTTCCATCTAATGACTTGTGTACTGCTCTTCCACCAAAATATAGGGTTCCGTGCTTGTCTTGTTCAAAAGGAGTACTCCAATACGTTAACTCTGGCTCTGTTTTTACATCAGCTAAGGTGTTTCCTTGATCTATAGTTTTATATGTATGACCATTATATATCATCCCATAAATAGTTTTGGGGTCATTTACATCAACTATTCCTTCAAAACCATCAGCACCTAACCAATCAATCCACTCCCCTTCATACTCTTTATCATCATCGTCATCATCGTCGTCATTATCCCCATCTCCGTCATCGTCGTCGTCGTCATCCTTCTTAAGTACATTTCTATAAATAGAACTGCCATTATCTTGTGAACCTGCAACAATTACTACTGGATCAGTTTGTGAAACTCCTAAGAGGTAAAACTGTCTAATACCAATTCCTACTGTCAAGTCTTCATAATAATTTGCCGTCAAATTTTTTGAATCATCACATACAAAAATACCTCCGTCAGTCACCACATATAAATCATCACCTACAAATTCAAGATCATCAACGTCTGCATGACAGTATCCTATTCCCATTTGCTTTGCCATTTGAGGTACCCATTGAGAAGTATTAGTAAATGTAACGCCTCCGTCTAAAGACCTCCATGTGTTGATACCTGCAATATGAACTTCATTAGGATCCGTAGGTGAAACCGTTATACCCATGTCTCTTGGTGCTTGCCCTAACTTATCTAAACCTTTTGGATGATACCCAAAATAATTAGCCGTACCATGGTCTAGTTTCTTAAAGCTAATGCCATTATCTTCTGACCTATATAAGGCATTAAATACACGACCTCTTGCCTCAACTATATATACTATATTGGAATCAGCTTTAGAAACTCCGATCATTTTAACACCACTAGAAAACCCTTGTATTGGTGTAAAATTATCTCCCTCATCTGTAGACCTAAAAACCCTAGTTCCTGAAGCAATGATAGTATTGGTATTATTAGGATCAAATTCTACATCGTAAATAATATCATAGATTAACTGTTTCCATGTATTCCCTCCATCAACGGATTTATAGAGACCATTCCATTGAGAACAAGCATATAAAATATTCGTCTTCTCTGGATGTATCACTATTTTTATTACACTATAATTACCTGCTTTACCTACATTGTCCCAAGTAACTCCTCCATTGATGGATTTATATATTCGTCCTTTACTTGACCCCCAATAGTAAACGGAACTATTTTTTGGATCAATAGCTAACGAATAAGTATACATGTTCCCGTGATTATCTGTTAGAGGCTTCCAGCTTTCTCCTTCATCTGTTGTTTTCCATATTCCTCCACCAATCGATCCTACAATTATATGATCGTCATCATTTTGATCTACTGCAAAACTTGATAACCTTCCCACCCCTGGATTCCACCCAGTGGTTTGTTTATGATAATCAGGCCCTAATTCTGACCAACTTGCCCCATTGGTAAGTACTTGATTTGAAGAACGTGAATTTCTTTGACGGTTATAACTTCTTAATTCTTCAAATAAATAGTTTGGGTCTTTAACATATCCATTTTGATCTAATTGTTTAACAGCAAAATACTCCCAACGCATATACTGCTTATAACCCGTCCCTTTACCTCTTCCTGCTTTGTCAAAATATTTATCTGCAGCTTCTTGAATTTCAGCTAAGGTATACGTACCGTCTGCAATCATCTTTTTGTAATCTTGGGCATGTGTCTTAAAAAAACTACATATCAAAAAAAATAGTAATAGTTGAAGTTTGTTTTTCATTTTAATAGTTATTATAGATTATTTGATTATTACTATCAAATGTAAAACTTAAGGACTTTCATTAATACTTTTTATTAATAACTTTTTTAGCAAATTCGTTATTTTTTAACATAAAAAAATCATATATTATCATAAATAAAACATATTCATAAAAGCCTATACTTTAAACCAAAAAGAGATCGTTTAAAAATTAAACGATCTCCCTATATTATTTATCATATTATGTATTACTCAACTACAATCTTTTTTATTGAAGTTTCTTGCTTGTCATTAATTCTCATAAAATATATACCTTTCGGTAAATCTATGGTTGGAATTTGAAAGTCTTGATCTTCATGTAAAGTTGTATTTTTATAAAAACGAACTAGCCTTCCATTAAAATCAAACAATTTTATCGTTACATTTTTTTCCTCTTTTACTTTTAAGTTCACAAACTCACCAGCTACATTAGGGTACATTTGTATTTGATTTATTGTCGATTCTTCCCTTGCTAAATGCAACCTTCTTTGTTTGGCTCTAGGGGACCTCCAAATACCTCTCCCGTAGGTTGAAGCATAAAGATAACCGTCTGCATAATTAATTTCTAACTCTGTAACCTTTACATTTGGTAAATTATTATCAAACGCTTGCCAAGAATTCACATTTTTATCTCGGTAATATATCCCATAATCCATTCCTACATATAAACCATCCTTCCCATTATCATCCCATAATATGACGTACGGAGAGAAGTTTGGTAGGCCGCTACTAAAGCTTTTCCAAGTTCTACCACCATCTTCACTAACCATTACCTTATTTGTAGTACCTGTCAATGCCAAAGCAATTTTATTCGAATTTCTTGGATGTACTGCTAAACTGTTTATTCTTCCTTGAAACCCATACAAACGCGTCCAGTTTTTAGTACGACCTCCATTTGTCGTTTTATACAGGTACCTTCCTCCTCCTGTTGAAGCATAGATCATATTTCTATTTGAAGGAGCTATTTTAACCTGATTAGCAAACTGTTTTAAATCCTGTGAAATTTTTTGCCAACTACTTCCTCCATTTGTTGATTTATAAATAAACTTACCTCCGAAGTACAATGCTCCATATTTGTCTTGCTCAAGTGGTGTTACCCATCCTGTCTTTTCTGGCCTCCTAACTGATCTATACGAATTACCTTGATTGGTCGTCTTATACATTGTACCATTGTATATTGTTCCATAGATAACCTTAGGATTCTTTACATCTACTATCCCTTCAAAACCATCTGCTCCAAGCCAATCAATCCATTCTCCTTTATTCCTACGACTTTTTCTATAAATAGATGTTCCATTATCTTGTGATCCCGATACAATTACAACAGGTTTGGTTTGAGAAACCCCCAATAAATAGAATTGTCTTATTCCCAAACCTCTTGTTAAATCTTGGTAATAATCTTTTGTTATATTTTTAGTATTTCTACAAACAAAAATACCTCCATCAGTTACCACATATAACTCATTACCTACGAACTCAAGGTCATCAACATCTGCATGACAATACCCAATTCCTTTGTTTTTTGCGTCTCTTGGCCTCCATTGTGAAGTATTTGTAAATGTTTTTCCTCCATTTACTGACCTCCAAGTATTAATACCTGCAATATGTACTTCGTTAGGATTTGTAGGAGAAACCGCTATTCCCATATCTCTAGGAGCCTGCCCTAATTTATCTAAACCTTGTGGATGATACCCAAAAAAGTTTTTACCATTGTGATTTAGTTTTTGAAAACTAACACCATTATTTGTAGATTTATATAACGCATTAAAATATCTTCCTCTAGCTTCTACGATGTATACAATCTTTGAGTTTGCTTTTGAAACACCTATCATTTTAGCTCCTGTGGTAAACCCTCTTATTTGAGTAAAACTTGCGCCTGCATCAGTCGATCTAAACACATACCTTCCTGTAGCAAATATGGTACTCGAATTATTAGGGTCTAATTCTACATCATAAAAAGCACCTCTTTTTAATAGTTTCCAACTTTTCCCTCCATTTATTGACTTATACAAGCCACTATAATGACTACATGCATATAAAATTTGAGAATTCGTTGGGTGAATTAAAATTTTAAGGATATTATGTCTACCTGCTGTTCCTACTTGACTCCATACTCTTCCGCCATTAACAGATTTAAAAATCTTTCCTTTACTGGATCCCCAATAATAAACATTACTATTACGAGAATCCATGGATAAAGAATAGGTATACATATTTCCATGATTATCCGTTAAAGGAGTCCATTTTCTTCCTTTACTGGTGGTCTTCCAAATACCACCTCCTATAGATCCTACAATAATGTGATTGGGGTTTCTTTTATCAACTGCAAAACTCGATAATCTTCCCACACCAGGGTTCCAACCACTGGTTTCATTGTAATAGTTTGGCCCTAACTCTGACCAACTTGCACCATTTTTAAGTAATGTATTGGATTTTCGACTATTCCTTCTTCGATTGTAAGTCCGTAATTCGTCAAATAAATAACTTGGATCTTTTACATAGCCATTTACATCTAGCTGTTTCATGGCAAAATATTCCCATCGCTTGTATTGCTTATAGCCTGTTCCTTTTCCCATACCCGTTTTCTCAAAATACTTTTCTGCTGATTTTTGAATTTGAGTTAAGGTATGATTTCCATCTTCAATCATTTTTTTATACGCTTGTCCGTAAAGTGTAGTACAACTTAATACAAACAATAGTATCACGGGGTGTAATATATTTTTCATACTAGGGGTTAGTTAAATAAATTAATTATTCACAAAAATAAAACACATAAATTACATATATTTTATTATTTGTGTTTTTATTATGTTATATATTTAACAAAAAGCAATTTTAAATATCAATTACAACCTTCTTAAATATCTTTTTTTAACGATTTACCCGAATACCTCATAATATCAATCTATTTTATTCCCTATATTTTCTAGGATGAAACGAATGCTACAAAAAAAGCCGCTTATTACTAAGCGACTCTAATTCTTGATTGTGGGTTTAATTCAGATTACTCTATAACTAACTTTTTTGTGGTTACCAGTTCTTTACTGTTAACTCTAACAAAGTAAATACCTTTTGGCAAGTATGCTATTGACATTCTATAGGGCTCTCCTTTTAAAGCCACCCCATTAAAGTAACGTAATATTTGTCCTCTTGAATCAAACAATCTAATAGCAACTTTTTCTTCTTTATCGCCTTTAATATATAGATACTCTCCTGTTGCTGGGTTCGGGTACACCTGAATATTCTCTAAATACGTTTCATGGTCTTTTAAGTCCTCTGCATAAGAAGCTCTTGGTGTTTTCCAAGCCCCTCTTCCGTAGGTAACTGCATAAAGGTGTCCGTCAGCGTAATTTATTTCTAACTCTGTTACTTTTACATTAGGTAAATTATTAGCAAAGGGTTGCCATTCTTGCATATTCTTATCTCTATAGTATACCCCATAGTCCATACCTAAATACAAACCATCTCTTTTATTATCATCCCATGTCAAAGTATAAGGAGAATAATTTGGTAATCCTTGGCTATAAGGAATCCAGCTACCTCCACCATCAGTACTAACAATTACTTTTTGTTCTGAACCTGATAAAGCTACAGCAATTTTATTAGGGTCTTTTGGATGAATCGCTATACTATTTACTTCTCCTTTAAAACCTTTTAGCTTTTTCCATTCTTTTGTAGCACCTCCATCAAGTGTTCTGTAGATTTTCGATCTTTTACCAAGATCCCAATAATAAACTGAAGCATATATGATATCAGGGTTTGAAGGAGCTATTTTTAAATTTGTTGTCTTTTTTTCAAAATATTGTGAAATATCTTTCCACATAATACCTCCGTCTATAGATTTATGAACACCTCTTCCACTAATATATATAGCCCCCTTTTTATCTTGTTCAAAAGGTGTAACCCAATCAAAGTAATCTGGATTATAACCAGTCAAATACAAATCTTTATAAGTTTTATCTGGATTCTTACCTTGGTCTATAGTTTTATATAGTGCTCCAAATTGCGTAAGTCCATAAACTACATTTTTATCTGCAATATCAACTACTCCTTCCATCCCATCAGCCCCAAGCCAATCAATCCACTTTTTATCATCGGATTCCCCGCCTCTATAAATTGAAGCACCATTATCTTGTGCACCAGCATTAATAATTACTGGATCTGTTTGAGAGACTCCCAATTTATAAAACTGTTTAATACCTAAACCTTTAGATAAGTCTTTGTAATAATCTATTGTAATTTCCTTTTTCGTATTTTTACAAACAAACATTCCTCCATCTGTTATTACAAAAAGTTCATCTCCTACAAACTCCATATCATCAATATCGGCATGACAATAACCTACTCCATCTTTTTCAGCATCTGGCAAATACCAATCTGAGGATTTTTTAAAAGATATTCCTCCATCTAAAGATCTCCAAGAATTAAGACCTCCTATATGCACCTCGTTTGGATCTGTTTGCGAAACCGCTATTGCCATATCTCTTGGTGCTTGCTCTCCTAAGTAATTCTTAGAACCATGATCTAATTTTTGAAAACTAACACCATTGTCTGTCGATTTATACAGCGCATTAAAAATACTCCATTTTCTTGGTTCAGGGGGAGTTGCTTCTAATATATATACTATATTCGAATTGGCTTTAGAGACTCCTATCATTTTAGCTCCTTCAGAAAAAGCTCCTACTTCTATAAAATTTTGCCCTCCATCTACTGACTTATAAACTCCATGCCCTGAAGCAAACACTATATCTGAGTTATTAGGATCAAATTCTACATCATAAAATGATCCTTCTTTTAATAAATCCCAAGATATTCCTCCATCAACTGACTTATACAAACCACCATCACCATAATCGATAGTGGCAAATAAAATATTTGTTTGAACAGGGTGAATTAATATTTTATTTATTCTATTGTAAGTACTCTTATTTGGAATATTAATCCTCATACTATTCCACGTAGCACCGCCATTAACAGACTCATAAACCCTACCATAAGCTGACTCCCAGTAATGTACATTATTATTTAAAGGATCCATTGCTAATGAAAACACATACATATTCCCATGGTTATCCGTTAAGGAATTCCACGTTTTACCTTTATCGGTTGTTTTCCATATTCCTCCACCTATTGATCCAGCAATAATGTGGTTTTTATTGTTTTTCTCCACAGCGAAACCTGCAATCCTCCCTACTCCAGGTCCCCATCCACTAGTATGATTACGATAATTAGGACCTAATTCCGTCCAACTCGCCCCATTTTTAAGTACTGTATTAGATGATTTTTCGTTCCTTCTTCTATTATACCTTTGCTGTTCGCTAAATAAATTGTTCGGATCTTTTACATATCCGTTGACATCTAATTGCTTCTTAGCAAAATATTCCCAGCGTTTGTACTGTTTATAGCCTGTTCCTTTACCCGTTTCTATTTTTTCAAAATGTCTTTCGGCTTCTTGTTGAATTTCAGAAAGTTTCCTTTTTCCATCGGTAGTCATTTGATTGTAATACTGTGCGTATAACGTAAAATTTGCACATACGAAGAAGAGCGACAATAATTATAGCTTTTTTCTCATGTTAGTAGTTTTTATAAATTATTTGTATTAGTACGAGGGTATAACAACCAAAAAGACTAAAACCCTAAAAAAAAACATTAATTTTAACATAAACAAATATTAAAAAAACAACACAATAAAGTTTTTTTTTAAAACATTTAAATGTTTTTTATTTCTATTTGAAACAAAAATAAACACAAATACTCTTTAATTTCTCATAAAAAAAACCACTTATTTCTAAGTGGCTTTACTTATTTTTTGAGAAATTCAAATACTACAAACACCTGATTTTCAAAAACTATAAAAACAAACGATCCTTAATAAAAACATTAAGTGACTCTAATGGAAAGTATATCATTATCCTTCAACAACACTCCTAACAAAATCTTTAGATTTCAACACTCCTTTTTCATTCAAGTACTTTATGTACGCAGATCCAATAATAGCTCCATTTGCATAATTACAAGCAGTCGTAAATGTTTGATGATCTGAAATACCAAAACCAACAACTAACTTACTTTTTAATTTCATCTTTTTGATCTTATCAAAATAAGCTACTTGTTCTTTGGAAACTTCTTGTTTGACTCCTGTTATCGAAGCAGAAGCAACCACATAAATAAAACTTTCAGTTAAATCATCTATCTTCCTAATACGTTCTTCGGAAGTATGTGGTGTAATTAGAAATACATTATTTATACTGTGCTTTTTAAATAATTTCTGATAATGATTTTCATATTCAATCATTGGAAGATCGGGAATGATTACGGTATCAATATTACATGCTTTAAGTTTTTCACAAAATGCTTCTTCTCCATATTTAATCATTTGATTAAAATAGCCCATAATTACCAAGGGCGTTGAATTTGTTTCTTTTATTGACAACAACTGCTCAAAAACCACATCGAGATTCATTCCGTTTTTTAAGGCAATAGCACTACTATTTTGTATAGTTGTTCCATCAGCTAATGGGTCAGAATAAGGCAACCCTACTTCTATAAAGTCTACACCACTTTGACTTAATTCGGAAATAATAGTCGTCGTATCGTCAAGTTTAGGAAATCCGGCTGTAAAAAATATGGATAACAGATTTGTACTCTTTTTTTCAAATATTTGCTGTAGTGAATTCATATTTTCTATCTTTCTAAATGTTTGCTATAGGTCTCTAAATCTTTATCTCCTCTTCCTGAAAGGTTAATTACAATCGTTTGATTTTCTTTTAAGGATAATTTCGGCAATACTGCCAATGCATGAGCTGACTCTAACGCTGGAATTATCCCTTCTGTTTTCGTTAATTCGAAAGCAGCCTCCAATGCTTCACTGTCTGTTGCATTCATAAAGGTAGCACGCTTGGTTTCGTGTAAAAAAGCATGCAAAGGTCCTACACCAGGATAATCTAAACCTGCTGAAATCGAATACGGCTCTACTATTTGTCCATACGCATCTTGCATTAAAATAGTTTTACTACCATGAATCACCCCCACTTCACCAAGTTGAGAAGTCGCAGCACTTTCTCCTGAATCCACTCCTAAACCAGCAGCTTCTACAGCAATCAATGCCACTTGTTCTTCTTCTAAATAATGATAAAACGCTCCTGCAGCATTGCTCCCTCCACCAACACAAGCAATTATCATGTCTGGATTCTCATTTCCTGTTTGCTCTTTTAATTGCTTTTTCATTTCCTCAGATATCACAGCTTGTAAACGGGCTACCATATCAGGGTATGGATGTGGCCCTACTACAGAACCAATTAAATAATAAGTATCAGGATGTTGAATCCAATAACGTATCGCTTCATTTGTAGCATCCTTTAATGTCTTACTTCCACTAGTAGCTGGAATTACTTTTGCTCCCAGCATTTTCATACGCGCTACATTAGGAGCTTGACGTTTGATATCAGTTTCTCCCATAAACACAACACATTCTAATCCCATTAAAGCACATACAGTTGCCGTTGCTACACCGTGTTGTCCTGCCCCTGTCTCTGCTATAATTTTTGTTTTACCTAAATGTTTTGCAATTAGAATTTGCCCAATTGTATTGTTTACTTTATGGGCTCCTGTATGATTTAGATCTTCTCTTTTCAAATAAATAGTTGCTCCATATTTCTCTGAAAGACGTTTGGCTAAATATAGCGGACTGGGTCTACCAACATAATGTTTAAGTAGGTCTGTATATTCTTTTTGAAAGGTTTCCGATTCAATTATTTGAATATAATTATCCTCTAATTCTTTTACATTGGGATGTAGTAATTCGGGAATAAAAGCACCTCCAAATTGCCCATAGTATCCGTTTTTATCTGGTTGAAATTTCATTACGTTGTGTTTGTGTTGTTATATGTTTTTATTTTCAAATGGCTAGTTATTTTGTAGTACTAGCTTCTTAAATTTTGTTAGTTCTTTTATTGATTTTTTTCCTGGTCCTATTTCAAATTTACTATTTACATCAATAGCTATACAGTTTTTAGCATATGGTGTTCTAAAAAATGATTTTAAAGCACTTACTTCTTCTAAACCGATTCCTCCACTTAAAATATAAGGGGTATCTATATTATAAGACGCTAAAACCTTCCAGTCAAAAGTCACTCCATTACCTCCTCTTTCTTTTCCTTTGGTATCAAATAGAAAATAATCGACAACTCCTTCAAAAGGAAGAAGTTTTTCAAAATCAAAAGACGTATCTACACTAAAAACTTTGAATATTTCTACCTTTGGTAGATGCTGTTTTAACTCGTTAATATATACAACTGTCTCATCTCCATGAAGCTGGATCGATTCCAATTTGTATTCTTCTGCCAAGGAAACAACAACTTCCATATACTCATTGACAAATACACCTGTTTTTTTTATGCCTTTCGGAATTTCTGGAATGATCCCTTCAAAGTTTCGCTTTGATTTTTCGTAAAAAATAAATCCGAGATAATCTGGTTTCAATGCTGCTACCTCTTTAATATTTTCAACAAATTTCATTCCACATACTTTCAATTTCATACTATCGAATTTGACTGATAAACTCTTGACATGCCATTCCTGGGTTTTCGGTCTTCATAAAGTTTTCTCCAATCAAAAAACCTTGAAACCCGTATTCTTTTAAACCTGTTATGATTCTAGGATCAGAGATACCACTCTCTGAAACTTTTACAGCACTATCTGGAATTTGATTTGCCAATTCAATTGAATTTTCCAAATCAACATTGAATGTCTTTAAGTTTCGGTTATTAATACCAATTATTTTATTATCTAAATCATTTATTTTGTCCAAATCTTCTTGTGTATGTACTTCATACAATACTTCCAATCCTAAGTCATTCGCTAATTGCCCATAGTTTTTTAATTCTTGTGCTGTCAAACAAGTAGCTATTAATAATACTACATCCGCTCCTATGGCTTTTGCTTCCACAATCTGAAATCCATCTACTACAAAATCCTTTCTTAAAATCGGTTTTTGTTGGTTGATGGTTCTTGCTTCCATTAAATCCGCCATCGTTCCTCCAAAAAATGAAGTATCCGTTAATACAGATTGTGCCGCTACATTGGCGTCTAAATATCCTTCAGTAACCTCAGAGACCGTTACTTTATCGTTTATGATTCCTTTTGAAGGAGATTGACGTTTAAACTCGGCTATTATTCCTGTTGAAAAAGATGCTGTCAATGCTTCTTTTAACGAGAAACAGTTTTTTTTGAAACTAGGGCTTTCTACTAATTTACTTACAGGAACCTCTGCTTTTATTTTGGCTACTTCCTTTTTTTTAAAGGCTACTATTTTATCTAAAATGGTCATAACTATTAACTAACTAATTTAGTGAGACACTCTTTTGCTTTTAATCCAAATAATGAGTCTTTTGCTTCTTCATAGGCATCTTCAAATGTTTTTTGTGCATCAATAATGGTCAATGCAAACGCTGTGTTTGTCAAAACCACATTATTTTGTGCTTCTGTTCCTTTTCCACTAATTATTTGATCAAATATTTTTGCTGCCGCTTCTACAGAATTACCTCCATAAATATCTGATTGCTGTAATGTTTTTTGTCCCAAATCATTTGGGTGTATTAACCGCTCTCCTTCTTTTGTAAAAAGCTTAAAGCCCCCTGTTAATGATATTTCATCATATCCGTCCAACGCATGCACAATTCCATAATTAGTATCTTCTTCTTGTAAAATATAATTGTACAAACGTGCTACTTCTAGATTAAACGTTCCTAAAAGTTGGTTTTTAGGAGCACTAGGATTTACCAATGGTCCCAACATATTAAAAAACGTTTTTAACTTCAACGCCTTTCTTACAGGACCTACGGCTTTCATAGCTGGATGGAATTTCGGTGCGTGAAGAAAACATATGTTTGCCTTATCTAAATGCGATTTTAATACCGCTTCTTCATTTGTAAACTGATAACCAAAACTTTCTAACATATCCGAGGAACCTGATTTTGAAGACACCGAATAATTACCATGTTTTGTTACTTTTTGCCCCGTACCTGCAACTATAAAAGAAGTTAAGGTTGAGATATTAAACGTATCTTTTCCATCTCCACCTGTTCCTACAATATCGATTGCATTATACGCTGATAAATCAATGTTAATCGCTAATTCAAGTAATGCTTCTCTAAAACCTGCTAATTCTTCTACAGAAATAGGACGCATCATATAAACGGTTAAAAAAGAAGACAAATGTGCTTCGTTATACTTTTCTTGCGCAATATTTATGAGCAGTTGTCTCGCTTCTTTTTTATCTAGTTTTTTATGTTGGTATAATTTTTCTAGTATTTCTTTCATATTCCTAGGTATTGTTTGGTTACGTTCTTAACTTACTTATAAAAACTATGCACTATACTTATTTATAAAGTTTTTCACAAGTGTCTCTCCTACTTCGGTTAAAATACTTTCTGGATGAAATTGTACAGCACTAATTGGGTACTCTTTATGACGTATTGCCATCACCTCATCATTTTCATCTACTGCTGTTACTTCTATACTCGCTGGAAGTTGGTCTTTGGAAGCAATCCAAGAATGATATCGTGCTGCAGGAAATACTTCTGGGATGTCTTGAAAAATTACAGCTTCTTTTTGAGTTACTTTCATATCCGTTGCTACCCCATGAAAAACCTCGTTCATATTATGAATTTTTCCTCCAAACACTTCAACTATTGCCTGCAATCCAAGGCAAACGCCAAAGATAGGTAGTTTTCCTGCGTACTCCTTTATCACTTCTTTTAAAATTCCTGCTTCTTCAGGAATCCCTGGGCCAGGCGACAATATAATTAATTCATAGTTTCCTACTTCTTCAATAGTGATTTTATCATTTCTGTATACGTCTGGCAACTTATGGGTAATCTTTTCAACCATATGTACCAAGTTATATGTAAATGAATCGTAATTATCTAGTATTAAAATTTTCATGCTTGCTTACTCTATTTTTTAGACCGTTAAACCTATGCTTTTCAACTGTTAGATATTTTCAGCCAAATGTAACGCTCTTTTAAGCGCTGCTAATTTATTATTTACCTCCTGTAATTCGTTTTCTTCACTAGAATGAATTACAATTCCTGCTCCTGCTTGATAATATAAGACGTTCTTTTTACTTACAAAAGAACGAATGGCTATGGCCAAATTTACGCTGCCATCAAAACCAATAATTCCTACTGCACCTCCATAAAAGCCTCTTGATTGATTTTCATAAGTATCTATCAATTGCATTGCCTTATATTTTGGCGCACCACTTAATGTTCCTGCTGGAAAGGTATCACCTACAATATGGATAGGACTCCCTTTTATATGGCCTTGTACCGTAGACACCAAATGAATTACATGACTAAAATACTGTACTTCCTTAAACACCTCAACAGTTACATTATCGGCATGTTTACTTAAATCGTTTCTTGCCAAATCAACTAACATTACATGTTCTGCTGTTTCTTTTTTGTCTTCAGAAAGCTTTTTTCCTAGCTTAATATCTTCTGCCATGTCTCCTGTCCTTCTAAAAGTTCCTGCAATAGGGTTTATGATGGCTTTACCTTGGTTTATTTTTATTTGTGCTTCTGGTGAAGACCCCATTAATTTGAAATTTCCGTAGTCGAAATAAAATAAATAAGGTGATGGATTAATAGAACGTAATGCTCGATATACATTAAATTCGTCTCCTTTAAACTTTTGCTGAAATTGACGTGACAACACTAATTGAAATACATCTCCTCTTTTACAATGTCCTTTTGCTTTCTTTACATATTCTTTAAAATCTTCATCAGTACAATTGGAAGTTTCTTCTCCTATAATTTCAAAATTTTGTGTATTAAATGCCTGTGCCTTAATGATGGTCTCAATCTCCTCTATCCTTGATGTTTCATTTTCTTGAATATTTTCAATTAACATCATTTCGTCATTAAAATGATTGATCGCAATGATAAATCTATAGAAATCATATTGCATCATTGGTATAGCAGACGGTGCTTCTTTTACGCCTAATTTAATAGTTTCGAAATATTGTACACTATCATATGTTGTGTATCCATACAAGCCGTTGAAAGGTAAAATATCCTTATCACATTCCAATGCTACGGATTGGGTAAATTCTCCAAACAATTCATTGAAATTATCAGTAATCGTATTTTTATATACTTCTTCCCCTCTTTTATGTACTGAAAAAGTATCTTTATCTGCTTTCATTCCTAAAAGAGGTTCTATACATATAAAAGAGTAACTTTCTTCTTTACTATGGTAATCTGAACTTTCTAGTAATAATGTATTGGCATATCTATCTCGAAACCGCAAGTACAAACCAACAGGGGTCACAGTATCGGATAATTGTTTTTTTAAAACCGTATGAAACTTTATTTTTTCCATCATATTATATTGTCAAAAAAAAAGGCTTATCGTGAGATAAGCCTTTTTGGAATTTATGTTTTACATAAAGCAGGGTTGCTCACTTAATTTAAGTTAAGAGAGTTCCACCACCATATGTTATTTTGTCTTGTCATAATAGCAGCAAATTTATAATAGATTTTTAATTATTCAAATTTTTTAAAGCATTTTATTTACTTTTTTCTTTTGGCTTTTCAATAGTAGTAGTAATAATGCGATTTGTAATCTACAAATAGTGATAATAAAACATCTTCTTTCATTTTCTTTTGCGAGAACTTTAAATTAAAAATAATACTACTTATTAATAGTAACCTTTTTAAATCTGACTTAAAATTATGACTTAACCTACTTTTACATACTCAGAGAATCTTTACTAATAAACTAAATATTGTGTTTTAATTAAAAAACATAAAATGAGCTTTGTAAAAAAGATAAAAAAATTACAATTTAAAACAATATTTAAAATTAAAATTACAATTATAAATCAAAAAACCTTTTTATGTTAATAATTAAAAACATATAACCTTAATTTGTATTCATAATATAAACAACTATAAATTATTATTTAGAAATAAAAAATACAATAGATATATGTGTGGAATTGTTTGTGCTTTTGATTTAAAAGAAAGGTCAGCGTCATTGAGACCTCAATTATTAGAGATGGCTAAAAAGATAAGACATCGTGGCCCAGATTGGAGTGGTATTTATAGTAATGAAAAAGCTATTCTTACTCATGAACGCTTAGCTATCGTCGACCCTGTTTCAGGAAAACAACCCTTATTTAGCCATGATAAGCGTTATGTATTGGCAGCTAATGGAGAAATATATAATCACAAGGAACTAAAAAAAGGACTTACCAAAGATCATACTTTCTTAACGAAATCCGATTGCGAAATCATCCTTGCTCTTTATAAAGAAAAAGGCACCGAATTTTTAGATGATCTTAATGGTATATTTGGTTTTTGCGTGTATGATACAGAAACCGACGAATATCTCGTAGCTCGTGACCATATGGGAATCATTCCATTATATATGGGCTGGGATAAAAACGGTACTTTTTATGTAGCGTCAGAGTTAAAAGCTCTAGAAGGACAGTGTAACAAAATTGAGGTTTTTCCTCCTGGACACTATTATACCAGAAAAGATGGATTGCAACGCTGGTACACCAGAGATTGGATGGAATATGAAGCGGTTAAAGAAAACCAAACCAGTATCGATACTTTAAGAGAAGCATTAGAAGCCGCTGTTCACAGGCAATTAATGAGTGATGTTCCTTATGGTGTATTACTTTCTGGTGGACTGGACTCTTCTATTACTTCTGCTATTGCGAAGAAATATGCTTCTAAAAGAATTGAGTCTGGCGATCAAGACGAAGCTTGGTATCCTCAGTTACATTCTTTTTCAATTGGTTTGAAGGGATCACCTGATTTAGCTGCAGCTAAAAAAGTTTCAGAACATATTGGAACAATACATCATGAAATAACCTTTACAATTCAAGAAGGTTTGGATGCCATTAGAGATGTGATTTATAATTTGGAGACGTATGATATTACTACCATTAGAGCTTCTACTCCAATGTATTTGATGGCTCGTGTTATTAAGTCAATGGGAATTAAAATGGTATTGTCTGGTGAAGGAGCGGATGAGATTTTTGGTGGATATTTATATTTTCATAAAGCCCCAAATGCAGAAGAGTTCCATAAAGAAACGGTACGTAAACTAGATAAGCTGTATCAATACGATTGTTTACGTGCTAATAAAAGCCTGATGGCATGGGGTATTGAAGGCAGGGTTCCTTTTTTAGATAAGGAATTTATGGATGTAGCCATGCGTATAAACCCGCAAGACAAAATGATCAATGGAGAACGTATGGAAAAATGGGTACTTCGAAAAGCCTTTGAAAGTTACCTACCTGAAAGTGTTGCTTGGCGACAAAA
This sequence comes from uncultured Tenacibaculum sp., assembly GCA_947496185.1. Classification (GTDB taxonomy): domain Bacteria; phylum Bacteroidota; class Bacteroidia; order Flavobacteriales; family Flavobacteriaceae; genus Polaribacter. Next base: position 35,785 of record CANMCD010000024.1, read on the forward strand.
AGAACAGTTTTCTGACGGTGTAGGGTATGATTGGATTGATACGCTTAAAAGTGTTGTTGAAGAGGCGGTAACTGATGAAATGTTGGAAAATGCTTCTCATCGTTTCCCAACTCAAACTCCTCGAGCTAAGGAAGAATATTATTACCGCTCTATTTTTGAGGAGCATTTCTCTAGCGAAACCGCTGCTCTAACCGTTCCTTCGGTTCCTTCTATCGCATGTAGTACACCTACTGCTTTGGCATGGGATGCTAGTTTTCAAAATGTAAACGAACCTAGTGGTAGAGCTATTAAAGCAGTTCATGAAGATGCGTATTAAACAATAAATTAATATTTACAAATATAAATATTAGTTTAGTCTAAACTAAGCTCATCATAGGACGCTTGCATGTGCAAGCGTCCTATTTTTATTAGGTCGTAAGAATGAATTACCTAATAAATTTACTAGAAATCTACTACAACAACACTAAAGTAATCAAGAAATTCATGAAATAAGTTTTTTTGATATACATCAAACTTAAAAAGTTATACAGAGATCCATCTAAAAATAATTTTAGGTGGATTTTTTCATTCAAATTATATAGTAGAACATTTACTTGAAAATTCATTTAGACATAAAAATCGACTATTTTTATTACCCTTAGAATTAGATGAAAAAACATTCATTTTCTCAATATTATTCACTACGCTACTACAGCTTTCAATCTTGTTTTTTGCAAAAAATCAAAAAACACAAACAACTACATACCAATTAATTAAATACAATTATCATTTTTTTTCACTATATTAGTATCTTTAAAAATCTCCCAAAAAATTTACAATTTATTTTCAAAGTGTTTCTCTTACTAAAGAGTAAATAGCTTGTTGGTCACCCCAAATCACACCTCTTTAAACAAATTAAGTTTAATTAATCGATAACGCCTTGGAAGTAATCATCAAGAGAAGATTTAGAGTGCTAATACACTCATTTCTTGTATTTAGAAACTTTTTATCCTATCGACTCACATATATACGTTTGAATTTGACAGCTTTTATTCGAAATATAAAGTTGTACTTTGGAAAAATTAATAGCAATGGCTTTTTACAGTTTACCCATATCTATTTCTTTCTTATATTTTATATTATTGGAAATACCTTGGCTTATTCTTACGAAACAAAGGATAATGACAACCATATTTATTATAAATCTCACTCTTCTGAAAAGCCACTTTCCTTTAGAAAAAATATACATAAAAACACTCGCAATTATGTAGAAAAAACAACATATAATGAATATTCATATTTTGAGTTCAACAAACTTTTATACCCACACTACTTACTTGACTATAAAACAAACTACAACACCTCTTATCTAAGTAAGAATTACATTAAAACTAACGAACAAGATCCCTGTACTCAAGGAGCCATAAATGGTTTTGTCACTCCTAATGATCCTGATGCTGATGGAGTAAATAATGTTTGTGATTTGGATGATGATAACGATGGAATATTAGATACTGAAGAAGGTCTTTCTTGCAGTACCACTGAAACGGAAATTGACCTAGGTGTGGATGGAAGTTTTGAAGATTTGGCAGGAGTAGCCTCTTCAAACGAATACAATTCTAATGTAACAGCTGGAGGCTGGATCAACGGAGTTGGTAGCGCCGACTCTTGGGCGTCTCCTGTCCCTACATGGGGAACTGGCCAAACAGGATTTGCAGATGGCACACCATCTTCCCCTAATGGTGGAGTATTTGTAGCTGCTATTACCTATGGAACTACAAATGTAGAATCATTTTACACAAATGTATCTGGATTAATTATTGGGCAAGAATATACCGTAGTATTTTATCAAGCAAACGCAGGTATTGAGGGGTATACGGCACTATATGACCGAGCTCGTTTTGAAGTGGTTTTTGGTTTTGAAAGAAAATATAGTAATGAACAGCCTTATTTAGGTGAAGGAAATCAAGTTTGGCAAGAACAAAGACTTACTTTTACAGCAAGAGCTGCAACACAGCGTTTAGAGTTTTTTTCTGATAGAGGTACCGACGGACATACGTCTCCTGATCCACTATACGGTTGGAACTGTATCGCCTTAGACGGGGTACGTATTTTAACAAACCAAACATCAAATACAAACTGTACTAGTGTTGATACTGATTTAGACGGCATTCCTGATCATTTGGATCTTGATAGTGATAATGATGGGTGTTTTGACGTTACTGAGTCTGGTGGTAGAGATACAAATAATGATGGAAGGTTAGACGGAAGTACGAGTAATAGTTCTGGTCAAGTTGTTGGAGGTGTAGGAGGATATAACGGTACTTCAGGGAATGAAATTACAGCTACAAAAATTAGCGTCGATGCTACTGCTTTAATAGATCAAACAATAAGCAATGGTGGATCGGCTACTTTTACGATCACTTCAGCTTCAGCACATACTACCACTTATTATACGGGAACAGCTCCGAATACTACTCCTGACTACAATCATCCTTCCGCCCAAGATGTATCTGGCTTATTACGTTATCAATGGCAAGAAGATGGCGTTAATTTATCTAATGGAGGTATCTATTCTGGGGCAAATACCCCCACATTATATATTTCTGATGTTAGTGGACTAGATGGAAAAATATACAATTTGATCGTAACACATTTAAATAACCTTTGTGAAAACGAACAAAATAGTGCTCGATTAACTGTTGGACAATCCTGTACAGATGGGGCTATTGTTGGTACTCCTACAGCAAACGATTTTGATGGGGATGGTATAAATAATGACTGTGATTTGGATGATGATAATGATGGAATATTGGATAGTAATGAAGGGCAAGTATGCGGAAATCTCGAAAATGAAGTCGACTTAGGTGTTGATGGAAGCTTTGAAGACCTCGCTGGAATCGCTTCATACGATGCTTATAATTCTAATGTTACTGCTGGAGGTTGGAGCAATGGTGTTGGAACTCCTGACTCATGGCATTCTCCTACACCTATAACAGGGTCATGGGACTCTGGATTGGCAGACGGAACTCCCTCTTCTCCTGACGGCGGTGTTTTTGTTGGAGGAGTAACCCAAATTCCTAGTTACAGAGAATCTTTTTATACAAATGTTTCTGGGTTAATTGTTGGCCAAGAATATATCATATCATTTTATCAAACCCATGCGGGTATCGACGGGTATACTGCTTTGGGAGATTTAGCCCGTTTCGAAGTTACTTTTGGAAATGAAAGTAAATTTAGCAACGAACAACCCTACCTTGGAGAAGGAAATCAAGTTTGGGAAGAACAAAGAATTTCTTTTATCGCTACTGCTGAAACGCAACGTTTGGAGTTTTTCTCAGATTATGGATCTGACGGACATACTGCCACTGTTGGTACAGGAGAAAATTACCCTGCCCTTGACGGAATACGCGTTTTAATTGCAGGAAATTCTTCTTGTAACTCTAGAGATACAGATCAAGATGGCATCCCCGATCACTTAGATATAGACAGTGACGGAGATGGTTGTTATGATGTTATTGAATCGGGAGGTATCGATGTAGATCGTAACGGTCAACTAGACGGAAATGGTAGTGATAATAACGGACAAGTTACTGGAGGCACAGGCGGGTATAATGGCACCAATGGACATGAAATTGTCGCTACACAAATAAATACTGGTGTAGTCCCTTCAGAAGAACAGACCGTAAACAGTGGTGATGCTGTTACTTTTACGGTTACTAATATTTCTGCAACAGCCACTACTGCTTATTCAGGAACAACACCTAATACAGCACCAAATTATAACGCCTCTTCTGCAACCGATGTCTCTGGAACACTAGTATATCAATGGCAAGAAAACGGCGTAAATTTATCTAATACAGTAATTTACTCTGGAACAAACACTACTAGCTTAACAATTAGTGACACAACAGGATTGGACGGTAATGTGTATAGTTTGGTTATATCTCACCCTGATAATCTATGTGAAATTATACAAAATAATATAAGACTAAATGTTACTCAATCTTGTTCTGAAGGGGCTATCATAGGCACCCCTTCTCCCATCGATGTTGATGGAGACGGTATTCTCAATACTTGTGATCTGGATGATGATAATGATGGAATATTGGATACCGAAGAAGGCCTTCAATGTAGTACTGGCTCTGAGACCGAAATTACCTTAGGGGTGGATGGTAGTTTTGAAGACTTAGCAGGAGTAGCCTCTAATGATTTTTTTAATTCAAATGTAACTGCTGGTGGTTGGATTAATGGAGTTGGTACGGCAGACTCTTGGGTTTCACCAATGCCAACCATAGGTTTCGCAACCACAGGATTAGCTGATGGCACACCTCCTTCTCCTAACGGAGGAGTTTTTGTTGCTGCTGCTACTGCTCCGCCGAATACCATTGAATCATTTTACACGGATGTTTCTGGATTAGTTATTGGTCAAGAATATGTCGTAACTTTTTATCAAACACACGCAGGAATTGATGGCTTTACTGCTCAAAATGACCTAGCACGTTTTGAAGTTATTTTTGGTAATGAAAGAAAATTTAGTAATGAGCAACCCTATCTAGGAGAAGGAAATCAAGTCTGGGAAGAACAAAGACTTACCTTTATCGCTACTGCAGAAACACAACGATTGGAATTTGCATCAAATCCCGGAACAGACGGACACTTACCTAACCTAATTACAACAAGTAACTATCCAGCCTTAGATGGCGTTCGAATATTAACAACCCAAACTACTGGAGGTAATTGTACTTCTATTGATACCGATTTAGACGGAATTCCTGACCATCAAGATTTAGATAGTGATGGTGATGGTTGTAGGGATGTTTTAGAATCAGGAGGCACTGATAATAATGGTGATGGACGATTAGATGGTAATGGTGTAGATAGCGAAGGACAAATTACTGGAGGGACAGGAGGCTATGATGGCACCAACGGTAATGAAACAGTTGCAACACAAATTGATGTTAATGCAACCACGTTAGTAGACCAAAGCATAAACAATGGTGATACGGTTACTTTCACTATTACTTCCGCTACCGTAACATCAACTACAGAATACATAGGAAGTACTCCTGATACAGGTCCTAATTATAACGACCCAACAGCAACAGATGTCTCAGGGACACTAATCTATCAATGGCAAGAAAACGATGTAAATTTATCAGACAATGCAGTTTACTCTGGAACAAATAGCCCTACCCTTACCATTAATGATACCACTGGTTTGGATGGAAATGTATATAGTTTACTAATAACTCACCCAAATAATGTATGTGAAATCATCCAAAATAACGCCCGATTAAACATTACGCAATCCTGTACAGACGGAACGACATTAGGAACCCCTACCCCAAATGACCCTGATGGAGATGGTATAAATAACGATTGTGATGTCGACGATGATAATGACGGAATATTAGATATAAATGAAGGGTTAGAATGTGATTCTGAAATTGATCTTGGAGTAGATGGTAGTTTTGAAGATTTAGCAGGTGTTGCCACTTATGACGCCTTTAATTCTAATGTAACTGCAGGAGGATGGTTCAATGGTTCAGGTACTGCTGATTCATGGAAATCTCCTATGCCTACAACTGGTAGTGGTAATTTTGGAGGGATAGCTGACGGCACTCCTTCTTCTCCTGATGGAGGGGTCTTTGTAGGTGGGGGCACAACTAATCTTGGAGATAGAGAATCTTTTTACACCAATGTTTCTGGACTTACTATTGGTCAAGAATATGTTGTTGTTTTTTATCAAACCCATGCAGGAATTGAGGGAACTACTGTTTTAAATGATAGAGCACGTTTTCAAGTAGTTTTTGGAACTAATAGACAGTTTAGTAATGAACAGCCGTATCTAGGTGAAGGAAATCAAACTTGGGAAGAACAAAGACTTACTTTCATAGCTTATGCAGCAACTCAACGATTAGAGTTTATTGCTGACCCTGGAACTGATGGTCACCTAGGATTTTTGGGTAGTAGCTATAATTACCCTGCTATAGACGGTATTAAAATACTAAATAATAATATTAATTGCACAACGGTAGATACCGATTCAGATGGTATACCAGACCATTTAGACATAGACAGTGATGGTGATCATTGTTTTGACGTTACCGAATCGGGAGGTTTAGACTTAAATAATGACGGACAATTAGACGGTACTGGAATTGATAGTGACGGACAGATTACAGGAGGGGTAAACGGTTATAACGGCACTACTGGCAATGAAATTGTAGCAACAGAAATAAATGTCAATGCAGCTACGTTAGTAGACCAAGTTGCAAGTGATGGTGATTCTGCCGTTTTTACAATTATTTCTGCTGCTGCAACTACCACTACAGCATATACTGGAACAGCTCCAAATACTACCCCTAACTATGAAGATCCATCTGCTATTGATCAATCAAATACACTTATATATCAATGGCAAGAAAACGGTGTAAATTTAACAGATACTGGAGTCTATTCTGGAGTCAACACACCTACCTTAACCATCAGTGATGTAACAGGTCTTGGAGGTAATATTTATAATTTAATCATAACACACCCTAACAACTTATGCGATATTGTACAAAATAGTGCCACATTAATCGTAGGTGAACCTTGTTCTAGTGGAACAACAGTCGGGATTCCTACAGCAAATGACCCCGATGGAGATGGACTTAACAATTCTTGTGATTTAGATGACGATAATGACGGAATAATAGATACTATTGAATGTCAAGAAGATGGTCTTATTAATGGAGACTTCGAAACAGGAGATTTAACTGGTTGGACAGAAGGAGGAAACAATGCTTGGTCTGCAAATGGAAACAGAGCTTTTAATATTTCTGATGGCGCAGGAAGTAATACTATTTCACAGACAGTTAATGTAGATCCTGGCTTTCCGAATAGATTAGACTTTAATTTAGCGGCCTTTTCTAATAATCGCCTTCCAATGACCTTTAATATTTACATAAATAATGACGTCATTTTTAGTGCAACTGCTGATCAGATTGGTGCTGCTCATGGAGGGAACATGGTTTGGAGATTTCGTTCTTTTCCTTTCACTCCTACAACCCCAACCATTACGATTACTTTCGAAACCGTAATGAATCAGTCAGGTACAGGAGATGACATTCATATTGATAATGTCTATGTAATAGGAAAAAGAACAGATACCGATGGCGATGGTATATTTGATTGTCTCGATACAGACTCAGATAATGATGGCTGTTTCGATGCCTTAGAAGCCGATGAAAATGTTCTTCCAAGTCATTTGAATAGTAATGGAACGATTAATATTGTTGACAATGGAGGAGTTGATACTGATGGAATACCTAATTTAGTAAACTCAGGTGGCTCCGCTGATGTTGATTCAGATCAAGGACAAGGGGTTACTGGAAATGAAATTGAGGCTACTAATATTGTTGTTGATGCTACTAGTTTAGTAAATCAATCGTTATTGGAAGGCGAATCAACTACTTTTACCATTACCTCAGCTATAGCAACTGCTACAAATGTATTTACCGGCACTGCACCAAACACCACTCCAGATTATAATGATCCTTCAGCCACAGATATATCGGATACCCTCATTTACCAATGGCAAGAAAACGGACTAGATTTGTCTGACGGAGGAATATATACTGGAACAAATAGCCCCACCTTAACTATAAGTGATGTAACGGGGTTAAATGGTTACGTCTATACTTTAATGGTTACTCACCCCGACAATACTTGTGAAATTGTTGAAAATAGCGCTACACTAACCGTTGGTATTGATTGTTTTGCTGGTACTATAGTGGGAACCCCTACTGCAAATGACCCTGATGGTGATGGAGTCTTAAACGATTGTGATTTAGATGACGATAATGACGGTATTTTAGATACCAACGAAGGACTAAACTGTGTTACAGTCGCTGAAATTGACCTAGGAGTTGATGGAAGTTTTGAAAACTTAGCTGGAGTAGCAGGAGACGATGTTTATAACAGTAATGTTACTGATGGAGGATGGCAAAATGGAAATGGAACTGCCGATTCATGGATATCTCCCATGCCTACTATAGGTGCTGGAACTTGGGGAGGTATTGCTGATGGAACTCCCCCCTCCCCTAATGGCGGAATATTTGTTGGAGGATGGACTAATACAGCAGGTAGGCAAGAGTCTTTTTATACCGTTGTCTCTGGTTTAATTATCGGTCAAGAATATACCGTAACTTTTTATCAAACACATGCAGGTGTTGATGGCACTACAGCTTTAAATGACTTGGCTCGCTACGAAGTTGCTTTTGGTAATGAAGTTCTATTTAGTGAAGAACAACCTTATTTAGGAGAAGGAAATCAAATCTGGGAAGAACAACGATTAATCTTTACAGCTACTACCGAAACACAACGATTAGAATTTTTTACGGACTCAGGAACAGATGGCCATATTGGGGGGCCAAATGCATATAACTACCCTGCCATAGATGGTGTTCGAATATTTATAGGAGGTGGTAATAATTGTACTACTGTGGATACAGATTTAGATGGTATCCCAGATCATCTTGATCTTGATAGTGATGGAGATGGCTGTAATGACGTTATTGAATCTGGCGGTATTGATACAGATAATAATGGTATACTAGATGGATCTGGATTTGACACTAACGGACAAGTAACTGGAGGAATAGGGGGTTATGACGGGGTTACTGGTAATGAAATTATTGCTACACAAATTACTGTAGATGCTACAACACTAATTGACCAAACTGTAATTATTGGAAATTCAGTAAACTTTACCATAACTACTTCTGCAACAGCCACAAACATGTACTCAGGAACACCTCCCAACACTACTCCTGATTATAATCATCCTTCAGCAACAGATGTATCTGGAACATTGGTTTACCAATGGCAAGAAAACGGTATAAACCTATCGGATACAGGAATTTATTCTGGAACAAACACAGCCACATTAACCATTAGTGATGTTACAGGTCTAGACAGCAATGTCTACACACTGATTATTACTCATCCAGATAACATATGTGAAATCATACAAAACGAAGCAACATTAACAGTAATTCAACCTTGTACAGATGGAGCTACCCTAGGTACTCCTACGACCAATGATCCTGATGGAGATGGCATCAACAATTTGTGTGATTTAGATGACGATAATGATGGTATTTTAGACATCAATGAAAACGCGTGCACAACAAGGCAAGTATGGGATTCTTCATCCTCTAGTGGAAATATAACTATTGGTGAAGAAACCGTTGGATATACTACTACTGTAAATGGCTCAGGTTCTGTTAGTGGTTCTGATAATTTATCAGGAAATATTATCTTTGATAATGAAAACAATACACTTACACCAACTACTTGGACAATAATATTTGATAAGCCTGTAACTTTTGAAGTATTCTCAAAAACCAATCATTCAGTTTGGTTTGATACTGGAGAAATATGGAGTATTAGTTCACCGGGAGCTGTTTTTACAGTTGAAAACCCCGATAACTCAATTAATATAGACACAGGAAGTTATCCAGATCAAATAACTTTCGAACCCACCACTTATGCTAGCAATGATAATAGATTGTGGAGTATAAAATCGAGTTTAATAACTCAAATTAGTATTAGCTACCTACATACTACAGCAGATAACCTAGGAATCGCCCAAGTCGCTTTAGGTTGTATCACTAGAGATTCCGATCAAGATGGAATATTTAATCATTTTGACCTAGATTCAGACAACGATGGATGTAATGATGTTGTTGAGTCTGGAGGAACAGACAACAATACTGATGGTATTTTAGATGGTAATGGTTTTACTTCGGAAGGTTTAGTTACTAACGGTATCGGAGGATACAACGGATTAACAGACTGGGAATATATAGCCAACACCTTAGAAATGCAAACCGAACCTTCAGACATCTCAATCTGTGCGGGAGAAAACGCTATTTTTAATGGAATTGCACATATTTTAACTGCTAATGAATATACGGGAACTGCTCCAAACACTATTCCTGATTATAGTGGTTCAACTATCCCTCCTATATTGACAGGAATAAATTATCAATGGCAAGAACAAATTAACGGTTCAAATACTTGGACAAACCTCTCGGATAATGCAGTTTATAGTGGTACAAATACTGAAGAGTTAATCATTACCAATGTAACTGCTTCTATGTCGGGATATAAATATAGACTAGAAATAACAAGCGATGCCAATGTTTGTCAAACACTATATAGTACCGAAGTTACTTTGACCTTTTATGACCTACCCACTACTACCACACCTTCGGATACAACTTGTAGTAACGTTCCGTTAAATCATGATTTAAATAACGATGTAAACCTAACAGGAGTAACCTACACTTGGCAAGCTACGGACAATCCGAATCTCACAGGGGAAACCATAAATATTTCTACAGATACTAGTATCACGGACACACTAATTAACACCACAGGTACCGTACAAACTGTAGTCTATACGATTACACCAACGAGTGCTGATGGGTGTCTAGGAGATCCGTATACCTATACGGTTACGGTGAATCCAGAGCCTTTTGTAGCAAATCCACCTACAGATACAACGTGTAGTGATATCGCTTTAAATCATGACTTAAATACCGATGTAAACATTGCTGGAAGTACTTTTAGCTGGCAAGCTACGGACAATCCGAATATCACAGGAGAAACCACCAGTGTTTCTACCGATTCAAGTATTACTGATACCTTAAATAATATAAGCGGAGCGGTGCAAACCGTAACCTATACCATTACACCTACTAGTGCTGATGGATGTGTTGGAGATTCATATACCTATACCGTAACGATCAATCCAGAGCCTTTTGTAGCAAATCCACC
>CANMCD010000025.1 GCA_947496185.1 uncultured Tenacibaculum sp.
ACAATCTCAGAATTATTAGCTAATATGTCGTAAAACCTTGTGTTTTAAACAGGTTTAATAGAAGTTTGAGTCAAAAATAACGAGTTTTTTTATTTTAAACACGGAAAAAACACTGACAATTTTTATTGATATTTTACCTTAAAGATTGATACTCAGTTTTTACTAACCAGCCATCTGATTTTTTTCTTGTTTTTTTGATTTTTTTAATAATATGGAGGCATCCATATTTAAACATTCCTTTATCTAAATTATACCCTTCCTGATTTTGAGTTAAAAATTCGTCGTTTATTGTCTCAGAATTTAATCTAAATTGTAACCATTGCTCCCAAAAAAGCCTATAGATCTCATCCAGAGAAAAATCGCGCCCCATAACCTTTTTTCTGCACAAAGGAAGTCCGCCAACAAGACCGTCGTAAAGAACTAAGGAAAAATCATTTTCCTGATATTTTATAGTTCCCGTATAAACTTCTCCCTTTTTGGCTATCTCTAGTAAAGAAAGATTCATTTCAATAGGTATTACGTCATTTTTTGCCACTCCTTTTTGGTTTGGAACACGCCCAGATGCAGACACAAATAGCTGCTTTTTTCCGCTTTTTAGCTTGTATAGCTTATGCCTATTAAAATTTTTATTGTTTTGTCTAACCTCATTTTTTGATTGGTACTGATACTCCAGATCACTAAAAACGCTTTTCACATAGTCTATAAAAACGATGTTTCCCCTTACTTTTATCTGTAGATTAAGCCAATTTTTAATGCGGTTTAAAAATGTTCCGAAACTTATATCAGGTAGTACATCCGATACCGAAAACGCCTTAGGGAACTCGTTTAGCTCTCCGTCAGAGAAAGAAAAAGAAAAACTATTAAAATCTGCTATTGAGCCGATACCAATATCAGGATCGGATACAGCTTTGGAAAACTCCAAATAAAAACGTAAATGTCCTAGATCTTCATCCTCTATAACGGGCAGGTTTAAAATAGTATTTACCGATATACTATTTGAGGAAAAAAGTGTTTCACCCCCTTTTTTAATAGTAAAATTCACCCCTTGAAAAGATCTAGGTAGGTTATAAAAAAGGCGAATAAAATAAGCTCCTTTTCTCCCAATATGATAGATTTTTTCAAAAGAAGCGAACACGTTGCCGTCCTTATAATATTCTGTACCTGTTTTAAAGCTAAAACCACTAGGTAAATCCGAATAAAAAGATTCCAAATATTCTGAAGTTACAACTATGAGTTTCTGCACGGCAGGATCTGCCACAAAATCCCCCATTATGGTATAGCCCTCACTTTGAAAACCTGTTTTTATCACCTCCAGCAGATACGGATATGGCACCATCAAATTTTTGTTGTGCGCAACTCTTTTTCCGTTTTCTTGTACAAATATGTTTTTAAGAAAATAGCCGTCTTTATGATAGTGATTCCGTATGCCTTCAAATTTCTGGTATTTATCTTCAGCGGAAAATTCTGGGTCCAAGACCATAGGAAAATTATACCCCACCTCGGGATAGGATTTTTCTAAAACTGCCTTAGCATGAGTGTATATATTATCTGTTTTTATAAGTGGAAAAGGCAGCGCAGTAAGCGCAGTTTCAAATACGGGGAGGGTGTCAAGCCCATAATAGATCGTACCTTTTAGCCTTTTAGAAGCGAGCCCAGAAAAAACAATATTTGCAGGATAAAACTCATTTTCTATAACCAGTTGGCCAGCATGTTTTGTTTTATAGTCCGTAGCACCTTCAAGACCTATAAAACCGAGTGTTTTACTTGTCTTATCATCTAATTTTAAAGTAAAAGGAAGGGCGTATTTTTTAACAAAATAATTGTAAAAAATCGGATTTTCCTCTACAAGTGTTAGCCGTACATCAGAAAGATCAAGTATAAAATCTTCGGTTACAAATTGTATCATCTTATCGTATTTTCAAAAGTTAGTAATGCTTTTTTTTCTGTGTTATTAGTTTTGTATACTTCCAATTTTTTTGAGGTGCAAATAACAGGTATAAGTTCATTGTTTATATCTAAATAAATTTGCTTAGATCGCATCATTTGATCAAGAGCTTCTAGTTGGCCGTCTAAAAGAAAAAAACCAGTATTTATCTTAAATACGGAGTAATTATTGGTTAAAACAAGAGATTTTTCTTCCGTATTGTGTCCCCTTTTTTTTTGGGTAAAATCATGTTTATAACGCTGCTCTTTTTTTAACTCCCCCGATAGCTCTAAACCATCGATGCACCCCCATTTATTTTCCCAATACAGCATTATTTTTTCTTTTTGTGGCTCTTTCACCACTACATCTACATTAATATTACTGATACTGATACGAATACTATCCCCAACACGATGAGAAACCACCGATAAAGGAACTATTACAGTATTTACAACGGCTCTTGTGGGAGGAAAATAAAACGGCGTTCCGTTAACATAAAGATGCTTAAATTCTGCTTTTCTAGCATTTAAAAACGAAAAACAAACTAGCCCGTTAGGACTCACCACCATTACACGATAATTTTCACTTATCCAATTATTTAGCGGCGTGCGACCTTTTAAAAAGGAAATATTATTGTTGTTTATTTTCTGAACTTGGCTGTCTTCAAAAAGCGTGTTTTCTGATATACTGTAATTTATTTGCGCTGGAGCATACGGACTTATAACCTCTGGATTTGTTGGAGACAAAGGCAGGGAAAAAACGGTACCGCCAAGCATTTGTCGCACCTCAGGGCCAACAAATTTACTGGCCCTGCCTTTAAAAAAAGGCACTTTAAAAACGGCTTGCTCACCGCTGGACTGCCTAAGGCTAGCTATTTTTAAATACGTCTTGTTTTTAGAGGGGGAAACTTCTATCTCATTTTTATCATCGGTAAAATATAGCTTAGAAGAACTTAAAAGCGTTTTGACAAATTCAAAAATCGTAAGGGAAAGGCTAACAGTTTTAGTAAACTCACCATTGGACACAGAAATAACTGCCTGATGTGTACCTTTTGAAAAATTTTGAATTCCCACAAGTGATACTTCTAAAGAATGCGCGCCAGTATCACCGCTTTTTTTTGAGAGCCTAACCCATGTTTTATCAACGCTTATATTCCAAGATTTCGAGGAATTAAGATGTAGTTTTTTTGCCAGCGGAAGCGTACCCAACTTAGTATACTCGAAAGAAATTCCTTCAGGAAATACTTGCAAAAAATGATCTACACTAACACTAGTAACTGTTAGTGTAACGGGTGTTTTTATAGTGCTTTGCCCGTCGGTAAGAGTAACATTACCTGTATACTTTCCCGCGGCAAGTCCTTCAGGATCTACAGAGACTAAAACCTCTCCGTTTTGATGCCCTATATAGGTCGAAAGCGTCATCCATCGCACGTCTTTTTTGAGTGTCCAATGTCTTACTGAGGAAATAAGCAACTTTTGCGCCTCTGGGGAATTCCCGCCAATTTGATAGGCAAAGTCTAGCTTTTTTGGCACTATTTCCGTCTTAGGATCGTTTTTAATGGTGATATTGACCTTAACGATATATATAAGATCTTCCCTATACTTTGGAGGTGCATCTGGGTCTTTCAAAAATTCCCGATATCTATGGTAAAATTTTAGTTCTCCTGTGTGAATACCGGGAGAAAGTATATTAACATTTGTATTTAGCCCCACCTTGGATGAACTCAATGTTTTATCAGTACCCACAAGCCAGTTTACCGATGCTCTGCTAACCACTGAGTCGTTACCGTCGGGTTTTGTTTGCACGGTATAACTTATAATTCTCTTTGGTGGTAGGGCATCGCCTTTTTTATAAGTAAAATCAAATGTTTTTTCTATTACAGCCATTTATTTAATTTTTGCGTTTTCTCTAGTTTTCTCCAGCAGCTCACTACGCTGCTTTATTTCCTCTATTTGATCGTCGCCGATCACTGCTCCCACCAAAAGTCCTGAATCTAAATGGCTATTTAGCTTTCTGAGTTCTATTAACAAACTCCCGGGAAGATCTTGCGTGTTTTCGCTGGAGTCTTCTGCGGTATCTTCCTCGTTTTGGATAGGCTCATTTTGATACTTCCCTTCCTCGTAGCCTTGATATTTGGCGGTATCTCCTTTATGCACATCTAAGATGTATTGTATAATACGCGGATCGAGCTTTGAAAAGGTACGATCGTCAATTATCATCTCAGGACGGGATCGCTCCCCAACCAGGTAATTTTCCATCAGCGTTGGAGTGCCTACAATTTGTGTGGCCGTGGGTCCTCCCAAACGGGCTTTAAATCTCTTACCATCATCCCGTGTCACGGGATACAGTCCGTCTTCAAATCCTTTAACCCCTTGAATCGTTGTCGCCGCAATTTTTGCAATTTCCACTCCAGCCGTTATTTTAGTGGAAGTTATACTTTTTGCTGCCGCCAATGTGTTTTGTAATGTGTAGGGCATTCCTCCTGTAAGAGGACTAGCTGCTAAGGCTTTGGTATTGGCAATTGCTAAATTGGCTTTTATCTGCGCCACAGATTTAGACGCATTGTTTATCACATCATTTATGGCCAAGGACTTTTCTAGCACAAAAAGTGCTTTGTAAATTCCTGTTTTTTCTCCAAAAAAACTTCGCAAGGTAGCAATACCAAAGTCGCGCGCTCTTTTTCTGGCCAGCTGCAAGTCCATTTCCGATTTAGCAAGGCGTTTGTTATGATCTGCGGTTAATTTCTCTATTTTTTTTTGCTGTTTTTTAAGAGCTTTTAGGCGTTTTTGCTCGTGGGTATTTCTAACATTGTCGATCTCGGTTTGCTTTGCCTGTTCGAGCTGGGTTTTTAAAAGACGTTCTTCTTCAGAGAGTTCTACCTCTTTTTCTCTGGTAAGCTGGGCTTGTTCTTCCATTTTTTCAAACTTCAATTCTATACGGGCAATTTCTTCCGCCTCGGCGCGTTCATGCTCTTCGAGCTTTTCCAGCTCCTTTTGTAAATTTTCTTCTTCTTTCCACTCTTTTAAAAAGGCGGCAAGTTTCTTTTTTGAGGCTATTATTTTTCTTTTTTCTTTCTCTCGCTCACTCTGGCGATTCTCGTTTGCTTCCTTTTGTGCAGCAGCACGGGAAATAGCCGAATCAATCTCAACACGAAGCTCTGTATCTGTCAAGTCTTTTATATTTTTAATACGATAACGCGCTGCTGTTTGCTCTAGCTGCTGGCGTGTTATATTTTGTTCTTGCTGATTTTCCGTCTGAGCTTTTTGCTTGTCTATTACCTTTTGTAAATAGTCACCATTATGAGCATCTAAGATGGTTTGATGCTCTTTTAATAAGTTTTGTATCTCGGCTTGTCGGGCTTGAATCTTGGCAATTTCTTCACCACTGAGTTTATGTTCGTTGACTATAATACGATCTGTTTTTGTAAAGGTGTGGGAAACCTTTACAATATCCCCGTCTTTATTCCTGTTGTTTAACGCTCGGTTGTTTTTCTCTAGCTCTGAGTTTAGCTCCGATAGGCGTTGGGTTTGCTCTTTGATAACCTCCGAGTTTTTATAACGCAAAAGGGTTTTTTGACGCGTTATAAACTCTTCTGCTTTTTCCGTTGATATATCCAGTGCCTTGCCGTACTGGTCAAAAGCAGTAACGGCAGTGGGCACGATATCTCCTATTTTTCTAATAACAGCCTGTAGTCTGTTTTGCTCTTGTTTGCTGAGTTTTGATTTTGAGGTTAGCCGCTGATATTCCCCGATAAGTGGCACTAGATTTTTATCTAGTGAAATCACCGAATCCGCCTGCTTATCAAAAGCCGCTTGTGCCTCTAGAGTTTTATCCTCCATCCCTGCTAGGGTTTCTAAGATTGAGGCAAGCCCTAGTTTTAAAGAGCTATAAACCATCTGAAGGGCACTACCTGTAGAGGTCAGGCGTAAAAAAACGCTGTTAAGCTTTTCATTGGCAGTTATCTCCAGCTCCTTTGCCTTGGTATAGTCGTCTGTTTTGTGTGTGAGCCTCGTCATAGATAGGTCTATCTTATGAAGTGTGGAGAGGTATTTAAAACCTGCATCCTCTCCAGGGCCTCCAAAAACATCCGCAATTGCCTGTCCTACTACACTGCTTTGAGCTGGTAGTGACGCCATTTGCTTAGATATACGCTGGATGATCTCAAAAGTGGTCGCGCTTCCGCTTTTTATCTCTTTTTGGATTGCCTCGGAAGACATACCCAAGGCAAAAAGGGCTTCTTTAGTAGTTTTTGGCATCTCACGAAGTCGCAAATTCGCTTCTTTTATGGCATCTATTCCCTTATCGGAATAAATACCTTGCTTTACCTCTTGAGTCATCAGCGCAATGGACTCATCTGCTGATAGTCCTACTTCTTTTAAAAGCGTGGGGTATTCCCTTACTTTATTCAAAAAATCTTCGTTAGCATCCGCGCCGTCTAAAAAACCTTGCTTTATTAGCTCTAAGGACTTAGCAAAGGAAATATTCATTTGCTTGGAAAAATTACGTGCCGCTTCGCTCATTTTTCCTATATCCTTTTGAAAAGTTGTTGCTAGGGCTCTGGTGGTAACCGTCGCCTTTTTAAGGGCTACCCCTTGTAATCCCGTTAGTTTTTTAAGGGTGCTTTGCAATTTGAAAAGCTGTTGAACAGATCTGGCTACTTGGCCGATCCATTGACGTATCACATCAAAAGCAAAATAGCCCGCAATGAGCTTGGTAAAATTAGAAAATCGATTGTTTAATCTGTCTAATATTGAGTTGGTTTTATCCAGACCTTTGTTGGTACCGTATATTTTTTTTCGAAGCCGCTCCATCGCATTACGCGCCTTGTTAAAGGCTTTGGATTTTTCCTCGAATCCTTCCATGGCTGGATTCATCCCTTTTAACTCACGGCGTAACTTTCCAGCCTCTTTTTTAAGCTCTGTAAGGTTGTTTTTTATGGTCTTACCATTTATTTGAATCTCAACTTGCCAAACTCCTTTTTTCGTTGTTGCTGCCATTTTTCTACCCTTTTATTTTCCTATTTCCTAACACCACTGTCATTTGAGCCATACGACTCTTTCCGACCGCCTCTACAAAGTATTCAAAAGCCCCGCTTTTGTCTACTGCTCTGTCTAAAAAAGGTGTTTTTTTAAGTATGTATCCATGTTCTTTTACTGTATATACATGATTCCTTGGCTTTGTTCGCTCTCTAAGGTGTGCTGTTCTTTTGTCATCCACCCCATAATTATGAACAAAGCCGTGTTTTTGCATTGTAAGGGTGATTCCAAAAAGACGCACCCGCCCGAGCTTCTTTTTAAAGCGAAGATCATTTAAACTCTTTGCCCCCCCCTTAAACGAACTGGCAATTTCTGTGCGCAATTTTTTACGAATAAGAAAAACGATGCGATTTCCCATTTTTCGCTCTTGCTTGCGGATCTCTTCTAAGGTCTGTTTTTCTTGTTTCATAAGCGTAAAGAAAAAACACCGGGAGAAAAATTAATAGGACAAAAAAATACCTGATTTTCTCTTTCGGTTACTTCCATTTTTCGGGATTTGGTTTGGTAGTAAATTTTGACTTAAAAGAAAATTCGCAGCGATAGCCATAGAGGTAATCACTTGTCACGGGCCCTATTTTTACAAACTCAAAGGTGAGGATATCAAGAGCAGAATACCACTTGTTTGGCGTACTGTCATAAGAAAAAGCAATCCCGTCCCTTTCTATTAATTTACGCGCTATTTCAAGGGCTATAAGCTGACTACTTTGCAGTACTTTGTTTTGATTTTCTGTGTTGTATGGATCGTGGGTATCTATCCCATCCAAGCCCAGAATATTAAAAGCACATTGATGTGTAACAAAGGGGTTGCTCTCGGTATTGGAAAGCTCTAATGTTGGACTTTCATAGGTTAGTAGCGGAAAGTTTGTGTTTGGTCTTACAGGCATGTCAAACTCTTCAAAATCCCAGCGGTAAAAGCTCTTTACCTCCTTGTGTTGTTGGGCTAGTTCTTCTATAAGTGCAATAATATCATCGTGCGTGATTTGTTTTTTCATTTCTTTTTTTGGTTTTTGATTTCTTTGCTATAGTAGTCTAAAAACGTGTACATAGACGTATTACATGTGTTTTGATAGTCTCCAAATATTTTTCCTGCCAGTGAGAGTATTAAATCATAAATACTTCCCCCTTTTGCCTTGCTCTTAGTTTTTGGAAAAATAGACGCGTAAACCTCTAGGCTTGTCATGTGAGCTTTACAGCCCATAAAGCTCAAAAAACACGCCTGTACATAGCTCGTATCAAGTCTTTTTAGTTTTTCTGCTTTTGCCTCAAGGGAGGCTCTTTTAAGAGATGGCCGCACTGGGTTTTTAGTATCGGTATATAATACTGCCATAAGCAGCAGCATATACTCATAGGCTTTTTTAGGTTCTTTTTCATAGTAAAGCATGGCTCCTTTAAAAAAATCATCTGCCGCGGCAAATTCCTCTATCGAAATATTACTAAGCCGATCGCGAGGACTATAATAATAGGTAAGTCCTACACGAACTTTAGGTATGAATTTAGTAAGGCTAGGGGTAGGACTATAAAACTGAGGGTAAAACTGTTTTAAATCAGTCACCAAGATATTTTTTAAAACGGTTTTGACCTTTTTTTTAAGCCCAAAACGATACCAGCGCAGATCTACTAGTATTTTAAATAAGCACAGGTCAAAAACACCGCCCGATTTTCCACTAAAGAGTAATCGAGCAGTTTTTTTAAGCTGTCTATTACTTAGCTCATTCCACGTTGTGGGGGTGGTTATTATCATTTTTTTTATTTTTTATATAGACAAGAAATTTTTGAATTGCCTGAGTGTAAAAACTTAACTTCTCGCTAATGGTGGGAAAAAACCAAACTCCAAACAAAAGATAAAACCACCAAGGGATACGCCGAATAACAGTCTTTGCGGTTTTTATAACGGCATGTTCGGTGTTGGTTCTACTACTGTCTTTAGTTTTTACCGTCGTTGTTTTTTCCCTAGTCTGCCCGATTTTAGCAGCAATATCCAAGGCTAATTTTTTTGCATCAAAACTCGCTTTATAGGAGTTTTTCCCGCTGGTTTTCTCCCCTACAAAACCTGCTAGTTTTTTCCTTATAATGCTATCCACCTTTTTATCATTGGTCTTTAATGAAAGGGTAAAACGATCGTTTATAGAGCGATTTACAAGCGTGGTAGCAATGCTATCACGGCTTACTTTCTCTAGTCTAGCCTTGTGCTTTATAGCTAGGTGTTCTGTGTGTTTTCGAGTGGTATAACAACTGGTTAGCAGCATAAATACCACTATATATTTTAATAAGTCCATATTACGTTTTTAGGTTTTTTTGGGTCGTTGTCAAGATGCAGAAATCTGCCTGAGACCCCAATTCTATTGAAGCCAGCGGCAAGGGCAGCGGCTATAATTTTAAAGCGGTCCGAAGACCGAGCGCAGCGTATGTCCACGGCATGGCCGCTAAGATGACTAGAGGAGCTAACACCGCCTACTTTTCTATTGTGTGCTGGGCTTCGATATCCTGATGTAATTACAAAGGGAACGCCTGCTTTTTGCCTTGTTTTTTCTAGAAGCTCCAAAGTAGTGCTTTGCATTAAAGCTCCAGAGCCTTTCTCATCGGGACTATCGAATTCCGATAGCTTAAAATATCGTAACATTTTCATGGGTGTTTTTTTTTATAGGTTTCAAATTCTTGTTTTAACGCTTGGTATTTCTCGCGCCACTTTTCCTTTACGCGCTGCATTTCTTGTTGCAGCTCTAAAATTTCTCTTTCAAAATCTTTAAATTTCTGCTCTGAGTGCCTTACAAATACGGCGTAGCTCTCTTGCATCTGAGCAAGGGCATCCCCTTTTTGTTTTCTTCGCTGAAACCACAAAGAGAAAAAGCCACCTGTGCCAAGAAGGTAGGGCAGGATAGCGTCTATATTGTTTTTAAATAATTCTATCATAGCTATAGTGTTTTTATAATTAATCTTTGCGACTCCCCTTTGTCCAAGAAGGTCGTATATTGATAGGTGTTTTTATCAGTATTATAGACAAGCGCATTAGAGATGGTAAGCGGGTTTATTTTTTCTAATCCATTTATATCAACCCGATCAAACATACTAGACTCGTAAATCTTTCCATTTCGCCACGGTCTCCCGTGGGTTGTATGCTCCCAGTCAAAAACAAGCTCTGGGCGCTGCAAATCATAAATTTTTAAATCCTTTAACGCGAGCCTTCCCGCGCTTTTAAACTGCGCTATAGGCAGGGTAAAAAAGGAGAGGCTTTCCTGATTTTTATAATCCAAATCAATTAGATTAGGAATATCAGGGGAGGGCGTAACCATTTGGATTTTTCCCTTGATACCCACTTTAGAGAATATAAAATCAGTTCTTGGGCTTCCATATGGGGTAATCTTTACATTTTTAATGCTAATCACCTTATTTAATCCGTCGCTATGATCGCTCGCCTCTAGCTCAAAAGAGACGTAGTATTTATAGCGCGGGAGCAGATTTTTTACTCCTGATATTGCAACAAACTTGGTGTTTTTGCCCATATTAAGATCCACCGTTATTGGCCCTGTACCAATTACCGTATAGATCGTAGATTTTACACCTGCATTTTTTTTAAATTCATCTTCTATCAGACTCAGGTTATAATCGTGTTCCTGAGTACTTAATGGGCGGTTTTTAGGTATTCTTTTTATTAGCTTCATTTTTTGTTTTATTTATTGGTAAACACCATATTGATACACACCATCCTCATACACTGATAGGGATGCAGATATTTGTGTCTGTAAAAATAGATTTGCATAAAATATTGCCATGGTTTTGGTTTTTAAATTGCTACTATAGATTTGCCTTTAATAAAGCCGTGGCCGCTATTGGTTTTAGGCGGCGTATAACTGGGGAACTCCCCATTATTATTTTTAATAAATCTCAGGGCTTGTTTTAAAAACTCCTGCGCTTCTTTTTCTCGTTGCTCTTTTTCTTTTAGCACATGATTTGAGGTGCTAGGCAAGTTTTTCTTTTCATATTCCAAGAGGTCAAACCGCAAGCGTATACCACTTATATCATGGTAAAAAAGACCGCTACCAAGAGTTTTAGAAACGCAAAAAAGAACTGCTGCTTTACTTACAAGGCTCTTTACCTCATAAAAAATACCTGAGGGAGATTCTTTACTTTTTAGATCCGCAAGCAAGTCCTTTCCAAGGGCAGGTATAAGCCGCTCGTATTCCACCGTATGAAGCTCAGGGGCAAGAGCATCAAAGGTCTGGCGTGAGCTACCAATTTTATAATGCTCCTCAAAGCTCTTGACAGAACTAACAAGCAGTCCCTTATACTTTTGATATTGTGGAGATCCTACCCACTGTGGAAAAAGTCCGGGGGTGCTTTCCATTAAACTTAATAGATCATCCAGAGCCATCGACCCATTTCGTTTATAAAGCCTTAACGAGTCGCGTATATCTTTACTTGCTGCCGCTTCTTGCCCTTTTGGTGTTACCACGGATATACCACCTGCCGATATTTGCATAAAGCCCACTTGTAGATACCAGTACATAGCCATGTTAATCTCTACCTCACGTGCGAGTTCGATAGCTTCTAAAATTGTTGGGTTATCTTTTTTATACCCTACAAAAGCCTGTACCTGAGCTTTGGAAATCACCTTTATAAGATGTTGTCGGTTGGCGGTTTTAAGGTGTGGCCGTAGCCTATCTAGACTAAAACTATGCTCTACGTTTACCACCTCACGAACCTGCGTTATATTATTTGTTAGTATCATATGTTTACTGCTTTTTGGCTTCCTGTTGGATTTTTATCGAGTGTAGTAAGCTGCGTGTCTTCAAAACCACCAATAAGGCTATCATCCCACCCGTTATAATGCTGTGTAAATTCAAAAGTTTCGAGGGTGGTCTCGCGTCTAGGCTTGCACCTTGCCGTTAGGATGGTCGCTGCCTCTCGCTTATCACTTCCGCTACCAGCACCTAGACCACCGGGAATACCCGCACCTATTAAAGTGGGATCTACAGAAATAGAAAAAAGTATTTCGGAGTTTGCCGCCGAGGCATCAGGCAAGAATGAGCCGTCCTTTAGCTTGTCATCTATCGGTGTGATTTTAATCCCTGAAAAATGCTCCCCGTTGTCATCTTTGTATATCATTGTCCAAATGGACTTCCCTGCATTTTTACTACCTCTTAAAGATTCATCTACAAACTTTACAAGCTCTTTGCGTATGTTGTTCTTATCCTTAAGTGAATATTCCTCCCAACTCTTTTTTTCATTTTGGTATTTCTTAATAAAATACTCCTCATCAATTTCAATGTGGTATTTGATATTGACTTGATTTTCAAAAAGTGCTTTTTTAAACTCAGGAATTGAATTTGCTACCTGTATCCATTTCGAATAATAGGCGGTATGCCAAGATGCCACTGGATAATAGGATTCGTCTAACATGGTATAAAACACGGGGCGAATAAACTTTCTTATACCATGTTTTTTACAGTGCTCCCTTACCTTTTCAGCGGGCCAGTAGCTATCTATAAGCGGTACACTTTGCGCGAATTTTGATTTTAAATCGACACTATCTCCCCATTTGGAAGAGATCCACACATTTTTTATAAAACCTGTCTTTTCATTAGCAAGCTCAAAACGACAATGGGCTGTTTTTTGTCGATGCAGCTCTATAATCTTATTGCCATCATTGGACAGTATATACTCAGGAAAAGCGATTCCGAAGTATTCCAAGTCGCTGATAGTTTCCCTAAAAAAACGCTTTAGATTATTATACCTAAAAAACTCCTTGATCTCTGGAAATTCCGAGGGTGATCGCTGTAATAGTTCCCTTTTTTTATTGCCGTTTTTATCGGGCGGAAATTGCTCTTGAAAAAGTACAAAACCACCGCCATAATGAAAATCACTAATTAGCTGCAATCCCGAAGTTGCTGCCCCATTTTTACGTACCTCTTTGAGAAGTTTTTGCGGAAAATTATTGTCCCCTCCCCATGCCGCAATCTCACCTTTTTTATCTTCGGTATGAACTGCAACACTTGTTTTTGTTGGGGTGGGTTTTCCTTTTTTATCGGTAAACATTAAAACCGCAGACCCACCACCAACAACCCCCGCCAGATGATTATAATTATCCATTAGTAAACAACTTTTTTTTGATTGAACGTATCTATAAATCGGATATGAATTTTTTTAATCTCCCCCGTTTCAAGTTCGATATTTCTAGTAGCATTTTTAAAATGGTGAGGGTTTTTACGTGCCTTATTTTCTGTTTGCACGTAGTGCTCTAAATTTTCTTGTGTCATATAATTTGTTTTTTTCTCTTTTTTCTCTGCCTGTAATAGCCGTGCATTTTTATAATGTATCAGTCTTCCGCCAGTTTTAGAGTTACGATTTAGTGTATATACACTTATATCAAAAGCCAGTGGCTTGCCTCCATTATCTAAAAGCCTCATTTGTGCTAAAACCTCTTTTAGTGTAATCATAAAAGCAAAGCTATTTTACGGGCAAAAATTTTCATAGGACAAAAAAATACCACTTGAAAAAGGAGGGAAATAAGCCGTAAAATGAGATCAGTGGTAAAAAAGAGGGAAAAATCAAGTGGAAAAAAGGGAATTGTCGTTTTTTCTGGGTCAAATCTGATAAAATACACCGCTTTTTAGGGGTGTTTTCTCAAAATAAAAAACTTAAAAAACTAACAATCAGACTCTTAACCTATAAAAAGGGGGCTTATATTCTCAAAAACTCAGCACGACCCACGCCACGACCCTTAAAGTTTTGACAATTGTCATTTTCTTTTTTGTAGTGATATATGAAAAAACGCCTGCCATTGGGGTGGCAGACGTAAAAAAAATGAGGGTTATTTATTTATCTCGAAAATGTCCCATGTGTCCTTCTTATGAGCTTTCAACAGGTGTTTGTATAGCTCCCACAGGGGTATATCAAAGGCATCAGACAGATGTGTGGTGTGCTGCTGTTTCAGGCTGCTGTTTTTCTCATCTTTCTTGAGTTTTTGAATTCCATTTTTGCCGTCGGTTGCCTCGGCGCGCTCTATCGAGGTAATAAGGTCGGGGTTATTTGGCTCGTTGATCTCAAGAGAAGGAAAGTTGCCGTAGCCTTTAAACATTAGGTTTATAAGCAGGTATTTAGCGTTATGAGGCGCTGCTGGCTTTCCTTTAGATCTATCAATAACACGCCAACCGCGCTCTTTTAGCATACGAACCACCTGGTCGCCGTAGGTATCGGTAGAATTGTGCAAGCGCTTGTTCCCATCGTGTCCGTAATACAGATCGATACGCCTGTTTTTTCTAGGTGCGTAATAATCACAAAACTCCTCGATCAGATCGTTTATAATCTTAGGCTGCTCACACCAAAAGGAGTTTAAAGTACGATGTCTGTCTGGTAATTTTTGAGATACGACAAGCGATAGAAATATACCCCAGTCAATCGAGAGTATAAGAGGCTTGTCTTTTACCATATCAGCGTCTTGTTGGCAGTTCAGGTCCTTTTTAGTATAGTTGGCTGTCAGGACCATTAAATAATCATTATTGTAATTAGTATACAGGTGTTTTTTATCAAATTGTGGGTAAAACCCGTTTAGTATTTCCTTAGGACGTATGTTTAGGATCTCAGCGTTATAAACAAGTTCTGAAGGGGTTTCGTCTCGCATCTCATCAAGCCATTCTGGGCGTATGTTTTGCTTGTTTACCATTGCGGATGCTTTTAGAAAGATATAATTTTCTGGTCTTGAGATCTGCTTTTTCAATATCTTTTGTTCCATATCGGTAAACCATTGCCCTTTTTTTGTAAGAGGCGTAGAAGAAGCATAGATCTCAGCCCCTAAAAGGGTCGCTTTAGCAAAACGTGCCGATTTTGCTCTGTTGGTAGTCTTTACATTGTTAAATAATCGTTCGGGATCAAAAAGCGCGGCTTCATCTCCTAAAACTCCACAAACATTTGACCCACGCCCTGAATCTTTATTGTCAAGCGATACCAAAAGAAAAAGACAGCCATTGGAAAAATGAATCACATTATCCCACCTATTAGGACCTTGTATGGGCTCGGCAAAGCCAAATTTTGCTCCGTTTTTCCCTACCACATAATCCACATTTTCATACAAGCCTAATTTTCTTAAACCCTTTTTTGTAGAGGGCAGAGTTCTAGACAATATCTGTTGGTAGGTAGAACCAACTAAGGCAAAGGAAGCACGAGGCATTTGCTTGACCATCTTTTTCATAAAAAAAGCCAACATAAAAGACTTTCCCGTGCCTCGACCCCATTCGAGATATACTTTGGTTTTTTTTAGTAGGGTAACTGCCAAAAACGCTAACCACTGGGCAGCGTTAAGCCTTATTTTTCTTGGTTTAATAGTCTTCTTCATCTTCTTCTTCAATTTCTTTGTACTCTATATCCTGAACATCGAGGTTATTAAAATCTACCACACCGCTGGATAAGTGTTTTAAAACAACCTGTTTCATCTCTGGAGAAATTTCAAATAGATCAGGCTTGTTTTCTAATTTCTCTGGGTTAAATTGTTCGATGGTTTCTTTGTCTAAATCTTGGTATTTTTCAAGTTTAGATAGTGCTTGAGTCATAGCAATAGGATTTTTTTGTTTAAGGGCCAATAACAGCGCCTTATGTGCATATTCTGCCAATACATAGCGCTCATAGTTCCTATTAGTGTTGTTAAGCGCTCCAAAGAGCCGCTCCACATTTTTCATATCGCGATAGCCTTGGGCACGAGATATGGGCGTGCCTGCCTTTTCCATATGCTCTAAATAAGCATTTATCGCCTGCATTCTGGAATGGAAGTTTAATCGAAAGTTATTGAGGGTAACCCAACGATCTTTTACTTTTTGTTGGAAAGGGGTAAGCCTGTGTTTTTCGGGGGCCAGATAATAAGCCCATATCTTATCATAGGTGGTATCTCCTGTGGATACCACAAGGTTTTTTTTTGCCATAGCTCATTGTTTTTTTACAAAAATGAGCTAGGTGTTTTATATATACTAGGACAGTTTTATACTGGGTTATACTGGCTTTATTTCGTGGAAAAAGCCCAGACAATTTTTAGTTTGTCCTTATCCTTTATTTTTTGAGGAGAGTAGCCAAGGCCGCATAGTATTTCATAAAGTTCGTATGAGTCTATGCAGTTTTGAGGAAATGTGTTAAATAAAAGGTTTAAAAATTCTTCGCTAGTATATAAATACTCCGCCGCCTTACTGCTCTGAGGTTGGAAATTATTTTTTACAAATAGGCTAATTTCTTTTTTTGAATCAATCATGGTTTTATTTTAAGGGCAGGGTAAATATACAAACACCCCTTGCAAAAGAGGTGTTTATATCAATTTTTTATTTGTTTTTTAATAGGAAGTACTTAAAGTAAAACTCTTCTATTTTTTCTTCTAAAATATAACTGTGTTTTTTTTCCAAATGCTTTTTAATGCTTTCCACCTCCTTTTGAAGTACATTAAAATCCTCAGGAGTTTTAAGCTTAAATAGGAGCTTTTGGAAATATTTAAAAACAATAAGTGCGTCTTTTTTTATGAGGTGTTGGGTATACTCAATAAGCTGGTTTTTTTCGTTAGAAAACTCCTTTAAAATACCATAATTATCAATTACTGTATTTTCATTGGTTTTGTATTTTACGGTAAATAAATCCGAAAAATGATAGCTTTCGATGTTTGTGTTTTGGTTTACTTTTTCTCCGATTGATAATATAAATTGGTTTTCCATGGTAATTAACTTTTTATAATTATATTTGGTTGATTATTATTATAAAGGGCCCATTTTTAAAATTAACTTTTTGAGGGCCCTTTTCTTTTTTTAGATGGCGATTAGCGCTATTTGCCCTTTGTAATTTGGCGCAATAACAGCTTTTAAGTTGGTGTTGTTTATCCTGTATATTTCAAATAGGTTTTCCGCATCTTTTAAGAGCGATTTAGAGAGTTTTGAAAACTGTAAGGGGGTGATCCCGTTTCCATCGCAAGGTTCTATGGTTTGTGCAAATTTTAATAGGGTTTGCCAGTCAAAATCATTATTGTTATAGTTATTATAATAGATCATTTTTTTTACGCTTCCCTTTTTTGCTTCACAGTATACTCCCTCATTTTTAAATTCTATTTTTTCTGCTTTTTGAATTTCCCTGAAGGACTCTTTAGAAAAACATTTTCCTTCAGCAATTTGTATTTGCTCCTCAGGGATATTAAAAAGGTTTAGCGGTTGTATGACCAACATTTTTTTGTCAGTCACTATAAAATTGCCATTTCTAACTAATATATAATTACAATTTTCATCTGCGATTTGCTTTGTAAGCACTTCTTGAATTTGAGTGAATTTAGCCATAACTTTTTGATTATTAATTGATTATTATGTTACAAACGTACCCAAGATATTTTGGATACGAAAACCTAAAAACTTATTTTTTAAGTTTTTTTAATAGTGTAACTGCTAAGGTTTTATAATGATCTTCAAGGGGCTGTTTTTTATGGTTTTTAAGCTGCGCTCCCTCCCTTGCAAAGTGCTCTATATCCCTGCCAAGACTTTTCCCTTTCCTTGTGTGCATATCATAGGCATAGTCGGGAATAGGTAACAGTTTTTCTGGGTGGTTTGGGAAAATTGCGCAGGTTGCCCAATCTACCAAACGAGATTTTTTACATCTGCATAAAAAAAGCACCGCGTGGGTAATCATAAGCCGCTCTGGATGGCTTGGTTTTTTCTGCTTTTTAGCCTCTTTATAGGCGTTATGCAGGCTTTCTATAACTACTGGAGCTGATAAGGAGGCAAGCCCTACATCCTCACTTGTTATAACCTTTAAACGCCTCCAAAGTGCTTCGTCTTTTCCACTTTCTACTACTTCTACACAGAAGAAAAGCGCGGTTTTTTCTTCTCCTCTTCGGATGGCTTTTTGTATGGTGGAAACAACTTCTAAGTAGTTGTAACCGTTTTTAGTTGGTGGTATTATCATTTATAAAAAGTTTTGATTATTATGATACGAACGTACCCTTGTTTTTTGGAAAGAAAAAGCCTATAAACTTTTAGTTTCCATACTTAAAATTTATAGGCAATTCCTTAACCATAAGTTATTATGGTCTTTCCTTTAATAAGGAAAAGAAAGGTTCATTTGAAAAAATCCAAAAGTCTGTTAATTCAATATTATGTAGATTTAAATTGAATTTATGCCATTTTACTTTTTCACTTATCCCAAAATCATCAATTTTGGGGTGGGAAGATCTGCTTAGTATTATTTTTGTTGCTGATATTTCTTGGGCTAAATTCACAAGAAGTTCATCATCAAAATCTACTTTTTTAAATGCTCCCTTTGCCAAAAGAGCTATTTCTAGTGGCTGATCTAGATCATTTAAAAAAACAGCATAATACTCTGTAACAAACTTTCTTTTTTTTCTATAAAAATAGCTTAGAAGAAGATAAGCCCCCTTTGGATGCGAAAATAGTGATTCCAAATACTCAGGAATATCTAAAAAGTATTTGTGTTGTGGTTTATCGATATAATTCTCTTTAAAATTAGTAAAATCTGGTATATTCATGTTTTAACTTTTTGATTATTAAATGATTATTATAGTACGAACGTACCCAATGTTTTAGATAAGAGAAAGCCTATAAACTATTAGTTTCCATACTTATAATTTATAGGCAAATCGCGTGGTCATAGACCATCTTAGAAGGGTATTTTTAGGGTGCGAGCCCCTTTTATTTTTACCTTTGATAGGTGCGTGTCCTGCTTTAATGTTATGGCGTTTCCGAAGTATTTTTTTAGCTTTAAGGTGTCTTGCAGTTCTTTGCTTTGCGTTCTATAGGCGGCACAACCACCTTTATTGGCAAAGGTATTGGAAAACTTAAAGGCAAAACGCTCATCCAAATAGCACATGCGGTGGTAGTGGGCATTGAGTCCTGAGACCCAATAATCCTCGGTTAGTACTAAATCTGTTTTAAAGTGCAGCTTCGAGCCTTTTAACATGCCAAAAGCTCCTCCCATAACACTCCCCGTTAACTTAATGGGTTGCATAGGATTATAAGAAGTAGGCATTGGAGATTTGGAAAAGCCAAAAAGATAAACTCCTATCTCTTTTGCTACTCCAGCGGCGTGCTGCACAAGATCATAGGCTAATTTTTTTGATACGCGGCCCTTCACACCCTTTTCGCTATAATTTCTTGTCATCCCTACCATATCATCATCTATCATAAAAACATCACCAAAATGCTCATAAATCCATTGTCTTTTTGGCGTTAGCCCAACAATACTATCGGGATGGGCTACCACCTCGACATTTTTATTGTATTCTCTATATAGCTCATACTGGCTCTGAGGTACACAAAGTATGCAGTTTGCCATAGCCTTAGTGGTTTTTACCCTGTCATAGCGAAGATGCGAGGGTACGACTATTTTTATTTCTTCTCCCATAGCTTTTGGAATTTATCTGAAGACAAAACAAAGGTTTGCCCTACTTTTTCAGTTTTATAACATTGGTTTTTTTCCAGCTCCAACACCGTTTGTAAAAAGGTGAGGTCTGTTAGGTTTTTAGCCACTATTATAACGGCTGAATACTTCTCGTTGTACTTGGGTACAATTGGGAATTTTGGAGTATCAGGAATAGCCTCAAACTCTTTTTTAAAGGCGTCATCTTGTTTTTGATCTTCCAACAATTCCTCAAGATCATTGTCGATCTCAAGACCAATAGCCCCTAGATCTATATCGGCAAAATGCGACTCAAGTATATTGTCTACCCAGTCTCCTAGAGAAATATTTGAGCGTAAATTATATTCTTTTAGCTCCTCTTTGGTAAGGGCCCTGTTAGGCACACGAACGTCTATTAACTCCTTATCTCGGCCCTTTAAAGAAAGCACCATAATACGCTGATGACCAGCAATTAATGTGTTATCACTGTTTATTACAGGAATCTCGACAAGGTTAAACTTATCAATACTTTCAATGAGCTTTTGTTTTTTTTCTTCCGACAGGCTTCGAGGGTTGTACTGGTAGGCTACTAGATCTGCTACCTTTCTTTTTTGCGTAGTCCATTCTAACGGTGCGTTCATACGTTATTTTTTAATGATTTCTTTTATTTTTTGTGTCTCACTCTCAAGCTGTACTAATTTTTGCTTGGATTTGGCAATTTTTCTATCAAGGGGAATTTTCTCGCTTTTTAAAAGGGTGGTTTCTCTTTTTTGAACAAGAGCCACATAGCGTTTTTTTTGTCTGGTAATTGATGAGCGCAAAGAGCCTTGTTTGTTTAGCAGCTCAACAGGGGAAAGCGCAGAAAAGTCTTGTATTTTAATATGCAATACTTCCCTGTGCTCTAAATAGTGGTCGATGATCGACCATGCACTATCAATCTTCTCAAAAAGCGCGTCTATCTCAAGTATAATCGATAGGGCTTTTTGCTCAATTTCATGGTTTTCAAGGCTATTTAGCTGTATTTTAAGACTACACGCACGGGCAAAATTGGCTTTTTGCTCAATAAAAAGAGGGTGCAGACTAACAGGCAACTGGCTTATCATTACTTTTTTATACTGTCTTTTCTCTGGGGTGTATTCTATAGAAATTGACTTGTTTACATCGGTGTTTTTTGGGGAGATAATAGGGGAAGTTTTTTTGAGCTTTTTAAGCTCATAACGCAGCTTAACAAGGTTTTGTGGGCTGTGCTTTTTTTGCATTGCCTGCAAAAAATATTTGTTGTGCTTAGGCAGTTTGCTATATAGGTCTAAGCCTGTTTTATAGTCTGGAGACTCTTGTTTTAGCCATAAATCTATATCCATAAGCAAATTTTTAAAACACCGCCCTTTTGTTTTTGTGTAGGCGGTGTTTCTTTAAAATATAAAAAATTAAAAACTATTTCTTAACTCTACGGCCCTGGTGGGGTCGGTGAGGGCATATAGGTTATATCTCCTGTGTAAATAGGTGCCGCACATAAGCTTTTATCAGAAAAAACAAAGGTCACATTGTTTTCTCCCTCCATTTCAGGAGCGAGTTTTGGTGAGGCTTCAGACAAATATGCGGCATACCTAGCATGGCCGAGTTGTCTATATCTTCCAGATCCTGCCTCACGGGCAAGCACTAACAAAGGTCGCTTCCCTTTATACATACGAAGTGCACCAAGGATAGCTGCATCCGATCCCTGCACCACTACAGTTAGCTTATTTTCAAAAACTTGAAGCTGCTCTCCAAGCAAGGAGCTTTCAATGCCGTTTTTATCCTGAAGGGCTTTAAAACGTGTAAAACCTTTTCCTTGCTTAAAAGTATGCGTTCCGTTAATAGTCGATAGCTCTTCTACAGACTGAGCCACCTGTGTTGGATCGTCACCACCTAGTTTTTTTAATTCCACAAGTGTATCAATATCCTCCATAAAAGCCACTAATATATCCCAATGACTAAGCCCTCCCGTTGGCTCTATATCGGTACCACCGATATGTTCTATTCTAATATCCATGCTTAATTACTGTTTACTATTTCTATAAATATGGCTCCTCCATAAACTAGATCTTTCATGGCCGTCTTGTCTTTTATAAGATCTTTGGTAGCAAAGGCGGCACCGTCAATTGTAAGATTTTCGGGAGTCCCATAGATAAATCCATAGGTAATACCATCAATATTGATAGTTTCACGCGTCTTTAAATACTCATCCATGGACAACACCTTTTTAGGTGCTGCCTTTTGGATGCTTTTTTCTAAGGTTTCTTTTTCTTTCTCTAGGGTAGCAATTTTCCCCTCGCTTTGCGTTTTTAAGCTCTTATATTTTTTTTCAAGCTCTGCAATTTCTCCTTGTAAATCAGCAATTTTCCCCTCGCTTACCTTTTTTAAGCTTTCATGCTCTTTTACAAGCGCCGCGAATTTTTCCTCTTTTTTCTCTGCCGCAGTATCCTGTGGCGTTTTTATATTTTTTTTAGACATGGCTTTTTAGTTTAAATTTTCCATTGGATAATACAATTTGTTTTTAGCAGGATCACCCAACCCTTTAGGCTTAGTTGGATCAAATTCCGCAACATATACTCCGTGATTACAACAAAAACCGTAGCCTAAGTGAAACTCCATAAAAATCTTTAAAACATAATCTTGAACCTGCGTATCTGTTATCCTTGGTTTATCTTCCTTGTCAATTAATTTGACAAAATTGTCCTCAAGACTACAATAGATAATATCATCCCCAAGATGTTTAAGCCCAATTATTTCGTATTTAAAGGTTTCTGTTTTTTCGATTCTTTGGCTATTAAAGCCAGTGTGTGCGCCGTATTTTTCTACAATCAAATCCCCATAGCGAATTTTATTATTCTCGCTCATTACAACTTTTTTAATCTTAGAGCGCTGTTTTTCGGGTAAACTACGCTCAAACCTTATCATTTGATCGAGCATATTGGCGTCTGTTATAACCTCCAGAGGAATTGAAAAACACGGTTTTTTCGTGTTAGTTTTCATTTGCCTTATTAGAGTATTAAGCCCGTTAAGGGAGTAGCCAAAATTTCCATGTGCTTTGGCCTCATCATAGATTCCTGTTACAGATAGATCTGCAATATCATCATAAACTTTAGCAAAAAGTTCATCGATGATTTTTTTAGATATAGGTTGATCTTTTGGGAGTTTTCCCTCGACTTTTAAATCTGATAACCATGTTCCATATACATCATCTACGTTTATTTCGTAGTTTACCTTTTGCCTAAAATTTTCTAGTACATTAGGGTCATATTTCGTACTACCCATTGCATTCCATACAGGTTCATAACCTTGGACTACACGCCCCATTATCTGATGGTATTGCGGATATTTTCCTTTTACTTTCGTAATAGTTTTAGCTAAACTATCTACTTGGTTTAGTTCATTATATACCCTAGCGGACAACACCGAGAGGTTTTTATGTATATAAGCGTCAAGTTCTGGCTTGACATCTTTTACTGTAATACTCATAGCTATTTTTTGTGTTTATTTAATCTTCTAAAAATTTTTGTGCTTCTATATTATGCGCATAGCTCATAAAAGCGTCATTTATCTCTTCTTCTTGCTCCTGATTCGGAACTATCGGAGTTTTCCCTTCTGCTGCTTTGCTTGCAAAGAGATTTCGCTGATCGTTTAACAGCGTGATTTTTTCTTGAATGCTGGCGGTTTTCTCGTATTTGATCTCTGCGTTATCAAGCGCAGCATCAATGGTTTTAGCAACTTGAGAAACCGACGCTTTTAAATCAGTTAATTCTTTAGTTGCTTGAGTGATTTTTTGGTCTTTTTCTGCAAAAGACTCGTCTAGTTTTACCAGCTCGCTCTCTTGCAGATAGACACCATTATCATTTGACCCAAAGGGGTTGGTATAGCCTAAAGCATTTTGCAGGCTAGGCACTGAAATTGTCTTGCTCATATTTTTATTATTGGTAATTTTTTTTGTAGTTTTTTCTTGAGAAAGCTCTTTTACTTTCAAAACAGCATCCTCCATGGTTCCTATCTGATCTATAAGTCCAAGTTCTAGGGCTTTTTCTGCTTGAAAATCCCCCCCTTTAAACACCAGTGGATCTACACCAGGTCGCGTAGCTAATACATCTTTATGAAAAGTCTCATTTAATTGATCTAGTACTGCTTTTATCGGGGCTTCATTTCCTTTTTTCAGCTCTCTATAGGCTAAGTTTTTTTCTGTGGATTTGGTGGCGTAAACGTCAATTACCTTTGCGCCTTTTTTCTCTAAGATGCCCGTGGTATCAATAGTATACATCATGGTACCGAGGCTGCCTATGGCATCGGCGCGTTTGTTTGCGAAAATGTAATCACATGCGCTTATAATATAATAAGCCGCGGAACCAGCAACGCCATCTGTAAAGCCTATTTTGGGCTTATCAAACCCCACAAGATCATCATACAACTCTCTTGTTCCTGATACCTGACCGCCTCCACTATCGATATCTAAAACGATACCTGTGCATTTAGGATCTGCTTTTAATGATTTTACGAAGCTCGAAATTGTTTTTGTGCCTCTAGGCCCGCACGGTTGATCGTATTTAAAAATCGGGGTTTTTATATCCAAACGAGCCACGTACTGCTCACCATTTTCTTGCTGGTCAAAATTCGAGGCTGCTACTATACTATTTGCCGTAAGAAAAAAAGCAACCTCATTGGGCTTTGAATTTTCCACTGGTTTTTTCCCCTCCAGAATATTAGAAAGAAAAGGTAACAGCATTTGGTAATAGGCGTCAGATACTAGCCACTTACCAGAGATCAAAGACATAAGGTTGCTTGTCATAATTTAAAAATTTATAAAACATGACAAACCTAAAGCGCAGCACTTTTTTTTTATAGGACAAAAAAATACCGCTTTAAAAAGCGGCTTAAGATTTTTGAATAACAGGTTTTTGAGCGATAGATCCAGATACATTAACTACCACCTTAGAAAGCCGCTCTAGGGTTTTAAAATGTTCTATATAATAGGAGAGTTTTAAGGGGTTTAACATCGAACCAAAATAATAATGATCGCCACTTAATCTGGTAGCTTTTAGCATCACTTTTTTGGAAGTATAATCTCCTATAAAATCGTCTATTTCGGGGGAGTCATCCAAAACCTCAAAGCGAGCTTTTACGTTGTATACAAGCCCGTTAGGTGTTTGTTTTGGTTTGCAATTTATTTGAATGGTCTCCCCAATTGGAGCAATTTTTATAGGCTTAAAAAAAGGGTGCTGTTTTAACTCGCCAATATTTTGATTGGTTAGGATGGCCGGTGTTTGTAAAATCAGTTTTGTATCGATGATTTCTATCGAGGCAAAACCACCTAATTTGTCGTTATTTTTTAGTATGTAATTTTTCATATATGGGACACTTTGGTTTTTTTTAGCTTTTTGTCCTTTAAAAACCCCAGTAATGACGGGGCTAGAGCGCTATAAATTTTCGGGTGGAACTTTTTTGTCCCATAGCCTATTTTTTTTTACTGTCTTTTTCCTGGTTTTTTGTAGGTGTCTTTTTAAATTCCTGTAGGCGGTTTCTAGAGCAAGATCGTCTTCGTTTATATTATAATAGCGTAGAAACTCCGCAACCCATTTTAGTCTATTTACCTCTTTTGGCTGCTGACAAGCCTCTTGACGTATATCCACAAAATTATAAAGGGCTTGTTTGAAAATCTTTTCTGTTTTCTGTTCGATAAGTTTGAGCTTTTTGTCAATAGCAAAATAGCCGTGATTTTTACATATCAGTTCAGGAAGCACACACAGGTAATAACTTTGGTTTTTTAAGGATCTCGGTTTTTGATAGTCTTTTGACAAGGCATCAATAATACTAAGCCCAAGCCAAGATTTTTTACCTACTAGATATTTTCTCCCATGCAAACGGGTTAAATATTTTACCAAATATGGTTTCATAGGTATTTTAACAAGTTGTGGTAGGTTGTTTTTTACTAGCGCTTTCCCCATGGTTAAATATAATTAATCATATGTTAAATAGGTGTAAATATGATAGTTATTACCGTTAAATATGAATAATTTTTCCGTTCGATTTTCTAAGATTTTAAAATCTTTTTTTTCAGACTTTAGATGATTTATAAGAGCCTTATAATTTTCTGTTTTTTTTGGTTTTCTTTCTCTCCAAAAAAATGATTTTCTTTTTTTACTTTCTTTAAAATACTTTACAATTATTTTCATTTGGTAAAACTAAAGAGAGAGAAGAAAATATAATAGGACAAAAAAAAGCAAGATAATTAGATCAAGTATAAAATTAAAAGTTTTAAAACGGGAAAAAAAACTGTAACATTGTAACATTTTTTATTTCTAGCTACTAAAACATTGTTTACCAGTGTTTTATGTGTTAACTTTTTGAATTTAATTTTTGTAACACCTTGAAATTTATAAAATAAAAAGTGTTACAAGCAAGTTCTCTCTATTTTTTGTTACATTTTTTTTGTTACATTTTTTTTTTGTTACAAAAATATAAAGAAAAGTGTAACAGGTAAAAGCTAATAAAATCAGTAGGTTAATGCAATTTTTTAATGTTTGTTACAATGTTACAGTTTTTTTCAAGAAATAATTTAAGGGGGAAAGGGGAGGGGTAGCGTGATCTTGCTCCTTACATTTATACAAAAAAAAACAACCCAAAAGGCTGCTTGTATTGTCATTTACATCAAATTTTCTTTAAAGAATTAAGTAATATATGAAGAGGAAATAATTAACATAAAAAAAAGCCCAGTAATAAATTTATACTTGACTTTTTTGTTTTTTCTACCGATTAGTAGATTTGTCTTAACATTTCAAATATACCTAATTTTCCAATAAAAACATAAATACAGTTTTGGAGTTACAGGAATCCTCATTACATGTGTTGGAGCTGACTTATGATCTGCATAGTAACAGTCTTGATAATCTATCCATTTTGAAGAACACCAACCCTTTTCTCCTGCGTCAGTTTGAAAACAAATCCTTGTGCCATCTGGGTTAAAATCTTCGTCCACCCATTCAGGATTAAAGCCTATGACTTCAAAATCATAATCAATAACTGTTGTTTCTTCTATTTTTATCCAATTATTCATCTTATTATAATCTTCTAAATCATATGTCTTCATGAAAACACTAAAGTCACAAGGATAACATTCCCCTTTTACTCCTTTTATAATTACATCAGTACGTTTGGCTTTCATGTTGCCTTCTAGTGTAGGAATGGTAATACTCCAAGCCCTGTTAGGTATTTCTATATTATTTTCAAAGGCTCTGTCCATCCCTTGTTCACATGGTGCATAATAGTCTAACTTCCCTGCACCAACGAATTCTATAATCTCCTTTGCATTTGTTCCATTCCATGTTACATATTCGATGGTAACTGGTCGTTTTGTTGCTTTTTTTATTCCTTCGTTCATTTTTATATTGTTTTTGGTTATTTATTTTATGTAGGGAAAAACCTACTGTTTTACTTTATACATTAAACATTCTACTTGTGGTCCATAAGCTTCATAAGCTAATTCATAAACGTTTGAAAGTTTCGCTTCAATTTCAAATTGTGGTTTACTTTCCTTTCCTTCTTCGAAGAATATCCATGTATGAGTCATATCATTCATATTACTGATTGATTATAATTTGATTATAGTGTAATTTTATGCATTTGTATAGGTAACTCGCTATTATCGGCTTTACAGCATTGCCCATAGCTTCTATTCTATTTTTGTCCAATTCTTTGGAAAACCCATGATCCATTCGTAAATCTGACACGTTAAATCCGCACTTAAACCGTTTAATTGGCACTGATAAAGCAATTTGTCTTGATGTCCGTTTCGGTAATATTTCTCGAAAGCACTGTGTGACTTCATTATTGCCAAAGCATCTGATTTGCTTGGGGTAGGCAATAATGTAAATTCGTTCCCTTTTATCTGGCAATCCGAAGTCGAAACCTCGTAAACACCTCCATTCCGCATCATACCCGATTTTGGCAAGGTCGCATAAGACGTATTCAAGTCCTCGAACAGCGAGCATTGAGCTGTTTTCAATGAGTATGTATTTAGGTCTAATTTCCCTACATATCCTATGCATTTCAGTCCATAACCAAGATCGCTCTCCCTTAATTCCTTTTGCTCCTCCATTATATTGCTGAGCGATTGAAATGTCTTGGCACGGAAATCCTCCACATATAATGTCTGTGTATCCGGGTTTTTTAGTTTCTCGTATATCTCCATATTGTTTTGCATTGGGAAATCTTATTTTTAATAATTTTCTTCTTTCTTCTAATATTTCGCAATTCCAAAGGGTTTTGATGCCTTGCCATTCAGCACCTAGATCGAAACCTCCAGCACCACCAAATAAACTACCATTTGTTAACTCCAAAACTTACTGATTATTTAATGGTTTACTTAAGCCGTAAGAAATAACGGCAACAGGGATTGTGACTATAATTGTCACAAATACATTATCATATATTGAAGCTTTATATGCTGTTTTAAATAGCATCTCAATCACAAACATAATGACAAGTTGAATGCATAAAAATTTTATTAAATTCATTATTCTACTGTTTTAATGAAAATTTGAACGGTTTAACTTCATATTCAGAATCGAAGAGGTGAATAAATTTTCTTACTTCTAATAAATCATCATCAACTACTTCGATTCTATTTCCGTCCATACTCATGTCATTTGAGGCCTCAACTTTTATGTTTTTTGCCTTAGGAAAATAATCTTTTAAAGCCAGAGCTATCGCGCAAGAACGACAACAATTTGGCTCTCCATTATCAATATGTTTTTGTCTTACTTGTATTTTCATAATTAAGCGTTTAAAGATAAAGTTGATTGATTCTTTCCTTGATTTACCCCTTGAATCAAATCGATGCTTTTACCTATTTTACTTCCTTGGTTATACGCTGATTGTTCAGCTACAATTTGATTAAAAGGAACAGTTTTTACTTTCAAACCTAAATTTCCAAACTGGCTTTGAACTTTAGTTTTCTTTTCAATTACCATTAATCCGTATTTTTCTGCTGATAATTCCGTTCTTCTTTCTCTGTACATTTTATCCATTTTAACGCAAACCCCTAGCATAAAACCCTTTATAAATGAAGCCGATAATGTTCGTCCGTGATACATTTTTTTTAGTTCAGCATAGTCTTCAGATTTCATATACTTAGCTTTCTCTTTAAGACACGTTTTAACTATAAATTTGTAGAAGTAGCTACAGAGCTCTGTGTCTTCTTCAAACCCGAAAAACGATATAATATTTTTGTTATAAAAATACTTACAATCAAAAAGTTGTGTAAGACTATTGTAGAAGTCTGTTAAGTCATAACCTGATTTTATTATTGGCACTTCTTTTAAGATACATTTTTCAGCGATGTAAGGGTCACTTAAATCATGTTCAGATATAAAAAAATCAGTCATTAATTTGTTAGCCTTAAAAAGTGCAGCTTCCATTTCCTCTTTGCTAGCACCATTGTCTATGGTCTTAGACAAAAGAGCTTTTATTTTTGCTTTTATTTTTTCTCGTTTACTCATGATAAAAAAATTACAATTAAAATGACACCACTGGTGTCGGTTAAACAAAATCTTTGACAATAAAAAAAGCATCTCAAATGAGATGCCTGTGGTAAGTGATTAATTTTTTATATCATGTTATTCCTCTAACTTTTTCTTTAGTTCTTTTTGTTTAATTAACTCTTCTAACAATTCATTTTGAAACTTGATTTTGTCCGACTCAGTTAAATTCTTACCTCCGAACTTCGTCCAGATTATATACAAAATTATTGATGAAACTGGAACAAATATTAGTATAGCAATTGTTAACAAGAAACCATCCATACCATCAGATCCCATAGAATCATCAATAATGACATATGAACCAAACAACCCCCAACCAATGATTCCTATAAAACCAACTATTCCTGATATTTTTTCTTTCATTTTATCGTTTATTATATTTTTCTCAAAAGTAAGGAAAGAAGTTTTTTTAGCTAGATTTTTAATGAGAAAATCCTTTCGGATCTCATAATGCATCACTCACCACAATGTCAAAGAACTTTTCCGTTTTTTAGGTGTCGGAGAACCTACAGGTTTTTAGTTCAATTGGATAAATGTTAAGTAATGAGTAATGGTATATCTATCTTGACTATATTCTTCAACTGTACCAACATTAGGATCTAGCAATTTCCCCACTTCGTTTTTAATTATAAAATGACCTGAGTTGTCAGGTTTATTAAGGCGAACAATACTGTTTTTAGGTATTTCCTTCATTTTTATACATCCTTGTTTTAACTCCGTTACAAATCCGTTATCTTCTAGGTATTTTTGTAAATCTTCACGGATATTTGTAGTATATTCTTTTTTTAATTCCTTAGATATTTCTTCTACAGACTTACCTGTTATCATTGCTAGACAAGCCTGACCGCATTTTTTAGACAAATACGGTTGTGTTATATGTTTTTTTACTATTGTCATTTTTGTTTAGAGTTATTAATTGAATACTTTTTTGAAGTAATTTTCGTCAAAAAAACTTGTTTTAGCTTTTTTGTATTTTGTTATAGTTTTATGATTTTTGTTTTCCATTTCTTAATTGTTTATAAACGACAATAATTTGTCAACTTGGTTTTTAGCACAAAAAGGTTCATGGCTTATATCTTCAAAATCATCTGGATTCTCTAAAAATTCTGTATTATATTTTTCCATTGCCTTAATTAGTTGATCTCTTGTGTACATCATTTTATTTTTAATTTTATCAAGTTTTATAGTGGTTATATTAAATTTTAGTTTTCAATTATAGATATAGCTTCAATTGGTGAAATAGGAACATACACCATTTCTAGTCTAAACCAATTACGGAACTCCTCCAGATCCATACCGTCGTATGTATAGTAGACTCCTTTATCAAATTTTTTTGTGGTTGAACTTTTAAGAAAAAACAATTTTCCTAGTTTAATTTTACCTTTACAAATAGTAAATTCTAAAGGGTCTGCTTTTTTTAATTTTACTTTGATATAAGCCATATTAAAGAGGTTTAAAAAGGTAAGTCTGAATTATTATTTGTACCCTTATCAACCTTGGGTATAGGGGTGATAGGTAAGTTTTTTTCAGTTTTAATATAAAAGCATTCTTGTGGTTCACCTCCGCCTATTCTTTTGATGATACGACCATCTTTTGATAGTAATTCTTTTGGATTAAACACATACCCCTTAAACTCACAAAAGGCTTTAATACCTTTTTTAAATCCATTGGCAGACTTTTTGCCTCCAGATACTTTTCTGTAATCATCCCATGCCTCAGACCTGCTTACTATTGTATCTAACCTTCCAGTTTCATGGTTGAAATAGACCTCTGCCCAATTTCTAAGGACGTCACCCATTTCAGCCATTAGACTTCTTTTACGAACCATTCCCATTGGTGGATCAATTTTTTTATCGTGCTTTAAGAAAAATTGTAAGCACTGAGACCAAAAAACAATTACATCGTTAAGTTCTTCTTCTGTAAAATCATCAAATAAATTTCTACCGTCAAAATCTGCCGATACTGGTCTGTCTTGTTTGTATTCATTATCTCTATTTGAGTGATAATAATCTGAATTTACCATAAATAAAATACGACGAAGAGTAGAGGGGTCTAAGTTTTGGGGTGGATAATTTGAGGTGCCAGCCATTTTAGGGCTATCTTTATACTCAATATTATGCGCCTTTGAATGTAGTGGTCTTACACGCATACTTCCTGTTATATCTGAAAAAAACTGATTAAAAGGGAAATACATACCCATATCATCAATAAAAATATACCCAGTATTATAATCTACTCCATCAAATAAGAACTCAGATTCTATGGCTTTTTTCGATCTTCCAGGAATAGGAAATTGATTCTTTAAAATGATTTTTAAATAATCTATGATTAATGACTTACCAGAACCTCCATGACTTTCTCCTATATCAGCCTGTTTATTGTCTATTCCAAAAACAAACCACGGTTTACTTTTGTTTTTATATTTATGAAACATATAACCAATCGCATATATTTTATTGATTAGATGTAATTTTTGCTCCAGTATTTCATCTTCATTTAAATTAGAACCTGCTATGTTGAATTTGTTTTTTTTGAAATATTGAGCTGCTTCTTTTTCTTGATTTGGCTTATAACTGTCTTCTAATTCTTTTCTCCAGTGTATTCTAC
The DNA here is from genome assembly GCA_947496185.1 of uncultured Tenacibaculum sp. GTDB lineage: Bacteria > Bacteroidota > Bacteroidia > Flavobacteriales > Flavobacteriaceae > Polaribacter. The sequence continues at coordinate 31,494 of CANMCD010000025.1, forward strand.
TAGTGTTTATTAAGAAGTTTAAGAAGTGATTGTTTTTTTTAAGTATTTGAATATCTAAATTACCACTCTTGTCGTATACAATATTAAAGTGTTTTTCTTCAAAACTTTTTACAAATTTAGCTTCACTAATGGTTTTAGGATGATCAATTACTTTATCCTCCATAACCATTTTGTCTACTGCTGCGTTTTTAAATACTTCAACACCATCGGCAGTTATTTTTAACGTATTTCGTTTAAAAAACCAGTATTGTGTCTTAGCATCATGATCCTTTAAGTTCGGTTCAATTATAGGTAATTTACAGAGCATCGAATCTTTAAGATAGGTAGTCTTTTTAACCATATTTCTAAGTCGTATAGGAAGCTGCCTATCTTCTAAGAATTTATTTACAAAAAATTCTATTTTATTGGGTGTGGTTTTTCTTATAACATTATTTTCAAGGTGAACATAACAATATTCGTCCTTTTCGTAAGGGGTTTCCATTCTGTAAAAACCTTGGCATCTTAAGAAATGTTCGGCATAAACAATGTTATAGTGGTATTTAGTTCCTTTTTCTGTTTTTTCTTCTTCCCAAAACCTCATTGGGAGTGCATTCGAAATGCTTTTTTTGAATGATTTAATGAAGTTTTGCGGTTTTTTAGGATCGTATTTTAGTTTTATGAAATCACTAAAATCAGAACAATAATTACCCCTCCAGTCTTTTACATCTTTTAGATAAGATGGAAGCCAGATTGTTTTAAGGTCTAAATATTGAAGTCCTAATTTTATAGCTTGTTTAACACCTGTTGAATCAATATCAGGGAGGTTATATATATTATTGGCTAACCCACAAATTTTTTTGTAAAGTTCTGGAGAAAGGTTTGCGGTTTCTGAGTTTAACCAAATAACCGCATAACCTAAACTAGCTACATTAAGAGCATCCCTATCACCACTGCATAATATTAAATCATCTATTTTTAAGTCTTTATCTTTTATTTTTTCTTCATCTTCTGCATTTTTCATTACTTCTTTTTCAATTTTCGTTTTTAAGATAACGGCATCTTCTAACCCAAAAACATAATCTTTTGGACGTCCGCCTGCATAACGGAACCTATAGGACTTATCAGCAGATTTTGGCTGGTATATTTTTTGCCAATCTCCAAAATCATAGACCAAAATTGGATAATCATCCGTTGAAGTCGTTAGGATAACTTCATTTTTTGTAACGAATTGATAACTTTTAACTGCTTTTAATTTGAATCGCTTAGCAATATCGTTAGTCACTCGGGGTCCTATAACTGCGAGTTCATTTTTAGATAATTCGTCTTTGTATTCGAAAGAATACGTATTTTCTTTTTCTTCAGGTCTTTTGGGTCTTTTGTCTATTTTTGGTTTTGCAGTATGGTTTACGCCCTGATACTCGATATTATATAGTTTAGCTAACTTTTTACAAGCCTCACCAAATGTTAGGTTATCTTCAACCATACAAACACCTATTGCGTTTTTGGGTTTTTCCCATTCTCCCCAATCACAAACAAGCCAAGTACCTTCTTTTGTTTCCTTTAGGCTACAAGAGGCTGTTTTTTCTTCCTTTCTACGTTTAAATTTCTGATTAGTAGACAATCCTTTAAGTTCAGGATAGTAATCCTCTATTATTGTCAAACCTCCATTAGTTTGCGCTAATATAGCTTCTGCAAAAGGGTAGTTTTTCATGATTCTAATAGTTGTTTGTGTTCATATTTGTATGTGATGCATATTTTTTCATCTGGATGGATCCTACATTTTTTAAACTTGCACTTTAGTTTAAGTTGTTCTTCTATATCCTTTTGTGAAAAATTATCTTTTACCTCAATTATAAAAAAACAATTTGCGATGGTCTTTATACAGCTTTTACAATATTGACTTACTTTTACGTGTTTTATCTTCATTTTGCTGTCATTTTTTGGTAATAAGATTCAACGGTATGTTTTGTAGTTCTTGGAGCTTCTTTTGTATTTAAAATTTCATTTAAATAGTTTTCAGCCTTTGTTTTAGACTGCGTTTCTTTCGTTAATTGTATGAGCATTTGCTCTTTGACGTAAGAACTCATCCAACCATTCGGGGTGTAATTTTTTAATCTTGTTTTTATACTCGTTGATTTTTTCATCGTAAAAAGTTTTAGTTATTTGGTATGACTCCTCTTTCCAATCTTGCTTGTGTTCTTTCAAAAAATCTTTTTGCTGATAATACCTTACAAGCTCTTTCTTTAAATCGTCTGATTTTAATTTCATTTTAACCGCTCTAATAATTGTTGTTTTTGTGCTGTAGTTAGTTTACTTTTTTTTGTAGAGGACTTTTTCTCTTCAACCCTGCAAGGTTTTTCTATGATACTTTTTAGCATTCTTTCGCCTTTAGTTACAAGGCTTTTGCCTTTTAATATAAGATTATATGCTATTTTTATTTTTTCCTCTACGTTCATTGTATTACTATTTAAATTACACCTTGTTCTTTAGCTTTAATTACCAGTGCCACTTTAGTGTTGACACTACATTTATCGAATAGTTTTCTTTTTAGAAAATCAAGATAATTTTGTGTTATAGATAAGTTTTGAGCGATTAGTTTGTCTGGTTGGTTGTTGTTAATGAAATCAATAATCTTTATTTCTCTAATTTCTAACACATTGCCGTCAATTGTTATTTTTTTAGTAGCCCAACTGAGGCTAATGCAATCACTTTGCTCTCGGAAATTTTCTACCTCCTGTAGTTTACCATCAAGAAAATCAGGATTATTATCTATTGCTCCATATAGATAATAAGTGTATAGTTCTAATTGATATTCAACGCTATAATTTGCTAGATAAAGCTGTGCTTGTAAATCAGATTGATACTTAATTCTTAGTTGTTTTTTAAAGCACTCAGGAAGACAACTAAAGGGCAGAGACTTTCCGTTTTTTATAAAATACACTTTGCGTATGTTGTCTTCCATTATTCCGTATAATTCTATGTTATTATCAGTGGGTAATAAACCCGCAATAACTTTTTGATTGCTTTGATTTTTTGTAATTTTGTGATTATTAGTAATCATGATACATCTTTTTTTAAATGATTATTATTTATATCTGTAGTGGCGGCTACAGATTTTTTATTTTTATATTGCTATATGAATTGGTATGAAATAATCTTGTTTATAATTTTTTGGTTTTTCGGTCTTTTTGTTCGTGATTATGTATATAAGAACAAAAACAAATTTTAAAAAACACCTTGCCCGTCTAGTTATTGACAAGGTGTCAAAACTTCTATTAATAAATGAAAAACTAGTTCGTTAATGATTTGATCTTCTTTGTTAGATTTTTTTGTTGCTCTTTATGTTTATTGAATACATAAACTATTGCATTGGCAACAATTAAATTTTTTCGTTTACCATTGTAAACCATGCTTATATATGATTTTGAATAAAGTATTTCTTTGGTTTTAAGATGTGACTGAACCAAAGAGGTATATTTTGGTGGCTTAATCTTTTCTAATTCTTGGGTAATCATACGGTTAATAGTTGGTTTTTAATACTTCAATGAAGTATATTTGTGTTGGTTTGTGTTTGGTTTGTGAAACAAATATATTAAACATATTTAATAAATAAAATATAATATTAAAGTTATTTAATATTTGTAATAAACAAGTTTTTAAAATGGTTAATAAAGAAGGTCTTAAAAATGTTTTTTATCTTAGATTAAGGGAGTTTTATAAAAGTCTTGGTTATAAGAATGATAGAGCCTTTTCGGTTAATGCTTTAGGGTATAATGGTTCTGAAAAAATAAATAGACTTAAAAAGGATGGAAATAAACCTTCAATTGATATATTAAAAGATATATCTAATAAATTTGAAAATTTTAATCTCCACTGGTATATAACAGGAAAAGGAGAAATGTTGTTATCAGATAATGAAAACTGTTCTTCAGCTCCTCCTTCATCTTCTGAATTAACACTTGAATCACTAGATTTAGAAATAAAAAGAAAAGATTTTGAGATAAAAGGTTTGGTTATAGAGTTAACTGAGCTTAAAGAAGAGGTTGAAGATCTCAAAAAATTTGCTCTTAATGTTTTAAAAGAAGAAGTTAAAAAGGAGCTTGCTAAACCAATAAAGGTTCCTTTGAGTGATGTAAAAAAAAGTAAATCGTAATTGGTTGGAAAACAAATAAACTTTTTAGATTCTTTCTTGTCGGTTTTTACAATTTGGTTAAGGGTAATCATATAGTTAATAGTTGGTTTTAGATACTTCTTTAAAGTATATTTGTGTTGGTTTGTGTTTGGTTTGTGAAACAAGTATCTGATTATTTTACGAATAAACAAAATATAACCTGATTATTTTAATGTTTTGTATGATTATAAATAGAATAAAAGATTTTTTAGATATTAAAAACCTATCAGTCTTTAAATTTGAAAAAACTATAGGTACTAGTGATGGTACTATTAGGAATGCTATTAAAAAAGGGAACGAGATTAATTCTAAGTGGTTAGTGATAATTTGTGATAACTACCCTGAATTAAATCCGAATTGGCTAATAACAGGAATTGGAGAAATGTTTAAGCCCCCTAATAAAGAACTTCCCAAAGTATCAAATTCAGTATTTACACCTTTAGAGAAAGATTTACATGAAAAAGATTTGAAAATTAAAAATTTAGAGGAATCAATGATTAAATTAAAGAATGATTTTGAAAATCTTAAAAGAGAATTTTTGAACAAATAAGACGCTATCCTAAAATCTTTCATTTGTTTCTAAGGAACAATTATTTGATTGTCGTTACAGCTAATTAGGTTTAAACGGCTGTTAATGTTCATTAATTTTATTAAACTATCTATAGATAAGTGTTGCTTATTATTTTTAAGGCTATTTATTTCTTTTTGTATTTCAATAATCTTTTTTGTCTTCATTTGGGAGGAGTTTTTATTTATTGCTAAAACTATGAAGACCTATAGAAACATTATGTAAATAAACTCCTAAATCAACTGTAAATAAAACCCTATATTAAAAGAATAAAACCCTAAGTGTAGGCCTAGGGTTTATTATTGTAGTGATAAAATAAATACCTATATGTTTTTCTTTATCTGTTTATCAAATAAATTAAACATTTCCTCTTGTTTCCCTGCTGTGGTGTTCAGAATGGCGAACCTTGAAAGCTCGTTAATGTCTTTTTGTAATTCTTTTATTTTGTTTTTTCTGTACTTTGTATAATAGAAAATTGATAAAGTAATACCTGTAGCGGAAGACAAAGTAATTAAGGTGTATGTGACAACATTAAAGTCTTGAAATGCATTGAACATCCAAAAAAAGTAAAATAACCCAACAGAAATAATAAAAGTGTGGAATACTTTACTAGCTGTATTCTTACGTTCAAAGTAAAAGGACTTGGCTAGATTAAATAAAGCATAAATAAAAATTAGACACGAGAGACCTAGTCTTTCAATAAAGGAATGTAGGGATTTAAAGCCATAAAACATTTGATTTTTTTTAGCTTTTGTTAATTCTACCCAGCCTAAATCCGCTTGTTTTCTAGCTTCAACATACTTTTTAACAAGATTTACATCATTATAATTATTACTTAATTCTTTAAAATAATTGTTTCTTGTTTGTTTTAAGGAGTAATGTTTTTTTCTAAGATTCATCACTTCTAGATTATCGACTGGAATAAATCTATGCAAATAAAATAATACTCCACAAGTCACTATCAATAAATAAAGAAAAACTTTACTCATTGTGGTCATCGTCGTTTCCACTATCGATGGTTGTACTGTCTTTTTTGTCGAGATTTTTAATTTTTTTAATAATTTCTTCATGTTCAGAAGTATTATCTGTGCAAGAAACAAAGGCAAGGCTTAAGGCTAAAGTAGCTAGTATTAGTTTTTTCATGATCTGAAAGTTTTATAGTTAAAACTCAAAGATACAAAAGCCCACATTAATTTGTTGCACACATTAATTAGTTAAAATTTACTTTTAATGCGGATTTTACCAGTCCTACATTGGTTTTTACGTTTAATTTATTTCTAATCCTATAAAGGTGACTTGCTATGGTGTCATAGTCGTTTCCCAATATATTTGCTATTTCTTCAATGGTATATTCCTGCATTAATAGTTTGATAATTGTTTTTTGATTATCTGTAAGCTCTTTAAATACAAGATTTTCTTCTTTCTCTTCTTTTTCCTTGCTCTTGTTTTCGATATAAACACTTTTTATTTTGTCTGAAAAATATAAATGCCCTCTATTTATTGTATGTAATGCATTTACTATTTGTTCTGATGCTTCAGACTTTAAAATATATCCACTAGCCCCTTTTAAGATCGCATTTTCAATAAAAGGGTAGTGGTCATACTCAGAGCAAACAAGCGTCTTTTGTTCTTTTTTGTTAAGTTTTAGGTATTCTAAAACTTCCAATCCGTCCATTATTGGCATTTGATAATCTAATATCAAAATGTCAACTTGGTTATTTTTCAGCCAATTAATTACTTCTTTTCCGTTGTGTGAGTGTCCTAATAATTTGATACCCTCACTTTTTAGTAGTGCTTTTAATCCTTCAAAGATCAATTTACAGTCATCTGCAATATATACCGTCATAGTACTAAGTTTGTTTAATTTGGTTTTTCAAAAATATGTTTAATAAAATAGAGTAGGTGTAAATATTTCCCTATTTCATATACTAGGGTTTTCCCTAGTGTTATCAGGGTTATCCCTGATATAAAAATCTGTTTCTATATTTTTAAGTCTATTTATTTTTCTAGTTTCCTCGTTTACTGCATAATGTTTTTCAACCATTCTAATGGTTGTATGAGAGTTAAGTTTTTGTGCGTGCTGCATATCTAGTTTTTCTGTTATTTGATCGCTATATAGATGTTTAAGCGAGTAAAAATCGGCTGTAATATTGAGCTTTTCTTTTACATGAACTCGCCATCGTCTAGTAAGTTGATCTCTACGAATAGGTTTATCCCCTTTAAATAGACCTCTTGAGAAAATGTAATGATTTGGGTTTATATTAAAACTTTCTCCTACTTGTTCGGTAATAACTTCCGTCCATAGATGCGCAAATTGTTTATTTATAGGCTTTAATACCTCTTTAAATTGCTGTCCCTTTTTTATCATTACTTTGAATTCCAGTTTTTTTAGGTTTACGTCTTTTACCTTTACATTTAGTAGCTCCGCAATTCTTGAGCCACTTGAATAAAAGATCATCATAAACCGCCAAAATGTGTAGTAGTTTGATTTTAGATGATAATAGACTTCTTTTCGTTGTTCTTCTGTGAGTATTTCTCGTAACTTTTTTTCGGTTGGAAGTTTTTTTATTTTATAACATGGGTTGTATTCCAAAATTTCATCTTCTATCATATCGTCAAAAAGAGAGCTTAAAAAAACTTTGTATTTATTATATCTATTATTTGATAGATTGTAGTTCTGTTGTTGGTGTCTTAAAATTGACCTGATATCTCTTCTTGTAAAATGATTTACATTTTTGAATTGTAGCTGCAAACAATTTAAAGAGGGCTCTATTTTCTTAATCATGGATTTAATATCTGCTTTATAATCGGAAGAAACATTTTTAATTTTCCGATAATATTCTAGAGCATCTAAAAGTGTGATGTTTTGATTTATGGAATTTGACCCCTCCATGTAGGTTTTGGTAATTGGATTCCAATGTAAGTTGACTAATTTATTAATTACACCGTCTAATAATATTTCAGTCGCTTCCCGCCGTTCACCAAGTGTTTTAAATTCGTTCATTCCTTTGATTCGAATTTGTTTTCCATTTGGGTACTTTTCTGAAAAATTAGGGTCTTTAAAATAAAAGTGAATTATCCAATCTCTAGACAATATTTTTTTGCCTCCAGTTTTCCAATTTTTTGGTGTAACTGATGGATTTGTTGCCTTGCAACCATTCAATAAAATTAAGTTTGTTTTCATCTTTTGTTTACATTTTTTAAACACGATTTTAAACACGGCTAATAAAAAAATGAAAACCTTGCAGGGTTGATGAAAAACAAAAACCCCAGTGTTTACTGAGGTTTTGTGCTTTGGGTGGAAGACCGGTCTCGAACCGGCGACCTTCGGAACCACAATCC
>CANMCD010000026.1 GCA_947496185.1 uncultured Tenacibaculum sp.
ATCAGCCGTATCTACAATACCGTCATTATCATTATCGGTAGTACTATCCAGCTTACTATCACCATCAGTATCTACTATCGCTGGATCTTGCCCGCTTTCTACTAAATCTGATATACCATCACCGTCACTATCTAAGTCTAAGTGATCGAAGATACCATCGCCATCGGTGTCTCTGTTTGGATCACCGTTTTGCTCTACCGTATCTAAAATACCATCATTATCATCATCTAAATCTACTGAGTCATCAATTCCATCACCATCTGTATCTGTTTCTGGAGAGCTATCACGACTAATAGTTCCCGTTCCTGTAAGGTTCGTAGTTGTGATTGCTTCAGGTGTTGGTGAATTTATAAAAACATTACTCATCGTAACATTATAGGTCTCATCCGTTGGCTCATAATCACTATCATCAATAGTAACTATCGGAATGGTAACCGTAGTACTTCCCGCTGGAATCGTATAATTCACCCCTGACTGACCTGTATAATCACTGCCTCCTATCGCCGTAACATCTGCTGTGGTTACATCAAAGGTTACATCGTACTGTGCTGTACCGCTTAAAGTAGCAGTGAAGTTGGCCGTAGCGCCCTCTGCTACAGTAATAGCATCAATACTGATTGTTGGAGCAGTTTCACCACTATCACTAATAGTTCCCGTTCCTATAAGGTTCGTAGTTGTGATTGCTTCAGGTGTTGGTGAATTTATAAAAACATTACTCATCGTAACACTATAGGTCTCATCTGTCGGCTCATAATCACTATCATCAATAGTAACTATCGGAATGGTAACCGTAGTACTTCCCGCTGGAATCGTATAATTCATTCCTGACTGACTTGTATAATCACTGCCTCCTATGGCAGTAACATCAGCTGTGGTTACATCAAAGGTTACATCGTATTGGGCAGTACCACTTAAAGTCGCTGTAAAGTTCGCTGTAGTACCTTCCGCTACGGTAATATCATCAATACTGATCGTAGGTGCGGTATCTCCACTATCGGTGATTGTTCCTGTACCTACTAAATCTGTCGTGGTAATTGCTTCTGGGGTTGGTGAACCTATTAAAACATTACTTAAGGTAACACTATAAGTCTCATCCGTCGGTTCGTAATCACTATCATCGATCGTAACTATTGGAATGGTGACCGTAGTGCTTCCTGCTGGAATCGTATAGCTCATTCCTGTCTGACCTGTATAATCATTGCCAGAAACGGTTGTAACATCTCCCGTGGAAACATCAAAAGTAACATCGTATTGGGCAGCTCCACTTAAGGTAGTCGTAAAGTTTGCCGTAGCGCCCTCTGTTACAGTAATATCATCAATGCTGATTGTAGGTGCGGTCTCTCCACTATCGGTTATTGTTCCTGTACCTATTAAATTTGTCGTAGTAATAGAAGTTCCTGTAGCTGTTTGAACATTGCTCAATGTAACGGTGTAAGTCTCATTAACTGGTTCATATATTACATCATCAATCGTAACTACTGGAATTATTACCGTAGTACTTCCTGCGGAAATAGTATAACTCGTACCTGATTGCCCCGTATAATCACTACCTGAAACTGCTGTAACATCACTTGTAGTAACATCAAACGTTACATCACAAGGCATCGTCTGACTTAAGGTAGCTGTAAAATTAGCCGTTGTACCTTCCGCTACAGTTATATCATCTATATTAATACTAGGCACAGTAGTTTCTACTGTCATCTGTACGGCGTTACTAAGTGCTGTACAAGAAACGCTATTTAATGTAGAAGTCACTTGCCTTTGATACCACATATTTTGGGTTAAAACACCTGGGTCATATGTTGCACCTGTTGCTCCTCCTATATTGGTATAAACACTGCCATCGGTACTGCTTTGCCATTGATATGTTAATGTCCCATCTCCTGTAGCTACAAGGGTTTCGGTCAATGCTGTTGCATCTGCCCCACTACATAAGGTCTGATTGGAAGCAATTGTCCCTCCTGTTACATTATTGATCGTTAAAGTTGCTTCATTACTGTTAACTGTTACGCAAACATTTTTAGTACTGGTAAACACTAAGCGATATTTATTCCCATGTGTTCCTATAGGCGGGTTGGTGAGCGTTAAAGTACTTGTTGAAGTATTGCTATAAATTCCTGTATCACTTAGATTGTTCCATGCACCAACGCCACCTACTTGTTCTTGCCACTGGTAAATTAAATCTGCTGTAGCAGGAGTACTACCGCTATAATCTGGAGTAGTCGCAGGGGCTGTTCCCGTAAAAGTTGTCGTACTTAAAGAAGATCCTGTACCTGTAAAGTTTACATTAGTTCCTAAGCATATAGTTGTATCGGTTGGATGAGCATCTACCTGTAACATGGTAGCTTCAGTCTCATTGCCATTCGCGCCATCATAACCTCCAACACCTCCTGTTACTTGACCATTGGCGTCTACTCCCGTACCATCTAACACACCATCACTGTCTGCATCAACTCCTCCTGACTCATCAACATCATTACAACCATCATTATCGGAATCTAAATCTAAAAGGTCTATAGTTCCATCACCATCATTATCTGAACAATTAAAAATAAAAGTAAAGCCGTTGGTGTCTTCACTTTCAGAGGTAGTTCCAACCCATTCTATGGTATTAAAAGTACCTTCTAGTAATATGGCAAAACCTATTGTACTAGAATCGCTAGAGCTATCGTATGTAATACTTTTTCCATTAACAGTGAGGTTGTTAACTCCGTTTTGATCAATTATGGTAATTTTTTCTAGCCCAATAGTGGAGCTAAAGTCATAAGTTGTATTCGTTCGAATACTTAGCCAGTTGGTTAAGAAATAAGCATTTTATAAGTTTTTCCAAGCGCTAATGTGTTGGTAGTTCCTGTTGAAGAAGCAAGTGCAGTAGAGCTTCCGTACAATGTTCCACTAGCAATATTACTGACACCAGGTACTCCATCTGTTCCAAGAATTGAAGACCAATTAGTGGCTATTTTCCCATCAGAATTATAACCAGGTATATCAATTGAGAAGTTTGTTTCGCTAATTTTAGAGTCTAAAGAATTAACAATATCTGCAGGGCCATGAACTCCATCTGCAACAGTACTATTTAGCCACCTGATGTAGGATTGGTTACATTCGTTGCTATCAAGAATACCGTCATTGTCATTATCTAAATCACATGAATTTGCAATGCCGTCTGAGTCAATATCAGGTAGTCCAGAAATTACAGGATCACAACAAGTTGAATTGTCATTACTATCGGTAACGGAAGCTGTGGGTGCTTGTCCTCCAGAAGTAATGTTGGGTACACCATTTACATCAACAGTTCCAGAAAAAGCACCATTAGTAAGTTGTGTATGGTTGTATGTTCCTGCAGCTTCTAAAGCGTCAAAACAACCATCATTATCCGAGTCTACTTCTAAGTGATCAGGGATCGTATCATTATCAGAATCTTTACTAATACAGTTTATAGCTATTTGAATAGCACTAGCATTGTCTCCGGTTGGGTGTTCATAGCTAATACTTATTTGATTAATTAGACTGGATTTAATATTCCATAGTTTATTAGAGTTACTTCCAGAAGAGGGTGAACGAAATGAAACTTGATCATAGTAGGTGCCAGAAGTAATATTAAGAGAGTTATCAGGGTTTTCTACTGTAAATATAGCTCCTGTTGCACTAATAGTCCACAGTTCACCATTATCAAACCAAGCTCCAGTGGTTTTTGAGAAAGCCTCAAAAGTTATAGGCTTGTCAAATACGATTGTCCATACGGTAGGAGGGCTAAGTACATTGTTATTATCAAATGATATGTGTCCAGAGGAGTTGTTTGAACCTGTAAATGTACCAGGCCCCGTAATTGATGTAGTATATCCAACACTTTCACTACCGATAGTGATGTTGCCACTCGAAACAGTTGTGTCCCAAACTTGTCTTGTAGTACAAGCTAGTTCATCACTATCTAAAATTCCATCATTGTCATCGTCCAAATCACAAACATTATTAATTCCATCTGCGTCAGGGTCGTTAGCTGTTGGTGTTCCTACTATAGCACCGCCTCCACATGGATCAGCATTAACAGTAAGTGTTGCACTATTTTGTAAGGAGCTACATGTATTATCAGGGTGTGATACTATTAGAGTATAAACTTTTCCATTCAAGCCAGTCACATCACTGATACTTAAGGTAGCTGTATTCGTTCCTGAATAAACTCCAGTATCCGTTAAGTTACTGCCGTCTTCTTGCCATTGGAAAACAATAGTTCCAGAAACATCAGTAGCTGAGGCATGTGAATAATCAGGGGTAGTACCACTGTAAGCCGTTGTACTAGTTGCGGTGGCAGAAGTAATAGAAAATGTAGTTGCGGTTCCTTCTATTAAAGTTTGATCTATTAGCGATGTTGCATCAACGATTACTTGTGTAGCGATTGTTTCTTGTCCTGTTAGCCCTTGTCCTTGATCTACGCCAATATCGGCAGCCCCACCAGAATTTACTAAGTTAGGGATACCATTAGCGTCTGTTCCTCCATTAGCAATAGCATTAATACTTCCGTCACTATTTAAATGACTGGTTAATACATTTTCATCAGCTTCCAACGCATCAAAACAATCATCATTATCCGAATCGAGGTCAAAGCAATCGTAGGTTTCATCGCGGTCAACATCGTTTCCTTGACCAACTACATATACGTTGTCAATGTGGATATCGTCTCCTGTTGATGTTCCTGGTTTTACAGTTTCAAGTGTAATGGTAGTAGTGGCGCCTACTGGGGTAAAAGGAAAAGATCTAGGCATCCAAACCATATTCCCTCCGTGTTCAACGCCTATTTGATCGGCAGTAGCACTATAGATTTGTGTGCCATCTGCATAGACATTAAAAGTAATTGGGTTACCATGAGCAGTATAAGCAGCTAAGTCAAATTTTAAAGTATTGGGGTAACCTGCTTCTACAGTTATAGTTTGTGAAATGGTGTTTGTACCTCCAGTATCGGAGTTAACATAAGCCCGATTAGAAGTAACAGTCCAATTATTGGAACCTCCTTCAGTCCAACCCGTCAGATCTCCAGTTTCAAAGTCTCCATTGGTAAGTGCATTAGAACATTCGATGACATCGGTGATACCATCATTATCATCGTCAATATCATTAATGTCTAGTGCACCATCTCCATCTGTATCATTGCAATCAAAAACACTATTGTAATCAGCGGTTAATACATAATAATAGGTAAACTCTGTACTTTCACCAGCAGGTAAAGTACCGATATTAAAAGCAATAGAAATGGCTTTGTCATCCGCTAGCGAAGCACCTTCAGTATTCGTTAATCCAGCACCAGTTCCATCCCAAATTGCAGAAGGGTCTCTATTAGCGAAACCACCGTAAGTTACCCTAGCTCGTTCATCATTAGCCATTAAAAAAATAAAAGAACCATCTGGATCCGTTGCTCCTCCAGCGGGTGCCTGTGCTGCTTTTACCAAAGCTAATTTATCAGTAACACTAGAAGCTTGTCCCACTATAGTGTTCGTAGTTGCATAAGTTGATGTAAGTGTTTGATTATTATCAGGATCAACATTATGACACCAGTAAATATTGTTTAAGGAGCTACCGCTCGTATTGGTGAGGGTAGTGGTCATTTTAATAAATAACCCATTTTCTGTTACTAGGTAAGAACGATGGACGTTGAGCCCCCCTACTGTTCCTTCCCAGATAACTTCGGCAGCATTTTCATTACAGTAGGTGGCGCTAGCATTTACAGAAGTAATAGAGCCCGGTATTTGTTCAAGAGATCCACTAGAGTTATTATTGTATGCAGTGTTATTAATTTCGAGACCAAAACCTTCTTCAGGTGTTCCAGGGATAAAAAAGTCACCATCATAGTTTACCCAACCATCTTTACTAGGGTTGGCGATAAAACCTAATAGAGTGCCAGTTCTTGCGTCATGATATCCACTAGGTCGAGTCGAATTAGGAGCTCCAAAAGTACCTCTGTCAGAAAGGGCAGCATCAAGATAATTTCCTCTAAAATAAGCATCAGTTCCTGACATTTGAGCATCTGGAACCTGTGCATAAGATTTTTCAGTGTAACCTAAAGTAAATAGAAATAAAAGTAAGAGGCTTACAGTAGATGTTATGTTATTTATAAGATACTTTTTTTCCATTATTTGGGGATTAAAAAGTTAGTTAATAGTCAGTTTAATGTGATTAGACCACATAATTTAATATTTACTTAAAAAACTTTTTAATCTTTTAAAAAACAATAGGAATAACATACACCAAAAGGTTTGGTGGGTATGTTGAATGTTAATAAAAAGGAGATAGCCTGTTAGGCAATCGTTGTCTTATTATAACCAGTAAAAGGATAAAATTTATAAAAATATCGTTTGAGTTCCTAGTTTTTTCATTGTTGTGATTTCAGAGGTTTTTAAGTTTGGTTGAATTCCTTTATTGCAGTGTTAGTTTGTTTTAAAATAGTCTGTCAAAAATAAAAAATTAATAAATGTTTTCAAATAAAAGTCTGAAAATAATTTACTTATCAAAAGGGAGGTACTATGGTATAAGGCTTTTAGAAGGTATAAATATTTTAATAAGTTTTTAATTTGATAGCTTTTTCGTTCTTGTGCTTGTTGACAAAAAGAAATATCTTTGCGGAAACAATTTTTTATGTATCCAGAAGAATTAGTAAAACCAATGCGTGATGAATTAATCAATGCTGGTTTTGAAGCGTTATATACAGCTGAAGATGTTGATAAAGCTTTAGCAAAAGAAGGAACTACTTTAGTAATGGTAAATTCAGTTTGTGGATGTGCTGCTGGTACGGCGCGTCCAGGAGCGATAGCATCCTTAGGTGCAGATAAAAACCCAAATCATTTGACAACTGTTTTTGCAGGAGTAGAAAAAGAATCTACAGCAAAGGCACGTGAGTACATGATTCCTTTTCCACCATCGTCGCCTGCGATTGCTTTATTTAAGGACGGACAGTTGGTTCATATGTTAGAACGTCATCATATAGAAGGAAGATCAGCTCAGGTGATTGCACAAAATTTAGCAGCTGCTTACGACGAGTATTGTTAAAATACTTTGTATATAGCTTAGAAATAAAAAGAAAACTGTCACGTGTTTTTTAAAGACAGTCTTCTTTTTGTTTTTACCGATCAGAAATTAAACATTGCTTTTAAATACTGTAATATAATAGTTCTAATGCTTTAGCGGTAAGTTTTTGATAATGTCTTTGTAGTTGTGTTTTTTTTAAATGAATCTTAATTTTTAGAGGTGTATTATGTATTTTACTTAGTTTGAGTATTTTTGTAACATGACTAAAAAAATAAAAATAGACGGGATAGATAAAATTATAATAAAGAGATTAGTTCAAGATGCTCGGACTCCTGTTTTGAGTATTGCTAGAGAAGTAGGGATTTCAGGAGCAGCGATTCATCAAAGATTACGAAAGCTTGAAGAGTCAGAACTCATTGATGGTTATAAAATGTTTTTAAACCCTAAAACTCTAGGATATAATACGACGGCCTTTGTTGGTATTTTTTTGGACGCTTCTAGTTTATACTCTTCAGCAATTAAAAGACTTAAAGAAATTCCTGAAATAGTAGAAAGTCATTATACTACAGGTAATTATGCAATTTTTATAAAAATTATGTGTAAGAATAATGAAGATTTAATGCATTTACTTAATAAAGATATTCAAACCATTAAAGGGGTTTCTAGAACCGAAACATTTATATCCTTAGACCAACAAATTAACAGACAAATTAAAATTTAATTTATGAATGATTTCATATTTTATTTTAAGATGGGCCTTTTTCATGTGCTTGATCTTAAAGCGTATGATCATATACTTTTTTTAATAGTATTGGTAGTTGTTTATCTTTTTAAACAATGGAAGAAAGTATTATGGTTGATAACTTTTTTTACGATCGGGCATTCGCTTACTTTGGGGCTTTCGGCATACGGAGTGTTAAACATTAATGTAAATTTGGTTGAATTTCTAATTCCTTTGACCATTTTTATTACAGGTGTAATAAATGTTTTGACGGCCAAAAAAGCATCTGTAGGAAAAGAAAACTTGAATTTATTTTTAGCTTTATTTTTTGGATTAATACACGGCTTAGGGTTTTCAAATTATTTTAAAATAATGATTGGAAGAAAAAGTGAAAAACTAATGCCTTTACTAGAGTTTGCTCTTGGAGTGGAAGTTGCTCAAATTATAATTGTATTAGTTATACTTCTAATAGGTGCTTTGCTACAAGGTATTTTAGGAGTAAATAGACGTGATTGGATAATTGTAACATCCTCTATAGTTATAGGTTTTGCTGCACAAATGATGATTAATCGTATTTTTTGGTAAAATATACGATAAAAAATGATTTTCTAAGTAACTTAGCTTTTTATCTAAATCCTTACAATTTGAATGATAAACAATATAAGTATGACGTTGCCTATTTGAAAATGGCAAAGGTGTGGGGTGAACTATCTCATTGTGAAAGAAAAAAGGTAGGGGCTTTGATTGTTAAAGACCGAATGATAATTTCTGATGGTTATAACGGAACACCATCAGGATTTGAAAATTATTGCGAAGACGAAGAAGGGTATACAAAATGGTATGTTTTACATGCCGAAGCAAACGCTATATTAAAAGTAGCGGCTTCAACACAGTCATCTAAAGGAGCAACATTATATATAACATTATCTCCCTGTCAGCAATGTAGCAAATTAATTCACCAAGCAGGAATTAAACGTGTGGTGTATGCAGAAGCATATAAAGATCCATCTGGATTAAACTTTCTTGAAAAGGCAGGAGTAGAATTGACACACCTATCATATGAAAAAAAATAATTTACCGATATATTTTTCTATAGCTGTTGTTTTTGGAATGCTTATTGGCACATTCTTCACGCAGGGTAAATCATTAGCTGTTAAAAGAACCTCTTTAAACGAACGAAAAATTAAAAGATTAATCGATTATATTCAGCGAGATTATGTTGATAGTGTCAATACAGATATGTTACTAGATGATGCAATTGCTAATATGCTTGATAAATTAGATCCTCATTCGGTATATATTCCAAAAGAAAATTTGCAAATGGTTACCGAAAGTATGCAGGGTAACTTTGTAGGTATTGGTGTTCAATTTCGAATGACTCGAGATACAATAGCCGTTGTAGAACCAATTGAAGGAGGACCGAGTATAAAAAAAGGAATTAGGTCAGGAGATAGAATATTGATGGCAGATCAAGATACGTTATATGGAAAAGAGTTACTTTCAAGAGATATTCTAAAAATACTTAAAGGAAAACCCAATACAAAAGTATCATTGCAAGTCTACAGGAAAATGAATGATAGTTTGTTTACAGTAGAGATTAAAAGAGGAAAAGTAAATATAAGAAGTGTTGATGTTGCTTATATGTTAAATGAAGAAATCGGTTATATTAAACTTAATCGTTTTGCGAGAAATAGTTATCGAGAATTTAAAGTAGCGCTAAAAACATTGTTAGGAGAAAATATGAAAACATTGGTGTTAGACTTAAGAGAAAATGGAGGAGGTTTTATCGATATAGCCAATGATATCATCGATGAATTTTTAGAAGATGAAAAACTGATTGTCTTCACTAAAAATAACAAAGGAGATATACATGAATCTTTTGCAACAGAAAAAGGAAATTTTGAAAAAGGGAAGTTATACATATTAATTGATGAAAAATCAGCTTCAGCTTCTGAAATAGTTGCAGGGGCTATTCAAGACAATGATAAAGGTGTTATTATTGGGAGAAGGTCTTTTGGGAAAGGCTTAGTGCAGCAAGAAATGGATTTGGGCGATGGCTCTGCAGTTCGGTTGACTACAGCTAGATATTATACTCCAACAGGTCGTTCTATTCAAAAACCATACAACTCTGTATCAGGAATAGAAACTAAAAGACAACAGAAAGGAATGGAAGTCATTTCTTACGAAGAAGAAATCAGTGCTCGTTATCAAAATGGAGAACTTTTTTCTAAAGACAGTATAAAAACAGTTGATAGTCTTCAATATAAAACACCAAAGGGTAAAATTGTATTTGGAGGGGGAGGAATAATACCCGATGTATTTGTTCCTATTGATACTACGTCATATGTAACTAGGTTTTTATTTAATATGTTGAATGAGTATACTTTTGAATATGTAGATAATAATCGTAAAAAATTAGATTCACTTTCTTTAGATGAATTTTTAAGTAATTTTGATAAAGATAAAAAAATAGCAAATACTTTTTTCCAAGAAGTGAAAGGACTTAATTTATCTTCGAGAAATAAAAAAAGATTAACTAGAAATATGAAAGCATTAATTGCTAGAGATTTGTTTAGCAATCTTGGTATGTATAAAGTGTATCAATCAGAAGATAAAATGATACAAAAAGTGTTAGAATTGGAGAACCAATCAGTAAAATGATAACAATTTTTTAAGTAAGAAAATAAGGTTGTACTATTAGTATAAAGATAAAAGCTACACCATATTATATAGACCATATAATATGGTGTAGCTTTTTTTAGATAATATAAGATTAAAATAAGATTTTGTTTTATTATTACGCGCTTCTATTTTAAATAAAAAAATACCCTATTGAAACTATAGGTTTAATAGATTGAAAAAAAACTTGTTAAATAATGTTTTTTTTGATTTAAAATTTGTTAGCATATGTTAAATTATTATATTAGCAGCGGGAAATACTACAAAACAATAGAAACAAAACAATAAACCTTTTGAGTTTTCCTTAAAGTATATTACAATTACTATTCACAACTACTGCCTACGTTATATTAAGTTACATTATCCTAAATGAAAATTTAGGAGCGAATAATTTAAATGATTAAATGATTAAATGGTTAAAGTCCCCCGTATGAAAAAAATTTATTAGTGTAGTTTCTAACGTCACTTTCTTCTGTGACTAACAGCAAAGACATTCCCCAACTTAATTCTTGTCAGTTAGTTTTACATGTCAGTTTTTTTGGAGAAAAATATTTCCTGTTATATCAGTAGCGAGGTTGTTATGATTTCTTAAATAATTCTTCAGGGTACTTTATATAGATATAAAAATCAATTTAATGAGTTTGGTTATTTGTAAAAGTTTTTACAAATGCTGAATCATACTCATATTAAAAATATAAAACGTATAACGAAAAATTAAAGTTATGTTTGTATGCCCTCTGTCACAATTGAAAAAACTTTTCTCTTTAGTATTTTCATGTTATTTCTTAGTCTTTCTTTTTCAATTTACATTGAATGCACAAGTATCTTCTTTGAAGGGAGATTTACTTATAGATAAGAAAGAGAATTATTCTCTTTCTATTATAGATATAAATGTGCAAGATTTCCATCAGTTGGAGAATCAGTTGAAATTAGATACTAAAGTATATTCAAGTGGAGAAGATATTTTTAAAGAGACTCCTGAAGAAATAAAACTTTTTAGTCACGGAAAATCAGGTTCCTTATATATTAATGGTCAATGGCTAAATAAAGAAGGAATAACCCAATGGTTACAAAATTTAGATATAGATCCGTCTAAATTAAAAAACATCAGTTTTTATGGGTGTAACTTTGCAAATGGTCAAAAAGGAAAAGAGGCTATATCTTACATAGAGAAACAACTGAGGGTAACAGTAGCTGCTTCAAATAATATTACGGGATATGATGGTGATTGGAATTTAGAAGTTGGAAAAGAATTATATCCTGTTGAATTACCTAATTATAAGCATAATTTACAAAATATAGGAGGGACGATTAATGATTATGCTGCCGTTACAAACATATCTGGAACAACTTTTACGGTCGATGATGCTTCAGCTTTTACAGCAGGAGATCATGTAATGATTATTCAGATGCAAGGAGCAACAATTGATACTTCAGATTCTGAAAATTATGGAGATATAATTGATGCTAATGGAGGAGCAAATTTCGGCGCTGGCGGTCGTGGAGGTGAATATAATTCAAATACCGTTCAATCTGGAGGGCTTGGAGGAATTTCTGGAGGTTGTACTGCTCAATATGGAGGAAAACCCCCTACGGTAACTAAGTCTCTATTTATGGGAGGCGGTGGAGGCGCTGGTGATAGTAACAACGGAGGAGTTTGTTTTGGAGGAGTAGGAGGAGGATCATCTTTGGTTTTAATAGATGCTGTACAAACGACAGACAAAACCTCTTTTTCTTGTTCTGCAGGAATGGATGCTCCTATATTGTCTTCAACATCGATAACAAATTCTTGTCCAACTCCGACGATAAATTTAACAAATATTACAGCAAGTAATGGGTTGGCAGGTACAACGTTAACTTGGCATAGCAATACACCAGCCACCAATGCAAATAAAATTGGAAATCCAACAGCGGTCTATGAGGGGGTATATTATGCAGCATTTTATCATACAGGTGAAGATTGTTATAGTGGAACATCAGGAGATGCCACCACCATGGTTCAAACGAATGCAGATACGGATTGTGATGGAGTTTATAACTCGACTGATTTAGATGATGATAATGATGGGGTATTAGATACTTTAGAAAGAGACTGTTCTTTGACATTTTTGGTTAGGACTTTAGTTGATTTGTCCTCTTTTTCTAATGGTACTCAATTGAATAGTCAGCTAGAGGCTAGTTATGGGGTTTCATTTTATTCATTAAGTGGATTTCATTCGGCAATAAAAAGCGGTCATGGAGGATTTGTAGGTAACCATGTAATTGGAGGAGCTAATACATCAGGAAATTTGAATTGGTCTGGAGTAGGGATGACTTTTGCTAAGAATATAAATTATATTGAAATGCATGGTGATCCTTCAGGTAATGGAGGAACCATTTATTTTAATGTATATGATTCAGATGATAATTTATTATATGGTGCTACTGCACCAGATGGAGGCACTATATTTAGTTATCAATCCCCTAGTGATAATATTGCTAAAGTTGAAATTTATGAGAATATTCCATCCCAAGCAAGAGATGTAGCATTTGGAGATATATATATTAAAAGAAATTATTGTGAAGACAGAGATACTGACAATGATACAATTAATAACCATTTAGACATAGATAGTGACGGGGATTCATGTAGTGATGGTGTTGAAGCGGGAAATACTTCGGCAGTTAATAATGATATAATAAATTATAATACAGGAACTGATGCGAATAATAATGGGCTTTTGGATCAGTTTGAAGATGGTACTACAGGGAATATAAATTATACATCAACGTATACTCAATATTCAACTGATAACACAATAAATTTATGTTCAGATACAGATGGTGATGGTGTAGGGGATTTTGTAGATATAGATGATGATAATGATGGGGTGTTGGATGCGAATGAAACAGATTGTAATGCGGACGTTGTTACGAATATAGGAGCTATAACATGGCACGGTACAGCGGCATCAAACCTTTCTTCCCCAGCAACGACAACTTTACAGGCAACGGGATCTGCTTGGTCAACGGCCTATAGTGATCAAACGTATGATTTACCGATAACTATTGAAGGAACAGTAACTTCGGCTACGGCAGGAATGATTGGGATATTACCTGTAAGCGGAACAGAAGTTACGGGTGCTAATTGGAATGATGGAGGATATAAATTTCAGTTTAACAATGCCAATGGTATGTATGTGCGTCATGCGGGTACAAATAGTGGTTGGCATGGGCCTAATATTATAGGAACAACCTTTAAATTGGAGATAGATGTTGCTGGTAACATGAAATATATCCATAACGGAAGTACCGTATATACGGGAACAGTTCCAGTGGAAGCGTATAAAATAGCTATTTCTATAGGGCCTTTTACTATTGAAAACTTTACACTGACAACTAAATATGATGGCTGTTTAGATTTTAATTCCGATGGAGATGGTATTGTAGATCGATTAGACTTGGATAGTGACGGAGATGGTTGTAGTGACAGTGTTGAAGCAGGGAATACTTTAGTAGCTAATAATGATACTACCAATTACAATACAGGAGCAGATGTTAATAGCAATGGATTATTAGATCAATTTGAAGATGGTACGACAGGAAATATTAATTATACTTCTACATATTACTATGCAACTACAGCAGTGTTAAATGCTTGTGCGGATACCGATGGTGATGGGGTGAATGATTTGTCAGATATAGATGATGATAATGATGGAGTATTGGATGCAACAGAACTTTCTTGTGAGGTAGCAGTTGCAGCGAACACCAATACCGTTCTCACTGCAGGTAGCCAACAAATAGAAGGTACATTTACCAGTGGTTCGGGAGTTGCAAATTTTGATATTCAGTTTGCCAATTTGAGTGCAGCTTTAAATGCTGCTAATATTTATGCCGAAAGAGGAATTCATTATGTCGTAGATGATACCAACCTAGGGGAGTATGAGACTTCGATGACAATCACTCCGCAAACAGATGCACTGTTAGGAAGTTTAGAATGGGGGCCTAATTTATTGGAAAATACAGATTCAGAAAATAATAACGATGAACAAACAATTACCCTAACATGGTCACCAGCTGTTGTAGCTACGGTGGTTGATCCAGACAATCAATTGGATATTGCCGATGGTACGGTTATTTCTTCAGGGCAAGCCATTGTTCAGGGAGCTGAATATGAATATACCAGTCCACCCACATGGAAAATAGTATTCAATACAAATTATTTACCTTCTGCTTTTCAATTAACTACTTCTCATGTTGCCTTAGCAGGGGTAGCTGATTTACGAGATGAAGGATTTAGTTTGATAGCCAATGTTTGTTTTGCTGAAAATACAGATGGAGATGCAAGCCATAATAATATTGACTTGGATAGTGACGCAGATGGTTGTAGTGATAGTGTGGAAGCAGGCAATACTTTAGTAGCGAATAATGATACAACAAATTATAATACAGGAACAGATGCTAATGGAAATGGATTATTAGATCAGTTTGAGGATGGTACCACAGGGAATATAAACTATACATCAACCTATCATAATGCGATTACAACAGTTTTAAATGCTTGTTCGGATACAGATGGTGATGGAGTGAATGATATTACAGATATAGATGATGATAATGATGGGATATTAGATACAGAAGAATTGGCTTGTGGGGCAGGAATAGCCAGTACAACGAATACAGTTCTTACAGCTGGAAATCAACAGATAGAAGGGACGTTTATTAAAGGTACCGGAATAGCTAGTTTTGACATTCAGTTTAAAAATTTAAGT
This sequence comes from uncultured Tenacibaculum sp., assembly GCA_947496185.1. Classification (GTDB taxonomy): domain Bacteria; phylum Bacteroidota; class Bacteroidia; order Flavobacteriales; family Flavobacteriaceae; genus Polaribacter. Next base: position 15,172 of record CANMCD010000026.1, read on the forward strand.
GCTTCATTAGTAGCGGGTAATATATATGCCGAAGACGGAGGTCTTCATTATGTAGTGGATGATACGAATTTAGGAGAGTATGAGGCAGATTTCACTATTACACCGCAAACGGGAGGATTATTACAAAGTATAGAATGGGGACCAAACTTATTAGGAAATACAGATACTGAAAACGATAATGACGAACAGACCATTACATTGACATGGTCACCAGCAATTACGGCTACCGTGATTGATCCAGATAATCAGTTAGATATTGCTGACGGTACGATTATAAATTCTGGACAAGCAATTGTGCAAGGAGCGGAATATGAAAACGGAACCCCTCCTACATGGAAAATAGTATTTAATACCAACTTATTACCGTCAATTTTTCAGCTTACTACTTCTCATGTAGCATTAGCTGGGGTAGCAGACTTGAGGGATGAAGGATTTAGTTTAGTGGCCAATGTTTGTTATGCTGAAAATACCGATGGCGATAGCACCATTAACAGTTTAGATTTGGATAGTGATGCAGATGGTTGTAGTGACAGTGTAGAAGGAGGAAATACCTTGGTGTTAAACAACGATACAACAAATTACAATACAGGAGTTGATGCTAATAATAATGGATTATTAGATCAATTTGAAGACGGTGCTACAGGAAATATCAATTATACGTCTACTTACGGGCAGTATGGGGCAAATAGTACTTTAAATTTATGTCAAGATACGGATGGAGACGGTGTAGGAGATTTGGTAGATATAGATGATGATAATGATGGTGTATTGGATAAAGACGAGATGGAATGTACACTTCCATATGCTGGTTTTACACCAACAGAGTTTGAAATCAGTAAATACGATTTAGGGGCAGCATACTATACTACCGCGACAAGCTCTTTACCTACTAATAAATTAACGTTAACAACGAATTATACAACGAGTGATCCTGGTAAAATATTTTGGCCTACCACACAGGCTGCTCAACATGTTTCTACCTACGTCCCTGTAGGGGATATCACATGGCAAAATGGGTATACAACTGAACCAGTTATAAACATAACGATATTTAAAGTAACAGTACCAGCAGGATTTAATAACGTAGAACAAAGTATTACCAGATTTGGAGTTGATGGAGGTTCTAATATTTGGTTAAATGGAGTGTTAATAGCAGGAATGTGTTGTGGGGATGAAGGAGGAGCCGCGGCGCCACAAACCACTACGTATTTTATTTCTACAGGAGATGTTATAGAATTTCGTTCTGTAAATAATAAACCCGTACACCAGTCGACTTCTTTTGAATTTACAAAAGTTTTTGGTGACTGTGTTTCTCCTATAGATGTAGATACCGATGGAGACACGGTACCCGATAGGTTAGATTTAGATACTGATGCAGATGGGTGTAGTGACAGTGTGGAAGCAGGAAATACCTTGGTAGCAAATAACGATACCACCAACTATAATACGGGGACAGATGCCAATGCTAATGGGTTACTAGATCAGTTTGAAGACGGTACTACAGGAAATATTAATTATACTTCCACCTATGATGCCTATGCAAAGAGTGACTTTTTGAATGTGTGTACAGATACGGATGGTGACGGAGTGTATGACTTAGTAGATAGAGATGATGACAATGATGGTGTATTAGATAATGAAGAATCTCCTTCTTGTTACAATCGAATTTCAGAAGTGGCCATAGTTGGGGTGTATACAACACTTACTAATTATAGTACCAATACCGCTTATCAATTTTCAGAGTTATATGATGGAGTATTAAATAACATTGCCTCTTATGGAGTATTAAATACAAACATTACAGACGAGACAGTTTATGAACTGGAAATGGCTTTTCCAGTAGAACTTTCCGAAATAGATGTGGTATTTAACTATAGTATTTTTAGAACATCGGCTACCTTTAAATGGCAAGGATATACGGGTAGTTCTTGGGTTGATGTAACAGGGGTGCTTAATGAAACGGAAACAACCAACAATACCTATACCTATACATTAAATGTAACAGGACAAAAATATTCAAGATATAGGCTTTTAGGGGTTTCAGGACAAACCTATTATAATAGAATTTATGAAATTATTCCTAAGGTTTCAAGTTTTGACCCACTATCGCACCCAAAACAAAGTTGTACTGTAGATGATGATACGGATACAGTCTTTAATCATTTAGATTTAGACAGTGATGGAGACGGTTGTAGTGATAGTGTTGAGGGGGGAAATACCTTAGTAGCCAATAACGACACTACGAATTATAATACAGGGGCAGATGCAAATAATAACGGACTTTTAGATCAGTTTGAAGATGGTACTACAGGGAATATCAATTATTCCTCTACCTACCATTATGCAACAACCACGATACTTAATGCCTGTGTGGATACCGATGGAGACGGTATAAATGATCTAGTAGATATAGATGATGACAATGATGGTGCACTGGATACACAAGAATTATCGTGTGGAGCTGCAGAAAATGCAGTGACAAATACCGTTCTTACAATAGGAAGTCAACAGATAGAAGGAACCTATACAAACGGATTGGGTATTGCAAACTTTGATATTCAATTTACGAATTTAAGTGCAGCACTTGTTGCTGGAAATATTTATGCAAGCTCAGGAGGTCTTCATTATGTAGTGGATGATACCAATTTAGGAGATTATGAAACTACGATGATAATTACTCCACAAACGGGAGGGTTATTACAAAGTATAGAATGGGGACCCAACTTATTAGGAAATACAGATGCAGAAAATAATAACGATGAGCAAACGATTACGTTAACGTGGACACCGAATGTTTCAGCTACAGTAGTAGATCCAGATAACCAATTAGATCTTGCAGACGGTACACTGATAAATTCAGGTCAGGCAATTGTGCAAGGAGCAGAATATGAAAATGGAAATCCACCAACATGGAAAATAGTATTTAATACCAATTTATTGCCTTCAGTTTTCCAATTAACCGCTTCTCATGTAGCGTTAGCAGGAGTGGCAGATTTACGAGATGAAGGATTTAGTTTGGTAGCGAATGTTTGTCATGCTGAAAACACCGATGGTGATGGATTAATTAATAGTATAGATTTAGACAGTGATGGAGATAGTTGTAGCGATAGTGTTGAGGCAAATAATACCTTAGCGGCTAATAATGATACCACGAATTATAATACAGGAGCAGATACTAATAATAATGGGTTATTAGATCAGTTTGAAGCAGGAACAACGGGTACAATCAATTATATTTCAACCTATGATCAGTATGCGAATAATAATACCTTAGATGTTTGTGCTGATACGGATGGAGATGGCGTAGGAGATTTGGTAGACCTTGATGATGATAATGACGGGGTTTTAGATGCTACCGAAGCACCCGCATGTTATTACAGTTCTTCAGAAGTGGCTATTGTTGATGTAACAACTACGTTAACAAACTACAGTACGAATGCAGCATATCAATTTTCAGAATTATACGATGGAATTACCAACGATATTGCTTCTTATGGAGCATTAAATACAAATATAACAGGAGAAACTGTATATGAATTGACACTTGCTTTTCCTGTTGAGCTTTCAGAAATAGATGTAATTTTTAACTATAGTATATTTAGAACTTCAGCAACGTTTAAATGGCAAGGATATGATGGAAGTACTTGGACAGATGTTACAGGAGTGTTGAATGAAACAGAAACTACCAATAATACCTATACCTATGCGTTAACCCAAACAGGACAAGAATATAGTAGGTATAGATTGTTAGGAGTTTCAGGACAGACGTATTATAATAGAATTTATGAGATAGTACCAAAGGTAGGTGCTTCGTTTATACCTAGTTTGTATCCAAAATCAAGTTGTAATGTAGATACGGATACAGATACTGTTTTTGATAATTTAGATTTAGATAGTGACGGCGACGGCTGTAGTGATAGTGTTGAAGCGAATAATACCATTGCTGGAAATAACGATACTACAAATTATAATACAGGTACAGATGCTAACAACAATGGTTTGTTAGATCAGTTTGAAGACGGGAGTACAGGAAATATAAATTATACCTCTACATATGACCAATATGCGAAGGACAATGCATTAGATGCTTGTTTGGATAGTGATGCTGACGGAATAGGAGATTTGGTTGATATCGATGATGATAATGATGGAATATTGGATACGGATGAAATGAATTGTAACGTGTTGGATACAACCAATCCAGGAGATATGACTTGGCATGGATCAGCAGCAGCCAATGTTTCAGCACCCGTATCTACTACCTTACAAGTAACAGGTGCAGCTTGGTCCAATGCATATTCAGATCAAACATTTAGTTTGCCACTGATTATGGAAGGAAGGGTAACTTCTGCTTCTAATGGAATGATCGGGTTTTTCCCTGTAAGTGGAACAGAGACTACTGGAGGAACATGGAATGATTTAGGATATAAATTTCAGTTTAACGGTTCAAACGGAATGTATGTTCGTCATGGAGCTGCGAACAGCGGATGGCATGCACCGTCAATTATAGGTACAACCTTTAGGTTAGAGGTGGATGCAGCAGGAAATATGACGTATAACCATAACGGGGCTACAGTATATACAGGAACAGTTCCCGTAGAAGATTATAAAATAACCTTGTCAAGAGGAGCATTTACGATAGAAAACTTTACGGTATCTACAGTGTCAAGTACTTGTGCTCCTATTGATACGGATAACGATACAACACCGGATCATTTAGATTTGGATAGTGATGATGATGGATGTTCAGATGCAGATGAAGCTCATGGAGTGTATAATATTGACGGAGGTGATGGCGGACAGTTTGGTACAGGAGATCCATTGACATTTGGTGAAGGAGAAGTAAATGCTGATGGTTCTGTTGTAGGAGCGCCCTACAATACAGGAGTTGTTCCAGCAGTAAGAGATCAGAATTTATCAAGTGTTTGTCCACCAGATACAGATGCAGATGGGGTGATTGATTCTGTAGACCAAGATGATGATAATGACGGTATACTGGATGTAAACGAATCAGCCGACTGTAGTGTGCCGATGGATTTTACAGGTATAGAATCAACCTTAACTACAGGAGTGTTTTATGATGCTGTATCGAAAAAGGTGGTTAGGGTAAGTATTGCTACCACAGGAACAGTAGACGAAGGAAATGCGAATGGGGATATGTTGCTTACACAAGGAGGTACGGTTACCTTTACTTTTTCAGCACCAATAACCATTTCAATAAAACACGAAGTTGGTATTACAGGTAATTTTGATAATGGTGATACGTGGGAGCTTACGTCCACGGGTAACTTTACAGTGGTTGACCCTAATAGCGATTTAACTATTAACTCTAATACAGGAGGAGTACTTAATTTTAGCCCTGTTGGACCAACGGCAGTTTCAGAACCATGGGAAATAATAACCAATACAACTTCTATTACATTTGATTTAGTAGTAGGGAATACAAAGTCACCGATTAATTTAGCCTTATCATGTGGAACTTTTGTAGATTTTGATAATGACGGCATCCCAGATCATTTGGATGTAGATGCCGATAATGACGGATGTTTTGACGCCTTAGAAGCAGCGGGTACTCATGATCATACACAGCTTACTAACGGAGCATTTTCTGGAGCTGTAGACGCGAATGGTATTCCAACTGTAGTTTCAGGAGGGCAAGCAAATGCATCAGCAGTTACGGATAGTGCTGATAGTAGTACTTGTTGTGATGCAACTGTTTCAGGCTTTACCGATATCGATTCAGATGGAGTCGTAAATTCATGTGATCAAGACAATGATAATGATGGAATTTTAGATATAAATGAAGGCGCTTGTAACGGTACATCAACAACCCCATTTACAAGCTTAAGAGCGGCAAGAAATGTAGCCGCTGCAGGGATATATTATTTTAACTTAAATGGACAAACTTTTTCAACATATGTTGATACAAATGGTTATGTGAGAATAGCCTATGATATAGGAGATACAGCTAATAATTTACCACAGACAACTTCTTTGACGAATAGTGCCGAGGGGGTTTTATCAAGTGTTGTACTAGCAGAATTAACCGATGCAGAAGAGGTTAGGATTTCCTCTTCAGGAGGAGAAGTAGATGTTGTTTCAACAGATGCAACATTGTTGACTAGAGTAAGAAATAACCAAACCTTACATTCAGGCTTAGCTGATAATACATTGAATGATAATTGGACGGGTACCAACGCAATTGTTTTAACCGAAGATGCAATTTGTAATACAGCTAATGGAAATACGTTATCAGAAAATATTATTCATCCGTGTGGTAATACCACAGGTTTGCATTGGATTCCTACGCTAGGGCAGATAAAAGTGCAAAGTTTGTACGGAAATGTTCCAGATGGGCAATCGTTTAGTTTATGGGTGAGAGCCTCTCATCTATCATGTGCGGATGATACGGATGCAGATAATACACCAGATTATTTAGATATTGATTCAGATGGAGATGGGTGTTTTGATGCTTTAGAAGCGGCTGGAACCTATAATCATACGCAACTAACAGCCGGTGCATTTACAGGGGCTGTGGATGCAAATGGTATTCCGAATACAGTATCAGGTGGTCAAGCAACAACAGTAGCAGTAACGGATAGTAATGACAATTCAACTTGTTGTGATGTTACTGTTTCAGGGTTTACGGATACGGATTCAGATGGGATCGTAGATAACTGTGATTTAGATGATGATAATGATGGGATATTAGATACAGAAGAAAAATCGTGTACTACCAGACAATTTTGGGATACTACTGTTACCAGTGGTAATATAACCATAGGAGGACAAACTGTAGGTTATACGACTTCAATTACTGGTCCAGGCTCTTTAACAGGTTCTAATAATTCATCTGGGCATATAACATTTGATAATAATAGTATATTAACACCAGCAACTGTTTGGACAATTACATTTGACAAACCAGTTACTTTTGAAGCCTATTCTAAGACTATTTCAACAGCTTGGTTTGATGACACAGAAATATGGAGTATTAGTGCTACTGGAGCAATTTTTACTGTAGATAATCCAGATAATTCAATAAATGTTAGTACAGGAACTTATCAAGATGAGGTTACTTTTCAACCTATAGGGCTTGCAAGTAACGAAAATAAGCTATGGACGATAAAATCTAATTTTGTAACTCAAATTAGCATTAGTTACCAAAATCCATCTCAACCAAATTTAGGAGCTATTCAAATTGCCTTAGATTGTATAGCTTTAGATTCAGATCAAGATGGAACGTATGATTACTTAGATTTAGATTCCGATAATGACGGTTGTAATGATGTTTTAGAATCAGGAGGTACAGATAGCGATGATGACGGTATTTTAGACGGTACAGGTTACGATGCAAACGGTCAAGTAACTGGAGGTGCTGGGGGCTATGATGGAGTAAATGGTAATGAGGTAGAGGCTACCATGCTTCAGATAGATACGCAACCAACGAACCTGACCATATGTGTGGGGAATAATGCTAGTTTTACACTGGTAGGATCTTCTTTAAGTACCACTACTTATACCGGGACGGCACCAACTACGACACCAGATTATAGCGGTAGTACACCTGCTACAGCAGACTTAGTATACCAATGGCAAGAACAAGTAGGAGGAGTTGGAGCATGGAATGATTTAAGTGATGGGGGTATTTATAGTAATACAACCGCTACTAATTTAACATTAACGAATCCACCAGTAACGGCTTCGACAAATAAGTATCGATTGATATTATCGAGTACAAAAAGGACATGTAGTCTTACAAGTTCAGAAGTTACGCTAACCATAAACCCAATACCTACAGTTGCCACAGCGCCAACGGCTACGGTTTGTAGTGATGTTGCTTTAAACCATGATTTAACAGGCGATGTTAATTTGGCAGGTACAACGTTTAGTTGGCAAGCAGCAGATAATGCTAATGTGAGTGGAGAAACAATTTCTGCAACTACAACGACCAGTATTACGGATACTTTAACAAATACAAGTGGTAGTGTACAAACAGTAGTTTATACAATTATTCCAACGAGTCCTGACGGATGTCCTGGAAGTTCATACACATATACGGTAACTGTAAACCCCGAACCTTATGTAGCGACGGCACCAACAAGTACAACGTGTAGTAATATTGCTTTAAACCATGATTTAACAGGAGATGTTAACTTGGCAGGTACAACGTTTAGTTGGCAAGCAGCAGATAATGCCAATGTAAGTGGAGAAACAACTACAGCAGCTACAACAACCAGTATTACGGATACTTTAATTAATACAAGTGGTAGTGTTCAAACAGTAGTTTATACAATTATTCCAACGAGTCCTAATGGATGTCCTGGAAGTTCATATACATATACGGTAACTGTAAATCCAGAACCTTATGTAGCATCGGCACCGACATTAATAATTGATAACGGAAATACGTTAGCTCATGATTTAACAGGCGATGTTAATTTGGCAGGTACAACGTTTAGTTGGCAAGCGGCTGATAATCCAAATATAACAGGAGAAACTACATCTGCTTCCAATACTAGTACGATAACGGATACTTTAGTTAGTTTAAGTCCATCAAATCAAATAGTTGTTTATACGATTACACCAACAAGCCCTGATGGTTGTGTAGGGCAATCGTATACATATACTGTGACTGTAACATCAGATACCGATGGCGATGGAATTGATGACTCAGCAGATTTAGATGATGATAACGATGGTATTTTAGATACGGTAGAACAAAATGGTGATCCAAATAGAGACACCGATGGTGATGGTATCTTCGATCACTTAGATTTAGATAGTGATGGTGATGGTATATCAGATTTAGTAGAAAGTGGACAAAATCCAGCGGTAGTAGATACTGATGGCGATAGTAAGCTAGATAGTACTACCGATAATGATAATGACGGTATTGTAGATACGGCTGATGCAGATGATAACGATATTGCGGCAGGTGGAAGTGTTACACCAACCGATACTGATGGTGATAGCACGCCAGACTTTCAAGAAGTAGATAGTGATAACGATGGTTTATCCGATCTAGTAGAAGGTGGAAGTAATGCAGCCTTGGATGCAGATAATAACGGGGTGATTGATACCCTAACGGATACGGATAGTGATGGTATTGCCGATAGTGTTGATCCTGATAATGGAGGAACCACACCGACGACGCCAGATACGGATGGTGATAGTCTTGTAGATTATAGAGATTTAGATAGTGATGGTGATGGATTGAACGATGTTGTTGAGGTAGGAGGAACCGACAGTGATGGTAACGGACAGATTGATACGCCAACCTTAGTAGATGGTAGTTCACTTCCAGATGCCAATACAAATGGTACACCTGATGTATTAGAGCCGAACAATCCAAACTTACCGGGTAGTTTAGATACCAACGCAGATGGAGTGATCGATGATCAAACCGATACAGATGGTGATGGTATCGCCGATGTAGAAGATGGATTAAACGGTTTTGGAGATGCCCCAATGACCGATACCGATGGCGATGGTATTGCTGATACATATGATTTAGACGATGATAACGATGGTATTTTAGATACGGTAGAGCAGAATGGTGATCCAAACAGAGACACCGATGGCGATGGTATTTTCGATCACTTAGATTTAGATAGTGACTCAGATGGTATTTCAGATTTAGTAGAAAGCGGACAAGACCCAGCAGTAGTAGATACTGATGGTGATAGTAAGCTGGATAGTACTACCGATAATGATAATGACGGTATTGTAGATACGGCTGATGCAGACGATAACGATATTGCAGCAGGCGGAAGTGTTATACCAACCGATAGTGATGGTGATAGCATACCAGACTTCCAAGAAGTAGATAGTGATAATGACGGTTTATCTGATCTAGTAGAAGGTGGAAGCAATGCAGCCTTGGATGCAGATAATAACGGGGTGATTGATATCCTAACGGATACGGATGGCGATGGTATTGCTGATAGTGTTGATCCTGATAATGGAGGAACCACACCGACAACGCCAGACACCGACGGAGATGGTTTAAATGACTATCAAGATTTAGACAGTGATGGTGACGGATTGAACGATGTTGTTGAGGCAGGAGGAACGGACAGTGATGGTAACGGACAGATTGATACGCCAACCTTAGTAGATGGTAGTTCACTTCCAGATGCCAATACAGATGGTACACCTGATGTATTAGAACCAAACAATCCAAACTTACCGGGTAGTTTAGATACCAACGCAGATGGAGTGATCGATGATCAAACCGATACGGATGGCGATGGTATTGCCGATGTAGAAGATGGATTAAACGGTTTTGGAGATGCTCCAATGACCGATACGGATGGCGATGGTATTGCTGATACATATGATTTAGACGATGATAACGATGGTATTTTAGATACGGTAGAGCAGAATGGTGATCCAAACAGAGACACCGATGGAGATGGTATCTTCGATCACTTAGATTTAGATAGTGACTCAGATGGTATATCAGATTTAGTAGAAAGCGGGCAAGACCCAGCGGTAGTAGATACTGATGGTGATAGTAAGCTGGATAG
>CANMCD010000027.1 GCA_947496185.1 uncultured Tenacibaculum sp.
ATGAGCGGGGGGAACAACGGGGGAAATCAAAATCATATTAATTACAATAATTATAATAACAACCAATATCAAGATATTAACTACCGCACGGAGGGAATGCCGAATATGATTGGGAACCTAGAACATCGACAAGGAAATATCGAAGAGATTGATAATGAATGGAATAACCCTGGTATGAGCGGGGGGAACAACGGGGGAAATCAAAATCATATTAATTACAATAATTATAATAACAACCAATATCAAGATATAAACTACCGCACGGAGGGAATGCAGAATATGATTGGGAGCCAAGAATATCGACAAGAAAATATCGAAGAGATTGATAATGAATGGAATAACCTTGGTATGAACGGGGGGAACAACGGGGGAAATCTAAATGAAATGATGTACAACGGTTATAATAACATCCAATTTCATAATCAGAACATAATAGCTAATCAAATTCATGATATGAATACATACGAGAAAAAAGGAAATGGATACCCGAATGTAATTGATAAGGCAAACGGTAAAAGTGAGAACGAAAGTAATTATGGGACAAGAAATCGCGGAAAAGAACCGTTATCTCTTCAGAAAAGGGGATATGATTATCAACCCCAAATGGCACTAAACAATACAATGGTAGCACAAACAAATCAAATGAATTATAATATATTTAGGAACAACACCGATAATCAAGAGTATCCACTACGAGAACTAGGGGGGGGGCGGAGGTGAAGATGACGCTGAACAAAACATATCAACAGCCTCAGCAACAGGAACAACAACAACAAGAACAACAGGGCGGTTTCTATATGACTCAACACGGACACAAAAATGCGATATTGAAGATGAACGATCAATACGACAAAAATGATCGACAGTGGTTATATGAAGACGTACAAATCAACAGTGATGAACAATGGGTGTTGGATGAAATAAATGACAAATTATCTTAGAAGTAACGAATTGGCAAGGGGAGGGAGGGCTAAATAGGGGAAACGATCTTTCTGATAATGATAGAATAAGATGGCGTGATAAAGATGCTGGATATTTCAAGAAATGACTATACAGAAAAAATGTTGCAGCATAAAAAGGAGAGAGTAAGGATATACTAGGAATATATCAAATGGTTTTGTCGCGTGGTACATAAGTAATGAGGTAAGGTTAATAATTAATGATCTAAGAAGGAAACTAACATAATTCAAATGCATCGAAAGCGAAAACAACGAGAGCTACGATGGAGGAATTGACAAGCATAATATCGGATACATGCCTTCAGAGACGATCTTTAAAATTGCGGTTCGGATAAATATAATAAAGACGCAAAAAGGCACACATTTGTATACGGAGGGTGGTACAAAGATGCATCCAACTTATGATGAACAGATAAGAGTCGATGAAGCACTTGATGGTCATAATAAGAAATATAGACAAGTGTGAAGCGCCGCGCTTGAACGACATAGCTCGAAGGCGATAATTGACAATGAATTAATTAGTATAGTGAAGTTATAGGGTAAGAATATGGGCGATTACCGATTAAATTCGTAAAGTTTTTCCTAATGATCTTATCAAACTATTTGTGGTAGTATCCCATAAAGTATGAAAGTAAAGTTATTCTGAAAATTTCTATGAGCCCTTTTATAAGGCTCAAAAATAAATTTTCGGAAATAACTTTACAGTTAAAAAAATTAGTAATATAAAACACTTACTTAAGAAACCTGAAGAATTATTAGACGATAAGTTTTTAAAGAAGATTAAAGGCGGGTAATGAATTAGCAAACTTTTTAGCAAATCATCAAAAACTAGGTATTGAAAAAAATACTAGGGGGAGAATTGGATAGGCATTGAGATTATACCAAGCATCAAAAGAGCTCCAATCCTAACTCTCGTAACGGTTATTCCAAAAAGCAGCTAAAAACTACTTTAGGACAAACACAAATAGTAGTACCGAGAGAAAGAGAGGGTTCTTTTAACCCAATACTGTATAGAGGAAAAACAGAGCGCTACCCAAAGGGAAAGAGAACGTTATGATCTCATTATATGCAAAAGGGATGAGTGCTTCTGATATAGAAGAGCAAATTCGAGAATTATATGATTTCAATATTTCAACTTCTACCATTTCAAGAATTACTGATGGCATAACTAGTGATATTATTGCTTGGAAGAACCGACCTTTAGAGTCCTGTTAACTAATTGTTTGGATGGATGGAATCGTGGAAAAGGTTCGAGAAAATTCTAAAATAATGAATAAAACAATTTATATTGCGGTAGGACTATAGTTCCCCCCATTGTTAGTACAGATTTTTTAAAATACTAGTTATAATAATGATGTTGAAAGAGGGGGGCTGGGGGGGTAGTATCCCACAAAGTGTGTTAGTAAAGTAATTCTGTAAATTTCTATGAGCCCTTTTATAAGGCTCAAATAGAAATTTTCGGAAAAAACTTTACAATTAAATAAATTAGTAATTTAAAACACACTTACTTATGAAAGCTGGAGACTTATTAGACGATGAGTTTTTAAAGCAATTTAAAGACGGAAATGAATTATCCAACTTTTTAGCAAAGATTCAAAAGCGCGGTATCGGAAAGATACTAGAGGATGAATTAGATGCAGAATTGGATTATACCAAGCTTTAAAAGAGCTCCAATCCAAACTCTCATAACGGTTATTCCAAAAAGAAGGTAAAAACTACTTTAGGACAAACACAAATAGAAGCACCAAGAGACAGGGAGGGTTCTTTTAACCCTATGCTAATAAAGAAAAGACAGAGTGCTACCCAAGGGATAGAAAACATAATTATCTCATTATATGCAAAAGGGATGAGTGCTTCTGATATAGAAGAGCAAATTCGAGAATTATATGATTTCAATATTTCAACTTCTACCATTTCAAGAATTACTGATAGCATAACTAATGATATTATTGCTTGGAAAAACCGACCTTTAGAATCTTGTTACCTAATTGTTTGGATGAATGGAATCGTGTTTAAGGTTCGAGAAAACGCAAAAATCATCATTAAAACAATTTATATAGCAGTAGGACTTCGTAGGGATGGAAAAAAAGAAATATTGGGATTATGGTTAGGTAAAAATGAATCTTCAGCTTTTTTGATGGCTGTTTTAACAGATATTAAAGGCAGAGGAGTTCAGGATATATTAATCACTGCCACTGATAATTTAAATGGATTTACAGATACTATCAAAACAGTATTTCCAAAATCAGTAACTCAAATATATGTAGTGCATCAAATTATAAATTCTTGTAGATATGTGGTTTGGGAGGATAAAAAACAGATGACAAATATATGAAAGAAATATATACTGCACCTACTAAAGAAGCTGCTAAGGCTGCCTTAGAAGACATTAAAAACAAATGGAATTCTAAGTATTCTTATGCCATTAAGTCTTGGGAAAATAACTGGGATGAATTAACCGTATTTTTTGATTTTCCCATAGAAATCAGAACTATTATTTATACAACCAATCTTATTGAAAATCTCAATGGGAAAATTAGAAAATACACTAAAAACAAACTCTCATATCCAACGGATGATGCAGTGATTAAATCCGTGTATTTAGCATTAAGGGAGGCAACAAAAAAATGGACATTACCTATCAGAAATTGGGGAATAGTATTAAAGCAATATTTAGCTATATTTGAAAGTAGGATTCAGATATAAATAACTAAACCCTACTTTTATAACTTACACATTTTTTAGGATAGTGTCGGCTGGGGGAGATTCATAACTTTCATTTTTTGTTTATAACTCATCTTTTCTCTGTTTTTGACTATGCAGCTATTTCAACGCTTTGTTGATAAACTGCTACTGGATGTTCATAATTCAAACTTTGATGTCTTCGCTCAGTGTTATAATATTTGAAATATTTTTTAAGCCCTTGATAACATTGTTTCCCGTCTGTTGCCGGAAACAAATGAACGTGTGCGTATTTTACACTTCGCCATAGTCTTTCGATAAAAATATTATCGATAGCTCGTCCTTTTCCGTCCATACTTAGTTCAATACCTTGGTCGATTACCCAATCACAGAACTCATGGGCAGTAAACTGACTTCCTTGGTCGGTATTTAATATTTCGGGAGTTCCATGCTTTTGAACTGCTTGCTCTAAAGTTTGTTTACACCAATCACTTGTCATGGTATTGGATAATGACCAACTTACAACATAGCGACTGTATAAATCTATGATACCGCACAGATACAAATAACCTCCCTTAACTGGAATATAAGTAACATCGGTAGTTCAAACTTGATGTGGGTGTGTGATTTTTAAATCCTTTAATAGATATTTATAGATGCGATGTCCTGTTCTTTTCCCTTTCTTAGAGGTATTGGGCTTAGGACCAATGGCGAAAATACCCATAAGCTTATAAAGGCGGTTAACACGCTTAGGGTTTACTTTATACCCTTTATCTTTTCTAAGCCATGTAGTCATCCTAGGAACACCTAACCAAGGGTGCTTCATATAGTATTCGTCTATCAAACGCATGAGTTCTAGATTCAAATCATTTTCCTGCTTTGGAGTATAATAGTAAGCACTACGATGAATATCAAGTAACTCACATTGACGGACAATGCTTAATTTGTTTACCTTACCAACATGGCTTTTACGTTGTTGAACATTCTGTTTCATGATAAGGCATTCTTTAAAAAATCAATTTCAACTTTCTGTTGACCAATTGTCTTTAAATATTGTTCCTCTAACTCTTGAGCTTCACTTTTTTTACTTTTACCTCCCTTGGTAAAAACTAGCTCCGCATTAGATAAAAATTCTCGCTTCCAAGAATTGAGTTGCTGTGGAGCTAGCTCATATTTCTGGCATAACTCCTTAATGGTTTGTTGCTCCTTTAGAGCTTCTAAAACTACTCTAGTCTTAAACTTCGATGTAAATTTCCTACGCTTCATAATACAGTAAATTTAATTAACTTTTTTGAACTTAAATTACTGTCCTATTTTTGGGGAGAACTATACTAATATTAAAAGACTAACTCCTTAATACACTTTTTAGTATAATAATTGATACCATTGCAAACATCACACCAATACCCGATACCGCGCCAAAAAATCCGCCCGATATTTCTTACTAAGTGTGATCTTAGAACCATCTTCAAGTAAGATAAGGTTATCCGTGATATACACCTTTTGAATATGCGAAAGATTCACGATAAAATTTCGGTGCACACGCAAGAAATGGGAGTCTTCGATGATCTTTAAAAACTCCTTTAAAGAAAGCTTAACAATAAAGTTCCCATCTTTACTGACGATACAACTATATCTACCCTCCACACTCACATACTGAATTTCGGAGGGTAGTAATTTATAAAGCACGTTGTTTTTCTTCACAAAAAAACGCTGATCGAAATAAATAGAAGGATTCCCGCGACGCGAAAGCCCGTTGATAGTCCCAGAAAATTTTTCCAAAGCCAATTGTATGGCAAACACCAACTCCAATTCATTATACGGTTTCAGTAAATAACTAGACGGATGCGTTAACTTCGCACTTTCAAAAACCTCGATAGCCGTCGAACCCGTCAAAAACAAAAACGGTTTTAATTGTGTGGTATTTTTACTAATAACTTCTGCAAATGTAATACCATGCGGTGCATCCCCTAAAAAAACATCAATAATTACCAAATCAATATCTTCAGCGTAATAGCACTTCAATGCTTCATCAAGTGTCTGAGCAATAGCTACTATATTACAATTATTACGATCTAATTGGTTTTTTAAAAGGATTGCTTCCTTGGGGTTGTCTTCTACAAGTAATACCGAAATCGGATTCATATGGATAGTAGTTTAGTTGAGATAAAATGCTAAAAGCTTGGTTTTGCTAATTTAGAAAAAATTACAACCGTTATTTCGTATTGATCTTCTTTTAGCTCAAATGTATGGTTGTTTATTGTAAAAAGTTTTTTACAAAGCACCCAACGAAAAAGAGTATGTGTCAATAAAACAGTGGCATGATCTAGATTCGATAGAAAATCTGGCTTTTTTTTTTAATCGTTAAAGCATACTTGTTTTTTTTGTAAACAGCACCTGAAATATGAATAGGAGTTGTGGTATCTAGATACTCTAAGTGGAACATAATTAAATTTTTGATAAGAAGTCGAAACATACGTAAATCGGCTTTAACAAGAGTATATTCACTAATTGACACTACGAACGAATCATGAAAAGTAGTATTTTTAAAATCAAATAAAATCTGTTGAATCACAGGTTTTAACTCCAGAATTTCAGGGCGAAACAATACCATATTGTTAGACAACAATTTTTCATAAAGTTTATTGTTGCAAAAATCATAGGTACTTTTTAGTAATAATGACGTCTTTAAGAGTTTATTGTTTAAAAGCGTTGCTTCTTTTCTTGCTATTAAAAAGGTTATTTCTTTCTGAGTGGTATTAAAAAACACTAAAGGAGCTTTCAAATCCTCATGCATTTGATATGAAGATTTTTGAAGTTTCTTAAGCGAAAGGGTCAACTGATTATGAACAATAATAAGCTGTTTTTGTTTCGTTTTAAAAATAAAAAAAACAAAAAATTTATAATAGATATTATTAGCGTAATAAGGAATAGTGTTTTCATGCGTAAAATGTGAAAAAAGTTGTGCTTGTATATCAATAGCTGGCATCAGTATTACTTGCTAATGATTGAATTTTTACAGGATCCGATAGTGAATTACTATGAAGGTGTATGGTTGTTTACTATAGTATTATATGTAGCGGTCAAACACGAAACGAAAGCTTGACATAGCATTTGAATTAATAAACCTTATGAAAAAAATTAGGGTAGAAAGTTAGTTTCTATAATAGACCTCCATAGAGATGTTAATTCACCAATGTGTGAATGTTTAATAAACGTGGGAAAATCTGGAACACCAAATTAAAACAATGTTTGGTTTAGTAAACAATCGTTTGGTTGTGTAGAACTATGAAATTGGTAAAAACAAGGATATTTCTGTACCGTTATTTTTTTGACTAACAATTCGATAGTCAATGCGGTTTTCTTTTAGTAGTTTTTTGCAGAGTTGAAAACCAGTACCCATACTAGGCTGGTTAATAGGTTTTTTTTCCAAAATATCTTTGTTACTCCTTAACTTTTCTAGTGTTTCAGAAGACATGCCTATGCCAAAATCTTTAATGGATAGCATCACCTTTTTTGAAGAGGGGGTTAGGCGTGCACTGATAATAATTTGACTATTAACAGAAGAATATTTTATGCTATTGTCAATAAAATTACGCAGGATGATTTTTAACGTAGTGCGATCAATATAAACAGTTAAATAGATAGGAATATTCAGTAATATTTTGATGTTTTTTTTTTACAGAGGAATTCAAGTTCGCCGATAAGTTGTGTAATGAATTTTTCTACATAGACGAGTTGCGGACAGAAAAGAGAGGTAGTTTTTTGTAGTAGGGTATCGGAGAAGATTTCATCAATTAACCGTAGGTTTTCTCGATACGCAAATTTAAAGGATGTTTCTAACGAATTAAGATCAAGATCAGGAGTACTTTTTAAAGTCTGTATTGCCTCCTCAACGATCGTTTTGATTTGATATAACGGGGTACGAATATCATGAATTAAGGTAGCCAAAAGTTGCTTTTTTAGTCGGACTTGTTTTGTAAGTGTATGTTTATTTTTTTTTAAACGGTTGTTGTTTATGAATAAGGAATAATTGTAATAAACAAAAATAAGGTTGATTTTAAGGAAAAGAACCATGGAAATGATGATCAAGTCTAATTGGTTTGGGTAGTAGTTGTAGGGAGACATTTTTTTATAGTTTTTAAGGTTGTAATTAATATATGTTCTATGTTAATGAGTTAATTTAGAGTACAAAAATTAATCCAATTGTACGTTACTATATCATGCTATGTTAAAAACATGAAATATGCTACTTGTTTAAGGAAGAATTATAACGAAACCCAAATAGTGTTTAAAGAATACTTACAGCACTATTCAGATTTAAAATGAAAAATAGATAATTACTTGTTTGGGAATTTAAAAAAGGCATAAGAGTCGATTATTAGGTATGAATGTTTTATGCTCACCTAAAGTTCCTTTACTTCCTTAAAAAGTTGCTTTATGTCATTTTAGGGGTAAAAGCATGTTTTTCGAGTGTAGTTTTGGGGTAAGCAGAAAATAAAAGATGATGTGTAACTCGAATTATACAGTAGAACTTTGTAATAGATTTTCTAGTGAATAATTGGGGTTTAATACCAAATATGATGTCAAATTGTAAATGGTATAGGACTTTTAAATGTAATCATAGTTGTTAGTATTTGAAATAACAACGTTTGATAACAACCAAGGCTCTTTGGGTGCTAAACTCAATTAATTTGGATAAAAAGGTTTTTTTATCAGGGTTGTTATTTCATTTATAAATCATCTAGAGAAAAGCAGGAGTAACCCGAAAATCCTAAAAAAAGAGTAGGAAAAAATAAAAAAATAGTTAGTATGGACATGCAAGTAGTAGCGAAAGCAGCAATATTAAATAGTAAAGTAGATGCCGTATATCATAAAAGCGGAACGGCACCCAATCAAATTAAAAAGGTACTCGTATATGGTGCTCCAGAAAAAGCAACTCCTTTTTCATTAGCGGAGTTAGTAAATAAAATAACCACAACTATTGGGGTAACTATTTCAGCAGATACGATCACCAAAAATTTACCAGATGCTATTGGAAGTTTAATCACAGATAAAATTTTCTATTTAAGAGAAATTTATTTCTATAAGGATGGTGCAAATACTAGTGCATCAGAATATGCCGTGTGGATTGACGTAAAAACAAACAATCCAATTTCGATAGCGGTAATCGATTTATATTCAATATCGTTTAAATTTTGGGCAACGGCCAATAAAAAAGTATTAGATGAAATGAAAATAAATCATGTTAATCAACTATTACTAGATGCGGGTATAACTCCATAAGACATAAGAAGCAAAATAGGATAAAACCTATTTGAAGGAGGGAGGTTATTATTTAATCAGAAGGCCTTTGCATTAGAAGTTTTCCGATTCGTCTATCATACCACTTCGGTTTATTGGGTATCACAAGAAAATCAAGTAGGATAGCTTTGAAAGTACATCAATTTTTAATGTAAAGGTCTTTGTTATTGATATAAATAAACTTCAAAAATTAACTATTAACGAAAACCATTTACCATGTTAAATTATAATGTCAATAAGCTTGACGTATTTTCAACCCTAGATGGAAAAACCGTTTAACCAATGGAAAAAAATAGAAAAAAAACAAACATTGAGTTACAAGCTAAGTTTTCTATCAACAATATAGAAGGAGTTGCCACCTTTTCAAATAAAAATATCATTGGTCTTATTTGCTTTAAAAACCAAGAAGGAAATATTAAGAAAATTGCACCTACAGCCATCAAAGAAGTGATCCCCAATATTGAAATTGAAGAAGTAGGGGTATATCATAGTTATAAAGACAATAGCTTTTTGAAAATTGGATTAAAAGGAGATTTTACCTTAACCGATTTACCTTTAATTGGAAACAAAATTTCATCGAATATCAATTTTGCTATTAAAAATGTTGCTGGGATTTTTGCAACAGGCGAAATACCTACCTCTCAAAAAGGAGGGAAGTCCATCCAAAAAGGTGTCAACATAAAGCTTACCGTAGTTTTAGGAAAAAAAGAAATTCCACTACTACTAAATAGTGGAATGGTGAAAGCAAAAAACAATAAAAGAGAAGGATTTCCTTCTCTAGGAATACAAGAAAACCAAACCGCAGAAAACTCAGGAAATGTTGCTACACTTGAAATTCAAAAGAAATTAGGCCCTATCTATCTTAAAAGTATAGGACTGAAATTTGAAGACGGCAAGGTAGTTGTCTTAGTAAGTGGGAGCTTGACAGTAGCTAGCGTGCATCTAGGGTTAGAGGGCTTGAGTGTAGGAGTAGACATGAACAAACCTTTGTCACTCCCTTCATTTGATTTGCGAGGACTTTCATTATTCTATGAAAAACCCAATCTAAGCCTAGGAGGTGCTTTTTTAAGAAATAAGACAACCTATAAAAACCAACTCATAGACACCTATGACGGTACCGTAATAATCAAAACCAAGACCTTTTCCGTTGTTGCCCTAGGCTCCTATGCAGAAGTAGAAGGCAATCCGTCTTTATTTATTTACGGGGTATTAAACAAACCCATAGGAGGACCGCCTTTCTTTTTTGTAACAGGAGTCGCCGCTGGGTTCGGAATCAATAGAGGGATTAAAGTACCTAAAGTAGATAAAATTCACGAATTTCCTTTAGTTGCCGCTGCAAGAGAACCTGCCAACATCACAAAAGATCCGTTTAAATTCCTTCAAACCTATAATACTTATTTACCTCCAGAAGAAGGACAGTATTTTATAGCTTTTGGACTGAAGTTTACGACCTTTAAACTGATAGATACCTTTGCCTTACTTACATTAGGGTTTGGAAAAGACCCTTCTTTGAATGTCGTTGGTTTTTCAAAATTAGTTTTACCACCCCAAAAAAATCAAAGGAATAGCAGAACACTTGTACGAGTAGAACTCGCCTTTAAGGCAAGTTATGATTTTAAAGAAAGTGCCATAAAAATCGATGGAATTTTAACCCCTAATTCGTTTTTGCTATCTCCAGATTGTGAATTAGGAGGTGGGTTTGCTTTTTATGCTTGGACGGGAGAAACACACAAAGGTGATTTTGTCTATACAATGGGTGGGTACCATCATAACTTCTCTGTACCTGCACATTACCCGAGTGTACCGCGATTGACTTTTAATTGGAGAATTAATCGGAACCTATCCTTACGAGGATCGATGTATTATGCACTTACCCCTTCGGCTTGTATGGCTGGAGGAAGTTTAGGGGCTGTTTGGGAAAGCGGAAGTCTTAAGGCTTGGTTTACATTAGTGTTAGATTTGTTATTAGCATGGAAACCTTTTCATTACGAAGCAAGTTTGTCAGTTAGTGTAGGCGCGAGTTATACACTTAGAATAAAAGTTCCTTTTTTAGGGAAGATAGAAAAAGAATTTTCGGTAGATCTTTCGACAGAAGTAGCATTATGGGGACCTAAATTCTCAGGAACTGCCAAGCTTAAAGTTGGACCATTTTCAATAAAAATAAAATTTGGTGCAGGGGATGATCGTCTTCCTAATCCATTAAATTGGGGAGAATTTAAACAATCATTTCTTCCTGAATCGCATCAAGTATGTACTGCAAGTGTTATATCAGGGTTGTTGAGTACCATTAAACAAACCAATAATTCACCAGAAATAAATGTTGTGAATCCTAATGATTTTGAAGTAGCCTTTGAAACAGTTATTCCGATAACAAATACTACGATGCTAATAGGTAAAAATAGCAGTACTCCTTCGTTTGTTCATTATACAGATTTTGGTATTGGAGTAATGGGATTAAAAAAAGCAACTTCTACGATAGAAATTGAGTTTAACAATGCACAAAAAAACCTAGATCCAAATCAGGTAGAAATTACGCCTGTAATCAAGAATGTTCCTGCGGCAATGTGGGGGAAAGCAGCGAAAGAAGGACAGTACACCAAACCAAGTATTCAAAAAGGACTTATCGAAAATGTACTAGTAGGGGTTAAAATAACACCGAAACCTGTGAAATTTCCAGATACCACTCCTAGTCAAGATATTTCAAAGTTTTTATACGATGTGGAGCTTAAAGAAAAGGCTTTCCAGAGGGAAAAGAGTTTTCAAAAAGAAGAAAGTCCTACAGGTGTTTTTACCGATATAAAAACGGCATGGCAAAAGCAACGTGAGTTACTGGAAGACTATGATGGCGTTAAGGAAAAAATTAAAATACAGAACCTACACGATGTTAAAGGGTTTTCGACAGCTTTTCTAGTACCTCCTAAGTCTATAAACCTTAAAAAAGCGATATAAAATGAAAGACAATATACCTATAAACAAACCTGTAGAGAAAGTCCAATTTATTGAATTTGATGAACCGAATTTAGACGCAGGAGCCTATACGTTAAAAGCCACCCAAAAAATACTTGGAGAATCTTTTACGTTTACGCAAACCTATGCGGTATTTGGTGAGCGTTTTAGCATCAATCCAGCAAACATACATGCCCTATCACCACCAGCGGGAAGTACGGGCGTATTCAATGAAATTATTCCAAGTATAAGTCTCAAAAAATCAACACTTCCGTGGGAGCGAACCCCTTTTTCAGACCATAATGGATACGGATACCCATGGATGACATTACTACTGGTAGAAGAAAAAGAAATGACATCAAAAGCGGTTAAAAAGCCAAAAATTATTTCATTAAAAGACTTACAAGAAGATCAAACGGTCAAATTTCCCTCTTTTACCTTAGAAATGAGCCAAAAATTGGAAGATAAACTAACCGTTCTTGATGTCAAAAAAGACTGGCTAGAAAGAATGCTTCCCGATTCGGAAGAACTCAAATTATTAGCCCATATACGAAAGCGAGACACTTCTAAAAAAGCCATGGTAATGTGCCATCGAATGCCAACCGCTGGATCAAGAATCAACATGCATTTGGTATCGTTAGAAAAAAGGTACAAAAAAAATACAGGTTTTGATTATCAGAGCGCTTCCGCTAATGACTATATCCGATTGGTGAGTTTGAAATCATGGGATTTTACTTCACTGAACAAATATAAAGTAACGCAGGGAACCCTAAAAAAATTAGGAATCCATAACATACCGATCAAGCCAACAGTAAAAACGGTACTTGAAGCCTTTATAAAAGAAGCGGTAGTCTACGATGGAAAAGAAGTGCTTGAAACAGCGTTAAAAACCGTATTAGCTCCTTTTTTTGTAACAGATACTAAGGACGCTTTGCAGAAATTTGTACAAGAGGTAGTAAAATATGCGCTCTATACAAGAACATTCGAACAAATTGTAGAAGACATTGATACAGGGAATTTACATTACCCAATCAAAAAAGAAACGAGTCCAAAACTAAAAGTATACTTAGAAAAAGGCTATATACCTTTGCCCCATACTTTGCGAGAAAGCTCTACTACGAATTCTTGGTATCACGGCCCATTAACACCTTTTTATAAACCGAGCTTACTAGCAACGAACTATTATAAAACATTACCTGATTTTGGAGATGCCTTAACCGAATATTTTGCAGACAAAGGCATGTTTGATTTGTCGTATTCTTCCGCGTATCAGTTGGGAAGGTTGGAAGGCTTAAAAGACAAGCTTTTTACAAAAAAGATATACGAATGGAAATACAAATACAACCAATCGATAGCCAATCAAGAGCAATCTAGTCAGGTTACGACCATTGGTGTAGTGCCTAAAAAACCTTCAGTGAATATAGAAGACCGTTTTTTAAAAAGTTGGTTTGATAAAAAGAGCTTATTAGATGAAATTCCCATGAACTATATACTTCCTGATAAAGGCTATCTACCAGAAGAGTCCATTCGCTTTTTTGCCATAGACGAAAACTGGATAGAATGTATGTTGTACGGAGCATTTTCCATTGGAGGTTACCTGCGGAAATCAGACTATAGAAAATCAGGAGAAACCGAAGACGAGTTTAACCAACGAGTAAAAAACACCACCTTAAAACAATTTCATAAGCTAAGTACAAAAAAAGGAAAAAGATCAGGGGTATTGATTCGATCTCAATTGGTATCAGGGTGGCCGGATTTGTTGATAGAAGGCTTTGAGCAAATACCCGTAAAACACGATGACATCTTAAAAAATCCCCTTACGTTACTTCGCAAAGACTATTTATCCCCTGATGTGATGCTTTGCATTTTTGAAGGCACCTTACAAACAGCAGATGTATTTATTCAACCTCAGGGATTGCATTTTGGGGCAGATTTGAAAAAAAACGGCGGCTATGAAAAGGAACTATATTTTAGTACTGCTGTCATTCAGATACCTTTTAAAGACACCTCAAATACCATCATTCATATGAGTGGTCTAAAAAATACCTTGGCACGATTGTATAACAAAGCAGTAGAAGAAATTACCTCCGCAGATCTTGGTATGGAACTCATAGACGGCGCCAATAAAGGAAGATTTGTAATTACTAACCCACTTTAAACATGAACCACAATTATTTATTAGTCCCCATACACCTAGATGGGCTATGGGCACATACAAAAAGCTATGCAGTAAGAGATCAGGTGATGGATTATGACTATTTACCCTACCATGATCCGAGTAAAGGAGATGTAAATTCTGATACTCCTTACTTAGGTGAAAGTATTTCAAAACAACCTTTTGAAAACAAAAACTTAATACTTGGAGAAGGAATCCACCTTCATTGGGCACTTCCAGATGCATTAACCGTGGGAAAAGAAGTAGAAAATTCAATCCAGTTGCCCAATCTACCCGATCGCTGGCTGATATGTCGAAAAAGAGGGGAGATACATGAAAAACAATGGATTTTAGAAAGCAACTATCTATATCCTGAAGGAGTCAATAAAAAAGGAGCAGCCGTTAGTATTCCTTTTAAAAATGGGGCACAACCCTACAGCTTTATGGGTAGAAATATGGAGCTATCCGTATGGAAGTCCACCGCTACCACAGGAAGTAATTATTATGAAAACTTAACCGCTATAGGCTTTGGAGATCCTGGTTTTACTGCCTATTATCCGAATTGCCACAGTGTTTTTGGATTTTATGACGACGAAATTACGGATGTAAAGAATCTAACCTACGAGGTTTATGGATGGTATGCAAAAGAACAAGAAGATCCACTCGATATTTTTGTTAAAGGGCTTACCTCCGATCAAAAAGCCACATTTTCGGAACAATTAGAAAAAGAATTTTCATGGAAATTAGACGGCAATACGCCCATTCCAGACAAAATAATATGTAGTGCACGATTGCAGTTTACAGAAACTTTTGATAAAACCTATCCAACGTTAACAGCAACGCCTTCTGTGACCATAGCAAACAATGGATTAGAAGCATTGTCTTCTAAGTTGGCGATGGAATTGAAAAAAGAAACGGATTTTTCAGACACTACATTAAGAACCCTAGAAGATCAGATTGAAGCGGTAGGCTTGTCTGCTAGTTTGGCAGATAAACTACTTGATGTCAGAGCACGATTTGATGAATTAAGACATGAAAAAGGGTTCAAACCTTCTAATAAAATGTTTTTTTGGAGAATTGTTAAAAAAGAAATAACCCTACCACAAGGTAAAGAAGCAGCCACTCCGGTTCCCCTTTCAAAGGAGGTAATGGAAAAATTAAATGATTTAAATAAATGGCAACGTACCTACGACGAAGGGTGGTTAAAAGCAGTGAGCAAAAGAGAACAATTATATGCCGATTGGTATAAGTATATGATTGCGAGTTACCCACCTAATCAGGAAGTAGAAGGAGTCTATCCTTATGCGGACATGGTTAAGTATTTTATTGAAAAGAAAGGACTACAAGAACTCAACTATGAATTGGCTTGGCTAGGAATACTTCCCGATTTTGATCAGACCCCCTTGGATACCCTTACGGTTGAAAATAATCATACGATAGCAGCTAAGATAATTTCGGTTATCAAGGCGATCGTAAAATTATTAGCTGCGCATCCCAATCAATTTGAATTAAAACGAGTATTAGGTGCTCGATTTTGGGAACCAACAGATCCCGTGGTATTACTAGAAGGCGAAGGTATAGAAAAATGCGAACGACACGGTGAAGATGGTATTTTGAAGGTTTTTACGGCAAGTTTTAATAAATCCATAGTCGAGGTGGTAAAAGAAAATTTTGTGACCTTGGCAAATGAAGGCATTAAAATAGCGCCACATGTGCAAGAAAAACAAGCATGGAATCCGTTAATGTTAGATTGGGAAATACAATTTTTTCCCACCCAAACGAAAAGTAATCAACATGTAGGAACGGGTACCTATGCTACTGACTTTATAACAGAAAACTACGAAATGACCTATAAAGGATATAACCTATCTTTTAAAAATGACAAAGGAAGGGTTATAAATTTACCTTCGACTTATACAGGGTCTAGTTTCTTAACCAGTTTTACAACAACGCATTTACAAGAAAATATCATTCATCATTTTGAAGAACACGGTTTGATAGAAGCCTATAAAAAAGCGACAGGAGTTACCAGTATAGATTTTACAAAATTAGCAGATATCCTTGCGTTTAAAACATGGTACAAAAATAAGTCGACCTTTAAAGAAGACGGTATTCTTACCCAAATCTGTGCCTTGAAAGAAATACAGGGGATGACCTGTTTATCACAGTCTCTAGGAGGGTTCAATGAAGCCTTACTAATGAAACAACAATCCGTGATTTTTCCGATTGATGACCCCTTAGGTTTTGGAGAAAAAGACAATAGAAATACTTATAAAGGGTTTAGTGCTACTACCATGGCACAAGCAGTCGCTGACCAACGGTTTATTACGCCAAGTCCGTTAAACCATTTTCATCCAATTCAAGCAGGAGTTTTAAAAATAAATAGGCTGCAATTGGTGGATACATTTGGACAGGTAAAGCAATTGAGTTACCATCGTATTAATACGAGTTGTGATTTAAAAACGGATGCCAGTAACTACCTAGTTAAAGTACATCCTAAGTTATCACAACCTGCCCGAATAAATTTCAGATGGCTCAATAAAAGCTCAGAAGATATTTATTTAGGCAATCAAGAAAACGAAAGTCCAATTCAAGGTTGGTTTATGACCAATAAACTGGATAAAAGCCTTCAGGTATATGATGAAAAAGGCAATGCCTTGGGGTATTTTAAAGCAGGTAGATGGCATTATGCTATTGATAGCGATCAAGCAATAGCTGTTGAAAATATAAAAAACGAACACCTTAAAAAAGTGGTGCTTTTTATTCAAAAACACCTACAAAAAAACACCGCTTTTTTAGAAGCTTTTATAGGCGTAATAGACGATGCACTAGAAGATCATATTTTACCCGAAGTAGCCCATCAACAAGAAGGAATAAGTTTGTTAATCGGAAAGCCGATAGCCTTGGTCAGAGCGTCTTTCGATTTACAATTGCTAGGAGACAAAGCCATCAATCAATCTTGGAACGTTTTTAGGCAAGACATGGCAAAGTCCAAGAGAACGACAGACGGATTTGAGGAGGTCAAATTTCCTGTAAGATTAGGAGAGTACGGAAAACTTAATGATGGATTGATAGGCTATTGGCTAGAACAAGATGAGGACGGTATTATAAGCTATCAAAACAATACTTTTTACAGCCCTCAAAGCGATCATATCGATATGGAAGGCATCGAGTCTCATTATCAAAAAAACGGAAAGCCAGAGCCTGCTATTAATTTTTTCCATGCAATCAGTGATGCTCCTCAAATCATTAGCATGTTAATGTATCCTCAAGGAACACTGCATGCCAATATAGGAATTTTACCGACCAAGGAGATTCGTATTCCTCCAGCTCACTATACAGAAGCACTAAAAGAAATAGACATTTCATTTCTTACAGCGCCTGTATTAACCCCTCATAACAAAATGACACTTCCTTTAGTTATAGAAGACGATTTTGAATGGTCATGGGTGGAATGTGAAAAATGGAGTACAGATGTTAATCAAGTAGCTTGGAAAGAAATAAAGGCCTTGGCTAAAATTACCAAAACTGCCTTTGTAAAGGTATGGGAGGAAACAGGCAATGTAGAAAGTATTTCAGCACAAGAAGTTTGGGTAGCGTTATGTTCAAAAGACATCGGATGGTTGGTGCCTGAATCAACAAATCTAGAAACTGCTTACGTGTTACCGCAATACAAAAGGAAAACACCTGTCTTTAGCGGAAAGTTAGTCACGCTTGAAGTAGCTGTAGAAAAAACCTTGGGCAGTTTGGCAAATGCTATCACCCCAGCAAAAAGCCATTTTAGCTCTTTTGTTCCGAATATCCTTAAAGAAGGATGGTTGAAGATAAGAAAAATCATAAAAAAATAACGGATAAATGAACCCCATAAACTTACCAAAACCTTTAATCCAATTGCAATTGGATGAGGTACTAAAAAATAACGGAAAAACCATTATTCAAAATACTCTTCAAAAAAAGTTTTATGTAACTGTGCGTAATAATCCTCATATTATTCCAGATGATGTGTTCGGATTAGCATTATTACTCAACAAAGAAGCGGATATTTTTATCGAAAATAAAAACCATTATTTTGGAGCCAATTTTGCCCTTTGTACTTGGGTAAAAGTCTTTGAATCGATTCAAAATGAATTATGCTTTACCTGTATTTCTGCGACCAAAAGCTCTGATGAAATTTGGTTTGGAATTAAAGCGGGAAAATTAATATTACGAAGTGGAAACCGAGTAATTTTTAGTAGTACAACTGATTTTCCCATAAGTCAATGGACAGCGATCAATTTAGTTTTTCAAGAGCGAGGGAATAATGCAGCCTACAAAATCTTTATTAATAATCAAGAATTGACTGCTGGATTAGTACCTAAAAACGATTTAAACACCTTTAAATATATTAGTATAGCCCATGGCATAGATGCTAATAATTCGAATGTTCCCTTAGGTCTGGGAGGCTTTGAGTTTTATGAGCAACCCTTGAGTTTAGACATACTTAGAACAGTAACACAGAAAGGATTGATTGTGAAAAAAACATTCAATGAAAGTTATCCGCTAGACTTTTTATTATCTACAGACGATACTTTAAACACCTTATATATTAAAGATAAAGGCACACAAAATACATTCACTTTTCAGTTAAAAAACAGCTTACAAGAAAATCTTGAATTCAAAGCAAAACTAACGACAAACATTCCTTTAGATCAAGGAATATTGAGTGGTGTTGCCCCTTCTTTTTACCATGTAAAGTTGACCTTTAGACCTAAAATTTTTGAAACCTCACCAGCCAGTACTGCATGGAAATATTTACACTGTTCCAATCCTCCAAATAATTGGATTGTTACGGAATTTTTAGAAACGAACGGAAATGTATCCTTGTTTTTTACCTATACAGGCACAACTTCATTGGTATTTGAAGCAGAAAAAGAAATTGATTTTGACATCACCTATAATAACATAGAAAAAACCTTAGGCTCTCGATTAACCCAAGCGATGTTGGGGTATGAAAACATCGTATATCAAAACGAACCGACCAAAGGCTATGTATCAGGCAATAGAAAACACCCGATTAATATCGTAAATCATAGTGGCGAAAAAAACATTCCCATATTGGCAGGCATCGTAAAGAGCGATACCATATTAAATACAAGCGATACAGGTGATACGAATCAGGAAAAGAAAAGCCGTTTGTACATTCGATTAAAAAACATTCACAAAAAAAATAGCATACAATTTAATGACAAAACCCAATTAACAGTTTCTTTTGATACCTCCGATAAGCACTGGGCATTGACGACAGCCAATGCTTCTAAGGCTATTACAATAGATTTATTGAACAGTTCTTTAACTCCCTATACATGGGCTGTAGTACGTACAGAAGATCAGGGGCTAAGTAGAGTATTTGTAATACAGCAGTTTAAACTAAATGAATTACAACCTAATGAGTCGCTAGATTTTGAAATAGGAAATATTTTTACGGATAAAGTATCAGGAGAAACCCCTATTTATATCAAGTATAAAAATATTCCAACGTATCAAGACGGGCAATTTATTGTCAAGGCTAAAAAAGGCCCAATAGTAGAGGGAGATTTTAACGATGCTAAGAACATAGGTATTGGTGTCAATGCAGATAAAGATTACCAACTTAAAATAGGAGGGAATTTAAAAATAGAAGCGGATGCTATGGGTAGTATTGTGAATATTTCGAATAAAGATAGTTCTAAGACCTATTTCGAAATGAGTAATCACGGCGATATTACGATTACTAAAAATCTTTATTTACAAAAAGGAGGAACGTCCACTGGGAGTACATTATATTTTGGAGGTGCTTATGTTTATATAAGGGAGTATAATAATCAAAATACAAATAAGCTTGAACTATATGGTAGCAGTGGGGTTGAGGTAGCTAATAATATAAACGTAAAGGGCAAAGTAAAGGAAAATGGAAACGACCTTATTCCATCAGGGACTATTGTAATGTGGTCAGGTAATAGGATTCCTAATGGATGGAAACTATGTAATGGTAGTAATGGAACACCAGATTTGAGGAATAGGTTTATTGTGGGGGCTGATCCCAATATCAGATCTGGAAATGAATATTATTTAGGGAAAAAAGGAGGGCAGAAAAAAGTTACTTTGGGAATTAATGAAATGCCATCACACAATCATTCGATTTATGATCCTGGACATGCTCATGTAACATATTGGCATTATCCGATTGCTAAAAAAGATAGTGGAGCTCCTAGTCATTATATTGGAGCAGATGGTCGATGTTATACAGACTACCGTGTTCAGAGTTCGAAAACCAATATAAGAATTAATCATAGAGGAGGGAATCAGGCTCATGAAAACCGACCTCCTTATTACGCCTTATATTATATCATGAAAATTTAAACTTCCATTGTATTATAAGAAAATATACTTCTAATGCAATGATATAAACTCATAGTCATAATCTATAAATAGTAAAACTTTCAATCATTAGACGATGACTATGTGTTTGATTCAAAAAACAACAAATAAATGAATCCTATAAACTTACCAAAACCTTTAATCCAGTTGCAATTGGATGAGGTATTAAAAAACAAAGGAAAAACCATTATTCAAAATAACCTTCAAAAAAAGTTCTATGTAACCGTGCGTAATAATCCTCATATTATTCCAGACGATGTGTTCGGATTGGCTTTATTACTCAACAAAGAAGCGGATATTTTTATCGAAAATAAAAACCATTATTTTGGTGCTAATTTTGCCCTTTGTACTTGGGTAAAAGTCTTTGAATCGATTCAAAATGAATTGTGCTTTACCTGTATTTCTGCGACCAAAAGTTCTGGTGAAATCTGGTTTGGAATTAAAGCGGGGAAATTAATATTACGAAGTGGAAGCCGAGTAATTTTTAGTAGCACGACTGATTTTCCCATAAATGAATGGACAACCATTAATTTAGTTTTTCAAGAGCAAGGAAATTCCTTTGCAGGTTATAAAGTTTTTGTTAATAATCAAGAATTAACCGCAGGGGCAGTACCCACAAACGAATTAAATACCTTTAAATATATTAGTATAGCTCATGGCATAGATGCTAATAATTCGAATGTTCCCTTAGGTCTGGGAGGCTTTGAGTTTTATGAGCAACCCTTGAGTTTAGACATGCTTAAAACAGTAACACAAAAAGGATTGATCGTAAAAAAAACATTTAACGAAAGCTACCCGTTGGACTTTTTATTGTCTACCAATGATACCTTAAATACCTTATATATTAAAGATAAAGGGACACAAAACACATTCACTTTTCAGTTAAAAAACAGTTTACAAGAAAATCTTGAATTCAAAGCAAAACCAACGACAAACATTCCTTTAGATCAAGGAATATTGAGTGGTGTTGCCCCTTCTTTTTATCATGTAAAGTTGACCTTTAGACCTAAAATTTTTGAAACCTCACCAGCCAGTACTGCATGGAAATATTTGCATTGTTCTAATCCACCCAATAATTGGACTGTAGCTGAATTTTTAGAAACTAACGGCAATGTATCCTTATTTTTTACCTATACAGGCACAACTTCATTGGTATTTGAAGCAGGAAAAGAAATTGACTTTGGCATCACTTATAACAACATAGAAAAAACCTTAGGATCTCGGTTAACCCAAGCGATGTTGGGGTATGAAAACATCGTATATCAAAACGAACCGACCAAAGGCTATGTGTCAGGCAATAGAAAGCACCCGATTAATATCGTAAATCATAGTGGTGAAAAAAACATTCCCATATTGGCAGGCATCGTAAAGAACGATACCATATTAAATACAAGCGATACAGGGGATACGAATCAGGAAAAGAAAAGCCGTTTGTACATTCGATTAAAAAATATTCACAAAAAAAACAGTATACAATTCAATGACAAAACCCAATTAACAGTTTCTTTTGATACCTCCGACAAGCACTGGGCATTGACTACGGGTGAAGGTTCAAAGTCGATTACATTAGATTTACTAAACAGTTCTTTAACTCCTGATGCATGGGCACTAGTACGTACAGAAGATCAGGGGCTAAGTAGGGTGTTTGTAATACAGCAGTTTAGACTAAATGAATTAAAACCTAATGAGTCACTAGATTTTGAAATAGGAAATATTTTTACGGATAAAGTATCAGGAGAAACCCCTATTTATATCAAGTATAAAAATATTCCAACGTATCAAGACGGGCAATTTATTGTCAAAGTTAAAAAAGGCCCTATAGTAGAGGGAGATTTTAACGATGCTAAGAACATAGGTATTGGTGTGAATGCAGATAAAGACTACCAACTTAAAATAGGAGGAAATTTAAAAATAGAAGCGGATGCAAATGGAGGGAATATTGTAGATATCACAAATAAGGATAGTACCAAGACCTATATGCGTATAAGGCCACAAGGAAATACAGATATTGTAGAAAGTTTTGAAGTTGGAAAAGATGCGAATATTAAGGGAAAATTGCATGTTGGTAAAGAAACAAATATTATAGGAAAACTTAATGTGAGGGGAGAAACAACCATCCGAGAAAACCTTACTGTTGAAAATACGGCAGCTTCTCAAAAAGTGCTTTCCAAAAAAATGGATGTATATAAAGAAATTCTTCAAGAAGTGGTAGATGTGGAGATAACCGATGCAAATGAAAAATCCTTAATGGTTTCTAAAGATATACAGAAATATATTCCTAAGCAAGATGGTTATTTGAGTAAGGTAGAGCTTTATGTAAAGTGGAATGCTAGTGGATCCTACGTTGTTCTTTTTATGAAAAATGAAACGGTTTTAGAGTCTGTACTTGGGACTTATGTTGCAGGAGATTTTCACTGGGAAACGTTTAGTTTTTATAACAAAATTGAAGTAAGAAAAGGGGAAGAATATGGTATAAAAATTATATACAGACAGCCTTTAGGAGGTTCACCATGGTGTTATTTAAGAAACCCTAATACTAGAGAAATTGTATACAGGCATAAAGTAAAGATAAACATCATCAAAGAAAAAAAGCCAGTAGGGGCAGTACATTATGGTAATAGAGGAGTATTCGGAGCAGCTACCTCTTTTAATGCAGATAGAAATATAAATGGTTTATGGATAGAATCTCGAGGTGATGGAAGTGAGTCTTCGGGAATGTTTATTAATGATAATACGATGTGTTTATGGAGTCCGGGGGATAATGATATTCTTAGGGTTTATGATGAAGATGCATTTCATAAAAACCCAAGATTTAAAATTAACAATGGAGGAGATGTTTATATCACGGGAACTTATAAAACGCAGGGTGCGGATTATGCGGAATATTTTGAATCGACAGACGGTAAAGAAATTTCTGTAGGTACATCTGTAGTTATAGATAATGGAAAAATTCGACCAGCGATCTTAAACGAAATTCCGATCGGAGTTATATCAGTAAGTTCTTCCGTAATAGGGAACAGTCCTACAGAATGGAAAGGTAAATATCTAAAAGATGATTATGGGCGTGTGTTGATGGAAGAAGTTGAAACTTCAAAAAGTAAGAAAAAGAAACCTATTCTAAATCCTAATTACGACGAAAGTCTTCCTTATGTAGAACGTAAGGACCGACCTGAATGGAATTGTGTGGGATTACTCGGACAATTAGCTCTTAAAAAAGGAGAGCAGACCGCTCCAAATTGGGTGAAAATTAAAGACATTTCCGATGAGGTAGCACTTTGGTTGATAAAGTAATACCATTTAGAGTATATACACTAAAATTAGGAGTAAGTTGTTCATAGCTTACTCCTAATTTTTTTTTATAAAAAAACTAAAAAGTCATTTTAAACACACTTAAGAGTTTCTTATAACCTTCAAAAGTTTCTTTGTGTCATTTAATCTATTGTTTAGTAGGTTGTTGTGGTAGTTTTAGTAGTGTTAAATAAAAACATACATACCTAAAATGAAAGAAAGAACCTCAGTGGATCTTAGAAAGTTCAATGCTTTTTTAAGAAAAAATCAAAGAATAGATTTTAAAGAAACAGACTTACAAAACCAAACCGTTGTTGAGGGTTTTGAATGGAACTGTACAGAAGAAGAAAAAAAAAATATGTTAGTTCATGTAAAGGGATACCAACGTTTATTACGTGTACTACCCGAAGATGAAAAAGGGTTAGATGTAGATAAAATTGCCAAAGAATTTTTAAAAATGCAAATCCATTCTGCTGTTCAAATAGCCGATATGGGGAAAAAGGAGTTTTTAAAGAAAATCAAAAACCTATTTAAAGAAAAAGAAACGCTAGCGGAACAAATTTTTCAAAGAGCCCTAGCCATTCGAAAGGTACTTGTACTGAAGTACCTTAATCATATGCAACAGCTAGAACCTCACACGAAAGCTACAGGAATTCACCTATAAAAAACCAATCCAAAAACAATTAAAAAAACAAAACGTACTCATGAAGAAATTTCCAAATTATCCAACACTATTTGGTAAGATTGATACAAAAGAAGGAGACGAATCACGTTCGGTATATTCCCCAGCAGCCTACTTAACCGATTTACTCCATATTTTAGAAGACGAATTTGACAAAC
This sequence comes from uncultured Tenacibaculum sp., assembly GCA_947496185.1. GTDB lineage: Bacteria > Bacteroidota > Bacteroidia > Flavobacteriales > Flavobacteriaceae > Polaribacter. Next base: position 24,571 of record CANMCD010000027.1, read on the forward strand.
AAGGAATATTGGATGCAGGAAGAAGAACCGATATCAAAGAGATCTTTTTAAATGCCGAAAACACCTATAATTTAGTTCCTTATTTAGATATTGTCAACGAGTTATTAGAAAAAAAAGTAGCCAATACTTCCACACAAACCTATCATAAACTAGCTACTGCGGAATATCCGTTTAACATGCCTTTTTCATTAGACAATGAAAAAATTAAAAACCATCTTAATCATCTAGGTGTTTCGTTAGAAGAACTTTATGGTTTGTTTAGTGACGATAAAAAGGCAGTAACGGTTGCGCGACACTATTTAGGTCTTACAGAAAAAGAGTTGAGTACGCTACCAGATAATAGCTACAATTATGCTTTTCTAACCCGTGTAAGAACCGTATTAAATGGAGGTACTACGAACCTTACCATTGCTGATAAAATCAAATCGGTATACGATACTTCAGAAAAACAACTTCAAGAAGATTTTATCTCGTTAGAACTAAATGAATACCACTTTAAAGCTCTAAAAACTGGTGAACAAACTTGGTTGAATGGAATTTTTGATGCTTATAAAGCAACGCAAGATAGGTTTGCATCAGAGACTTCTAGTGCTAAGTTTCTACAAACAAGAGTTCAGGGATTATATGGAAAACTGGCTAAGATATTCTTGTTAGTAAAAACGCAAAAGTTTACAAAGGCAAATGTAGTTGTTAGGTTGCGACAATTTTTTTCTCAAACTGAGATCGTACAGCTTATTCAGTACATTGGTTTTGATTCAACATTTGCTGATAAAATCAAAACCAATACATTACCCGAAGCAAAAAGAGAAGAATTAGCAAATAAACTGAACATGTTACACTTTTATGATGTAACCCATTTTTCGGAATTTATAGGAGTATCACCAACGGAATGCAGAGAATTATTATACCATGATTTATACATTGATCCATCAGATGTATCAAAAATAGAAAAAGGTAGGGCCAATTTTTATATCAATCATTTTACCAAGAACAACACCAACTACGTAACTCTTAATGACAAACAAACGAAATTA
>CANMCD010000028.1 GCA_947496185.1 uncultured Tenacibaculum sp.
ATCAGGAAAAAGAAGAATTTAAGGACTGGAGATTGCGTGAAGAATTAAAAGAATTAGTAATTACGTTAAAACAGTAGTATAAATAACTTTAAAACATAAAAAAAATAAAATAGTTAATCATTGATTAACTATTTTTTGAAAAAGAAACAACAACTTTACTTTAAAGTAAAACTTAAGTAAGTTGTTAGACACATTAAAAAATTTATTCTCTAAAAAAAAGGAATCGGAATTTTATTCGGAATTTCCGAATGGCGGATTTTTAAATAACGTTAATACTACAAACAAATCTGCTTTAACTTTATCTGCGTTTTACAATGGAATAGAAATTTTGTGTAATGATTATGCAAAACTTCCAAAAACAGTTTTTAAGAAAGAAAAAGGAGATCGAATAAAACAGGATGCACACCCGATAACTTATTTAATAGCGAAGCGTCCTAATGAGCTTATGACGGCATTTATGTTTGATAAAATGATGCTGCAATATGCTATTCTTAAAGGGAATGCTTATGCTTTGATTGGAAGAAATAAGTATGGCAAGCCAGTTGCTTTACATTTAATAGAACAAGACAAAACACCTGTACAGGTAAAAAAATATAAAAACAAGCTTTGGTACATTATTGAGGATGAGATATATGATAGTAATGATGTTTTGCATGTGCCCGGCTTTTCTTTTAATGGTTATTATGGAATAGGTGTTGTTTCGTTTGCTGCTCAAAGTTTAGGTGTAAACTTAAGTTCCCAAGAATATGCAAGTGATTATTATTCATCTAAAGGAGAAAGTGTGATTGTACTTACTTCTCCAAAGGATATGGATCCTGATGCTAAAAAAAAACTATCCAGGGCTGTAACAGCGAAATTGTCAGGTAAGGGATTGATAAAAACAATGATTTTAGATGAATCTACAAGTTTTAATCAATTAAAATTAACACCACAAGAATCACAATTTTTACAGACACATACGAACGGTGTTTTAGAAGTTGCGCGATGGTTAAACCTCCCGCCTCACAAACTAAAATCAATGGAACATGCAACTTTTTCTAATATTGAACATCAAGAAATTGCACATGTTTCAGATAGTATACTACCGTGGGCTTTAAAATTCAAAAACGAATATGAGGTAAAAATCTTTTCAAAAAAAGAAGTAACCGAAGGGTATTTCATAAAGTTTAATACGGAGTCTTTAATTCGTGCCGATATGGTGACAATGGGTGATTATTTGACGAAACTAGTATCAATGGGTATTCTTACTAGAAACGATGCAAGAGTTTTGTTAGACTTCAACAAAATAGAAGGTTTAGAATCACCACTTACTCCTGTAAACACTCAAATGATAGAGCAAATAAATTTAAAAATTCAAGAAATAAAACAAAGTTTGGAAAATGTCAAATAAAGCAACTAACATAGAGATACGTACAACAACATCTTCTTTAAAGGTTGAAGAGGGTGCTGTAATAGAAGGTACTGCAGCTGTCTTTAATTCACCGACAAATATCGGTGGATTATTTTACGAAGAAATTCTAACGGGCGCATTTGATGAAGTTTTAAATGACGATGTAAGATGTCTTTTAAATCATAATCCAAATTATATACTAGGTAGATCAAAATCGGGAACATTGAAATTATGGGTAGATGAAAACGGTTTACACTACAGATATAATACGCCTGATAGAACTTTTGCGAAAGATTTATCCGATGCAATTGATTGCGGAGATGTATCGCAATCTTCTTTCTCTTTTATTGCTTTAGAGGAAGTTTGGGTTAAGGGTAAAAATGGAGATTTAGATACTAGGCAGATAAAAAAAGTAGGTAAGTTATTTGATGTTTCACCTGTTACGTATCCAGCTTACGAGGATACCACAGTTGCAAAAAGAAGTTTTGATTTAAGAAAAAAAACAAACGACACTACTACAAATTTAAGTACGCAAAAGGCTCAGTTATTAATAAATAAAAATTTATCTTAAATGAAAACATCATTAGAATTAAAGGAGGAAAGAAAGGCTGCGATTGATAAGCAGCAATCAATGGTAACTTTAGCAAAAACAGAAGCTCGTGAGTTTAGTGTTGATGAAGAAACGCGTTTCGATTCACTTCAACAAGAAGTTGAAACCTTAGATGGCAAAATTAAAAGAGCACAAAAAATTGAAGAAGTTGCTAGGCAAGAGGCTAGAAGTAATGGAGAGGATGTTAATGCGCCTAATATAGGTGGAAAGGCAGATAAAAAATATTCTCTAGTCAGAGCGTTACGAAGTGCAGCGTTTAATGAAAAATTAGATGGAGTAGAGGCTGAGGCTAATCAAGAAGCAAGGACAGAATTTTCTGGTCTAAGTCTTGAGTGTTTTAGTGGGGTTAGTGTACCATCTTCGATGATTTCTAACAGAAACCAGAGTGTAACAGGAAATTTAGGGTTAAATGGAGGGGTATTAGTGAAAGAAGATGCGCCTAAGATGGTTGCGCCGTTATTTCCTAACAATCCGTTAACTGAATTAGGTGTAACGCATTTTGCAGGGTTAAAGGGCAATCTGCCGTTGGTTTCTAATACAGATGTGTCTTTTCAATGGTTAGGAGAAAGTGAAAAAGTTAAAAAAGGTAACGATTCTAAATTTGGGGGGCCAGTACTAAAGCCGTTAAGAACTGCGGCAGTTTTGTATATATCCACTCAATTAATTAAGCAATCAGGAATTGATATTGAAAGGTATTTAGTTAGTCTATTAAGCAACGCTTACGGTAGATCGTATGCTAGTGCTATTATTAATGGTAAGGGAGGTAAGGAGCCTACAGGGCTTTTAAATTATTCTGATGTAACACAATTGGGGGTGAAAGATAATGCGTTAAGTTTTGAGTCTGTTGTGGATTTAGAATCTGCTATTGAGGCTGAAAATGCTACTGATAAATCTTTAGCTTATTTAACGAATAAAAAGCTGAAAGGAAAGTTAAAAACTACTCCAAAAGCCTCAGGAACAGATAGTGTAATGTTGTCTGATGGGTCAACATTAAATGGTAGTAAGTTAATTTCTACAAACTTAGTTCCTTTAGTTGGAACAAATTACCCGTTAATTTATGGTGATTGGTCTCAAGTATTTACTGGTGGATGGGGTGGTCTATCGTTCACTGTGGATAGTTTAACAGAAGCAGATTCAGCGCAAATAAAAATAACTGTTAATGCGTATTCAGATGTAAAAATAGTACATCCGAAAGCGTTTGCAGTGAATAAACATTTCAAAATTTAATCTAACAATTTTATGGCGGTTTATAATTTAAAACCTTTTGATATTCAATCTGTGTTTCCTTTAAAAAGGATTAAACAACATTTAAAAATTGAAGAAGATTTTACACTTGAAGATGATTTGTTAAATGTATACACGGCTGCTGCTGTTGATTATGTCGAAGAATATTTAAGTTATTTGGTTTTTCCTCGAAGATGTGAGGTTACTGGAATGTCATTTGATGATGTAAAAGGGTTTAAAAATCAATTAATAACTAAAATAAATAGCGTAAAGTATTTGAATGAAAATGGTAGTGTACAGATACTTCAGAAGGATAAATATAGGCTGGTTGAGATTGATAAGTTTGAAAATAAAATAGAATTTATTGAAAGTAAACTACCACAGGTCAAAGGTGATAGTTATGATGCTGTAATGATGGATTTAGACTTAGGTTATAAAGAAGTACCTAAGTCTATTATCCAAGCTGTTTATCTGCTGATTGCTGACTTTTACGAATATAGGACTAACCGACCCAAAGTCGGGAATGATGCGGTTAAGAATCTTTTATCTACCTACAGAAATCCATGTTAAAAAGAAAAAAAATATATGTCGGTGAGTTGAGGGAAAGGCTGACTATTAAAAGTGCTGTAATCGTTAAATCCGATAAATCAGGTGCAAATATTACTCAGTTTAAAATATTTAAAAATTGTTGGGCAAAAGTAGTTGATACAGGTGGGAGTGAGGAAATTGAAGGGAAAGTTGTTTATAATGATGAAGTGAGCTTCATAATTAGATACGATGAAATAATTATAAAAAACAATATCAACGAAAAAATAATCATTTACGAAGACAAAGAATATGATGTTGTTTCGTATAAAAGGATTGGTTTTAAGGAGTATATAAGTTTAAAGGCAATCTATCGTGGTTAATTTTTCTGTAGATGTTAAGGGATTTTCTGAAGTGACTCACCTTATAAAAAAATTGCCTGATAATGTGAAAAACAAGGAGGTTCTAAAAATACTAGGGCAAGTAGCAAACCCAACGGTGAAAGCTGCTAAAAACCTAGCACCTCAGGCATCTGGATTTGTCACTGTAAGATCAAAATCTTATAAAAGAAAAAAAAGACAAGTAAGAAGGGTAGTAGTGGAAGAAGAATATACAGTAGGTCATGGGAAAAAGAGTATAGGTAAAAAAGCGATGCTAAAAGCACGTGTGCCTATGCTAGTCGTAAAACCAAAAGATATAACTATTGGAGGTAAAAGAAAATACGGAGGTTTTTATGTGCGGCAATTTGTGATTTTAGGTACTAAAAATATAAAGGCAAATCCTTTTATAGATAGAGCTTATGCTGTTACAAAGGGGAAGATTACTAAGGATGCCGAAAAGAGAATGGCAAGATATTTATCTAAGCAAATTAAAAGGTTGAAAAAATGAGTTTTGTAGAGGTTTCGAGAAAAGTATATCAAGATTTAAGAAGTTCTAAAGAGCTTACAAAATTGTTATCAAATAAAGAAAAAAGTGTTTACCCTTTGATTGCAAGTATCGAGGAAGATAAATCTTTTATTGTTTATTCGATTGAAGACAATGGTGTGATGTCAAAAGATGGCTTTTCGAGATGGGAAGTTTTAATAAGAAGTTACGCGGGTGATTATGATAAAAGTTGTGAGGTTGCCGATGCTGTTGTGAACAGTTTCGAAGCTTCGAAAAATATATATAAAAATTTAGGAGGCAAGCCTTTTCAAAGCGAGGAAGGTTGGTTGTTTATAGAGCAGAGATTTAATATAAAAAAATAATAATATGGCATTTTATGAAGGTTCAAAAATGAGGTTAAAAATTGGAACGCAAGAAGTTTTCCATGAAACAGACGCAACTTTAAGCTTTAACAGAGAATTTAAAGAGATTGCGTCAAAAGATACGGATGGAGTAGAAAGCTCGCCAGGTAAAAAAAGTTGGTCTGTATCCTCAAGTGCATACGCAATTAATACTAACGGCTTAAAAAAAGATTTAAAGGCGATAGCCGATGCTTCTAATAGTGGGGAGTTAGTGTCAGTGCAATTTACGGATGGCAAAAAAGGAAATATAGTTTTTTCTGGTAAGGCATATATCGAAAGTTATTCGGTAAAAGCCACAAATGATGAAACGGTAACTTTTGATTATTCGTTAAAAGGAAACGGAAAATTAGAAACAGGTGTTAACGCGTAGAATATGGATTTAGTAATTAAAAATAAAACATATACGCCATGTTTCGGGATTGGCGTAATACGAGGTATTTGTAGGTTGTATAACATTCCTAAACTTTCAGGTTTTTATGGTTTGATACAAAAATTAGGTTTTGAAAATGTACAGGATGAACCTACGTGGGATCAATTAGATTTTATGGCAAATTGTATTATTTGTTCAATAAAATCTAAAGAATTAGATATAGATATTGTTACCGAATGGATACTTAAAAACTTGGATGAATTTAGTAAGTTTTTTGAATTGTTCATGGCTTCTTTACAAATGTCGTTTCAAGAGGAAAGTAGCGACAAGATAAAAAAAAAGAAGTAAATAATTATGATCCAAATTTCGACGAATTAGAGCAGTTAGCTTGTGGTGAGATAGGGTTAAATATTAATTATTACTATTCACTTACGGTAAGGCAGTTTTTTAACTTATTAAAGGGGTGGAGAAAAAGGGAAGATGAAAAAAACATCTTGTCTTGGGAACAAACTAGAATGATATGTTATAACATATTGCTTCCTCACTCAGAAAAAAAAGACTTAAAGCCAACAGATGTGTTTTCGTTTGATTGGGATGTAAAAAGTGATGATTTGGAGGAAGAAAGAAAGCCAAGTAAAGCCGAAGAAATTAAAAAGTTTTTTGATAAAATAAACGAAAAATGTCAATAGCGAGTGTTGTAATAAAGTTTTCTGCTGATTTAAAGCAATTTAGTACTTCTATGCAAAATGCTAGTCGAAGTATTAAAAAGATGGGGGAAAAATTACAGAAGGTAGGTACAACCTTGTCTGTCGGGGTAACTGCGCCGTTTGTAGGTTTTTCTGCTGTGGTTTCTAAATCCTTTGCCGATTTTGAAGCTGAATTATCAAAAATATCTGGTCTTGTAGGTATTTCAGTGGAAGAAGTTAATAGAATGGGAGAAGGGGCGGAGGAAATGGCTAGTAAATACGGAGTATCAGCTCAGTCAGCAGCTGAAGCTTTGTTTTATGTTACATCTGCTGGTTTAAGAGGTAGTGATGCTATGAGTGTTCTAGAACAGTCGTTAAAAGGTTCTGCTATAGGTTTGGGGAAAATTAAAACTATAGCAGATTTGTCAACAAGTGCAATGAATGCTTATGGCTCTTCGGTTTTGAGTGCTGGAGAGGCTACAGATATTTTAACTACAACTGTTAAAGAGGGGAAACTTGATGCTTCTGAGTTGTCTGATTCAATGGATTCAGTAATACCGTTGGCTTCTGCAATGGGGGTTAGGTTTAGTGAGGTTGGAGCTACTTTTGCTGCTCTTAGTAGGACAGGTACTGACGCCTCGGAAGCAGCGACACAATTAAAAGGTATTTTAGCTAGTTTATTGAAACCAGCAAAAGAGTCAGAGGATGCGTTGGAAGGAATGGGTTTGTCTAGTCAGTATATAAGAGACGTTATAAAAAATGATGGGTTGTTAGCTGCTCTGGAATTGTTGAAAAAGAAATTTGCAGGGAATGCTTCTGCGACTGCTGCGGTTTTTGGAAATGTTAGAGCTTTATCTGGAGTTTTGGATTTAATGGGTGCAAACATACAGGTAACGCGTGATATTTTTAAAAGTATGAATAATACTTTAGGTTCGACTGATAAAGCTTTTAAAGGTACTGCGTTAACTGTTAAATTTCGATATAATGTAGCAGTCGAGAGTTTAAAAAATTCCTTTATTGATTTAGGGAAGATTTTTAGTACAGTTTTTTTGCCATTAATCGAATGGTTAAGTAAAAAAATTACTGTTGTTATTAAAGGGTTTAATGGTTTAGATGAATCTACTAAAAAAATAATTGTAGTTATATCTGCTTTAGTTGCGGCTATAGGTCCATTGTTAGTGGCTTTAGGCTTTATGATGACAACTGTTGTGCCGGGATTAATTACGGTTTTCGCTTCATTGAATGCTGTACTGTTAGCGAATCCTTTAGGCTTGTTTATTGGGGTTGTAGCAGCTGTTTCAGCAGCAGCACTTGTGTTTACAAGTAATTTAAAAGGAGTAACAAATGCAACTGAAGAGTGGGTAGATGTTAATAAAAAAGCTACAGAAAGCGTTGCAAAGGAAAAGGCGGAAATAGAAAGAAATTTAATAGTAGCAAAAGACGAGAAAAGATCAAAAGAAGAACGTTTAAAAGCTATTAACAACCTTAAAAACACATACCCTGATTATTTAAGTAATTTATCTTTAGAGAATATAAATACTGAAAAAACAGTTGAAGCAACTGAAAAGTTAAATAAAGCACTTTTAACAAAAGCAAAAGTGCAAGCAGCTCAGGAAAAGCTAGTTGATATACAGAAAAGATTACTTGATTTACAGTTAGGTCAAAATGAAGCTATTAACCCTACTGTATGGCAGACTTTAGGTTCAGCGGTTAAATCATTTGGAAATATAACTTCTTTCCATATTAGTCAAGGTAAAGCTATTGTAGAGAATTATAAAGAAGAAGAATCAGCTTTAAACGATCTGCAAAAGCAATTAGTAAGCTTTATTTCTGACAATAAAGAATATGTAGCTACTAAAAAGAAAGTTATTGAAATTGATAGCAAGGCAAATGAAGTAAAATCTATTAAAAAAGGAGTTGATATACTAGCTGATAGAAGAAATGAAGATGGAGAAATTAAGCTAATACCAAAAATAGAAATTGCAGAAAATATACTTGAACAAAAAGAAAAAATTAAAGGAGGTTTAAATGAAGTAAAAAATACATTTAAAGAGTATTCAGTTGATATATCTGAAACTATTGAAAACACCACTACAGGCATATTAGGACGTTTTGGTGAAATGATTACAGGGCTTTTTACAGGTTCTTTGCGTATGAGTGACGTAGCTAGTATGCTATTGCAAACAATCGGAGATTTAGCGATTCAATTAGGTAAAGCGGCTATTAAAATAGGTGTTGGAATGATGGCTATTAAAATGGCCTTTACGAATCCGCTCACGGCAATAGCGGCAGGTGTGGCTTTAGTCGCTTTGGGTAGTTTAATAAAAGGTATAGCAACAAAATTCTCAGGTGGTATGTCATCAGACAGACCGTTTGCAAAAGGTGGAATTGTGTATGGTCCTACTAGAGCTTTAATAGGTGAATATGCTGGAGCCTCAACAAATCCAGAAGTTGTTGCGCCTTTAGATAGGTTAAAAAGTCTTATAAATCCTGCTTCACAGTCAGTTAATGTCGTTTTGAGTGGAGAGTTGACGGCAAGAGCTGACAAGTTACAAGTATTATTATCAAATCATCAAAAAAGAAAAAGCCGTTTAACCTAATGAAAGTAGACTATTTTAATATCAAAATAATAGATACTCACGAAAATAATAGGGAGTTGATAATTGAAGATACACAAGTTGATTCGCCGAAACTTATATATAACGGAGGTGATGATAAATTAGGTGTTGTCATGACCAGTGAGCTGCATTTTAATTTCTTGGTAAAAGATAGTAAAGATGCGGCTTATTGGCACCTGTTTACAGGTGACGAAACACGTTATTTAGTTTTGCTAGAAACCGAATACCAAAAAAAAGTAACGGTTATATGGCAAGGCTTTTTGTTACCTGAACAATTTTCTGAGCCTTGGGATTCTGGAGGTTTTTTTGTAGAGCTTATAGCGTCTGATGGTATAGGTATCTTAAAAAATAAGTTATTGATCGGAGCTTTTGGTAAAAGATCAGTTTTAGAGATAGTTATGATGTGTTTAACACAAACGGGTTTAGATTTACCATTACTTTTTTCTCCAGCATTTCAAAATTCAGGTTTCAATATTGATTATAAAGATTTAGAAATAGATGCTAGTTGTTATAGGGTGGATGGAAAGGTGATGAATTGTTATGATGTATTACAAACTGTTGTTAAAAGTTTAGGATGTAGATTGATGCAAGTTGATTGTAAATGGGTTTTGATAGGCTTGAATAAGTTAAGTAGTCTGAATGTTGATTTTTTTGAGTACAATTTCAGTTATTTGAAAGGTGTTTCTTTAGTATCTAAAAAAGAGATTCAAAGGCGTAAAGTTGCAGGTAACTTTTTAACAACGCCTCAAATTTCAATAGTACCTCCTACAAGTCTTATAGAAGTAGATTGGAAAGCAAATGAAAATGAATGGGTTTTGCCTAAAGATGTAGTAACTGCATTTCCTCGTACTTTCTCAACCAATCCACAAGATTTAAGTTTGTTGTATTGGGATGTTGTGAGTGATGATCCTAGATTTAGAGGGTATACAATGGTTGGGTATATGAACAAAAATATACCTACTACAAATTTGTATTCGTATTATAAAGGAATATCCTTAATTGGGAATAAAGAAAAGATTTTATTAGGCCCTAAAATCACATTGGTGAGTTATAAGAAAACAAGTCCAAAAACTGGTGAAAGGGATAGTTTTTTAATGTTAGCTGATTTAGATAATAACTTTTTAAGGTTAAAGGAATCTGTTTTTATTTATGGTTCAAAGGAAAGAATTTTTTCTTTAGATGTTGAGTGTAAAGTATATTATAACGGAGCACTGACAAGGGAATTCATTCAAAAAAAAATAGAGGATAAAGTTTTAGAGAAAAAACTTCATTTTACAATAGTTCGTAAAAAACATCCTACAAGTGATGCAGAAAAAGTTTTTTCGACTTTAGATGAAGATTTAAAAGGCTTGTTTGAATTTAAGTTAACCGCGGATGTAGGTTTTTTGAAGGCGAATTTGAGTTTAAACAAATTCAGATTTGAAGAATCTGGTTTTTATAATGTTTATCTATATTCTGTATTAGAAGAACCGTTGTTGGCGGGTTTAGTTAGGTATAATAAACTTCACTTAAAAATAGATAAAAAACTAGATTATCTAAAAAAGGAGAGAAATATATCGGGTTTTTCTTCTGAGATAAATGAAAGTGTTTTTCATAATTCTTCACGCGAAAATTTTTCGAATAGGTCGTTTTTCTTTAGTGATGAGTTTAGTAAAAAAATAGAAACAGGTAATCTTTTTAGGCCAAGAAAATTAAAAAGACTTTTTCATGATGTAGAGGATGTTTATAATGGATCACATTTTTGGTATAAAAATGTGCGTATAGGGCTGTTTGAAAGTGATTATATAAACTTGAAAAACGGTTTTACAATTCTGAGAAAAAAAGGCGATGGTTTTGAGGAAGTTGATAATAAAAAATATCACTTATATAACAAAGGGAATGCGTTTGAGATTAGACAAGTATTTTTTGAAAGTAAAGATTTTAAATATATATTAAAAAAAGAAGAGCCGATATATATTGCTGTAGGTAGTTCTAAAAATGATATTTCTTACGGGAATTATTTTATTGACAAATTCAAGGTTCTTGGTATTGAAAATTCTAAGGTAGGTGATTTTAATGAATGTTTAGTTAGTTTATATAAGTGGTTAACATCAAGACCTTTTTTTAGGTTGCAAGGAGAGGTGCAGAAGTATCTTAATCCAATCTATTTATTTTATTTCGATTATAACAATGTTAATGATCTGTACTTTTCAAATTTGACTATTAATCTTGCTAAAGGTACTTCTGAGGTAACATTACTTGAAGCAAATAACTATATAGATTCATCTGATCCGAAAGTGATAGATGAGCCGATTGTTGATCCTAAAATAAAAATCACTACATCAGTTATTAAACCAAATTCTTTACTTGTTCCATGGAAGGTTAAAGTTGATTATAATTTTATAGATATATACATTATAAAAGCTTCTTTGATTTTAAGGCATTATAAGGCTCACCCAACAAAGGGAGGGAAGCCAAGCGGTTATGTTGTTTATAAGGATATAGTAGGGGAGCAATCGGGTAGCCAAGTCGTTGATTTTCCAATTGATTTAAAACATGAGAGGCGTGGGTGGTATTCTGTTTCTATTAAGGATCAAAATAAAATAGAGTCTAACGTTGTGTTTTTAGAAGTTAAACCTCTTTCAGGTGGTGCAATAATCATTAAAAAAGAAAAGGAATTAACGGCAACACGTGAGCTTGTATTTAGTGCAAAATATATAGACTTTCAGGCAAAAGGAATGAGATTAGTTTATCAAGAACTTACTCTTTTTACCAACCAAAAGGTTGGTGATCCAGTATATAAAAATGTAAGTGAGTTAACGTCGTATAAATTGAAATTGAAGCAGGGTTATTTTAGTGTATGGTTGGAAGAAAAAGGGGTTGTTTCTAATAAAATTTTTGTAGTCTTTTTTGTATGAAAAAAAATAACATAATACACATATTGAGGTGGAAAGCAGTTAAAATTCCAAATGTAGTTGTTGGGAAAAGAATAAAGTTTGATTCAACAAAAGTAAATTTTGATAATACTAAAAGAAGGTTAAGTGAATTATGAAATTAGATTTAATAAATATAGGTCAAGAGCCGAACGACGGTACTGGAGACCCGTTAAGAGACGGTGCGATAAAAGTAAATTCAGCAATTAAATATTTACAAAACACTTTAAAACAATTTAAGATCGGGGAATATTTAGACGAAGACAAGTCGCCGTTTTATCGAGTTTTTAAAGGGGTTTTGTATGAGTTTAAAGGTAGTTTACCTTACACCGTTAAAAAAGCAGATATACCAGATGTTTCCCTTTTATGGGAAAGGGTTGTTTTGATAGAGTTGGATGGTAAAGGAAAAATAAAAACAAAGTATTTACCTGATATGTCGTTAGACTGGGTAAAAACAGAAGGAAAAAGAATAACAAATGATCTAATTGTTTCAATTGGAGATTTTGATGATGTAAATGGTGCAAAATTTATTGTAGATATATCAAAGAAAGAAATAGTTGCAAAAGGAGCTTTTTTGGTTGAAGGTAATGCGATTTTTAACGAATATGTTACGCTAAATAAAAGAGCAGAATTAAATATTCCACTTACAGATTTGTTTTTAGGTTCGACCAAGGCTTTAATAACAAAAGAGTACTTGCATTCGTGGGGTTACCTAACCCCAAAGGATAAAATGGTAAAAGTATATAATAATTGGCAAAATGTTACTAGCGAAACACTTAACCGTGATCGCGGAGCTGATAAGGTAGGGGTTATTTTAGTAAATCCTTCAAGAAACGAACTTTACGTACGAACAACCAAAACTAAATGGGGTAAAATAAAAATAGACCCTATCTAAAAATTAAATAAAAAATTTCCTCTTATGTATGATTTATTTAAAAAATATGGATGGTTCTTGCTAGCTGGACCCATTGGGGCTATAATAACTAGACTAAGGACTAAAAATATGAAGCGTTCAGCCTTTTTTGTGTTATTGATAGTAGCCTCATTTGTAGGTTTTTGTGTAGGTGTGTTAATGACTAACTTTTTTAATTTTCCTGAAGAAGTTGTATTTATATTCTGCTCAATTGGCGGAATGTTGGCAACTGAAATACTAGACGAATTAAAGGAATCGGTTGAATACTTTTCAGAATGGGTGCGAAAAATACTTAATCTTAAATAAAAAAATAAAATGAAAGCCAAACTTATTAGATTGAAGCAGGAAGAAAAACAAACATTATCAAAACTATTATTTTTTGATGATGTGGAGCTAGTGTATAGCTCTAAAGCACTTGAACTGCCAGACCGTGAAAATAGGAATTCTATAAGCCGAATTCCAAACGGCACATATAAGTGTAAGTTGAGATACTCAGAAAAATATCGTTGGCACTATCATGTTCAGGACGTGGAAAATCGAAGTTTAATATTAATACACTTTGGCAACTACTATACGGATACCCGCGGGTGTATTTTGGTCGGAAAGTCTTTTAATGATATAAATCGTGACGGGTATCGTGATGTAACTTCTAGCAAAAAAACGATGAAAGAAATACTTTCCATTGCTCCAGAAGAATTTGAACTTAAAATTCTTGATGAGTAATGAGGGTACACGTTTTTTATTTCGGTATTATTTTTCTTTTGATATTTGGATGGGTAAAAACTATTAATGTTCTTCCTGAGCAAGTTGAAAAAGTAAAAGTTGACAGCGTTTTGGTGTACAAAGAAATACCAGTTAAGAAAAATAGTTTTTCTGTAGTAAAACCTATAGAGAAAATAATTACAAAATATAAATATATTTCGAATGACGAGAAATATAAAAATGTAATTTCTGCTTTACAAACCAAATACAGTCAAAAAGTTGATAGTTTGACGATATTAAAAGAGCTTTTATTAGCCACGAAAATAAGAGAATATAAAGAGGTTTTTAAAGATAGTAGTCTTATTGCTGAAATCAATATAAAAACTAAGGGAACGTTAGAAAAAATGGATTTCTCTTATATACAAAAACCTCAAAAGTTTTCTTATTTTCAAAAAACAGTGACTAAAACTAAAATTCCAAAATTTGCAATTTTAGTAGGGGGTAAGGTTTCTAGTAATCTTATAAAAACTAATTTCGAGTTTAATGTTGGTTACCAAAATAAAAAAGGTTCTATTTATGAAGTAGGTGTAAATACCGAAAATCAATTTGTTTTTGGGTATAAAAAACGGGTGTTTTTTTATTAAAACATATGAAATATTTATGAAATTTTATTATTGATTGTTGTTTATTATATTGATATACAGTGTTATAAGTGTTAATATTTAATTGACTGGCAGTCAAAAGGTCGCGGGTTCGAGCCCCGCCTTCTCCACACCACGAACCCAGTGTATTGCTGGGTTTTTTCATGTCTTTTGTCTAAAAAGGGGTAATTTTTATAAACACATATTTTTATTGTTTTTGTAAGGAAAAGAAAAATTGATATAAAGTCACTTCACATTATGAATCGAAAATATGATCAGATTTCATCATTAGTTTTTCACCTGTGATATATGGTGAAATATTTTTTATAAGAAGAATTAGAGAATTTTGCTTTCTAGAATTAAGGTTAAAAACTAAAAGTAATGATTTAGATAATAAACGAGTGTAAAGGATAACTAATAAAGTATTATTTTAATTAATACTAGATTTTTAAAGAATGAATTTAACTTAGAAATAGTAGACTTTAATCTTTAAGTATTAAAGATCCGTTTTTAAGTAGGGGAATTTTATTATTAAATGCTTTTAAAGTTTTGTAAAAGTAAAGCAAAAAAGTAATAAAAATTTAAGGAGGATATTAATATAACAAATTTTATATTTATGGTAAATATTACTACAAAAGGGGTTTTATAGTCGTCGTATTCTCAATATTTTGTATTTAAAAACTATAATAATACAATCAAAATATTGAATAATGTAAAAAGTTTTAGTAATTAATAAAAATTTGTTTTACCTAAAAAATAAGGTAAAGCTTTGTAAAAACATGTTTAAAAAAAATAGTTTAATTAAAATAATATTTTTTAGTTTTTTTTCTGTGCTTTCTTATTTGTCAAATGCTCAAAATGTTGAAATTAAATATAAAACTGATATTTCGGTTGATGAACTAGTAAATACACTTAAAAAGGATGGAATAAAAATAACTAATCCAAAATTAAGACTTCATAGAGAAGAGCAAGTAGGTACATTTTATACTAATAAAATAGGAGAGGTATTGAAAATTGAAGGAGGTGTCGTTTTTTCAACTGGGACTGTTGCAGGATCAATTATTGGTGGTGAAAAAGAGGATAGTGATACAAGTGATGACAATAAAAATATTATTTTATTACAAGAAAAAAATGAAGATATTGATTTATCCAATATTGAGCCTCAAGCTAAATACGATCAAGTAATTTTTGAGTTTGATTTAGAGGTTAATAAAAATTATAAAGGGTTGATGTTGGAATATCAATTTGCATCTGATGAGTATCCAGAATTTGTTGGATCAAAATTTAATGATGTTTTTGGATATTTTATTTCAGACCCTAATAATCAAGATGATAATATACCTAATGGGGATATAAATAAAGATGGAAAATATGATGAGAAAGAAGAAAAAGCTTTAAATTTTGCTACTATTAAAAAAGGAGATAGAGATATACCAGTATCAATTAATACTATTAATATAGGAGAACATGGGAGTAATGGACAAGCTAATAAACCGGGATTAGATCTGACGAATAAAGACTATTATATTGATAACCTAAATAATGGAAAAAAAGAAATTAATCATGATGGATTAACTACTAAATTAGTAGCTCTCTCAAAACTTAAATTAGGAGTTCTTTATCATGTAAGAATAGTAATTTCAGATTCAAGTGATAAAAATTATAATTCAGCTGTTTTTATTTCATATTTAGCAGGCCTTCCAGTGATAACTTTAGAAGATGATTTTGGAGAAATAAGTTCAAAAGGAGGGAAGGTTATTGATAATGTTTTAAAAAATGACAAGGTTGGAAACATATTGAACCCAAACCTGACTTCAAAAGAGTTAATTCAGGTTAGCACATCTAATAATAAAATTAAATTAAACCCAGAAACTGGAGCTATTCATGTCTCAGAAGGGCTCCCTAAAGGAGAATATACGTTGGTATATAAGGTTTGTAAACCCTTAGGATTAAACTGTGAAGAAGCTAAAGCAATTATAAAAATTGTCAATAATCCTGAATTAGGTAGTATAAAAGAATCAGGAGTACCAGTTTTAAATTCAGATGGGAGTTATGATGTATCGTATAATATTCATGTAAAAAACACAGGTGATGTAGTTTTGAGAGAATTATCGATAATAGATGATTTGAAATCAGAATCAAACTTAGGTTCTTCATTTATAAGTATTGAAGAACAACCTGTAGTATCTATTATCAAGGATACAAGTGGTAAGGTTGTAGTTCCTACTGGAAATGCTTTATATTCAGGAGTTGGAGATTTATTAACTGGTACAGATGGCGAATTATATCCGGGAGATATAATTGGAATAAGATTTACAGTTCGTGTTAATCCACATGCAGAAGGAGCTCCAACAAGTTTAGGTAATATTGCTACAGTTTCAGGGAAGGATCCATCAGGGAAAAAGGTAAAAGACAAGACCAATTCGAAAGGGACTCCAGATGATAATCCAGGAGAGGAAGACGGGGAAAAGACTCCAACAAGGTTTCCAGCGTATAATTCAGGTATAAGCTTGATTAAATCCGCCAAAACAATTGATGTTGACAAGAATGGAGTTGTCAATATTGGGGATAAAATAGCATATACTTTTATGGTAAAAAACACAGGAGATGTTAACTTAACGAATCTTCGTATTGAAGATGCTTTATTAGCGGAAGTAAAAACCCAAACACTTTCAGAGCTAAAAGTAGGTCAAACAGATGTTTCAACGTTTAACGGTTTTTATACAATTACTAAAAAGGATATTGAAAAAGGAGGGGTTAATAACACAGCAGTAGTTTACGGAGAAGATCCAAGTAAACAGTTGGTAAAAGACGTTAGTGATGCAGGTACAGATAGCGAAGCCAAAGAGATAAAGGATCCTGAGAAACAAGAAACCCTTGGCTCAGAAGATAAAAATTCTGATGGCGACCCTACTAATGATCCTACATTTATAGCAATAGATAACACGATTGATTTAGGGATTACAAAGGAAGTGTCAGAAATAACACCGAGTGTTAATGGAGAAATAATTTTTACTATCAAGGTAACAAATCATAGTCTTTCATTGGCAAAAAATGTACAAATATCCGAAGTGTTACAATCAGGTTTTAGTTTAGTTTCTTTTAAAGAAAGTAAAGGTGTATATAAAGATAGTGAATGGATTATAGATGTATTAGAGGCTAAATCTAGTGCAACATTAACATTAAAAGTAAAGGTAAACGCCCAAGGAGAATATTTCAATACAGTTACTATTGAAAACTTTGAAGGAGGTAAGGATCTGAATAAAGATAATGATACTGCAAAAGTTGAATTAGCACCAAAATGTTTAATAGTCTACAATGTAATGTCACCGAATCAAGATGGGGATAATGATACGTTTATTATTGACTGTATCGAAAACTATCCAAAAAGTACTGTTGAAATATTCAATCGATGGGGGAATGCAGTATATAAAGCAAATAATTACCAAAATAACTGGAAAGGAAGATGTAATGTATCAGGAGGAGTCATAAGTGTTGGTTCTAAAGTACCAGCAGGCATATATTTTTATGTTATTGATTTAAAAGATGGCACAGCAGTAAAAAAAGGTTGGTTACAAATAGTTTACTAAACAAAAAAAAGCAAGAATGCAGAAGTTTAAAATAATGATACTGTTACTAATAGTTAGTAACATACATACATATGGTCAACAAGATCCACACTATACACAATATATGTTTAATACAATGAGTGTGAATCCAGCCTATGCAGGATCAAAAGGGCATACAGTTATCAATGCTTTGGGTAGGGTTCAATGGGTGGACTTACCTGGGGCACCAAGAACTCAGACGTTGAGTTATGATACACCAATAGGATTTTCTAGAGTAGGTTTAGGTATCAATTTAGTAAATGATAAAATAGGACCAAGTAATGAAACTTCGTTAGATGCGAATGTGGCCTATTCTGTAAAGACAAGTGAGACGGGTAATCTATCGTTTGGTTTAAAACTAGGAGGAAGGTTGTTCAATATAGATTGGAGTAAGAGTATCGTTAAACATCAGCGAGATGTTTCTTTATCAGGGGTAAATAATAAGGTCTTACCAACCATAGGCGCAGGAGTTTATTACTATACATCAAATTGGTATTTAGGAGTTTCTGTTCCAAATTTTTTAAGAACAGAACACTATGATGATAGTGACAACCAAGGTATGGTATCTAGAGAGCGGTTACATTTTTTCTTGATAGGAGGGGTTGTTTTTGATTTGAATGAAGATATAAAATTTAAACCAGCATTTTTAGTAAAAGGGGTAAAAGGAGCGCCTTTTTCAGCCGATGTATCAGGGAATTTTTTATTCAATGAACGATTTAGAGCGGGAGTTTCTTGGAGGTGGAAAGATGCAATAAGTGCTTTGTTAGGTTTTCAAGTAAGCAAACAATTACAAATAGGCTATGCTTATGATTTAACAACTTCCAATTATAGCAATTATAATTCAGGAACCCACGAAGTAATGTTACGATATGAAATTTTTAGACCAGGATCAATCAGTTCACCAAGATTCTTTTAAATAAAAAACAATGAAGACAAGATTATTATATATAGTATTATTGTTAGTATTAGCGCCAACATATGCACAACGAAAACACATCGCTAATGAACATTTCAAAAGGTTTAATCATAGTCGTGTGATTGATTTGTACACAAAACTATATGAAAAAGGGGATGATAGTCAATTGGTATTGGCTCGTTTAGGAGATGCATATTATAAAAATGCCAATACAGAAAAAGCGGAGTTTTGGTACAAAAAGCTTATAGACACTCACAAATCGAGTGTAAGTTCTGATTATGTTTTTAAATATATTCAAACGTTAAAAGGAAATGGGAAGTATGAAGAAGCCGCCGCTATTAACAAGTGGTATAGGGGTAAAAATAATTCTTTCAAATCAGTAGTAATAGCTAAGGGAGAAACTTCTCCAATAATAGATGCTAAAAACGAAGAAGTTTACCTTCATAATTTATCAATAAATACACCGTATTCAGATTTTGGAGGTTTTGTACATGGTAATACTTTGTATTATTCATCAACTAAACAATCATCAGCACAAAATGAAAAGAAGTATTCATGGAACGATCAGCCGTTTTTAGCGTCTTATGAATCATCATTAAGTATAAAAGAGGATGTTATTGAAGATGTTCACGTAATAGAGGCATTATCAGGAAAAAAAATGAGCGGGGTTGTCAATACTAAATACCACGAAGCAACGGTTATTTTAACACGAGATGGAAAGACAATGTATTTTACTCGAGACAATTATGATGGTAAAAAAGTAAGAAAGGACAAACAAGGTAACATTCTACTTAAGATTTATCGAGCAACACTGGTATCAGGAGTATGGAAGAATATAGAAGAATTACCTTTTAATAATGATGAGTATTCTGTGGGGCATCCCGCGTTAAGTAACGACGAAAAAACCTTGTTTTTTGTGTCGAATCAACCAGGAGGTTATGGAGGTACTGACCTTTATAAGGTATCAATAGCGGATAATGGTACATTTGGAATACCTAAAAACCTAGGAAATAGTATTAATACAGATAAAAACGAGATGTTTCCTTTTGTAGGAAATAAAGAGAGTTTATATTTTTCTTCAAACGGGCATGGAGGCTATGGATTGTTAGATGTTTTCAAGGCAGTACCTACATCCGATTCAGTATATACTATAGTTAATTTAGGAGTTCCTTTTAATAGTTCTAAGGATGATCTTTCATTTAGTATCGATATAGAAGAAAAGCGAGGTTTTATTTCATCAAACCGAGATGGAGGCAAGGGAGATGATGATATTTATAGTTTTGTGATTGCCAAGTTAAAGAAACATATCGAAGGGCGTGTAACAGAATTAGATTCAGGAGAAATTTTAACAGAAGCAAAGGTTAAATTATTAGATCAACGAGGGAATGTTATTCAGGAACAAATAGTTGATGCTAATGGCTTTTATAGATTTGAATCGGTGGAATGGTTCTCAGGCTATACCATAATTTCAGAGAAGAAGAATTATAACCTAGTTCAGAAGGTTGTATTAGCTTCTCCAGAGTTAAGTAAAATAGTTACTAGAGCCGACTTACAGATGTTTACATTGATTAAAAACAATGAGATTGTTTTAAACCCGATTTATTTTGAGTTAGATAAATCAAGAATCACTGAATCAGCTAGGGAAGAGTTGGAGAAGGTCGTAAAGATTTTGAGAGAGAATCCAGAAATGATCATCAAGATAGAATCTCATACTGACTGTAGAGGGTCGAGCTTATACAATCGTAATTTATCGGATAGAAGGGCTAAGTCTACCAGAGATTATATTTATTCACGAGGTATCGCTAAGAATAGAATACAGAGTGCAATAGGGTATGGTGAAGATCAGCTAATAGAGAAATGTCAAAGTGGCTGTAGAAGTTGTACGGAAGCGCAACATCAACGTAATCGTAGATCGAAGTTTATCATCATAAATTCGAAAAAATAAATATATAACGTATACCAATATAACAATTAGAGCATCTATTTTAGGTGCTCTTTTTTTCATGCAATGGAGATTTAAATCATATTGGTTTTAGGAAAACAAGAAGTCTTTAGACATAATAATTTGCTGTGTATGCGGGAATGTTATTCGATAAAAGGAGTATCTAAAAAAGAACAAATACATACTACGAGATCAAAACTTTTTATTTTAAGAGAAAAAATATTGATTAACTACATTTTACGAAAACGTTTTCATTGTTAAAGTTTGTTTTTACAGTAGGGTATTTTATTACTGATATGTTATAGGGTAAGAATATGTAATTTTTGTAAAAGGGGGAAATCAATAATTCATTATCTATAAAACTATCAAAAGAGCCACTATTGATGGTTTAGAGCTATATGGTCTGATAAAAAAAGTATCAAGACCCTTCTTCTTTTTATAAGAATCAAAAATTAACTTCAAATTTTACTTTATGAAACACATTTACTTTATAATGTTGCAATGTTTTTCTTACTGTATGGTAGGGCAAAATATAACGATTACTGATCCAGTATTTAAAAAGAGATTAAAAGACAATCATCCTGATTTATTTGACGGCCAAGGAGAACTAATACCAGAGAAAGTTATAGCATTTTCAGGAGAACTCGATGTGTCTTCTCCTTATGAAGGAAATGAAAAAATAAAAGATCTTACTCAAATAAAAATTTTTAAAAATATTACTGAGTTGAATTGTTCAAATAATGATATTAAAGTTTTAGATTTAAGTAGTTTATCTAGTTTATGGAGGTTGAATTGTTCAAATAATCATTTAACCCACATAGATTTTAATGAAGAAAAAAAATTAGAGCGTTTAAATTATTCGGACAACCCTGATTTAGCAGGTTTAGATTTGAGTACATTTACTGATTTATGGTACTTAGATTGTTCAAGAAACAGAATTACTTATTTGAATTTACATGAAAAAGTCAATTTGTCTCAATTATATTGTGCTGGGAACCCTAATTTAGCGAATTTGGATTTAAGTAAACATACAAATTTAGCTGTTCTTGACTGTTCAGAAAACAACTTACTAACTTTAAATTTAAGTGCTAATACTAATTTATGGAATTTATATTGTTCGAATAATGCTTTAACAAATTTAGATTTAAGTAATAATTCGGAATTACTTTGGTTGGATTGTTCAGAAAACAATTTGATAAACGTAAACATGAATAAAAAAGTGAATTTAGTTCAATTGAATTATGAAAAAAACCCTAATTTGAGGAGTATAGATTTGAGTTTACATACGAATTTAGAATGGTTAAATTGTTCAGAAAATGGAATTGATCAAATCGATTTTAGTGGATTAATTAATTTAAAAGGATTGTTTTGTAATGGAAATAATTTGACAAGTTTAGATTTAAGTAAAAATTACAATTTAGAGAGGGTTAATTTAAGTTTTAATTTATTAAAGAGTTTGGATGTAAGTAAAAATACTAGACTGACTGAACTATTTTGTAATGCTAATAAGGATTTATATTGTGTTCAAATAAGGGAAAATCAAGACCCAAGTTCATGGGTAAAGGATTATCAAACGAGTTTTAGTACAGATTGTGAATCATTAAAAGTATTTGTAGAGATACC
The DNA here is from genome assembly GCA_947496185.1 of uncultured Tenacibaculum sp. Classification (GTDB taxonomy): domain Bacteria; phylum Bacteroidota; class Bacteroidia; order Flavobacteriales; family Flavobacteriaceae; genus Polaribacter. The sequence continues at coordinate 21,967 of CANMCD010000028.1, forward strand.
AGATCCAGTATTTAAAGGTCGTTTGTTAGAAAACTACCCCTACTTAAACAATGGAGAAGGAA
>CANMCD010000029.1 GCA_947496185.1 uncultured Tenacibaculum sp.
TCGGCTAATTTTTTATTCAACGAACGGTTTAGAGCAGGAGTAGCATGGAGGTGGGATGACTCGATAAGTGCTTTGCTAGGCTTTCAAGTAAATAGGGCCTTTCAAATAGGATATGCTTATGACTTAACTACTTCAAATTACACCAATTATACCTCAGGGTCTCATGAGATACTGTTGCGTTATGAACTAGCTAACGGTCAAACGATGAAATCACCAAGATTCTTTTAATTGAAAAAACTAAAGTGTATGAAACGAATAATATTGCTCTTTTTTTTGTTATTCAATATAGTATTACAAGGACAACGAAAGTATGCAGCGGATAGGTATTTTAAAGAATTTGCGTATAAGAAATCAGCAGCGCTTTATAAACGTTTGTATGATAGAGGAGATAAATCATATTTAGTACTAAGTAGGTTAGGAGACTCTTATTATTATACAGCTTCTTATGAAAAAGCAGAAGAGGTCTATGAAGAACTCACAACTATATATGAGGGAACAACTACTCCTGAACATTTGTTTAGATATGCACAAGTATTAAAAATTAATGGGAAGGTTAAAGATTCTGATACGTGGCTTCTAAAATTAAAGGAAGTTAAAAATAATGATAGTAGGGTATTAGATTTGGTGTCTAATAAAGATTATTTTATTACCTATACGAATATGCCCAAAACCTATGTACATATTCACAATATATCTGTCAACACCAAGTATTCTGATTTTAGTGGTTTTCTTCGTGAAAATGATTTTTATTTCTGGTCAACTCGTCCTAGTGGAAAAAATGACGAATTATACAGCTGGAATAATCAACCTTATTTAAATGTTTATCAATCAAAACAAAAAATTGCAGGTGAAGAAGAAGTTATTGATGTAGATGATACAGAAAAAGTGGTTTCTATAAATAGTAAATACCACGATTCGAATTTAGTGATTACCAAGGATGGAGAAACGGCATACTTTACCAGAGCCAATCACAGAAATGGTATGTCAGGTGTTGATAAACAAGGAACAGCCCATTTAAAGTTATTAAAAGCTAAAAAATCCCAAGACGGTTGGGGAGAAATCAAAGAAGTTCCTTTTAACAATAAATCCTATTCTGTAGGACATCCAGCCTTGAGTGAAGATGAAAAGACGTTGTTTTTTGTTTCTGATAAACCTGGAGGTTATGGAGGCACTGATTTGTATAAAGTTAGTATTGAGGAGAACGGTAGTTTTGGAAAACCTGAAAATTTAGGGCCTAGAATTAATACAGAAGGAAGAGAAATGTTTCCTTTTTTGATTAATGAAAAACTATTTTTTGCCTCAGATGGGCATATCGGTTTAGGAGCCTTGGATATTTTTGAATCAAAATTAGAAGGAGAAGAATATGGTGACCCTGTAAATTTAGGAAGCCCCGTTAATAGTTCATTAGATGATTTTGGGTTTATTTTGAACAAAGAAGGAACAGCTGGTTATTTTTCCTCTAATAGAAAGGGAGGTAAAGGAGATGACGATATTTATAGTTTTAGGGTATATCACTGTAAAGGAGGTATTAACGGTGTTGTGTCAAACACGAAAACAGGAGACCCTGTTGGCAATGTAACCGTACGCTTACTAAACAAAAAAGGAGAGCCTGTTTCTGAACAAAAAACACAAGAAGACGGAAGTTATAATTTTGCAGAGGTAGATTGTGAAAAAGATTTTATAGTAGTTGCATCAAAGGATGATTTTAAATCAGCTCAGAATAATCTAACAATGGCAGATATAGATCAAGAAAAGTTACAAAGTAACTTAACTATAGAGCCATTAATTATTGAAGATCAAATTGTCATTAATCCTATTTTCTTTGATTATGGTTCTTATCAAGTGAGAGAAGATGCTACTTATGAATTAGAAAATGTGGTGAGTGTTATGAAAAATCACCCGAATATGATTATAAAAATAGAATCTCATACAGACAGTCGAGGTACATTTTCTTTTAATAAAAAATTATCTGATCAAAGAGCCAAGGCTACTAGAGACTATATCATCTCAAGAGGTATTGCTCCTAATAGAATAGAAAGTGCCAAAGGATATGGAGAGTCACAACCGATAAAGGACTGTTCGAAACAAAAGTGTACAGAGTCTGATCATCAAGGGAATAGGAGGTCTTATTTTTATATTGTTAGTGAATAATATAATATCATTCTTTAAATGATAATTTATATTTCTGAATAGGATAAATAGCGAAATGAATTAAAATATCATATGTGAAATTATTGGGCTTTAAGTTTTTTTATGGTTGAATTTTTATCTTTTTTGAAATTTATTAACGTTAAAAGAGTTGATAAATGTTAAATTATTATATTTGTAGTTGTAAAATATTATAGAATAATAAATATTAAACTTTGTTTTTCTTAATTTTTTATACTTACTACTACTTCGAACTAACGCCTACGTAATATTTAAGATAAGTTTTTTCAAATAAAAATTTGAAAGGATTTGGTAATAATGATTAAAGTCCCCCTAAATGAAAAAATATTTTTTAGAATAGTTTTCAAGATCACTTTCAACAGCTATTAACAGTAAAGATACTCCCACGAATATTCTTGTCAGTTACTTATGTCAAAATTTTTGAAGAGATAAAAAATTACCTGTTATAACGGTAGAGAGATTGTTATGGTTTATTAAAATGACCTAAGGGTACTTTATAAATATAGAATTAATTTAATGAGTTGCTCACTTGTAGGAAGTTATAAGTGTGGTTGTACTCATTTAAGATATTGAACGTATAACGAAAAATTAAAGTTATGTTTCTATGCCCTCTGTTACATTCAAAGAAACCTTTTTCTTTGGTATTCCTCTATTTTTTACTGACAGGTGTTTTTCAGTTTACCTCGACAGCTCAATCAATGTCATTCAACGATGATTCACTGATAAATGAAAAAATGTATTCTACGATTTCAATTATTGACAAAAATTTGAGAGATTTTGGTCAATTAGCATGTCAGTTAGAACCAGAGAGTAAGGTGTATTTTAGTGGAGAAAAATTTCATAATGAAGCTCCAATAGAAATAAAACTCTTTACACATGGAAGACCCGGAGAACTCTATGTAGACGGAAAATGGCTTGGTAAAGAAGCACTAAATACATGGATAAGTAATTTAGAGTTCGATCGATCGAGGTTGAAAAATATTAGTTTTTATGGGTGTGATTTTGCTAAAGGAGAAAAAGGAAAAGAAGCGGTAACATACCTAGAAAAAAATACAGGAGTAAGAGTGGCTGCTTCGAATAATATCACAGGGAATAACGGAGATTGGGATTTAGAAGTAGGGCAAGAGCTATACCCAATCCAAGTATCTAATTATAAGCATAATTTACAAAATATAGGAGGGGTTGTCAACGATTATGCAGCGGTAACGAATATTTCAGGAACCACTTTTACAGTAGATGATGCCTCAGCTTTTACAGCGGGAGACCATGTAATGATTATTCAAATGCAAGGAGCTGTTATTAATACGTCTGATACAGTAAATTATGGAGACGTAACAGATAATAATAGTGCAGGACGATTTGAATTATTAACAATAGCAAGTATATCTACTAATGATATAAACTTTTCAAGCGTTGTAAACACCTATGATGTAAATGGTACTGTTCAAATTATAAAAGTACCCGATTATTCTGCGAATGCACTTACTACAGTTACTACTCAAATAACGGGGACTGCTTTTGATGGAACAAAAGGAGGCGTTATTGCTGTGAAGGCAGACGTATTACAATTGAATGCAAGTATCAATATGTCTAATGGAGGTTTTAGAGGAGGAACAATAAACACTACTGACTCACAAATAGCAGGATTTGTTGGGACATCTGGAGCACAAAAAGGAGAAGGGATTGCTAAATTTACGGTTGGAGATCGAAAAAAAGGAAAGCAAGCAAATGGAGGAGGAGCTGCGAACTGGATTAATGCTGGTGGAGCTGGTGGAGGGAACTTTGGTATTGGTGGTAGAGGAGGAGATTCAAATAGTGGGGTTTCTGCGGGTTACGGAGGAGATGCCTTTGGAGGTTGTGCAAGTTTGTACGGAGGAAAGATACCTACGGTTTATAGGTTTCCCATTATGGGAGGCGGCGGAGGTGGCGGTGATAGTAATAATGGTGGAGTAAGTCATGGTGGAAAAGGAGGAGGAATTATCTTCATTTTTGCCAATGAAATAAATGGTACTGGAGGAAGTATCATTTCTAATGGAGAAGCAGGGCAGTCACCGCATCCAGTAGGGGATGGAGCAGCAGGTGGAGGAGCCGCTGGAACTTTTTATACAACAGCAACTACTTTCTCTGGAAGTATTCCCGTTACATTAAGAGGAGGTAATGGAGGTAATGCTGGTAATGGTCACCCATGTGGTGGCGGAGGTGGCGGTGGTGCTTTTTTTAAAAGTGGCTCAGGTACTCCTTCAGCAGTAACTCTAAATGTGTCTGGAGGAAATCGTGGTACAGGGCAATCAGGTGCTTTAAATCAAGAACATGGTTTTCCCGGAGGAGTGGTGAATATTGATGATATTCAACCACCAGTAATAGGGAGTAATCAAACGTTCTCTTTAGTAGTGGGTAACTTTTCGAACGGAACGGTACTCACAGGAGTATCAGATCCAGGGAATGGAATTATAGACGCAAATGTTGATGCTTCTACAACATTAGCGAATTGGGCAATTGTTGGCCCAGCTACACTTACAAGTAGATTTGCTATAAATGCCTCTACAGGAGAACTAACAGTAGCAGATGCTTCCTTATTAAGCGAACCCAAAGACTATACCTTATATGTACAAGTAGAAAACGCCACAGGTGAGATATCTTGTGAGCAAGAGATAGCGGTTTCCGTTACCTGTGATTATGGAACAGTATACAATATATCGAATGCAACGGCTGCTTCTCCTAATGCTAATACCAGTTGGGGAAGTGTAAATGGAGCAGCAGGAGCATCAGACATTATAGATTCTTCAACAGATATTGTGGCTAATAGAACAAGTATTTATAATACAACCGCAACAGTATTGACATACGGAACCACTTTTACAGGAGGATCACAAGTAACAGTATATGCTAGAAGATGGGGCGGCTATGCTAGAGGATATACAATTGCCCTTTCAGAGGATAATTCAACCTATACTTCCGAATCAGTTGAGTTTACACCAACCTCTCAGACTGTAGGAACGTATGATCAAGTTACTTATACAATACCAAGTGAATATACGGGAGCTTATCAATATGTTCGACTAACTCCCGCAGGAGGAGCGCAATCGTTACTTTTAATTGATGCAGTAACCGTTGGAGAGCCTGTTTGTTTTACGTGTCCAACAGGGTTAGATGCCCCGATATTATCTTCAAATTGGGTGCTGAGTACTTGCCCAGGTGGAACAATTGATTTAACTAGTATAACAGCAAGTAATGGGTTGACAGGTACGACGTTAACATGGCATACTGGAACACCAGCTACCAATGCCAATAAAATAGCAACCCCTACAGCAGTTACGGAAGGGACTTACTATGCGGCTTTTTATCATGCAGGAAATGATTGTTATAGTGGGCAAGGAGGCGAAGCAACGACAGAAGTTAAAGCATTTGCAGACACAGATTGTGACGGTGTCCTTAATGGTTTTGACATAGATGATGATAATGATGGAGTACTTGACGAAACGGAAGGTTCTTTACTTTGTGATTCACTCCCTGTAGGCTGTGATATTAATAGTCCAGGAAATAGTGGTTCTCCAGATACGTGGGGGATTTCAGAACATTGTTCGGGATGGTTTTCTTTAAATTCTAATTTTGATTTTCAGGGAATTGATTATAACTGGCCTATCACGGGCCTATATTCAATGGATCTTATTGGACAAACAGGAGGAGGAATTAATGCGGGAGCTCATACAGATCAGTTAGGGTTACTTAGAAAAAATTATACAACCATACCTGGGGTAACCTATAGTTTAACGATTTATATTCAGAATAATCCAACTGGGCAAACAGGGGTATTTCAGGCTTATGATGAGAATTCAAGTACGGTGCTATCTACTATTGATATAACAGCAACACCGACAGGAAATCAAGTACTAACATTTACAGCAACATCTATTATAACCCAAATACAAGTGGGATTATCTGGCGCCCCAATGGCTACTTTTGCAGGGAATTGGGTTTTTGCGCCGTATGATTTAGTTGAAGCATCTTCTGGAAACATTTACTGTGAGGTAAATCCTTCGGTAGATACCGATACGGATAACATACCAAACCACCTAGATTTAGACAGTGATGCAGATGGTTGTAGTGACAGTGTTGAAGCGAACAATACCATAGCAGCAAATAATGACATAGTTAATTTTAATACAGGGACGGATGCTAATAGTAATGGGTTATTAGATCAATTTGAAGATGGCACTACTGGGAATATTAATTATACCTCTACGTATGATCAATATGCTAAAGACAATACACCAGATGGTTGTGTAGATACTGATGGAGATGGTATCGGAGATTTAGCAGATATAGATGATGATAATGATGGTGTATTAGATATAGATGAAATGGATTGTAATGCGAGTATCGTTACAAATCCTGGAGATTTAACATGGCACGGTACGGCAGCAGGAAACATAACCTCGCCGATTTCAACTACCTTACAGGCAGGAGGATCAGCTTGGTCAACCACCTATACAGATCAAACATTTACGTTACCGATAACTATAGAAGGAACGGTAACTTCGGCTACAGCAGGAATGATAGGGATCTTTCCAGTAAGTGGTACCGAAATTACAGGAGCAACGTGGAATGACGGAGGATATAAGTTTCAATTTAATAATGCAAATGGGATGTATGTCCGTCACGGAGCTACAAATAGTGGATGGCATGGACCTAATATTGTAGGAACAACGTATAGGTTAGAAATCGATGCCGCTGGTAATATGAGTTATATCCATAATGGAAATACAGTATATACAGGAACTGTACCTGTAGAAGAATATAAAATAACCTTAACTGTTGGGCCATTTGTTATGGAAAATTTTACGATTACAACCACATTAAGTGGATGTGTAGATATCAATACAGATGGTGATGGTACACCAAACAGATTGGATTTGGATAGTGATGCAGATGGTTGTAGTGATGGTGTAGAGGCAGGGAATACTTTAGTAGCTAATAATGATATAACAAATTATAATACGGGTACAGATGCAAATAATAATGGATTATTGGATCAGTTTGAAGACGGTACTACTGGCAATATTAATTATACATCTACTTATGGCCAATATGGCGTAGTTGATTTTTTGAATTCGTGTACAGATACCGATGGAGATGGGATATTTGATTTATCTGATATAGATGATGATAACGACGGAATACTAGATGAGCAAGAGTCACCAGGATGTTTTTATAGCGCTTCTGAGGTTGCAATTGTTGATGTCACAACTTCTTTAACTAATTATAGTACAAATGCCGCATATAAATTTTCTGAACTTTATGATGGGGTAACAAATAATATTGCGTCTTATGGAGCATTGAATACTGATATTACAGGGGAAACTGTGTATGAGTTAGGAATGGCATTTCCAGTTGAGCTTTCCGAAATAGATGTAATTTTTAATTATAGCATATTTAGAACTTCAGCTACTTTTAAATGGCAAGGATATGATGGAAGCAGTTGGATTGATGTCACAGGAGTATTAAATGAGACCGAGACAACGAATAATACATATACATATACATTAAATCAAACAGGGCAAAAGTATAGCCGTTATAGATTATTAGGAGTTTCAGGGACAACGTACTATAATCGAATCTACGAAATAGTTCCAAAAGTCGGAGGTATTTATAAGCCTAGTCTACATCCTAAACAAAGTTGTAATGTAGATACTGATACTGATACAGTATTTAATCATTTAGACTTAGATAGTGATGGAGATGGGTGTAGTGATAGTGTGGAGGCAGGGAATACCTTGGTTGCTAATAACGATACAACAAATTATAATACAGGTACAGATGCAAACAGTAATGGATTATTGGATCAATTTGAAGATGGTGCAACTGGGAATATTAATTATACATCTACTTATTATACAGCGGTTACTTCTGTGCTAAATGCTTGTTCCGATACCGATGGAGATGGTGTAGGAGATTTGATAGATGTTGACGATGATAATGATGGGGTATTAGATACGGAAGAATTGGCTTGCGGAGCTGGAGAAGTTGCTGTTACAAACACAGTTCTCACAGCGGGGAGTCAACAAATAGAAGGAACATATACCAATGGATCGGGCATTGCAAATTTTGATATTCAATTTACCAATTTAAGTGCGGCACTAGTAGCAGGAAATATATACCCTGAAACTGGTGGACTTCACTATGTAGTGGATGATACAAATTTAGGGGATTATGAAGCAACGTTGCTTATTATTCCACAAACAGGAGGTTTATTAGGAAGCATAGAATGGGGGCCAAATTTATTAGGTAATACAGATACAGAAAATAATAATGATGAGCAAACCATTACATTGACGTGGACACCCAATGTTTCAGCTACTGTGATAGATCCAGATAATCAATTAGATATTGCGGATGGAACAATCATAAACTCAGGACAAGCAATTGTGCAAGGAGCGGAATATGAAAATGGAGACCCTCCTACATGGAAAATAGTATTTAATACCAATCTTTTACCTTCAGCGTTTCAATTGACTACTTCACATATAGCCTTAGCAGGAGTAGCAGATTTACGAGATGAAGGATATAGTTTAGTGGCGAATGTTTGTAATGAAGAGAATACTGATGGTGTTGGAGCTATCAATAGTTTAGATTTAGATAGTGATGGAGATGGCTGTAGTGATAGTGTGGAGGCAGGAAACACATTAGTGACTAATAACGATACAACAAATTACAATACAGGTACCGATGCAAATAATAATGGACTGTTAGATCAGTTTGAGGATGGTACAACAGGAAATATTAACTATACATCTGTCTACAACTTATATGCAAAAGACAATACATTAGATGCTTGTCAAGATACTGACGGAGATGGTGTAGGTGATTTAGTGGATATTGATGATGATAATGACGGGGTTTTAGATACAGACGAATTTGAATGTTTGAGTTCTAACCAACTTGATACTTCTGACTATCGTTATGAGGTGTTTAAATATGATATGAATGGAATTTCTCCATATACAACACAAAGTAATACAACATGGGGGTCTGATATATTACCTGCAGCAAGATTAGCAATGACGGCAAAATACAACAAGCCTAATTCGTCAGTATTTGATATTTCCTTTCATGCAGACGCATCAAGCCTTCTAGCAACAATCTCAGGATTTAGTGACGTAACTTTTGTTAACGGATTTACAACAGAACCGAATGTAAATATTATTGTATTTAAGATGACAATGCCATCATCATTTCAAACAAGGAGCGTTACTTTTACCATTAATAGTGGTGATGAAGACAATACACTATTGTTAAATGATGTTGTAATTTCTACTCCTCGAGGGTATTATAATGGATCGCCTCAAAATAACACTATTACATTTGAATTAAAATCTGGGGATGTACTTGAGGCTAGGTACAGAAATATAACTCCAATTCATCATAATGGTTATTTAACATATACTGAAGGTTCATGTTTTTATAGTATGTTAGATACTGATAATGATACAGTCCCAAATCATTTAGATTTGGATAGTGATGCAGATGGTTGTAGTGATAGTGTGGAGGCAGGGAATACCTTGGTTGCTAATAACGATACAACAAATTATAATACAGGTACAGATGTAAACAGTAATGGATTATTGGATCAATTTGAAGATGGTACAACTGGGAATATTAATTATACATCTACTTATTATACAGCGGTTACTTCTGTGCTAAATGCTTGTTCTGATACAGATGGAGATGGTGTAGGAGACTTGATAGATATTGACGATGATAATGATGGTGTATTAGATACGGAAGAATTGGCTTGTGGAGCTGGAGAAGTTGCTGTTACGAACACAGTTCTCACAGCAGGGAGTCAACAAATAGAAGGAACATATACCAATGGATCGGGCATTGCAAATTTTGATATTCAATTTACCAATTTAAGTGCGGCACTAGTAGCAGGAAATATATACGCTGAAACTGGTGGACTTCACTATGTAGTGGATGATACAAATTTAGGGGATTATGAAGCAACGTTGCTTATTACTCCACAAACAGGAGGTTTATTAGGAAGCATAGAATGGGGGCCAAATTTATTAGGTAATACAGATACAGAAAATAATAATGATGAGCAAACCATTACATTGACGTGGACACCCAATGTTTCAGCTACTGTGATAGATCCAGATAATCAATTAGATATTGCGGATGGAACAATCATAAACTCAGGTCAAGCAATTGTGCAAGGAGCGGAATATGAAAACGGAAACCCTCCTACATGGAAAATAGTATTTAATACCAATCTTTTACCTTCAGCGTTTCAATTGACTACTTCACATATAGCCTTAGCAGGAGTAGCAGATTTACGAGATGAAGGATATAGTTTAGTGGCGAATGTTTGTAATGAAGAGAATACTGACGGTGTTGGAGCTATCAATAGTTTAGATTTAGATAGTGATGGAGATGGCTGTAGCGATAGCGTGGAGGCAGGAAACACATTAGTGACTAGCAACGATACAACAAATTACAATACAGGTACCGATGCAAATAATAATGGACTGTTAGATCAGTTTGAGGACGGTACAACAGGAAATATTAACTATACATCAACATATAATAATTATGCAAATGATAACGCATTAAATGTATGTACGGATACTGACGGAGATGGTGTAGGTGATTTAGTGGATATAGATGATGATAATGATGGAATTTTAGATAATGATGAATCAAAAACAGGAAAGTCTTGTTTTTCTTGTGAGTATGATCCAGATTATCAATATGTTGAATGGGTTAATGCGCCATATATAGGAAGTTCGAATTATAATAGACCTATCGATGGAGAGGTTACGGTAAAAGACGAATTTGTTAATGTCACGCTTACTGCAAGTACGCTGCATGGATATGATGGCCCATTTCAAACTGATGATTTTTGTATGCCAATAAACGCAACTAATACTTCGATTTCGTCGAATCATGTTGGAGTACATACTATAGATTTTGATAAGCCAGTTTTGAATCCTAGGTTGTTGATCAGTTCAATGAATACTGGAGCTACATTTCCACATAATGTAGTAGTTATTCAAAACGGAAACACTTCTATTAGAACAAATGTAGCAGGGTGTGAATGTGATGCTACAGTAATTTTTCCTGGAGTGTATACTCAAATTTCTTGGACAGGTGGAGGAAATGAATTTAGAATGAGTATTAGTGTAGCCATAGAAAATGTAATGCCAATAGCTACTCCTACTTATGTGGAGACAGATATAACCCTTGGTTCATGTTTGTATTTATTTAAGGATATTGATACTGATAACGATGGTACTATAAATAGTTTAGACTTAGATAGTGATGGTGACGGCTGTAGTGATAGCGTAGAGGCAGGAAATACCTTGGCTGTTAATAATGATATAATAAATTACAATACAGGTATCGATGCAAATAACAATGGGTTATTGGATCAGTTTGAAGACGGTACAACAGGAAATATTAATTATACGCCTACTTATTATAGAGCGATCACTTCTGTGTTAAATGCCTGTGCAGATACCGATGGTGATGGTATAGGTGATTTGGTCGATATAGATGATGATAATGATGGGGTATTAGATACGGAAGAGTTGAATTGTGGAGCAGGAGAAGTTGCTGTTACAAACACAGTTCTTACGGCCGGAAGTCAACAAATAGAAGGAACGTATACCAATGGAACGAGTGTTGCAAATTTTGATATTCAGTTTGCTAATTTAAGTGCGGCATTAGTAGCGGGAAATATATACGCTGAAACTGGCGGACTACATTATGTAGTGGATGATACGAACTTAGGAGATTATGAAGCAACAATGACCGTTACTCCACAAGCTGGAAGTTTATTAGGTAGTATTGAATGGGGACCAAATTTATTAGGAAATACAGATGCAGAAAATGATAATGATGAGCAAACCATTACACTGACATGGACACCGAATGTGACGGCTACAGTGATAGACCCAGACAATCAATTAGACCTAGCGGATGGTACGGTGATTAATTTAGGTCAGGCAATTGTACAAGGAGCAGAATATGAAAATGCAAGTCCTCCGACATGGAAAATAGTGTTTAATACCAATCTTTTACCTTCAGCATTTCAGTTTACTGCTGCCCACGTAGCATTAGCAGGAGTAGCAGATTTACGAGATGAAGGATATAGTTTAGTAGTAAATGTTTGTAATGAAGAGAATACTGATGGCGATGGAGTTATCAATAGTTTAGATTTAGACAGTGATGGAGATGGTTGTAGCGATAGTGTGGAAGCAGGAAATACCTTGGTAGCGAATAACGATACAACAAACTACAATACGGGTACCGATGCAAATAATAATGGACTGTTAGACCAGTTTGAAAATGGCAGTACAGGAACGATTAATTATACGTCTACTTATAGTGAATATGCAAGAGAGAGTTTATTAAATGTTTGTGCTGATACGGATGGTGATGGTATTGGAGATATAACAGATATAGATGATGATAATGACGGTATATTAGATATTGACGAGTGTTCTCCAACAGCATTACCTGCCATAGTGAACGGCACATTTGATACGGATGCTACAGGGTGGACGATAAGTCCAGCTTTAGGTAGTGTATCTGCAGCAAGATACATAATTAACAATGATAGCACATGGGAAGTAACCATGTCACAACAGATACAAGGATATGCAGGTTCAGAAGTATCCGTTTTTTTGGATGCAGGTAGTTTAACCACCAATGTAGCGTTTCAAACACAAGACGGTTTTGATGTATATATCGGAGATCAATTATTAGGTACAATACCAGGGAATATTGGTAATACTATGGCCACCTATACCTTTAATGGAACAATCACAGATACAGGACTTATTGATTTTAAAATAGTATTGAGACATGTGCATACAGGAAATAACGATCTATATTTAGACAATGTTTTCTTGACGATTACTTCTATTACAGCTTGTGCAACCGATACAGACAACGATACTATTCCTAATGTGATAGATTTAGATAGTGACGCAGATGGCTGTAGTGATAGTGTCGAAGCAGGTAATACTACAATTTCTAGTAACGATATACTGAATTATAATACAGGAGTTGATGCGAACAATAATGGGTTATTAGATCAATTCGAGGATGGTACAACAGGAAATATAAATTATACTTCTACATATGATCAATTCGCAATAGACAATACTTTGAATGCTTGTTTGGATACGGATGGAGACAATATAGGAGATGTGGTAGATATAGATGATGATAACGACGGAATATTGGATACCGATGAGATGAATTGTAACGTTGTAAGTGTTACCAATCCAGGTGATATGACTTGGCATGGAAGCGCAGCAGCAAATGTTTCAGCACCTGTGTCAACTACATTACAAGTGACTGGGGCGGCTTGGGCTAATGCATATTCAGACCAAACATTTAACTTGCCTATTACATTGGAAGGAACAGTAACTTCAGCTTCTAATGGAATGATTGGGATCTTACCGATAAGTGGAACGGAGGTAACAGGTGGAAATTGGAATGACGGAGGGTATAAGTTTCAGTTTAGTACATCAGGAATGTATGTTCGTCATGGAGCTGCTAACAGTGGTTGGCATGGGCCAAATATTGTAGGGACTACTTTTAGATTGGAAGTAGATGCAGCAGGAAATATGACGTATATCCATAATGGAGCTACAGTTTACACAGGAACGATTCCTTTAGAAGCGTATAAAATTACTTTATCAAGAGGAGCTTTTACCATAGAAAATTTTACAATTTCAACAATATCAAGTACCTGTGTCGCTATTGATACAGATGGAAATACCACCCCTAATCATCTTGATTTAGATAGTGATGGAGATGGTTGTAGTGATAGTGTGGAAGCAGGAAATACTACAGTTTCTAGTAATGATATACTGAATTATAATACAGGAGTCGATGCGAATAATAATGGATTATTAGATCAATTTGAAGACGGTACTACAGGGAATATAAATTATACTTCAACTTATAATTATAAGGCTCTTAATCAATTGGTAGATGCTTGTTTAGATACAGATGGTGATGGTATTGGGAATTTAGTAGATATCGATGATGATAATGACGGTGTACTAGATACTGAAGAATTGTCTTGTGGAGCAGGAGCAGTATCCTTTAAGAATTGGGTGAGTCCTATTGGAAGTCAGCAAATTGAAGCAGCCTTTGTTAAAGGAGGGAATATCGCAGATTTGGATATCCAATTTTCTAATTTAGGGGCTTCTCTAGTTTTAGCAAATATAGCCCCCAACTTAGGAGGGATCCATTATATTGTAGATGATACTAATTTAGGGTCTTATGAAACAAGTATAAGTATCACCCCTCAAACGGGAACCTTAATAGAAAGTATTGAATGGGGACCAGACTTATTATCACATCCAGATTCAGAAAATGACAATGATGAACAGACCATAACACTAACATGGACACCTGAAGTAATGGCTACAGTTGTAGATCCAGATAATCAATTAGATATAGCTGACGGTACCATTATTCAGTCAGGTCAAGCTATTTTTCAAGGAGCTGAGTATGAAAACTCAAATCCTCCTACATGGAAAATAATATTTAATACAAATTATTTAACGAGCGCATTTCAGCTTACAGCGTCACATGTAGCTTTGACTGGGGTAGGAGATTTAAGAGATGAAGGGTTTAGTTTAGTTGCAAATATTTGTGATAGTGCAAATACAGATGGAGATGGGCTTATCAACAGTCTTGATTTAGATAGTGATGGAGATGGCTGTAGTGATAGTGTCGAAGCAAACAATACTACATTAGCGAATAACGATATTGTAAATTACAATACAGGAGCTGATACAAATAACAATGGATTATTAGATCAATTTGAAAATGGCACAACAGGAACCATTAATTATGTTTCTACTTATAAAACGAATGCAATTGATAATACACTAAATGCTTGTTTAGATACCGATGGCGATGGTATTGGAGATTTGGTTGATATCGATGATGATAATGATGGGGTGTTAGATGTCTCTGAAGGATTGGATTGTAATACTAATATTAATTTAGGCGTTGATGGGACTTTTGAAGATTTAGTACCTGTTGCTAGTTATGATGCTTATAACAGTAATGTTACCGCTGGAGGTTGGAGTAATGGAGCAGGAACAGCAGATTCATGGATGTCTCCAGTACCTACTACAGGAGCAGGAACTTGGGCGGGTATGGCTGACGGAACACCTGCTTCTCCTGATGGAGGAGTGTTTGTCGCAGGGTATACACAAGCTACTTCTAATGTTGAATCATTTTATACGGATATTTCAGGTTTAGTTGTTGGACAAGAGTATACATTGGTGTTTTATCAAGCTCATGCAGGGATTCAAGGTACAACAGCCTTAAATGATAATGCACGATTTGAAATTGTGTTTGGTTCGGAGACAAAATTTAGTACAGAGCAGCCCTATTTAGGAGAGGGAAATCAAGTTTGGATTGAGGAAAGAATATTGTTTACCGCTACAACTACAACGCAACGTTTGGAGTTTTTTGCAAATTCAGGAACGGACCAACATACAGGAGGAACTAATGCCTATAATTATCCAGCGTTAGATGGGGTTAGAATTTTACTCGGCAATCAAGTTTCTGGTGATTTAGGTTGTATGACAATCGATACAGATTTAGATACAACTCCCGATCATTTAGATTTAGACAGTGATGGGGATAATTGTAGTGATAGTGTAGAAGCAGGGAACACAATAGCAGGAAATAATGATACTATAAATTATAATACAGGAGTTGATGTAAATAATAATGGGCTCTTAGATCAATTTGAAGATGGTACCACAGGAAATATAAATTATACATCTACGTATGAGTATTATGCGAAAAATAATTTAAGAGAAAATTGTTTGGATACAGATGGAGATGGTATAGGAGATATAGTGGATATCGATGATGATAATGATGGAGTATTGGATTCAGAAGAATCTGTGTGTCCAAAACCATTATATAATGGGAAAGAAGTTGCAATTAGTGGATCAGGTGGAACCGTGAATTTTTCTACAATTAACGGGTTGGCAGGATCGGTAACACATAGTAGAGGAGGTACTTCGATTATAAACAGTAGTGGTGTGTTTTGGAATTATACAGAACCAACAACAGGTGTCGGACAATCATATACATCTACGATTACTGTGAATATAACATCAGGAACTATGGAGATAGTTCGTTGGGGAATGAATTTAGGAGAGTACAATACATCACAGACTACAGCTACTGAGCCTGCAGAGATGGAATTGATATGGGGAGGTGAAGAAAGAGCTTCCGTTACTGATCCTAACGATGATTTAGATCAGATAGTAGATGGTGTACAAGTTCCCCTTAATGATGGAGATCTTTTATTATCTGGGGCAACAATAGTTGTGAAAAATAGGCAGAATACAACACAAGCTCAATGGTATTTAGATTTTAATACGGGGAATGTAAGTTCAAGTCAATTTATATTAACCTATAATGCAACTACCATTACAGGAACAGGAAATTATTCATCAGATATTATAGGAGTTGCATTTCCAAATTACGTGTCAGGTGAATGTGAGGATTTAGATTATGATAATGATACTATTGTAGACAGACTCGATTTAGATACAGATGCGGATGGCTGTAGTGATAGTGTAGAAGCAGGAAATACAACTATAGGTAACAATGATACCACGAATTATAATACAGGAGCAGATGCAAATAATAATGGGTTATTAGATCAGTTTGAAAATGGTACCACAGGTACTATTAATTATACATCAACGTATATTCAATACGCAAAAAATAATGTATTGGATTTTTGCTTAGATACTGATGGGGATGGAGTAAGTAATTTTGTGGATGTAGATGACGATAATGATGGGATACTGGATGTAAATGAAGGAGCTTGTACCCCAGTTTCATTCAATTTTGATACTACTAATGAGAATTGGGTAGAGGATAATGAAAATAATGGAAGTTTGGGAAGCCCGTTAATGCATTCATCAAGTACAACGACTAATTTGGGATGTACGATGTCTACTATTCCAAAAAGCCCTGATGGGAATTTTGTTGTTATGGATGATGTAAATAATAATGCCATGTACTTTGAAAGTCCAGATAATTTAAACTTAGATTTGAGTGCAGAATTGGGAGGAGTGTTTAGTTTTTATTGGATAAATGGAACCTATGACGGCACTGGTTCACAGTCTGGAGATCCTAGTAGTATGAATGTAAATTTAGTGGGTGCAGGTACAACTATCAGTACAACTTTTGATGTTACTGGATTGGCAAATTCGGGTTCTTGGCATCAATTTACATTTATATTAGATGATGCTACTTGGAGTGGAAGTCAAACAGATTTGGTAAATGTATTATCCGATTTAGACCGAATAGAAATTCAAGTTGAATCAATTACTAGTAGGACTTCGAGTTGTTCAAAT
This sequence comes from uncultured Tenacibaculum sp., assembly GCA_947496185.1. Lineage (GTDB taxonomy): Bacteria > Bacteroidota > Bacteroidia > Flavobacteriales > Flavobacteriaceae > Polaribacter. The sequence continues at coordinate 17,595 of CANMCD010000029.1, forward strand.
GGAGAATGGTTCGGATTGGATAATATTGCTTTTAGTTGTACAAGTTCCGATACAGATGGCGATAATACACCAGACTATTTAGATTTGGATTCCGATAATGATGGTTGTAATGATGTTGTTGAATCAGGAGGAGTTGATGCAGACAGCGATGGTGTGTTAGATGGAACAGGAGTAGATGCCAATGGTCAAGTAACAGGAGGAGTTGGAGGTTATGATGGTGCGAATGGCAATGAGACTGAAGCTACCATGTTACAGGTAGATGCTCAGCCAACCGATGAAACTATATGTTTAGGGGCCAATATAAATTTTACAGCGGCAGGGTCTTCACTTAGTACAACGACGTATACAGGAACAGCTCCTGCGACTACTCCAGACTATAGTGGTAGTACTGCAGCTACTGCAGATTTGGTATATCAATGGCAAGAACAAGTAGGAGGAGTAGGAGCATGGAATAATCTAAGTGATACAGGAATTTATAGTAATACTAGTACCACTACCTTAACACTCACCAATCCACCTATAGGAGCTGATGGGAATAAATATCGATTAGTTGTTACAACTACTAAAAATGTTTGTGTAATAGTTAACAGTAATGAAGCAACTTTAACGATCAATAATGTAACAGGGGGAACGATTGCTTCCAATCAGACCTTATGTAGTGGGGCAGATGCAGCAGCATTGACCGAAACCCTTGTAGCTACAGGAGATGGGACATTAACATATCAATGGCAAAGCAGTACCGATGGCAGTGTTTATACCAATATAGGAGGAGCAACAGGCGCGACATATGACCCAGGTGTTTTAACCCAAAATATGTGGTATCAAAGGCAAGTGACTTCTACATTAAATAGCGTTTCTTGTACAGCACTTAGTAACGCCGTACAGATGACGGTAGAAACTACTGTGCCTAGTATTAATATAGATGATATAACTGTAGCGGAAGGTACAACGGCTAATTTTACAGCTACCTTAAGTCAGACGATGCCTTGTGATGTAACGTTTGATGTTACTACAAGTGATGTTACAGCAGTTTCAGGTAGTGATTATACGGGGCAATCAGGTACGAGTTATACTATTTCCGCAGGAAGTACTACGGTAACAATTCCAGTAGTTACGATTGATGATGTAATATATGAACCAGTTAATGAGACTTACACCGTTACATTGAGCAATGTTCAAACAGCTACAGGAACTTCTATTACGACAACAGATTTAGTGGGAATAGGAACAATCACCGATAGTGGAGAGACCGCACCTACGATCAGTATCGATGATATTACCGTAGCAGAAGGCGCTACAGCGAACTTTACAGCAACTTTAAGTGGTACAGCACAGTACGATGTCACCTTTGATGTTACCACAGGTGATGTTACGGCCATCGGAGGAAATGATTATACAGGTCAGTCAGGAGTGAGTTATACAATTCCAGCCGGAAGTACTACGGTTACCATTCCGATTATTACGATTGACGATAGTG
>CANMCD010000030.1 GCA_947496185.1 uncultured Tenacibaculum sp.
GGAGAAAGCTACGACAGGGTAGACGATGGTTTTCCAAGAAAAATAGCAGACGATTGGGAAGGATTAGAAAAGGTTACTGCTGCTTTTGTAATGGGAGGAAAAACCTATTTATTTGGGAACAAGGATGGGAAAGAAATCTATATCCGTTATTCAACAATCACCGATACTAGTGAAAAGTACCGTGAACATGATAAAAAAGACTTGAATGCAAAGGATATAGAAACGGTATTAGCCAACCGACCAGATATTACAGAAGTAGAAGAGTTTCCAGCGGTAGTAGCATCCGATTTTTGGAGCTTGCCAACAAGTGTCACTGCAAAAGGGAATGAGAATTTCCACATCGATGCTATTGTCAATGGAAAAGAGGGGAAGGTGCATCTTTTCTATAAGGACGAAACAACTAAAGAAACGAACTTTATTAGTTACGATCATGGACAACGTTGGTGGTCAGAACCAATGTCATTTAAAGATCATATTGCGAGTGAACAAGAAAATGAGTTAAGTGCTTTAGGTAAGGTATCTGCTGGATTTACAGGAAAGGATGGTAAGGTACATTTGTTCTTTACCAAAGGAACGACTGTAGAAGAGAACAAACATGTATGTTTTACCGATCATGATTTAAAGAGATACGATCAAGGCTATCCAAGACCTACGAATCGTTATTGGGCAATGGTAACTAACAATCTTCAAGAGGCTGAAAAAATCGACACGGCACTTCAGGTGGAATCTCGCTGGGAAGAATTGGACAAAGACGGTAAGTTAGTCAAAATTGAAGCTACACATTTCTATGTATTCTCAGGAGATCAGTTTTATCGTTATACGGAAACGCCCAATGTTACCACTGACTTTTATGTAGAACCGGGATACCCAAGAACTTTAAATCGTTTACAAGAAGAACCACGATTTAAAGGAGCAGAAGCTGATTTTAGCATGGGATTGGATGCTGTCTTTGCAGACCAACGTCAAGTCTACGTATTTAAAAATCATGTTTTTCATGTAATAGCTAACAACGATGAGGAAAATTATAAAAAGTATAATACTGATCGCTTTACTACTATCGAAGCCATTGCTAGTGAAAATGGTGAGTTGTTAATTAATAAAGGAGGATCGTCGTGGGAAAAATGCAATCATATCGAAGCTTTCGAATTACAAACAACTTCAATTACATTTGATTTAGCAAAAAAAGCAGAAAAGGTTTTTGATTCAGAAGCTCAAATTACCAGTGTATTACAAGTTAATGAGGATTTAGGCTATGTTTTTGCTAAAGAGAATGGGATGTCGCAGTTTTATGACAGTTCATTTAACAAAAAATTAAAGACAGATAAGGTTTGGGGAAAGAGTTTTAACCCAATTTATAACGAAGGAAATGTAGATGCTGCTTTTGTAGGGAGAGATGGCATAACGTATCTATTTTCTGGAGAGTGGTTTGTGGAATACGAAAAAGGCATTTCTGATTATACAAATGCAACTACATATATTAAAAATTCACCTAGACGAATTCGTGATAAATGGTATGGATTGGATAATGTAGTATTAGCCTATGTATGGAAAGAATATACCTACTTATTTGAAGCGCCAGACGAAGCAGGTAATTTTAAGTACTTACGTTATTCAAAAGACAGCTATGAACATCCTGATGGGGAGTATCCGCAAATAGCAAATTATGGATTTTGGCAAATACCCCAAGCGTATTTAGCAGAAGGTTTTGATGCGATTGATGTAGTGTTTGCTTTGGGAGACAATCTAATTTTTATTAGCGATCAAAAGTTTATTCGATACAACCTTGAAAATCAAAACTGGGGTTACCCACAAGATATTGATTTACTATATCCAAGCACCAAATTTAATTATACTGATTTTAAAACGGTAAAAACTGGGTTTTTGGCAGGAGATAATTTGTATTTATTTAACGAGTATAGATTTGTCAGAAAAGATGAAAATGATAATTGGGGAGAAATAACAGATATTAAAAATGTCTGGGCGAGACAAGAAAATATCTTTACCCGTGGCGTCGATGCAACCTATTTGACGTCTAATGGTACGACGTATTTATTTTCAGGCAATAAATATGTGCGTTATAGCCCTACCTACGATGGAGTAAACCAATATCGTTATGTAGATGAAGGGTATCCGAAAGAAATAGCGACTTACTTATTGAAAGAAGTACCATTTTCATTTATGCCTAAGGAATTTCAATCATATTTGGATAGAGAGGAAACAAAATACAATGAATTGGTGAAGGAAGAAATAGAGGCTTATAATGAATTGTCTGATGCGGATAAGCAAAAAATAGCTTCTTTAAACAATTCTCTTCCTATATCGGATGAATTGCTAGGATATAAAAATAAAAGAGAACGTAGGAGTAAATTCCGTTTTTTAAAAGGAATAATAGAACAAGGAAGAAACCTTTACTTTTTTACAGGCAATAAAGTATTTGCGGCATCACCAAATAGTTATGAGGCTTTTGGTATTCATGGTTTAGGGCAGTTAGAAAATAACTTTACCAAAGGACTACCAGTTAGTGCGGCTTTTGTTAAAGGAGAAAGAACGTATTTAGTTTCAGGAGATGAATACATTTGTTATAAAGGAGGCACTTATAACTATATAGAAACAGGATATCCTAAAAATTTAGCAGAAGCAAATGTTGACTTTGGAGTCAATATTAACGTGAATCAGTACGATGGTATCGATGCGGCTTGTTACTTAAAAGAGTTAGAAACCATTGTTTTTCATGATAAAGAATTTGTAGTAAAGGATGGCGTTGAGTTTAAAAACGCTGAAAAAGGGACGAAAATCTCGGGACAATTTGGAACATTGGAAAACCTTTTTGATAACGATAGTGATATTAATGGTGCATTGGTCGATCCACAAGGTGCATTATACCTATTTAGAGAGAATCAGTTTATTCGTTATAGTGATACGGAGCAATTATTGGATATTAACATGTACGACGAAAAGATTTATGTAGATGAAGGCTATCCACAAAAAATTTCAAATCAATGGACGCAGTTGTACAATACTGATGTGGTTGATGAAAATGAAAATCCAAAGGTATTTAAGTTTGAAGACCAAATTTACTTTTTAAATAATGGAAAGTTTGTAAAGTATCAATACAATTTTAAAGACCAACATGAACTAAAAAAAGTGCAAGAACTTGCTTCTCGTTGGGGAGATTGGTCAGATTTCTTATTAACCGATATTCAAACGATCAGTCACTTTAAAAGTTTAGAACAACAGTTTACGGGTGCTGATATAAGTTTGACAGATTTGGTAAGTAGTGCAAAAGGACAGGTAAAAGAACCTTATATGCATTTTGCGACTATTTTCGATTTTGACAAAGAAGAGGTACGCTGGCTAAAACAGCGAAATGGCTTTTTACCAACTCAGGCAAGTAACAGTCTTGAACAAGATTTCGATATAGAACTTGTACTACGAATGTATACCATACTTCGCAAAACACAGGAAATAGGCGTAGAAGTTGCACCTTTAAATACTATTTGGAACAAACTATTCGGTACTGATAAGAATTTAGCAGATGCGGCTATTAGCACCTATGATATTTTGGTTCAAGGAGGTTTTGATGCAAATTATCAAACATTGACCAAGCAAATAACCAATGAGGTAAATGTATTAAAAAGAGATGCTTTAGTACCTTATATTATTGCTCATGACAATACGATGGAGAATGCTCGCGATTTATATAAAACATTATTGATTGATGTTGAAATGAGTAGCTGTGCAGAGACCTCTCGTATTAAAGAGGCAACGATGGCTCTGCAATTATACGTACATCGTTTTTTGGTGAATTTAGAAAACTTACCATTAGAAGGTGATGATCAAGAATTTGAATACGATAACTTTAAAGGTCGTTGGCAATGGCTGCGTAACTACCGTGTTTGGGAGGCCAATAGAAAGGTGTTTTTATATCCAGAAAACTATATACAACCCGAATTAAGAGGAGACATGTCGCCACCTTTTAAAGAATTCCAGGATCATTTGGCTCAGGGAGCTATTTCGGATGAATTGGTGCAAAATGCGTATGTTAAATATATGGAGAACTTTTCTAAAGTTTCTCAGTTGTATATATCAAGTGGTTATATGTATCCTAAAGATGGAAATCAAGAGTTAGCATTATTTGGTAGAACAAAATCAATGCCTTATGAATATTATTATCGATTTGCCTCTATTAAAAAAGATGGGAATAATATTGATTGGAAACCTTGGCAAGAAATTTTGGAGTTTCAGATACAAGGAACTGAAGCTTCTGTTGTATATGTGTTTAATCGTTTGTATGTGTTTTGGGCAAAAGTGGAAAAGATAGTGGAGGATTCTCCTGAAGCAAAAATAAAATCAGGAGATAACGATACGACAGTTTCTTCAGGTGAAAGTGTGAAATATGAAGTAAAGGTATATTATTCGTTTTATGATTTAAGTAAAAAATGGAAATCCCCACAAACTTTAGCTATAAAAAAAGATTTAAAAATTGAGAAGAAAGATGATTTAAAAATTGACGAAAAAATTGATGAAGAAAAACTAAAAATATCATTATCAGTTGATAAAAAAGAAGAAAAGGAAAGTGTTAAGATTGATGTTAATTTTGAAAGGGATCTTAAAACTAAAAAGTTTAAGGATCTTCAAAAAAAAATAAAGGAGCATGAAAGTAATATTAAATTATTGTATTCTCTTTCAGGAGAATATTTATATAGATATTATTGGAATATTAATAATGATCCTATTATTGAAGGGCCAAGTTTTTTTAAGGATGTTTTATCTAAAATATATGAAGATAAGTTATCAGATGGAATATTTGATTATGTATTTGAAGATGAAGATAATTTAAGAAAAAAGCTTTCAGAAATAATCTTGCAACAAGCTAAATATCAAGAAAAACACAACATGTATTTGAAAAAAGAGTACAGGGAAATTCATCTTTCTTCAGGTATGAGTATATCAAAGATTACTTCTAAAACAGAGCCTATTACATTTATAGGAAATGATTTGAGAGATAAATTGTTTCAAGGTTCTAATCTTCATGAAGAAGATATAAAGTTAATAGGTACACAAACTGATAAAAAAAATGAATGGTATGTGTTTAATTTTGAAGAGTCTAGTGTTTTTGTGAAGCCTGTGTTTGAAATGGATTTTTTTAATCAAAAAGAAGTAAATGTTATAGGTGAATTAAATAATTCTGATTCTCAAACACAAAAAAAAGAGATTAAAAATATAACAGCTTCTTTTTGCTATAATGATTATCAGGTGAATTTTTATGAGGATGGTACTTACTCAAGTCTTACAAAAAAACCTGATTCTGATTTGGTGGTCGATGTTAACTCTAACTTGATTACTAGAAATAAATGGACTGACTTTAAAATTTTCAACAATAACGAAGAACAAGTTGTGGATAAAGTAGTTCTTATGAATGGGTTTGTTTATTTAAAACAGAGAGGTCAGAATACATTTAACCGATTTAAAATAGAAAACGGATTGTTCAAAGATCTTGGTCCAGGGGCTAAATTTGATAACATTGATTCTGAAGCTACTTTAGATGAAAGTAAAACTTTTAAGTTTGATAAGCATAAAGTGACTGTCCCTAATGATAATGAAGCAGAGGATTTAGAGTTAACTATTCAAGAAAAATTTGGTATTGGAAAAGGAATTGTTGAAGAAAATAAACTAGTATTTAAAAGAGGTGAAAAATTATATCTTCATAAAGATGAAAAAAATTACCTAATTGATACTTTAACTCTAGAAGTGAGTAAAGTTGCTTCTGAAGAGGTAACGGATGTTTTTGATCAAGCCCCTTTTACTAGCCAAGTAATTTTGTTGGGAAGTAGCTTTAAGATTTTCTCCAAAAAAGAGGGGGAAGTATTTAAGGTTTCAATTCAACAAGTTTCTGGTAAAGCACCTTTCGCTTTAGAATTCAATAGTACTCACCCAATAGTTGAGGCAATTGTGTCAAAGGATAATAGTACCTTATTTCTTGTAGAGAAAAGCGGAAACACCTATCAATATTATGAGATAGCGGTAACTACTAGAAGTATATTGAAAAGTGAATTGGAAAAATTAAATACGCAAGAGAGTATATTACCTAAACCTTTTGATTTAGAAAAATACCTAAGAAACTCTGAGGAAAGTTTAAAGGTTAGTACTGCATTTTTTGGAACAAGTTATTTAGGAAGGAAAAATGCTTTATACCTTATTTGTAATGATAAATTGTTGTATAAATACAGTTTGTTTTCTTTTGATAAAGAGAATAATAAAGTGGATAAAGATTATCCAAAACCTTTCAAAGAAGCAAAAAATGAATTTTCATCAATTTCAGAAATACTTGGTGATAATATAATTAAACATGTAATTGTAACTTCGAAAGGAACTTATGTTATAGATAGTGCAAATTCTATTTATTACCATTCAGATCTAGAGGGAGAAGTCTGGTCTAGGTACGGAAAAAATAATTTACAACGTACAGGACGAGTTGATGCTGCATATACAAATGACAACTATGTATTTTTAATATCAGGGAATGAATATTATAAATATAAAAAATCAACTTTAAATAATAATTCAATTCAAATGGAGGGGGAGGCACTAAAATTGCCTTATGGAATTTCAAAGATTGATGCATTATTTGAACTAAATAATAATTTATATGCTTTTATTGGGACTAAATATCAAAAGTTAGGGGATGTTAATGAAAATGATGTGCTAAGTAAATTATCTATAAGTAATTTTAAATATTTCAAGGATGACTTTGTAAATATTCCTGAAGATTTTATGACTAATACAATGGACGCGGCTTTAAATACGTTTGATATAAATGGTGTTACTAATGGGTTGTATTTTATAAAAGGGAATAAGTATATAAAGTTTGGATTAAACAAAGAAAAAAATTCAAAAATCACGTCAATAAAAGATAAAAAGGTCTTTGAATACACAGACGCTCCTTTATATAGAAATGATGAAAGTCTTTTTAAACCAGAATTTTTCAGATATGATTGTATTCGTTTAACTTCAAGTACTGCAGAGTTATTAAATCAAAAATTATTAGCAGGAACTATTGATGACATTTTGACGGTAGAGACTCAAGAAATTAATGAAAGTCCATTGATTGGTAAAGGTAAAGAGATCTCAATCTATGATTCAAAATTTAGATATACTCCTATCAACTCACATTTAGACTTTAATAGTGCGAATGGTTCTTATTATTGGGAAATGTTTTTTCATATTCCCTTTTTAATAGCACAAACGTTTAATGCAGATCAAAAATTTCAGGAAGCTAAAAAATGGTATGAAAAAATTTACGACCCGACGAGTAAAACGGATTATTGGCAGTTTCTTCCATTTTTAGCAGTAGATCCAATGGCGCTAATAGATAGCCTAAATAAGGATAGTAAGGCAGTAAATCATTCTAGTTTGACAGAAGTGTTGAAAAATTTAAAAGACAAACTTACTCCGTATCAATCGGTGTTTTTAGGACAAAAAGTTTCTAATGGTAATGGTTTGAATAAGAATATTTTAGAGTCGTATGTCGATTTGGATAATACGAATGGGGTTTTAAAAAAAGTAAAAGATCAGATAGATAGTTTGACAATAAGTCATTTAGTTAAAAAAAATGCAACTAAGGATAAGGTTGATGAAAAAGTGCTGGAAAGGATTAAAAACAGTATGTCAGAAGTGGTATACCTTATAAATAAATTGCCAAGACGTATAAATTTACAACAAAATTTTACCATTCAATTGTCTAAATATTTAGATGATTCGTTTGATCCACATGCCATTGCTGGTTTACGTCCGTTAGCATATCGAAAAACAATTCTGATGCGATATATTGATAATCTGTTGGACTGGGGAGATATGTTATTTCGTCAATATAACCAAGAAAGTATCAACGAAGCACGATTGTTGTATACTTTTGCTTATGACTTATTAGGAGAAAAACCACAAAATGTAGGGCAAGTTGTTTTACCCGAACCCCAAAAACATAGTGGTCTGTATAATAATGTAAGTGAAACAAATCAAGACTATGATTTTTTAGTTTTTGAAAATAATGAAAGGGAAAATATAGCTGTTGATAAAAGTTTAAGTTTCGCTGCAACACAATTTGACACGGTTACAAATCCATATTTTTATATAAAAGAAAATGATGAATTTATAGCTTATTGGGATCGTGTACGAGACAGATTAGGAAAGATACAAGCTTGTCTAAATATCGATGGAATTGCAATGCCTTTACCTTTATTCCAACCCCCTATTAACCCGATGGCATTGGTAAATGCAGTAGCTGGAGGTGGAGGTCTAGCAGCAGCAGTGGCTATGGCTACAGGGACACAATCGATACCTTATTATCGTTTTGAAGTGTTATTGTCAAAAGCTAAGGAACTTGTAAGTAAGCTTACAGGGTTAGGAGATAGTTTGTTAGGAATTATTGAGAAGAAAGATGCGGAAGCGTTAAGTTTATTGCAAGGAAAACAAGAAACAATGATGTTGGATATGGAGACGAAGTTAAGGCAATATCAAATTGAGGAAGCTGAATTGGTAGAGAAAGGTTTAAAGCTTAGTAGAGATAGGGCGAAAAGTCAACAGGATCATTACCATGGATTAATACTTGAAGGGTTAATTGCTTCAGAACATGTTCAGATTGTTATGATGATAGGTGCATCAGTTGCACAAGCAGTATCGGCGGGTCTAGGTGTTGCTGCAGGAATAGCAGGAGGACTTCCTGATGTCACTGTTGGACCGTTTTCAACAGGTATAACAGGGGGAGGAGAAAATGCTAAGTATATACTTGAAGGAGCTAAAGATGCTGTTTCTGGTGCAGGTGAAGCTCTTTCTACTGGAGCAGAAGTAGCTGGTTTATATGCTCAGCATCAGCGTTCTGTTGAGGATTGGGAGTTGCAGCGATTAATCTCTGAATATGAGGTTAAACAAATGGATGAAGAAATTCTTGCGCAAAAGAAAAGAATCGAAATGGCAAAGTATGAAAAGAAAATCCATGAAAAGACTATTGACAATAGCAAGTCCATAAATACCTTTATGAAAGGTAAGTTCACAAATGAACAATTATATAAATGGATGAGTAGTAAATTGTCTGGGTTATTTTTTAAGACGTATAAAATAGCGCATGATTACGCTAAATTGGCTGAACAAGCATTTGCTTACGAAAAAGGAATCGATGTTTCTGAGGTTAATTTTATTTCTGGCACGTATTGGAACAGTGTAAAAAAAGGACTTTTGTCAGCAAACACTCTCGACTTTGATTTAGATCGTATGGAACAAGCTTATATGAAAAAAGATCAACGTCGTTTAGAAATTACTAAAAATGTTTCTTTATTAGAGATTGATCCTATAGCCTTATTCCAATTAAAAACAAAAGGAAGCTGTATGTTTCGATTATCTGAAGAATTATTTAATTATGATTTTCCAGGACATTATAACCGTCAATTGAAAACGATATCCATTGTATTTGATGCTGGCGAAGGTCAGTTGGTGAATGCTACTTTAACACAGTTAGGTTCAAAGTTATTGATGAAACCTGATATTAAGGGAGTAAAACATTTGATAGACCCATCTAACGAACTTACAGATAGTATTCGAGTAAATTGGAATGCAAATCAACAAGTGGCATTATCTCATGTAGACGAGTATACAGAAAACAATGGTTTATTTGAATTGAATTTTCATGATGAACGGTATTTACCATTCGAAGGTACAGGAGCTATATCAAATTGGGAATTAAAACTTGAAGGTAAAAAAGGTGATATCAATTTGAATGCACTTCAAAATGTAATATTAAAATTACGTTATACAGCTGAGCAAGGAGGGAAACGATTTGCAGAGGAAGTGAAAGGGGTATTAAAGCCTTATCAAACCTCTGTTCAACTTACCCTAGCTGAAAGTTTTTCACAACAATGGCAAGAGTTCCACCAGGGAGATCAGCATGAGTTTACTTTGATGATGCATCGAAGCATGTTTCCTAATATGCATAATGGAAGAATTATAGGGATGTTAGTAAAGTATGATCATATTACAGAAAAAGAAGGAGTATTTTTTGTAATTAATGATGAGATTAAAGTGCCCTCAATGACATTAGTTCAACCTACCAATTTAAGTGTGGGAAGTCAAGGAACTGAATGGAAAATTATTGTAAAAGGAAATAAGCAAACCCTTAAGGATGCACAATTTACTTTGTTATATCAAGCGAAATTATAAGAATCCAGCATTATAATGAAAAGTTAAAGATATAGATACCCATCCCTACAGCAATGCTAAAAAGTTGTAGGGGGTAGTCTATAAATACTAATAGATAAAATATTATGGATAAAAAATCAAAGGTTATAAAGAAAAAAAAAAGAAAAAGTTTAGATAAACAAAAATCTCTGGATACTGGAGAAAATGATAGTTCAAAAAGTAATAGGACTCTTAAAAAAAGCAAATCTCTAGATATTGCAAGTACTACAAATCGAGAAGCTAGTTCATCGCCAACTACCAGTTCATCAAATATTGTTGATAGTAATAGAGTGGCTTCAGATATATCTAATAATAGCAACAACCAATTTTCAATTAAGCAAAATAATTATGTAAATACTAGGTCAAGAGATGATTCTACTAATAAAAAGAAAATTCAAGAGTTAAATCGAAGCAAAAGTAAAGACGATATTGATGTTAAAAAAAAAGAATCACAAAGTGGTCAAAGCAATGAAGTAATTAACACAAAAATGGAGATGGATTTAGGTGAAAGTTCAATAGGAAGAAATTCAAAAAATGATACAGAATCCTTATTAGAAGGTTTTGAAAGTGTAAATGGTTCAGATGATAATTTTTTGACGTTGGATTCAGAAAGTGATCTTAGTGAGAGTGATCAAAGCTCAGATAACAATGAGGATGAATTAAATACTAAAAAAAGAGACGGAAATATAGATGATTCATTAACTGTTAACTCTGATAATTCAGCAAAAAATAATGATGATTTGAAATCCGATTCAAAAGATAGTGTTAATGGGGATGAGTATGATGAAGCTAGTTTAGATAAAAGAAAACATAAAAAAGATTTAGGAGAAGATGTAACAGAAAGATCTGAAAAAGAAACTGAGGATAATGAAAGAGCTGAACAAAAAGCAGCAAGGGTTGATTTATGGAAAACTATCAAAGGGAATACAACTGTTAATATAATTCCTAAAAAAATGAACAAGCTAGTAAAAGATTTAAATATTGAATTAGACAAAGATCTTAGTGCTCGTATTGCTAAGGGAGATACAGAGGTTTTCGTTGAAGAAATGAGTAATATTCTGGATAAAATTAGAGAAAAGAATCCTGCACTGGCAGATAAACTTACCAAAGGGTTGGTAAAAGGACTGACGAAAGGTTCAAGGATTCACTTAGGTGGGGTTAATATCAATTTTCTGATTGATGAGGAAGTGGATCAGTTAAAAATAGAAGCTAAAGATGTTACCGAAGAGGATCTTAAAAAAAGGCGAAAGAGGATAGAAGATATAGGGATAAGTGCTTCAGATGCTATACGAATGTTAACAAAAACAACATTTAAAAACAATCAATTAGACAAATCATTGAAAGAAAAATCTAGTAAAGAAAATGATAGTGAAAGAGAAAACTGATAAAAGGTGAAAAGCACTATTTATTAAAAGTTTAAGTATATGAAAGGCATTACAATTATAAAAGAAGTAGATGCGCGTTTAGCAGCAGATCTATTAGAGGCATTAGCCGAAGAAAAAATACTAAAATTAACTGATGAAAATCAGCTTCGTTTAGTTGGAGAGACGTTGGTGGAGTTATGGAGTAAGTTAGGTGGGGAAGCTAAGAGTATTGAAGAGGATATACAAAGAATTATTGAAGAGGGAGTTTCTCCATCTGATATTGCTTTATTGTTTCAAGACCTATCAGAAGAAGACAGTTTTAAAACGTATAAAAAGTCTTCTCCTAATTTACTTAAGGAAGGAAAAACTAAAAAACGACAATTTATGCATGTAATTGCACAGAAAAATAAAGAAAGAAAATTGCAGCAAGAGTTGGAAAATAAAAGTGAAATAGGAAATGTCGACGGGTTATTTGAAATAGGATTTTAATAAAATGTTTGTCATTATGTAAAATGATGAAAGGGGTAAGGAATTATTTCGGCAAAACGAGTTTAAGAGCTATTTGTCGCTGTAAGTTTTATTACGGCAATAAGAAAGTATTTTTAATCTTACGAGTAGAAAAACAAATAGTATTTCTAACGATGAAATTAAGTAAATCATATATGAATTTTACTAAAAAAACATAAAAAAACGAATCAAGAGAATGAAATTATGGATAATAACAAGATAAAAAATACTATAGAAGATAATTTAACCAGTAAATTATTCGATGTAATGGGAAATCACCCACTAAAACCTATTGATGAATTGCGAACTATAAATTATGTTTGGGTTAATACCAACAAGAAAAATAATTTAGTACCATATCATTATCTGAAAAATATACAAAATTCAAGTACATTAAATAAAAAGAACGCTAGTATCATTTTATATTACGATGATGTTCAAATGAGTGATGATGAATTGGATAAATTTATAGCTGAACGTAATAAAGAACAATTAAATAAGAATAGTTTAAGGGGGGGGATTAAATATGAGAACGCAAGAAGGGTCTTTGATGATAAAGACGAGCTTTCATTAAACCTAAAAAAGATATATCAAGCGGAAATAAATGCAGAAAATGCTAGAGGAGCCATCGCAGGAAATCCGTTAAAAATACAAATAGCATTGAAAGCATCTAGGGAAGGTAAAATGGCAGTGGTTTCAGATGCAGGTGTGCCGATGATAAGAAAATTGAATTTTGATGAGTTATATAAAAATAACAAAGCTGTTCAGAATGGAAAGTTATGGGTAGTTTGGGGATTTAATCCAAATATTAAGAAAGATGATCGAGAAAAGTTGTATCAATCAATACAAGATGGGTTTATTTCTTGGTATTCAGATAAAGTCAAAGAAAATATAGAATCATATGTTTTTGATGATGGTGTTTTAGAAAAACTTCAAAGTTTATTTAACTCAGTAAAGACACCTGAAGATATGGTTAGGGTACGGGAGGAAAACTCAAAATATTTTCAAGAGCTAATAATAGCCAAAGATATTGGGTCGGCAGATAGGTTGTTTTCTGATAGACCTTTATCGGATTTTTACTATGAGATAACACAAGAAAAAAGGATAAATAATGATTCTAGGGCCATTATGGAGAGTTTTAGTGAGCACAATAATAACCATAGTCAATCTTGGTTGAGAGGAGAGGTCAAACTACCCAATTCAGAAAAACACAATAAAGAGTATGCTATAAGAACAATACAGAAATATATTAGAGACAAAAAGGCATTGTTATTCAGTAAGAGTAATGAGATGTTTGGTAATAAAAAAAACAATTATCAAAAAAAAGATTTGAATATGTCTAGCGATGTTAATAAAAATAGTATTGAGGAGTATAAAACTGATCTTGAAAATCAAAAAAAGCAAATCGTTAATTTGATACCACAAAAACAGGAGAAACTTAATGAGAAAAAAAAAATCAGTTTAAGTGTGTTTGATGAAAAGAAGAAAAAGAAGAAAAATAAGTTTGTTTAATCTGAATAAAAAAACAGCAACAATATGAGTATACCAATAACATTTGATTTTCATTATGATTGTCAAAAAAATATATTACGTAAAAATTATCATAAAAATAACGAAAAGCACATTTTTAGAATATGTGTCAAAAATGAAACGATGAACGATTTAAAGTTGTCAAAGCCATCTTTAAATAATAATTCCTATCATTTCAAACTACAATTTAAGACCAATTTTTTCAATAGAATAAGTGATACCAATAACAGGAGAACGAAATACCTGAATTGCCTTAATTTAACACTTGATAAATGGAAAATTATAGAAAAAATAAATACTAGGGATGGTTCTTTATCTCTTTATTTTACTTATAAAGAAGAAGAGGAATACATCTGGTCAAAAGGAGAGGTGCTAAATATAGAACTCGCTTATGATAATATAAAAGCAGCCTTCAATTCCGAATCAACGAAAGTCATGTTGGTTTACGATTATATATCAGATAATCAAAATAATTTTATAACAGGAAATGTAAAACGCAATGTTGAAATTGTGGATACAAAAAAACTAAGAAATGTACCACTACGAGCCAATTTTATTAAAGGAGATGCTATATTAAATGATTATGAACAAGAAGCGAATGATAACCTCGCCAATAAACTTTATGTAGAGCTAAAAAATGTAGCTGAGCAACACGATGAAATCATATCATTTACTCAATGTACTGAATTAGTTTTGTTAATAGACGTCTCGGCAACCGCTGGAGCATTTATGAGAGCAGACAATTTTGAACATATCAGTTACAAGTGGGTGAACAGACAATTGGAAGAATTGGAAGTCAAACCGTCCAGTCTAGAGAAGATATATGATGAAGAGAAGCAACTAGTCAAAATCCGTGCCTACAATTTTACTGAAGGGGTGAAAATAGAAAACAACGATTCGTTAATTATTTTAATAGATGGTATCTATACGAATAAACCCTCTGGTGAAGTAACCATACCCATTCACTATAAAAATATTCCTTCTTATAAAGATGGGAAACTGAAACTTATAGCAGAAAAAACATTGCTGATAGAGAAAAGTTTTGAAAGGAATCAAAATAATGTTAATAACCTTGGTATTGGGACAATGCCCGAAGAGGAGTATCGATTAAAAGTAGGGGGCAATGTAAAAATAGTAGCAGAGGAAAATACGAGTATTTTAACCATTACAAATGAGGAAGAAACTAAAGCTCATTTGGAGATGAACCATGAGGGAGATATTACAATTGATGGAGATGTTCGAATAAAAAACGCTACTCAAGAAAAACTCTACTTTGGAGAAACAGAAAATGTATTTATTTCTAATAGTCAAGGAGAGTCTCATAAATTAAAATTAAATGCAACGGGTGGAGTTGAGGTAAATCAGGATTTAAAGGTTCAAAGGAATTTGAAGGTGGAAGGAGAAGTTGATACGAAAGGATTAAATGTAGCGAATGGAAAAGTTACGATGGATGCTGACCTCCGAATAAAAAACAATAGTCAGGGAAAACAAGGAAAATTCTACTTTGGAGAAACAGAAGATGTATTTATTTCTAATAGTCAAGGAGAATCTCATAAATTAAAATTAAATGCAACTGATGGAGTTGAAGTAAACAATGGTTTAAATGTAGTAAATGGAAAGGTTAAAGAAAAAATGTATGATTTAATACCTGCAGGAACCATTATGATGTGGGCAGGATATTATTATAATGATACGCTAAATTTAAAAAAACATGGGGAGCCAACATCGAAACCTATACCTGAAGGTTGGGTTTTATGTGATGGAAATAATGGAACTCCCGATTTGATCAATAAATTTATTGTAGGTGCACATCCTGAAGGTTCATCAGAGGAAGAAATTCAAAATAATTCTGATAAATATAAGATTGGGGCTGAAGGTGGTACAAATAAAGTTGAATTATCTGAAGCGGAAATGCCTTTACATAGTCATTCCATCGAAATTAAGAAGGGCTTGAATGAATCTATTATGGTGGAAATTGACGAAGATGGAGATAAAGAAATTAAAATTCCTTTTTTAGAAAATATATCAGCTTTAGAAAACATGATAGATATACATGATAGCGGTAAAGGAATGTCACATGAAAACAGGCCTCCTTTTTACGCCTTATGTTATATCATGAAAACATAAAACACAAAAGGCAATCCTTTGTCTCCCTTGTTAGGCGCTATTTACCTAAATAGTATGGATGAAAGAATAGGAGAATATTGTAAGAAACGAGGATTGGTATATGTACGGTTTATGGATGATTGGGTTATTTTGTGTAAAACACGTCACCAACTACGAGCGGTAGTTCGCTTAATGAATCAGTGTTTGGATGAAGTAAAACAAACGAAACACCCTTTTAAAACGTATATAGGAAGAATTAAAGAAAATGGTTTCGATTTTTTAGGATATCGAATCGGAAATAGTAAGACAAATAGATTAGGAATTGCTTGGAAAACTTGGATGAATCATAGAGATAAACTAACGCAGCTTTATGAGCAAAATACGTGTTCGAATCGTATTGCTAAGTATATCAAACATTGGCTTATCTGGGTAAAAAGTGGAGTGGAGATTGAAATTGAAGAAACAGTTTGTTTATTAGGTGTTAAGGTTAAAACCGATCTTTTATACTTTGCCTTCTTTTTGGAGTAATAAAGAGTGACCCTTCTAAAAAAGTGTTTCAAGATAGTTAGAATAATAAAATATCAATAATAAGTGATGTAAATCACTATAACTAATAAAGCATGACTAAACGAATAAAAAACAATAATAATACGCAAGAAAAATCTAAAAAGAAAATAGACAAATTAAAAAAATTTAACACCATAAGCAACACAAAATCTACTAACATGAGGCAATATATTGCTGGTAACTATATGAAAGATAGTGGGTTGAGGAGGGCTATTTTAGGTGATAATGCTAACATTGCTGAATCTCTTGCAAAGTTGAATGAATACTATGAGGGGCTGGGAATCGACAAAAGGGAGTTTGAAAGGGAACCAAGGAGATCATATAGAAAAAGGCTGGAATTAAAGACGCCGAT
Source organism: uncultured Tenacibaculum sp. (assembly GCA_947496185.1). Classification (GTDB taxonomy): domain Bacteria; phylum Bacteroidota; class Bacteroidia; order Flavobacteriales; family Flavobacteriaceae; genus Polaribacter. The sequence goes on from CANMCD010000030.1 coordinate 16,654, forward strand.
TGATGCTAAAAATATATTGAAGTCTAAAGTGATACAGGAAAGTGAGGTAAACAGGGAAAAACATCCTATGAGGACAAGGGCTCTTGAAAAAAAGAAGATTAAACGCGTGGTCGAAGAATTGGACAAAATAGAAGGGGCTATGTTACGGTCCGATAAAAATGATGATCTGATAAATGATAGTGAATACTTGCCAGGTAAAACTGACATGGTGGAGCTAAAAGGTTTTTTTGATGTGGAGACCACTGGAGAAATGAACATTGATAATTTTGCAACCGCAAGGGGAGATTATACCGTAAAAACGAAAAATCTATTAAATCTGACCGATGAGCAACACTTTAATCTACAAACTTACACATATGGTTTGGGGAAGCGAAGCGATAATATACATTTATACCGATCTGACGGCGCGGTGAAAAAAGAAGATCTGAAGGATGTATTAGGGTATCAAAATTTTCTTCATGTTGCAGCGTGGACGGGTCAGTTTTCCAGAGGATTTATTGCGGGGGGGATTGCAGGTAATAAAAAGGTAAATGTCAGTGTAGATATTAGTGATGGTGAGAATATAAGAGGGAAAGTAAATGATGAAAAAAAATATAGCGGGAATGAAAGAGGTACTTCAGTGTTAGGAAGGGAATTATTAACGTTTTTAGCAGCGGGATATACTCTAAGTGGGATCGAAAAGAAGAGGGTGAAGCAGGTAGATCATTATTATTGGGTATTGGAACCACCAGTGACGCCATACTCTGTTTGGGGTGCCGACCGGAAGAAAGACTTTAAGAATGTGATGACGAGTATATGGGATATGACTAACCCGAATCCAAGTATAACGATAGATAATGATACCATACACGCTATCAAAAAGGGGGGAGAATCAGGACTTAGCGAATATTTTTCCGTGACAATGGCCCGGAAAGGTCTAACAGGCGACCTCGAGCTTATAAACGAATATTATCGTGGAATTAAGCGTAGGGTTGACAAGGTTAAAGCAGAATTGAAAACAAAGAAAATGCTGCAAAAGGTACATCGGGTTGAGAACGAGAAATATAAAAATGGAGAAAAATTCAAAAAAACTGTAGGAATGGATGATGGAGATGCGACAGCGGTAAACATCGATGTGGATAACTGGGGAAAGATAGGTAATGAGGGTAATATAATAAACAAAAATCAACTAATCATTGGCGAGGGTGGAGCTATGATAACTGATCAACAACAACTTATGAACACGGGGAGCTACTGGGTAAATCAAAATCTAAGGGGTAACAATTATGATATAAACAACCAATTACATTATCATAACAACAACACGAAGGGGATTCTGAATGACAAAAAGTACGATCAACACCAACAAGGGAATAAACTTGGGATGAACCAGACGAGCATGAAAGATGGGTTGGGTGGATTAAAAAACGGCTATATGAGTGTAAATATGATGGGCAACGATGAAAAGAATCAAAACAATCTTAATATTAACTATTCACCGAGTGGGTTTCCTAATAACCAAAAATACAATGTAGGCGAACGTGGATATAACACTCCTCGTGAAGTTCAAAACTTTAACAATGGGATAAGTGGGATAAACAACGGGGGAAATCAAAATCATATTAATTACAATAATTATGATAACAACCAATATCAAGATATTAACTACCGCACGGAGGGAATGCCGAATATGATTGGGAACCAAGAACATCGACAAGAAAATATCGAAGAGGTTGATAATAAATGGAATGACCCTGGTATGAACGGGGGGAACAACGGGGGAAATCAAAATCATATTAATTACAATAATTATAATAACAACCAATATCAAGATATAAACTACCGCACGGAGGGAATGCCGAATATGATTGGGAACCAAGAACATCGACAAGAAGTAATAGAAGAGATTGATAATAAATGGAATAACCCTGGTATGAGCGGGGGGAACAACGGGGGAAATCAAAATCATATTAATTACAATAATTATAATAAC
>CANMCD010000031.1 GCA_947496185.1 uncultured Tenacibaculum sp.
GCTAATTGGTTATCATCTTTATCTCTATAGGTTCCTTTAGTCCAATCTACATTGAAAAGACGACCTCCGAGTTTTAACCCAAAAGCTAAACTCGTCTCAGAATTGGTTCGTACGGTATAGGAAACATTCGCATCAATAGCGGTTTCTTTAGCAGGCCCAATGGCATCATTTACTATATTCACACCTAATCCAACACCACTATAACCTAATGGTGTATCGTAACTTAATGTTTGGGTCTGAGGAGCTCCTTCTACACCTACCCACTGGGTACGAGCTAAGGCATTGAATACTCCATGACCTTTCGATCCAACATACGCTGGGTTTACTGTCATCGTATTAAACATATATTGCGTATAATGTGGGTCTTGTTGACTGAATACTCTACTAGACAACACTAGTGTAGTTAGTAAAATGATAGATTTCAGCGTCTTATTCATTTCTCCTTGGTTTTTCTTTGGTTATTCTCTATTAATGTATACCCAACCTACTATCGGTTTGTCACCATTTCCTAAATCTAAGACATAGAAATACGTTCCTGAAGGCAATTTCATCTCTGTTGATATCGTTAGGGTTCCTATTGATGTACCATCCCAACTATTGTCATACCTGTCTTTACTATATACCAGGTTACCCCAACGGTTGTATACTTCAAGTCTGTTATTCTTATACTCATCATTTTCTAAGCAAGAAATAGCGAATGTCTCATTTTCTCCATCACCATTAGGTGTGAATTCGTTATAGACAGTTAAACACTTTATAGTATCTGGATCCATATAATCAGGTATACCGTCATTATCAGTGTCAGGTAAATTTGTACCATCTAATATATCGCCTGAATCAACTTGTCCGTCATTATCAATGTCTTCTCCACCACCTTCTACTACGTCATTGATACCGTCATCGTCACTATCTATGTCCTGATAATCTGGCCCACCTATTCCATCTGTATTTGGAATTGTAGCAGGGTTACCTCCATTATCTGGATCAACAACGTCAAGCATACCATCTCCATCAGTATCTGTTAGATCATCAATAACTCCATCGTTATCTGTATCATTAGAAGGATCAGTTCCTCCTTCTACTAAGTCAGAAATACCGTCTCCATCACTATCAACATCTCTATAATCTGGCATTCCATCACCATCCGTATCAGGCACTGAAGCTTGTATACCTCCATTATCTAAATCTACACTATCCGCAAGACCATCACCATCCGTATCCGTTAGATCATCTAATATTCCGTTATTATCAATATCCAATGCTATATCAGTTCCACCTTCTACTAAGTCAGAAATACCATCATTATCGCTATCCACTTCTTGGAAATCTCTAAAGGCATCTCCATCAGTATTAACTGGTATCACACTACCTCCAGCAGTTGTACTAGTATCATCCGCATCTGCCACATCTACAATACCGTCATGATCATTATCGGTTGTACTATCTAACCTTCCATCTCCATTCGAGTCTAACGACGAATCTTGTCCACTTTCAATTAAATCTGATATACCATCACCATCACTATCTAAGTCTAAGTGATCGAAGATACCATCACCATCGGTGTCTCTACTGGCATTACCATCTTGCTCTACCGTATCTAAGATACCGTCATTATCATCATCCAAATCAACAGCATCCTCAACACCATCACCATCATTATCAGACATTAACGCGTCTCCAAAACCATTTAATCCATCTACTATATCTGGAATACCATCACCATCCGTATCAGTCAAGTCATCAATTATGCCGTTACCATCGACATCTATATCTCCAGGTAAGTTTGGATTATTAGGTTCTAACACATCTGGTGTACCGTCAGCATCTGTATCTGGTAATGAAGTACCGTCTACTAGACTTGATGTATCTATTTGACCATCATTATCTGCGTCGACACCTCCTGATTCCGCTACATCATTTAGACCATCACCATCCGTATCTAAATCCTGATAATCTACAAGACCATCACCATCCGTATCTGGAGTTATTGCAATATTACCACCATTATCAATGTCTACACTGTCAGCAATACCATCACCATCCGTATCAGTTGAATTATCAATCACTCCGTTATTATCTGTATCTAAGGCTGGATTACTTCCGCCTTCTACTAGATCTGAAAGTCCATCATTATCACTATCTACTTCTTGGAAATCTGGCACACTGTCTGTATCTGTATCTATAGGCACTAGACTAATTCCTGTAGTATTATCCGTCGCATCTGAATCTACCGTATCTATAATACCATCATTATCATTATCGGTAGTACTATCTAACCTACCATCTCCATTGACATCATATACAGAACTTTGTCCGCTTTCTATTAAATCAGTAATACCATCACCGTCACTATCTAAATCTAAATGATCGAAGATACCATCACCATCGGTGTCTCTGTTTGGATCACCATTTTGCTCTACCGTATCTAAAACACCATCGTTATCATCATCTAAATCAAATATATCCGCTATTCCATCACCATCGGTATCGCTCATCAAAGCATCTCCAAAACCGTTTAATCCATCTTCTACATCGGCAATACCATCACCATCAGTATCGGTTTGATCATCGATCACTCCATCTCCGTTGGTATCTAAACTACCTGGTAAGCTTGGATTGTTCGGCTCTGACACATCTGGTATACCATCTGCATCTGCATCTGGTAATGAGGTACCATCTACTAAAGTTGGCGTATCTATTTGTCCATCATTATCTGCATCTATACTACCTGCTTCCACTATATCATTTAGACCATCACCGTCACTATCTAAATCTTGATAGTCATTTAAACCGTCTCCATCAGTATCTGGCGTTGTCGGTGTGGTACCTCCATTATCAGGATCAACACTATCGGCAATACCATCACTATCCGTATCCGTTAGGGTATCAATCACCCCGTTATTATCTGCATCCAAGGCTGCATTGCTTCCACCTTCTACTAGATCAGATAAACCATCGTTATCACTATCTACTTCTTGGAAGTCTGGTGTGCTATCACCATCACTATCGGTTGGTATAACACTTCCGCCTGCTGTAACATTGTTATCGTCTGCATCAGCTGTATCTACAATACCGTCATTATCATTATCGGTAGTACTATCTAGCTTACTATCGCCATCAGTATCTACTACTGCTGGGTCTTGGCCGCTTTCTACTAAATCTGATATACCATCACCGTCACTATCTAAGTCTAAGTGATCAAAGATACCATCGCCATCGGTGTCTCTGTTTGGATCACCATTCTGCTCTACCGTATCTAAAATACCATCATTATCATCATCTAAATCATGAAGATCAGCAATACCATCACCATCCGTATCGGTCATTGGGGCATCTCCAAAACCATTTAATCCATCTTCTACATCGGCGATACCATCTCCATCCGTATCGGTTTGATCATCAATAACTCCATCTCCGTTGGTATCTAAACTACCCGGTAAATTTGGATTGTTTGGTTCTAATACATCAGGTGTACCATCTGTATCTGCATCTGGAAGTGAACTGCCATCTACTAAAGTTGGCGTATCAATCTGTCCGTTACCATCACTGTCCGTTCCTCCTGCTTCGGTTACGTCATTTAGACCATCTCCGTCACTGTCTAAATCTTGATAGTCATTTAAACCATCTCCGTCGGTATCTGGCGTTGTCGGTGTGGTTCCTCCATTATCAGGATCAACACTATTGGCTATACCATCACCATCCGTATCCGTTAGGGTATCAATAACCCCATTATTATCTGCATCCAAGGCTGCATTGCTTCCACCTTCTACTAGATCGGATAAACCATCGTTATCACTATCTACTTCTTGGAAGTCTGGTGTACTATCACCATCACTATCGGTTGGTATAACACTTCCGCCTGCTGCAACATCGTTATCATCTGCATCAGCTGTATCTACAATACCGTCATTATCATTATCGGTAGTACTATCCAACTTACTATCACCATCAGTATCTACTACTGCTGGGTCTTGTCCGCTTTCTACTAAATCTGAAATACCATCTGAGTCACTATCTAAGTCTAAGTGATCGAAGATACCATCGCCATCGGTGTCTCTGTTTAGATCACCATTCTGCTCTACCGTATCTAAAATACCGTCGTTATCATCGTCTAGATCGTATACATCAGATATTCCATCTCCATCAGTATCTACCATCGAAGCATCTCCGAAATTAATAGGATCACCATCTTCTACATCGGCAATACCATCGCCATCCGTATCAGTTTGATCATCGATCACTCCATCTCCGTCGGTATCTAAACTACCTGGTAAGTTTGGATTGTTTGGTTCTAATACATCAGGTGTACCATCTGTATTGGCATCTGGAAGTAAACTGCCATCTACTAAGGTTGGCGTATCAATCTGTCCGTTACCATCTGTATCCGTTCCTCCTGCTTCGGTTACGTCATTTAGACCATCTCCGTCACTGTCTAAATCTTGATAGTCATTTAAACCATCTCCGTCGGTATCTGGCGTTGTCGGTGTGGTTCCTCCATTATCAGGATCTACACTATCGGCAATACCATCGCCATCCGTATCCGTTAGGGTATCAATCACCCCGTTATTATCTGCATCCAAGGCTGCACTACTTCCTCCTTCTACTAGATCAGATAAACCATCGTTATCACTATCTACTTCTTGGAAGTCAGGAGTACTATCACCATCACTATCGGTTGGTGTAACACTTCCGCCTGCTGTAACATTGTTATCGTCTGCATCAGCTGTATCTACAATACCGTCATTATCATTATCGGTAGTACTATCCAGCTTACTATCACCATCAGTATCTACTACCGCTGGATCTTGTCCACTTTCTACTAAATCTGATATACCATCACCGTCACTATCTAAGTCTAAGTGATCGAAGATACCATCACCATCGGTATCTCTGTTTGGATCACCGTTTTGCTCTACCGTATCTAAAATACCATCGTTATCATCGTCTAAATCATAAATATCTGATATACCATCTCCATCACTATCAACAGGAGAAGCATCTCCATAATTAGCAGGATCTCCATCTTCTACATCGGCAATACCATCATTATCAACATCTGTTTGATCATCGATCACTCCATCTCCGTTGGTATCTAAACTACCTGGTAAGTTTGGATTGTTCGGCTCAAATACATCAGGCGTACCATCTGTATCTGCATCTGGAAGTGATGTACCGTCAACTATTACTCCTGAAAGATCAACCATCGCATCACCATCGGTATCTGTTCCTCCTGCTTCCACTATATCATTTAGACCATCTCCATCACTATCTAAATCTTGATAGTCATTTAAACCATCTCCGTCGGTATCTGGCGTTGTCGGTGTGGTTCCTCCATTATCAGGATCAACACTATCGGCAATACCATCACCATCCGTATCCGTTAGGGTATCAATAACCCCGTTATTATCTGCATCCAAGGCTGCATTGCTTCCTCCTTCTACTAGATCAGATAAACCATCGTTATCACTATCTACTTCTTGGAAGTCTGGCGTGCTATCACCATCACTATCGGTTGGTGTAATACTTCCGCCTGCTGCAACATCGTTATCATCTGCATCAGCCGTATCTACAATACCGTCATTATCATTATCGGTAGTACTATCCAGCTTACTATCGCCATCAGTATCTACTACCACTGGGTCTTGTCCGCTTTCTACTAAATCTGATATACCATCTGAGTCACTATCTAAGTCTAAGTGATCGAAGATACCATCGCCATCGGTGTCTCTGTTTGGGTCACCATTTTGTTCTACCGTATCTAAAATACCGTCATTATCATCGTCTAGATCATGAAGATCTGCAATACCATCGCCATCCGTATCGGTCATTGGGGCATCTCCAAAACCGTTTAATCCATCTTCTACATCGGCGATACCATCTCCATCCGTATCGGTTTGATCATCAATCACTCCATCTGCGTTGGTATCTAAACTACCCGGTAAGTTTGGATTGTTTGGTTCTAATACATCAGGTGTACCATCTGTATTGGCATCTGGAAGTGAACTACCATCTACTAAGGTTGGCGTATCAATCTGTCCGTTACCATCACTGTCGGTTCCTCCTGCTTCGGTTACGTCATTTAGACCATCTCCGTCACTGTCTAAATCTTGATAGTCATTTAAACCATCTCCGTCGGTATCTGGCGTTGTCGGTGTGGTTCCTCCATTATCAGGATCAACACTATCAGCAATACCATCACCATCCGTATCCGTTAGGGTATCAATCACCCCGTTATTATCTGCATCCAAGGCTGCATTGCTTCCACCTTCTACTAGATCAGATAAACCATCGTTATCACTATCTACTTCTTGGAAGTCAGGAGTGCTATCACCATCACTATCGGTTGGTATAACACTTCCGCCTGCTGTAACATTGTTATCGTCTGCATCAGCTGTATCTACAATACCGTCATTATCATTATCGGTAGTACTATCTAGCTTACTATCACCATCAGTATCTACTACCGCTGGATCTTGTCCACTTTCTACTAAATCTGAAATACCATCACCGTCACTATCTAAATCTAAGTGATCGAAGATACCATCGCCATCGGTGTCTCTGTTTGGATCACCGTTTTGTTCTACCGTATCTAAAATACCGTCATTATCATCGTCTAAATCATGAAGATCTGCAATACCATCACCATCCGTATCGGTCATTGGGGCATCTCCAAAACCGTTTAATCCATCTTCTACATCGGCAATACCATCACCATCCGTATCAGTTTGATCATCGATCACTCCATCTCCGTTGGTATCTAAACTACCCGGTAAGTTTGGATTGTTTGGTTCTAATACATCAGGTGTACCATCTGTATTGGCATCTGGAAGTGAACTGCCATCTACTAAGGTTGGCGTATCAATCTGTCCGTTACCATCACTGTCCGTTCCTCCTGCTTCGGTTACGTCATTTAGACCATCTCCGTCACTGTCTAAATCTTGATAGTCATTTAAACCATCTCCGTCGGTATCTGGCGTTGTCGGTGTGGTTCCTCCATTATCAGGATCAACACTATCAGCAATACCATCACCATCCGTATCCGTTAGGGTATCAATAACCCCGTTATTATCTGCATCTAAGGCTGCATTGCTTCCACCTTCTACTAGATCAGATAAACCATCGTTATCACTATCTACTTCTTGGAAGTCTGGTGTGCTATCACCATCACTATCGGTTGGTATAACACTTCCGCCTGCTGCAACATCGTTATCATTTGCATCAGCCGTATCTACAATACCGTCATTATCATTATCGGTAGTACTATCCAGCTTACTATCACCATCAGTATCTACTACCGCTGGATCTTGTCCGCTTTCTACTAAATCTGATATACCATCTGAGTCACTATCTAAATCTAAGTGATCGAAGATACCATCGCCATCGGTGTCTCTGTTTGGATCACCATTCTGCTCTACCGTATCTAAAATACCATCATTATCATCGTCTAAATCATGAAGATCTGCAATACCATCACCATCCGTATCGGTCATTGGGGCATCTCCAAAACCGTTTAATCCATCTTCTACATCGGCAATACCATCGCCATCCGTATCAGTTTGATCATCGATCACTCCATCTCCGTTAGTATCTAAACTACCCGGTAGGTTTGGATTGTTTGGCTCTAATACATCAGGCGTACCATCTGTATTGGCATCTGGAAGTGAACTGCCATCTACTAAGGTTGGCGTATCAATCTGTCCGTTACCGTCACTGTCGGTTCCTCCTGCCTCAACAACATCGTTCAATCCATCACCGTCACTGTCTAAATCTTGATAGTCATTTAAACCATCTCCGTCGGTATCTGGCGTTGTCGGTGTCGTTCCTCCATTATCAGGATCAACACTATCGGCAATACCATCACCATCCGTATCCGTTAGAGTATCAATCACCCCGTTATTATCTGCATCCAAGGCTGCATTGCTTCCACCTTCTACTAGATCGGATAAACCATCGTTATCACTATCTACTTCTTGGAAGTCTGGCGTGCTATCACCATCACTATCGGTTGGTATAACACTTCCACCTGCTGTAACATCGTTATCATCTACATCAGCCGTATCTGCAATACCGTCATTATCATTATCGGTAGTACTATCCAGCTTACTATCACCATCAGTATCTACTACCGCTGGGTCTTGCCCGCTTTCTACTAAATCTGATATACCATCACCGTCACTATCTAAATCTAAGTGATCGAAGATACCATCACCATCGGTGTCTCTATTTGGATCACCGTTTTGTTCTACCGTATCTAAAATACCATCGTTATCATCGTCTAAATCATAAATATCTGATATACCATCGCCATCACTATCTATAGGAGAAGCATCTCCATAATTAGCAGGATCTCCATCTTCTACATCGGCAATACCATCGCCATCCGTATCGGTTTGATCATCGATCACTCCATCTCCGTTGGTATCTA
>CANMCD010000032.1 GCA_947496185.1 uncultured Tenacibaculum sp.
TTTATGACAACTTCTTCGAATTAGGAGGCCATTCATTATTAGCAACCCGATTGGTATCGTCGATTCGTCAAAATTTAGAAGTAGAGATAAGTATTAGAGATGTATTTGAATTTGATACGATTGAAGAATTGGCTGACCATATTGAGTTAGAAGACGAAGACTTTGATTTTGATTTTGAAGATGCAGATAGTCAGAATGATTTTATAACCCTTGACTAAATAGTATTACAAATGCAAAAAGAAGTTCTAGAAGTGTTAAAAGAAGCAAAGGAACAACAGGTAAGGCTGGTTCTAAATAACGATTCTTTGGCACTTAAGTCCAAAAAACCCGTAGCCCCCGAATTGCTGCAAAAAATTAAAGCACACAAAGAAGCTATTCTAGCTTATATCAAAAAGTATCAGTACAAAAAGAAAGGAAGTGTCTTGCCAGACATTCTTCCTTTCGATAGAACAGAAACGACTAATGTCCCCCTATCATTTAGTCAAGAACGTTTGTGGTTTCTTGACGAACTACAAGGAAGTTTGGAATATCATATGCCCATTGTGTTACAACTCAATGGGGCACTTGATATTTCAATTATAGAAAAAACACTATTAACCATAGTTGAGCGCCATGAGGTGTTAAGAACAGTTATTCATTCTGAAGAAGGCGTAGGTTTTCAAAAAGTAATTCCTAGCAACGAGTGGGAACTTGAGGTGGTAAAAGTTCAAAGTAAGGCTGAATTAGAGGTTTTAAGAGAAACTTTTGTGAAGAAACCTTTTGATCTTTCTAAAAATTATATGTTGAGGTCTTGTCTTTATGATTTAGGAGATCAGCAATATATGCTTGTAAGTGTATTGCACCATATAGCGAGTGATGGATGGTCAGAAGGAATTTTGGTAGAAGAGTTCACAGAACTGTATAGTGCATTTTCAGAAGGGCGAGTACCGAATTTACCGATACTTAATTTGCAATATGCAGATTATGCAGTTTGGCAGCGTAAACATGTTGATGGAACAGTATTAGCAAACGAACTTTCTTATTGGGAAGAAAAACTAAAATATACGACCCCTTTAGCATTACCTACGGACTATAATAGACCTTCGATTAAAAGTACAGAAGGGTCAATAGTTTTTCATACCATAGCCAAAGAAAAATTAAAAGGACTGGAAGCTTTTTGTCAAGAACAAGAAGTTACCTTATTTATGGTCGTACTGAGTGTTTTTAAGGTGTTGCTTTCAAAATACAGTGGTCAAGACGATATTTGTGTAGGTACTCCTGTGGCAAATAGAACACAGCAAGAGTTAGAAGGAATCATTGGCTTTTTTGTAAACACCCTAGCCTTACGAAGTGCGGTAGATCAACAGGTAACTTTTATAGAACTACTACAACAAGTAAAAAAGACCACCTTAGAAAGTTATGATAATCAATTAACACCTTTTGAAAAAGTGGTGGATCGTGTAGGAACAACAAGAGATATGAGTAGTTCTCCGATCTTCCAAGTAACATTTATGTTGCAAAACATTCCAAATCAAGGAAAAGAAATTTCGTTAAAAGATATAACAATAGCTTCAGAAGAGTATACAACCAACACGTCACAATTTGATCTCAATTTGATTGTAAACGAAGAGGACGAAGGGCTTTTTCTGGAGATGCAATATTGCACAGCATTATTTGACAAAAGTACGATCGAAAGAATGCTCATGCATTATGAGGCTTTGTTGGATAGTGTCTTGAGTAATCCTTTACAGCAAATTCATAATTTACCAATGCTTTCTATAGGAGAAAAAACACAATTGTTGACTGTTTTTAACCACGAGATGGCTTGGTATCCTAAGGATAAAACATTAGTAGATGTATTTGAAGAGCAGGTAAGGTTATTCCCTAATGCGATTGCAGTAGTTTATGAGAATGAAGAATTAACGTATAAAGAGCTTAATGAGAAAGCGAATAAGTTAGCGAGTTACCTTATAAAGCAAGGGATAGCAACTGAAGAATTCATCGGAATTTGTTTAGAGCGTTCTTTAGAAATGATTGTCGGAATATTGGCAATTATAAAAGCAGGAGGAGTCTATGTGCCTGTTGATCCAGATTACCCATCGGATAGAATAGACTACATATTTAAAGATGCTGCATTACGTATCGTTGTTGGTACTGACTATAGTAAAAAAGTACTAGAAAGTTTAGACAACCTAACCGTTATATCAATCAATGGTGATTGGGACACGATAGACAATGAACCGTCAGACAATCTAGAGGTAACAATAGCCCCAGATCATTTAGCTTATATAATCTATACTTCGGGGAGTACAGGAAAACCTAAAGGAGTTTTAATAACACACCAAAATGCGATTCAATTATTAAAAAATGACGGAGATCTTTTTGATATCGATTCGAAGGATGTTTGGACGATGTTTCATTCGTTTTGTTTTGACTTCTCAGTATGGGAAATGTATGGTGCTTTGTTGTTTGGAGGAAAACTCGTGGTGGTTTCTAAAGAAGCGACTAGAGATATTGTATTGTTTAAAGAGTTGGTGGTCAAACATGGTGTTACGATATTAAATCAAACTCCAGGAGTGTTCTATTTGTTAAAAGAGGAACTTTTAAGAGATGCCTCAGACCATAGTATTCGATATGTTCTTTTTGGAGGAGAAGCGTTGAATCCGATTTATTTGGCTAATTGGAAGCAGGCAAATCCAACCTGTACGCTTATAAATATGTACGGTGTTACCGAATCGACCGTGTACAATATGGAAAAAGAGATTACGGAAAAAGAGACAGAAGAAACCATTAGTAATATTGGACGTGCTATTCCAACGCAACAGTGCCATATAGTTAATGATTATACAAGTTTAGTGCCGATAGGAGTCGTAGGTGAGATATGTATTGGGGGGCCTGGGGTTGCAAAGGGCTATTTGAATAGACCTGAATTAACTTCAGAACGATTTGTTAAAGATCCTTTTAGCCAACATGAAAATGCAAGATTATATAAAACAGGAGATTTAGGAAGATGGCTACCAAATGGTGACATGGAATACATCGGTAGAAAAGATTCTCAGGTAAAAATACGAGGATATCGAGTTGAGTTAGGAGAAATAGAGAGTGTATTGTCTTCAATAGAGGTAATAAAACACACCTCGGTATTGGCTTTAGAAAATGAAACAGGAAATAAATACCTAGTCGGATACGTAGTGGTAGAAGGAGTGATTAGTAAAGAAGAAATACAATTGGTACTAGGGAAAAAATTACCTGAATATATGGTGCCTAATGTGTGGATGTTTATGGATGAAATGCCGTTGACCAACACGGGTAAGATTAACAAAAGAGCTTTGCCAGTACCTGATAGCACACAATTATCCTCGCAAGAATACGTAGCTCCACGCAATGAAGTTGAAGAGAAAATAACGGCTATTTGGAAGGAATTATTAAAAATAGAAAAGATAGGGGTATACGATAACTTTTTCGAGTTAGGAGGTCATTCATTGTTAGCAACTCGATTGGTATCATTGATGAGAACTACCTTAGATGTGGAGTTTTCGATAAAAGAAATATTTACCCATAGCAGTATTGCAGATCAAAGTTTACTTATTGAGAAAAAAGCTACAGGAACGTTTTTACCTGAGGTGAAAGTACAAGAAAGACCCGAACATATTCCTTTATCGTTTAGTCAAGAACGATTGTGGTTTATAGACCAGTTAGAAGGAAGTGTAGCATATCATATGCCAGTGGTACTTAATCTGGAGGGAGCCGTGGATGTTGATCTATTAGAAACCTGTTTTAAAGAAATTGTTCGTAGGCATGAAATATTACGAACTACTATTTATCAGGAAGATGGAATTGGTTATCAAAAAATAAACAAAGCGGATGAATGGAGACTAGCACAGGTGAGTTTAGAAGGTGAAGTACTAGAAGATACTTTAGAAACTTATGTGAAAACACCTTTTGATTTAACGAAGGATTATAACCTCAGAGCCTGCCTGTATAAACTCAAAAATCAACAGTATGTAATAGCCTGTGTAGTTCATCATATAGCAAGTGATGGTTGGTCAGAAGGACTGTTGGTAGAAGAATTCTCGGTATTGTACAGTGCTTTATCAGAAGAACGTTCTCCAAATTTACCCACACTTAACTTACAATATGCTGATTATGCTATTTGGCAAAAAAAGTATGTAGAAGGAGCCGTTTTAGCACAGGAGCTTTCTTACTGGAAAGAAAAATTACAATACACTACACCTTTAGCTTTAGCTACAGACTATAATAGACCTGCTATAAAGAGTACAGAAGGAGCCACTGTTTTTCATAGGATAACAAAGGAAAAGCTAAAAGGGGTAGCAGCTATTTGTCAAGAGCAAGAAGTAACCTTGTTCATGTTTATGCTAAGTATTTTTAAAGTACTGCTAGCAAAATATAGCGGGCAAGAAGATATTTGTGTAGGTACGCCTGTGGCAAATAGAACTCAAAGAGATTTAGAAGGAATTATAGGGTTCTTTGTAAATACATTAGCCTTAAGAAGTGAGATAAATCAAGAGCTCACTTTTATTGAATTGTTACAGCAAGTTAAAAAGACTACTTTAGAAAGTTATGATAATCAATTAACACCTTTTGAAAAAGTAGTTGATCATATCGGAGGAATCAGAGATTTGAGTTCTTCTCCTATTTTTCAAGTAATGTTTGCTTTACAAAATACGCCCAATGAAGGGAAGCAAGTATCACTGAAAGATGTAAAAATGTCTTCGGAACCTTATGTCGCCAACACTTCGTTGTTTGATGTAAATTTGATTCTAAATGAAGATGCAGCAGGCCTTTCTTTACAGATGGAGTATTGTACCGCTCTATTTGATAAAACGACTATTGAGAGAATGTTGCTGCATTATGAAATTTTATTGGGTAGCATTTTAAATAATCCGTTGCAAAAAATTCATGATTTGTCAATGCTTTCCAAAAGAGAAAGAACGGAGTTATTGACAGTTTTTAACGATCCGATGGCTGCTTATGCTAAGGATCAGACACTGGTGAGTATTTTTGAAGAACAAGTAAATTTATTTCCTCATGCAATTGCAGTAGTTTATGAACGTCAAGAATTAACCTACAGTGAACTTAATGAGAAGGTTAATCAATTAGCCAATTATCTTATAAAACAAGGAGTCCAATCAGAAGAGTTTATAGGGATATCCATTGAACGTTCTTTGGAAATGATTATAGGGATCTTGGCAATTATAAAAGCAGGAGGTGTATATGTGCCTGTAGATCCAGATTATCCATCGGAACGAATAGACTATATTTTTAAGGATGCTGAATTGCGTTTAGTGATTGGTAGTGAGTATAGTAAAAGAGTGTTGCAAGGCATAGGAAACATAGATATAATATCGTTAGATAATGATTGGGAAAAAATTCGAGAAGCATCGTCAGAGAATCCTAATGTAAAAGTACAGTCGAATCATTTAGCGTATATTATTTATACTTCCGGCAGTACAGGGAAACCCAAAGGAGTACTGACTACACATGAAAACGTAGTACAATTATTCAAAAATGAAGGAGGACTTTTTGAACTTACTTCAAAGGATGTTTGGACGATGTTTCATTCGTTCTGTTTTGACTTCTCAGTATGGGAAATGTACGGAGCGTTATTGTTTGGAGGAAAATTACTAGTTGTTTCTAAAGAAGCCACCCGAGATATTACGCTGTTTAAAGAATTGGTGCTCGATCAAGGAGTTACCATACTCAACCAAACCCCGGGGGTATTTTATATGTTAAAAGAAGAGCTTTTAGCATCGCCCAAAGAACATGCTATACGATTTATAGTTTTTGGAGGAGAAGCTTTAAATCCAAGTTATTTAGAGAATTGGCATAAAGTATATCCAGCGTGTAAACTGTACAATTTATACGGAGTTACTGAAGCAACGATGTATAATATGGAAAAATTAATCACGGAGAAAGAGATTAAAGAAACCATAAGTAACATTGGTCGCGCCATTCCTACACTACAAAGCCATATACTAGATGACTATATGAATTTAGTACCGATAGGAGTTGTAGGTGAACTTTGTATTACGGGGCCAGGAGTGGCAAAGGGGTATTTGAAAAGAGAGGAATTGACAGCGGAACGTTTTGTTAAAGATCCTTTTAGTGAAGATGAATCGATGATGCTATATAAGACAGGAGATTTAGCAAGATGGTTGCCAAATGGTGATATGGAGTATTTGGGTAGGAAAGATTCTCAAGTAAAAATACGCGGCTATCGAATCGAATTAGGTGAGATAGAAAGTGTGTTGTCTTCTATAGATTTAATAAAACATTCCTCAGTATTGGCCTTAGAAAATGAGACAGGAAGTAAATACCTTGTTGGATATGTAGTGGCGAGTGAGGACATAAGTAAAGAGGAAATACAAGCGCTTTTAGGAAATAAATTACCCGAATATATGGTGCCAAATATCTGGGTTTTTATGGAAGAAATGCCTTTAACGGGTACAGGTAAAGTACATAAAAAAGCATTGCCGATTCCTGATAGTATAGCACTTCTGTCTAAAAAATATGTAGCTGCGAGGAATCCGCTAGAAGAAAAATTAGTGAATATCTGGAAAGACCTTTTAAAAGTAGAAAAAGTAGGTATATATGATAACTTTTTTGAGTTAGGAGGGCATTCATTATTAGCAACTCGTTTGACCTCCTTAATAAGGACTGTTTTAGAAGTAGAGCTTTCAATACGAGAAATATTTATCCATGCTACGATTGCAGATCAAAGTTTTATTATAGGCAGTAAAACAACGAGTAAGTTTTTACCCGCTGTAGTATTTCAAGAAAAACCAACACATATTCCTTTGTCATTTAGTCAAGAACGTTTGTGGTTTTTAGATCAGTTAGAAGGAAGTGTAGCCTATCATATGCCATTTGTATTGCACCTAGAAGGTGCCGTAGATGTTGCAGTATTAGAAGCATGCTTTAAAGAAATTATTAGCAGGCATAAAATATTGCGTACCGTTATTTATCAAGAAAACGGAATCGGGTATCAAAAGGTAAATGAAATTGATGGATGGAGTTTAGGGCAAATAATTTTACAAGAAGAAATAGTAAAAAATGCTGTTGAGGAATATGTAAACATACCTTTTGATTTGTCTAAAGATTATAATCTTAGAGCATGTTTATATGATTTAGGAGGAGAGCGTTATGTTTTAGCCTGTGTAATTCATCATATTGCAAGTGATGGTTGGTCTCAAAATCTAATTGTACAAGAATTTACAGAATTGTATGAGGCACTTTCAGCTCAGAGAACTCCAGCGTTACCAGCATTACCAATACAGTATGCAGATTTTGCTCTTTGGCAACGAAAATATGTTGAAGGAGAAGTTATAGACAGGCAGTTAGATTATTGGAAAGAGCAGTTAGATGGTGTAGAAACACTATCCTTACCGATAGATTTTGCTAGGCCTTCTATACAAAGTCATGAAGGAGCGAGTGAATTCATTACCTTGGATAAAGAAATTACAGCGTCGTTACATAAAATATGCCAAGAAGAAGAAGTGACCTTATTCATGGTATTACTATCCACTTTCAAAATAGTATTATCAAGATACAGTGGGCAACAAGATATTTGTGTAGGTACTTCTATTGCCAACAGAACACAAACAGATTTAGAAGGGATTATAGGTTTTTTTGTCAATACCTTGGCGCTTCGTAGTGATTTGACGGATGTAAAGAACTTCAAAGAGGTACTTTCGAAAGTTAAAGAAACCACGTTAGCGGGGTATGATCATCAATTAATTCCGTTCGAGAAAGTAGTTGAAGGGGCTGGTGTCGAAAGAAATCTAAGTACACCGCCATTATTTCAGGTCATGTTTGATCTTTTTAATGCTCCGAATGATACAAGAGATCTGATAGAAACCAATCAGGTCAAAATGACACCATTTGATCATGAAACAAAAAATGCCAAATTTGATCTTACATTATTAGTAGATGAGTCGGGTTCAGAAATAGTGATGGAACTCGAATACTGTACTGCTTTATTTAAGGAATCAACAGCAAAGCAACTCTTAGCACATTACAAAGAGCTATTACAAAACATAGTAACGGATATTAATCAATCGTTAGACACTGTAGAAATGCTTACTTCGGAAGAAAAAGCCTTGCTAGTTACCCAATTTAATGATACCGCAGTATCCTATCCATTAGATACGACAGTAGTAGACAGGTTCAAACGACAAGCCCAATTAACCCCAGCAAGTGTAGCCCTTCGTTTTGAAGGCACTACCATGACGTATCAAGAACTGGACGCACAATCAAACCAAGTAGCCAATTATTTGATTTCAGAAGGTGTAGGCAA
>CANMCD010000033.1 GCA_947496185.1 uncultured Tenacibaculum sp.
ACTTCTTTGAGTTAGGGGGGCATTCATTATTAGCAACCCGATTGGTGTCTTTGATTCGTCAAAACCTTGAAGTAGAAGTATCGATACGAGCAATTTTTTCGCATACAACCATTGCGGATCAAGCAAAACATATTGTTAAGCAACGAAAAGGAATTTTATTACCAGAAGTAACGGTTCAAGAAAGACCAGACCGTATACCCTTATCATTTAGTC
Source organism: uncultured Tenacibaculum sp. (assembly GCA_947496185.1). Taxonomy (GTDB): domain Bacteria; phylum Bacteroidota; class Bacteroidia; order Flavobacteriales; family Flavobacteriaceae; genus Polaribacter. The sequence continues at coordinate 214 of CANMCD010000033.1, forward strand.
AAGAACGTTTGTGGTTTTTGGATCAATTACAGGGGAGTACGGAATATCATATGCCAGTTATTTTAGAATTGAATGGTGTACTTGATTTTTCAATTATTGAAAAAACATTAGCAACGATAGTTACGCGTCACGAAGTGTTGCGAACTGTTATATACTCAGATGAAGGAGTGGGCTATCAGAGCGTAATGCCAAGTGATAATTGGAAATTAGAAATTGTTACCGTTCAAAATAGCGATGAAATAATTACATTAAGAGAAGAGTTTGTTAAACGATCTTTTGATTTATCAAAAGATTATATGTTTAGGGCATGTTTGTATGATTTAGGAAACCAAGAATATGTATTGCTAAGTGTATTCCATCATATAGCGAGTGATGGTTGGTCTGAAGGAATATTGATGGAAGAGTTTGCTGAATTGTACAATGCGTTTTCTGAAAACCGAAAGGCAGACTTGCCAGTACTAGATCTACAATATGCAGATTATGCAGTTTGGCAACGCAAACATGTTGACGGTGACGTTTTAGCACAACAACTTTCTTACTGGGGAGAAAAATTAAAACACACAACACCTCTTGCACTACCAACAGATTATAAACGACCTTCGATAAAAAGTGCCGCCGGAGCCATGGTGTTGCATACGATTGATAAAGCAAGGTTAAGTGGGTTAGAAAATATCTGTAAAGAGCATGAAGTAACCCTTTTTATGGTATTACTAGGTGCTTTTAAGGTATTGTTATCGAAATATAGTGGTCAAGAAGATATATGTGTAGGAAGTCCAGTAGCTAATAGAACACAGGCAGATTTAGAAGGAATTATAGGGTTCTTTGTAAATACACTAGCCTTAAGAAGTGAAGTAGCTCCACAAGCTACTTTTATAGAGTTATTACAACAAATAAAGCAAACGACACTAGAAAGTTATGACAACCAATTAACACCTTTTGAAAAAGTTGTAGATCATTTAGGAGTCGCTAGAGACATGAGTACAACACCTATTTTTCAAGTAATGTTCGTATTGCAAAATACACCAGACGAAGGAAAGGAAATTACATTAGGTGACTTAAAAATAGCTACAGAAGAGCATGAATCGAATACTTCACAATTCGATTTAAACTTAATGGTAAATGAAGAGGAAGATCAAATTTCTTTACAAATGGAATATTGTACGGCACTATTTGATCAAGTTACCATTGAAAAAATGCTCAAACATTATGAAACATTGTTACATACCGTTATAGAAGATGCTACCCAGCAGATCTATGAATTGCCAATGCTTTCAGAAGAAGAAAAAGGACAATTGTTATTTGACTTTAACGACCCTATGGTTGGATACCCTAAAGATAAAACCATAGTAGACCTATTTGAAGAACAAGTAGAAAAGTCACCAGAGGCAATAGCGGTAGTTTTTGAAAATCAAGAAGTAACATACAGTGAGTTAGATAAGAAAGCCAATCAATTAGCAAATTATTTAGTTCAAAAAAATATAAAATCAGAAGAATTAATAGGAATTTGTCTTGAGCGATCAGTAGAAATGATTGTAGGTATTTTGGCAATCATAAAAGCAGGAGGGGTATACGTACCCGTAGATCCTGATTATCCTGCTGATCGAATCACCTATATTTTTGAGGATGCTGCATTGCAATTGGTTGTAGGAAGTGAGCAAAGTAAAACAGTACTACAAGATATAGATAGCATAGAAGTTATAGCACTTGATACGGATTGGGAGCTTATAAGTAAGCAATCTTCTGAAAAACCAAACATAACCGTACGACCAAGTGATCAAGCCTATATCATTTATACTTCGGGTAGTACAGGAAAGCCTAAAGGGGTATTGATAACACACGAAAATGTGGTTCGTTTATTCAAAAATGAAGAAACTCTTTTCGATTTTGATGCTAAGGATGTATGGACAATGTTCCATTCTTTCTGTTTTGATTTTTCTGTATGGGAAATGTATGGAGCTTTACTTTTTGGAGGAAAATTAATTGTAGTGCCTAAAGAGGTAGCTAAAGATACCTCACTATTCAAAGAGTTATTAATAACGCAAAAAGTAACCGTACTTAATCAAACGCCAGGGGCATTTTATGTATTAAAAGAAGAGCTTTTACGAGCAGATTCAGATCATCATATTAGGTATGTAATCTTTGGGGGAGAAGCGTTGAATCCTAGTTATTTAGCAAATTGGAAAGAAGCCCATCCTGCATGTAAGCTTATCAATATGTACGGTATAACGGAAACTACCGTACACGTTACGTATAAAGAAATTACTGCGAAAGATGTTGAAAATACGATAAGTACCATTGGTTCAGCCATACCTACCTTACAATGTCATATTGTAGATGAATATATGAATTTAGTACCTGTGGGAGTGATTGGTGAGATTTGTATTAGTGGAGCAGGAGTAGCCAAAGGATATTTAAATAGACTAGCGTTAACTTCAGAGCGATTTGTGATGAATCCTTTTAGTCAAGAACAGGGGGATAAATTATACAAATCAGGAGATTTAGGTAGATGGTTGCCAAATGGTGATATTGAGTATGTAGGTAGAAAAGATTCTCAAGTTAAAATTAGAGGGTACCGTATCGAATTAGGAGAAATTGAAACCGTTTTGTCTTCAATTGATTTAATAAAACAATCGTGCGTATTGGCACTGGATAACGGAGCAGGTAGTAAGCGATTGGTAGGGTATATTGTACTTGAGCAAGAGATCGATAAAGAAGAAATTCAAAAAATATTAGGGGAAAAACTCCCTGAGTATATGGTGCCTAAGTTATGGGTTTTCTTAGATGAAATGCCTTTGACAAGTAATGGGAAAATTAATAAAAAGGTATTACCAGCACCTGATAAAGCCCAACTATCATCACAAGAATATGTAGCTCCGAGAAATGAGACGGAAGAGCAGTTAGTCGGTGTATGGCAAGAAATATTAGAAATTGAGAAAGTAGGGATATATGATAATTTCTTTGAAATAGGAGGAGATTCTATCATATCTATCCGTTTAATCGCAAGAATAAATCAGACACTTAATCAGGGGATTAAACTCCGTGATTTATTTCAGTCCCCAACCATTGCGGGGCTTGCTGAATTGATTTTGAATGGTAATGATACACTTCAAAATCAACAATTAGTACTAGAGCAAGTAACGACAGAGATTGAGGAATTGGCGAAAGAAGTTATGGTGTCAATTGATAATCCCGAACGTATTGAAGATGTATATCCGATGAGTGATGTGCAACAAGGAATGATTACGGAATCATTGATAGATTTGAGTTTAGGAATATTTCATGATCAAATGCTTTTCCCATTAGAAGATCCGTCATTTGATCTGAAAATATTTACCAAAGCAATTAATTTATTGGTAGCCAAACATAGTATTTTTAGAACAGTTTTTAACTTTTCTGATTATAGCCTACCTGTTCAAATAGTTCATAAAACCAAAGAAGTATCGGTAAGCTACGAGAACTTTAAGGAGGTGGCTGATGCCGATAAAGAACAAGTTGTAGAAGACTTTTTAGTTGCAGAAAGAAAGAAGCCTTTCGAATTCAAAAATGAAGTATTGTATCGATTCAATATTTTAGGAATCAATGAACAAAACGCGTTGTTTGTTTTTCAGTTTCACCACTCAATAATGGATGGATGGAGTGTAGCTTCTTTTGCGACAGAATTATATCAGGTTTATTTTGAACTAAAAGAAAATAAAACACCAGAAATAACAAATTTGTCGTGTTCTCATAAGGATTTTATTGTGAGAGAATTAGCTTCTAAAAGAGATGAAAGTGGTATAGCGTTTTGGAAAAAAGAACTTTCTGAGTCTAAGTATTTAGACATTTTTGTTGAGGATACAGAAAAAGAACAATATTTTTCTAAGAGTTATGAGCTGTCCTTTTTAGAGAACATAAAAACAAAAAGTAAAGCACATGGAATAGGGCTTAAATCGGTATTTTTTGGAGCCTATATGTATGCATTAAAAATGCTTACCAATGAAGACGAAGTAACTGTAGGTTTGGTAGGAAATACTCGTCCAATAATGGAGGATGCTGATAAAGTACTAGGATGTTTCTTAAATACATTGCCTGTCCGTTATGTGTCTTCACCTCAAGAAAGTTGGTTAGATTATTTTAAACAAATTCATCAAAAGATAGAAGACATTACAGGGTATGGAACGATGACTTTCTTCGAAATAAAACGATTGGTAGGAATTGATAAAAATGAAGCCGTATTCAATTCGTTGTTTAACTTTATAGATTTCCATGTTTATGATGATATTAAAGAAGATAATCAACAACGAACAAAAGAACTAGACCAAAAAGAAGAGTTAAACGTACCTTCTTACGAAAGAACAAGTACTAGTTTTAACTTGACTATAGACTTAACAGGAGGAGAGGGAGTTGAGTTTGCTTATGCGATTCACAAAGAATTTAAATCAGGGATAAAGGTAGAAGCGATTCACGAATTGATATATAAAGTTCTTGATAATTTTTGTAACAGTGAACAAGAAATAATTGATAGTCAAACAATCTTGTCTACTATTGAAAAAGAACATTTGCTTGTTACACTTAATGATACTTCTAGAAATATTTCGCAAGACAAAACGATCACAACTTTATTTAAAGAAAAGGTACAAGAAGTACCCAATCAAGAAGCAGTTGTTTACGAAGAAACATCCCTTAGTTATGAAGCATTAGACAAGCGTTCTAGTCAGTTTAGTAATTACTTACTAAAAGAAGGAGGTATCAAATCGGGTGATTTTGTAGGTTTAGAGTTAGGAAGATCTCATGAGTTGATTATAGCGATATTTGGAGTGTTAAAAGCTGGGGCGGTATTTATACCAATTGATCCAAAGTATCCAGTAGATAGAAAAGAGTATATTAAGTCAGACAGTAAATGTTCATTTATTGTCAACGATGATGTTGTTACAGAATTTAATAAGCAAATTAATGACTATTCAGATCAAGTTAGTATAGCGCATAAGGAAGCTTCTGACTTGGCGTATATAATTTATACCTCAGGAAGTACAGGGAAACCCAAAGGGGTAATGATAGAACACAAAAGTGTATTAAATACCATTTGTTCACAAATTGCTGATTTTTCAATAAATACCACGGATCATTGTTTACAGTTTGCAAGTCCTTCATTTGATGCTTCTATATGGGAAATCTTTATTCCATTGTTAGGTGGGGCAAGTTTACATATCATAAATGAAGAAGCAAAGTCAGATGTTATATTGTTTAAACAATTTATAGCAGATCACGAAATTACTTTTGCAACTCTTCCGCCTGCATTTTTACAATTATTATCGGTAGAAGATTTACAAGGATTAAAAACACTAATTACCGCAGGAGAAGCCATTTCTTTAACGTTAGCGAAAGAGTTTTCGGCGTCGTATAATTATATTAATGCTTATGGACCAACAGAAACCAGTATTTGTGCTACCACTTTCCATGGAGAAATAGGAGAGGTAGTATCTATAGGGAAGCCTATTGCCAATACAGAGGTTTATATATTAAATCATAACCATCAGTTATTACCAGAAGGAGTAGTAGGTGAATTATGTGTAGGAGGAAACGGGTTAGCGAGAGGCTATTTGAATCGTGAAGATTTAACAGCAGAAAAATTTATACCTCACCCTTTTGTAGCTGGAGAACGTATCTATAAAACGGGAGATTTAGCGAGATGGTTGCCTGATGGAAATCTTGAATTTGCAGGAAGAATTGATGATCAAGTAAAAATTAGAGGACATCGTGTAGAGCTTGGAGAGATTGAGAATGCTATTACTGCTATAGAAGAAGTAGTAGGTGCTTGCGTATTAGCAAAAGAAGATGCTTCAAAAAGTAAGCAATTAGTAGGGTATATTGTAGTAAATGGTGAAATAGACAAGCTTCACATAGAAAATATATTGAAGGATAATTTACCAGAATATATGGTGCCAAGGTTATGGGTTAATTTGGAAGTCATGCCGTTAACACCCAATGGTAAAATAGATAAGAAAGCATTACCTGATCCTAATAAATCAGCATTAGCATCTCACGAGTATGTAGCTGCCAGAAACGAACTAGAAGAAAAATTAGTAAAGATATGGCAAGACCTTTTAAAGATTGAAAAAATAGGGGTATATGATAACTTCTTTGAGTTAGGAGGACACTCCCTTTTGGCAACGCGTTTAATTTCAGTAATCAGAACCGTTTTAGAAGTTGAAATTTCAATACGAGAGATTTTTATCCATACGACCATTGTTGATCAAGCTTTGTTAATTGCTAAAAAAGCGACTAGTAAATCACTACCAGCAATTGAGGTACAAGAAAGACCCACCCAGATTCCATTATCATTTAGCCAAGAACGTCTGTGGTTCTTAGATCAATTAGAAGGAACTGTAGCGTATCACATGCCTGTAATATTGAATTTGAAAGGTGCTGTAGATCTTGAAGTATTAGAAAACTGTTTTAAAGAGATTATCCGTAGGCACGAAATATTACGAACCGTAATCTATCAAGAAAACGGAATAGGATACCAAAAGATAAATACTGTAGAAGGTTGGAGTTTAGGACAGGCAGTTGTACAAGAGAATGAAATAGAAAACTCGATAGGTGAATACATCAACATTCCATTTGACTTGTCTAAAGATTATAACCTTAGAGCACGTTTATATGATTTAGGTAATAATCATTATGTATTAGCAAGTGTGATTCATCACATTGCAAGTGATGGTTGGTCTCAAAATCTCATTGTACAAGAATTTACCGAACTGTATGAGGCGTTTTCAGTACAAAGAACACCTGAATTACCTGAGTTACCCGTACAATATGCAGATTTTGCTCTTTGGCAAAGAAAATATGTGGAAGGAGAGGTAATAGATAATCAGTTGAATTATTGGAAAGAACAGTTGTACGGTGTAGAAAATTTATCGTTGCCTACCGATTATACAAGACCTTCTGCGCAAAGTCATGAAGGAGCTAGTTTATCGATTACTTTGGATAAAGAAATTACAGCGTCGTTACATAAAATATGTCAAGAAGAAGGAGTAACGTTATTTATGACATTGCTGTCGGTATTTAAGATATTATTATCAAGATACAGTGGGCAACAAGATATTTGTGTAGGTACTTCCATTGCCAATAGAACACAAACAGACTTAGAAGGGATTATAGGGCTCTTTGTCAATACCTTGGCACTTCGTAGTGATTTGACGGATGTAAAGAGCTTCAAAGAGATACTTTCGAAAGTAAAAGAAACTACATTAGAAGGTTATGATCATCAGTTGATTCCTTTTGAAAAAGTTGTCGACGGAGTTGGATTGGAAAGAGATTTGAGTATTACACCATTATTCCAAGTAATGTTCGATCTGCATAATACACCTGATGATACGAACGATAATTTGATTGAAAGTGATCAGGTAAATATTACACCATTTAAACACGAAACACAAAATGCACAGTTCGATTTAACATTATTAGCGGAAGAGTCAGACTCAGAAATAGTGATGGAACTCGAATATTGTACTGCTTTATTTAAAGCGTCAACAGCACAACAAATGTTGGGGCATTATAAAGAATTGTTACAGGTAATAGTAACGGATATCAATCAACCTTTGGATGCTATCGAAATGCTTACTTCGGAAGAAAAAGCATTACTAGTTACCAAGTTTAATGATACTGCAGTATCCTATCCATTGGATACGACAGTAGTAGACAGGTTCAAACAACAAGTCCAATTAACCCCAGCAAGTGTAGCCCTTCGTTTTGAAGGTACTACCATGACGTATCAAGAACTGGATGCACAATCAAACCAAGTAGCTAATTATTTGATTTCAGAAGGTGTAGGCAAGGATGATTTGATAGGGATTTGTATAGATCGTGGGATGGACATGATCGTAGGTATCTTAGGAATCCTCAAAGCAGGAGGCGCCTATGTACCTATCAAACCTGATTACCCGGAAGATCGTATCCGATTAATTTTAGAAGACATTCAAGCAACGTTGTTATTGACAGATGTTGCGAGCAAAGAAACGAT
>CANMCD010000034.1 GCA_947496185.1 uncultured Tenacibaculum sp.
CCCCACTACATAAGGTCTGATTGGAAGCAATTGTCCCTCCTGTTACATTATTGATCGTTAAAGTTGCTTCATTACTGGTTATACCACATACTCTTTTGACACTCGTAATCAATAACCTATATTTATTTCCATGTGTTCCTATAGGCGGGTTGATGAGCGTTAAAGTACTTGTTGTAGTATTACTATAAATTCCTGTATCACTTAGGTTGTTCCATGCTCCTACTCCTCCTACTTGTTCTTGCCATTGATAGCTTATATCTCCTGTTGAAGGGGTACTACCGCTATAATCAGGGGTAGTCGCTGGGGCTGTTCCCGTAAAAGTTGTCGTACTTAAAGAAGATCCTGTACCTGTAAAATCCACATTCGCTCCTAAACATATAGTCGCATCAGTTGGCTGAGCATCTACCTGTAACATGGTAGCCTCAGTCTCATTGTCATTCGCACCATCATAACCTCCAACACCTCCTGTTACTTGACCATTGGTATCTACTCCCGTACCATCTAACACACCATCACTGTCTGCATCAACTCCTCCTGATTCATCAACATCATTACAACCATCATTATCGGAGTCTAAATCTAAATAGTCTGGCGTATTATCGCCATCTGTATCGGAACTTGTACAACTAAAAGCAATATTATCCAATCCGTACCATTCTCCATTTGAACAACTTGTAACCCTACTAGCAATTGATTCAACTTGAATTTCTATTCGGTCTAAATCGGATAATACATTTACCAAGTCTGTTTGACTTCCACTCCAAGTAGCATCATCTAATGTAAATGTAAATTGATGCCAAGATCTTGAATTTGCCAACCCAGTAACATCAAAAGTTGTACTGATAGTTGTACCAGGGCCTACTAAATTTACATTCATATTTGACGCTCCAGACTGTGAACCAGTACCGTCATAGGTTCCATTTATCCAATAAAAACTAAACGTTCCTCCTAATTTAGTACTTACATTTAAATTTAAATTATCCGGACTTTCAAAATACATTGCATATGATAAAACATCATCCATTACCACAAAATTCCCATCAGGACTCGAGGGTATGGTTGACATACTACAACCATAACTTGTTGAAAAGTTAGAAGAATGCATTAACGGATTCCCCAAACTTCCATTATTTTCATTATCCTCTACCCAATTCTCATTTGTAGCATCAAAATTGAATGAAATAGGAGTACAGTACCCTTCATTAATATCTAAAATACCATCATTATCATCATCTAAATCTGTAAAATCTGATACTCCATCACCATCTGTATCTAAACAAGCATCCGATAAATTATCCTTAGCGTGCTCATCATAAGTCGAAATATAATTAATTGTTCCTGTTGTACCATTTTCAAATTGATCTATGAGTCCATTATTATTTGCATCTACTCCAGTATTATAATTTGTCGTATCATTATTAGCAAATGAAGTATTGCTCGCTTCGACACCATCACTACATCCATCTCCATCACTATCCAAATCTAACCTATTCGGAGTTCCATCTCCATCAGAATTAACATCAATGCATAAATTTACATTTGATTTAGAGGTTACTGAAAAATCATGAAAATCAGCCCAACCCGTTGATACTGTCAATTTATACGCTTCAACAGGAACTGTACCTTTATATACTAATTTTTCATCATGGATATAGTTCATGTTTCCTAAAGCATCTATTTCTAACCTAAAAGTAGCTCCAGAAACAATTGGAGCAGATGCTACACGAGTACCTGATCCATGATACACAAATATTCCATTCGAACTTGCTCTATCAAATTGAAACTTATAACCTCCATCATTCCATGTAGCTACAGTTTTAAGTTCTGTTCCACTTTCAGGAAATAAGCCTATCATTGCTGCTGCATGCGAACCAAAAGTACCTTGAACAACAATAGGCAGTTCAAATGTTTGGTCTGAATATGACGTATGCCATCTGTGACCAACAATCTGTAAAATATTAGGGGGTAAAGAACGAATGTTATTGGCTACAACGCCATGCCATGTTAAATCATCTGGATATGTAACCTTATTTTGACTACAATCAGATTCTTGTACATCTAATACCCCGTCATTGTCATCATCTATATCTACTAAATCTTCAACTCCATCCCCATCAGTATCCAAACATGCTGTTGACAAACTATCGTTTCCATATTCGCTATAGGTTGATGTATAGTTAATATTTCCAGTTGCGCCATCTTCAAACTGATCTAATAGTCCGTTATTATTTGTATCAATTCCTGTATTATAATTTGAAACATCATTATTAGCAACTATGGTATTACCTGCTTCTACTCCATCACTACATCCATCTCCATCACTATCTAAATCTAATCTATTGGGAAGTGCATCTAAATCTGTATTTATATCTACACATTTATCTAATGTTGTAGTTATTGTGAAATTTTCTATGTTAAACCACCCTCTTGTAATGGTTAATTTATACTCTTCAATAGGAACTGTTCCCTTATACACTACCCCTCCATCATGTACATAATTCATATTCCCTAAGGCATCTATCTCTAATCTAAAGGTTGTTCCACCTATAGAAGGTTCTGTATATCCGTTAGTTGTTTGCGCTCCATGTCTAACATACATTCCACTAGATCCGTTAAATTGAAACTTATATCCTCCATCATTCCATGTTGTTCCTGTAATCTCTGTACCACTTACAGGAAATAACCCTATCATTCCTGCTGAATGAGTACCAAAAGTACCTTCTAATACAATAGGTAATTTAAATGTTTGATCTGAATATGCCGTTGCCCAAGTACTTCCTGTTACATTTAAAGTAGTAGGTACAAAAGAAAGCATATTTCCCGCAGCAGTTCCATGCCATGTTAAATCTCCAATATTTGTAACAACCTCTACCGAGCAATCAATTTCTTCTACGTCTAACACTCCATCATTATCATCATCTATATCCATTACATCAACCACCCCATCACCATCACTATCAATACAAGCATCCAATGTATTATCTTTTGCAAATTGATCGTAAGTTGATGTATAATTGATTGTTCCTGATGTTCCATTTTCAAATTGATCTAATAATCCATTATTGTTTACATCTACTCCTGTATTATAATTTATTATATCGTTGTTAGTGATTGGAGTATTTCCTGCTTCTACACTATCACTACAACCATCAGCATCACTATCTAAATCTAATAAGTTTTTTATATTATCACCATCAGCATCACACAATGTATCTGTTCCGTTTAAGTCTAAAACTTCTACTAAAGAAATATTCGTCCTACACTGGTTGCTTTCATCTCTAAAACCAAAAAAATCTGTTGTTTGCCACTGAGCATTCAAATCACTGAATCTAAACTGCATTAGTGTTCTTTGCGATAAATAAAACTCCAATGGTTCAATAGTTGTTGAGCCTGACCATCTCTCTGTGTTTATCAGTACCATATCATTCTGAAATCCAGAGGTAGAAATTGCAATACTATAGCCATCATCCCATCCACCACATATCCTATAATTTCCTTGCTCTAACCAGAATGTATATTCTATTGCTCCATAACTCGTTTGATTAGAGGTTGGAGGAGAAATAAAGTTATCTATTAATAAGTTTTCTGAAGGAGATGCATTGTTGTTAGGTAAATCTTTTGTGTAACACCAAGCTGCCGCTGTTGTTTGATCTCCTGACTCTATGGAAGCATTAAATCTTCTATACCTTATCTTACCATCTGGAATCGAACTCCCTATATCAATCACATCGGTTTGACTACAAGTATAAGTACTTATCGGTGTTAATTCTGGGTATAACGCTGTTGCTACTACACACTCTTGTGAATCCAATATCCCGTCATTATCATCATCAATATCTACACTATCTAAAACACCGTCACAATCAGTATCAGTATTAGCATTCACCATTGTCGTTCCTTCTCCTCCAACTCCACTATAACAATCATTTCCTGCATGATAAAAAGCTGCGTAATACACTCCTCCTATTACTGCTGTTGGGTCACTAATTTTATTAGCGTTTGTAGCGGGCGTATCAGTATGCCAAGTTAAAGTCGTATTCACCAACCCATTACTAGCCGTAATACTGGTTAAATCTACCGTATTGATAGGACAAAAATTAGATATTGTTGTTGAAGATAACGTTGGCGGGTTAATCCCAGTCGGACAAGTAAAACAATCATCTTCCGCTACAGCTATAGCATCTACTAAAACCAAAGACTGAAAACCTCTCGCTGGTGATATTCTAATATATCTATAAGCTCCTGATAAATAACTAGGAACATTATATACTATTTGATCGTAATTCCCAACTACCTCTGAAACAGGTATAATTTCACTAGATTCAGGAGTATACGTTATATTGTCTTCAGAAAAAGAAATGGTAAACCCTCTTGGATATCCAACTTGCCTTCTGACATACATCGTTGCTTCTGCACCTCCTGTAAACGCACTTCCATAGGTTAAAACTGTTGCTGTAGTATTATAAACGCTTGTTCTATTAGCATTAATATCTGAAATGGAGGCATCGGGTGCTCCTGCTGCTCCATTCACTGTTCCCCAGCCAGAAGCCGCATTCGGTGAAGCTGCCGTTGCATAAAGAATGGATGAGTTCGAAATATTTCCATATTGACAAATTGTTTCTATTCTTACTTCCTTCACACAAGAAACTTCACCACTAACATTCTCTACCTGAACAAACAAAGTATATTCTCTAGGTTCAGTTAATGCTGAAACATTAATTACTGTCAACTCACCTGTTGTGGTATTTATTTGAAAAATTCCAGTAAAGGCAGATGGTCCAACAATTGTCCAGTTGGTTAAAGTAGCCAATGGATCAACAATCGCATCCACTATTGCATTACCTGGATCAGACACACCAGTCAAGGGATCTCCGTTTGAAGCCGTTCCCATATCTAAAGAAAACAGTTGGTTTTCGACAATTACTGGAGGTGTCTGTTGATCAATATCAACAACTCCTCCAGGAAAACCATCTTGTGGCATTATACTTGTACTTGCTCCTCGAATTCCTCCTGAAACATCTAATGTAATTGCACTGGGGATGGAAACTCCTCTTTTAAAAAAAGCTCCACCTCCACCACCTCCTCCTCCAGAGTGTATTGAAACAGCATTACCACCATTACCTCCTCGTAACGTTACAGGGGTATTCCCTGAAAAAATAGTTGCTGTTGTATAAAAAGTTCCTCCTGCTCCTGCTCCTCCTCCGGCTGATCCATCGCCTGCAGAACTAACACCTCCTGCTTCACCATTTGAAATTATACTTCCTCCATTTCCATTTATTTGATTTGCGAAGACAAAAATAATTCCACCTCCTTTACCTCCGTGACTAACACCACCATTATTACTATCTCCGGCTCCTCCTCCTCCTCCCATAATTGGATATCTCACAAAAGTGTAAGGAAGTCCTCCATTTGAATCATCACATATTCCAAAAGCATCTCCTCCTGCTCCTCCAGATCGTTCTACATTCAGTCCATTATATTCACCTCCTTGTCCTCCAATACCATAATTTCCTCCTCCTGCTCCAGCTGCATTTACCCAATTTCCTGCTCCACCTCCATTTGCTTGTCGTCCTCTTTTTCTATCTCCTACTGTAAATTTAGCTATCCCTTCTCCCTTTTGAGCTCCTGATGTACTAATATAACCTGCATCAATATAATCTGTAGCATTAATAGTTCCTCCTCTAAACCCTGTTTCAGACATATTAACATCGGCATCTAACTGCAAAACATCTGCTTTTATAATGACAACACCTCCTTTATTTCCATCAAAGGATGTTCCTGTTATTTGAGATGTAACTGTTGTCAGTGCATTGGAAGAATAATCTGGTACTTTTATTATCTGAACAGTTCCATTAACATCGTAAGTATTTGTAACGCTTGTAAAGCTTATATTGTTTGTACTTATACTCGCTATATTCAGTAACTCAAACTCTCCTGTTTGCCCGCTATCAAGTATTGTTCCATAATCCTCAGAATCAAAAGTTTCAATTATGGCTCCTTGCATCTGAATAATCATAACTAAATCTCCTGCTGAAAAAGCAGCTGCATTATCTACAGTAAAAGTATTTCCTGAAATATTAGTAACTGCTGCGTAATCATTAATAACTCCACCAATATTCTGTAAACTATGCTTATAATTTGAAATTTGAACTGGATATAGTTCTTCTCCAATTTCTAAATTCCAATTTCCTTTGGCCCCTGTAATATCATTTGATGCTGCAACTGTTACTCCTAATTTTTTTTCTATATATGTTATTGCTTTTTTTCCTATTTCTCCACTCGCAAAATTACATCCGTAAAAGCTTATATTTTTTAATCTAGACCTATCTATATTTAATGTTTCTATCCAACTTACGACGCCTTTCTTTCCTAGCCATTTTCCATCAATAAATAAAAAACCTGACTTTCCATGACTGAATATTTTTATTTCCTCTGGCGTCTCTTCTAAAAACTCTCTTTTACCTGAATAAACATTCTTTTCTTCAAGTAATTCGATCGCTAACTGATCGGAATCTTCTAAATTAACATCTAAAATTGAAATGGAATTGTTCTTCTTTTTACCATTAAAAGATAAACCTTTTTCTAATGTTATTTGCGCGTTCATGTCTAACTGAATAGCAAAAGCCATAATTTGACATAAGAATACTAAAGGTGTGCTCTTTTTAAACGCTGTAGGGAAGCATGCTAACATAATATTATCTTTATACCATCGTAAGCACCCTTAAAAACATTTTTAAAATAGTTTATAAACCATACTCCACCAATCCTTTAACCTTGATTAATATTCAAAAAACCAAGAATAAAGTTGATGTTAAAAATCTTACTAACAAAATAATTAATGGGAAATTTTTAATGTTAGAACTATGGAGGAATGTAACACTAAAAACTACTAAACAAAATATTTTTCATACAAGGGGTCTTTACTATTTTTACTATTAATAACCAGATAAGTTTCTAAATACCTTGAAAAACTTAACTAAATAGTGTAGCTAGTAAATACTAAAATTGCACAGGTTAACAAATAATAAACACATTTAACTTATGTTTTAAACTATTTTAAGCCACCTGCAAGAACAAATGTAGTAATTTAACACTTATTAACAATAAAAAAGTCAAAAAAAATAAAAATAACTAACAGTTAGTCAAACACATAGAAACAACAATCTTAACAACCCCTACGCTGTATCGTTCCCCCCTATTATCACTTACGATATAAAAAACATTATAAATAGTTAGTCAAGTATAACAAGAATTCCCCTTAATATTAATTTTTAACCTGAGTTAGATACAACTTACACACTTTTGAAAATAGTGTCTCTCTTAGCCTTATAATTCAAACACCATAAAAACAACTCTAATTCAGTATATCAAAATAAAAATATGGATTAAGTTACCTTAATCCATATTCTATACCTCACAAACTTTTCTGGAACATGCAGATCAATTTTATCTATTTATATAAATCCAACCTTTTTTAGGTATTTTCTCATCTCCAAACTCTAATAAATAAAAATATGTTCCTGAAGGTAACTTCTCATCTTTTAATATAGTTCTTGTAGTGAAAGAAGATGTTCCACCCCAACTATTGTCGTACCCTTTCATAGTATACACAATATTCCCCCAACGATTATAGATTTGTAATCTATTATCTCTATAAGCTGGATCTTCTATACAAGTAATTATAAGTGTATCATTTTCTCCATCATCATTAGGAGTAAGTATATTATAAATTGTCAAACATTCGATAATATCCGGATCTATATAATCAGGAACTCCGTCTTGATCTGTATCAGGCAGATTTGTACCATCAACTATACTTCCTGAATCTATTTGTCCATTATCATCAACATCTTCTCCTCCTCCTTCTATTACATCACTCAGACCATCATTATCAGAGTCTAAATCTTGATAGTCTGGTGCTCCATCACCATCAGTATCTGGTATTGAAGCTGGAGTACCTCCGTTATCTGGATCAACTATATCTACCATTCCATCTCCATCAGTATCAACAAGATTATCCATAACACCATCATTATCTATATCGTTAATAGCTTCCGTTCCTCCTTCAACTAAATCAGAAATACCATCTCCATCACTATCAACATCTTGATAATCTGGCGCTCCATCGGCATC
>CANMCD010000035.1 GCA_947496185.1 uncultured Tenacibaculum sp.
AGTGCTGATGGATGTGTTGGAGATTCATATACCTATACCGTAACGATCAATCCAGAGCCTTTTGTAGCAAATCCACCTATAGATACTACGTGTAGTGATGTAGGGTTAAATCATGACTTAAATACCGATGTAAACCTAACAGGAAGTACTTTTAGTTGGCAAGCCGCGGACAATCCGAATATCACAGGAGAAACTACTAGTGTTTCAACCGATTCTAGTATTACCGATACCTTAAACAATATTAGTGGAGCGGTACAAACCGTGGTCTATACCATTACACCTACTAGTGCTGATGGGTGTGTAGGAGAT
This sequence comes from uncultured Tenacibaculum sp., assembly GCA_947496185.1. GTDB lineage: Bacteria > Bacteroidota > Bacteroidia > Flavobacteriales > Flavobacteriaceae > Polaribacter. Next base: position 310 of record CANMCD010000035.1, read on the forward strand.
CCGTATACCTATACCGTAACGATCAATCCTGAACCATACGTAGCAAACCCACCCACAGATACTACGTGTAGTGATGTGGGGTTAAACCATGATTTAAATACCGATGTAAACCTAACAGGGGTAACCTACACTTGGCAAGCTACAGACAATCCAAATGTAACAGGAGAAACCACCAGTGTTTCCACCACCTCAAGTATTACGGATATCTTAAACAATAGAAGTGGAACGGTACAAACTGTGATTTATACCATCACGCCTACTAGTAGTGATGGCTGTCTTGGTGATCCGTATACCTATACTGTAACGGTAAACCCTGAACCTTTTGTGGCGGCTTTACCTTATGAGGTTACCTGTAGTGATGTGGCGTTAAATCATGATCTAAACACGGATGTAGATTTAGCAGGGAGCTCTTTTAGTTGGCAAGCAGATGAAAATCCGAATGTCACAGGAGAAACCACTAGTGTAACTACAACTTCAAGTATTACCGATACTTTAAACAATATTAGCGGTGTGGTACAAACTGTAGTTTATACCATTACACCTACTAGTGCTGATGGGTGTGTAGGAGATCCATACAGGTATACCGTAACGGTCAATCCTGAACCTTTTGTGGCCAATCAACCTACAGATTTAACCTGTAGCGGAGGTAGGTTAAACCACGATTTAAATCAAGATGTTAATACCATACCTGTGCTTATACAAGGGCCTAATGGACAAAGTAGTTTGGTTGGAAATTCTTTTGTTTGGCAGGCGGCTGAAAACAGCAATATCACAGGAGAAACCACCAGTGTTTCTACCAGTTCAAATATCACCGATACTTTGAATAATATCAGTGGATCGGTACAAACCGTGGTATACACCATTACACCCACTAGTGCCAATGGTTGTGTGGGAGATCCCTATACCTATACCGTAACGATCAATCCTGAACCTCATGTGGCCAATCCTCCTACAGACTTGGTTTGTAGTGATGTAGGACTAAACCATGATTTAAATCAAGATGTTAATCTAACAGGGGTAAGTTTTACTTGGCAAGCCACTGATAATCCGAATGTAACAGGAGAAACTATCAATCTTAGTAGTACTTCCAATATTGTAGATATTTTAAACAATACCAGTGGATCGGTACAAACCGTAACCTATACCATTACACCCACCAGTAGTGATGGGTGTGTAGGAAGTGCTTACACTTATACGGTAACAGTAGATCCAGAACCTTTGGTAACAACTCCACCTATAGATACTACCTGTAGTGGGGTGGCTTTAAATCATAACCTAAGTGGTGATGTTAATTTAACAGGTACTACTTTTAGTTGGCAAGCAACGGATAATCCCAATGTGACAGGCGAAACACAAGGGGTTGCTACCAGTTCAACCATTACCGATACCCTAATTAACTTAAGTGGATCAGCACAAACGGTTATTTATACCGTTACACCTACTGCTGCCAACGGTTGTATTGGTGATCCTTATATGTATGCCGTTACAGTCAATCCAGCGCCTTTGGCTAGCTTACCTGAAGATATTATCTGTAATGGTACACAGTTAAACCATAGTTTACATAATGATGTAGATTTGGCAGGATCTAGCTTTACTTGGCAAGCCATAGACAATCCGAATGTAACGGGAGAAACCACTAGTGCCTCTGGGAGTAGTAGAATATCAGATGTACTTATAAATACTTCTCAGGTAGATCAAATAGTAGAATATACGATTATACCCACTAGTGCCAATGGTTGTGTAGGAGATCCTTATGTCTATTTAGTATTAGTATATCCTAGTGTTCCTGAATTTCAGGATACAGAAACCATTATTAATAGTGAGGAAAGTGTAAACTATAACTTAGCAGAACTTTTAATAGAAGATGAGGTAGCTGAGTTTGAGTGGTATGCAGAAGATACGCCTTTTATTCAAGGAGAAACTACATTTAATACCACAGCAACCACAAGCATAGACGATACCTTAACCAACGACACTAACAGCATTCATGAAGTAATATATGTGATAACTCCAATAAGCCCTGAGGGCTGTGTTGGAACTCCTTTTAGACATATTGTAAAGGTACGACCTGATTCGAATTGTGTGAAAGTATACGAAGAATTCTCACCAGATGACGATGGAATCAACGATACGCTTCATATTGATTGTTTAGACAATTATGATAGTAATTTAAAAATATTCAACAGGTGGGGGAATCTGGTATATAACAGAGACAACTACCAAAACGATTGGGGAGGCATCTCAGAAGGACAATTAAACATTAACAAAATGGAAAAATTACCTTCTGGAGTCTACTATTACGTACTACAATTAAAAACCGAATCAACCGCTGTTTCAGGTTGGATCTATATTGAAAGAGGAGGAAGATAATATGATGAAATTAATTTTTATGAGGGGATTATTAATAAAAAGTGGGTTACTAGCCATACTATTAACTTGGTCGATCATTAGTAAAGCGCAACAAGATCCGCAGTTTTCACAATACATGTTTAATACCATGAGTGTGAATCCTGCATATGTGGGATCCAATAACGATGAGTCTTTCATTTTTACAGGAAGATCACAATGGGTGGGGCTTCGAGGCGCACCCAACACACAAATTTTAAGTTATGATCGATCACTAAGAAGAAAAGTCGGTATCGGAGCCAGTGTCATCAATGATGTATGGGGACCTGCTTCAGAAAGATACCTAGACTTTAACACTTCGTATACTATTGACATCAATAGAATTAGAAATTCAGGAAAACTTGCCTTTGGATTTAAGGTAGGTGCTCGTTTTTTTCATGTAGATTGGAGTAAGGGAACCCATAGAGAACAGCCCGATCCTAATTTTGCAGAAAATATCAATAAGGTATTTCCGACAGTGGGTTTTGGATTGTATTATTACGAAGAAAGATTTTATTGGGGAGTATCAATTCCTAATTTGTTACGATCAGAGCATTACAATGATTCGGCACAAGCCTTGTCTACAGAGCGAATGCACTTTTTTATCATAACAGGTTATGTCTTTAGGGTAAACGATTATGTGAAATTTAAACCTGCAGTGTTAGCTAAGGCAGTATACGGTTCACCATTATCCTTAGATTTCTCTGCAAGTATGTATTTAGAAGACCGTTTTTGGGGTGGACTCTCTTGGCGATGGGGAGATTCTATAGCAGCCCTACTCGGTATGAAAGTCAATGACAATCTAGACATAGGATATTCCTATGATTTAACCAGTACAGCACTTAGAAATTTCAATTCAGGTACGCATGAAATTATGCTCAAATATGTATTTAATAGAAATAGAGCTTTTAGATTGAGGTGTTTTTAAAAA
>CANMCD010000036.1 GCA_947496185.1 uncultured Tenacibaculum sp.
TTTTTTTTTTTTTTGATTTCTGTTTAAGGTTAAACAGTTTTGACTTTCAATCTAAAAACTTTTTATTAATTTGTAATTTGTAATTTTATTTTCAATTATAATTTTAGTAAGAGATACGCTCGCCGCTAAGGCAGATTTTTCTCCGCTGAAAGTGCTAAAAGTCAATAATATTTTCATATTAATATCTCTAATTTTAGAATTTATTTAGCTTAAAAACATAACAACCTAACATACAATACTTTAATGTCTGGTTTTTTTTGTCCTAACTTTTTTTGTCGCTTTACAATAGGTTTGTTTTCTAATGAAAAAACCTTATAAGCTATGGGCATAATAATAAAAACAATTTTAGAGTTAATTGAAATCTCTTTTGAAGATATTTCTTTTGAAAAGATTAAAAATATTTTAAAGTCTATATACTATATTGAAAATATTATAAAAAATGAATATCCTAAAAGAAGAAAAAGAAAAGCCCCAAAAAATAGGGGCTTACACTTTTCGTGCGTTGGAGTTGTCGTCTCCGGCAGAGCTCCGGTGTAAAGTTACGATTTTTCTTTGTACTTTAGTCAATAAATTAGCTTTGTATATGTACCCGCTATTCAAAGCCACTATCGTAGGCTTTGGCGGGTGATTGCATCAAGCTAAATTACTGAGGTATAAAAGTGTTTAAATATGGCTTTTGGAATTATAAGAGCAAGAAACTTATCTATGTCTGAACTTGAGAGTACAGATAAGCATAATGCACGCAAATATGAAAGTGAAAAAGAGTATCCTGGAAACATAAAAATAGGGGGTGAACATAACACGTTATATTTAGATAAAAGTACGTCTGATAATTATCTGGAGGTAGAGCAAACCAATTTAAAAAATGTAGTTGAAAACAGATTACAAAGCGAAAATGTAAAAGGGATACGCAAAAATAGTAATGTAGCTATAGAATATGTTTGTACTATCAATGACAAAAAAGCTTGGGAACTGTACCAATTTTCTGGATTTGTTTCTAATACAAAAAAATGGTTAGAAGATAGACACGGAAGAGATAGTGTTGTTGCCATTTCATCACACAGTGATGAGAGCAATCCACATGCACATTTTATAGTTGTTCCCTTAAAGGAAAAAGAAATAAGATGGAAAAACGCAAAAGCGCAAGGAAAGCGCAAAGAAGTACGTCTTAATACTCGAGAATATACAGGGGGTGGCGCAAAACTTAGAAAGTTACAAGATGATTGGTTTACACATTTGTGCAAAAGATACGGGGAGGGCCCGAATAACAAATTTGGTTTGGCCATCTATAGAGGAACACTAAAAGAAAATCAAACAAAAACTTATATAAAACAGACAAAACATAAGATAGGAATTTTAAGAGACAAAATAAGCGATTTAAAGAACAAAGAAGAAATAATAATAGCTAAGGCTCAATTAATAGATAAAATAGCGCAAATCGAACAAAACATAGGTTATTTAACAGATTTGAATCAAAACAAAAATAGATATAAAAGAAATTGGAAAAATAAAGGTACTAGAGATAACAAACAATTATTTCATACTAAAAAAGAGCAAAACAAACACAAAAACAAAGGGTTAACGCGTTAATCTCGCTATCGCTCCTGTATTTCAATATACCATGAAACAAGTTTCAAAGAATATTGAAATATTAAGCCAAATATTACTCAAAAAAATAGCTAAATAATAACGGTTAAAATGGGGGGTATTAAGAATATAAGAAGTAAAAGGGGTTAACTGCTTGATAATCAGTATACCTTAGCGCAGACCTACTGCTCTTAAAGCGCAGACCTACTGCTCTTAAAGCGCAAAAAAAACACAAAAAAAATGCTATTTGATGTTATTTTATATACTTTTAAATAGTATTTTTGAAGCAGTAAAAATGCTATTTAAGCGCAAATATGGATAATAATAAAGGTAAATTAACACTAACAATAAGGGATTTTGAAAAAAATAAAGAAAACCCTTTCTTAAAACAAGCTGTACAACAAGTAAACAATAACATTGTAAAAAAGTATAAAACAACATCCAATACAGGTGAAAAAGCTATTCTAAAAGCAATAGATGATAATGGAGAAATACTAGGTCATACGTCTTTTATAAGACAAATAGAAGTAGACGAAGAACAATTCACTAAAATATACTTATCCAACTTTACTAAATTTTTTGATTTGCCTCCCTCTGCAATAAAAGTATTTGGCTATATAATGACTGCATTAATACCTAAAAAAGATATGTTTTATGTTGATTTTGATGAATGTTTGGAATATACAGGATATAAATCAAATAGATCTATACATCAAGGTTTAGCATATTTATTAAAGGCAGAAATAATTGCAAGAGGTAATAACGAATTTAAATATTATATAAACCCAATGGTAGCTTTTAATGGTGATAGAATCACATTCGCCAAGACTTATGTACGAAAGAAGAAGCCAAAATTTATAGACCCGAACCAAACAAAAATAAGTTTTGACAAATAATCCAAATTTAGTACTTTCAGCGGAGAAAAATCTCGGTTGTTAAGGCAGAGCCTTAAATAATAAATGCGTCACAGACACCTACAAAACATTGCGAGATACGCTTACAGCTAAGGTAGATTTTTCTCCGCTGAAAGAATGATATTAATATATTTAAAATAAACTCTTAATTAATGAATTTAGATTTTCGTGTTCTTCAAATAAAACATCAAAAAAAGTATTTTTTTTATTTTTTGTTGATATAATATTTTTATTAGACATTTTTCGTCTATTAAACTCTTTAATTAGTTTGTTAAATTTTTTCTTTAAGGAATTACTTATATTTAAATGATTTGCATTTTCCAAATTTTATAATTTTTCGTTTAATTCAATTCCATATTTTCTTAATAAATTTTTAGTTATTCCTAAATTAGATTTATTAGAATCAACAGCTAAATAAATGAAAAAAGATTTACTTTTAGAAATATTTATAATATGTACTTGAGAAGATAAAGTAATAGTAATATCTTCAATAGTATTTTCTAAACCTAAAACATCAATTGCTTTTAATTTTGCTTTTACTACTTCTAAATTGTAAGCAGCAGCTAATTCTGGATCAAAACTTTTAAGAATACTAAATGAATTATATGATTCTCCACTTTCTATATCTGTAATAGAAACAGCTATAAACCCATCAATTTCTTTCAGTTTAGATATTAAATTATCTATTATGTTTTTCATGAAAAAATTTTATAAATTATTTAAAAATTATTTTTTGTAATGTAAGTCTTATTAGGTTTGATTTAGAAAGATTTTTAGTCATCAAAGAAATTAATTCATTTTGCTTTGTTTTTTTTATAACAATAAAAAAATCATCAGATTTAAAAGTAATTAATTCTGAATTATTTGAATTAAGTATATATTCAAATAATTCATCTATCATAATAAAAATTATACTCATCATACCAGAAATATTATTTTCATTTAATACATTTTCTGAATCTATAACATCTCCTTTTCTATTGAAAATAATTCCTGATTCTGCTCCTGTTAAGTCAATAAGTTCTTTAAGATTTATTTTTTCCATGTCAAGGGAATTAAAAAATTCAGCGAATGTAGATTTTTTTTTTTTTT
>CANMCD010000037.1 GCA_947496185.1 uncultured Tenacibaculum sp.
TAGTGATATTACAAAAGATATTTTAAAAATATAAAAGAGCTCGTTATGATGCATATTTAAGCGATTAAATACGTATTCATAGCAAAAAGTACAATAAGCTAAATAAGGGCGTATGGAGGATGCCTAGGCTTTCAGAGGCGAAGAAGGACGTGATAAGCTGCGATAAGTTGCGGGGAGCTGCACATGAGTATTGATCCGCGAATTTCCGAATGGGGCAACCCGTTATATTGAAGATATAACACCACGTAAGTGGAGCAAACCTAGGGAACTGAAACATCTAAGTACCTAGAGGAGAAGAAAACAAAAGTGATTCCGATAGTAGTGGCGAGCGAACTCGGATTAGCCCAAACCAATGTTGTTACGGCAATATTGGGGTTGTAGGACTGCATTATTCGAACTAAAGAGAACTAGAACAGTTTGGAAAGACTGACCAAAGAGAGTGATAGTCTCGTATAGGTAATCGATAGTAAGATAGCAGTATCCTGAGTAGTGCGGGACACGTGTAATCCTGTATGAATCTGGCGGGACCATCCGCTAAGGCTAAATACTCCTGAAAGACCGATAGTGAACCAGTACCGTGAGGGAAAGGTGAAAAGAACCCTAAGTAAGGGAGTGAAATAGAACCTGAAACCGTACGCCTACAAGCGGTCGGAGCACATTTACTGTGTGACGGCGTGCCTTTTGCATAATGAGCCTACGAGTTACTGTTACTAGCAAGGTTAAGAATTTAAGGTTCGGAGCCGAAGCGAAAGCGAGTCTGAATAGGGCGCAATTAGTTAGTAGTAGTAGACGCGAAACCGAGTGATCTACCCATGGGCAGGTTGAAGCTGTGGTAACACACCGTGGAGGACCGAACCAGTTGACGTTGAAAAGTCTTTGGATGACCTGTGGGTAGGGGTGAAAGGCCAATCAAACTCGGAAATAGCTCGTACTCCCCGAAATGCATTTAGGTGCAGCGTTGATTAATAGTTTTATAGAGGTAGAGCTACTGATTGGATGCGGGGGCTTCACCGCCTACCAATTCCTGACAAACTCCGAATGCTATAAAATGTTTATCAGCAGTGAGGGCATGGGTGCTAAGGTCCATGTCCGAGAGGGAAAGAACCCAGACCATCAGCTAAGGTCCCCAAATGTATGCTAAGTTGAAAAAACGAGGTTTGACTGCCCAGACAGCTAGGATGTTGGCTTGGAAGCAGCCATTCATTTAAAGAGTGCGTAACAGCTCACTAGTCGAGCGGTCGAGCATGGATAATAATCGGGCATAAGTATACTACCGAAGCTATGGACTTATAAAGTGGTAGGGGAGCATTCTATTACCGTTGAAGTAGTACTGTGAGGTATTATGGAGGTTATAGAAAAGAAAATGTAGGCATAAGTAACGATAAAGGGGGCGAGAAACCCCCTCACCGAAAGACTAAGGTTTCCTCAGCGATGCTAATCAGCTGAGGGTTAGTCGGGACCTAAGGCGAATCCGAAGGGAGTAGTCGATGGACAACAGGTTAATATTCCTGTACTTCTTATAAATGCGATGGGGTGACGGAGTAATGAACCCGCCGCGAGCTGACGGAATAGCTCGTTGAAGCATGTAGGTATTGGACTGGTAGGCAAATCCGCTAGTCTAGCTGAAGTGCGATAGTACTACAAATCTTCGGATGCGTAGATAGTGCGGTTAAGGGCTTCCAAGAAAATCCTCTAAGCATAGTTTATAAGAACCCGTACCGTAAACCGACACAGGTAGTTGGGATGAGAATTCTAAGGTGCTCGAGCGATTCATGGCTAAGGAACTAGGCAAAATAGACCTGTAACTTCGGGAGAAAGGTCGCCAGCAGTAATGCTGGCCGCAGTGAAAAGATCCAGGCGACTGTTTATCAAAAACACAGGGCTTTGCTAAATTGAAAGATGATGTATAAGGCCTGACACCTGCCCGGTGCTGGAAGGTTAAGTGGAGGGTTTAGCTTCGGCGACGATCTGAAATGAAGCCCCAGTAAACGGCGGCCGTAACTATAACGGTCCTAAGGTAGCGAAATTCCTTGTCGGGTAAGTTCCGACCTGCACGAATGGTGCAACGATCTGGATACTGTCTCAGCCATGATCTCGGTGAAATTGTAGTATCGGTGAAGATGCCGATTACCCGCAGCGGGACGAAAAGACCCCGTGAACCTTTACTATAGCTTCGTATTGACTTTGGATAAGTAATGTGTAGGATAGGTGGGAGACTATGAAGTGGCGTCGCTAGGCGTTGTGGAGTCAACCTTGAAATACCACCCTTTGCTTATCTAGAGCCTAACTCAGGGATGAGGACAGTGCGTGGTGGGTAGTTTGACTGGGGTGGTCGCCTCCAAAAGAGTAACGGAGGCTTCTAAAGGTTCCCTCAGCACGTTTGGTAACCGTGCGTAGAGTGCAATGGCAAAAGGGAGCTTGACTGAGAGACCTACAAGTCGATCAGGTACGAAAGTAGAGCATAGTGATCCGGTGGTTCCGTATGGAAGGGCCATCGCTCAAAGGATAAAAGGTACTCCGGGGATAACAGGCTGATCTCCCCCAAGAGCTCACATCGACGGGGGGGTTTGGCACCTCGATGTCGGCTCGTCACATCCTGGGGCTGGAGAAGGTCCCAAGGGTTGGGCTGTTCGCCCATTAAAGTGGCACGCGAGCTGGGTTCAGAACGTCGTGAGACAGTTCGGTCTCTATCTGCTGTGGGCGTTAGAAATTTGCGTGGATCTGACTTTAGTACGAGAGGACCGAGTTGGACTAACCTCTAGTGTATCTGTTGTCTCGCCAGGGGCACTGCAGAGTAGCTACGTTGGGAAGGGATAAGCGCTGAAAGCATATAAGCGCGAAACCCACCACAAGATGAGATTTCTTTAAAGGGTCGTGGGAGATCACCACGTTGATAGGCTATAGGTGTAAGTGCAGTAATGTATGTAGCCAAGTAGTACTAATAACCCGTAGGCTTATGTACGTATTCCCGGTCGCAAGACCGGGGGTCACTCTTTTAGATAAGACAAAAATTATATCAAGTAATATATCTATCATATTTTTTTACCAATTATGTTAACACATACAGTCCAAGTGACTGCAACGATTTAAGGTGATTATAGCAATGGGGCTCACCTCTTACCATTCCGAACAGAGAAGTTAAGCCCATTAGCGCCGATGGTACTGCCACAGGTGGGAGAGTAGGTCGTTGCCTTTCTTTTAAAACTCCATAAGTTCTAAAACTTATGGAGTTTTTTT
>CANMCD010000038.1 GCA_947496185.1 uncultured Tenacibaculum sp.
GGAGGCAGTGATTATACTTCTCAAATAAGTACTTCTTATACAATTCCGGCCGGAAGTACTACGGTTACCATTCCAATTATTACTATTGATGATAGTGATTACGAGCCGACGGATGAGACCTATAGTGTTACCTTAAGTAATGTTTTAATAGGTTCACCAACGCCAGAGGCCATTACTACGACAGATTTAGTAGGTACAGGAACAATCACCGATAGTGGAGATACTGCGCCTACGATTAGTATTGATGATATTACCGTAGCAGAGGGCGCTACAGCGAACTTTACAGCGACCTTAAGTGGAGCTGCCCAATACGATGTCACCTTTGATGTTACCACAGGTGATGTTACGGCCATCGGAGGTAGTGATTATACAGGTCAGTCAGGAGTGAGTTATACAATTCCAGCCGGAAGTACTACGGTTACCATTCCAATAATTACGATTGATGATAGTGATTATGAGCCGACAGATGAGACCTATAGTGTTACACTAAGTAATGTTTTAATAGGTTCACCAACGCCAGAGTCGATTACCACGACAGATTTAGTAGGCACAGGAACGATCACCGATAGTGGAGATACCGCGCCTACGATCAGTATTGATGATATTACCGTAGCAGAAGGTACTACGGCGAACTTTACAGCTACCTTAAGTGGCACTGCCCAATACGATGTCACCTTTGATGTTACTACCATTGATGGTACTGCCATAGGGGGTAATGATTATACTTCTCAAATAAGTACTTCTTATACAATTCCAGCCGGAAGTACTACGGTTGTGATTCCGATTATTACGATTGACGATAGTGATTATGAGCCGACGGATGAGACTTATAGTATTACGATGAGTAATGTAACGATCGGCTCACCAACACCAGAGTCGATTACCACGACGGATTTAGTAGGTACAGGAACGATCACGGATAGTGGAGAGACCGCACCTACGATCAGCATCGATGATATTACCGTAGCGGAAGGTACTACAGCGAACTTTACGGCTACCTTAAGTGGTACAGCCCAATACGATGTCACCTTTGATATAACCACAGGAGATGTTACGGCCATCGGAGGCAGTGATTATACAGTTCAGTCAGGAGTGAGTTATACAATTCCAGCCGGAAGTACTACGGTTACCATTCCAATTATTACGATTGACGATAGTGATTATGAGCCGACAGATGAGACCTATAGTGTTACCTTAAGTAATGTTTTAATAGGGGCACCAACTCCAGAGTCGATTACCACGACAGATTTAGTAGGCACAGGAACGATCACCGATAGTGGAGAGACCGCGCCTACCATCAGCATCGATGATATTACCGTAGCGGAAGGTACTACGGCGAACTTTACAGCGACCTTAAGTGGCACTGCCCAATACGATGTAGCCTTTGATGTTACCACAGGGGATGTTACGGCCATCGGAGGTAGTGATTATACAGTTCAATCAGGAGTGAGTTATACAATTCCAGCCGGAAGTACTACAGTTACCATTCCAATTATTACTATTGATGATAGTGATTACGAGCCAACGGATGAGACCTATAGTGTTACGCTAAGTAATGTTTTAATCGGTTCACCAACGCCAGAGGCCATTACCACGACAGATTTAGTAGGAACAGGAACAATCACCGATAGCGGAGATACCGCGCCTACGATCAGCATCGATGATATTACCGTAGCGGAAGGTGCTACAGCGAACTTTACGGCTACCTTAAGTGGTACTGCCCAATACGATGTTACTTTTGATATAACCACAGGAGATGTTACTGCCATCGGAGGCAGTGATTATACAGGTCAGTCAGGGGTGAGTTATACGATTCCAGCCGGAAGTACTACAGTTACCATTCCGATTATAACGATTGATGATACAATATATGAACCAACAGATGAGACCTATAGTGTAACGCTCAGTAATGTTTTGATAGGTTCACCAACACCAGAGGCGATTACCACGACAGATTTAGTAGGCACAGGAACGATCACCGATAGCGGAGAGACCGCGCCTACGATCAGCGTTGATGATATTACCGTAGCAGAAGGTACTACGGCGAACTTTACAGCGACTTTAAGTGGAGCTGCCCAATACGATGTTACTTTTGATATTACCACAGGGGATGTTACGGCCATCGGAGGCAGTGATTATACAGTTCAGTCAGGAGTGAGTTATACAATTCCAGCCGGAAGTACTACGGTTACCATTCCGATTATTACGATTGACGATAGTGATTATGAGCCGACAGATGAGACCTATAGTGTTACCTTAAGCAATGTTTTAATAGGGGCACCAACTCCAGAGTCGATTACCACGACAGATTTAGTAGGAACAGGAACGATCACCGATAGTGGAGAGACCGCGCCTACCATCAGCATCGATGATATTACCGTAGCAGAAGGTACTACGGCGAACTTTACAGCGACCTTAAGTGGCACTGCCCAATACGATGTAGCCTTTGATGTTACCACAGGGGATGTTACGGCCATCGGAGGTAGTGATTATACAGTTCAATCAGGGGTGAGTTATACAATTCCAGCCGGAAGTACGACAGTTGTGATTCCAATTATTACGATTGATGATAGTGATTATGAGCCGACAGATGAGACCTATAGTGTTACCTTAAGTAATGTTTTAATAGGTTCACCAACGCCAGAGGCGATTACCACGACAGATTTAGTAGGCACAGGAACGATCACCGATAGCGGAGAGACCGCGCCTACGATCAGCGTTGATGATATTACCGTAGCAGAAGGCGCTACAGCGAACTTTACAGCAACTCTAAGTGATACTGCTCAATACGATGTTACTTTTGATGTTACCACAGGTGATGTTACGGCCATCGGAGGCAGTGACTATACTTCTCAAATAAGTACTTCTTATACAATTCCAGCCGGAAG
>CANMCD010000039.1 GCA_947496185.1 uncultured Tenacibaculum sp.
GTATCTAATGGATAGGATACTGCGGTATCATTAAATTGGGTAACTAGCAAGGCTTTTTCTTCCGAAGTAAGCATTTCGATAGCATCCAAAGGTTGATTGATATCCGTTACTATGTTTTGTAATAGCTCTTTGTAGTGTGCTAAGAATTGCTTTGCTGTTGATTCCTTAAATAAGTCCGTACAATATTCCATATTCAATGAAATCCCTTCCTCACTTTCTTCTGCATTCAAGGTTAAATCAAACTGAGAAGTATCGTGACTGTGTTCAAAAGAAGACAATTTTACACCTGACAACTCTAAATCTACCTCTTCAGGTGTATTTTGTAAATCAAACATTACTTGGTATAAAGGTGTAACACTCATGTCACGTGTATTATTCACCTTATCTACTACCTTTTCAAAAGGCGCTAATTGGTTATCATATCCTGACAGGGTCGTTTCTTTTACTCTTGACAGCACGTCTTTGAAGCTTTTAGCTCCTTCCAAATCCGTTCTAAGCGCCAAGGTATTTACAAAAAACCCAATAATATATTCCAATTCGGATTGTGTTCTATTAGCTATAGAAGTTCCCACAGAGATATCTTCTTGACCACTATAACGAGAAAGTAATATTTTAAATGTTGATAATAATATCATAAATAAGGTTACTTCCTCCTCTTGGCTAAGCTCTTCTAAAGCATCTCTCAAATCTTTATCCAACTCTAAGCTTATCATAGATCCAGCTGTACTTTGTATTGATGGGCGTTGGAAGTCTGTGGGCAATGCCAAATTAGGCACTCCTTTTAACTTTTCTTCCCAATAAGCCAACTGACCTTCCAAAACTTCTCCTTCTAAATGCATACGTTGCCATACAGAAAAGTCAGAATATTGCAAACTAACGGGTGGTAATGACGGTTCTTTTCCAACAGCAAAAGCATTGTACAATTCTGTTAACTCTTCCACCAAAATTCCTTCCGACCATCCGTCACTAGCAATATGATGAAATACCACTGCCAACACGTGTCGTTCTGGTCCTAAATCATACAAACAAGCTCTAAGTTTATAATCTTTCGACAAGTCAAAAGGTGTCAACAAATAAGCTTCTATCAACTCCGTAACTTTCTCATCATTGCCTAACAGTACCTTTTCTAAAGACCATGATTCAGCACTAATGGTTTCTTGATACCCTTCTCCAGTATCGGACAATATAATCGTACGTAATACTTCATGTCGGGTAACTATTTGTTTTAATGATGCCTCCAAAATTGAAACATCTAAATCCCCATTTAGTTCAAATACCATAGGTATATGGTATTCTTGACTCCCTTGCAATTGATCTAAAAACCACAAACGCTCTTGTCCAAATGACAAAGGCACTTTTGTTATTGCAGTTCTGTCAAAAGGAAGTATATCTGGTAGAATATTACCTTTCTTCTTTTGTTTTTTTCGTTGTATGTATTGAACAATCCCTTCTTTATGTTCTTTTATTTTCTGTAACAGTTGGGGTTCTACAGAAGCTACAGACTTTATCGCCAAAGAACCATTATGTATCCCTAGTTTAACCCCCTGTTTTTTTGCTTCTTTTAAAACTTTTAAAACTTCTTTTTTCATTAACTTAATGCGTATTATTCTATGGTTATAAAATCATTTGAGTTATTATCTATGTGTTCAAAATCGAAATCTTCAAGCTCAATATAATCTGCCAATTCTTCAACAGTATCAAACTCAAATACATTTCTAATTGTGATTTCTACTTTTAAATTTTGACGAATCGACGATACCAATCGGGTTGCTAATAATGAATGGCCTCCTAATTCGAAGAAGTTGTCATAAACACCAATCTTTTCGATGCCTAATAATTCTTGCCAAATCACTACCAATTGCTCTTCAATCTCGTTTCTCGGTGCTAGATATTCTTGTGATGATAGTTCTGAATAATCTGGATCGGGTAAGTGTTTCTTATCTATCTTTCCATTCGGAGTCAACGGCATTTCTTCAAAGTTTACCCATAACCTTGGTACCATGTACTCTGGTAAACTCTCTAATAATGCTTGTTCTAATGCTTGTTTGTCAAACTCCTTTTCGAGTACCACATAACCTACCAAAGTATTTAAACCTCTGGTATCTTCTTTGGCCAATACACAACAGTTCGATACCCCCGCTATTTGTGATAATATATTCTCAATCTCCCCGAGTTCTATACGATGCCCTCGAATCTTTACCTGATCATCCTTTCTTCCTACAAACTCTAACGTTCCATCTGGTAACCATCTTCCTAAGTCTCCTGTTTTGTAAAAACGTCCTTCTCCTGTAATAGGATTGGTCATGAACTTCTCAGCGGTTAATTCTGGTTGGTTTACATAACCACGTCCTACACCAATTCCTCCTACACACAATTCT
>CANMCD010000040.1 GCA_947496185.1 uncultured Tenacibaculum sp.
GTGTTTTTGATGCTCGATAAAAAAGCCCTAAAAGAGATTGCTAAGCAACAGGTATCGCATTGGGTATATGAAGATTTACAAGGCGCTTATCTACACGGCAGCCATATCCGTAGCTATCAAGAAGCACGTACGTACTTTTCAGAAGAAAAAAACAGTGAAGAGTTTTTATTACGTCCGTATTTTGACAAAGCAAAAAAGAACATTGTTTTTGATTATATCGCCACGATGGTCAAGCATACAAGTACTTTTAGGCTTACCGAAGAGGCTATTGCTGCATTAGGATTTGATAAGAAAGAAGTAGAAAGCTTGCAGATTACCTTACAAAACAAAGGAATCCTAACAGCAAGTAATTTAATAGCCCCCTCAGAATTTGCTTTTTTCCTAACGGCAAAAAATGCGGCAGGCTTTAGTGTACTAGGTTTTGAAGACTTTGACAAAGAAATATTCTTTGCTTTATACGATGTAGCTCAGGTAATCCAAAATACCTTAACCAGTATAGACGAAGCCTTAAAAGCAAAAAGTAAGGAACAAGAAGAAGCAATATTAGCGATATTACAAGGAACGTTAGGGGTATCACAGGAAGCAATACTATTACTTACCGAAGCCTTTTTCAATACCAAAGAAAACCCACATTTTACATGGTTAAAGCCTTTATTAAAACAGGCGAATGTTTTAGGAAAGCTAGAAGAGTTGCCAACGGATGTTTTATACAAACAAGCGGTAAAAAGAACCCGTCAATTAGCGTTACTGATAAAAAAGTTATCACTAAACCCCACAGAGATCCGTTTATTATTAGCCGATCAAAACCTAGTTGCTAAATTACCCGAGGACATAAAATTACCTGAAGGTCAAACAACCATCGACACGTTATTAGAAGCGGATGATTTTGTATACCTATTCAAAGGAACTAATTTTTGGACATATGATCGTTCAGACTATAGCTTACTAGATAAAAAAGGAGTAATAGATAGAAAACTCTTTGAAAAGAAAGACGGTTCTTCATATGTAGAACTGTCTGAAAAAGAGATTCTTACTAAGGTGGATATAATTCAAAAGTTCTATGAAAAGATAGGAGATGATTATCCTGAATTTCCTAGAGAAAAAGTTGTTGATCAAGTAGTGGAGTATAAAATACTATTTGAAAAAAGAAAAGGAGATGAGGAGTTACAAAAGCGATTAGCAGAAGATCCGATCCGTGAGTTATTCCAAAAAGAAAGCCTCACCAAGGTAGATGCCGCTTTTATAGATGCCTATGGTACTTGGTGTATTATTAGTGGCAACCATCACTATGTTCGCTATCATGAATCCGAGGTATGGGACAAACGAGAGAACCATTTCGGAGCGGTAGACAACGAGTTTGAGAATCTAGAAATGATTGATAGCTCGTATGTAGACCAACAAGGAAATTTGTTCTTATTCTCAAATGATAAGTATGTTCGTTATTCAGCAGAGAAATTAACCACAGAGGCTATCAAAAACAAAACCCTTACCATAGATGCAGGATACCCAAAGAGTATTTTACACGATTGGAGCTCAGAGAACCAACCCATTCAATTACCCGAAACTTTAACACGAGATGTAGGGCCTATGTTTGATGGTACCGACAAGAAGAGCTATGTTTTTGTAGGCGATACCTATTATTCATCAGAAGATCCACAGTTA
>CANMCD010000041.1 GCA_947496185.1 uncultured Tenacibaculum sp.
TTTCTCTCACTATACCTATCCGTTTTTATAGTAACTATATAGATACCTTCTTTTATTCCATTAGTTAAAACTTTAAGCCTATTACCACTTAATATGTCTTCACTCGTATAATTTAACACTTTAGTTAATTTATTATAAACACTAACTATAGATATAGATATATCGCCTTCTTGTTTTTCTTTTAAAGTTATGTAAAAATCTTCACCTTTTTTAATAGGGTTTGGATGCAATGTTATTTTTCCTTTTAGTCCATCTTCTGGTTTGGTATTTTCTCTCAACTGATGACTTCTCTTTTTTCTTTTTTTATAAAAAGAAGTTGGCTTTGATTCTAAATATAACATAAAGTTTGCCCCCTCTGTTGTATCAAAAGAAAAATTACTTAACTCTATTTTATACCCTGTTCCATTAATATTTTTAGGAATTTCTGGTTCTTTTCTATTACTAAAATCACCTGTTACTATTGTTGTATTTTCTCCCCCACTAAAAACAAAGTTTGGACACTCTTGTTTCTTTTTTGGTTTCTTTATAGGTGAAAAAATTTCTCTTGAATAACATTGTGATCTTTTACCCTGTGTTTTTCCAGAGATAAAATACAATGGGTTAATCTTTAAAGGGGTAGAATCAGGAATAGAGCTAATAGATATATTAGTTCCTTCTAGTTTCTCCTTACCTTGACTGCATTTACAATGTTCATCAATTAATTCCTTTATCTTTCTTATAGGAAAAGAAGCTAAATCTATAATACCATAATTATCTTCGTATGGATAAAAAGAAATTCCATACGAAAAACCATTATCATCTACTATTGGAGCTCCATATGAAGAGTCTGGATTTAGTCCCAGAACAATAGTATTAGACTTATGATGTATTAAATTACTATCACTTGCAATATAAGGCATACTATCAGATCCTAATGGTGTTATTATTTGAGGGTACATAGAATCATGATGGATGGAATAGTGTGTTGAACCATGGCTGATTTCATGAGCGGTTTCTGAATAATTTAAAGGTTGCTCTGTGTAAGAAAGAAGAGGTATAGCAGCTTTAGGTACTTTATATAGTCCATAATTATAAAACTGGTTTCCAACTAAACCATTTTTTGCGCTAATTAATACTACTGGTAAATTGGTTCTATTTGAAAAATCTCCTATATTTCCAGGGAAATACATCTCATTGTCATTATATTTATAATTAGTTATAAAATTATTAAATATAACATGACCACTATTTTCTATAGATTCACTACTATCAGGTACAGAAATTTCACCTGATGTTAAAACACATTGATAATCTTTTTCTAAATCCGTTGGTATAAAAAATCCGGTTACCAAGCTTGAAATATTTTCTTCATTTATAGAATCTTGGTCGATCTTTATAAGAATGACTGATTTTGATGTTCTTTCTCTTTCTGGAGTTTTGTAACCAGTGTGATCATTATAAAAAATACTTCCTAAAGGTGGAGCTTCTTGAGGAATTTGAAATTCTTGAGAATAAACACGAGGAAAAAGCATCATTACCAATACCAAAAATAATTTATATCTTTTATATCTCAAAGCAAGTTATTTTTTTAGGTTTAGTACTTTATTGTTTAGTTCTTCTATTTTTTCTTGTTGTTCTAGAACATAC
>CANMCD010000042.1 GCA_947496185.1 uncultured Tenacibaculum sp.
GCAGTCTCTCCACTATCGGTGATTGTTCCTGTACCTACTAAATCTGTCGTGGTAATCGACTCTGGCGTTGGTGAACCTATTAAAACATTACTTAAAGTAACACTATAGGTCTCATCCGTCGGCTCGTAATCACTATCGTCAATCGTAATAATCGGAATCACAACCGTAGTACTTCCTGCTGGGATTGTATAACTAACTCCTGACTGACCTGTATAATCACTACCTCCGATGGCAGTAACATCACCTGTGGTAACATCAAAGGTGACATCGTACTGTGCTGTGCCACTTAAGGTAGCCGTAAAGTTCGCTGTAGCACCCTCCGCTACAGTAATATCATCTATGCTGATCGTAGGCGCGGTCTCTCCACTATCGGTGATCGTTCCTGTACCTACTAAATCTGTCGTGGTAATCGACTCTGGTGTTGGTGAACCTATTAAAACATTACTTAGCGTAACACTATAGGTCTCATCCGTCGGCTCGTAATCACTATCATCAATCGTAATTATTGGAATGGTAACCGTAGTACTTCCGGCTGGAATTGTATAAGAAGTACTTATTTGAGAAGTATAGTCACTGCCTCCGATGGCCGTAACATCAATAGTAGTAACATCAAAGGTGACATCGTATTGAGCTGTACCACTTAAGGTAGCCGTAAAGTTTGCTGTAGCACCTTCCGCTACAGTAATATCATCGATGCTGATCGTAGGCGCGGTCTCTCCGCTATCGGTGATCGTTCCTGTACCTACTAAATCGGTCGTGGTAATCGACTCTGGCGTTGGTGAACCGATCGTTACATTACTTAGCGTAACACTATAGGTCTCATCTGTTGGCTCATAATCACTATCATCAATCGTAATAATCGGAATCACAACCGTAGTACTTCCGGCTGGAATTGTATAACTCACTCCTGACTGAACTGTATAATCACTGCCTCCGATGGCCGTAACATCCCCTGTGGTAACATCAAAGGTTACATCGTATTGGGCAGTGCCACTTAAAGTCGCTGTAAAGTTCGCCGTAGTACCTTCTGCTACGGTAATATCATCGATACTGATGGTAGGCGCAGTCTCCCCACTATCGGTGATTGTTCCTGTACCTACTAAATCTGTCGTGGTAATCGCCTCTGGCGTTGGTGAACCTATTAAAACATTACTTAGCGTAACACTATAGGTCTCATCCGTCGGCTCGTAATCACTATCATCAATCGTAATTATTGGAATGGTAACTGTCGTACTTCCAGCTGGAATCGTATAACTCACCCCTGACTGACCTGTATAATCACTACCTCCGATGGCCGTAACATCTCCTGTGGTTATATCAAAGGTTACATCATACTGAGCAGTACCACTTAAGGTAGCCGTAAAGTTCGCCGTAGTACCTTCCGCTACAGTAATATCATCGATGCTGATCGTAGGTGCGGTATCTCCACTATCGGTGATCGTTCCTGTGCCTACTAAATCTGTCGTAGTAATGGCCTCTGGTGTTGGTGAACCTATTAAAACATTACTTAGCGTAACACTATAGGTCTCATCCGTCGGCTCGTAATCACTATCATCAATCGTAATTATTGG
>CANMCD010000043.1 GCA_947496185.1 uncultured Tenacibaculum sp.
TTAAAAGAGACTGTATTAAGTGGTTTTGAACATGAGCGTTATCAATATGAAGACTTAATAGAATTATTGTCTATAGAGCGAGATGCAAGCCGTAATCCATTATTTGATGTCATGTTCTCTTACTTTACAGGAAGTACTCAGGTAGGTGAAGCGGAGATGAATAGCATGATAAAGCCTTATGGAGGAGATATGGGAGGATCAACTTCCAAGTTTGATATGACATTGGTTGTAAATGATAATAAAGAACACTTAGGTTTTACGATAAATTACAGTACGAGTTTATTTAAGCGTTCTACCATAGAGAGGTTTATCACTTATTTTAAGCGTTTGGTAGATGGTATTATTTCAGATTCAGGGCAACAATTAAAGGATATTAAGATACTAGATGCAGCGGAGCATAATTCTTTATTAGAGCTATCAGGAGAAGGAGAAGTTAAGAATGATACTACGTTATTAGAAATGTTCCGTACTCAGGTAGTACAAAATCCAGACGCTATTGCTTTGGTTAGCGAATCGGAAGAAGTTAGTTATAAAGAATTAGACAATCTAAGTAATCAAGTAGCGAATTTATTAGTAGCATCAGGTATAGAAAAAGGAGGTTATGTACCGATTTTTTTAGATAGAAGCATAGATATGTTGGTTGGTATATTAGGAATTTTAAAAGTAGGAGGAGTCTATGTTCCTTTAAGTCCATCATATCCAAAAGAACGTATATCTTATATTCTTGAAGATTTAAATATTTCACATGTTTTAAGCAACCTAAAGACATTAGTGCTTCCAGAAGCAGTCACGTATCTTGATTTAAGTACATCATCAGCCTATTCGACTGTATATGAAGGGGCAGCTATAGCAGCTAGTGCACCGGCCTACGTTATTTATACTTCAGGTTCTACAGGAGCTCCTAAAGGGGTGTTGATCTCTCATGAATCGTTAAGTTCCTTTATCATGTCAATGCATTCAGATTTTGAGTTGACAAGTACAGATCGCTTATTGTTAAAGACAATATTTACCTTTGATGTATCTGTTTATGAGTTATTTGGTTGGATACCAGGTGGGGCAAGTTTGCTAATATCAGGTTTAGATATTCAATTAGATCCAAGGGCATTATTAGACTGTATAGCGACCTATAAGGTTACGCATATTACGATGGTACCTTCCGTATTCCACAGTTTTTTAAGTGTAATCACCCCGACGGATGTTTTACCAGATTTAGCATATATTATTTTAGCAGGAGAGGCATTGCCTGTTAGCTTAGTTAAACGCTATCAAGAAACGAATATGAGTGCAGCGTTGGTTAATAATTATGGACCAACGGAATCAACAGTATATGCTACTTCGTATAGAATACCCGTTATAGGATCAAAAGCGTTGACAATACCGATAGGTCGTCCAATAGCGAATACTTTTATTTATGTATTAGATAGCTATGGAGAATTGTTACCGAGTGGAGTTGAAGGAGAGTTATATATAGGAGGTAAAGGAGTTTCTTTAGG
>CANMCD010000044.1 GCA_947496185.1 uncultured Tenacibaculum sp.
TGGAAGTTCCTTTACTGCTTATTACTTTGCTTGTGAAGACAAGATTACTTTTAGATCCTCTACTTCAAACCTTTTATTACCACTTCTAATTCCTGTACCAGTTGAAACAGTATCTATATGACAAAATTGCGTATTTGAGAATAGCTCTGATACCTACCCGAATTAAAAAGAGGCGGTCTTGATTTTTCAGACCGTCTCTTTTTGGTTTTAGCTATTAATACCATTTCTACCTCTAAATAACTCAATTATAATGCGTCTTTTTGCTTATCTCTCAAAAGAAAAATGACTCGTAACTAAGATTATGACTGATTTTTTATCTAATACAAAAAATCATCATTTTTCTAATATGTAATTTAGTGGTAGGAATAGTATAAAATTTTAATTTTATCGTTTGATAAACTTAATAGTTTTTTGATTATTTCGATAAATAACTCTCATAAAATAAACTCCTGAGGGATAATTTGATATGTCTTTAGAGTCACTTTTAATTGTTTCAATAAAGATGCCATATTGATTGTAAATACGTATATCTCCCATTCTATTTTTTACCCTTAATCTTTCGTTAACTGGATTCATCATTAGTTTTGTTTTAATACGACTACTACTATTACACGGTCCAATTTTTTCCCATGCGAAGCTACATAAAGAAGGAGAACAGTATTGTGGAGGATTCGAAGTAGCTTTATACAACACATTTTGATAACTTATTTTATCACCTTTATTGTATGAGTTGAATAGAGACCACTCAGGAACATCCTTACAATTATCTCCACTAGGATCAGATTTTTTAATGGTAACTTTAATTGAACTTGTACTTTCTGAACCAGAAGAATTAGTGGCTGTAGCTTTAATGGTAAAATCACCAAAACGAGAAGGAGTCCAAGATACATTAGTATTATTAAATGTTTTTCCGTCGACTTCTATGGTTGAAGTTAGGTTAAAAAAGCTTCTATCAAATGCAAATATTTGGATGGGTATAGGTGATAATTTACTTTGAGTAAATGTTTGATTATTTGTTGGTCTTAGAAACATAACGATAGGTTTTTCATCAGGAGGGGTTGAATTTTTTTTAACGGTAATTTTAATGGAATTTGTTCCTTTTGAACCAGAAGAGTTCGTAGCTGTAGCTTTAATGGTAAAATCACCAAAACGAGAAGGAGTCCATGAAGCATTCGTGCCATTAAATGTTTTTCCATCAACTTCTATGGTTGAAGTTAAACTAGAAGAGCTGCTGTCAGTTGCAGTTATCTGGATGGCTATAGGTGATAAATTATCTTGGGTAAATGTTTGATTATTTGTTGGTTCTATAAACGTAACGATAGGTTTTTCATCAGGAGGGGTTGAATTTTCTTTAACGGTAATTTTAATGGAACTTGTTCCTGTTGAACCAGAAGGGTTTGTCGCTGTAGCTTTAATGGTAAAATCACCAAAACGAGAAGGAGTCCATGAAGCATAGGTA
>CANMCD010000045.1 GCA_947496185.1 uncultured Tenacibaculum sp.
CGATGTAAGGCTTTTTCTTTTTCATAAGCTAAAGATAACAAAAAAGCTAGCTTCCAAATTAGCTAGCTCGATATTATGTTTTTTTAGTTCCCTACTCCTAAAAACAAAGTAAAATTAAATATTAATAAGTAAATAAAAAATAGACAACAGCCCTAAAAAATCATTAAGGGTTAACCATTAAAGTACTAACCAAATGGAAAGAGAAATAAAATTTTTAAATCAGCCTTATTGCTCAAAAAAATGTGGGCAAACTTGTCTAGCCATGATTACTGGTAAGACGTTGGAGCAGGTATGCAGCGAACTTGATAAATATTGGGAAACTAGTATTTCAGACGATTTACAACCATATTTAGAAAATAACGGTTATAAAACCAAGCTGGTCAAATCAAATAAACTAACGTTCGAAGATTCTCCTAATAACAGTATAATACGAATGTGTTTCGAAAACGGAAGCGGTCACTTTATAGTGAAAGCAAACAATAAATACTATGAGCCTACACGGGGCATCATTGAGCAATTAATTGGTCATTTCCGTGTTACTCACTACCTCAGTTTCGAGTAACAAGTAAAACACAAAACAATCTTTTTTAGGTTGTTTTTTTTGTTTGTGTAAATAATAAAAAAAAAGGCAAAGAAACTTAGTGTTGACGAGATGAAAAAGGCGTATATTTGATAGAACTTTAAGGCTTTAACCACGGCTCATATTAAATGTGGTTAGTTGGCGACCAAGATGCCATAGTTCTGGACGACAATTTAAAAATTGTTTTGTACTCGACAGCGACCAAGATGCTCAGTTCTGGACTTCAATATTCAATTGGAGTTAAAATTTCCAAATTAAAATATACAATTGATTGAAAAATCGAACTATAAAAACTTACACCAAAGTTTGTAAAACGTGTAAGAGAGAATATAATGCAATAAACACGTTGCAATCATATTGCAGCTATCCATGTGCTTTAAAAAACAAAAAAAAGTGCAAGGGTAAAAAGTGTTGTATAAATAAAAAACCATGTAGAAGAAATACAAACGCAACTTTCGAAAAAAACAAAAGAGAGCTAAAGCAAAAAATGATTGATGATATAGGGTACGTGCATTGCCAACACTGCAAAAGAAGCAACGGGGCAAGGTATGAAGCACATCATATAATCTATAGAAGCGAGAAGCCCGGGCATGAACATTTACATGACAAAAGAAATTTAATCATTGTATGTAAAAATTGCCATAACGATTTCCATAATAATAAAGGGAAGAGAAATGGTCTTGTAGAGGAAAGAGGGCTGCAAAAAATTTTTGGTAACGATGTATTAGATAAATAAACGATAAGAAATTGGCAAGTAAAAAAGAACATA
>CANMCD010000046.1 GCA_947496185.1 uncultured Tenacibaculum sp.
GTAGTATATGAGACTAGGATTTGTAGCGGGAATGCAAGATATCAGAACTAACGACGAAGTTATACCTGTCGAATGGATTGAAGAGTATAACGAGTTTATTATAAAAAACGAGTAAGTAAACGGGATAAAAAAGGGCTAGGGGTGGTTGAAAAAGCTAACTAAAGAAATACAGGAATTAAAAAAGAACGATAAAGAGTATTATGTAATAACACAACTATATTTTGATATTAAATAAAAACAAATAGTAAGCGAGTTAAAAACTCAAAAAATCTATGTTTTGGTTACTTTTGGTAAAAATATTATAGAAGTGAATAATACAAAAAATAAAAAAACATTTTTGTGGAAATTCCAAATTCTGTATGTAAAAAAATCGCTTATTTAGACTAAAAATATTATTAAAAAATAAACATGCAAAATTTTAAAATGACAAAAAAAGTATTATCACTTGGATTATTTATGTTATTTACAGGAATATCCTTTGGACAAAGCTGGAATGGTTGGAAAGACGAAAAACTGGTTATTGATAATAATAGCTACTGTAGTTCTTGCCCTTGGGGATCTTATAATAGAACATTAGCTTTTGGCTGGGATGCTGATGGTGGAGAAAAAAACGTAAAATTTGTTGCTAGGACAAAAGCAAACAACTACAACGGAAACTATACTTCAAATATATCAAAAGATCTTCGACTATATGTTAATGGAAAGACCAACATGCATTGGAATAGTGTAAGAGTTCTTTCTCATGTTCCCTTATATGTTAATAACGAAATTAGAGCAAAGTCGTTATTATTAGAAAATCAAACATGGGCAGATTATGTTTTTGAAAAGGATTATTATCTTATGCCGCTAAATAAGGTTAAGTCTTTTATAAAAGAAAACAAACATTTGCCTGGTGTACCATCAGCAAAAGAAGTTGAAAAAAACGGGATTAGAGTAGAAAAGGTAAATGAAGTACTATTGAAAAAAATAGAAGAACTTACCTTGTATGTTCTAGAACAACAAGAAAAAATAGAAGAACTAAACAATAAAGTACTAAACCTAAAAAAATAACTTGCTTTGA
>CANMCD010000047.1 GCA_947496185.1 uncultured Tenacibaculum sp.
ATAACGATGGTTTATCTGATCTAGTAGAAGGAGGAAGTAGTGCAGCCTTGGATGCAGATAATAACGGGGTTATTGATGATCAAACCGATACGGATGGAAATGGTATTGCCGATAGTGTTGATCCTGATAATGGAGGAACCACACCAACGACGTCAGATACCGATGGAGATGGTGTAAATGATTATCAAGATTTAGACAGTGATGGGGATGGTGTAAACGATGTTGTTGAGGCAGGAGGAACTGACAGTGACGGTAACGGACAGATCGATACGCCAACGCTTATTGAAAACGATAATTTACCTGATACCGATAATAATGATATACCAAACTATCTAGACAATGATGATGATGGCGATGGTATATTAACTCCTGAAGAAGATATAAATAAAGACAACGATGTTACTAATGACGATACTGACAATGATGGAACACCTAATTATTTAGACCCTGATGATGATAATGATGGAATAAATACCATCGATGAAGACCCTGATCCTAACGGAGATGGAAATCCTAATGATGCACTAGATACTGATGAAGATGGCATCCCTAATTATTTAGACCCTGATATTATAGAATGTTTAACTATTTATAATCAATTTACTCCAAATGGTGACGGAAATAATGAAACTTTTGTAATTTCGTGTATTAAAGATGATAAGTATAAAAACAACAGCTTAGAAGTTTACAATCGTTGGGGGAGTCTTGTTTATAAAAAACAACGGTACGATAATAGTTGGGATGGCACATCCTCTGAAGCTTTAAGCATCAATTTACGTGGTGAGCTACCTTCAGGGACATATTATTATGTATTGAATTTAGGAGATGGAAGTAAACCAATAATAGGTTGGGTATACATCAACAGAGAATAACGAAAGAAAAACCCCGTAAAAATGAATAAGATAATAAAATTCACAACATTAATAACCACAATAATATTATCTAGTAACGTATTCAGTCAACAAGACCCGCATTATACGCAATATATGTTTAATACGATGACAGTAAACCCAGCGTATGTTGGATCGAAAGGTCATGGAGTATTCAA
>CANMCD010000048.1 GCA_947496185.1 uncultured Tenacibaculum sp.
TCTGATCTAGTAGAAGGTGGAAGTAGTGCAGCCTTGGATGCAGATAATAACGGGGTGATTGATACCCTAACGGATACTGATGGTGATGGTATTGCCGATAGTGTTGATCCTGATAATGGAGGAACCACACCGACAACGCCAGATACCGACGGAGACGGTTTAAATGATTATCAAGATTTAGATAGTGACGGTGATGGATTGAACGATGTTGTTGAGGCAGGTGGAACTGATAGTGATGGTGACGGACAGATTGATACACCAACCTTACTAGACGGCAGTTCACTTCCAGATGCTAATACAAATGGTACGCCCGATGTATTAGAACCAAACAATCCAAACCTAGCGGGTAGTTTAGATACCAACGGAGATGGAGTGATCGATGATCAAACTGATACTGATGGTGATGGTATCGCCGATGTAGAAGATGGATTAAACGGTTTTGGAGATGCCCCAATGACCGATACGGATGGCGATGGTATTGCAGATCTTCATGATTTAGACGATGATAACGACGGTATTTTAGATACGGTAGAACAAAATGGTGATCCAAACAGAGACACCGATGGCGATGGTATCTTCGATCACTTAGACTTAGATAGTGACTCAGATGGTATATCAGATTTAGTAGAAAGCGGACAAGATCCAACGGTAGTAGATACTGATGGCGATAGTAAGCTGGATAGTACTACCGATAATGATAATGACGGTATTGTAGATACGGCTGATGCAGATGATAACGATATTGCAGCAGGCGGAAGTGTTACACCAACCGATAGTGATGGTGATAGCACGCCAGACTTCCAAGAAGTAGATAGTGATAACGATGGTTTATCTGATCTAGTAGAAGGTGGAAGTAATGCAGCCTTGGATGCAGATAATAACGGGGTTATTGATACCATAACGGATACGGATGGTGATGGTATTGCTGATAGTGTTGATCCTGATAATGGAGGAACCACACCGACAACGCCAGAT
>CANMCD010000050.1 GCA_947496185.1 uncultured Tenacibaculum sp.
ATTGCGCAAGTAGTGTATTTACACAAGACTTATGACCAACCTATTGATGCTATTGTAGCCGTTTTAAGTGAAATTAGCAATCAGGGACAAGGCAATGACGAATATCCGAAAGACCAATTCAACCGTATTTTTAACCTACCGTATGTCAAGGTAGATCGTAAATACCTTCACGTTACGGGAGAAGTTCCTAAGCAATACGAAACCAATCCGTATGTTAAAGACAGTACTGTTTATACCCATTTAAGTTATTCAGACGATTTATTTTCAGAAGCCAATACAAGCTATAGAAAGCGTTTGCAACATGCTTTAGGGTATACCACTACTGACCTTATCAACATTACCAGTCGATTAAAATTCAAAGGAGTAGATGAAAGTCTTTGGAAAGACCAAACAAAAGAGGCTGAACTTTTAAATATTTTGTATCGTATCAAAAAGCTATCGACATGCGCAGAAGTTCACTTTTTAGAGTTATTTACCTTATTTGAACTCTTAGAGCAAGATGCGTTTATCGGTCGTTTAGATTCGCACCAACATTTCATATTCCAAAGGCCAACCACGCAAAAATGTTTTGATATTATAAAAAACAACAATGTACAAGATAGATTGTGGTTATTTGAGAGTTTACGAGTCTTGACGAGTTGGATGAAGGAATTTGGGTATTCAGTAGAAAGTTTATGGAAGATCGTCAACAATGCTCCGATGACCGATAAAGAAGAGATGCTACAAGAGCAGCAGGACTTGGATTTGTACAACAAGCTTTTAGAAGCAGTAGAAAAAACCAAACTAAGGTCAACGACCTTTTCAGAAGCCTTAACCGATGAACGTTCTGCACGATTTGCCTACGAG
>CANMCD010000051.1 GCA_947496185.1 uncultured Tenacibaculum sp.
TCATGAACTTCTCAGCGGTTAATTCTGGTTGGTTTACATAACCACGTCCTACACCAATTCCTCCTACACACAATTCTCCTATAACCCCCATCGGACACAGTCTTCCATGTCTATCCGTAACATACATCGCCATGTTCGCTACAGGTTTCCCTATCGGAATCAATCCTGAGGCTGGTGATTCGTGCATAATATGTAAGGTAACATCGTCCGATGCTTCAGCGGGTCCGTAAGCATTCACCACAGGAACTGATGGGTAAGCGGCAAACCACTTATCCAATACATCTTTGGTTACCGCCTCTCCTGTTACTAAGAAATACTTTAAATCCTTTAGCTTATTTGAACTGGTAGTTTCTAATAAACTTAAGGTATAAGAAGGTACTAATTGTAGGATGCTTATCTTTTGTGCTACCAAAGAATCTTGGAACAATTCGGTATCTAATAAATCCGATTCTCTATAAATGGCAATCTCTCCACCTACTAAAAGTCCGCTTAATATCTGCCATACTGATATATCAAAAGTAAACGGTGCTGTAAATGCTACCACACTCTCTTGATTCATAGACAGCTCATCAATCATCAATAACAAGTGGTTTAATAAACCAACATGTTCTATCATCGCGCCTTTGGGCGTTCCTGTACTTCCTGAGGTATAAATCACATAACTCAACGAAGACGGATCGTAGCTAATTTCGGGTGCTTCACTCGAATAGCTGGCGATTGCTGACGAGCTGTCTGCTAACACAACTATCTTCTGTGACAGTCCTAAACTGTCTATCGTTTCTTTGCTCGCAACATCTGTCAATAACAACGTTGCTTGAATGTCTTCTAAAATTAATCGGATACG
>CANMCD010000052.1 GCA_947496185.1 uncultured Tenacibaculum sp.
AATTTCTGTGATCGTATCGCTTTGCAAAAGCGGTTGCAAATATATAAAACTTTTTGATATAACTGAGAAAAAATTTACTTTTTTATGGTTTTTTTCTATTTCAAAATCTAATGAAATTAATAACGAAAAAACACCCCAGAAACTCCCTCTAAGTTTATATTTTTCAAACACTTTCAATGAACTTCGCTACCCTCTTTTCATTACCTCATTTCCCGTTAGCGGCTGCAAATATACAACCCTTTTTGACACTCGCAAGACTTTATGCAATGTTTTTTTGTTAAAAAATCACAACACAAAACCAAACATCTGAATAACAATAATATAATCCAAAAACTTTTTTCAAGGTTTTTTTAGTAAGTATACAAGATCTAGTGAAGAAACCTCTTAGGATAAGTTTCGAATAAAATATATTCTTAACTAGAATATATCATAACTTCATATATCATATTTTGATTTACAAAAAACATGCTCCTATTCTCATATAAATTGAAATAATAAGAAGTGATACTTTCAGCTGGTTTGGTCTACACCATACTTCAAATTCAGTATATCAAAATACTTGTCTCATATATTATTTATCTTTCAATATTCTCACGATAACGTATTTCAACTCCTCCTCTTGATTGTTTAATGGTTTAACGAATATTCTACTTAGAGCTATTTACTATACATATCGAAAAGATACAAGCTTAAAAAGACTTTTATAAACTAGTATTATCAACATCATAAATCTACATTAATAAATCTCTACCCCTTGTCTCAACTGGTGCAGGAATTAGAAGTGGTGATAAAAGGTTTGAAGTAGAGGATCTAAAAGTAATCTTGTCT
>CANMCD010000053.1 GCA_947496185.1 uncultured Tenacibaculum sp.
CCTTCTAGTTTCTCCTTACCTTGACTGCATTTACAATGTTCATCAATTAATTCCTTTATCTTTCTTATAGGAAAAGATATAGCATATTGGTCAAGGTCTAATTCATTAATCTCTTTTAAAATACCATAAGCATAACCGGAGCTATCTACTAAAGGCCCACCTTCGTATATGTGCATAGGTAAATGCTCTGGATCATATATGCTATTAGATTTTTGAAGTATTAGCCCTTCTTCATCTATTACAGATGATCCATCAGCCCCTATAGGGGTAATAGTTTGAGGGTACATATTACCATGATGAATAGAATAGTGTATTGAACCATGACTGATTTCATGAGCATTTTCTGAATAATTTAAAGATTGCTCTGAGTAAGAAAGAAGAGGCATAGCAGATTTAGGTATTTTATATAGTGCATAATCATATACCTGGTTACCAATCTGTTCCTTACTCGCTTTCACTAATATAGTAGTTAGTTGGTTTCTTCTATAATAGTTATTTATCTCTGCTGAGCTATAGGGGTTTTGGTTTTCGTATTTGTATCTTGAGACAAAGGTCTCAAAAGTGACTTCTCCTCGATTAGTCACATCATGAGCACCAATAGAGTTATATCCAATAGTTAAAAAACATTGATAATCCTTTTCTAATTCTGTTGGTATAAAGAAACCTGTTTGAGTACTTGGTGACTCTAAACCATCATCATATAAATCTTCAATAGTTACGAGTGAGACAGATTTTGATGTTCTTTCTCTTTCTGGAGTTTTGTAACCAGTGTGATCATTATAAAAAATACTTCCTAAAGGTGGAGC
>CANMCD010000054.1 GCA_947496185.1 uncultured Tenacibaculum sp.
TAGATAAAATCGTTAAAAACCTAGTTACCCATAAAGTAATTGACGGAGATGGTTATATCCAAACCTTGGGTAGAGACACCGACGAAGCGGTAGGGATGGATACTTTTAGCCTAGAATACGATTTTAGTCATGTATCTGATCAAGTCTACCAATTGTTTAGAAGTATTTATGTAGAACAAGCTACCGCAGGAGTGGAAGCAGCGGATATAGAAATTCAAGTATTTGTTTCTGACCTGTTAAATTTAGGTTTATCCTCAGACCAAGCCAAAGAGCTGTATGATACCCTACAATACAACGGTTATATCGATGAGAGTGGTATTGCACAAAACACAAGCCTTTTCAATGAAGACACCCCAAAGTTTCCAATGGTCTTAGATGCAGGTTTGTTTGAGTTGAGTGCTTATGTATACGAAAGTATTGTAGAACAAGTAGCAAAATTCAAATCCGTAGCGATTCAAGTAACCAAACAACGTTTTGAAGGTTTGAATCTCAAAGAAGGAACCTTGGATGACTTGTACGAGAACTTACAAACCAATGGCTATATCGACGAGGGCGGAGAAATCATTGATATGATCCGTGTTTCGGAAGAAACCCCCGAGACCTTAGCGATTGATTTAGAATTCTACCCACACCGCCATGAGATCCTTGAAGTATTTGAAAAAGCAATTTCGATGGCAAAAGATGTGTTTTTGATGCTCGATAAAAAAGCCCTAAAAGAGATTGCTAAGCAACAGGTATCGCATTGGGTATATGAAGATTT
>CANMCD010000055.1 GCA_947496185.1 uncultured Tenacibaculum sp.
TCTGGCGTTGGTGAACCTATTAAAACATTACTTAACGTAACACTATAGGTCTCATCCGTCGGCTCGTAATCACTATCATCAATCGTAATTATTGGAATGGTAACCGTAGTACTTCCGGCTGGAATTGTATAACTAACTCCTGACTGAACTGTATAATCACTACCTCCGATGGCCGTAACATCACCTGTGGTTATATCAAAGGTTACATCATACTGAGCAGTACCACTTAAGGTAGCTGTAAAGTTCGCTGTAGCGCCTTCTGCTACGGTAATATCATCGATACTGATCGTAGGTGCAGTCTCTCCACTATCGGTGATCGTTCCTGTACCTACTAAATCTGTCGTGGTAATCGCCTCTGGCGTTGGTGAACCGATTAAAACATTACTTAGTGTAACACTATAGGTCTCATCCGTCGGCTCATAATCACTATCGTCAATCGTAATAATTGGAATGGTAACCGTAGTACTTCCGGCTGGAATTGTATAACTCACTCCTGACTGACCTGTATAATCACTACCTCCGATGGCCGTAACATCTCCTGTGGTAACATCAAAGGTGACATCGTATTGGGCGGTACCACTTAAAGTCGCTGTAAAGTTCGCTGTAGCGCCTTCCGCTACGGTAATATCATCTATGCTGATGGTAGGCGCGGTCTCTCCGCTATCGGTGATCGTTCCTGTACCTACTAAATCTGTCGTGGTAATCGACTCTGGCGT
>CANMCD010000056.1 GCA_947496185.1 uncultured Tenacibaculum sp.
TCTGGAGTTGGTGCCCCTATTAAAACATTACTTAAGGTAACACTATAGGTCTCATCTGTCGGCTCATAATCACTATCATCAATCGTAATAATCGGAATCACAACCGTAGTACTTCCGGCTGGAATTGTATAACTAACTCCTGACTGACCTGTATAATCACTGCCTCCGATGGCAGTAACATCTCCTGTGGTTACATCAAAAGTGACATCGTACTGGGCAGTACCACTTAAAGTTGCTGTAAAGTTCGCTGTAGTACCTTCCGCTACGGTAATATCATCAATACTGATCGTAGGTGCGGTCTCTCCACTATCGGTGATCGTTCCTGTACCTACTAAATCCGTCGTGGTAATCGACTCTGGCGTTGGTGAGCCGATCGTTACATTACTCATCGTAACACTATAAGTCTCATCCGTAGGCTCATAATCACTATCGTCAATCGTAATAATCGGAATCACAACCGTAGTACTTCCGGCTGGAATTGTATAACTAACTCCTGACTGACCTGTATAATCACTGCCTCCGATGGCCGTAACATCACCTGTGGTTATATCAAAGGTGACATCGTATTGGGCTGTACCACTTAAGGTCGCTGTAAAGTTCGCCGTAGTACCTTCTGCTACGGTAATATCATCAATACTGATCGTAGGCGCGGTCTCTCCACTATC
>CANMCD010000057.1 GCA_947496185.1 uncultured Tenacibaculum sp.
GTCGCATTATGAGTAACAATACAGCCATTGGCGTCTTGTACACGAACTACATAATTTCCTGACGATAAATTGTTAAATACATTCACTCCATTATAGGCCGTTAGAATCGTTCCGGAAGTATTTTCTAATTGGTACGTATAACTTCCCCAACCTCCTGAGGCATTTACAGTAATCGAACCGTTTGTTCCTCCTGTACAATCAATCGCACCTATCGTTGTATTGAAATCCAATACTACCGCTGGAGCATCAATCGTCACTGTTCCTGATTGAACAGGACAGAAAGGAGTATCAGTCATAGTCATCACTACATAGTACGTTCCTGCACTTAACGTAGATACGGTACCTACTCCTGTGATGCCTGTTCCTGTGATACCGGTGGTTACACCACTTGACTGGAATACTTCATAGTCGTATAATCCTGTGTATGGATTGCTACTACTGAATCCAAATGAAATCTCTCCTGTAGCAGTTCCTAAACAACTAACATTACTTAACTTATTCAAATCAATAGTGAAACTTGGCTCTGATTTCACCTCGTGTGAGGTAGTAAACACACAACCCGTTCCGCTGTTGGTCACTGTGATCGTATACACATCTGTTGCCAAGTTGGTAAATACACCTGTTGCATTATTTGCTGTGAAACCTGTATTGGTTCCTGTGATA
>CANMCD010000058.1 GCA_947496185.1 uncultured Tenacibaculum sp.
CTGTAGCGCCTTCCGCTACGGTAATATCATCTATGCTGATGGTAGGCGCAGTCTCTCCACTATCGGTGATTGTTCCTGTACCTACTAAATCTGTCGTAGTAATGGCCTCTGGCGTTGGTGAACCGATCATTACATTACCTAAGGTAACACTATAGGTCTCATCTGTCGGCTCATAATCACTATCGTCAATCGTAATAATTGGAATGATAACCGTAGTACTTCCGGCTGGAATTGTATAACTCACTCCTGTCTGAACTGTATAATCACTGCCTCCAATGGCCGTAACATCTCCTGTGGTTATATCAAAGGTTACATCATACTGAGCGGTACCACTTAAAGTCGCTGTAAAGTTCGCTGTAGCACCCTCCGCTACGGTAATATCATCTATGCTGATCGTAGGTGCAGTCTCTCCACTATCGGTGATTGTTCCTGTTCCTACTAAATCTGTCGTGGTAATCGACTCTGGCGTTGGTGAGCCGATCGTTACATTACTTAGCGTAACACTATAGGTCTCATCCGTCGGCTCGTAATCACTATCGTCAATCGTAATAATTGGAATGGTAACCGTAGTACTTCCGGCTGGAATCGTATAACTCACTCCTGACTGACCTGTATAATCACTACCTCCGAT
>CANMCD010000059.1 GCA_947496185.1 uncultured Tenacibaculum sp.
TGTGACCTCTAAATAGAAAAGTACCAAAAGAGGAGGTGTAAAAAAGGGTTTTAAAACCTTTAATAACAAGGTTGTATGGTGGTGTTTTGCTATTTATGAATATAAATTAAAAAGTACCAAAATTACCTTTAATTATCATTTAAATACCTTTTTTGGATTTTATAATTACCTAAAATATACCGTTACTACATAGTGCTACTTAAACATCTTGAAAGTAGTAATAACAAGGCTTTTATGGTGTTTCTTATTTTTGATTGCTTTATTTTTTTTGGTACTCATCAAGTTATGTCGGTAGTATATTTTTTTGTTAAGTGGACAGTTAGGGGTGCAGTTAGGGGTGCAGTTAGGGGCGCAAAACTAAAGCGAACAAACATTTATAAATCACCTAAAAAGCAAAAAACATAATTAAAAAGGAGACTTAAAACTCGTATAAATGGAGCGAAATTCCTCTTAGACTTTAATAAAGGTGTGGTTAAAATACTGTTATACAGTAGTGTATGTTGTTTGATCCAGTTTTTATCCTCATTTTTAACAGTATTTAATAATTGAATGATATAGATTTCGATAGATTTTGGTACAATTTAATTTACATTTTAGTACAATTTAATTTGCCGATCACATAA
>CANMCD010000060.1 GCA_947496185.1 uncultured Tenacibaculum sp.
AAGGAGCTGCCTAGGGTAAAACTAGTAACTAGGGCTAAGTCGTAACAAGGTAGCCGTACCGGAAGGTGCGGCTGGAACACCTCCTTTCTAGAGAAAAAAGGATGTGAAGTTACAAATGTAATAAGGTGATTTTACTTTTTTTAAGCTGTTAATTTTAACAAGTAAGGCTAAGATCTTAAACTAGTCTTGTAGCTCAGCTGGTTAGAGCGCTACACTGATAATGTAGAGGTCGGCAGTTCGAGCCTGCCCAAGACTACTTTTTTTGAAAAAAGAGAGTATAAAGATATTAGCAAAGAGATTTCTAGGAGTTGATTAGTAGTATTGGATACTACGATCTACTATATACTAACGACTCGTATATGGGGGATTAGCTCAGCTGGCTAGAGCGCTTGCCTTGCACGCAAGAGGTCATCGGTTCGACTCCGATATTCTCCACTAGGTAGTATTTAAAGACAGTAAGTTTTTAAATGTTACAAGCGATAGTAACGCTGATTAATATTTAGTCAGTTGCGACTCGCAACAAGGTTCATTGACATATTGGTAAAAAGATATCGTAAGATATATAACAAGATAGAGAGGTTTTTTGTA
>CANMCD010000061.1 GCA_947496185.1 uncultured Tenacibaculum sp.
AAAAGCAGTTTACAACCCATAGGGCAGTCTTCCTGCACGCGGCATGGCTGGTTCAGGCTTGCGCCCATTGACCAATATTCCTCACTGCTGCCTCCCGTAGGAGTCTGGTCCGTGTCTCAGTACCAGTGTGGGGGATAATCCTCTCAGACCCCCTACCTATCGTTGCCATGGTAAGCCGTTACCTCACCATCTAGCTAATAGGACGCATAGTCATCTTGTACCGATAAATCTTTAATGTATCTACGATGCCATAAATACATACCATGAGGTATTACAATTCATTTCTAAAAACTATCCCTCTGTACAAGGCAGATTCTATACGCGTTACGCACCCGTTCGCCGGTCGCCGACAGATTGCAAGCAATCTTCGCTGCCCCTCGACTTGCATGTGTTAAGCCTGCCGCTAGCGTTCATCCTGAGCCAGGATCAAACTCTTCATTGTATAATCTTTAATATTATATAATGTAAAGTCTTCAAAAGAATTTTCAAGAGACATAATCTGTACTCTCGTGGTAATTCTACTCTTTTTAAATTTTACGCTGTCAATTTCAATATTTTCAATGAACTT
>CANMCD010000062.1 GCA_947496185.1 uncultured Tenacibaculum sp.
TCTACTACATGCGTAAAGTTAGGTTCAATTCGTGCCAATATAGCTATGGTCTTCTCCTCTGAACAGTTTGGTGTAGCACCTACATCGTAAACTCTTACCGTATAAGTATCCGCACTCGAAACGGTAAAGCTTACATTACTGCCAACCATCGCTACTCGGGTTACTTCTGTACCGCCTAAACTATTCTCTACCTCATACTCATAGTTTCCTGATCCTGCACTAACAGCTACATCTATTACAGCAGCTGGACTACCTGTACAATCAATCTTCTTGGTCTCTACTACTGTAAATTCTAAATCTGGTAATATCGTGATATCTTGTGTCGAGGCTGCACTACAGTTATTACTATCAATTACCGATACGGTATACGTATCTGCTACTAGATTCGTAAATACATTAGTCGTTTGATTACGTATTTCTGTACCGCCTTGTGATAAGATATAAGTATATGTAGAAGTTCCTCCGTTTGCGCTTACCGTTATAGTACCGCCTGCCGT
>CANMCD010000063.1 GCA_947496185.1 uncultured Tenacibaculum sp.
GGTTCACCAACGCCAGAGTCGATTACCACGACAGATTTAGTAGGTACAGGAACAATCACCGATAGTGGAGAGACTGCACCTACGATCAGCATCGATGATATTACCGTAGCGGAAGGTGCTACTGCGAACTTTACGGCGACCTTAAGTGGTACTGCCCAGTACGATGTAACCTTTGATGTTACTACTATTGATGGTACTGCCATAGGAGGTAATGATTATACTTCTCAAATAAGTACTTCTTATACAATTCCGGCAGGAAGTACGACGGTTGTGATTCCAATAGTAACGATTGATGATAGTGACTACGAGCCAACGGATGAGACCTATAGTGTTACGCTAAGTAATGTTTTAATAGGTTCACCAACGCCGGAATCGATTATTAATACGGATTTAGTAGGCACAGGAACGATCACCGATAGTGGAGATACCGCACCTACGATCAGCATCGATGATATTACTGTAGC
>CANMCD010000064.1 GCA_947496185.1 uncultured Tenacibaculum sp.
GGACGTGCATAGTCATACGGTAGGTTAAGCACAGAAACTTCCTCACTAAATTGATCTTGCCAATAATCTCTAGAAATAGATACACCTTCCTGATAAGCTCTAGTATATTGTCTTTCTGAATAATCTTTGTATTGTAACGTCAATGGAGACAAAGTTGTCCCTGCATACAAGGCTCTAAAATCTCGCATCAATATATCATGTGATAATCCATCGTTAATAATATGATGTATATCAACTAACAGTATATATTTTGAACGCAATAAATGCAATACACTTACACGAAATGGTGCTTCTTCAATTAAATCAAACGGTTGTACAAACCCTCGTATCAAATCTAATTCTTGTTCTTTCTCTTTTTGATGAATGTGAGTAATCGAAAAACCTGAACCATCCAATACCTCTTGATATACTTTCCTATCTCGAAGTACAAAACGTGTACGTAAGCTCTCATGACGAGCA
>CANMCD010000065.1 GCA_947496185.1 uncultured Tenacibaculum sp.
CAATTAGCGTTACTGATAAAAAAGTTATCACTAAACCCCACAGAGATCCGTTTATTATTAGCCGATCAAAACCTAGTAGCCAAATTACCTGAGGACATAAAATTACCCGAAGGTCAAACAACCATTGACACGTTATTAGAAGCGGATGATTTTGTATACCTATTCAAAGGAACTAATTTTTGGATATATGATCGTTCAGACTATAGCTTGCTAGATAAAAAAGACTTTGATCCCACAACCGATAAAAAACTCTTTGAAAAAAGAAAAGGAAATGAGCAGTTACAAAAGCGATTAGCAGAAGATCCGATCCGTGAGTTATTCCAAAAAGAAAGCCTCACCAAGGTAGATGTCGCTTTTATAGATGCCTATGGTACTTGGTGTATTATTAGTGGCAACCATCACTATGTTCGCTATCATGAATCCGAGG
>CANMCD010000066.1 GCA_947496185.1 uncultured Tenacibaculum sp.
CTATGTTTGATGGTACCGACAAGAAGAGCTATGTTTTTGTAGGCGATACCTATTATTCATCAGAAGATCCACAGTTACGTCCGATTAGTGAGAAGTGGGGGTTAAGTGAGCATAGTTTTACCCATGCAAACTATATCAATGCTGCTTTAGAAACAACAGGAGGTTATTTGTTATTCCAAGATGATAAGGTAGTAAAGTATTCGGCTAGTATTGAGCAATCGAACTTAGCACCTGTAAAAGACTACCCAAAACCTATAGAGGAAGAATTTACCAACTTACCATCGAGTTTTTCAAGAGGTATTGACGCTGCTTTATATATAGATAAAACGACCCAATACCTGTTTAAAGACGATGAATTTTCAACAACAAAAGATAAGACCACGTTTAAGATAAAAGATCATTGGGGGAAACTTCACAATCCCATTG
>CANMCD010000067.1 GCA_947496185.1 uncultured Tenacibaculum sp.
GTAATTATGGCAATATATATATTAAACAACAAAGAACAATCATTGATACAAACTGCTCTAAAGAGCTTCTATAACGGGTTAAAGGATCAATTAGAAAAAAATGTAAAATGCATTTTCTATGATAAAGAAATCCCTTTTGAAGCCTCAGAAAAAGAAGGTATGAAAACTGCTTTATCAAACATTGATGATTTGGTGACAAAATTCCAAAAAATAAATGAAGCTAATAGGTATGAGTGTCTTTTCGAGGATTATGTACCACCAGAAGAACTAAAGCCGATTTTTGAAAAATTTAAAAACAAATTCCCTAGTATTTACAAAGAAATAGAATCATCAATAGATCGGAATAATCAGGAAAAAGAAGAATTTAAGGACTGGAGATTGCGTGAAGAATTAAAAGAATTAGTAATTACGTTAAAACAGTAG
>CANMCD010000068.1 GCA_947496185.1 uncultured Tenacibaculum sp.
TTAAAACTCGGAGGTCGTCTTTTCAATGTAGATTGGACTAAAGGAACCTATAGAGATAAAGATGATAACCAATTAGCAGAGCCTATCAATAAGTTTTTACCTACCGTAGGAGCAGGAATCTATTATTACGGTACTAATTGGTATGTAGGGTTGGCGGTTCCTAATCTTTTGAGAACAGATCACTATGATGATGTGTCAGGAGGAGGAAGTGTTGCTACCGAACGCATGCACTACTTTTTTATTACGGGATATGTATTTGACCTCAATGAAAATATCAAATTCAAACCCGCCTTACTTACCAAAGTAGTAAGTGGTGCTCCTTTGTCATTGGATGTTTCGGCTAATTTTTTATTCAACGAACGGTTTAGAGCAGGAGTAGCATGGAGGTGGGATGACTCGATAAGTGCTTTGCT
>CANMCD010000069.1 GCA_947496185.1 uncultured Tenacibaculum sp.
CCACTTAAAGTCGCTGTAAAATTCGCTGTAGCACCTTCTGCTACAGTAATATCATCGATGCTTATAGTTACTGAACCATCTCCGCTATCGGTAATTGTTCCTGTGCCTACTAAATCCGTATTAATAATCGATTCCGGCGTTGGTGAACCAATCGTTACATTACTCATCGTAACACTATAGGTCTCATCTGTCGGCTCATAATCACTATCGTCAATCGTAATAACCGAAATCGTAACCGTAGTACTTCCTGCCGGAATTGTATAAGAAGTACTTATTTGAGAAGTATAATCATTACCTCCGATGGCAGTACCATCAATGGTAGTAACATCAAAAGTAACATCGTATTGGGCAGCTCCACTTAAAGTCGCTGTAAAGTTCGCCGTAGCTCCTTCCGCTACGGTAATATCATC
>CANMCD010000070.1 GCA_947496185.1 uncultured Tenacibaculum sp.
GGTATTTTAGATACGGTAGAGCAGAATGGTGATCCAAACAGAGACACCGATGGAGATGGTATCTTCGATCACTTAGACTTAGATAGTGACTCAGATGGTATTTCAGATTTAGTAGAAAGCGGGCAAGATCCAGCGGTAGTAGATACTGATGGTAATAGTAAGCTGGATAGTACTACCGATAATGATAATGACGGTATTGTAGACACGGCTGATGTAGATGATAACGATGTTGCAGCAGGCGGAAGTGTTATACCAACCGATAGTGATGGCGATAGCACGCCAG
The DNA here is from genome assembly GCA_947496185.1 of uncultured Tenacibaculum sp. GTDB lineage: Bacteria > Bacteroidota > Bacteroidia > Flavobacteriales > Flavobacteriaceae > Polaribacter. The sequence continues at coordinate 284 of CANMCD010000070.1, forward strand.
ACTTCCAAGAAGTAGATAGTGATAACGATGGTTTATCTGATCTAGTAGAAGGTGGAAGTAGTGCAGCCTTGGA
>CANMCD010000071.1 GCA_947496185.1 uncultured Tenacibaculum sp.
GAAAAAAACAGTGAAGAGTTTTTATTACGTCCGTATTTTGACAAAGCAAAAAAGAACATTGTTTTTGATTATATCGCTACGATGGTCAAGCATACGAGTACTTTTAGACTTACCGAAGAGGCTATTGCTGCACTAGGATTTGATGAGAAAGAAGTAGAAGGCTTGCAGGTTGCTTTACAAAACAAAGGAATTCTAACAACAAGTAATTTAATAGCCCCCTCAGAATTTGCTTTTTTCCTAACGGCGAAAAATGCAGCAGGCTTTAGTGTGCCTGGTTTTGAAGACTTTGACAAAGAAATATTCTTTGCTTTATACGATGTAGCTCAGGTAATCCAAAATACCTTAACCAG
>CANMCD010000072.1 GCA_947496185.1 uncultured Tenacibaculum sp.
GTCTCTACCCAAGGTTTGGATATAACCATCTCCGTCAATTACTTTATGGGTAACTAGGTTTTTAACGATTTTATCTAGTAGTTTTTCCTCTAGTGGTAGGTGCATAAATTCCTCAGGGGTGATTTTATCCAATCCATAGATAAAGTCATTGGCAATCGAATTGCTATCGGTAGAAGAATAGGCGATTAATTGTTGGATCTTTTCGTGATCATCGTAACCTGCTTCCATATTCGGATCGCAATGTTCCTTGCTTTTTGCTTGGGCTAGCTCGTAGGCAAATCGTGCAGAACGTTCATCGGTTAAGGCTTCTGAAAAGGTCGTTGACCTTAGTTTGGTTTTTTCTA
>CANMCD010000073.1 GCA_947496185.1 uncultured Tenacibaculum sp.
GTCTCTACCCAAGGTTTGGATATAACCATCTCCGTCAATTACTTTATGGGTAACTAGGTTTTTAACGATTTTATCTAATAGTTTTTCCTCTAACGGTAGGTGCATAAATTCCTCGGGAGTGATTTTATCCAACCCATAGATAAAGTCATTGGCAATTAAATTACTATCGGTAGAAGAATAGGCAATCAATTGTTGGATTTTTTCGTGATCACCGTAACCTGCTTCCATATTCGGATCGCAATGTTCCTTGCTTTTTGCTTGGGCTAACTCGTAGGCAAATCGTGCAGAACGTTCATCGGTTAAGGCTTCTGAAAAGGTCGTTGACCTTAGTTTGGTTTTTTCTA
>CANMCD010000074.1 GCA_947496185.1 uncultured Tenacibaculum sp.
GTAATATCATCGATACTGATCGTAGGTGCAGTCTCTCCACTATCGGTGATCGTTCCTGTACCTACTAAATCTGTCGTAGTAATGGCCTCTGGCGTTGGTGAACCGATTAAAACATTACTTAGTGTAACACTATAGGTCTCATCCGTTGGCTCATAATCACTATCATCAATCGTTATAATCGGAATCACAACTGTCGTACTTCCGGCTGGAATTGTATAACTAACTCCTGACTGAACTGTATAATCACTGCCTCCTGTGGCCGTAACATCTCCCGTGGTTATATCAAAAGTAACATCGTATTGGGCAGCTCCACTTAAAGTCGCTGTAAAATTC
>CANMCD010000075.1 GCA_947496185.1 uncultured Tenacibaculum sp.
GCTAATTGGTTATCATCTTTATCTCTATAGGTTCCTTTAGTCCAATCTACATTGAAAAGACGACCTCCGAGTTTTAATCCAAAAGCTAGATTTGCTTCTGAGCTAGTTCGTACGGTATAGGAAACATTCGCATCAATATAGGTTTCTTTAGCAGGCCCTATAGCATCGTGCACTAAATTTACCCCCAATCCGACACCGCTGTATTTTAAGGGTGTATCGTAACTTAATGTTTGGGTCTGAGGAGCCCCTTCTACACCTACCCACTGGGTACGAGCTAAGGCATTGAATACTCCATGACCTTTCGATCCAACATACGCTGGGTT
>CANMCD010000076.1 GCA_947496185.1 uncultured Tenacibaculum sp.
GATCCTGATAATGGAGGAACGACACCGACAACGCCAGATACCGACGGAGATGGTTTAAATGACTATCAAGATTTAGATAGTGATGGTGATGGCCTAAATGATATAGTGGAAGCAGGAGGGACAGATACCGATGGTGATGCGATGGTTGATCTTTCAGGAGTAATAGTTGATGGTACATCACTTCCAGATGCCAATACAGATGGTACGCCTGATGTATTAGAGCCAAACAATCCAAATTTACCCGGTAGTTTAGATACCAACGGAGATGGAGTGATCGATGATCAAACCGATACGGATGGCGATGGTATTGCCGATGTAGA
>CANMCD010000077.1 GCA_947496185.1 uncultured Tenacibaculum sp.
CCTATCTTTGAAACCTCTATTTCTAATATAGCACTCCAAATACCCAACATCTTCTCTTCTACTGCTGTAGAGGCTGGTACAACCTCTAAATTTGGTAATACCGTAGGAGTTGGCAGCATACGATAGTTTATCTTTCCATTGTGTGTCAATGGAAATGAAGGTAAACTAACATAGACACTAGGCACCATATACGAAGGCAATTTCGTTTGTAAGTAATTCTCTAATTCTGTTGAAGCTAATTCGCTATCACTAACATAATAGCATACCAAATATTTATCGACTCCTTCTCCTTTAGCTAATACAACACTCTGTT
>CANMCD010000078.1 GCA_947496185.1 uncultured Tenacibaculum sp.
TCTCCACTATCGGTGATTGTTCCTATTCCCACTAAATCTGTTGTCGTAATAGAAGTTCCTGTAGCTGTTTGAACATTACTTAAGGTAACGGTATAGATCTCATCTGTCGGCTCGTAATCACTATCATCAATTGTAACTATCGGAATGGTAACTGTAGTACTTCCTGCGGAAATAGTATAACTCATACCTAATTGCCCCGTATAATCACTACCTGAAACTGCTGTAACATCACTCGTAGTAACATCAAACGTTACATCACAAGGCATCGTCTGACTTAAGGTAGCTGTAAAATTAGCCGTTGTACCTTCCGC
>CANMCD010000079.1 GCA_947496185.1 uncultured Tenacibaculum sp.
GTGATTTTTTAACAAAAAAACATTGAATAAAATCTTGCGGGTGTCAAAAAGGGTTGTATATTTGCAGCCGCTAACGGAAAATGAGGTAACGAAAAGAAAGTAGCGAAGTTCATTGAAAGTGTTTGAAAAATATAAACTTAGAGTGTGTTTCTGAGGTGTTTTTTCGCTATTAATTTCATTAGATTTTGAAATAGAAAAAATCATAAAAAAAATAATTTTTTTCTCAGTTATACCAAAAAGTTTTATATATTTGCAACCGCTTTTGCAAAGCGATACGATCACAGAAATTTTGGAATAATTTTTAGATAAA
>CANMCD010000080.1 GCA_947496185.1 uncultured Tenacibaculum sp.
AAGATTCGAGGGCATCGTATAGAACTCGGAGAGATTGAGAATGTATTATCACAAATAGCAGGAGTATCGAACTGTTGCGTATTGGCCAAAGAAGATACCAGAGGTTTAAATACTTTGGTAGGTTATGTGGTACTCGAAAAGGAGTTTGACAAGAAGTCTTTATTAAAAGACTTAGAAGAAAGTCTACCAGACTATATGGTACCAAGGTTATGGGTTGATTTAGCAGAAATGCCGTTGACTCCGAATGGAAAGATAGATAAGAAACACTTACCCGATCCAGATTATTCAGAACTATCATCAC
>CANMCD010000081.1 GCA_947496185.1 uncultured Tenacibaculum sp.
TATTGGTCAATGGGCGCAAGCCTGAACCAGCCATGCCGCGTGCAGGAAGACTGCCCTATGGGTTGTAAACTGCTTTTATACAGGAAGAAACGCCGATACGTGTATTGGTTTGACGGTACTGTAAGAATAAGCACCGGCTAACTCCGTGCCAGCAGCCGCGGTAATACGGAGGGTGCAAGCGTTATCCGGAATCATTGGGTTTAAAGGGTCCGCAGGCGGTCGATTAAGTCAGAGGTGAAATCCTATAGCTTAACTATAGAACTGCCTTTGATACTGGTTGACTTGAGTTATACGGAAGT
>CANMCD010000082.1 GCA_947496185.1 uncultured Tenacibaculum sp.
TACCCCTTGAAATATTTAGCCGTTTGAAATTTTCGATTCAAACTGGATGCGAAATTATGACAACAAAACTGCTCTTGAAATAAGTATAAACCCTGAATATTAAGTAATGGTTTTTTCTTATGTGACTACCTATTACCCATGATAACGTATAGTAAAATTGGATCAATAGAAATAGGGTATAAAAGTAAGATTACACTGAATATTAGACTATAAGACACCCGCAGATAAAGAATTGTAAATTATAATGAATAACCTAAATAATGTAGCTTAAAAATTTATTAGACAGCCCAAGATCATA
>CANMCD010000083.1 GCA_947496185.1 uncultured Tenacibaculum sp.
GGAGATGGGACATTAACATATCAATGGCAAAGCAGTACCGATGGCAGTGTTTATACCAATATAGGAGGAGCAACAGGAGCGACGTATGATCCAGGTGTTTTAACCCAGAATATGTGGTATCAAAGAGAAGTGACTTCTACATTAAATAGCGTTTCTTGTACAGCACTTAGTAATGCCGTACCGATGACAGTAGAAACTACTGTGCCTAGTGTTAATATAGATGATATAACTGTAGCGGAAGGTACAACGGCTAATTTTACAGCTACCTTAAGTCAGACGATGCCTTGT
>CANMCD010000084.1 GCA_947496185.1 uncultured Tenacibaculum sp.
CGTGTACGTAAGCTCTCATGACGAGCAACCAACTCCTTAAATATCAATGCTATTTGTGTAAGATCTATGCTTTTGTCTAGCTCATAAACCAAAGGCATATTATAATTCGTCGATTCTTTATCAAACTCATACATAAAGTACATCCTACGTTGCGCTGAGGACAATTCATAATACTCCTTGACCTCTGATACTGCAATAGCACTAAAACTTTCACTTTCTTCTAAACTCTCAATGTATTGACTTAGTGATCGAATGTCTTGATATTTAAAAATATCTCGAAGCTTT
>CANMCD010000085.1 GCA_947496185.1 uncultured Tenacibaculum sp.
AAAACATTACTTAAGGTAACACTATAGGTCTCATCCGTCGGCTCGTAATCACTATCATCAATCGTAATAATTGGAATGGTAACTGTCGTACTTCCGGCTGGTATTGTATAACTCACTCCTGACTGAACTGTATAATCACTACCTCCGATGGCAGTAACATCCCCTGTGGTAACATCAAAGGTTACATCGTATTGGGAGGTACCACTTAAAGTAGCTGTAAAGTTCGCTGTAGCTCCTTCCGCTACGGTAATATCATCAATACTAATCGTAGGTGCGGT
>CANMCD010000086.1 GCA_947496185.1 uncultured Tenacibaculum sp.
GTAGCTCCTTCCGCTACGGTAATATCATCAATACTAATCGTAGGTGCGGTCTCTCCACTATCGGTGATTGTTCCTGTGCCTACTAAATCTGTCGTGGTAATCGACTCTGGCGTTGGTGAGCCGATTAAAACATTACTTAGCGTAACACTATAGGTCTCATCTGTCGGCTCGTAATCACTATCGTCAATTGTAATAATTGGAATCACAACCGTAGTACTTCCGGCTGGAATTGTATAACTAACTCCTGACTGACCTGTATAATCACTGCCTCCGAT
>CANMCD010000087.1 GCA_947496185.1 uncultured Tenacibaculum sp.
CGTTTTTTAGAAGAAATGCTACAGATTAACGAGCGTTTTAATAATGAAGAATTAGAAAACCCTGCCGATTGGGAAGCTTACAGAAGGGTTTTGATAAAAATTTACGATGCCGATGGTTATATTATACGGCATATCGAACTTTTAGATACATATATTTCTAATTACAGAGAAACGTTAGAGCTGCTTTACGGTTCTAGTAATGTGGTGAGTGTTGTTTTTCGTTCTGCTACCCAAGTCTTTAATAAAGGGGTTGCGCGA
>CANMCD010000088.1 GCA_947496185.1 uncultured Tenacibaculum sp.
TAAATCTGCATGATTTCTCCCTGAAGTAGGTGTACCCACCACAATATCTTCCTGATTACTTAGCTTACTAAGGAGTATCTTGTATATCGATAGAATAACCATATACATAGTACTATCATGATCACTCTTCAATTTGCGTAAGCCCACCTCTTGTGTAGCATTTAATGTAAAAAAGACATTCCCTCCTGAGTCGTTCTTTACAGCGGGACGTGCATAGTCATACGGTAGGTTAAGCACAGAAACTTCCTCACTAAATTG
>CANMCD010000089.1 GCA_947496185.1 uncultured Tenacibaculum sp.
TTAGATAGCTATGGAGAATTGTTACCGAGTGGAGTTGAAGGAGAGTTATATATAGGAGGTAAAGGAGTTTCTTTAGGATATATAAATAGAGAAGCGTTAAGTGCGTTAAAGTTTGTAGATAATCCTTTTAGAGCAGGAGAGAAGATGTATCGTACAGGAGATTTAGGGAGATGGCGTAGCGACGGTACAATAGAATTTGTAGGTAGGGTAGATAATCAGATAAAACTTCGAGGTTACCGTATAGAAATAGGC
>CANMCD010000090.1 GCA_947496185.1 uncultured Tenacibaculum sp.
TTAGATAGCTATGGAGAATTGTTACCGAGTGGAGTTGAAGGAGAGTTATATATAGGAGGTAAAGGAGTTTCTTTAGGGTATATAAATAGAGAAGCGTTAAGTGCGTTAAAGTTTGTAGACAATCCTTTTAGAGCAGGAGAGAAGATGTATCGTACAGGAGATTTAGGGAGATGGAGTAGCGACGGTACAATAGAATTTGTAGGTAGGGTAGATAATCAGATAAAACTTCGAGGTTACCGTATAGAAATAGGC
>CANMCD010000091.1 GCA_947496185.1 uncultured Tenacibaculum sp.
CCGTTACCATCACTGTCCGTTCCTCCTGCCTCAACAACATCGTTCAAGCCATCACCGTCACTATCTAAATCTTGATAATCTGAAAGACCATCACCATCCGTATCAGGCGTCGTTGGTGTGGTTCCTCCATTATCAGGATCAACACTATCAGCAATACCATCGCCATCCGTATCGGTTAGGGTATCAATCACCCCGTTATTATCTGCATCCAAGGCTGCATTGCTTCCACCTTCTACTAGATCAGATAAACC
>CANMCD010000092.1 GCA_947496185.1 uncultured Tenacibaculum sp.
CCGATGGTGATGCTTTTCCAGATTTCCAAGAAGTAGATAGTGATAATGACGGTATTTCTGATTTAGTAGAAGGAGGTAGTGGTGTATTTTTAGATATAGATAATAATGGAGTATTAGATAGTCAAACAGATATCGATGGTGACGGTTTAGCAGATAGTGTAGATGCAGATAATGGAGGTATTCCAGCTTCAGTACCAGATACTGATGCCGATGGAGCGCCAGATTATCAAGATGTTGATAGTGATGGAGA
>CANMCD010000093.1 GCA_947496185.1 uncultured Tenacibaculum sp.
CTAATTTCACTTAAAACGGCTACAATAGCATCAATAGGTTGGTCATAAGTCTTGTGTAAATACACTACTTGCGCAATTATTTGTAAAGCCTGTTGATCGATCGTTGGGATGCCATCGAAATTTTTACAACATGAGGTAAGAATCCTATCTAAGTCTTGAAAAGATATGCCTGTTTTTTTTGCCAAGCGTACAAAGCTACTCACACGAATAAACCAGGTTAATGGAATCGTAGCCGTAGTACTCTC
>CANMCD010000094.1 GCA_947496185.1 uncultured Tenacibaculum sp.
ATCATCTGCATCTGCTACATCTACAATACCATCCAGATCAATATCAATTACACTGTCTAACCTTCCATCACCGTCAGTATCTAGTGACGTGTCTTGACCACTTTCTATTAAATCTAAAATACCATCTCCATCACTATCTAAATCTAAATGATCAAAAATACCATCTCCATCAGTATCCCTACTTGCATTACCGTCTTGTTCTACTACATCCAATATTCCATCATTATCATCGTCCTGATCAGA
>CANMCD010000095.1 GCA_947496185.1 uncultured Tenacibaculum sp.
GCGGTCTCTCCGCTATCGGTGATCGTTCCTGTACCTACTAAATCTGTCGTGGTAATCGACTCTGGCGTTGGTGAACCTATTAAAACATTGCTTAAGGTAACACTATAGGTCTCATCCGTTGGCTCATAATCACTATCGTCAATCGTAATAATCGGAATCACAACCGTAGTACTTCCGGCCGGAATCGTATAACTCACCCCTGACTGAACTGTATAATCACTGCCTCCGATGGCCGTAACATC
>CANMCD010000096.1 GCA_947496185.1 uncultured Tenacibaculum sp.
TCTATAGACAATAATTCTATTAAGTCTTCATATTGATAACGCTCATGTTCAAAACCACTTAATACAGTCTCTTTTAACTCTGATAAGTAATCTACATAACGTTTACTCCCTGTAGGTCCACTTCTTAATACTAAGGTATTAACAAACATTCCTACTATACCTTCTAAATCTGCATGATTTCTCCCTGAAGTAGGTGTACCCACCACAATATCTTCCTGATTACTTAGCTTACTAAGGAGT
>CANMCD010000097.1 GCA_947496185.1 uncultured Tenacibaculum sp.
CCTGCCTCAACAACATCGTTCAATCCATCACCATCACTGTCTAAATCTTGATAGTCATTTAAACCGTCTCCGTCGGTATCTGGCGTTGTCGGTGTGGTTCCTCCATTATCAGGATCAACACTATCGGCGATACCATCACCATCCGTATCCGTTAAGGTATCAATAACCCCGTTATTATCTGCATCCAAGGCTGCACTACTTCCTCCTTCTACTAGATCAGATAAACCATCGTTAT
>CANMCD010000098.1 GCA_947496185.1 uncultured Tenacibaculum sp.
AACATTACTGAGCGTTACACTATAGGTCTCATCTGTTGGTTCATATATTGTATCATCAATCGTTATAATCGGAATGGCTACTGTAGTACTACCTGCAGGAATTGTATAACTAACTCCTGACTGACCTGTATAATCACTGCCTCCGATGGCAGTAACATCCCCTGTGGTTATATCAAAGGTGACATCGTATTGGGCGGTGCCACTTAAGGTAGCCGTGAAGTTCGCTGTAGC
>CANMCD010000099.1 GCA_947496185.1 uncultured Tenacibaculum sp.
GTACCGCCTTGTGATAAGATATAAGTATATGTAGAAGTTCCTCCGTTTGCGCTTACCGTTATAGTACCGCCTGCCGTAGCATCACATGCCATATCGTCTTTTGACAAACTAAAGGTTACTGGTGTTGGATTAACAACAGTCGCATTATGAGTAACAATACAGCCATTGGCGTCTTGTACACGAACTACATAATTTCCTGACGATAAATTGTTAAA
>CANMCD010000100.1 GCA_947496185.1 uncultured Tenacibaculum sp.
TCCAAGGCTGCATTGCTTCCACCTTCTACTAGATCGGATAAACCATCGTTATCACTATCTACTTCTTGGAAGTCTGGAGTGCTATCACCATCACTATCGGTTGGTGTAACACTTCCGCCTGCTGTAACATTGTTATCGTCTGCATCAGCCGTATCTACAATACCGTCATTATCATTATCGGTAGTACTATCCAGCTTACTATCGCCATCAGTATC
>CANMCD010000101.1 GCA_947496185.1 uncultured Tenacibaculum sp.
GTACCGCCTTGTGATAAGATATAAGTATATGTAGAAGTTCCTCCGTTTGCGCTTACCGTTATAGTACCGCCTGCCGTGGCATCACATGCCATATCGTCTTTTGATAAATTAAAGGTTACTGGTGTTGGATTAACAACTGTCGCATTATGAGTAACAATACAGCCATTGGCGTCTTGTACACGAACTACATAATTTCCTGACGATAAATTGTTAAA
>CANMCD010000102.1 GCA_947496185.1 uncultured Tenacibaculum sp.
GGAAGTAATGCAGCCTTGGATGCAGATAATAACGGGGTTATTGATACCATAACGGATACGGATGGTGATGGTATTGCCGATGTAGAAGATGGATTAAACGGTTTTGGAGATGCACCAATGACCGATACCGATGGCGATGGTATTGCAGATCTTCATGATTTAGACGATGATAACGATGGTATTTTAGATACGGTAGAGCAAAACGGTGATCC
>CANMCD010000103.1 GCA_947496185.1 uncultured Tenacibaculum sp.
GAATAAAAGAAGGTATCTATATAGTTACTATAAAAACGGATAGGTATAGTGAGAGAAAAAAATTAGTTATTAATTAGAGATGTTTAAAATCTAATTATTATAGACTATCCTAAAAAGTGTGTAAGTTATAAAAATAGGGTTTAGATATAAATATCTAAACCCTATTTTCAAATATATCCAAAAATTAATTTTTCGTAAGTTTTATAAAAT
>CANMCD010000104.1 GCA_947496185.1 uncultured Tenacibaculum sp.
GCAGGCGGAAGTGTTACACCAACCGATAGTGATGGTGATAGCACACCAGACTTCCAAGAAGTAGATAGTGATAACGACGGTTTATCTGATTTAGTAGAAGGAGGAAGCAATGCAGCCTTGGATGCAGATAACAACGGGGTGATTGATACCCTAACGGATACGGATGGTGATGGTATTGCCGATAGTGTTGATCCTGATAATGGAGGAAC
>CANMCD010000105.1 GCA_947496185.1 uncultured Tenacibaculum sp.
CCTGTTCCTTGTGTATCTACAAATTCTACGCGTACATACGTTCCACTTCCTCCTGTTGTTCCATTTGGAATCTCTATAGTTGCATTAGTCGTTATATTCGCCGTGGCACAACCAAACTCACTTACAATAGTTGCTGGAACGGTAATAGCTGTAAACTCATTGATCACTATATTCGTTATCGCTGTTGTACAGTCATTAGCTCCTGTCG
>CANMCD010000106.1 GCA_947496185.1 uncultured Tenacibaculum sp.
GTGTTTTTGATGCTCGATAAAAAAGCCCTAAAAGAGATTGCTAAGCAACAGGTATCGCATTGGGTATATGAAGATTTGCAAGGAGCTTATCTACACGGCAGCCATATCCGTAGCTATCAAGAAGCACGCACGTACTTTTCAGAAGAAAAAAACAGTGAAGAGTTTTTATTACGTCCGTATTTTGACAAAGCAAAAAAGAACATTGT
>CANMCD010000107.1 GCA_947496185.1 uncultured Tenacibaculum sp.
GTAATTATTGGAATGGTAACCGTAGTACTTCCGGCTGGAATTGTATAACTCACTCCTGACTGACCTGTATAATCACTGCCTCCGATGGCAGTAACATCACCTGTGGTTATATCAAAAGTAACATCGTATTGAGCAGTACCACTTAAGGTAGCTGTAAAGTTCGCTGTAGCGCCTTCTGCTACGGTAATATCATCGATACTGATCGT
>CANMCD010000108.1 GCA_947496185.1 uncultured Tenacibaculum sp.
AAAACATTACTTAAGGTAACACTATAGGTCTCATCCGTCGGCTCGTAATCACTATCATCAATCGTAATAATTGGAATTACAACTGTCGTACTTCCGGCTGGAATTGTATAACTCACTCCTGACTGACCTGTATAATCACTGCCTCCGATGGCCGTAACATCCCCTGTGGTAACATCAAAGGTGACATCGTATTGGGCAGCTCCA
>CANMCD010000109.1 GCA_947496185.1 uncultured Tenacibaculum sp.
TTATCATCGTCTAAATCATGAAGATCTGCAATACCATCGCCATCCGTATCGGTCATTGGTGCATCTCCAAAACCGTTTAATCCATCTTCTACATCGGCAATACCATCGCCATCCGTATCGGTTTGGTCATCGATCACTCCATCTCCGTTGGTATCTAAACTACCCGGTAAGTTTGGATTGTTTGGTTCTAATACATCAGGTGT
>CANMCD010000110.1 GCA_947496185.1 uncultured Tenacibaculum sp.
ACATCCCCTGTGGTTATATCAAAGGTGACATCGTATTGGGCGGTGCCACTTAAGGTAGCCGTGAAGTTCGCTGTAGCGCCCTCTGCTACGGTAATATCATCAATACTAATCGTAGGTGCGGTCTCTCCACTATCGGTGATCGTTCCTGTACCTACTAAATCTGTCGTGGTAATCGACTCTGGTGTTGGTGAACCTATTAA
>CANMCD010000111.1 GCA_947496185.1 uncultured Tenacibaculum sp.
CGTGGTTATGTAAACCAACCAGAATTAACCGCTGAGAAGTTCATGATCAATCCTATTACAGGAGAAGGGCGTTTTTATAAAACAGGAGACTTAGGAAGATGGTTGCCAGATGGAACGTTAGAATTTGTAGGGAGAAAGGATGATCAGGTAAAGATTCGAGGGCATCGTATAGAACTCGGAGAGATTGAGAATGTATTATC
>CANMCD010000112.1 GCA_947496185.1 uncultured Tenacibaculum sp.
GTTCCTCCATTATCAGGATCAACACTATCGGCAATACCATCACCATCCGTATCCGTTAGGGTATCAATCACCCCGTTATTATCTGCATCCAAGGCTGCATTGCTTCCAGCTTCTACTAGATCAGATAAACCATCGTTATCACTATCTACTTCTTGGAAGTCTGGTGTACTATCACCATCACTATCGGTTGGTATAACACT
>CANMCD010000113.1 GCA_947496185.1 uncultured Tenacibaculum sp.
CGTGGTTATGTAAACCAACCAGAATTAACCGCTGAGAAGTTCATGATCAATCCTATTACAGGAGAAGGGCGTTTTTACAAAACAGGAGACTTAGGAAGATGGTTACCAGATGGAACGTTAGAGTTTGTAGGGAGAAAGGATGATCAGGTAAAGATTCGAGGGCATCGTATAGAACTCGGAGAGATTGAGAATGTATTATC
>CANMCD010000114.1 GCA_947496185.1 uncultured Tenacibaculum sp.
GAACCGATTAAAACATTACTTAGCGTAACACTATAGGTCTCATCCGTCGGCTCGTAATCACTATCATCAATCGTAATAATTGGAATGGTAACTGTAGTACTTCCGGCTGGAATTGTATAACTAACTCCTGACTGAACTGTATAATCACTGCCTCCGATGGCCGTAACATCCCCTGTGGTAACATCAAAGGTGACATCGTA